>JAVJOG010000026.1:0-27471 GCA_040216885.1 Parvibaculum sp.
ACTACCTCGTCGGCGGCATCACCGAGCTGAACTTCAACATCCAGTCGGGCGGCCTCAACGCCGGCTTCGCCGAAGGCGGCGACATGGGCGCGGCGGCGAATGCCTCCTACTCGGTCTATGTGATGAACATCGGTCTCGACCTGCGCCTGGTGAACAGCCGTACGCTCGAAGTCGTCGACTATGTCTCCTACCAGAAGCAGATCGTCGGCCGCGAAATCCGCGCCGGTGTGTTCGATTTCTTCGGCGGCAACCTGTTCTCGATCGGTGCCGGAAGCGGCGGTCAGGAGCCGGTCCAGCTCGCGGTCCGCTCCGTCATCGAACGGGCCGTGCTGAAGCTGCTCGTGCCGCTCTATGGCGTCAACCCGAGCGATTGCGCCCGCTTCCCCGGCAACAAGGACCCGATGGGCAAGATCGACTATCGCCAGGCCAATCCCAATGCGGTGCAGCCGGCCGCCAACCGCCAGCGCGTCGCCGAAGCGCCGGCCGCTCGCCCGGCGCGCGCCGAAACGACCGGAAACGACCCCTACGCCTACTACAGTGACCCGGTCTTCGAACGCGGCAGCCTTCGCGGCGGCGTCAACTAAATCAGCCAACCAGATCGCCGATGATGCCGACCGAAAAACTCCGCGAAGCATCATCGGCCCAACCCCTCAGATTGTCTGCGCCTGGTCGGCCTCCGGCCGGACACTGAGAGCCCGCGCGGAGCTTGTCCGCCAACCGGGAGCGAAGCAGCGAGTTTCCGCTTCGCAATTCGGAACATCACTTGGGGAGGGCTTGCCCTCCCCTCTTTTTTGTCGGTGCCCGCAACCGGCCGGCAGCAGAAAACACTTGCACCTTTCCCCAGCCGCTATATATTGGCATTAATAGTGTCAATATATAGCGGCTGGGGTGTGCACATGACATTTCGATCGTTCGGAGCGGCTCTGTTTCTGGCAGCGGCATTGGCATATCCGGCAAGTGCGGACGACGCGTCGTCGCCAGTCGGGAAGTGGCGGATGTACCATCCGACAACCGGCAAGCCGCACATGATCATCGAGATCGGGAAGGAAGGCGGTTCGCTGGAAGGCAGGATCGCCGAACTTGTGGACGGCCCCCAGGATGCCGTGTGCTGGAACTGCACCGGCGAGCGGCAGAACAAGCCGCTGGTCGGCATGACGATCCTCTGGGATCTCGGGCCATCAGGCGGCGGCTGGACCGGCGCGCTGCTCCGCTGGCAACCGGCATGATTAGTCCCGCGCATATCAATCGCGAAAACGATGGCAAGGTCCTCAAGGTAACGGCCGCGCGTGGGCCGGTGCGCGTCGCCCAGGGCTGGGAACGCGTCGAGTAAACGACACGCAACACTGCGGTAAGATCACCGACAAACGGGAGAGAGAAACATGAACCTCAATGGCCTGGCTGCCACGCTGCTGCTGTCCGCGGCTCTTGCCTTGCCGGCGGCGGCCGACACATCGTCGCCGCTTGGCAAGTGGCGCACCTTCGATCCCGACACCGGCACCGCGAAGACGGTTGTCGAAATCGCCGAAACGGGCGGCAAGCTCGAAGGCACCATCATCGAACTTCTCGATGACGGCGAAACCACCTGCTCGAAATGCGACGGCAACCGCAAGAACCAGCCGCTCGTCGGCATGGTGATCCTGTGGGACCTGACGCCGGATGGCGGCAAATGGTCGGGCGGCACGATCCTTCGCCCGGCCAACGGCAAGATGGCCAACGCAAGCATCGCGGTGGCCGACGGCGGCGCGAAGCTCGAAGTCACGGGCTCCAAAGGCCTGATGAGCCGCACGCAAACCTGGGAGCGCGTCGCGGACTAGAAGAAGAGGTGGGCGCGGCAATCCCTCCGCTCCGCCTCGCCACTCCCATTTGCGAGGCGCGCGCCGCCGCCAATCCCGCCATCAGGAACGGGGAGGGTCCCCACCCTCCCCGTTCGTATTTCTGCCCCCGCGCCGTGTGATGTTTGGCGCCGCAGCTTGGCACATGCTTGAAGGGGGAATCGTGACCGGCAACATTCGCATCGAACGTCTCGAGACGATCGGTCCGCGCGAGATAGACGGGCTAAGCGACATGCTTGTCGACTGCGTCGAGGGCGGCGCCTCGGTGAGCTTCATGTGGCCGATGACGCGCGACAAGGCGGACCGCTTCTGGCGCGCGGTTGCCGAAAGGCGCGCGGCGGCTGGCAACGCGGCGGCGAAATCCCGAACTATGCGCTGATGCCCGACGGCGCGCCCTGCCCGACGACGGTCTTCTACAAGGCGTTGCGGGATTAAATGCACGCGCAATCTCGAACGAAAACGGGGAGGACTTTCGTCCTCCCCGTTCCGGATACGGATAAAGCTTTCGTGGACGTCAGTAGCCGACGCCGCCGGTGAAGAAGCCGCCGCCGCCATCGTTGGACGAAACCTGGTCGTGGCGTTCGCTCTTGCGGATCAGCACCTCGGCATAAGCCATGCGCGTCTGTTGCGGGATGCGCGTCATCGACGGTGCGCGTTGCGGCACACAGGCGAGCATGCCGTTGGAGCCGTGATGCAGCGCTTCGCCCGGACGGCACTCGATCACATAACCGCCGACATAGTCGGGCGTCTTGCCGTCGGCACCCGCGAGGCGGCCGATCGTCGCCACCAGCATGTCGCCGGCGACGCAATGGAAGAGTTCGACGTCCTGGCCCGGCGTCACTTCGCTGACGGGCGAGCTCAGCCGCGCCGCTTCCTCGAGACCCTTGGCGCTGACACAGATGCCCTTGACCGGCTTCGCGACATATTTTGCGCGCACGATCACGTTGAGCGAACCCATCGGCGTGACCGGAGCCGCCGCGGCAAAGAATCCGCCGCCGCCGCCGCCGCCAAAGCCGCCGCCACTGCCATTGCCGACCGCAATCGCGCTGCCGCGGTCCATCGCCTGCGAGGCGCTGTCGGCCGCCGCATTGGCATTGGCCATTGCCGTGGCGGTCGCCGTTGCTTGCGCTGAGGCGTTGACGTTGACCTGAACGTTGACGTTGTTGGTGTTCGTATTCGTGTTGGTATTGGTGTTGTTATTGACGTTCTTGTTGGAGTTGTAGTTGGCGTTATAGTTCTTGTTGTAATTCGAGTTGTAGTTCTTGTTGTAGGTAACGTCGTGGCTCGGCTTGGACGGCTTGCCGCCGCCACCACCGTCGCAACCGCCGCAGCTGCTGCCGGCATTGGCGGGCCCCGCACCCATCGATGCGAGAAGGAGAGCGGCCGCGAGCGCCGCTCCGCTCAGGGCCAGCCTGCGGCTGGAAAAGGTAAACTTCATCATCTGCTTCATCCTGACACTCCCGGCCCTCGGGGGGGCTCGTTGGCCTGCGTCTCAACGGGAACTCAGGAAGGTCGATGCAGAAGCCGTGCCGGAGGACAAATCGGCGCGAACATGGCTGCCAAACCGTTAATGCAACAAACTGGCCCGCCGCCACCGGCACAAAACCGGACGCCGCGTTAACGTTTCAACACGCAGGGTGCGTCACGGGAATCCCTTCAACCCGTTGTTTTATAAAAGAAATTCCCGAAGAAATCATCGCTGCGTGTGCTGTCGCCGCACGGCCATTAACATCTGGCACGCTTTCTGCTCTCTCCCGCCTGTCCGCCCGGATCGGGGCGCCGTCGCGTACCGGATCGGTACGGAGCGCCACCCGGGGACAGGACGGAGACGGTGAGACCCGAAACGGGACGATCCGTTTTGAATGGGCTAACATCCGTTTTGGCAAGAGGGGCATCCCTCGCCGGGCGGATACGGGCCCCGAGGCGAGGGATGAGGGCGATGAAGCACAAGACGACACAGGCGCTGTTCGACTACTGGAACGCCATGCGCGCCGGACGCCCGGCGCCGCGACGCAGCGAGATCGAACCCGGCGACATGCGCGCCATCCTTCCCTATGTCTTCATTCTCGAACGCAAGGACCGCGACACCTATCGCTTCCGCCTCGCCGGCACCGGTCTTTGCAGCGTCTACGGCATGGAATTCCGCGGCCACAACATGATCTCGATGTGGGGCGACGACTGCGCCGAAAACATGAAGGAAGCGCTCGACGACGTGATCCGCAATGCCGGCGTCGCCGTCGTCGAATACACCGCCGCGACCACCGACGGTCGCGAGGCCACATTCGAAATGGTGCTGCTGCCGCTGCTGCACGAGGACGGTTCGCTGTCGCGCGTGCTTGGCGCCGCCGTTCCCATCGACCGGGCGCCCTGGGTCGGCGACCGCCTGCTGGCGCGCCAGTGGATCGACCGCCTGCGCCGCCTCGATCCTGAACATATGCCCAAACGCGAACCCGCCGCAAAGACGGCCGCCCGCCGTCTTGCCGCCGAAAAGCCGCCGGTCGCCGTCGCCAGCCTCGGCAAGCGCATGTCGCAAGGCGCGCCGCTCCGCAGCGAGCGTTCCTATCTGCGGCTGGTGAAAGGCATGCTGAGCAACACCGAGGAGCACGGCTGAAGTTTCAGTGTGCCTCTTGCTTCGGATCGTAAAAAAAAAGCCGGTGTCTCGAGACACCGGCTTTTTTCCTGTTCGTCGGCGAAAGATCAGGCGGCGTGGCCGACCCGGTCTTCGGCAATGGTAACGTTCTCGGCCGGCAACGGCGCCTTGCCGAGCATGTCATCCGAAATCTTTTCCGCGATCATGATCGTCGGCGCATTTGTGTTGCCGCCAACCAGCGTCGGCATCACCGAGGCGTCGACAACACGCAGGCCCTGCAACCCATGAACGCGGCATTTGGCGTCGACCACCGCCATCGGATCGGTGCCCATCTTCGCGGTCCCGACCGGGTGATAGATCGTCTCGGCGGTTTCGCGGATCCAGGCATCGATCTCGGCATCGGTCTGCGTACCGGCACCGGGCCAGAATTCGGGGCCACGATAGGGATCCATCGCACGCTGGGCGATGATGTTGCGCACCATCTTGATGCCATCGCGCATCACCTTGCGGTCGTATTCGGCTGCCAGGTAGTTCGGCTGGATAAGCGCGTGATCGCCCGGATCGAGCGATTTCAGCGCCACATAGCCTTTGCTCTCGGGGCGCAACTGGCAGATGTGAACGGTGAAGCCGTGCCGGTCGGATTTGACGCGCGCATGATCGCGCATCATCGCCGCGACGAAATGAAGCTGGATGTCGGGAATTTCGAGTTCCGGCCGCGTCTTGAGGAAAGCGCCGCTCTCAAGCCCGTTCGATGTCGCAAGCCCCGACTTGAAAAAGGTGTATTGCATGCCGGTCATGATCTGCTTCAGCGGATTGCTGACCTGGCTGTGCAACGTGATCGGCTGCGTGCATTCGTTGAGCACGACGCTGTCGAGATGATCCTGCAGGTTCTGGCCGACACCCGGCAGATCGGCGACGACGTCGATGCCGAATTTGCGCAGGTATTCGCCCTTGCCGATGCCGGACAAGAGCAGCACCTGCGGCGAGTTGACGGCGCCACCCGACAGCACGATTTCCCTTGTGGCCCGCGCGACTTTCTTCTCGCCCTTCTGCGTGTACTCGACCCCGACGGCCTTCTTGCCATCGAACAGGATGCGCGAGGTCAGCGCCTCCACTTCGACGGTGAGGTTCGGGCGGTCGAGAGCTGGCGTCAGGTAGCCCTTGGCGGCGCTGCAGCGCTGGCCGTTCTTGATGGTCAGCTGGTAGGGGCCGACGCCTTCCTGCTGCGGACCGTTGAAGTCGTCCGTATAGGGATGGCCGGCCTGCTTGCCTGCCTCGACAAACGCTTCGAACAACACGTTGGTCTTGCGCGGATTGCTGACGCCCAGCGGACCGTCGCCGCCATGGAAGGCGCTGTCGCCGTTCTCGTTGCCTTCGGCGCGGCGGAAATAGGGCAGCACGTCGGAAAAGCCCCAGCCTTCCAGGCCGAGCTGGCGCCACATGTCGTAGTCACGCGCATGGCCGCGAATATAGATCATGCCGTTGATGGAGGACGAACCGCCGAGCACCTTGCCACGCGGCCAGAAGAGCTTGCGGTTGTTCAGGAAGGGTTGGCCTTCGGTGTAGTAATACCAGTTGACCAGATCGGTGCCGATCAGCTTGCCGACGCCGGCCGGCATGTGGATCATGAAATTCTTGTCTTTCGACCCCGCCTCCAGCAGCAACACCTTGTTGGCCGGGTTCTCAGACAGCCTGTTGGCCAGAACGCAGCCCGCGCTGCCGGCGCCGATGATAATGAAATCGAAATCGCTCATGGAGATACTTCCCAGCCTGTGACTTGTTTTCCATACGCACCGCCGCGTGAAACCGCGAAGGTTCCGCCATGCCTGGCTGCGACCGCGTCTGGCCCGATTCCCTGATTGATCGGAATTTGACGGCGATTGTCGGGAATCGCCGAAGCTGACGCAAGCGTCAATTTGTGTGGCAGCCGCCAAGTCCTTGCGGCATCGGAGAAAAATAATCGTTTCGGGAAGGCGTTTGAGTAAAATTTCATTAACCGTGTCAGGGCTATTCTTTACCCGGAAAGGCCGGTGCCGCCTGCACGTCGCCGATTCTGGGACAATCCGGACTGAACAGATGCAATCCGACGATATCGAACAGGAAGAACGCCGCAAACACCAGCGTGTCGCCTTCGAGGCAAAGGGCCGCTTCCTTGCGCCTGACGGTTCGGAACACGAGTGCTCGATCCGCGACATGTCGTTGGGCGGTATTGCGCTGTCGGCGGATATCGCGATTGAAATCGGCGAAAACATCATTGTCTATCTCGATGAGTTCGGCCGTTTCGAAGGCAAGGTCGTCCGCGTCTACGAGGGCGGCTTCGCCATTGAAACCGCGATCAGCGGCCCGCGCCGCGAACGCCTCGCCCAGCGCCTCGAGGCGCTGGCCCGCGGTGAAAAGATCGAAGTCTCGGCGCGGCGTTCCTTTGCCCGCTATGCACCTGGCGAAGCGGGACTTGAAGAAAGCTCCGTGCTGACCATCGGCGACGGCAGCTCCATGCCCTGCCGCATCATCGACATGTCGCTGGGCGGCGCCCAGGTGGCGGTCGAGCAGCGTCTGCCCATCGGCACCGAGGTTTCGATCGGCCGCATGTCGGGCCGCGTCGTCCGCCACACCGAAGAGGGCGTCGGCATCCAGTTCACCAACATCCCCGAGCGCGCCTCCGCGCTCTCCCGCCCGTTCGGCTGATCCGCCCCTCGGATTTCCTGCCGCAATCGCGCTAGACTGCCCCGTCAAACAAAGAGGGGGCGTCCTGTGACCGCGCAGATACTCAATTATTCCTTGAAAAACGATGTCGCCATGCTCGCCATGGACGACGGCAAGGCCAATGCGCTCGGCCACGCAATGATCGCCGCGCTGACGGAAGCGCTCGACCGGGCGCAAAACGAGGCCAAGGCGGTGCTGATTTCAGGCCGCGAGAAGCGCTTTTGCGCCGGTTTCGACCTTGAAGTGATGGCCTCCGGTCCGGAAAACGTCCGCAAGCTGGTGGGTTCCGGCGCCGAATTGCTGCTGCGGATCTACCAGCATCCCCTGCCCGTCGTCATTGCCTGCACCGGCCATGCACTGGCCGCCGGCGGCCTGTTGCTGCTGGCCGGCGATGTGCGCATTGGCGCCGAGGGTGAATTCCGTATCGGCCTGCCCGAAGTCGCCATCGGCATGACCATGCCTGTTTTCGGCATCGAACTCGCCCGCGACCGGCTTGCCCGCAACCGCTTCACCGAGGCGGTGACGCAGGCCCGCATCTACAACCCCGCCGAGGCCGCCGCCGTCGGGTATCTCGACGAGGCAGTACCCCCCGCCGCCCTGATCGAAACGGCAACGGCCCGCGCGACCGCACTGGCGACCCTGGCACAGCCCGCCTTCGCCAACACCAAGCGCAAGGAGCGCGCGGCAACGATCACCCATATTCGCGACACGCTGGCGGCAGATTCCGGCACATTCGACGGCGCGCAGACCCGTTAGACCGGCCCTGCGACAACTTTTCCGGAAAAATTCACGGTGTCCCGAAAGCGGAATCGGACCTCGTTCGCGGCACCCGGATTCGCACACCGGCACACACAGGAAGTCAAAAAATCCTTGCGGCACAAGCACTCTTTCGCAACCGTCGATATTTTTAATTTTATTCAAAATGGATCGTTTCGAGTTTTAGCAAAATGCCCGTCGAATTAGCGCCGTATTTAGTTCGAATGTGATTCACACGCTTAAACAGGCGCAAATTCCTCGCTGTCATCCTGCGCTCATAGGCCCGCGAATTCGGGCTTGTGAGAGATCGGGGTGGCGACAATGTGGTTGCGTAAACTTGCTCTTCTGACGACAGGTCTCATGCTGGCGGTAGCCGGCTGTCAGGCGCCGGATCGCGTCGGCAGCATCGGCTTCACGCAGGACGGCGGCGCCCGCGAACATCGCATCGCCGCGGCAATGCCTGTCGGCCAGCAGTCCCCGCCCCCTTACGGTTACATCGGCTTCTGCATCCGCAACCCGGATGAATGCGCCGGCGGCACCGACGAGCCGGCCGACATGGCGCTGACGCCCGCGCGCTGGACCGAACTTGCCGAAGTCAACGATTGGGTCAACCGCACGGTCCCGCAGGTCGACGATATCGCGCTGTTTCAGCGCGCCGAGTGGTGGGCCGTTGCCGACGAACGCGGCGGCGACTGCGAGGACCTGGCGCTGTTGAAGCGCAAGATGCTGATCGAGCGTGGCTGGTCGCCGGACCAGCTTCTGCTGGCGGTGGTGCGCGAGTGGAACGGCGACGGCCATGCCGTTCTGCTGGTCCGCACCGACCGCGGCGAATTCGTGCTCGACAACAAGACATGGGATATCGCGCTCTGGAGCGACACGCCCTACCAGTGGATCAAGCGGCAGTCGCGCGAACGGCCCTTCATCTGGGTCAATCTCGACCGGAAGACCTTCCGCCAGATTGCGCAAAATAATTTCCCGCCGCTCGGGGAACCGGCGCCGTTCCTTGCCGCCCTTGAAAAGAACATGCCCGCCGACTTGCGGCTGGGCATCGCCGAAGGCCAGACAGCGAGCCGCGAAGCCTTGAAGGAGGAACCGACCGCAGCACTCGCTTTCAACTGACCTGCCGACCGGTCCCCTCCGCCCCCCATTGGGGTCCGGTCCTGTCGAGGCCGGCTCTGCTGCTCCCCCCGCAGCAGGGCCGGTTCTTTTTTTGGCGCCTACTTTCCCTTCCAGTTCGGCTTGCGCTTCTCGGCAAAGGCGCGCGGGCCTTCGATCAGATCCTCGCTCTTGAAAAGCGCGTTGACCGCCGGATACTTACCCGTCACCGCCTCGTTGAGATTGGCGATGTCGAGCCCTTTGTAGACCGCCTCCTTCGAGGCGCGGATCGACATTGGCGAGCATTCCATGATGAGTCCGGCCCAGCGCTTTGCCGCCGCCATCAGCTCGGCCGCCGGCACGACCTCGTTGACGAAGCCGAGTTCCTTGCCTTCCGCCGCCGGAACCTGGCGCCCGGTCAGGATCATGCCCATCGCCCGCTTGGCGCCAATCTGCCGCGGCAGCCGGTGCAGCCCGCCGGCCAGCGCAGCCAGGCCGACCTTCGGCTCCGGAAGGGCGAATTTCGCGGTTTCAGACGCAATGATGAGATCGCAAGCCAGCGCGATTTCGAAACCGCCGCCCATCGCAACGCCGTTGACTGCCGCGATGACGGGCTTGGTGAGATCGAAGCGCGCGGTGAGGCCGGCAAAGCCCGTTGCCGGCACTTCCATCTTGTTGCCTTCCGCCTGCCAGCGCAGATCGTTGCCGGCGCTGAAGGCGCGATCGCCGGCGCCCGTGATGATGGCAACCCAGAGATCGGGGTCCGCTGCGAAATCGTTAAAAATACCTTCCAGCTCGAAATTGGCCGGTGGATGAAGCGCATTCATGCGCTCCGGGCGGTTTATGGTGACGATGAGCAGATGGCCCTCGCGTTCGGCCGTGCAAAATTCGGTCATGGACGTTTCCCGGTGATGTTTGCGTGCGTTTTTCGCACTCTGCGGCGACTTTGCCCGGTCCAATCCGGGGCGGCAAGCGGCTCCGCGTTGACGCAACGGTAACCAAACCGCCTTAAAGATAAACGTTGGAACCGGCGCCGACCGCGCCATGAACCCGTGCGAAACGAGACAATGGCCCATCCGAACGAAATCCTCGCGACAAATCCGGCTGATCACGCAGACGCAACCGCAATGCGCTGGGTATTGAAATATGGCGATCGCGTCTACGGCCCCTACAGCTTCGACGCGATGGCGGCCTATGCCGCCGAGGGCCGCGTCGCACCGCACAGTCTCGTCGCACCGGAAGGCACGCCGGCCGGCGCCGGCACATGGCGCGCGGCCGGAGACCTGCCGCAATTCGCCGTCCTCTTCGGGGGCGAGCCCGCACCGGAAATCGCAGCCGCGGTTGAAACCGAAGTCGAAACCAATCCCGCCGCGCGGGCGGATACCGCCATCGCGGCAAATGTCGAAACGCCGGTCGAGAACGACTCTGCCGCGCACATCGGAATGCAACCCGAACCCACCGCACAGCCCGCTCTCGAAGCGCAGCCCATGGCAGCCTCGGCGCAGCCCGTCGAACAACGCCGCCAGCCCTACGGCCCCGGCAAGGGCCAGGTCGACAGGCGCAAACAGCCCGAGACGGCAAACTTTCTGATCGTGCTCGACATCAAGGCGCGCTTTGCCGGTCCCCTGGAACAGGCGATCATGTCGCTCGGGCCTGCCTACAAACTCGCGACCAATGTGTGGTGCGTCAACACCGACGCAACCGCGCCCGGACTGCTCAACGACCTGAGCGTGCATATCGGCAAGACGGATACGATGTTCATCGCCGACACGACGCGCGATCGTACCGCATGGAGTTCGATGGGCCCGGAAGTCGACGCGAAAATTCGCCGCGTCTGGCGCCGCACTTACTGACGTTTTCCGCCGCATTCGCAAAAATGCCGCCGCAAGGTGGCCAAATGCGATGTCCGGTGCTAGTATTTTCGCCGTTGGGGCTTTCAGGCCATTCGCCTGAGAGCCCTTTTGTTTTCGCCCCTCCCATCATCGAAACGCAAAGGCAGAACAATGGCAGCAGCAAACGGCAACACGGTGCGCGTGCACTACACAGGCACGCTTGAAGACGGCACCGTGTTCGACACGAGCCGCGGCGGCGACCCGATCGAGTTTGCGGTCGGCAAGCGCATGGTCATCGCCGGCTTCGAGGAGGCGGTGGTCGGCATGGAGCCTGGCGACAGCAAGAAGCTGACAATTCCGGCAACGGAAGCCTATGGCGAACACGATCCGCGCCTCGTGCAGGACGTGCCGCGCTCCGAGCTTCCGCAGGGCCTCGAACCCGAACCCGGCATGCAGCTCAAGGCAAGCGGCGGCGACGGTCGCGAAATCGCGCTGGTCGTCACGGAAGTCACGAGCGATGTCGTGCGGCTCGACGCAAATCACCCGTTGGCCGGACAGGACCTCACCTTCGAGATCCAGCTCGTCGAAGTCGCCTGAACGGTAGCGCCTAGCTACCAGGCCGGGCGAGCGGCAACCGCATCGGTTGTTGCACCGGCATGGCGCGCGTTGAAATGTCGGGCTCGAAATCCGAGACGCCTGCATCCTCGGGCTGCGCGCGTGGTGCGGCGAGCGGCATATACCGCACCGGGTCCCGTTCGGGCACTGCGGTCCCTGCTTCGTCGGTCGCTGTTGGCGCCAATGCACCGCCGGGACGCGCACCGCCCGATCGCGCCATGTCGGCCATGATCGAACTGGCCCGGCGCCAGCGCAGGATCAGCGGGGCGCCAAGCGCGCTGACATCGGCGCATTTTGCCGCCGGCGTCTCGCCGCGGTCGCAAAGCGCCGTAGCGCGAACGATCTCGAACTGAAATTGCGCCCGGCGCAGAAACTCCGGAAAAACGCCGCTCTCGCGCGCTGCCTCGACCAGCGGCAGATAGGCCGCGCAATCCGTCTGCTGGCGTTCGAGCATCTCGGCGAGCCGCGCCGCCTCGCGCGAGCCTTCCGACGGCGCCGCCTCGCAAATACGCCACATCAGTTCGGCCGTCGCATGATCGTAAAGCAGGATCAGCCCCCGGCTTCGATCGTCGAGCGAGGTATAGAGCCGCGTCGTGTCGCGCGGATTCCAGTGGCGAAACTGATCGATGAACACTGTGATATCGGCACGCGCGCCGGGTGGCGGCGCGGCCAGAAACCGGCTTTCGGGCTGCGCGGGAACCGCGGGCCGAATGCCGCGTTTCAGAAATGAAAATTCGCGCGACGACGCCATGTCGGGCTTGCCGGCGCTGGACGGAATGAAAAGAAATTGCAATCCGAGCGGCCGTTCCTCGATATGAAAAAACGCCGCGTCGCTCGTACCGCCGGAAAGTCGAAGCGCGCCCTGTGCGTCGCCCGTGTCGACGCCCGCGCGTTCGCCGTTGATCGCATAGACGCCGCCACCCGGCGTCGTCAGCCGGCCGACGACCCGGGTCCCGACCTGTTGCAACGTCAGCTCCATGGCCGCCGCGTCGCCGATACCGTCATAGCCGCCTGTGAACTCGGCCGCCGGCGCGCGCACCGCCATCAGCAGCCCGAACAGCACCGCCGTCGCCGTCAGTTTCGCCGCCATTGCCGCACGCCCGGCGGCAAGCCTCCGCATCCTTGCCCCCTTGCGCCGTTCTGGCGCGGCCTCGCCTAACGTCCCTTGAACTTCGGTTCGCGTTTTTCGATATAGGCCGTCATCCCTTCCTTCAGATCTTCTGTCCGCATCAGCGGCAGCAATTGCAGATAGACATGATGCACATGCTCCGGGAACGGCTCGTTGAGCCCCATGCGCATCATCCGCTTGGCCGCGCGCACGGCCAGCGGCGCATTGCCGGCGATCTCGGCGGCGAGCGCGCGGGCGCGCGGCATCAGATCGGCATCGGCAACGACTTCGGATGCAAGCCCCCATTCGACGCTCTCGTCGGCCGACAATGTGCGCCCGGTAAAAATCAGTTCCGCTGCCTTCGACCAGCCGAGAAGACGCGGCAGGATCCACGTGCCGCCCGATTCCGGCAGCAATCCGCGCTTGCAGAACGCGGCGGCGAACTTCGCCGACTTCGCCATCAGCCGGATGTCGCAGCCAAGCGCCGTGTCCATGCCGTAGCCCGCCGCACCGCCATTGACGGCGCAGACAATGGGCGTCTCCATCGCATGCAGCACGGTCGGCGGCGTATGGTTGAGATCGAGCGTCGTCGAGGTCACGCCGCCGCTCTGCCCGATCGAAAGGTTGCCGGTCGCCTGCGGACGCAGATCGAGCCCGGCGCAGAAGGCGCGGCCAGCGCCGGTCAGGATCACGCAGCGCACCTCCGGATCGCGGTCCGCTTCCAACAGCCTTTCGGTAAGCTGGTTCAGCATGACGCCCGAAATCGTGTTCATGCGCTCCGGCGCATTGAGCGTGATGGTCGCGATATGGTCGGAAACTTCGTAGAGAACTTCCTGCGGCGCGGCTTCGGGCACCTTTTTGGCCTGGCTCATTTGTTACTCCCTGTCCGGATGTCGTTGTTGCCGAGATTAGACTAAAAGCTCAACCGCAAACAGCCGCCCCGCCCTCGCCGAACCAGGGATGGCGGACATAATCGCCGGGCGCGATGCCACGCGCCGCCGCACCCCCGCCGCCGATCTCCAGCACCCCGTTGACCGGCACGCCGGAGGCGTGAATGTCGAGCGACAGCGGCTCTGTCATCGCCGCAATGGTGGCGATACGCCCGTCCGCCTCGATGAAGATCATATCGAGCGGAATGAGCGTGTTCTTCATCCAGAAAGCGGCGATCCGGCATTGCGGATAGAAAAAGAGCATGCCGGCATCCTCGTCGAGACTCTCGCGGAACATCAGCCCCCGGCGAATCTCCTCGTCGCTCCGCGCCAGCTCGACCGTGAAATTGTGCGTCGCGCCCGCCGCCGTCTCGACGACAAGCGTCGTCTCTGCGCCGGCCGGCGGTGCACAAGCGCAAAGGACAAGCCCGGCAACCAGAATGACGGCGAGCGAAACGACACGCATCAGTCGAGACGCTTCATGCCCGAAGCGTAGCGCTTCCAGTTCTGGACATAGTGGTCGGACGAGAGCCGCAATGCTTCGGCCATCTCCTTCTCAAGCGTGCGGACGATCTTCCCCGGCGCGCCGAGCACCATCGAATAGTCGGGAATGTCCTTGCCCTCCGCGATCAGCGTGTTGGCGCCGATGAGACAGCCTTTTCCGATGCGTGTGTTGTTGAGGATGATGCTGCCGATACCGACAAGGCTGCCCGCGCCGATGGTGCAGCCATGCAGCATCACCATATGTCCGATGGTCACGTCGCGCTCGATGGTCAGCGGCGAACCGGGATCGGTGTGCAGCACCGAACCGTCCTGCACGTTGGAATTCTCGCCGATGGTGATGAGCTCATTGTCGCCGCGCAGCACGGCGCCGAACCAGACGCTGGCGTTCTTTTCCAGCTTCACATTGCCCATCACCTGCGCGTTTGGCGCAATCCAGTATTCGCCCTCCGGCGGCAGGATCGGCTTCGCATCGCCGATGGCGTAAATGGCCATGAACACGTCTCCCCGTATTTCTGCATTTGTCGCGACGCGGACTATGCCACGCCTCGAAGATGGAGACGAGGCTTGCGGAACATGCGGAAAATGGAGTGTCATTTGCGCGTTAGGGACGGCGTATAACGTCGGCCTGGCAATCGGGAGGGAAAGGGCATGACGCGACGGAAAGCATCGGAGACGGGCAGCATCGGCGAGGTGATGGAAGCGACCGACGACCGGCCCGTGGTCCGCGCCATGGCGCCGACGCTCGGCGAACTCTGGAGCCGCCGTCTCGCCCGCCGCGACGTGCTGAAAGGTATCGGCAAGGCGGCGCTGCTGGCTTCAGCAAGCGCCCTGCCGCTGGCCGCCTGCGGCGACGCACCCGACTTCGCCCCCGACGATATTTACAGTTTCGAGGAAGTGCCCCACGGCGTCGATGAAACGCATCATGTGGCGGGCGGTCACAGCGCCGACATCCTGATCCGTTGGGGAGACCCGGTATTGCCGGGCGCACCCGAATTCGACCCGCTGAACCAGAGCGCCGAACGGCAATTGCAGCAGTTCGGATACAACAACGACTATGTCGGCTTCGTCCCATTGCCATTCGGCTCGCGGTCGAGCGACCGCGGCCTGCTTTGCATTCACCACGAATACACCAACGACGATCTGATGCATCCGGGCCTCGTCCCGGCGCCGGGACAGAACCCGCTCGAACTTTTCACCCGCGAGATCGCCGAAATCTCGATGGCCGCGCATGGTGGCAGCATCGTCGAAGTCGTGCGCGGCAAGGACCGCAAGTGGAGCGTCGTCTGCGACAGCGCCTATAACCGCCGCATCACGCCGCTTGCGACGTCGATGCGGATTTCCGGTCCGGCGGCCGGCCATCCGCGCCTGCAAACCTCCGAGGACCCCGAAGGTCGCACAGTGACGGGCACACTCAACAATTGCGCCGGCGGCATCACACCCTGGGGCACATGGCTGATGTCGGAGGAAAACTTCAACTTCTATTTCATGGGCACGCCGAACGACGAGGCCGAGGCGACGAACCATGCACGCATCGGCATTCCGGCCGCCTTCTCCTATCCATGGGGCCGCTGGCACAAGCGCTTCGACGTCGCCGCCGAACCCCGCGAACCCAACCGCTACGGCTGGATCGTCGAGGTCGATCCGCTCGATCCGGCATCGACACCGGTAAAGCGCACGGCACTCGGCCGCTTCAAACATGAAGGCTGCGAAAATGCGCTGACGAAGGACGGCCGGCTCGCGGTCTATTCCGGCGACGATCAGCAATTCGAATACATGTACAAATTCGTCAGCCGCGACAAGGTGAACCTGAAGGACCGCGCCGCCAACGCCACACTGCTCGATGAGGGTGTGCTCTATGTCGCGCGCTTCGACGAAGACGGAACCGGCCGCTGGCTACCGCTGATCCACGGACAAAGCGGCCTCGACGAAACGAACGGCTTCGCCGGCCAGGCCGAGGTCCTGATCGAAACGCGCCGCGCCGCCGACATTCTGGGCGCCACGCCGCTCGACCGGCCGGAAGACATCGAGCCGCATTCCGTCACCGGCAAGGTCTATGCTGCACTCACCAATGCAAAGGAGCGCGCCGCTGGCATGATCGATGCCGTCAATCCGCGGGCCGGTAATCTCTGGGGCCAGATCGTCGAAATGACGCCCGATGACGGCGATCACGCATCGGAAATTTTCACGTGGACGTTGCTGGTAAAATGCGGCGATCCCACCGACCCCGCAACCAGTGCGGCATGGAACCCTGAAACATCGGAAAGCGGCTGGTTCGCCTGCCCCGACAATGTCGCCGTCGACGCCAAGGGCCGGCTCTGGGTTGCAACCGATCAGGGCTCGGGCTGGCACGCGGCGTCGGGCACGGCGGACGGTCTTTATGCGCTGGCGACCGGCGGCGACAAGCGCGGCGTCGCGCGCCAGTTGTTCCGTGCACCGATTGGCGCCGAAGTCTGCGGGCCCGTATTCACACCCGACGCCTCGGCCCTCTTCCTCGCCGTGCAGCACCCGGCCGCCGACGGAACGGTGAATTTCGCGGGCTTCAATCGCCGTTCGACATTTGCCGATCCGGCAACGCGCTGGCCCGATTTCGACGCCAACATGCCTGTGCGGCCGTCGCTTCTGGTCATCGCGGCTGAGAAAGGCGGCCCTGTCGGCGGCTGAAACGGGTTCTCGACGGGTTGCATCGGCGTCCATGATGTCCCAAGCTCGAACTGCGGCGTACCGCCGGTCGCGCGAAGGCGCGAACGGCGATTGCAGTTGAGGGCGTATCGGCATGAAATTTCTGTTCAACTTGGCGCTCTTCCTGCTCCTCCTGCCGGTGCTTTTCATGCTGGCCTATCAGCATGGCTATCTCGACGACTACGTGCCGGACGACGCCATCGACCCCGAACCCTTCATCCAGGCTGAACTTGCCGACGCCACCGACGGGCCGGACCTCAGCCGCCGCATCGACAAGGCGCTCGACGAAAAGCTCTACGACGACGCCGTCATGTATGCCGAGATCGCCGATTACATGCAGGTCGAACTCGACGCATCGACGCGCGCCCGCCTTGCCGACGAGGACGCCCCCGCCCGCCGCGCCGCGCGTGGCGCCGGCAGTTTTCTCGAAGGCTTCGTCACCGGTCACGGCAGCGACACCGCAGGCTTCATGGGCGCCGTCGCCTCCGATCTTACGGTGGTCGGCGACGTGCGCGACATCGGCGCGGAGGGCTCGAAGCTCGCGCGCGGCGAGGATTATTCGCGGCTGATCCTCGGCCTGTCGGTCGTCGGCCTGGCCGCAACGACCGCGACGGTGGCGACGGGCGGCGGCGGATTGCCGGTCAAGGTCGGCGTCTCGCTGCTTAAAGTCGCCGAGAAGGCCGGCACCATCACGGCGCGCTTCGCCCGCGACGTCTCGAACATTCTTCAGGAAGCCGTCAATTTCGAAAAACTGCGCGGGCTGTTGCGCACCACCGACCTTGCCGACACGGCGGCGACGCGGCGCGCAATCCTCGATTATGCGGATGGCGTGTCGATGGCGCGCGTGACACCGATCCTTACCGACATGGCGGCGCTCGAACGCGCCGTCGGGCCGGCGGAAGCGGTGCGGTTGATGCGCCATGTCGACAGTACCGGCGATCTCGCGCGTGTCGGCCGCATGGGCGAAAAACTCGGCGTCAAGACGCGCGGTGTCGTGGAACTGACCGGAAAGACCAGCCTGCGCGCCTTCAAGACGGCATGGAACCTGATCCTGATTGCGCTGCAATGGGTATGGGCGATTGTCGCCGGTCTCGGCGCGCTGCTGCTCGGATCGTTCGGCCGCCGCGCCGTACGCCGTCCGGCCGCCCGCAAGGAACCGACCTGACTAGCCGGCCGACAACATCAGGCCGATCAGGAAGATGCCGGAGAGAAAGCTCCACATCACGGCAATGCAGCTTGAAAGCAGCATCCACACCGGCGGGCGGTTCTCGAACACCTGCGCCCGCAGCGCATTGCGCAGGATCACTGTCGGTCCGGCGAAAACCAGCGTCAGAATGCCGATCACCTGCAGATACATCGGCTCCGACATGAGCTGAAAGCTCGGCGGCTTGTTGGTAACCAGCCGATAGAAACTGCCGGTCAGACCGGCCGCGACAAAACCTGTCGCGATCGAAAACAGAAAAACCCCGAGTTGCGACATCTGCCCCGCCAAGCCCCCGTTATCGTTCGATGTGACCGCGCGCGGCGCGGCCTGCTTCGAGTTCGTCGATGAAATGAGACGCCGCGGCCGCGAGGCGCATCTGCGCATAGGCCACGACGGTGTCCGGAATGGCCTGCCGGTCGAGCAGGCTGACGACGCGCGGATCGGCGAGTGCCGCTTTCAGATCGGCCGCCGGATTGCCGCGCGCCTTGAGTGCGATATCGGTCAGCAGCGGCGAGCGCGCGGCGATTTCGACTTCGGTGCCGCCAAGCCAGCAGGTCCCGAGATCGGCCGCGCAGACAAGCCGCGGCATCGAAAGAGTGCGGTCGTCGTTCGGCAGGGGCAGGTAGCCCCCGAAAAGCAGGAACGCCCCGGCAACGATCAGCGATTTGAATACGAACTGGATCATGCCCCCCTGTCCGCAAGCGCCATACCAGCGCGGGAGGCCTCGGCAAAAATTTGAAATGATCTTTTAATTTCAGTGGGTTATAAAAATGAAGGCGACCCTCTGGGTGGATCGCTGCAACGTGAGGTGGTCGCCTTCCGTGCCGGATTGCGCCGACATTGTGCCAACCCGGTACAATATCGGATCGCCCGGTTCGGGCGCGGCGGCGGGAGGTGGTTTTGGCGCGCGGCAGTCAATCGGACGATGAGTATGTCCGCGAACGCCCGGCATGGATCATTCCGGGCCTGGTCCTGATCGGCGTGCTGACCTTTTCCGGCGCCTTCCTCTACTATTATTTCGGCCCGACCCCGAGCGAGATCCTGGGGCTCGACCCGCGCGCCAGCGCCGCTGACCGCAAGATCGAAACGATCGTCGCCGACCGGCGCTTCCTGATCCCCGAAAACTACACGCGCTATCCGACCCAGCGCAGCGGCGGCCGGCTCACCAACATCGACATGCACGCCCTTCTGCCGGACATGACGCCCTATGGGCCGGACCTGCAGGAGAGTTTCATCGACAATTCGGCCGGTTCCGACGTGGTCTATTTCGCGCTCGCCGAAACGCAGACCCCGCTCACCGCGGCGCGGCGCCTGAAGGAAATCTACTCGAAATATCTGGCCGCTCCCGAGCCGGAAGAAGACGAAGCGGGTTTGCAACGCTTCACCTTCCGCAACGACAGCGGCTATGCCAATCAGGATCTGCTGGTTGCCCGCGACGATCAGGAGCGCATGGTGCTGCTGCTTTGCGACCGCCAGAGCCCGCTGGTCGACAGCCCGAACTGCACACGCTCGCTGCTTCTCGGACCGCGCCTCGACCTGACCTATCGCTACAAGCGCAGTCACCTGTCCGACTGGCGCGAGATCGATCGCGCGGTGACGACGCTCGTCGGCGAATTCGAATCCCGCGAACAGGTCGACGAATTGCAGGGTCCGATTTTCGACTGACCCTCAGTCCGGCAGATCGATGTCGAGGATCGCCATGTTGAAGGCGTAGGAAACCTCGCCCTCGTCCTCATCCTTGAAGATGACGCCGATAAATTCGTCGCCGATATTCACTTCCGCCGAATCGTCCTTCTGTGGCCGCGCCCGAACCGTGATCGACGGCAGCTTGAACTTGTCCCGCAGATAACTCTCGATGCGCTTGATTTCGGTCTTGTCCAAGAAGCTCTCCCGTCGTCGGCCGGCACCGGCATGGCTGGAATGCCTCGGCGTGAGGCGCGCCCGGTCGTTTTAACGATTTGCCCCCACATGCGCAAACCGGCTCTCCCGAAACCCGGGCATGCGCCCGCTTGCCGCTGCGGCGCTTCGTCCGATTGGCCCTCACCCGGCCCTGTGACACGGTTTCCCATCGGGAATTCGCGCCGGAACGGGATCATGTCGGGACGCACACGCAAATGGCTGGCGGTTTTTACCGTTGTGCTGACGCTGGCGGCGCTGTTGGCGCTTCTTGGCCCGGCGCGCGACGTTGCGCCGGAGAGCGGCGCCCACGCCTTCGTGGTTGCGCCCTCCCTCTAGCCCCTGTGCGGCCGCTCGCCGCTAGCGCGTCGTGTAGCCGCCGTCGATGACGAGTTCGGCCCCGGTCATGAAGGCCGATTCGTCGGACGCCAGGAAAACGATCCCGTTGCCGATATCTTCTGGCGCGCCGAGCCGGCCGATCGGATGCAGCATGGTCAGCATCTCGACCACCCCGTTGGCGCCCATCTGCATGCCGCCGATCTCGCCCTTGTCGATCACCGATTGCACCATCGGCGTGCGGACATAACCCGGATGCACGGAGTTGACGCGGATGCGATAGCCGGCCTGCGCACATTCGAGCGCCGCCGACTTGGTGAGCAGGCGCACGCCGCCCTTCGCCGCGTTGTAGTCGGACGCGCCCGGCTGACCGACCAGGCCGAGGATCGACGACACATTGATGATCGAACCGTCGGGCCCACCCTTCGCCGTCGACTTCTTGATCGCGCGAATGCCATGCTTGCAGCCGAGGAACACGCTGTCGAGATCGACGGCGATGGTATGGCGCCAATGTTCGAGCGGCTTGTCTTCGATCATGCCCGGTTCCGGCGCAATGCCGGCATTGTTGACGAGGATGTGCAAGCCGCCGAACTTTTCTTCCGCCAGCGCTATCGCGCGCTCCCATTGCGCCTCATCCACGACATCGTGCCGCGCAAACAGCGCCTCGCCGCCCACCCGCGTGATCTCGTCGGCGACCGCCTGTCCCGCATCCGCGTCGAGATCGGTGCAGAGAACCTTCGCCCCCTCTTTTGCCAGCAGCTTGGCGCTGATCGCGCCGATGCCCTTTGCCGCGCCGGTCACGATCGCGACCTTGCCGTCCACTCGTCCCATTCGCTTCATCCCTGTTTCTGCGCCGGTGTCGATTTGCCCGGCTTTGCCGGCCATTCTGCCGTGCCCCCCGCGCGACGCAAGAGGCGAAAGCGCCGCATCTCTGTGCTATAGAAAGAGGCGAAGCACCGGCCCGATAAAATCAGTCAAAATCCGGGAAGAAAAATGTCTGTCGCCCTTGAGATCACCTTCAAGACCACGCAAGCCGACCACATCCTGACCCAACTACGCGCCTACAAGGAGCGTGAGTTCGACCGCAACCCGCCACGCGGCTTTCTCGGCGCCACGATCGAGGACCGCCCCGAAAGCGGCACGGTCGTGTTCCGCAGCGAATGGCAGGACGACGACGCGCTCGAATACACGCGCGACAGCGCCCCTTTCGAGGCCTGTCTCGATCTTTGCGACATCCATGCGGACGGGCGCGACGACAGGAAAATGGAAATCGGCCGCACCGCATGACGCAATCCGGCTATCCGCCCTCCTGGTATGCCGCGACCGCAGCGGCGCTGCCGCCGCTACCGCCGCTGGCCGGCGGCGAGACGGCTGACGTTTGCATCGTCGGCGCCGGCTACACCGGGCTTTCCGCGGCGCTGCACCTCGCCGAGCGCGGCTATTCCGTCGTCCTGCTGGAGGCCGAACGCATCGGCTGGGGCGCGTCGGGCCGCAATGGCGGTCAACTCGGCACCGGCCAGCGCAAGGATCAGCGCGCGTTCGAAAAAATGCTGGGTGCCGAATGGGCGCGCCGCCTCTGGGACCTCGGGCTGGAAAGCAATGCGTTGGTCAAGGATCTGATCGCCCGCCACGGCATCGCTTGCGACCTGAAGCCCGGCCTTCTTCACGCCGCATGGAAGCGCGGCGACGCGGCATGGCTCAAGGACGACGTCGAATATCTCGCCGCGAACTACGGCTACGACAAATCGCGCTACGTTCCGCGCGACGAAATGCGCGAGATGGTCGCAAGCGAGCGCTATTGGGGCGGCGTGCTCGACGCGGGCGGCGCGCATCTGCACCCGCTGAACTATGCGCTCGGCCTTGCCCGCGCCTGCCTCGCCAAAGGCGTCCGGATCTACGAAGACACCCGTGCCCTTGACACCTCCGGCACCGGCGTCAAAACGGCGCAAGGCATGGTGAACGCCTCACACATCCTGCTGGCCTGCAACGCCCATCTGGGCCGTCTCGAGCCGCGCATTGCCGGCGCCATCATGCCGATCAACAATTTCATCGTCGCGACCGAACCGCTCGGCGCCCGCGCACGCGAGCTGATCCGCGACGATGTCTGCGTGCAGGACACCAAATTCGTCATCGATTACTACCGGTTGTCGCCCGACGGCCGGCTGCTCTTCGGCGGCGGCGAAAGCTATTCGCCGAACCTGCCGAAAGACATCGCGGGCTTCGTCCGCAAACCGATGCTGCGCGTCTTCCCGCAACTCGAGGATGTGCGCATCGACTATGCCTGGGGCGGCACATTGGCGATCACGATGAAACGCATCCCGCATTTCGGCCGTCTCGCGCCGAACATCCTCTACGCGCATGGTTATTCCGGTCAGGGCATCAACATCGCGACCTTGGGCGGCAAGCTGCTCGCCGAGGCGGTCGCCGGACAGGCCGAGCGCTTCGACTGGATCGCCGACATCAAGACGCCCGAGTTCCCCGGCGGCACATGGCTGCGCTATCCGGGACTCGTCGCCGGCATGCTCTTCTATGCGATGAAAGACCGGCTGCCTTGAGAGACGGGGATTAGATGCCCTCGCCCTCGTCCTGGATCATCTGATCCATGGCATGGGCCGGCTTGTCGCAGCCCGCGCAGCCGACGATCTTGGCCGGCACGCCGACAGCCGTGCAATGCGCCGGCACATTGTGCAGGACCACGCTGCCCGCGCCGATGCGGCTGTATTCGCCGATCTCGATATTGCCGAGCACCTTGGAGCCAACCGAAATCAGCACGCCGCGCCGGACCTTCGGGTGACGGTCGCCCTGCTCCTTGCCGGTACCGCCCAGCGTCACGCCATGCAGCATCGACACATCGTCTTCCACCACCGCCGTCTCGCCGATGACGATGCCGGTCGCATGGTCGATGAAGACGCCGCGCCCGATCCGCGCCGCCGGATGAATGTCGACGGCGAAGAGATCGGAAATGCGGTTCTGGATATAAAGCGCCATCGCCTTGCGGCCTTGCCCCCACAGCCAGTGCGCCACGCGGTAGGCCTGCAGCGAATGGAAGCCTTTGAAATAGAGCAACGGCTGGATGTAGGAGTGGCAGGCGGGATCGCGCTCGTAATAGGCGACGATGTCGGCACGGTAGGCCTCGCCGATTTCCGGCGCCTCGCGCAACGCTTCGTCGAACAACTCGCGAAGCTGCATCGGATGCACTTCCGCATTGCCGAGCTTCTGCGCCAGATGATAGGCGACCGCGTCGTTGAATTCGCGATGATTGAGAATGGTCGAATAGAGGAAGCTGGCGAGAATAGGTTCGCCGGCGGTCATGTCCTCGGCTTCGCCGCGCACGCGCTCCCAGACGGGATCGCAAACGGCAAGCGGCTGGTTCCTCTCGACGGACTTCGACATGGGTCCACTCCTCGCCAGTTGGATGTGGAGCCGCGCGTCCTCCCACGGGACAGGCCCTCACATGGCGAAATGCCGGCATACCGAAGCATGCCGGCGGTTTCCGCAAGCCTAACACATGGGCGGCATCTGAGCGAGTTCAATAGCGGAACCCGCTTTTCGGGACTGCCATGTTAAGCTTTTCCGGAATGCCATTTCGGGGAGCCCGCCCATGCCTTTCGCCAGTGTCGGCGACATCGAGATTTACCACGAGCGGATCGGCGCCGGTCCGCGCCTGCTGTTCATTTCCGGCACCGGTGGCGACCTGCGCATCCGCCCCAATGTGCTCGACGGCCCCTTCCCGAAGCATTTCGACATGCTGGCCTATGACCAGCGCGGCCTCGGCCAGACCTCAAAGCCGGACCGCCCCTACAGCATGGCCGAATATGCCGAGGACGCCGTCGGCCTGATGGCCGCCATCGGCTGGGGTTCGGCGCTGGTCGTCGGCGTCTCCTTCGGCGGCATGGTGGCGCAGGAACTGGCGATCAATCATCCCCATGTCGTCGAGGGGCTGGTGCTGGCCTGCACCTCGCCGGGCGGCAACGGCGGGGCGTCCTACCCGCTCCACACGTTGCAACAGATGGACCGCGACGCCCGCGCCCGCCACATGATCCCGATTTCCGACACGCGCCACGACGCCGCCTGGGCCACCGCCAACGAAAAGACCTGGGAGCAGATGGTCGCCTTCGCCGCAAACGATCCCTACACGGACGAACCCGGCCACGCCATGGGCCAGCGCCGCCAGCTCGAGGCCCGCGCCGCCCACGACACATGGGACCGCCTCGGCGACATCCGCTGCCCGGTGCTGATCTCGGCGGGCAAATATGACGGCATCGCGCTGCCCGAGACCCAGCGCAACATGGCCGCGCGCATCAAGGGCGCCGAACTCCGCTTCTACGAAGGCGGCCACCTCTTCATGCTGCAGGACCGCGCCGCGCTGCCCGCCATGATTTCGTTTCTCAAGGGTGAGGTCGCGGACTGATCCGTTTCGGTACAGTCGCCCAAGCTTTCGTTAATCTCCCCGGCCTAACCTGAACGCAAGTTCCAGTTTCGCGTTCGGGTATCCATGTCTGTATCGAGTATCGCTGCCGCCGCCGTCGCCAGTCAGCAAAATCAGATCGCACAGGCCATGCAGATCGCCGTGCTCCGCGCCGGGCATGAGCAGGAAAAAGCGCTTGTCGACATGCTGGCCACGGCGGCGCAGTCATCGGCCAGGGCAACCCCGCCCGCCGGACTCGGTGCGCGCCTCGACATCGGCGTCTGAGGCAGGCCGCGAACGATGGGCAGGATCGTTCCCTTCGAATCGTACAACAGACGGTGCACACGGCCGTCCCGATTCCGCAAACCGCAACTGTTTTCCTCCCGGCGCGTCCGCAAACTGTTTTTTCGTGGTGCCTTCGTCGCCGTTGCGCTTGCCAGCCTGCCTCTCTTTCTCGACCGCGAAACCACTGCGGTCCCGTCGCAATCGTCGGCGCCCGTCCACCACGAGGAATATCTGCGCAACGTCTCGCTCAGCGACCGCATTTCCGTCTATGACGGCGACACGATCCGTCTCGGCGACGAACGCATCCGCATTGTCGGCCTAGACACGCCGGAACTCGGCCACCGCGCTCGCTGCCAAAGCGAAGCCGATGCAGCCGAGCAGGCAAAGCGGGCCCTAAAACGCGCAATCGCGCGCGGCGACGTCGCCCTTCATCGGCAGGGTACCGATCGCTACGGCCGCACCCTTGCCCGTGTCACAGTGGACGGGCGCGATGTTGCCGGTACACTGATATCTGAAGGCCACGCCCGGCCCTATGACGGCGGACGACGCAATGGCTGGTGCGACTGACATCCCCCGCGTGCCTTGCCGTAAGTTATCTTTCCCTGTAAAAAAATAATGAGTAACATTAATAAAGAGCGGAACACCGCTCGGGGAAATGCCATGGGCCGGAAAATTCTTTTCATCACCACCGACCAGATGCGCTTCGACGCCATCGGCGCCAACGGCCAGAAGGTCGCCCGCACGCCCGCCATCGACGCGCTGGCCGCTAGCGGCATCAACTACACCCGCGCCCACAACCAGAACGTCGTCTGCATGCCGGCGCGCTCCACCATGATCACCGGACAATATGTCTCGACGCATGGCGTCTGGATGAACGGCGTGCCGCTGCCGGTCGATGCGCCCTCCGTCGCGCAATATCTGAACGAAAAAGGCGGCTACAGGACGGCGCTGATCGGCAAGGCCCATTTCGAGCCCTTCCTCGACCTCCACCAGCAATTCTACGAAAGCCAGATGGCGCGTCTCGGCGAGAACGGCCCGCATCGCGGCTTCGACTACATGGAGCTCGCCACGCATTCGCCGCTGATCCTCCACTACAACGAGTGGATGAAGAAGAACGACCCGGAAGCGCTCGCCGGCTTCTACCAGAACCTCAACGACAAGTTTCAGGTCAACGCGGCCGGCGGCGGCGATACCGGCGGCTGCCAGCTACACTTCAATCCCGTGTCCCGCGCGCATTATCACACCGACTGGGTGGCCGACCGCACCATCGACTGGCTCGGTTCCGTCGGTGCGGGCGACGACTGGTTCTGCTGGATGAGCTTCCCCGATCCGCACCATCCCTGGGACCCGCCGCAATCCGAGCTTCACCGCCATCCCTGGCGCGAAACGCCGCTGCCGGATTTCTATCCGGGCTCGAAGGAGAAGATCGAGGAAGTGCTGGCCGGCAAACCGCGCCACTGGATGGATTACTACACGGGCGAGCGCGTGACGAACTACGAAGCGCCGCCCGACTTCCGCGCCTGCGAGATGACCGCCGACCAGGTGCGCGAAATCAACGCCTTCACCCATGTCGAGAACGAGCTGATCGACGAGGCGGTCGCGAAAGTCATGGCCTATGTCGAAAAACGTGGCTGGGGCGACGATGTCGATGTCGTCTTCACCACCGATCACGGCGAATTTCAGGGCGAGTTCGGCCTGCTGTTCAAAGGCCCCTACCACGTTGACGCGCTGATGCGCCTTCCGATGATCTGGCGCCCGGCGAAATCCGCGAAGGTGGCGCCCGCCGCCGTCGAAAAGCCGGTCGGCCAGGTCGACCTCGCGCCGACCTTCTGCGAAATCGCCGGCCTGCCCGTGCCTGAATGGATGCAAGGCAAGCCGATGCCGAAGACCGATGCCGAAGGCGACGCCCAGGGCCGCGAGCGCGTTTTCACCGAATGGGACTGCAAACATGTCGACGGCACGACGGTCGGCCTGCGCACCATCTACCGCGACGGCTACACCATCACCGCCTGCCTCCCCGGCACCATCTATGACGGCAGCGAGGGCGAACTCTACGACCACAAGGAGGATCCGCGGCAATTCCGCAATCTCTGGAACGATCCGGCTTATGTGTCGCTGAAATCGGACCTCCTCGCCGACCTCAGGGACAACCTGCCGCCCGTCCACGATCCGAAGCTCGAATGCGTCGCGCCTGTTTGAGGCAGATTCCGCAGCGGAAATAAGCCTCCCCCTCGCGAGGAGGCCGATCCGCATGGCGGATCGGGTGGGGGGCATGTAAAACAAGGCATCACCCCACCCCGGATCGCTGTCGCGATCCGACCCTCCCCCTCAAGGGGGAGGGGAAGAAGAGTAGCCGCGCCTATGACTTTCACTTCCCCCACCCCGAAAATGATCGCGACGAAAGACGGCGCGATCGGCTGGATGATTTTCAACAATCCCGACCGCCTGAACGCTGTCAGCCTTGAGATGTGGCAAGCGGTGCCGGAAATCGTCGCGGATTTCGAAGCCGACCCGAATATCCGCGTCATCGTCCTGAGCGGTGCGGGCGGCAAGGCCTTCGTCGCGGGCGCCGATATTTCGCAATTCGGCGAGAGCCGTTCGTCGGCCGAAGGCATCCGCACTTACGAAGACGCGACCGAAGTGGCCTTCGAAGGCATCGCCAATGCAACGAAGCCCACCATCGCCATGATCGACGGCTA
>JAVJOG010000002.1:0-89127 GCA_040216885.1 Parvibaculum sp.
ACGGAATAGCCGCGCGCCTGCAGGAGCGCGCCGAGCGCTGCGGAAGCGAGACCCTTGCCGAGGGAGGAAACCACGCCGCCGGTGATGAAGATGTACCGCGTCATGGGCCCCTAGATTACACCAAGCAAAACGATTCGAAGCGCCAAACGCAGCTTCGGCGAAAAATAGTCCGGGCGGGGGGGCGAGGCCCCCTGCCCCTTGTCGCGGGTTATTCGGCCCGGGGAACGCTCGGTTCGGCCGGTTCCGGCGCGGCCGGGGCTTCCTCGGGCTCGGCAGGCGCGAATTCGGAGCCGAGAGGCGCCGGCACCTGCGGCAGATCCTCGTCCGACAGTTCCTGCGGCGCCGGGGCCACGCGGTCGAGCACCGAATCGGCCGAGCCGCCGCGCGAGGCGAGGATGCCCAGCACCAGGCTCGTCGTCATGAACATGGCGGCCAGAATGGCCGTCGTGCGGGTCAGCATGTTGCCGGCGCCGCGGCTCGACATGAAGCCGTCGCCGCCGCCGCCGATGCCAAGCGCCCCGCCTTCGGAGCGCTGCAACAGCACGGACGCCACCAGCGCAACCGCGATCATCAGATGAACAATGAGAATGATGGTCGCCATGATGCTCCGCGGGGGTCCGAAATCTCGTCAAAAAAGCGCCGTCTGCCGGGCCGTGGCGGCCGGCCGGTCGCGGGCGCGTTGTAGCGCATGAGCGCCCCGGTTTCCAGCCCTCTCGGGCGAATAGGCGTCAGGCCGCCGTTTGCCGGTAGAGTGCCGGGGGCACGCCCAGCGCGCGGCGGAATTCCCGCGAAAAATGCGGGCTGTCGGAGAAGCCGCACCAGTAGCCGATCTCGGTCAGCTTGAAGTCGCTGCCGGTCAGCAGCTGGCAGGCCTCGCGGGTCCGCACGGCGCGCGTGATGGCCGAAAGGCTCGTCCCCTCCTCCTTCAGACGCCGCTGGAAGGTCCGGGCTGAAAGCCCCAGTTCCCTTGCCATTTCGGCACAGCGCCAGTTGCGGGAAATGTCGGACGTCAACAGCCTCACCACGCGCCGGGCCAGCGGCCGTGCCTCATCGACGCCATAGACCTTCAAGGGCTCGCGGGCCCGCTTCGCGTCCATCTCCATCGGGTCGTGGCCGGCACGGGCGGGCATGAAAGCTGTCCAGCTCAGGCGAAAACGGTCGAAGGGCGCGCGTCCCGTTTCGGCCGTCACGCCCCCGCAGCCGATCTCCTCGAGCATGGCCTTCAGCAGTCCCGCGATCAGCAGGTTCTCGACCGCGGCCGGCGGCGGTCCCGACACCGCGTAACGTCGCACAGTAAGCCCGCCCTCGCCATCCGCCTCGATCTCGCAGCGATGGCGCGAATGGGTGAACTGCTCGAAGCGCTGGAACTTGCCGGCCATCACCTGCGGCGTCGCCGAGCGCCGCATCACATGCATCACCGGGTCGAAGCCGATCTGCTTGATGCGCTGGCCCATGCCGAGAATGAAGTCCGCGCCCCGCGCCTCGTATGCCGCCGTCAGCAGCCGCCGCTTGATCGAGGCCGGCGCATGCGCCAGCGCACAGTCGGGCATGGCGATTTCATCCGGCAGCAATTCCGGCGCCTTGAGCCTGAGCGTCGAGATCACCAGCGCCAGCAGGCCGGAGCTTGTGACGTCACTGTCGGGGATGGCGGCATCGTCGGACATGGCCGCAGCATGCCATGAGGCATGACTTGTCGCTTGAACAATCGCGCCAGCACGATTGTGGCGCACTCCTTCAAGGCATATGGCGCGGGCCTTCCTAGGTTCCGGGCAGCCCCAACCGGAGACCCGCCATGATCGACAAGACCCATGACCGCTGGACCGCGCTGCTGCTCGCCGGCCATATCGTGCTGCTCTTTGCCGGCTTCACGATCCTTGCCGCCGTCTTCGAGTTCCCGGACGTGCTGCGCCTCCCCGCGCCGGAGCGGTTGGCGCTCTTTCAGGCCGGGCAAACCGTCATCGTGCCGACTTACTGGATGCTGACCGTGACGGGCATCACGCAAGTGTTACTGACGGTGCTGCTCTGGCGGACGCTCGGGCCCGCGGCGGGCACCGCCGCCACGCTCGCCCTCGTTTTCGGCATCCTCACCGGCTTCGGACAGGCGATGGGTTTCGGGCGCTGGGCGATCCTCATTCCCTGGCTCGCCGAACGCATGACCGATCCGGCGACCACCGAGGCAGGCCGCGAAGCCATCGCGCTGATTGAGGGTGCGTTCAATCGTTATGCGGGCATGCTGGTCGGCGAGCATCTGTCGAATATCTGCTGGGGCTTCTGGCTGTTCTTCACCGGCCTGACGATCCGGCGTAGTGGCATTCTCGATGCGCGCATCGGACGAGCGATGATGGCGCTGAGCCCGCTGATGTTCATCCTCGCGGCCGAACAGCTCGGCTTCGAGGGGCCGATCCTCGGCGTACTGACGGATTTCGGGTTTCCGCTGCTGGCGCTCATCCACTTCGCGCTCGCCTGGCAGATCCTGCGGCGTCCGGAAGACGCGGCGGCATGGCCGCTTGGCCTTCCGGCCGCGGTCGTCGGGATCGTTCTTTATGTGGCGATGGTCTGGCCGGCGGTCGCCGGTTAGCCGAGTTGGCCTTCGCGGACCATGCGTTCCTGGCCGTCGGCCACGCTCTTGATGCGGTACTGATAATCGACGCCTTCGGACGGGAGCTGGCGCAGAACCACATAGCTGCCGCGTGCCGTGGGCGGATAGGAACCGCCGGGGCTGAACTCGACCGTCTCGCCGATCTCGAATTTGTGCTTTTGCGTTGTCATTCGGCGGAACCTTCTTCGGGCGTGGCTTCATTGCCGTCGCCTGTCGCCTTGCGCTGGGCGGCCTTTTCCTCGCGCGCCTTCAACTTCTGTTCGGCTTTCGCGGCCTTGGCGCGGTTGCGCTCGGCACGTTCGTGATTGTAGTTGGGCTTGAAAGCCATGCGTATCTCCGTTCGGCCGGTGCAGCGGAATTATTTGCGGCCGGCGCGGTCGATCGATTTAACGCGGCCCCGCGGCCTGCCGGACTTCTCCGCGATCTCGCGGTCCTGCGCCTCAATGATGGCGCGCGCGGCGACGAGGTCCTTGACGCCGTCGAGTTCGGCTGTCGGCACTTTCCGGTTCGAGCTCAGCGAGCCGTCCTCATAAACGACGTTGAACATCAGGAAATCGCCGTCCATCGGCTTCTTGCGCGCCATAAGAGCCGCTCCGGATAAAAAAAGGGGCGCCGAAGCGCCCCTTTTCGGGCAATCAAGCCGAGCGCAGATTCGCGGCCGAAACCTTGCCGCTGCGCTGATCGGTCTCGAGATCGTAAGCGATCTTCTGGCCTTCGTTGAGCGTGCTCATGCCGGCGCGTTCAACCGCCGAAATGTGGACGAAAACGTCCTTGTCGCCGCCGTCCGGCTGGATGAAGCCGAAACCCTTTTGACCGTTGAACCACTTAACTGTTCCGTTCGCCATAGTTGGCATTCCTTCGTGTGTTTGGATCGTGCCGCCATCGCACGCGCGAGTGGCGGATCAAAATTTTTCGGGATCGGGGAAGACAGGTCCGGCGCTCGATCGCGAGCGTGGAGAGCAGCCGAACCAGGAAAATTCGATGGCCGGTATATAGGCGCTTTGCCGCCGACTTACAAGGAATATAAGATAAACGGCAAGATCCAGCGCTTTTTTGTCTCTTTCACCGCTCGCCGGCCGCCAGCGGAGCAAGTTTCGTCGCCGTTTCGGGACCCGGCAATCCGGCGCCAATGTCGATCCATTCGCTGTTTTCAATCTCGAGAATCCGAAAACTCCTTTCGTCGTGCATGCCGGTAATGCCGAGAATTCCGATCAACGCCATCACGATCCACGTGCCGTCACGGCTGTTGACGAAAGGAAGATCGACGGCCTCGCAATTCATGAAGTAACCGGTCGCCGATTGCGTTTTGATATTGAAGCGCCCGCCGCACGGCACATGGAGCATCGGCAGGCTGGCATTGAAGAACGAACCGACGGCGCTCTCTTCAAGCAGATCGAGATACCGGCTGCGCGTGGGATCGAAACCGAGAATTTCCGTCAGCTTCGATCCTGCATAACGAAAGTGAGCAGTTTCCAGCGTTTGGTATTCGACCATCACCATCATCGGCGTCAGGTCGCGAATGGCGACCGGATCGAAGGCGCTTCGATCCGGCGCGACGCCGTTCTTCGGCAGGCCTTTCCAGTACTCGAAAAACCGTTGGCAATCGCGCGCATGAAATGTCGTCGAAGCGATCATCACGCCACCCTCCGATAGCAGGGGCATCTCGTCAGTTGACGACGAACCCCGTTAACGGAACGTTAATACAGATTAATATCTGCCTCATTCCGGCATATTCCGGGATGCGGTCAGAGATAGGCCGAAATAATCCCCCAGAAATCGTCCGCCTTCAGGCTCGCGCCGCCGACCAGCGCGCCGTTGACATTGGCGACCCCCATCAATTCGGCCGCATTGGACGGTTTCACCGAGCCGCCATAGAGAATGCGCATCTTCGCGCCCTCGGCGCCGAAGCGCGCCTCCAGCGCCTTGCGGATCGCGGCGTGGACCTGGGCCACATCGTCCGCCGTCGGCGTGCGTCCCGTGCCGATCGCCCATACGGGCTCATAGGCAATCACGGTCGTCTTCGCGGTCGCGGCGTCGGGCAGCGAGCCCTTCAACTGACCCTTGATGAGGCTGAGCGTCTTGCCCGCGTCGCGCTCGGCTTCCGTCTCGCCGACACAGACGATGGCGACGAGACCCGCCCGGTGCGCGGCTTCCGCCTTGGCCTTTACCACGGCATCCGTTTCGCCGTGATCGGCGCGGCGCTCCGAATGACCGGCGATGACATATGTGGCGCCGGCATCTTTCAGCATCTCGGCAGAGATGTCGCCGGTATGGGCGCCGCTTGCCTTCGCGTGGCAGTCCTGGCCGCCGATGGCGATCTTCGATCCCTTCGCGGTTTCCTTCAGCGCGGCAACCAGCGTTGCCGGCGGACAGAGCAGCACGTCGCAGGCTGGCTTCTTCTTGCCGGCGAGCTTCCGCTTCAGCGCGGCGACTTCCTTTCGCGCGGCCTTCAGGCCGTTCATCTTCCAGTTGCCCGCCACCAAGGGTTTGATCCGCGCCGCCATTTCTGTCTCTCCATCGCCTCGAAATTCGCTGCGCATCGTTTACCAGAGCGCCGCGGAAGCGCCAACCGGCAGCCCCTGCGTGAAATAGAACACAGGTGCGACAAAATTCTCCATTGCGCCGATTATTTGTTTGGCAAGTAAACGACTCAGGCGTAGGTTGCGCGCCATGACAAAGCACCTCATGCAATGGGCCTTCGGGGCCACCGTACGATACGACGATCCTTCGGGGCCGGGTCGTTTGCGCGCGCGCTGATTTAGCCTGCAAAGTCGACACTTTAGAGCCCCATCCCACCAGATCGGGGCTCTTGTGTTTTCAGGGTTCCGGTCCGTGATCCATGTTCACGTTTCCGGAGTTCCGTCATGCACCATCAATACTTCACCGGACTTTCCCGGCGTGTCAGCCGATCTTCCGTTCCCGGATCGATCCGGGCGCCGGAAATCCATGACCTGCCTCACCGTTAGGACTTCACCCGCCGAACGGTAGCGGGCGCGGCGACGCACGCCGGGCCTCGCGAATACTTTGAAACGACTTGTGACTTTCTTCGCGCCGCGAAGAGAGAAGGAGAAGACTCATGACCACGCTCACCGGCCGCGCAGGTCTGCACCCCGCCCGATGGCTCGCCCGGAATCCCCGGACCGTCGGCGTCGGTGCGGCGCTTGCCGCTTTTCTCGTCGTCGCGCTTCGCGCCCGTCCGCCCGGCGATTTGCTGGCGGCGTTCATCGTCATTGTGCCGGCGCTGCAGGCGGCGTTCTTTGCCGTCATCGGCGCTCTCGCCGCGGAGGACCGCGACGTGCCTGCCGGTCCGGCGGCGTTGCGCGATTTCGCACTCTGGTTAGGGGCGACCTTCATCGCCGCCTGGCTCTTCGTGCTCTTCACGCAGGCCAGCATCGATGCCTTTGTGCGCTTCGGTGCGCCGCCGATGATCGGTCACGCCATCTAGGGCGGCGGGGCGCGAAGCGGGGGGCCGTTTTCCCAAGAAAATCAAGCCGGAAGCCCCCGCGATCCGCTTGCGGGGGCAGCCCCCCGCACCTATCATGCCGCCCTCGCGAAGGGGTGGTTCGCCGCCGCCCCTTTGTCGAATTTGGGGTTCTCGAACGGAAAGACCGGACATGCTGGACGCAATGCGAAGAAACGCCTCGGGCTGGGTGGCCAAGGTGCTGATCGGCCTTCTGGTGGCCAGCTTCGCGGTGTGGGGCATCAACGACATATTCACCGGCTTCGGTGGCGACACGGTTGCGACCGTCGGCGACGAGAAGGTCGATGCGATCGCCTTCCAGCGCGAGCTTCGCGCCGAGATGGACCAGTTCGGCCAGCGTCTCGGCCAGCCCGTCACGCTCGAAATGGCGCAACGCTTCGGTATCGACCGTGCGGCCCTGTCGCGGCTGATGAGCCTCGCCGCGCTTGACGGCGCCACCCGGCAAATGGGGCTCACGGTCGGCGACGACACGGTGGGCAACGACATTGTCACCGATCCGGCGCTTCAGAGCGCCTTCGGCACCTTCGACCGGGACCTCTTCCGTCAGGCGCTGCAGAACCAGGGCGTCACCGAGGAACGCTTCGTCGAACAGCGGCGCAAATATCTGGCCCGGCGTCAGCTTATCGGCATCATCGACAGCGGCGTCGCGGCGCCCGATGCGATGATCGCCGCGGTCGGCAATTACCAGGAACAGACCCGCACGGTCGGTTACGTCATCTTGCCGCCATCGCTGGTCGCCGATGTCGGCGAGCCGGACGAGGAGACGGTGCAGTCGGTCTACCAGGCGGGCGCTTCGGCCTTCACGCTGCCCGAGACGCGCGACTTCGCCATCATGGTGCTGGAGCCCGAGGACATTACCCACACCGTGACGATTGCCGACGACGAGCTTGCCGCCGCCTTCGAGCAACGGCGTGGCGACTACGACAAGCCGGAGCGGCGCGATGTCGTGCAGATGCCCTTCGGCACCGAAGAGGCGGCGCGCGAAGCCCACGAGAAACTCGTTGCCGGGACGCCGGTTTCCGAGATCGTCGCGGGTCTCGGCCTGACTTCGGCCGACACCGAAACCGGCATGGTCGCGCGCAACCAGTTCCTGTCGGAGGAAGTGGCGGCGGTGGCCTTCTCGACCGCGAAGGGCGAATTCAGCGAACCCGTCCGGGGACCGCTTGGCTGGGCGATCGTCCAGGTCCGCGACATCGAACCCGAAAAGCTCGTCGAATTCGAGACCGTCAAGGACGAGCTGCGCGCCGCGCTCGAACTCGAACTGGCGCGCGATCAGGTCTACGACATCCAGAACGCCATCGAGGACGCGCGCGCCGGCGGCGCCTCGCTCGAGGACGTCGCGCGGACCAACAACCTGACCGTCCGTCAGATCGCATCCGTCACCGCGAACGGCAAGACGCGGAACGGCGATGACGTCGAACTGCCCGACCTGCCGAACCTGCTACGCAATGTCTACGAGACCGAGATCGGCGATGCGGCGCCGCCGCAGCACACCGACGACGGTTACTACTGGATTCAGGTCGACGCGATCGACCCGCCGCATCTGAAACCGCTTGAGGAAGTCCGCGACGAGGTCGTCGCCCTGTGGCGGCAACAGACGCGCGACGCGGCGCTGATCGAACTGGCCGAAACGCTGGCGGCGCGCGCCAACAAGGGCGAGAGCTTCGAGACGATCGCCGGCGAGCTCGGCCGCGCCGTCCTGACTGCGCCCGGCATGAAGCGCAATCTGCAGAGCGACACCTTCTCGCGCCAGGCCGTGGCCAAGGCGTTCGCGACGGGCGAAGGCCGCGTCACCTGGGGCCCGGTCGGTCTCGGCGAGGGACTTGTGCTGATGCATATTCGCGAAGTTCACGACCTCGAACTCGATCCGGCCTCGGACGCCTTTGCCCGGGCCCGCGAGAACGTGCTCGATTCGATCAGGACCGATCTGATCCAGACCTTCGTTGCCGGCTATCAGGAAGAGCTCGGCTACAACGTCAACACGGCGCTTCTGCGGCAACTGACGGCGACGGACACCGGCCAATGATCTCGCCGTCCTTCGACGATTTCGAGCGTGCCCACGCGGCCGGCGCCGCGCAGGTCGTCTATCGCCGCCTCGTCGCCGATCTCGACACGCCGGTTTCGGCGATGCTGAAGATCGCCGACGGCAAGCCGAACAGCTTCCTGCTGGAGTCGGTCGAAGGAGGCGATGCGCGCAACCGCTATTCGATCATCGGCCTCAACCCGGATGCAATCTGGCGCACGCGGGGCGACGCTTCGGAAATCAACCGCAAGGCGCGTTTCGAGGCCGAAGCCTTCGAGCCCTGCGCGGGCGGGGCGCTCGCCTCCTTGCGCGCCTTCATCGAGGAAAGCCGCATCGATCTGCCCGAAGACCTGCCGCCGATGGCGGCCGGCGTCTTCGGCTATATGGGCTACGACATGGTGCGGCTGATGGAGCGTCTGCCGGACGAGAACCCCGACGCGCTCGGCCTGCCGGACGGGCTATTCGTCCGCCCGACGATCATTGCGGTCTTCGATTCGGTGAAGGACGAGGTGACGCTGGTCACGCCGGTGCGTCCCGAACCGGGCGTGACCGCCAAGGCCGCCTATGCCCGCGCCGAGGAACGCCTCAACGACATCGTCGCCGATTTCGACCGCGCGCTGACCCATGCGCCGCAGCAGCTCGATGTCGACACGCTGGCCGAGCCGACATCGAACACGCCGAAGGAACGCTATTTCGGCATGGTCGAGCGCGCAAAGGAATACATCGCCGCCGGCGACATCTTCCAGGTCGTGCTGTCGCAGCGTTTCGAGACGCCGTTCACGCTACCGCCCTTCTCGCTCTACCGGGCGCTGCGCCGCATCAACCCGTCGCCCTTCCTCTACTTCCTCAACTTTGCCGATTTTTCCATTGTCGGCTCCAGCCCGGAAATCCTGGTGCGCGTACGGAACAACCGCGTCACCATCCGCCCCATCGCCGGCACGCGCCATCGCGGGAAAAACCGCGCCGAGGACGAGGCCATCGGCGAGGAATTGCTGGCCGATCCGAAAGAACGCGCCGAGCACCTGATGCTGCTCGATCTGGGGCGCAACGATGTCGGCCGCGTCTCGAAGATCGGCTCGGTCGAAGTCACCGAGAAATTCGCGCTGCAACTGACCTCGCATCTGATCCACATCGTCTCCAATGTCGAGGGCGATCTCGACCCGTCCTACGACGCAATCTCGGCGCTGGTCGCGGGCTTCCCGGCCGGCACGGTGTCGGGTGCGCCGAAAGTCCGCGCCATGGAAATCATCGACGAGCTGGAGCTTGAGAAACGCGGGCCTTACGCCGGCTGCGTCGGCTATTTCTCGGCCGCCGGCGAGATGGACACCTGCATCGTCTTGCGCACCGCCATCGTCAAGGACGGCAAGATGTATGTGCAGGCCGGCGGCGGCGTCGTCGCCGACTCCAGCCCGCAGGGCGAATACGACGAGAGCGTCAACAAGGCCAAGGCCCTCTTCCGCGCCGCCGACGAAGCCGTGCGCTACGCCTCGCAGGCGGGCAAGCGGCAGTAGGCGACGTTCCGGGTACGGCCAAAATTTTTCCTCTCTTCGGTCTTGGCCGACAAACTCGGTCCTAATCCAGAATAAAGGTGTCATCCCGGCAACAAGTGCCGGGATGACACTTCTATTTTGTTTTCTGCAAATTTTTTATCCTCCTCAACAGCTACCTCTCCCTCCACATGCTCCGGCCGCACACCGACGCCGGCCCCATAGCCCGGCAGGCGGCGCAACAGCGGAAACCTGTTGGCCATCCGCAGCGGCAGCGGCGCGGATGTCGAACGGCCCGTCGGGCGCCGCCGCGCGCAAGCCCGCGACGCGCCCCGCCTCCTCGACCAGCCCCGTCGCCTCCGTTTCCATGCGCAAATGAAATCCCGGATAGCGCCGTCCGGCTTCGGCGAGAAAATCGAGGAAATGCCATTGCGGCATGAAGGCGATGAAGCCGCAGCGCGTCGGCAGATGCGTGAAATCGGCCGCCTTCAGGAACCTGCCGCGGATCTCGACGCCCGCCTCGTGCATCTTCTCGTGCGGCCGCGCCAGCAGCGCGTCGAGCAGCCCCAACTCGTGCATCACCTCCAGCGTCGAGGGGTGGATCGTGTCGCCCCGGGAATCGCGCAGGAAATCCTTGTGCTTTCCTCTACCTTGCCCCAAGCCCCTCCCAGAGCCTATATAAAGTCTCGCGCGCCCCCCCCTTCCGGGCCGCATCCCAAGGGCCCGGCCATGTTGCTCCTGATCGATAACTACGACAGCTTCACCTACAATCTCGTCCATTTCCTGGGCGAGCTGGGGGCGGAGACCGCTGTCCATCGCAACGACAGGATCACCGTCAACGAGGTGCTGGCCGCCGCGCCGCAGGCCATCGTCCTGTCGCCCGGCCCCTGCGACCCGGACAAGGCCGGCATCTGCCTCGATCTCATGCAGGCGGCCGCCGCGCACCGCATCCCGCTTTTCGGCGTCTGTCTCGGCCATCAGGCCATCGGTCAGGCTTTCGGCGGCAAGGTCGTCCGCGCGCCGCAACTGATGCATGGCAAGCTCAGCGCCATCCACCATGGCGGCAAGGGTGTGTTTCAGGGCCTGCCGAGCCCCATCGAGGCGACGCGCTATCATTCGCTGACCGTCGAGCGCGAGAGCTTCCCCGACTGCCTCGAAATCACCGCATGGACCGCCGACGGCGTCATCATGGGCGCGCAGCACAAGGAGCTGCCGATCCACGGCGTCCAGTTCCACCCCGAAAGCATCGCCTCCGAACACGGCCACGACATCCTGCGCAACTTCCTGCAGATCGCCCGCGTCAACACGCGCGAACCGGCGTGAGAGGGCGCGCGACGCAATGACCGATCTCAAACCGACAATCGCCCATCTGGCCGACGGCAAGACGCTCGACCCGGCCGAGGCGCGCGCGGCCTTCGAAATCGTCATGTCGGGCGAGGCGAGCCCGGCGCAGATCGCGGCCTTCCTGATGGGGCTTCGCGTGCGTGGAGAAACCGTGACCGAGATCACGGCGGGCGCCACCGTCATGCGCGAAAAGGCGTTGCGCGTCACCGCGCCGCGCGAGGCCATCGACATTGTCGGCACCGGCGGCGACGGCGCGGGCACCTACAATATCTCCACTGCCACGGCTCTGGTCGTCGCGGCTTGCGGCGTGCCGGTCGCCAAGCATGGCAACCGCAAGGCGTCCTCGCTGTCGGGCACCGCCGACGCGCTGGAAAGCCTCGGCGTCAAGCTCGACATCGGTCCCGCCGTCATTGCCGACTGCATCGACCGGGCCGGTATCGGCTTCATGTTCGCGCAGGCTCATCATTCGGCGATGAAGCATGTGGCGCCGGTGCGCGGCGAACTCGGCATCAAGACGATTTTCAACATGCTGGGGCCGCTTTCCAATCCGGCGCTGGTCAAGCATCAGCTTCTCGGCGTCTTCGACGCAAAATGGGTCGAGCCCTTCGCCGAGGCGCTGCGCAATCTGGGTTCCGAAAGCGCCTGGGTCGTGCATGGGTCCGACGGTCTCGACGAATTAACGACGACCGGCGCCAGCACCGTTGCCGAATTGAAGGGCGGCGAGATCCGCGTCTTCGAGGTGACACCGGAGGAAGCGGGCGTCAAGCGCGCGACAGCCGATCGGCTCAAGGGTGGATCGCCCGCCGAGAACGCACAGGCGATCCTGCGTCTGCTCGACGGCGAGAAAGGTCCCTATCGCGACATCGTGCTGCTTAATGCGGCGGCAGCGATGATCGTTGCCGGCAAGGCGGATACGCTGAAGAAGGGCGCCGGGCTTGCGGCGCTCGCCATCGACAGCGGCGGCGCGAAAGCGGCGCTCGATACGCTGATCGCGGTATCGAACGGGAATCCGGCCAATGGCTGACATTCTCGAAAAAATCGGCGCCTACAAGCTCGACGAGATCGCGGCCGCGAAACGCGCCCATCCGATCGCCGATGTCGAGGCAGCTGCGCGGGCGGCATCGCCCGTTCGCGGTTTTGCGGCGGCGCTCCGTTCACGGATCGATGTAGGCCGCTATGCGCTCATTGCCGAGATCAAGAAAGCGAGCCCGTCGAAGGGGTTGATCCGCGCCGATTTCGATCCGCCGGCGCTCGCCCACGCCTATGAAGCCGGCGGCGCCACCTGTCTTTCGGTGCTGACCGACGGTCCGTCCTTTCAGGGCGCACCGGACTATCTCGCCGCCGCCCGCGCCGCCTGTTCGCTGCCGGTCATCCGGAAGGATTTCATGTACGACGCCTATCAGGTCGCGGAAGCCCGCGCGATGGGCGCCGACGCGATCCTCATCATCATGGCTGCGGTCTCCGACACCCAGGCGCGCGAGATCGAGGACGCCGCCTTCGGCTGGAATATGGACGTGCTGGTCGAGGTTCACGACGAGGCCGAGCTGGAACGCGCGCTCGCGCTCAAGAGCCCGCTTCTCGGCATCAACAATCGTAACCTCAAGACCTTCGAGACGGCGCTCGAAACGACCGAGCGGCTGGCGCCCCTCGTCCCGGCCGCCAAGCTGATCGTCGGCGAGAGCGGCATTTTCGCGCCGGCCGACCTTGCGCGCCTCGCAAAAGTTGGTGTACGGACGTTTCTGGTCGGGGAGAGCCTGATGCGTCAGGCCGATGTGGAGGCAGCGACCCGCGCGTTGCTGGCCGGTCCCGCATAAACCGGGGATAAATCGCGGGCACTTTTGTGCGCTGCAGCGTCGAACCGGGGATAAGTCCGACTTATCCCCGCCTCCGGCCTGTCACGCGACAGGACTTATCCCCGCTCCGGTGGCCTCATCCGGCAGCCGGAAAACGGTTTGTGACAGTTTTTTGACAGTTCGATGACAGTCGGGGCAAATGAGGTATCCAGATACCCCATTCCCGGCCTCTTATCCCCGGTGCGCTGGTGCCGTGTCATCCTGTCATGTTCACCCGAATCCGGAATACCAATATGGCCTATGACATCAGACAATCTCGCGCCGGCGACCTGGTGCTCCTCGCCGACATCGAACGCGCCGCCGGCGCGCTCTTCGCGTCCGCCGGCATCGGCGAGGTCGATACCGACGACGTCGCGGAACTGCGCTTCGTCGAATCCGTTGCCCGCGCCGCAGGCGTTTTCGTCGCAACGAAGGACGACAAACCGGTCGGCTTCATCCTCTCCGCGCCGCTCGATGTTCACTTCCATATCTACGAATTGTCCGTACACCCCGATCACGGGCGGCAAGGCCTCGGCCGCCGTCTCGTCGAACGGGTCTGCGAGGCGGCGGCGGCGCGCGGTTTCAAGGCTGTCACGCTGTCGACCTTCATCGACGTGCCGTGGAACGGACCGTTCTATGCGGGTTGCGGCTTTCGCGTTCTCGATCCTGCCGAATGGACACCCGCCCTTTACCTCGCGCATTATTGCGAAGAAGAAATGGGGCTGCCGCTTGAACGGCGCTGCTTCATGCGACGCGATTTGTAGGCTATACCGGCCTTCCCGCACATTCCCGAATTTTAACGGTGCCCGAAAATGACTGTCCTGCAACTACCCAAGTGGTCTCTCTCGATCGGCGACGGCCAGCCGCTCTTCTGCATTGCCGGGCTCAACGTGCTGGAAGACATCGACCTGACGATGCAAACGGCGACGCATCTGAAAGACGTGCTGACACGGCTCGAACTTCCTTTCGTGTTCAAGGCGAGCTTCGACAAGGCAAACCGTTCGTCGATCAAGAGCTATCGTGGGCCCGGCATCGAAAAGGGTCTCGCGATGCTCGCCGAAGTGAAGCAGCGCCTCAATGTTCCGATCTGCACCGATCTCCATGAAGCGCAGCAGGCGGAGGCCGTCGCCGCCGTTGCCGACCTCGTGCAGATACCCGCCTTCCTCGTGCGCCAGACCGATCTCGTCGTCGCGACGGCGCGGGCGACGCACAAGGCCTGCGGGTTGCTGCACGTCAAGAAGGCGCAGTTTCTCGCGCCGTGGGATTGCCGCAACATTCTTTCCAAGATCAAGGAAGCGGCGGATGCCGACTTCACCATCCTGTGCGAACGCGGTTCGTCCTTCGGCTACAACAATCTCGTCGTCGACATGCTCTCCATCGACGAAATGAAGATGCTCGGCGCGCCGGTTACGATCGACGCGACGCATGCCGTGCAACTGCCGGGCGCCGATCCGCGTTCGCAGGGCGCTTCCACCGGCGGCCGCCGCGACGGCGTCCCCGTCATCGCCAGGGCGGCCGTCGCGGCGGGCGCCGACGGCGTCTTCCTTGAGTTTCATCCGGACCCGGACAAAGCGCTTTGCGACGGACCGAGCTGCCTTCCGCTTTCCGGCGCCGAAGACTTGTTCCGCAGCCTCAAAGCAATCAGGGCAGCGGTCGCCTGAAGCGCGCACAGCGGGAACGCAACGCCATGACAAGAAAGAAGCTGACACATCTCGACAAGACCGGCGCAGCGCGCATGGTGGACGTGTCCGCGAAACCAGCAACGTCGCGAAGTGCGACAGCCAAAGGCCGCGTCGCGATGAAGCCCGCGACACTGAAGCTCATTCTCGAAGACGGATTGAAAAAAGGAAATGCGCTCGAAGTGGCGCGGCTCGCCGGCATCATGGCGGCAAAGAAAACTTCCGAGCTCATTCCGCTTTGCCACCCGCTGCCGATATCGAAAGTCGAAGTCGATCTTGTTCCGGACACAAAAAACGCTTCGGTCGAAGTCGTTGCAACCGTAAAGGTGACCGGGCAAACCGGCGTCGAAATGGAAGCACTCACTGCCGTCAGCGTCGCCTGTCTGACGCTCTACGACATGGCGAAAGCCGTCGACAAGGCCATGACCATCGGCGACATCCGCCTGACCGCCAAGTCGGGCGGAAAGTCCGGCGACTACAAGGCGAAGTAGCCGATGGCGCAGCAACCTCTCCTTTCGGTCGAGGAAGCGCGAGCGCGGATTCTGGCGGCGCTTTCAACAACACAGTCTGAAATCGTTTCACTTGCGCAGGCATCGGGCCGCGTTCTCGCCGAGGAAGCGATCGCACGGCGAACGCAACCGCCCGCCGACCTTTCGGCGATGGACGGATATGCCGTGCGCGCCGACGACGTTGCAAACGTACCGGCACAGCTCCGCGTCATCGGCACCGTGCCGGCGGGTGGATCGTTTGACGGCGTGCTCGGACGTGGCGAAACGGTGCGTATTTTTACAGGCGCACCTTTGCCCAACGGCGCCGACAGCATCGTCATCCAGGAAGACACGGCGCGCGACGGCGAAACCGTTACCGTCAACGAAGCCGCGCAACGCGGACAGCATGTGCGCGTCACCGGCCTCGACTTCCGCACCGGCGATGCCGGACTTCCGGCGGGCCGCAAACTTTCGTCCGCCGACATCGCCTTCGCCGCGGCGATGAACCTGCCGACACTTGCCGTTCACAGACGCCCCGTCATCTCCTTCTTCTCGACCGGCGACGAACTCGTGCCGCCGGGCGCCGAACCCGGTCCGAACCAGATCGTCTCCTCCAATAATGCGGGCATTGCCGCGCTGATCGCCGAAGCCGGCGGCATACCGCTCGATCTCGAGATCGCCCGCGACAATGAAGACGATATTCGCGCCGTCGCCTCGCGCGCGGCGGATGCCGACATGCTGGTAACGCTTGGCGGCGCGTCGGTCGGCGAACACGATCTCGTCCAGCGCGCGCTGGCGCCCGCCGGTCTCGACATCGATTTCTGGAAGGTCGCGATGCGTCCGGGCAAGCCGTTGATGTTCGGCAAGCTCGGCACGCTGCCGATGTTCGGCCTGCCTGGCAATCCGGTGTCGGCGTTCGTTTGCGCGACGCTCTTTCTCCGGCCCGCCATCGCGCGCATGCAGGGCGGCGACAGCGCGCTCCACACGACGCTGGCACGGCTCGGCAAACCGCTCCCCGCCAACGGTCCGCGCGAAGACTATGTCCGGGCGGCGTTCGACCATGTTCCGGGCGAGCTTCCGGTCGCCACGCCCTTCGAGCGGCAGGACAGCTCGATGCTCTCAGTCCTTGCCCGAGCCGGATGCCTGGTGATCCGGCCCGTCGGCGCGCCTGCCGCCCAAGCCGGTGAATCCGTTACGGTTTTGCCGCTTCGGCCCTGACTTATCCACAATTGCGCTTGACAGAGGCTTGAGAACCAAACTAGAACGTTTGCAGTCGTTTTTGTTTTGTTCCCGAGACGCCCGGTGGCGTCGCGAGCGCAAAGGGAGAGACCGGAGCCGATGCTGACACGCAAACAACACGAACTGCTGATGTTCATCCATGAGCGGATCAAGGAAAGTGGCGTCTCGCCCAGCTTCGATGAAATGAAAGAGGCGCTGGACCTGCGTTCCAAGTCCGGCATCCATCGCCTCATCACGGCGCTTGAGGAACGCGGCTTCATCCGCCGTCTCGCCCATCGCGCGCGCGCTCTCGAAATTCTCAAGCTTCCCGAATCGGCGTCGCCGAGCCTCGCGACTATGCGCGGCAAAGGCTTCTCGCCCAGCGTCATCGAAGGCGGCGGCCGTGCCAAGGCGACCAGCCGCGACCTCGCGCCGGCACGCAACGCCGACGAGACGATGACGCTGTCGGTGATGGGCCGCATCGCGGCAGGCACCCCCATCGAGGCGCTGCAGGAAGAAAGCCATCAGGTCAGCGTACCGCTCAACCTGCTCGGCAGCGGCGAGCATTACGCGCTCGAGGTCAAGGGCGACTCGATGATCGAAGCCGGCATTCTCGACGGCGATACGGTTCTCATTCAACGCTGCGACACCGCGGCAAGCGGCGACATCGTGGTCGCACTGGTCGATGGCTATGAGGCAACGCTGAAGCGGCTGCGCCGCAAGGGCGCGTCGATCGCACTCGAAGCCGCCAACCCTGCTTATGAGACGCGCATCTTCGGTCCGGACCGGGTCAAGGTGCAAGGCAAGCTGGTCGGGTTGCTGCGCCGCTACTGATTTTAGTTTTTCCGTTTGCGCTGGACCCAGGGGCGATTGCCGCGCATTTGCAGCGACGTTACGACGGTGACCTTTCCGTCTTCGTCGAATGTCAGCGCGGTGGCGCCCTCCCGCCAGAGATCGAAATAGTCGAGAACAACATCGGCGCCGCACTCCCGCCGTGCGCGCCATGACAACGCCACCTGCGCGATAACGATATCGGCCAACGCACAATCCTCCATCGCCGCATCGGGCGTCTTTGCGAATGCGACCACCGGCCGCCCCGCTTCGCGGTAGACGCAACCACCACCATCGCAAATCATATCGGATGAACGTGCCGCCTCGCGCGGGGTGCGCCGGTCACCATCGTGCCGTAGCCATTGTTCGGCGGCATAGGCCGGGCGCGCGGCACCGAGCATCAGTTTTCCGTCGGCGCCGCGAACCGCAAAGAGCGCCGCGTCGCGATCTATCAGAATGTCGTGCTTTGGCGCTGTGCCCCAGAGAGCAAGTCCGAGCAGCATCGGCGCCAGGCCGAGATAGCGCCAGTTCTCTCGCCAGAGCGCCATCCACAAGCCGCCGAAAACCGTCAGCAGCAAGGCATGGAGCGGTGCGTCGGCAACAAGACTGTCGGCGCCGTCCCAACTCGCCACTTCATGTGCGACAATGAGCATGCCATCGACGCCGGCGCCCATGATCCAGAGAGCCGGCGCATCGAGACCAAACGGCATCAGCAGCAATGCAAGCAAAGCCATCGGCATCACGACAATGCCGACCAGCGGCATTGCGGCCATGTTGCCGGCAAGGCCGTAGACGGCGATGCGGTTGAAATGAAAGGCGCCGATGGCACCGGTCGCCGCGCCGGCAACAATGCTGGTGAAAGCAAGACCGAGCGCATAGGCACCAATCCGTCGCGGCATGTTGGCAAGGCCGATGCGGTGCGGGCTCGATGTCAGGCCGCGCACGCGGTCGCTCTCGTAGAAGGCGATCAGCGCAACGACGGCAGCGAACGACATCTGGAAGCTCGCACCGAGCAGGCTCTCGGGCCGCCACAGCAGGATGACGATCGCGGCCAATGCCACATTGCGCAGGCTGAGCGCTGGCCGGTCGAGCATGATCGCAATGAACATCAGTGTGATCATGATCCAGGCGCGCTGCGTGGCGATGGCGGCACCCGAGATCGCCAGATAGAATGTCGCGCCAGCGAGCGCGACGGCCGCGGCCCATTTCTTGATCGGGTAGTTCAACGCCAGACGAGGAACCAGCGCGAGGCCGGCACGCACCAGCCAGAAAACCGAGCCGCCAAAGAGCATCATGTGAAGCCCGGATATGGCCAGTACATGCGCGAGACCTGCCGCACGAAGATCGGCGGCAACCGCCTTCGGAATCGCCGCGCGCTCGCCCGTCACCAGCGCGGCCGATACGGCGCCGGCCGGTCCGCCAATGACATGCCGGATGCGCACACCGATGCGCCCGCGAAGTTCGGCCAGCATTGAGGCCCAGCCGTCCGGCGGCTCCAGTTCTTCGGGGGCGGTGTAAGCGAAGCCGACGCCGCCCAGGCTCTCGAACCAGACCTGCCGGGCATAGTCGAAACCATCCGGCAACACCGGCTCGGGCGGCGGCATCAGGCGGGCCCGCAGGCTCACAGTAGCGCCGGGCGCCAGCGATGCCTCCTTCAGCCGAATGTTGACGCGGACGCGTCTTGGCAGTTCATCGGCCGCCAGCCGGGCGAAGGATGACGGCTCAAGCACTGCGACGAGGCCGCCCGTTTCTGTCTCCTCCGCCGCGACGACCCGGCCTGTCAGATGTCCGGCCTGCGGCTTCTCCAGGACGGGGCCGGCCACCAGATGGTTGCGAAGCGAGGCTGCCCCAAAGCCCAGCGCGACACAAAGGAGGCCCGCTGCGAGCGGCGCCGCCGCCGCGCGCCGTCGAAGCGGTATGAAGGCAAGCGCAAGGGCCGCTGCTGCCGCCATTGCCCCAACCAGCGGCGGCTCGAAATCGACCGCAAAATAGGCAGCGACGCCGGTCGCAATCAAAACCGGGGTCCAGAGGAACAAGCGGTCGCCATCGGCCGCCATGCAGGCGCGCAGCCATGCCGCCACCGCGGCCGGCGCATCGCCCAGGGCAGCCGCGCCCCGCCGGACCCTAAGCTTGTCGCCGCGCTGCGCCGATAGCGCCAAACCACCCTCCCTGGGCCGAAAACAGGCAAAGACCGATCTCAAGAGAGTGGCCCAAGATACCGAACGCAAACGTCTTTCCCGGTCCGCAGGGGACAGCGTCCGCGTATGCGTTTCGGGCTTACGCTGCGTTGCCGCAATGTGCTAGAAATCCCCCTGCCCCGCAGCGGACCCTCAAGGCCTCGCGCCCCAGTTTCCGGGTCGAAGCTTGCCAACATTTACCGGAATTGCCTAGCCGCGCGGCCGCGGAGCCGGATCGCAGGAGATGATGAGCGAAAAGAAGACAATCATTACCCGCTTCGCGCCGTCACCTACCGGCTATCTGCATATCGGGGGGGCCCGTACCGCTTTGTTCAGTTGGCTCTTTGCACGGCATCATCAGGGCAAATTCCTGCTGCGGATCGAGGACACCGACCGGCAACGTTCGACCGAGCCAGCGGTTGCAGCCATATTCGAGGGTTTGCGCTGGCTCGGCCTCGATTGGGACGGCGAGGTCGTGCATCAATTTTCGCGGCAGGCGCGGCATGTCGAAATCGCCAACGACCTGCTGACGCAGGGCAAGGCCTATCGCTGCTATGCGAGCCCCGAGGAACTGGACGAGATGCGCGAGAAGGCGCGCGCCGAGGGACGTCCGGTCCGCTATGACGGGCGCTGGCGCGACCGCGATCCGTCGGAAGCGCCGGAGGGCGTCAATCCGGTGATCCGCTTCCGCTCACCGGACGAAGGCGAAACGGTGGTTCGCGACCATGTCATGGGCGATGTCCGGTTCCCGAACGATCAGCTCGACGACCTCATCATCGTCCGGAGCGACGGGACGCCGACCTACAATCTGTCGGTCGTCGTCGACGACCACGATATGGGTATCACCCACATCATTCGTGGCGACGATCACCTGACCAACGCCGGGCGGCAGAGCCAGATTTACGCGGCGCTCGGCTGGACGATACCGGAATTTGCTCATGTGCCGCTGATCCACGGGCCGGACGGCGCGAAGCTTTCGAAGCGTCACGGGGCTCTGGGTGCCGAGGCCTATCGCGATATGGGCTATCTGCCCGAAGCGATGCGGAACTACCTTGTGCGGCTCGGCTGGAGCCATGGCGATGACGAAATTTTCTCGACCGAGCAGGCCATCGAATGGTTCAACCTCGACAGCATCGGCCGGTCGCCAGCACGGTTCGACTTCGCGAAGCTCGAAAATCTGAACGGTCATTACATCCGTGAAGCCGACGACGTCCGGCTTGCCGACGACACGATCGCGCTGATGGAGCGGCTTGAAGGCTGGGTCTGCGATGCCTCGTTTCGCGCCAAGCTTGTCGCCTCGATGCCGGGATTGAAGGAGCGGGCAAAAACGTTGCTTGAAATCGGGCATGGCGCCGCCTTCCTGCGCGTACAGCGACCGATCGCTCTCGATGACAAGGCGTCCCAGCTTCTCAACGGCGAGGCCCGGGCATTGCTGAAGCGATTACTCGACCGGCTGGAAGCGCGAAACGACTGGGCCGCCGGCGAAATCGAGGCCGTCGTGCGCAGCTTCGCGGAAGACGAGAACCTCAAGCTCGGCAAGGTGGCGCAGCCGCTCCGCGCGGCAGTAACCGGGAGTTCGGTCTCGCCCCCCATTTTCGACGTGCTGGCGACACTCGGACGCGACGAGGCGCTTGGCAGGATCAAGGATCAGGCAGCCTGACCTCCGATTGCGGCAGGGTCAGCATGCGAGCAGTATGGTATTCAACACACGGTCCGGACCGTCGGCTACAGGGCAGACCGGACAGACAGACAGGGACAGGCAGGCAAGCATGACAAAATTCGGAACCAAGGCCGGCGCGATTTCGAACGCGACCCTTTCAGTGGATGGCAAGTCCTACGAACTTCCTGTCTATGGCGGGTCTCTGGGACCGAGCGTTGTCGACATCTCGACGCTCTACGGCAAGAGCGGCCACTTCACCTACGATCCGGGCTTCACCTCGACCGCAAGCTGCGAATCCGACATCACCTATATCGATGGTGAGGAAGGCGTCCTGCTATATCGCGGTTATCCGATCGACCAGCTGGCGGACCACGGAAATTTCATCGAGACGTGCTACCTGCTGCTCAATGGCGAGCTTCCGAACGCCGAACAATACCGGGAGTTCGAGCGTGCCATCACCATGCACACCATGGTGCATGAGCAGATGACGTTTTTCCTGCGCGGGTTCCGCCGCGACGCTCATCCCATGGCCATTATGTGCGGCATGGTCGGCGCGCTGTCGGCCTTCTATCACGACTCGACCGACATCAACGATCCGCTGCAGCGCATGATCGCCAGCCGCCGCCTGATCGCAAAGATGCCGACGATTGCTGCCATGGCCTATAAATATTCAGCCGGCCAGCCGATCGTCTATCCACGCAACGATCTCGACTATGCCGAGAACTTCCTGCATATGTGCTTCTCGGTTCCGGCCGAAACCTACAAGGTCGACCCGATCCTCGCTCGTGCGATGGATCGTATTTTCATTCTGCATGCAGACCATGAACAGAACGCCTCGACATCGACCGTGCGCCTCGCCGGTTCGTCGGGCGCCAACCCCTTCGCCTGCATCGCGGCGGGCATCGCCTGTCTCTGGGGCCCGGCGCATGGCGGCGCCAACGAAGCGGCACTCAACATGCTGCAGGAAATCGGGACTGTTGATCGTATTCCGGAATACATCAAGAAGGCGAAGGACAAGGACGATCCGTTCCGCCTGATGGGCTTTGGCCACCGCGTCTACAAGAACTACGATCCGCGGGCGCGTGTGATGCAGCAGACCTGTCATGAGGTTCTGAAAGTACTCGGGATCAAGGACGATCCGATGCTCGACGTGGCGCTGGAACTGGAACGGATCGCGCTCAACGACGAGTATTTCGTCGAGAAGAAGCTCTATCCGAATATCGACTTCTATTCCGGTATCACGCTGAAGGCGATGGGCTTCCCGACGACGATGTTCACCGTGCTGTTCGCGCTCGCGCGCACGGTCGGCTGGGTCGCGCAGTGGAACGAGATGATCGAGGATCCGGGCCAGCGCATCGGCCGGCCGCGCCAGCTCTATACCGGCGCACCGCAGCGGGACTACGTCGAAGCCGGCAAGCGCAAATAGGAGACCTGGCTTTGCGGAAATTCGGGGCGCCTCGAAAGGGGCGCCCTTTTTCAAGCCGGAGACGCCTCAAGAATCTCCAGCACTGCGCGCGCGGCGCGCCGGCTTGGCGCCTCGCCGCCGACACCAATCCGGTCCCTGAGTTCGTCCAGATCGGCCAATGCCCGGGCCCGCTCCGGTGTGTCGTGCAGCAACGGTGCTAGTCCTTCGGCCAACGCTTCAGGTGTACAGCGGAACTGCAGGTATTCGCGCACCGACGGCCGGTCGAGAATGAGATTGACCAGAACGACGGAGGGAATCTTCAGAATTCTGAGCGCAAACCAGCCGACGGCGGCCTCTGCCCGATAGGCAATCACCATCGGAACACGGGCAAGACCGAGTTCCAGCGAAACGGTGCCGGAGGCGGCGAGCGCGGCGGTGGCGGCATCGAATGCCGCGCGCTTCTCCATCTCCTCCTCGACGATCACGACTTCGACAGGCCAGCTCGCGACTGCCGTTTCCACGCGCTCGCGAACATGCGGCACGACCGGCAAGACGACACGCAGGCCCGATGTATCAGCCGCGATGCGGCGTACCGTGTCGCCGAAGATGCCGATCAGATGCTTGACCTCGTTGAGGCGGCTGCCCGGCAACACAAGCAGCAGCGGCACGCCTGGCGGTATCCCGCGCGCGGCGCGAAAGCGCTCGCCGGCACCGGGTTCAGGTACGCGATTTATCGCGGGATGCCCGACATAAACGCAATCGACTCCGACAGTGCGCAGAAAAGCCGGCTCGAACGGGAGCAGCGCCAGGACACGACGGACATATTTTTTCATGGCGCGCGCGCGGCCTCGCCGCCAGGCCCAGACGCTTGGCAGCACATAGTCAATGATCGGAATGGATGGTGCGCGGCGTGCCACACGGCGCGCCACCAGATGCGTAAACTCCGGACTGTCGATGACAATCAGGATTTCAGGCTTTTCGGCAACGGCGTGGTTCACCGTCTGGCGAATACGTTTGAGAATCGCCGGCAGCCTCGGAACGATCTCGCGCGGCCCCATTACGGAGATATCCGTCATCGGGAAAATCGACGCGATCCCTTCTGCCGTCATGCGGGTACCGCCAACACCGGAAAAGCGAACGCGGCCGCCGGTCATTTCCTTCAACGCCGCCATCAGCTCGCCACCCAATGCATCGCCGGACGGTTCGCCGGCCACCAGCATGATATGGGGTACGGCGGCGCTCACGTTCATCGGCCCGCCTCCGCGATGCGGGTAGCTCCGAGACCTATAACAAAAAGGCCGTGCGCATCGGCGGCGCGGGCTACAGCCTCACCGTCGACGATGAGCGCACCGCCTGCCTCGACGGCAATTCCGGCAAGGCCGGCGGCGGCGGCGTTCTCGACGGTCCTGACGCCGATGGTCGGCATATCGACGCGGCGTTCCTGGCCGGGCTTCGTCAGCTTGACCAGCACACCCTCAAGCGCGCCAAGCCGCCCGCGCATGGCGGGATCCATGGCCGCGACGCGCGCCAGCATGACGTCGGTTCCCGCATCGTCTTCGGTCGCGACGACGGCGCCGCGACAGGCAACGGCCCCCTGACCGACATCGCGCGTGCCGACATCCAGCGCCGCCCGAATGGCCGCGTCGATATCGGCCTCGTGTTCCGGCGCCGGTGCGGCCTTCGTCAGCACCGCTTCGGGTGCCAGCAAGCCCTCCGCCACCTCGTGCGCGCCGATGACATGCAGACCGTGGTCCTTTTCGAGATAGTCGGCAATGCCGCGCAACAAACCATCATCACCCTGCGCCAGCCAGCGCACCAGACGGGGCAGCAGTTTGATACCGGCGAAGTCGAGCCCGATCTTCGACAAGTCCGGCCGGTTGATCCCGCCGATCAGCACGATGTCCTTGCAGCCGTTCTCCTTCAGCAGGCGAAGGAACTCGCCATGCGCGCCGATGCGGACATGCGCATGGGGAAAGCGCTCTATATCCTTGCTGACATCGTCGTCGATCGCGACGATGAAGACGTCTCGTCCCGCGGCGACGGCAACTTCGGCAAGCGCGGCAGGCAGCGGGCCGCGGCCGGCCACGATCCCGAGCTTTCTGGGTCTATCGGTCATGGCGGTGGCGCATCGGGGTCACCCCGGCTCAGGCCGCCCGGTCGTGTCTGGGCATGCAAATCGCCCGATCCGATTCCGCGCGAATAAAATCGACGATCTCCATCACTTCAGGCTCGTCGGCGAAACGGTCGGCTACGCGTTCCAGCCGGTCGCGCAATGTTCCGTCTTCCGCAAAGAGAACACCATATGCCTCGCGCATGGCATGTATCCGGTCGCGTGAAAATCCGCGGCGCTTCAGGCCGATCAAATTCAGGCCCATCAGTACGGCGCGGTTGCCGACGACGAGACCATAAGGAATGACGTCGTTCTCCACGGCACTCATGCCGCCGATAAACGCATGTTTGCCGACGCGGCCAAACTGATGGAGTGCGGCACCGCCGCCGAAGATGACATAATCGCCGATCTTGCAATGGCCAGCGAGCATCACATTGTTCGAGAAGACGACGTGATCGCCGACGATGGAATCGTGTCCGACATGCGAACCGGCCAGAAAGGCACAGCTATTGCCGATTCTGGTGATCATGCCGCCGCCCTCGGTGCCGGGATTCATCGTCACGTGTTCGCGGATGAGATTGTTCGAGCCGATTTCGAGCCGGCTGGGCTCCCCCTTGTACTTGAGATCCTGCGGCGCATGACCGATGGTCGCGAAAGGAAACACCTGCGTTCCCGTTCCGATGCTCGTCCGGCCCTCGATGACGACATGCGAGTGCAGAACGACGCCATCTCCCAGAACGACATGAGGGCCTACAACACAATACGGCCCCACCTTCACATCCGGGGCAAGCCGCGCTTTCGCGTCGACAGTGGCGGTCGGGTGAACTTCCGTCATTTCTTTGCCTGATCGGCAATCATGGCGCCGAGATCGCACTCGGCGACGAGTTGACCGTTGACGCGCCCCTCGCCGTGATACTTCCAGACGGTCCCGCGGCTCTGCAGTTTGGTTACATGAACATGCAGGACGTCGCCCGGAACGACGGGCTTGCGAAAGCGCGCGCGGTCGACCGTCATGAAATATACAAGCTGGTTGGTGCCCGATGTACCGAGGTGATTGATGACGAGCGCCCCGGCCGTTTGCGCCATCGCTTCGACAATCAGAACACCGGGCATGACCGGATAGCCGGGGAAATGCCCCTGAAAAAAGGGTTCGTTGTTGGTGACGTTCTTGATGCCGATCGCCGACTGGTCACCTTTCATTTCGATAATGCCGTCGATCATCAGCATCGGATAGCGATGCGGAAGAAGTTCCAGAACGCGCTGAATATCGGCGCTGTCGAGCGCTTTCGCCACCTCTGCCTCGCTCATGCCTCGTATCCTTCCAGTATCCGTATCGGGTTTTCACTGTATTCCGTCATCAAGTCACGTCGCGCTATTGCCGGACGGTTTGGGCCGTCTTCCGAGCTTCCGCAATTCGACAATTTCGCGGCGCCACTCGGCGATGGGACGCGCCGGAGCACCGCCATATTGCTGGCCGGCCGCAACATCCTGCACGACGCCCCCGCGCGCGGCGATCTGCGCGCCGGAGTTGATCGTCAGATGGCCGGCGACGCCCACTTGCGCCGCCAGTACCACGAAATCTCCGAGCTTCACACTCCCCGCGATACCGGTCTGGGCAACGATGATGCAGTGACGTCCGATTTCCACGTTGTGACCGATCTGCACAAGATTGTCGATCTTGGTTCCCTCGCCGATCACCGTGTCGGGGCCAGCACCGCGATCCACCGTCGAATTGGCGCCGATCTCCACATCGTCCTGGATGATGACACGGCCGAGCTGAGGCACCTTCTCGTGCTTCGGCAGCCCCATTGCAAAGCCGAATCCGTCCTGCCCGATACGGACGCCCGGATGCAATATCACGCGGTCGCCGACATGGGCGTGGCTGATCGTGACGTTGGAACCAATCGAGCAATCCTTGCCGATTGTGCATGCCTTGCCGATGTTGGCATTTGCAGCGATGATCGTCTTGTCGCCGATTTCGACATGAGCGCCGATCGACGCGCCGGGTTCCACCGTTACGCCGGCGCCAAGTTTCGCCGTCGGATGCACAGCCGCCCTGGGATCGATCCGCGCGGGCTCTCCGAATGTGTCCGCTCCCCTTATCGTTTCGGGATAGAACATCTGCGCCGCCAGGGCATACGCTCGATATGGCTGCTCAGACAGGAGCAACGCAACGCCCGCGGGCGCGCGGTCCGCGAAACGCGGGTGAACGATGCAGGCACCCGCTTCGGTCGCCTCGAACCGGGCTATATATTTGGGATTGTCGAGAAAACTCAGATCGTCGGGGCCAGCCGACTCCAGCGAGGCGACGCTCAGCACTTCACGTGCGCCATCCACACCCGGCGCAAGCGTCGCGCCAATACGCGCGGCGATATCGCCGAGCGTGCACGGGCCGCTATTCGCGAAGAAGCGTTTATCCGCCATGGCCGTCGCATATCGGCGGCCGCATCCCGGCGCGCCTCTCCGTCAGATCAGTTGTCGTTCTTCTGCTGCGCCTGAAGCTCGGCGAGCGAAACCGGCTTCACCTCGACCGTCGTCAGTTTCTCGTTAAGGCGTTTCAGAACTTCGGCCGATATGTCGAGATCGGAACCGCCCGCGACGATCACCGACTGATCGAAGAGCACCGTCCCGCCCTTTTCCTTCATGACCTCGGCAAAAATCGGACGCAGCGCCGCTTCGACCTTGGCATTGGCCTGCTGGACGCCCAGTTGAAGTGCCTGCCCCTTTTCCTGCATCGATTGCTGGTGTTCCATTTCGTTCTTCTGCAACGCCTGGAACTTCTTCTGGAGATCTTCCTGCGAAAGCAGCGCCCGGTCATCGCTCAGCTTCTTTGCATCCGCCTGAAGCTTCTCTTCCGCCTTCGTGCTTTCAGCCTGCAGTTTCTTCGCCTGTTCCTGGAACTGGGTACGGATACTCTGACCTACCTTCGACTGCGCAAACACCGCCTCGGTGTTGACGATCAATATGACGGCGGGACCCGCCGCCAGGGCCGACCCGACCGCCACCGGCGCGGCGGACAACGACAAGACGGCGATGGCCGCAAGGGTACGCGTAACTACAGACTTCAACTTCATCTCAAAGCATCCTTGTTGCATAGGTTTCATGCGTGCCTGCCGAGCCGGCGCACATCAGAAAGACGTTCCGGCGCTGAAGCGGAACGACTCCCTCTCGTCATAGGGTTCATCCAGAAGCACATTCGCGAAATCGAGGCGGATCGGTCCAAACGGCGACTGCCAGTAGAGGCTGAGACCAACCGAGGCACGCGGCGCAAAGTCGTCGACGACACCCGGATAGATCGTGCCGTCGAAGTCGGAATAGCCGATATACCCGGCATCGGCGAAAACCGAGGTCCGGACACCCAGCGCCTCCGGCAGTCCGTTTGGAAACGAAAGTTCCGAGGTTCCGAAAATGAAAGCCTTGGCGCCCACGGCGTCTCTGTTCGGCGACAAAACGTCCCGTGGACCGACGCCGGCGCGGGCAAACCCGCGGATCGTGTTGCCGCCTTTGAAGAAGTGATCGTTGAGTTCGACGTCCTCGCCGAGTCCCTGAACATAACCACCATCGAGGCGCCAGCTTGTGAGGAAATCCTCGGCGATCTCGTAGTAATACCGCGTCAGCACTTCAGTCGAGACATAGCGAACCGTACCGCCCAAGCCGGCGAAGTTCTGCGTGAACAGGAAGTCCCAGCCGCCGGTCGGCTCAACGGGATCGTTGCGGTTGTCGTAGTAGTAATCGTAGCCGGCGATCGACCGGTAGTCGCTGCCTTCCGCCGCCTTCACTGCGGGTGACACACAAAATGGGGCATTCAATCCGTTACACGCGGGATATCGAACATTAAAAATCTCGTCGAAACGGAACTGGTAGCGGGCCAGAAAGCGGCTCTTTTCGGACAGCGGGAAGCCAAACCTGAAACCGAATCCCTGCGACCGGGAGTCGAACGACGACTCGTTCTGGAAATTGGTTTCGCTGCCGAAGATGTCAATGCCGCCGACCAGATCGCGATCCAGCAAGTAGGGGTCGGTGTAGTGAAACTCGATCAACTGGCGGCGCTTCGACAACGACAAGGCGGTGCTCAACTGGAGGCCGCGGCCGAGGAAGTTGCGTTCCGACAGCTGGATACCTGCGACGGCGTTGTCGAGCGTCGAGAAGCCGGCGCTCAACGACAACGAGCCGGTCGACTGCTCCTGAACGTCGACGTTCAGGATCGTCTTGTCGGGCGCGGTGCCCGGGTCCTGCGTCACGGTTACCCTGGAGAAGTATTGCAGGGCACGGATATTTTTCTCCGAATTGTCGAGCAGCACCTTGTTGAAAGCGTCGCCTTCGGACATCCGCATTTGCCGCCGGACGACCTTGTCGAGCGTGCGTGAGTTGCCAGTGATGTTGATGCGTTCGACATAGACGCGCGGGCCCTCGGTGATCTGGAACGTCATGTCGATGACGCGCTCGTCCTTGCGGCGGCTGACGCGCGGCCGGACTTCCGCGAACGCATAGCCGCTCGTGCCGGCGGCGAAGGTCAAGGCGTCGATCGTCTTGTCGATCAGCCCGGCGTTGTAGATTTCGCCGGTCTTGGCAAGCACCAGCGATTCAAGCTCCGCCTGATCGAGCTTGTCGATCGTCGTCGTCACCTTGACATCGCCGAACTCATAGATTTCCCCTTCATCCACTGTGAAGGTGATGTAGAAGGCCGCATCGTCGCGGCTTAGATCCGCAACCGCCGAAACGACGCGGAAGTCGGCATAACCGCGCTGCAAATAATGTCGGCGCAGCAATTCACGGTCATAGGTCAGACGGTCGGGATCGTAGGTGTCCGAAGACGACAGGAACTTCCACCATGCGGATTCGCCGGTCGAGATTATCTCGCGCAGCTTTCCGTCGCTGAACTGCGTGTTGCCGATGAAGTTGATCGAGGCAATTTTCGTTTTCGGACCCTCGGTGATCTCGAAGACGAGATCGACTCGGTTCTGCGGCAATTGAATTACTTTCGGCTCGACCGAGGCGGAGAACCGACCTCCACGCCGATAGAGCTCGATCAAGCGCGAGACGTCGCCCTGCACCTTGGCCCGCGTGTAGACGACACGCGGCTGAAGCTGAACTTCCTTTTTCAGGTCCTCTTCCTTGAGCGCGCTGTTGCCCTCGAAGGCGACGCGATTGACGATCGGGTTTTCGACGACCGACACGATGAGGCGGTTGCCTTCCTGACGCATCGTTATGTCGGCAAACAGACCGGTATCGAAAAGCTGCTTGAGAGAGGCATCAGCGATCGCCGGGTCATAGGCCATGCCCTCCCGGATGATCATGTAGGACCGCACCGTTTCGGACTCGATGCGCTGGTTACCCTGTACGGTAATCTGGGTGATGACCGGCCCAGCGATTGCCTCCTGGGCATGCGCCGCACCCGAAAGCGTCCAGGCCATGACAAGCGCGCCGACGAAAATGCCGACATTCGCAATTCCGGTCAAAAATCCGGTTAGTCGCCCCATCCTGTCCCCTGCCTGTCTTGATGCACCGGCCGAAGGCCGGCGCCACAACCAATTCCACGCTCGCCGTCAGCCGACGAAATGTGAAGCAATCAACTAAAAAGCCCTGTCAGAAACGAAAAGACCTGAAGATGAACCAGGTCATTCCATGTCGCGAAGACCATCAGCATCATCACCAGCGCAAGGCCGATGCGAAAGCCGTATTCCTGCGCCTGCTCACCAAGAGGCCGCCCGCGAATGCCCTCAACCGCATAGTACAGAAGATGTCCGCCATCAAGCAGCGGCACCGGAAAGAGATTGAGCAATCCGATACTGACCGACAACACGGCGACCATGCTCAAGAGCGCCATAAAGCCGATTGTCGCTACCTGACCCGATACTTGCGCAATCCCCAGAACACCTCGCAATTGATCGGCAGGCTCGCGGCCTGTCACGATGCCGCCGAGATAGCTCAGCGTTCTTTCCGCGACAAACCATGTTTCCCTGGCACCCAGCCAGAGCGCGTTCACGGGATCGCTGCGGACAATTTCGATATTGCCGGCGCCGCCGTGACGCTGGATACCGAGCCGCGCTATCCGATGGACATTGCCGAAATTGTCGACGACTTCCTGAACTTCAGGCTTTGCGCGGATCGGAACCTCGATACCGCCACGATCGACTCGAAAATCCAGCTCCGATGAGCTGGTCGAAACGATGCGCTGCATCTCTTCAAAGCTCGCCACCGGACTGCCGTCGATCGAGACGATCCGGTCCCCGACGACAAACCCTGCCGCCGCCGCGGGGCTGTCCGGCACGATATCGTCCACGATGGGCGTTGCCACCGTTCGTCCGACGAAGGTGAAAATACAAGCAAAGACAACCGTTGCCAGAATGAAATTGGCAATCGGCCCGGCCGCCACAATCGCCGCGCGCTGCCGCAGAGGCTTGAAGTGAAAAAGGTGCTCCTGATCGGCGGCGGATACCTGCGCAAGACGCTCGCGATCGGGAACGCTCGCGGCATTTTCGTCGCCGGCGAACTTCACGTAGCCGCCAAGTGGAATCCAGCTCACCTTCCAGCGCGTACCATGCCTGTCGTTCCAGCCGAGGATTTCGCGGCCAAAACCGATCGAGAAGGTGTCCACCTTCACACCGCACCACCGCGCCACAAGGAAATGCCCCAGCTCGTGAAAAAAGACGACAACCGTCAACACGAACAGGAAGGGGATCACGTAGCTTCCGAGCGATCCTCCGAAACCACCGATACTTGAAAGAAAATCCATCGCGTTCAAGCTATTGTCCCACTCATACCGATCCCGACCGGCCGAATTTCCGGCCGCCGGATCGTTTCCCCCGACACGCGTCTACCACCGCCCGCCTTGCGCCGGCGCCCTGCGGCCACCCAAGGGGCCCAGCCTACGTCAGCGGCTGCTTTTTTGCACCATTTCCTCTGCCCGAATCCGGGTCATTCGGTCAAGTTCGTAAACTTCTGCAAGTCCGGCTGGCGGCATCTCCAGTGCACTCGATTGCGCCAGTATAGCGTCCGTCAGAGCCACCATTGCCGGGAAGGCAATGCGGCCTGCCAGAAAAGCGGCAACGGCGACTTCGTTAGCGGCATTGAGCACAGTTGGCGCGCTGCCGCCGATCCGAAGGGCTTCACGCGCCAGAGACAAAGCCGGAAATCTTTTTAAATCAGGTGCTTCGAAGGTTAACTGTCCAATTTGCGCGAGGTCAAGGCGGGCCGAGGGAGCAGCCATCCGCCGGGGCCATGCCAATGCATAGGCAATGGGCGTGCGCATGTCCGGCATACCGAGCTGCGCCAGCACAGAACCATCGATATAGGCCACCATGCTGTGAACGATGGATTCCGGGTGAATGATGACGTCGAGCCGGTCCTCGCCGACCGGGAACAGGTAGTGAGCCTCGATAAGCTCAAGCCCCTTGTTCATCAAAGTCGCGGAATCGACTGAAATTTTGGCGCCCATGTCCCAGCGCGGATGGGCGACGGCCTGGGCTGGCGTGGCCTCGGCCATTTCCTCCGGGCTCCAGTCCCGGAAGGGGCCGCCCGACGCCGTCAGTATGATCCGTTCGACGGTGTCGAGCCGGCCGGCGTCCAGTACCTGGAATATCGCATTGTGCTCGCTGTCTACCGGCAGCAGCGTCGCGCCAGACCGGCTTACTTCGTCGAGGAAAAGCGGTCCGGCCGAAACGAGGCATTCCTTGTTGGCAAGCGCCACGCAAGCGCCGCGCTTGACTGCGGCGAGGGTCGGCGCCAGACCGGCTGCACCAACAATGCCGGCCATCACCCAGTCGGCGGGCCGAGCCGCGGCATCAACCACCGCTTCGGGACCCGCGGCAACTTCGATCCCCGTGCCTGCCAATCCAATCTTCAGTTCCGCGAAACACGCAGGATCGGCCACGACCGCGAGGCGCGGCCGAAACTCCTTCGCCTGCGCGATCAAAGTCGCAACATTGCGATGCGCCGTCAGCGCCACCAGGTCGAAGCGCGAACGATCGCGCCCGATCAGGTCGAGCGTCGAGCAGCCGACTGAACCAGTCGACCCCAGGATGGTGACGCTTTTCACCTCACCGGCGTCCGCGTCGGCAAGACGGTCGTTTACTGCCTCGGCGATCAGGGCCAAATCAAAACTCCCGCGCCCGGATGGGTGGCATTGTGCAGCAGGGCGAGAAGTGCCGCACCGGCGGCGACCGCGACAAGGCCGTCTACGCGGTCGAGGATACCGCCATGACCAGGGATCAGGGTACCGGAATCCTTGACGCCTGCCCGCCTCTTGAGCGCGGATTCGAAGAAATCGCCTGCCTGTTCAAGCACCGTCATGCCGATGCCGATCAACGCCAGCAGTGCCGGCGATCCCGCGCCGATCCACAGCGACGTGATGACGCCGATCGCTGCAGCCCCGGCCATGCCGCCGACAAGGCCCGCCCAGGTTTTTTTCGGAGAGATGCTGGGCGCAAGCTTCGGCCCGCCGATGAAGCGGCCGGAAAAATATGCGCATATGTCGATGGCCCAGACCGTCGCCAGCAACCAGAAGATGGCGGCGCGGCCCAATTCGGGGTCATTGCGCAGCCATATAAGCGCGACCAGCGGCAACACGAGGTAGGAATAGGCGATGAGGGCCGGCGTCATCGATCGACCATTCCAGCTTCGAACGGCCAGCGCAAAGGCCAGCGCCGCGCCACCGGCGGCGAGCGCCGCGCCGGGCAATCCGGCCGTTGCCAGGACAATCGCGGCAAGGCCTGCAACCGCGAGTCCGGCCGCGTCCCGAGGTCGGACGGCGATACCTGGGGCCGCATAGAGGAGCCGGGCCACTTCCTGCGCCATGAGAAGGGTCGCGACGGCCAGCAAAGTAGCGAAATACCAGCCGCCCATCCACGCCGCGCCCAATGCGACCGGGGCCAGAACAACAGCCGAAAGGATACGCAGCTTCAGGTCGGAAACCGAGGCGCCGGACGGATGACCGGTGTCTTCCACTACCATCGACTTACCCCTCGCCGCAGGTCGTATCGTCAGGTCCAGCCGCGCCGAAGCGACGATTGCGGCGGCCATACTCATCGACAGCGGACCGCAAGCCTTCCGGTGTGAAGTCCGGCCAAAGCGCGTCGGCGAACACCAGTTCCGAATAGGCGCTTTGCCAGAGCAGAAAATTCGAGAGACGCATTTCGCCGCTCGTCCTGATGATGAGGTCGGGATCCGGGACGCCGGCCGTGTCGAGATGCGCTGAAACGGTTGCCGGCGTGATGGCGTCGGGATCGAGGTTGCCGGCCTGCACCTCACGGGCGATGCGACGTACTGCGGAGGTGATCTCCGATTGACCGCCATAATTGAAGGCGATCATCAGCTTCAGGCGGCGATTGTCGCGGGTCAGCGCCTCGGCCTCGTCGATCAGCGCGACGATGTCGGCCTCCAGATGGTCGCGGTCGCCGATCACGCGGACCTGGACGCCGTTCTGATGCAATTCGGCAAGATCGCGGCGGATAAAAAGCCGCAGGAGACCCATCAGATCGCTGACTTCCTCGGCCGGACGTTTCCAGTTTTCGGAGCTGAAGCCGTAGAGGGTCAGATATTCGATGCCGAGTTCGCCGGCCGCCCGGACGATGACGCGGACGGTTTCAACGCCCTGCCGATGGCCGGCAACGCGCGGCAGATGCCGCTTTGTCGCCCAGCGTCCGTTGCCATCCATGATGATCGCGACGTGCCGCGGCGTTGCGCCGGGTGCGGTCTCTCTCATCGTATGGCTGGACTTCAACATCATTCTCTCGGCACTTTTTCCTTGAAAGACATATGGTTAACGCCCGTTCTTTATCTCATGCGGCAAGTATAGCCGAACAGGCTATACCTGCATGATTTCCGCTTCCTTGTGCGCGAGCGCAGCATCTATTTCGGCGACGATCTTGTCCGTCAGCTTCTGAACCTTATCGGTCCATGCCTTGTGATCGTCTTGCCCCATATGTGCGTCTTTTTCGAGACGCTTCAGTTCATCCATTGCGTCGCGGCGAACATTGCGGACCGCCACGCGGGCCTGCTCGGTATATTTGGCGGCGATCTTGGACAATTCGGCGCGGCGCTCCTGATTGAGCTCCGGGATCGGCAGGCGGATCAGGGTGCCGTCGATATTGGGGTTGAGGCCGAGGCCGGAATTGCGGATCGCCTTTTCGACGGCCGAAACCATGCCCTTGTCCCACACCTGCACCGTCAGCATGCGGGGCTCGGGAACGCCGATCGTGCCAACCTGATTGATGGGCATGCTCTGGCCATAGGCCTCGACGACGATGGGCTCGAGCAGGCTTGCCGAGGCGCGGCCGGTCCGCAGGCCGCCGAATTCCTGTTTCAGTGCCTGCAACGCACCGCGCATGCGGCGCTCGACATCATCGAGATCAAAGTCGGTATCAGCCATTTCCTGTCCTTCCGGTCTTTTCTGTCTTCGGTCGGGCGAGATCAGGCCGCGTCCGAGATGATGGTGCAGCGGCCGGTACCCGTCAGAACGTTGACGAAGCCGTGCGTCGTCGATCGAATAAACGATGATCGGGATGCCGTTCTCGCGAGCCAGCGAAATCGCCGAAGCGTCCATTACCTTCAGATCGCGCGACAGCACGTCCATGTAGGTCAGGCGATCGTACCTTTCGGCATTGGCGACCTTGTGAGGGTCGGCCGAATAGACGCCGTCGACCTGCGTGCCCTTCAACAAGGCGTCGCATCCCATCTCGACCGCCCTCAAGGCCGCCGCCGTGTCGGTCGTGAAGAAAGGATTGCCGGTGCCGGCCGCGAAGATCACGACGCGACCTTTCTCCATATGACGCACCGCGCGGCGGCGGATATAAGGCTCGCACACCGTCATCATCGGGATCGCCGATTGAACGCGCGTCGGCACACCGATGCTTTCAAGCGATTGCTGCATGGCGAGCGCGTTCATTACCGTTGCCAGCATACCCATGTAGTCGGCGCTGGCGCGCTCCATTCCCTTGGCCGCGCCCGAGAGGCCACGAAAGATATTGCCGCCGCCGATGACCAGACAAACCTGGATGCCTGCATCCGTCGCCTGCTTGATTTCGCCCGCGATGCGGCCAACGGTATCGACGTCGATGCCGTATTGTCCCTCGCCCATCAGGGCTTCGCCGGAGACCTTGAGCAGAACGCGCGAATAGAGCGGTTGCGGGGACATGGGCTCACTTCCATCAGGACGACATGGCAGGGCACCCGAACGGCGCGACGCCTGAGCCGAATCCGCCGGGATGTCCAACAATAACGCCCCCAACGCACAATGGCGAAGGGGGCGTCAATTCTATCGGCACAACGGCTTAACCGCGCGCCGCAGCCGCCACTTCGGCCGCAAAGTCCGACTCTTCCTTTTCGATGCCCTCGCCCAGCGCGAAGCGGACGAAGCCGGCGACGCTGACCGGCGCACCGATTCCGGCTTCCGCCGCCTTCACGGCCTTTTCGACCGTGTTGTCCGGGTCGATTACAAAGGCCTGCGAGAGCAGGACGACTTCCTCATAGAACTTGCGGATGCGGCCCTCGACCATCTTTTCGATGATGTTGTCGGGACGGCCGCTTTCCTTGGCTTCGGCGATCAGCACATTGCGCTCGCGTTCGACGACGGCCGGGTCGAGTTCGTCGGTCCGGGTCGCAAGCGGATTGGTCGCCGCGATATGCATGGCGATCTGGCGGCCGAGCTCGGCGAGCTTCGCCTTGTCGCCGGTCGACTCGAGACCCACCAGCACGCCGATCTTGCCGAGACCCGGCACGACCGCGCTGTGGACATAGGCCGCGACCACGCCGTCCGACACAGAGATCGAACCGACGCGGCGCACGTTCATATTCTCGCCGATGGTGCCGACCATTTCCGTGACGTAGTCCTTCACGGACTTCGACGCGCCGGGATAGGTCGAGGCGACGAGCTTGTCGAAATCGCCGCCGGTAGCAAGCGCCGCGGAAGCGACGTCGCTGACCATCTTCTGGAACTGTTCGTTGCGGGCGACGAAATCGGTTTCGGAATTGACTTCAACGATGGCGCCCTTCGTGCCTTCCGCGACAACGCCGATCAACCCTTCGGCCGCAACGCGGCCAGCCTTCTTCGCCGCCTTGGCGAGACCCTTGGTGCGCAGCCAGTCGACGGCCGCCTCCATGTCGCCGCCGGTTTCGTTGAGCGCCGACTTGCAGTCCATCATGCCCGCGCCAGTCTTGTCGCGCAGTTCCTTCACCATGCTCGCGGTGATTTCAGCCATTGTATTTCCTCGGTAATCGTTTGAAGTGGAACGGCGATGCGCCTTATTCGGCGGTCGCCGGCACCTCGACGACGGGCTCTGCCTCGGCTCCGACATCGACGCCCGACGCAACGTGGCTCTGCGAAATTCCGTCGATGACCGCGCGAGCGACGAGATCGCAGTAGAGCGCGATCGCGCGGGCCGCGTCGTCATTGCCCGGAACCGGATAGGCGATGCCATCGGGATTGGAATTGGAGTCGAGAACCGCGACGACCGGAATACCAAGTTTGCGGGCTTCCTGAATCGCAATCTCTTCCTTGTTGGTGTCGATCACGAAAATCAGATCGGGCAGGCCGCCCATGTCCTTGATGCCGCCGATGGCGCGTTCGAGTTTGTCGCGCTCGCGGGTCAGGTTCAGAACTTCCTTTTTCGTCAGGCCCTTGGCTTCGCCGGAGAGCATCTCATCGAGCTGACGCAGGCGCCGGATCGAATTCGAGATGGTTTTCCAGTTGGTTAGCATGCCGCCGAGCCAGCGATGGTTGATGTAGTACTGGGCGCACTGGCGGGCTGCCGCGGCGACGGGGTCCGACGCCTGGCGCTTGGTGCCGACGAAAAGCACGCGGCCACCGCCGGCAACCGCGTCGCGCACCGCGACGAGAGCCTGGTGGAGCAGCGGGACGGTCTGCGCCAAGTCTATGATAGGTATGTTGTTTCGGTCGCCGAAGAGGAAGGGTTCCATCTTCGGGTTCCAGCGGTGGGTCTGGTGGCCGAAGTGAACGCCGGCTTCCAGAAGTTGACGCATAGAGAAATCGGGAAGTGCCATGGCACTTGTGCTCCTTTTCCGGTTGAACCTCCGCGGGGAGTGAACGGCTCAAAAGCCGCACCGGACCGACTAACCCTATGTTTTCCTTCACAAAAAGGAAGTGGGAGAGCCGAACCCCGCGTGTGGAATGGCGCCTTGATAGGCGTAAAACAGGCAAAAAGCAAGCGCGGACGGGCCTTTGGCGGGTTATCCACGAATGCCGGATCACCGACTGTCATCGTACTGTCAAAAAACTGTCATGTAACTGTCATATCTCCTGCACCTCGACCACGCCGGGGATCGATTTTACCGCGCCGCGGATTTGCGGCGTGATGCGGTAGCGGCCCTTGAGACGCAGTTCGACCTCCCTGCCCCCGTCGCTCATCAGGACCAGCGAGACGAGACCCTTGCCACGCTCGCCGAGACGCGCCTTCAGCGGTTCGAGGGAGGCCGGATCCTCGACAAAGACTCTCAACCCCTCGCCGGCGTCCTTGACCACCTCGTCGACGGACCGGACCGACTGGGCGCGAAGTTTCACTTCCTCGCCGGCGCGGTCGATCTCGACGCCGATGACGACGGAGCTGCCCGGCTCCATCAGGTCGCGGGAACGGGAGAGGACTTCGGAGAAGACCACGACCTCGAACTGGCCGGTGGCGTCCGACAGGCTGAGGAAGGCGAAGGGGTTGCCCTTTTTCGATTTGCGCTCCTGCTTGGCGGTGACGGTGCCGGCGACGAAACCGGCCTGCATGTTTTTGGCGAGGAGGTCGGCGAGGGTCGAGACGCCGGAACGCTTCAACGAGGTGCGGTAGTCGTCGAGGGGGTGGCCGGAGAGATAGAAGCCGACGGCATTGAATTCCTCGGTGAGGCGTTGCATCGCCTGCCAGGGCTCAACGGCGGGCAAGGCGGGCGCGGAGGCGGCGGCGCTCTCCTCGCCGAAGAGGCTGACCTGCTGGCTCTCGCGGTCCTGCGCGGAGGCGTTGGCGGTGCCGAGCACCAGATCGACGGCGGCCAGCACCTGCGCGCGGTCGGGATTGAGACAATCGAAGGCGCCGGCGCGGGCCAGATTTTCGAAGGCGCGCTTGTTGACGATGCGCGGATTGATGCGGCGGGCGAAATCGAAGAGATCGCGGAAGGGACCGCCCTCGCGGCGGACCTCGACCAGATGTTCCATCGCCTGACGGCCGACATTCTTGATGGCGGCGAGCGCGTAGAGGATTTCGCCGTCGGCGACGCCAAACATCGCCTCCGAACGGTTGACGCAGGGCGGGCGCACCTTGATGCCGAGACGCTCGGCCTCCTGCTTGAAGGTGCCGAGCTTGTCGGTGTTGCCGAGATCGAGGCTCATCGAGGCGGCGAGGAATTCGACCGGGTGATTGGCTTTCAGCCAAGCGGTCTGATAGGCGACGACCGCATAGCAGGCCGAATGCGATTTGTTGAAGCCGTAGCCGGCGAACTTGTCGACGAGGTCGAAAACGAATTCGGCCTGTTTCGGCGCGACGCCGCGCTCGACGGCGCCGGAAACGAAACGGGCGCGCTGCGCTTCCATTTCGGCCTTGATTTTCTTGCCCATGGCGCGGCGCAAGAGATCGGCTTCGCCGAGCGAGTAGCCGGCAAAGACCTGCGCGATCTGCATCACCTGTTCCTGATAGATGATGACGCCGTAGGTGTCCTCCACCACGGGCACGATGGTTTCGTGCAGGAATTCGGGCTTCTCGCGGCCATGCTTGCAGGCGAGATATTTCGGGATGTTCTCCATCGGGCCCGGCCGGTAGAGCGCGACAAGGGCGATGATGTCCTCGATGTTGGTCGGGCGGGCCTGACGCACCAGATCGCGCATGCCCGAACTTTCAAGCTGGAACACGCCGACCGTTTCGCCGCGCGTCAGCATCTCGAATGTTTTTTCGTCTTCCAGCGGAAGGTTCAGCAGATCGACGGCGATGTCGCGGCGGGCGAGAAGCTTGACCGCCTGATCGAGCACGGTGAGGGTTTTCAATCCCAGAAAGTCGAACTTCACGAGGCCGGCGGGCTCGACCCATTTCATGTTGAACTGCGTCACCGGCATGTCGGAGCGCGGATCGCGGTAAAGCGGCACCAGCTCGTCGAGCGGGCGGTCGGCGATGACGACGCCGGCAGCGTGCGTCGAGGCATGGCGATAGAGCCCTTCGAGGCGCAGGCCGATTTCGAGCATGCGGGCGACGCCCTCGTCCGACGCCTGTTCCTCGCGCAGGCGCGGCTCGCCGGCGATCGCCTCGGCCAGCGTGACGGGCGCGGCCGGATTGTTGGGCACCAGCTTGCAGAGACGGTCGACCTGACCATAGGGCAGTTGCAGCACGCGGCCGACATCGCGCAGCACGGCGCGCGCCTGAAGCTTTCCGAAGGTGATGATCTGGGCGACGCGATCCTCGCCGTAACGGTCCTGCACATAGCGGATCACCTCGTCGCGGCGGTCCTGACAGAAGTCGATGTCGAAGTCCGGCATCGAGACGCGCTCGGGGTTGAGGAAGCGTTCGAACAACAGACCGAAGCGCAAGGGGTCGAGGTCGGTGATGGTCAGCGCCCAGGCGACGACCGAACCCGCGCCCGAACCGCGGCCGGGGCCGACGGGGATGCCCTGCCCCTTCGCCCATTTGATGAAGTCGGCAACGATCAGGAAGTAGCCGGGGAAGTCCATCTTGATGAGGACGTCGAGTTCGAAATTCAGACGGGCGTAGTAATCCTCTTTCGGCGCGACGGTTTCGAGCGTTGCGAGGCGTTGCGCCAGGCCCTCTTCCGCCTGACGGCGCAATTCGTCGGCCTCGCTGACGCCGGCGGAGAATTTCGGCAGGATCGGATCGCGGGTCAGCGGACGGACCGCGCAGCGGCGCGCGATCTCGACGGTGTTCTCGATCGCCTCGGGAATGTCGGCGAAGAGCGCGACCATTTCGGCTTGCGTCTTGAAGCGATGCTCGGGCGTCAGGCGGCGGCGGTCGGCCTGCACGACATAGGCGCCCTCGGCAATGCAGATCAGCGCGTCATGCGCCTCGTAGTCGGCTTCTGCGACGAAGCAGGCTTCGTTGGTGGCGACCAGCGGCAGGCCGTGGGCATAGGCAAGCTCGATCAGCGCCGGTTCCACCTGACGCTCGCGGGGCTGACCGTGGCGCTGCAACTCGACATAGAGGCGGTCGCCGAAGGTTTGCTTGAGGCCGAGCAGCAGTTCTTCCGCCGCCGGGCGCTGGCCGGCTTCGAGCAGGCGGTTGACGACGCCGTCCGGCCCGCCGGTGAGGCAGATCAGGCCCGCCTGATGTTCGGCCAGCAGGGCGAGCGGCACATAGGGCGGCTCGCCGGGCTCGGGGCCGAGAAAAGCGCGGCTCGAGAGCTTCATCAGGTTCAGGTAGCCCTGCTCGTCCTTGGCGATGAGGGCGAGCGTGCCGGACGGCTCGCGGCGCAGCGGGCCGCGACCCGGCTCGTCGCCCTCGTCGAGCAGGACGGGAAGCGTGCAGCCGATGATCGGCTGGATGCCGGCTTCGGAAAGGGTTTCGGAGAATTCCAGCGCGCCGAAGAGATTGGCCGTGTCGGTGATGGCGACGGCGGGCATGCCGTCTGCCTTGCAGAGCTTCGGCACTTCCTTGACGCGGATCGCGCCCTCCAGCAGCGAATAGGCCGTGTGGAGGCGCAGATGGATGAACCGGGGTGAGTCGGGCATGCCCCATTGTCGGGGCGCCGGGGGCGCGAGTCACGCGGGGAGAGGGTTCCGGGATGTCATAGCTGTGGACAAGTCCGAGGGGGCAACTCTCAAGCATCGAGTCAGCGCCCCCGCCCCGAAATTTGCGAAGGCAAATTTCGACCCGCCCCCCAAGGGGCGGGTGGGAGGCGCGACCGAGATTCTGCCGTCAGATGTTCAAAGTTTGGTGCGAAGGCGGGTGACAACATCCTTCAACAGTCGCGTCCTGCCATTCGCCACGTCCAGATCGCCTAATGCCAGAATCCGCAGCAGCGTCTGTGTCTCTTGCCGCTGCTCAAGCGAGACCTTGTCCTTCGACGTCACATCGACTCCTCAGCCCACCAAGGCCTCGGCGATGCCGATCCAGGCGCCGGCGGCCCAGATGAAGGCGGCGACCGAGAAGAGCGCCGCCACGTCCTGAAGCCAGCCGCCGGCTTCGCTGTCTTTCGTCCGGTTCCACAATCCACGCATCGCTCGCCCTCCATGAGTTCATGTAATGTTCTCATTCGGAGAGTTGCTGTTTTGTTCTTGTGTGTCAAGAGGTGTTGGGTCTTTTCGATGGAATGGACCCCGGTTTCGATGCAGAGCCCCCCACCCGGGAAATCCGCGCGGTGCCGATGGAGGTACTCCGGCGCACAAGTTTCCCCGCCCCGCCCTGACGGGCGCGGCGACGGGCTTGCCGGCAATCCAATCAGCGACGGCGGGGCTGGCGGTAGTAGAAGGCCATGCCGGCCAGCAGCAGGGCAGCGGCCACCCAGCTCCAGGTCGCGATTTCAGGATTGGATGCGAAATATGGCGCCACGCGTTCGAGCAGCGACGCGAACGTCGACTGCATATCCCCGCTGACGAGTTGTTGCGTTTCCCCCCTCAAGGAATCGCCCTCCCTCTATTTCTCCCGTGAGGATGGTAGGACCAAAAGCCGGGTAAATGGAAGGGTCTTTTTTGGGGGGTGGGGAACGCCAGCGCCCGCACACCCTCGCAATGAAGGGCTTTTGTGAAGAGAGACGCCGCTTCGCGGCTTCTGGGTTGCCGGGTCAAGCCCGGCAAAGACGACGTTGGGGGGAGGCAAGAGGGCTTGAAAGGCTGCCCCTACAGGCTCTGGAAGGCGGTGGCGAGGTTGGCGCCTTCGTGGAGGCGGCCTTCGTGGAGGAGGACGACGCGGTCCATGTGACTGGCGAGGTCGAGATTGTGGGTGGCGATGAGGGCCGCCACGCCCTGATTGCGGCAGATGTTCATCAGTTCGCCAAAGACCATTTTGGCGGTTTTCGGGTCGAGATTGCCGGTCGGTTCGTCGGCCAGCAGGATGCGCGGGCGGTTGGCCAGCGCGCGGGCGATGGCGACGCGCTGCTGCTCGCCGCCGGACAGTTCGGCCGGACGGTGGACGGCACGCTCGGCGAGGCCCATGCGGGTCAGCAATTCGGTGGCGAAGGCCTCGGCGCGGCGGCGGGGCACGCCGGCGATCATCTGCGGCAGGACGACATTTTCGAGCGCCGAAAATTCGGGCAGCAGATTGTGGAACTGATAGACGAAGCCGATCTCGCCGCGGCGGATCGCGGTGCGGCGGCTGTCCGACAGCGCAACCGCCTCGCGGCCGGCGACCCAGACCTCGCCCTCGTCCGGCGCTTCGAGCAGACCGGCGATGTGGAGGAGCGAGGATTTGCCCGAACCCGAGGGGCCGACCAGCGCGACGATCTCGCCGGCGAAGACATCGAGATCGGCGCCGGCGAAAATGCGCAAGGTCTCCTCGCCCTGTTTGTAGGTGCGGGTGATCGAACGGAGGCTCAGAACGGCGTCACTCATAGCGCAGCGCCTCCACCGGATCGAGCGAGGCGGCGCGCCAGGCGGGATAAAGCGTCGCGGCAAAGGAGAGGAAGAGCGCCATCAGCACGACCGCACCGACTTCACCCGGGTCGATCTCGGCCGGCATGCGGCTCAGGAAATAAACTTCCGGCGAGAAAAGCTCGGTGCCGGAAAGTTTCGACAGCCACTGGCGCAATGTTTCGATGTTGAGGCAGAAGACCGTGCCGAGCGCGAAGCCCGCCAGCGTGCCGGCGACGCCGATGGACGCTCCCGAGATGAAGAAGGCGCGCATGACGGCGCCCTTGGTCGCGCCCATGGTGCGCAGCACCGCGATGTCGCGGCCCTTGTCCTTCACCAGCATGATGAGGCCGGAGACGATGTTGAGCGCGGCGACGATCAGGATCAGCGTCAAGATCAGAAACATCACATTGCGTTCGACCTGAAGCGCGGAGAAGAAACTCTGGTTGGTCTGCTGCCATGTCAGCACGTCGCAGCACTCGCCGGCGGCGGCGCGGACGGCGGGGGCGACCGCGTTGACACGATCGGGATTGTCGATGCGGATTTCGAGCGCGCTGACGCCCTCGAAGGTGCGGAAATAATTGCGCGCCTCGTCGAGCGGCATGAAGAGGAAGCTCGCATCGTATTCCGACATGCCGAGTTCGAAGATCGCGACGATCGGATAGGCGCCGACACGGGGCGCGGTGCCGAAGGGGGTGATGGCGCCGCGCGGCGAGAGCAGCGTGATGGTGTCGCCGACGGTCAGCGCCAGCGATTGCGCGAGGCGCGAGCCGACGACGACGCCGCCTTCGTCGAAGCCGTCGAGCGAACCGAGAATGACACTGTCGGCAACGGTTCGCAGGCTTTTCAGGTCGCGTTCGCGCATGCCGCGGACAATGGCGCCGCCGGCGTTTTGCGCGCTCGAGACCATGACCTGGCCTTCGACCAGCGGCATGACGCCGGTGACGCCCGGCAGTTCGGCGATGTTGGCGGCCATCTCGTCGTAGTTCATCACGTGCATGCCGATGCCGCGCACGAACATGTGGCCGTTGAGACCGAGGATTTTCGAGAGCAGTTCGGTGCGGAAGCCGTTCATCACCGACATCACGATGATGAGGGTGGCGACGCCCAGCATGATGCCGGCAAAGGAGAAACCGGCAATGACCGAGATGAAGCCCTCGCGGCGGCGGGCGCGGAGATAGCGCATCGCCAGCAGCCATTCGAAGGCGCCGAAGGGGCGGCTCTTGCCGGATGAGGGTTCGGGGCTGGCGTATAAGGTGTCGGTCATGCCTCGTCCTGTTCGCGTCCCTATCCTGCCTTCGCCGGGTTTTCCGGTCAGCCGGCGATCCGGACCAAAGCCGCTTCGGGCGAAAGCTCGACGCGCTCGCCGGTGGCGCGATATTTCAGCTCGACTACGCCGGATTTAAGGCCGCGCGGGCCGACGACCAGCTGCCAGGGCAGGCCGATCAGGTCCATGTTGGAGAACTTGGCCCCTGCCCGCTCGTCGGTGTCGTCGTAGAGCGTGTCGATGCCCATCGCCGCGAGCTTCGCGTAGAGGGTTTCGCAGGCGGCATCGGTTTCCGCGTCGCCGGATTTCAGGTTTATGAGCCCGACCTTGAAGGGGGCGACGGCTTCCGGCCAGACGATGCCCGCGTCGTCGTGGCTCGCCTCGATGATGGCGCCGACGAGGCGCGAGACGCCGATGCCGTAGGAGCCCATCTGGAGCGGTGTTTCCTTGCCGTCCGGCCCTTGAACGACGCAGCCCATGGCCTCGGAATATTTTGTGCCGAAGAAGAAGATGTGGCCGACCTCGATGCCGCGGGCCGAAAGCTGCTTGTCCGCCGGAACCTCGGCGTCGAAGCGGGCGGCGTCGTGTTTTTCGTCGGTGGCGGCGTAAAGCGTCGTGCGGGCGTCGATGACCGGCGTCAGGTCGCCCTCGTAATCCAGGTCGTCGCCGGGGACGGGCATGTCCACCAGATCGCGGTGGCAGAAGACGGCGCTCTCGCCGGTTTCGGCCAGGATGATGAATTCGTGGCTCATGTCGCCGCCGATGGGGCCGGTGTCGGCGGCCATCGGGATCGCCTTCAGGCCGAGGCGCTCGAAGGTGCGCAGATAGGCGACGAACATCTTGCGGTAGGCGCGGCGGGCGCCCTCGACATCGAGGTCGAAGGAGTAGCCGTCCTTCATCAGGAATTCGCGGCCGCGCATGACGCCGAGGCGCGGGCGGATCTCGTCGCGGAACTTCCACTGGATGTGGAAGAGATTGCGCGGCAGGTCGCGGTAGGATTTCACGGCGCCCTTGAAGATGTCGGTGATGACTTCCTCGTTGGTGGGGCCGTAGAGGATGTCGCGCTCGTGGCGGTCCTTGATGCGCAGCATTTCGGGGCCGTAGGCGTCGTAGCGGCCGGACTGGCGCCAGAGGTCGGCCGATTGCAGCGTCGGCATCAAGAGTTCGATGGCGCCGGCGCGGGCCTGCTCGTCGCGGACGATGGCCTCGATGCGGCGCAGGACCGCGAGGCCCAAGGGCAGCCAGGCATAGATGCCGGCGGCGGTCTGGCGGACCATGCCGGCGCGCAGCATCAGCCGGTGCGAGGGGATCTGCGCCTCGGCCGGGTTTTCCTTCAGGGTGGGCAGAAAATACTTCGAAAGGCGCATGATGACCTGACCGCGGGGCGCAAGCCTTGCGGGAGCCGCCGAGGCTTCGGATTGGGGGTCAAGTTTTAGGGGGTTGCGACCGGATTCGCAACGCCGGGCGCGGCGGCCTGCCGGCGGGCGACGAGGCCCTTGAGATACCCCTTCACATCGACCTCGGGACCGGCCTCGACGCCGCGACCGGTGCGCGGACCCCAGGGGCCGCGTTCAAGCTCCTCAATCGAATAACCCATGTCGACATCGTAGGTGCGGTCGATCTGGTTTCGCAGATAGCGCTGGGCCTCGTACCAGCGGGTTTTCAGCGCGCCATCGTTGCAGGTGGCGAGTTCGTCGCCGGAGGCGCCCCAGCGGCGCTCGATGCACTGGTAGGGATCGAAGGAGAGGTCGTAGAGGCGGTGGACGATGTCGTCGATGGTGAGCGAGACGGTGCGGCCGGCGGAGTTCCTGTAGTCGATGCGGCAGAGTTCGTTCTGTTCGTGGTAGGCGGTGAGGAGATCGCCCGCGAGGTCGTTGCCGTCATAGACGAGGCGCGGGGCGTCGACCATATCCATCTTGATGAAGTCGACGATGTGATCGTACATCTCCTTGAAGGCGGTCTTCAGGCGGGCATCGCGCGAGGGCGTCGAGTAAAGCTCCCAAACGCCGTGTGTGCCGTAGATGTTGCTGGGCAGGCGTGCGGGCGGCGCGGTGTTCTGGATGCCGCGGCCAACGGAGATTTCGACCGCGTGCTTGCGGGCGCGCAGATCGAAACAGACCGACTGCATCATGCCGCGCAGTTCGGCTACCGGGTGATATTCGAGTTCGCCGAGCGACATGCGGGCGCGCAGATAGGTGTAGAAGTCCATCGCCTCGCCGTTCCACACCCATTGCGCGGTGCCCCAGGCGTAAGGATTGACCGGCGGATTTCCGGCGTATTGCTCAAGCGAGAAATCCTCGAGATCGGCGTTCATCACCGGCACGATGCGGCCGCCAACCAGGGCGCCGTTGGCCGCGCGCGTGGCGCCAACGACTTCGATGGGGCGGAACTTCTGGAAGATCGAACCGAGTTGCGGGCCGGTGCGCAGGAATTCGCGGCCGAGAAAGGTGCGGCTCAACGAATGATCGGGGTGGGAAGAGAAGATCAGGATGCGGCCGCCGGATTCGACGCGCCAGACCAGCGAGGCGTGACCATTGACGTCATAGGCGATGGTGCCGGGGCGGATCGCGGCGCGGTCGAGGCGCGGCGAATAGGTGTCGGTGAACATCACGGGATGGTCGATGGCCGCGTCGCGGCGGAACATCGCGGTCGAGACGAAATTGACGATGTTGTGGAGGATCGGCACGGCGGCGACACCGCGCGCGGTGCGCGGCACGGAATCGCGGGCGACGATGTCGTTTCCTTCGAGCGAGTAACGAATATCCGTACCCGGACCGTCATGGGCACGCATCGCAGATTGCCAGGCGAACGGCAGGCCGTTTTTCCAGGCAAAATAGGCGCGCAGCACATAGGGCATGTCGGCGCAGTCGGCATAGAAGCGGGTGCGGGGGTCGGTGTGGCGGTAGGGATTGGCCGGGCTTTTCAGGCACTCGTCGAGCGTCCAGCAATCGGCGGCGCCGAGGCCGGCGATGAAATCCTCCCAAGCCTTTTCGTGGGCGTCGCTCCAGCGTTCCTCGGTGATGCGCCAGAGGCCGTCGCTCGCCGAGGCGGCGGGCGCGGCGGCAAGCGAGACGAGCGTCGCGAGCGCAACGCATAAAGACAGAATGACGGCCCTGCGGCCCTGAACCAGCATATCGACGCCCCACCCTTTGCCGTTTTCAGCCTGTGGGGGCGGACTTGCCGTGTCAACAAAAGCCGGACGGCGCGGCGATCATTTCACCGGCTTGTGATGCAATCTTGCACAGGCTTCGGCCAAAGCATGGTTAGCGCCGGACACATCGTGGCCGTCGATGGTGGTGCGGCCGGTCGTCATGTCGATGCTGACGCGCGCGACGGTCATTTTGGTTGCCGAGTTGAAGGCCGGATTGCGGCCGATCAGCGGGTCGAGCGTCATATCGAATTCGTAAACGGGACGCAGGCCATAGGCATAGCCGCCGCCGAGATCGGCCGGCGCGACGCGGCTGCCGTCGGCGGCGACGCCCGGCACATAATCGGCGCCGCCGGGGAAGTGGACGGCGATGGCGTCGCAGTCGGATTGTTCGATATAGGCGATGTCGGTGCCCGCCAGTCCCACGGCCGAGGCCGGGAGGGCCAGCAGAAAGACCGCGCCCGCAATGATGCCCTGCTTTGTCATGCCTCCATCCTGCCCGGCTTCGCCTTAAAGGAGTGTTGCGGGGAATTGCCGCCGACACAAACGGCATGCGGGGGCTTTGCCTTCGACCGGAAATTGCCCGAGCGGATGAGTCAGGTTTGCGAAAGTTGCTTCCGGCGCAAATAGGCGCGTGACATGTCGCCGCAGGCTGGCTATAGTCCCCGGTACAAGAAGGGGAATAAGCGTTCAAGCGCGGCCCAGGTTTAGGGAGGATACGCAGACTTCATCCGCCGGAAACGGGCGGTGGAGGCGCGACAAGAGGGAAAGACTATCGAAGCAAGGCCGCGAAAGTGGACCTTGCTTTTTTTTGCCTTGTTCGCTGCGCGACTTGCCTGGTTTTTCGTTCGCTGCGCGAACGGGAACCGGAAAGATATCCCCAATTGGCAGCGGGGCGCTCGATCCCCATTTAAAGCCATATCCTGAAATGGGCGAAGAAAAGCCAGCCTCAGTATTCGCCGCTGAGGTCGGGCATGAAGGGGATGCTGTCGAACGAGACCGGCTGGTAGACGATTGCCCAAGCAACGCCGAGCCAGATCAGCCCCGAGATCAGCGTCGTGACCACGACTTTCCGAAGCAGTTGCGGGGCGACGGGCGCGCCCGGATCGGTGCCGGGTGCGACGTCGCCGTTTCCGGCCGGGGCGCGGACGCCCCAAGGCAGGACGGCGAAAAACGTCAGCCACCAGAGGACCAGATAGATCGCCAGACCGGCCGTCCAGGTCATTCGTCCCCCCTACCCGCCTTTTCGGCCGCTCAAGCCTGTTCCAGCTCGACCAGCGTTCCGTTGATATCCTTCGGATGCAGGAAGACAACCGGCTTGCCATGGGCGCCGATGCGCGGCTTGCCGGTGCCGGTGATGGTGACGCCTTCGGCGTTCATCTTGTCGCAAGCCGCGTCGATGTCGTCGACCTCGATGCAGATGTGATGGATGCCACCCTTCGGGTTCTTCGCCAGAAAACCGGAGATCGGCGAATTTTCGCCCAGCGGCTCCAGCAGCTCGATCTTGGTGTTGCCGAGATCGACGAAAACGGTGGTAACGCCATGGTCGGGCTGCGGTACCGCATCCGACACTTTTGCGTTGAACTTCTTGCGGTAAAGCTCGCCCGCCGCCCTGACGTCGGGGACGGCGATGGCGACGTGATTGAGGGGACCAAGCATCGGGATTTCCTTAACCGTTGAATTCGAATGATCCATGTTTAGGCCGGTTTTCGGACGTGGGCAAGCAAGCAGCCCCCCGCCCCAAACCGCTTACAACGGTTTCACCCTCCCCAAAGGGAGGGTGAAAAGAGCGGATGCGTCCGACCTAGATGCGCGTGACGACCACCGCCACCTGGGGCTTCTTGCCCCATTCGCGGCGCAGCGCGCCGCGCACGGCGCGGCGGAGAAATTCGGCCACTGTGTCGTCGTCGCCGCGGCGCTTGGCGGGCAGGCGGTCGAATGCTGTGTCGATGGCGTCGAGCGCGATGTCCTCGAAGTCCGTGCCGTTGCCATCGTCCTCCGGCAGGCCCATCAGGCGGACCTGCGGGTCGCCGCGAAGCTGGCCTTTGCCGTCGAGCACGACGCTGACGAAAGCCGAGCCGGCAAAGGCCAGACGGCGGCGCTCCTGCACGGCGCCTTCATCCGACGCGGTGAGGACATCGCCATCGAGATAGATGCGGCCGGACGGGGCTTCGTCGATGATTTCGGCCGGGCCCGGCGCGAGGCGGACCATCAGGCCGTTGCGGATGACGACCTGTTGCGGCACCTGAAGTTCGCGGGCCAGCGCCGCGTGTTCGGCGAGGTGGCGAGCCTCGCCGTGAACCGGCACGGAAATTTCGGGCCTGATCCATTGATACATACGGGCCAGTTCGTCGCGACAGGGATGGCCCGAGACGTGGACGAAGTGATCCTTCTCGGTGATGACGCGGATGCCGCGCAGCGCCAGCGTGTTTTGCAGATCGAAGATCGAGACCTCGTTGCCGGGGATGACGCGGGAGGAAAAGACCACGCAGTCGCCCTTCTCCAGCACGATGTTGGGGTGGCCGTCCTCGGCGATGCGGGCGAGCGCGGCGCGCGGTTCGCCCTGGCTGCCGGTGCAGATGAAGAGCACTTTTTCGCGCGGCAGGTAGCCTGCGTCGTGTTCGGTGAGGAAGGGCGGCAGGTCTTTCAGGTAACCGGCGTCGCGCGCCGCGGCGACGACGCGGTACATCGCGCGGCCGACCAGAACGGCGTGGCGGTCGCAGGCGGCGGCGGCGCGGGCGATGCTTTCGAGGCGGGCGACGTTGGAGGCGAAGGTGGTGACGGCCACCCTGCCCTCCATGGGGCGGATCAGTTCGATCAGGCTTGCGGCGACATCGGCCTCCGACCCGGAGGTGCCGGGCGAAAAGACGTTGGTGGAATCGCAGACGATGGCGCGCACGCCCTCGTCGCCGATTTCGGTGAGGCGGGCGATGTCGATGTCGTCGCCGAGCACGGGGTCCGGATCGATCTTCCAGTCGCCGGTGTGCATGACGAGACCGAGCGGGGTGCGGATGGCGAGCGCGTTCGGTTCGAGGATCGAGTGGGTCAGCGTGACCAGTTCGATGTCGAAGGGGCCGAGGTCGAAGCGGTGACCGAGAGGGATGATGTGCAGGGGCACTTCGCCCTCGAGGCCGGCTTCGATCAATTTGCCGCGCACCATGGTCGCGGTGAAGGGCGTCGCATAGACCGGGCAGCGCAGGCGCGGCCAGAGATGCGCGACGGCGCCGATGTGATCTTCATGCGCATGCGTCAGCACGATGCCGAGCAATTCTTCGCGGCGGTCCTCGATGAAGGCGGGGTCCGGCATGATCAGATCGACGCCGGGCGTGCGCTCGTCGCCGAAGGTGACGCCCAGATCGACGATGATCCATTGGCGGCCGTCTTCCGGTCCGTAGCCGTAGAGATTGAGGTTCATGCCGATTTCGCCCGAGCCGCCAAGCGGCAGGAACAGGAGTTCGTCGTCGGCTTTCGGAGATGCAGGAGATTTGGTCATGGGCCTAAACTAGTGCGTCGTGGCCGGAAAGAACACATCGCCGGCCGAAACGAGGCGCAGCGTGCCGTCGGCGAGGCGGAGCTGCAACGCGCCGTCTGGCGCGAGGCCTTCGAACGTACCGTCGAATGTTTCCTGCGCGAGGCGCACGGTGAGGCGCTCGCCGAGGCCTGCGGCGCGTGCGAGCCAGGCTTCGCGGATGGCAGCGAAGCCTTGCACACCGCGCCAGACAGCGAGCCAGCGTTCGAAGGCGGCGGCGAGCGCCGCCAGCGCCTCATCGGGCGCGACAGGCGGCGCACCGATGGCCGGAAGCGAGGTTGCCGGGAACTCGACGCCTTCTGGATGGCCTGAGAGATTGATGCCGATGCCGATGGCGAGCCATGTGACTTCGGCGCCGGCGACGCCGGAAGATTCTAGCAGGATGCCGGCGAGCTTGGCGCGCTCATGCAGCAGGTCGTTCGGCCATTTGAGGCGCAGGCCGGCACGCGAGGGCGGCGGCAGCAGCGCTTCGACCGCGTCGAAGACGGCGACGGCGGCGACAAAGGAAAGTTCGCCGGCCTGACGCGCGCCGCAGCGGGGCGTGAGATAGAGCGTGCCCATGAAATTGCCGGGCGGCGCGACCCAGCTTCGGCCGCGCCGGCCGCGACCGGCGGTCTGGCGTTCGGCGACGATCCAGAGCGGGCCGGGTTCGCCCGCCTCGCCGAGGCGGCGGGCTTCCTCGTTGGTGCTGTCGATTTCCGCGAAGCGGCGAAGCGCGACACCTGGCGGGAGATCGGCCATCGCCGGTCAGGGCATCAGCGCGCCGACCGCAACCTGCGATGCGACGATGAGCGGCGCCGGATAGAGCACGAAGAACAGCGTGAAGACGCTCGATATGCCGAGCACCGCCGTCAACTCGCCCGGCATCGGCTGTTCGAAGGCCTCGGCCGGTTCGTCGAAATACATGATCTTGACGATGCGCAGGTAGTAGAAGGCGCCGACGACGCTGGCAAGTACGCCGATGACGGCCAGCGGATAGAGGCCGGCCTGTATCGCCGGCGCGAAGACATAGAACTTGCCGAAGAAACCGGCGAGCGGCGGGATGCCGGTCAGCGAGAACATCAGCATGGCGAGCATGGCCGCGACCATCGGCTGATTGCGCGAGAGACCGGCGAGGTCGCCGCTGGCTTCGACATAACCTTCCAGGCGGCGCATGGCGAGGATGCAACCGAAGACGCCGGCGTTCATCACCACCGAGATGACCATGTAGATCAGCACGCCGCGCACGCCTTCGGGCGTGCCGGCGGCGAGGCCGACAAGCGCGAAACCCATGTGGGAAATCGACGAGTAGGCCATCAGGCGCTTGATGTTGGTCTGGCCGATGGCGGCAAAGGCGCCGAGCACCATCGAGGCGATGGAGATGAAGACGACGATCTGCTGCCATTCGGCGAGCATCGAGGGGAAGGCGCCGAAGAGGAGACGCAGCAGCAGCGCCATGGCCGCGACTTTCGGCGCGCCGGCGAAGAAGGCTGTGACGGGCGTCGGCGCGCCTTCATAGACGTCGGGCGTCCACATGTGGAAGGGGACCGCCGAAATCTTGAAAGCGAGGCCCGCCAGCACGAAGACGATTCCGAAGACGACGCCGAGATTTGTGCCTTCGGACGAGAGCACCGCGGCGATCGCGTCGAACTCGACGCTGCCGGTGAAGCCGTAGATCAGCGAGGCGCCGTAGAGCAGCATGCCGGAGGCAAGCGCGCCGAGGACGAAATATTTGAGACCGGCTTCGGAGCCGCGGCCGCTGTCGCGGTTGAAGGCGGCAATCACGTAGAGCGCGAGGCTTTGCAGCTCAAGGCCCATGTAGAGCGCGATCAGGCCGTTGGCCGACACCATCATGAACATGCCGAGCGTCGCCAGCACGATCAGCACCGGGAATTCGAAGCGGTCCATGCCTTCGTGGCGGACATAGGAAAGCGACATCACCATGGCGGCGGCGGCGGCGAGCAGGATCAGCAGCTTCATGAACTTCGCGAAGCCGTCGACAATGAACATGCCGCCAAAAGTGTGGATCGTGATGCCGGGTTCGACGACCAGAAAGGCCGCGACCAGCAGGAAGAGGCCGAGCGCGCCGTAGCTTGCCTCGCGCGCCGTGCAGTCCTTGCGGAAGACGCCGTACATCAGCAGCGCCATGGCGCCGACGGCCAGCAGGATTTCGGGGAACGCCGGCAAGAGCGGGGGGACGGTCATTGCATTTTCCATTTGCCGTTCTCCCTATCGGCCCGTGAAGAGGGCGGCGATCTCAGACATCGTCCCTGCCCCTTCGGCCAGCCGATGCGCTTCGACGGCGGCGTTGTAGTTCGATACCAGGTTTTCGACCGACACGGCCGTCACATCCATGATCGGCGCCGGATAGATGCCGAAGAAGAGCGTGGCGGCGAAGAGCGGCGCAAGCGTCGCAACCTCGCGGCGGTTGAGATCGGCGATCGATTTCAGCGTGTCCTTCTCGAGCGCACCAAAGACGATGCGCCGGTAGAGATAGAGCGCGTAGCCGGCGGCGAGAATGACGCCGGTGGCGGCGATCGCGCCGACCCAGGTGTTGACCTTGAAGGCGCCGACGATGGTGAGGAATTCGCCGACGAAACCGCTGGTGCCGGGCAGGCCGACATTGGCCATGGTGAAGACCATGAAGACCAGCGCATAGAGCGGCATGCGATTGACGAGGCCGCCATAGGCCGAAATCTCGCGCGTGTGCATGCGGTCGTAAATGACGCCGACGCAGAGGAAGAGCGCGCCCGAAACCCAGCCGTGGCTCAGCATCTGGAAGATGCCGCCCTGCACGCCCTGCTGATTGGCGGCGAAGATGCCCATGGTCACGAAGCCCATGTGGGCGACGGACGAATAGGCGATCAGCTTTTTCATGTCCTCCTGCACCAGCGCCACGAGCGAGGTGTAGACGATGGCGATGAGGCTGAGGCCGAAGACCAGCCAGGCGAGATCGGCCGAGGCGACCGGGAACATCGGCAGCGAAAAACGCAGGAAGCCGTAGCCGCCCATCTTCAGGAGGATGCCGGCCAGAATGACCGAGCCCGCCGTCGGCGCTTCGACGTGCGCGTCGGGCAACCAGGTGTGGACCGGCCACATCGGCATCTTGACCGCGAAGGAGGCGAAGAAAGCAAGCCACAACCAGAATTGCATGTCGGCCGGGAAGTCATGCGCCAGCAGCACGGGAATGCTGGTGGTGCCGGCCTCCCAGTACATCGCCATGATGGCGAGCAGCATCAATACCGAGCCGGCCAGCGTGTAGAGGAAGAACTTGAAGCTCGCATAGATGCGGCGCTTGCCGCCCCAGACGCCGATGATCAGGAACATCGGGATCAGGCCGCCCTCGAAGAAGAGATAGAAGAGCACGAGATCGAGCGCGCAGAAGACGCCGATCATCAGCGTTTCGAGCACAAGGAAGGCGATCATGTATTCCTTGACGCGGGTGTCGATCGACGTCCAGCTCGCCAGGATGCAGGCTGGCATCAGGAAGGCCGTCAGGACCACGAAGAGCACCGAAATGCCGTCGACGCCCATGTGGTAGTCGATCGCGCCGCCGAGCCATTCGGCGCGCTGCACGAACTGGAAATCGGCCGTCGTCGGGTCGAACTGCGCCCAAATGTAGAGCGAGAGGACAAAGGTGACGCCGGTGGTCCAGAGCGCCACATAACGTGCGTTGCGCGCGACAGCGGCCTCGTCGCCGCGCACCGTCAGGATGATCAGCGCGCCGACAAGCGGGAGAAAGGTGACAAGAGAAAGGATGTAGCCGTCGGCCATCACTGCGCTCCCCCGAGCATGAACCAGGTCACCAGGCCGGCGACGCCGAGCAGCATGGCAAAGGCATAGTGGTAGAGATAACCGCTCTGCAGCCTCACGACGCCACGCGTAATGTCGAGGACACGCGCCGAAATGCCGTCAGGCCCCCAGCCGTCGATGATGCGGCCGTCGCCCTGCTTCCAGAACAGGCGGCCGAGCCAGAAGGCCGGGCGGACGAACAGGAAGTCGTAGATTTCGTCGAAGTACCACTTGTTGAGCAGGAAGTTGTAGAGCGGCTCCTGCGTGCGCGCGAGCTGCTTTGGAATGTCGGGCCGCGCGATATAGAAAAGCCAGGCGGTGGCGAAGCCGACAATCATCATCAGCGTCGGCACGAAGGGCACCCATTCCGGCACATTGTGGAACTCGTGCATGATGTGGTTCTCGGCGCCGCGATAGACCGCCTCAAGCCAGAATGCCTCGTGAGCATGGCCGATGAAGAGCGGCGCGAAGAGGAACCCGGCGCCGAGCGCGCCAACCGCCAGAATGAACAGCGGCACCAGCATGACGAGCGGCGACTCGTGCACATGGGCAATGGTTTCGTTCGAGGCGCGGGATTCGCCGTGGAAGGTCATGAAGATCAGGCGCCATGAATAGAACGAGGTCAGCAGCGCCGCCGCGACGGTGAGCGCGAAGGCATACATGTGCGCCGGGTTGTGGGCCGCAAACGCCGCTTCGATGACCGCATCCTTGGAATAGTAACCGGCGGTGAAGGGGAAACCGGTCAGCGCAAGTGTGCCGATGACCATCATCAACCAGGTGACGGGGATCATCTTGAAGAGGCCACCCATCTTGCGCATGTCCTGTTCGTCGCTCATCGCATGGATGACGGAACCCGAGCCGAGGAACAGGAGCGCCTTGAAGAAGGCATGGGTGAAGAGGTGGAACATCGCCACTTCATAGGCGCCGACGCCGATGGCCACGAACATGTAGCCGAGCTGCGAACAGGTCGAATAGGCGATGACGCGCTTGATGTCGTTCTGCACGAGGCCGACGGTCGCGGCGAAGAAGGCCGTGGTGGCGCCGATGACCGTGACGACGGTGAGCGCATAGGGTGAAAACTCGAAAACCGGCGACAGGCGCGCCAGCAGGAAGACGCCGGCGGTGACCATGGTCGCCGCGTGGATCAGCGCCGAAACAGGCGTCGGGCCTTCCATCGCGTCGGGCAGCCAGGTGTGCAGGAAGAACTGCGCCGACTTGCCCATGGCGCCCATGAAGAGCAGCAGGCAGGCCGTGGTGACAACCGGCACGTCGTAGCCGAGGAAGGAGAAGGTTTCGCCGGCAAGCTCCGGGATCGCCTTGAAGACCGTGTCAAAATCGACCGAGCCGACCGTCAGGAAGAGCGTCGCGATGCCGAGGATCAGGCCGAAGTCGCCGATGCGATTGACGACGAAGGCCTTGATGGCGGCGGCATTGGCGCTGGGTTTCTGGTACCAGAAACCGATCAGCAGGTAGGAGGCGAGACCGACACCTTCCCAGCCGAAGAAGAGCTGCACGAAATTGTCGGCTGTCACCAGCATCAGCATGGCGAAGGTGAAGAGCGACAGATAGGCAAAGAAGCGCGGCTGGTGCGGGTCGTGGCTCATGTAGCCGATCGAATAGATGTGCACCAGCGCCGAGACGACGTTGACGACGACCAGCATCACGGCGGTCAGCGTGTCGATGCGCAGGCGCCAGTCGGCCTCGAAGCCGCCGGAATCGATGAAGGTCAGCACCTGCACGGTGGTTGTTTCGCCGCCGAGACCGACCGAGACCAGAGCGACGACCGACAGCAACGCGGAGACGACGAGAAGGCTCGAGGTAACGATCTGCGCGCCGCGGACACCGAGCCAGCGGCCGAAAATGCCGGCGATCAGGAAGCCAAGAAGCGGCAGAAAGACGATGGCCGAATACATTCTGCCTTACCCCTTCATCACGTTGATGTCTTCGACCGCGATGGAGCCGCGGTTGCGGAAGTAGACGACCAGAATGGCAAGGCCGATGGCTGCCTCGGCGGCCGCGACCGTCAGGACGAAGAGCGCGAAGACCTGGCCCACCAGATCGCCGAGATGGGCGGAAAAGGCGACGAGATTGATGTTGACCGCGAGCAGCATCAATTCAATCGACATCAGGATGACGATGACGTTCTTCCGGTTGAGGAAGATTCCGAAAATGCCGAGCGTGAAAAGGATCGCCGCCACTGTCAGATAATGTCCGAGGCCGATTGCCATTCTCTATATCTCCTGTCCCTTCGCGCACGATGCGCGGGGGACCAGTCCCCTCTTCTCTCGTTGCGCCCGTCAGAGACCCTGACCGGGCTCGACCTTCTTCATTTCGACGGCCTGATCGCGCGTCCGCCCGACCTGATCCGCGATGACCTGACGTTTCACATTCGGCTTGTGGCGCAGCGTCAGCACGATGGCCCCGATCATCGCGACCAGCAGGATCAGGCCCGCCGCCTGGAACAGATAGGCGTATTGCGTGTAGATGAGCTGGCCGAGCGCCCGCGTGTTGTGGACGTCGGAAATTGCAGGCGCGGGCGCCGCGGCGAAGCCCGCGGCATCCGGCGACACGATCCATGCGCCGAGCACCAGCAGCAGTTCGACGAGCAGGATCAGACCGACCAGCGCGCCGACGGGCAGATATTGCAGATAGCCCTCACGCAGATCCCGGAAGTCGACGTCGAGCATCATCACGACGAACAGGAAGAGCACCGCGACCGCGCCGACATAGACGATAACGAGGATCAGGGCCAGGAACTCGGCGCCGAGCAGCACGAACAGCGCGGCCGAATTGAAGAAGGCCAGGATCAGGAACAACACCGAGTGAACGGGATTGCGCGCAGCGATCACCATGAAGCCCGCGGCGACGGTTATGCCCGCGAAAAGATAAAACGCGATGGCGGTGGCAATCATATGGACCCCTCGTCCCCTCGACGATCTTCGTTCAGCGGTAGGGCGCGTCGAGCGCAATGCTCGTCGCGATCTCGCGTTCCCAACGGTCGCCATTGGCCAGCAACCGATCCTTGTCGTACATCAGTTCTTCGCGGGTTTCGGTCGCGAATTCGAAATTCGGGCCCTCGACGATCGCATCGACAGGGCATGCCTCCTGGCAGAGACCGCAATAGATGCATTTCGTCATGTCGATGTCGTAGCGCGTGGTGCGCCGGGTACCGTCGTTGCGGCGCGGGCCTGCCTCGATGGTGATGGCAAGCGCCGGGCAGATCGCCTCACAGAGCTTGCAGGCGATGCAGCGTTCCTCGCCGTTCGGATAGCGGCGGAGCGCGTGTTCGCCGCGAAAACGGGGCGAGAGCGGGCCTTTCTCGAACGGATAATTGACAGTCACTTTCGGTTTGAAAAAGTAACGCATCGCGAGCACGAAGCTCGATACGAACTCCGCGAGAAAGAGCGACCGCGCCGACTGTTCCAGCCAGGCCATTGTTCAGTCCTTTCCCGTATGTGTCATCGTGCCTGTCCTCAACGCTGCGGCACGATGTCGAAGCCAACCAGCACACCGGCGGTCAGCACAACCCAGAACAGCGAGAACGGCAGGAACACTTTCCAGCCGAGACGCATGAGCTGGTCGTAGCGGTAGCGCGGCACGAAGGCCTTCACCATGGCGAACATGAAGAAGACGAAGAAGACCTTCAGCAGGAACCACACAATGCCCGGCACCCAGTTGAACGGCGCGATGTCGAAGGGCGGGAGCCAGCCGCCCAGAAACAGGATCGTCGTCATGGCGCACATCAGCAGGATCGACACGTACTCGCCGAGCATGAACATCATGTAGGCCGTCGAGGAGTACTCGACCATGAAGCCGGCGACGAGTTCGGATTCCGCTTCCACCAGATCGAAGGGCGGGCGATTGGTTTCGGCCAGTGCCGAGATGAAGAAAATCGCGAACATCGGCAGGTGCGGGATGAAGTACCAGACGGTCTTCTGCGCCTCGACGATTTCGGTCAGGTTGAGCGTGCCGGCGGTCAACAAAACCGTGACGATGACGAAACCGATGGAGACTTCGTAGGAGACCATCTGGGCGGCCGCGCGGAGCGCCGAGAGGAAGGGATATTTCGAGTTCGACGCCCAGCCCGCCATGATGACGCCGTAAACGCCGAGGGACGAGATGGCGAAGATATAGAGAACGCCGACATTGATGTTGGAGATGACGACACCGGCGTCGAACGGAATGACGACCCAGGCCGAGAGCGCCAGCGTGACCGTGACCAGCGGCGCCAGCAGGAAGACGCCCTTGTTGGCGCCGGCCGGGACGATGACTTCCTTGAAGACGAATTTCAGCAGGTCGGCGAAAGATTGCAGCAGGCCGAAGGCACCGACGACGTTGGGCCCGCGGCGAAGCTGCACCGCCGCCCAGATCTTGCGGTCGGCCAGCAACACATAGGCCGTGACGATCAGGATGGCGACGATCAGCGCCAGCGATTGCGCGACGATGATGGCGAGGGGAATGCCGTAGGCGATCAGAAATTCGGTCATGCCGCCCTCACTCCGCCGCCTGCATGCGCGACGGGGCAAGTTCCGCCGAGCAACGCGCCATCACCATGCTCGCGCGCGCGATGGGGTTTGTCAGATAGAAGTCCTTCACCGGTGTTTCGAACGGCGCGGCGTCGAAATCGCCCTGCGGCAGATCAGGCAGCGGGCCTGCCGGTACGATCATGTCGATCTCGGCGAAATGCGGCGCGGCCGCGACCATCGCTTCGCGCAAGGCCGTCAGGTTGTCGTAAGGCAAGGTGTGGCCGACGACCGCCGACAAGGCACGCAGGATCGTCCAATCCTCGCGGGCGGCGCCGGGCGGGAAGACCGCACGATTACCGAGCTGCACGCGGCCCTCGGTGTTGACCCAGGTTGCGTTTTTCTCGGTGTAGGCGGCGCCGGGCAGGATCACGTCAGCGCGGTGGGCGCCGGCATCGCCATGCGTGCCCTGATAGACGACAAAGGCCGAGCCGAGACGCGACATGTCGATCTCGTCGGCGGCCAGCAGATGCACGAATTCGATTTCGCCTTTCGAAGCACCGTCGAGAATGCCTTCGACATCGCGGCCGCCCGCGCCGGGCACCAGACCGAGATCGAGACCGCCGACACGCGCCGCAGCCGTATGCAGCACGTTGAAGCCGTTCCAGCCGTCGCGAACCGCGCCGACCGATTTCGCCAGCGCGATGGCGGCCGCGAGCACGGCGGCGCCGTCCTTGCGGGTCAGCGCGCCCTGCCCGGCGACCTTCAGCGGGTTCGAGGCGTTTTTCAGCTCATCGGCGAAAGCACCGAGGTCTTTCAGCGATTGCGGGCCGGCGCCGAGGTGATCGTAAGCGTAGGTAAGGTCGGCGCGGGGGCCGACGACGCCGACCTTGAGGTCGCCGCGGCGGGCACGCTTCAGGATGCGGGCGTTGAGGATCGGCGCTTCCTTGCGCGGGTCGGTGCCGATCAAGAGGATGGCATCCGCTTCCTCGATGCCCGCGATGGTGGTGTTGAAGAGATAGGCGGCGCGGGCCGATGAATCGAGCTTCGCGCCGTCCGGGCGGCAATCGATGTTGGGCGAGCCGAGGCTTGCGTAAAGGTCTTTCAGCGCCTTCATGGATTCGGCGCAGGCGAGATCGCCAGCGATAGCGGCGATGCGGTCGCCCTTGATGCCCTTGAGGCGCGCGGCGATGGCGGTGAAGGCTTCGTCCCAGCTTGCGGCGCGCAGGCTTCCGCCCTCGCGCACATAGGGCGTGTCGAGGCGCTGCATCCGGAAGCCGTCCCAGACGAAGCGCGTCTTGTCGGAAATCCACTCCTCGTTCACGTCCTCGTTGAGACGCGGCAGAATGCGCATCACGGCGGCACCGCGCGCATCGACGCGGATGTTCGAGCCGACAGCATCCATTGCGTCGATGGATTCGGTCTTGCGCAGTTCCCAGGGACGCGCCGTGTAGGCGTAGTGATGGAAGGTCAGCGCGCCGACAGGACAAAGGTCGACGACGTTTGCCGACAGTTCCGAGGTGAGCGCGTGTTCGAGATAGGTTGTGATCTCCATGTCCTCGCCGCGGCCGATGGCGCCGAGTTCGGGCACACCGGCAACCTCCTGCGAGAAGCGGATGCAGCGCGTGCAATGGATGCAGCGGGTCATGATGGTCTTGACCAGCGGCCCCATATATTTGTCTTCGACGGCGCGCTTGTTTTCGCCAAAGCGCGAGCCGTCGACGCCATAGGCCATCGCCTGATCCTGCAGGTCGCATTCGCCACCCTGATCGCAGATCGGGCAATCCAGCGGGTGATTGATCAGCAGGAATTCCATCACGCCTTCGCGGGCGCGCTTTACCTGTTCAGTCTTCGTGTGGACGACCATGCCCTCGCCCGCCGGCATGGCGCAGGAGGCGACCGGCTTCGGCGACTTCTCGACTTCGACAAGGCACATGCGGCAGTTGCCGGCAATCGACAGGCGTTCGTGATAGCAGAAGCGCGGAATCTCGGCACCCGCTTCCTCGCAGGCCTGCAACAGCGTGGCGCCGTTTTCGACCTCGACCTCAATGCCGTCGACGATAAGTTTTGGCATGCCCCTACTCCGCCGCCGCCTGAGCGACGCCGCGTCTTGCCGCGATGCGCTCTTCGATGGTGCCTCGAAAATGACGGATCAGGCCCTGAACCGGCCAAGCCGCCGCGTCGCCGAGCGCACAAATGGTGTGACCTTCGACACGCTTCGAAACGTCGAGCAGCATGTCGATCTCCTCGACCGCCGCCTCGCCCGACACCAGACGTTCCATCACGCGCCACATCCAGCCGGTGCCTTCGCGGCAGGGCGTGCACTGGCCGCAGCTCTCATGCTTGTAGAAGGCCGAGAGGCGCGCGATCGCCTTGATAACGTCGGTCGATTTGTCCATGACGATGACGGCCGCCGTGCCGAGGCCGGTCTGCACGGCCTTCAGCGAGTCGAAATCCATCAGGATGTCGTCGCATACCGATTTCGGAATGAGCGGCACCGACGAGCCGCCGGGAATGACGGCCAGCAGATTGTCCCAGCCGCCGCGCACGCCACCCGCATGCTTCTCCAGCAGTTCCTTGAGGGGGATACCCATTTCCTCTTCGACATTGCAGGGATTGTTTACGTGGCCCGAGATGCAGAAGAGCTTGGTGCCGGTGTTGTTGGGGCGGCCGAGGCCGGCGAACCAGGTGGCGCCGCGGCGCAGGATGGTCGGCGCGACCGCAATCGACTCGACATTGTTGACGGTGGTCGGCGCGCCGTAGAGACCGACATTGGCCGGAAATGGCGGCTTCAGGCGCGGCATGCCCTTCTTGCCTTCCAGGCTTTCGAGCAGCGCCGTTTCCTCGCCGCAGATATAGGCGCCGGCGCCGTGATGGACATAGATGTCGAAATCCCAGCCGGAGCCTGCCGCGTTCTTGCCGACGAGACCCGCTTCATAGGCTTCGTCGATGGCAGCCTGAAGCTGCTCGCGCTCGCGGATGAACTCGCCGCGCACATAGATATAGCAGGCATGCGCGCCCATCGCGAAGCTGGCGATCAGACAGCCCTCGACCAGCTTGTGCGGATCGTGACGCATGAAGTCGCGGTCCTTGCAGGTGCCGGGTTCGGACTCGTCGGCATTGACGACGAGGTAATGCGGGCGGCCGTCGGACTCCTTTGGCATGAAGGACCATTTGAGGCCGGTCGGGAAGCCGGCGCCGCCGCGGCCGCGCAGGCCCGACTTTTTCATTTCGTCGAGAATCCAGTCGCGGCCCTTGGCGATGATCGCGGCCGTGCCGTCCCAATCGCCGCGGGCGCGGGCACCGGCGAGGCGCCAGTCGTGATGGCCGTAGAGATTGGTGAAAATGCGGTCCTTGTCCTCGAGCATTACTCGCCCCCACCCGTATGCGCTTCAGCGGAAGTCAGGCTTGTAAGGCCGCCGAGCGGCTCCGACGAATGCCGGGCGCTTTGCGGGCCGGGCTTCACGTCCTTGCCGGCGCGCAGGTCCGCCAGAATGCGCTCGAGCCCCGCCGCGTCGAGGTCTTCATAGAAGTCGGCATTGATCTGGACCATCGGCGCGTTGACGCAGGCGCCGAGGCATTCGACTTCGAGCCATGAGAGCTTGCCGTCGGCGCTGACCTTGCCCTCAGGACCGATATGCTTGCGGCAGACTTCTTTCAGTTCATCGGCGCCGCGCAGCCAGCAGGGCGTCGTGCCGCAGAGCTGCACGTAGTGTTCGCCGACCGGCGAGAGATTGAACATCGTGTAGAAGGTCGCGACTTCGAGCGCGCGGATGTAGTCCATGCCGAGCATTTCGGCGACATAGCGGATCGCGGGTTCCGGCAGCCAGCCGTCATGCTGCTCCTGCGCGCGCCAGAACAGCGGGATGATGGCCGAAGCCTGCTTGCCTTCCGGATATTTCGCGATCTGCGCCTTCGCCCATTCGACGTTTTCGGGCGTGAAGGCGAAGTCCGCCGGCTGTTTGGGATCTAGTCTGCGAACGCTCACCGGTCCACCTCTCCGAACACGATATCGATGGAGCCGAGGATGGCGGCAACGTCCGCCAGCATGTGGCCCTTGCACAGATGATCCATCGCCTGCAGATGGGCGAAGCCCGGTGCGCGGATCTTGCACTTGTAGGGTTTGTTGCCGCCGTCCGAGACGAGATAGACGCCGAATTCGCCCTTGGGCGCCTCGACGGCCGCATAGACCTCGCCCTCGGGCACGCGGTAGCCCTCGGTATAAAGCTTGAAGTGGTGGATCAGCGCTTCCATCGAGCGTTTCATCTCGGCGCGCGACGGCGGCACGACCTTGCCGTCTTCAGCATGTACCGGACCGCCGGGCATCATTTCGATGCACTGCTTCATGATGCGCAGCGACTGGCGCATTTCGTCCATGCGGATCAGATAGCGGTCGTAGCAGTCGCCGTTCTTGCCGACCGGAATGTCGAAGTCGAGCTCGGAATAGACTTCGTAGGGTTGCGAACGGCGCAGATCCCAGGCCATGCCGGAGCCGCGCACCATGACGCCGGAGAACCCCCAGGCGAGCGCGTCTTCCTGCGAGACGACGCCGATGTCGACATTGCGCTGCATGAAAATCCGGTTGCCGGTCAGCAACGCCTCGAGATCGTCGAGCGCCTGTTCACACGGATCGCAAAAATTGTAGATGTCCTCGATGAGCTTGGGCGGCAGATCGCGATGCACGCCGCCGACGCGGAAATAATTCACGTGGAGGCGCGCGCCGGATGCGCGCTCGTAGAAGATCATCAGTTTTTCGCGCTGCTCGAAGCCCCAGAGCGGCGGCGTCAGCGCGCCGACGTCGAGCGCCTGCGTCGTCACGTTGAGCATGTGGGCGAGGATGCGGCCCATTTCGGAATAGAGAACGCGGATGAACTGACCGCGGCGCGGCACTTCGAGGCCGAGCAGCTTTTCGGCCGCCAGCACGAAAGCATGTTCCTGATTCATCGGCGCGACATAGTCGAGCCGATCGAAATAGGGCGTCGCCTGCAGATAGGTCTTGTACTCGATCAGCTTTTCCGTGCCGCGATGCAGGAGGCCAATATGCGGGTCGACGCGCTCGACCACTTCGCCGTCGAGCTCCAGCACGAGACGCAGCACGCCATGCGCGGCCGGATGCTGCGGTCCGAAATTCAGGTGGTAGTTGCGGAGCTCCTGTTCGGCCATCGGTCAGTTCTCCGCCTTTTCGTCGCCCGGCAGCAGATATTCGACGCCTTCCCAAGGGCTCGAGAAATCGAAGCTGCGGAACTCCTGCACGAGCTTCACCGGCTCGTAGACGACACGCTTCACGTCATCGTCGTAGCGGACCTCGACATAACCGGTGAGCGGGAAGTCCTTTCGCAGCGGATAGCCGTTGAAGCCGTAGTCGGTGAGGATGCGGCGCAGGTCCGGGTGATCGCTGAAGAGCACGCCGTACATGTCGAAGGTTTCGCGCTCGTACCAGTTGGCCGACGGAAAGATGCCGACGACGCTCGGTACAGCCGTTTCCTCATCTGTTTCGATAATGACACGGATGCGCTGGTTCTGGTGCATCGACAACAGATGGTAGACGACATCGAAGCGGCGGGCGCGCTGCGGATAGTCGACGGCCGTAATGTCGAGCAGCGTTGCGAAGTGGCAGGCGGGGTCGTCGCGCAGAAACTTCAGCACGCGCGCGATCGATCCGACCTGGGCACGGACCGTCAGTTCGCCGTAAGCGACGTTGAAACCGAGCATCGAATCCTCGACCCCGCCGAGAATATGCTCGCCCAGTTCTGTGAGACTTTCGTCCATCGATGCGGTCTCGAAACTCATGGGCAGGTTTTCGCTTCCCGCGCGGAAGGTACTCGCTGCCGGTCGGTGAAAATCAGCGGTCGAGCGTGCCCGTCCGGCGAATTTTCTTTTGAAGGGCGAGGATGCCGTAGAGCAGCGCCTCGGCGGTGGGCGGGCATCCGGGCACATAGATGTCGACCGGGACGATCCGGTCGCAGCCACGCACCACGGAGTAGGAATAGTGATAGTAGCCGCCGCCGTTCGCACAGGATCCCATCGAGATCACATAGCGGGGCTCCGGCATCTGGTCGTAGACCTTTCGCAAGGCAGGCGCCATCTTGTTGGTCAGAGTGCCGGCGACGATCATCACGTCGGACTGGCGGGGACTGGCGCGCGGCGCGACGCCGAAACGCTCTACGTCGTAGCGCGGCATCGAGGTGTGCATCATTTCGACCGCGCAGCAGGCAAGGCCAAAGGTCATCCACATCAGCGAGCCGGTCCGCGACCAGTTGACGAGGTCGTCGACCGTCGTCAGCACAAAACCCTTGTCGGCGAGCGCGTCGGAAGCCTGACGGAAGAAGGCATCGTCCTGCCCGTCGCCGGGGATCGCCGTTTGAGCCGGTGCGGCTGCATTGCCGGTTTGCATCACTCCCATTCCAGCGCGCCCTTCTTCCACTCATAGGTGAAGCCGATCGTCAGGACGCCCAGGAACACGACCATCGACCAGAACCCGAACAAGCCCACATCGCCGAGCGCGACCGCCCAGGGAAACAGGAAGGCCACTTCGAGGTCGAAGATGATGAAGAGGATGGCGACGAGATAGTATTTCACGTCGAACTTCATGCGCGCGTCGTCGAATGCGTCGAAGCCGCATTCATAGGCAGCAAGCTTTTCGGGATCCGGTTTGCTCGGCGCGATCAGGAACGGCGCGACGAGCAATGCGAGACCGATCACGAGCGACAGCCCCATAAAGATCAATATGGGCAGGTACTCGAGAAGCAGGTCTTCCATCGAATTGTCCTCAACAAGAGACCGGCACCTTGCGATGTCCGGCCGGGCGTCCGATCTGCACCGCGCGGGCGCGCGGCGGGATGGTCGAATCATCCATAATCAACTGCCCAATTCGGCGCGCAGTATAGCTCCCGCATAAGCGAAATCAAAGGCTGGCTGACGTTTTGTCGAAGCAAAAGTCTTTGTTTTTCCTGCCCTTGCGGAAGGTCACCTGCAAGCGGCGCCGCGCCCGCCGTCGGGCGTTCGCAGCTATCGCGAAAGCGCGATGAGACGAGAACGATGGCGGGAGTGACGGGGCTCGAACCCGCGACCTCCGGCGTGACAGGCCGGCGCTCTAACCAACTGAGCTACACCCCCAACAGGGCGAAGAAACCGCCTGAAAGGTGGGCGTCTCGTAAGCCAAGCCCCCCGCCCTGTCAAGGCGGCCCCTCAAGCTCGCAGCGCGCGGCGCGGCTCGTCGTGCGTGGTGGGCGGTGACGGGCTCGAACCGCCGACCCTCTCGGTGTAAACGAGATGCTCTACCAACTGAGCTAACCGCCCTGACCCGCGCGCCGAAACGCCCGCGCGGCGCGTTCCCGCAACTCCTAGCGAATGGGCGCCGGCAATGCAATCGGAGCCATTGCAATGCGCGCCCAAACGCCCGATCTTGGGCGTTCGCCCTTCGGCTCACCGACAGACCGGGTGTCCAGTTGACTCGTACCCTCGCCCCCGTCTTTTCGCTGCTGATGGCAACCGCCATCCTGCTGGTCGGCAACGGACTTCTCGGCACGCTGATTCCGATTCGCGCCGGCTATGAGGGCTTCGCGACCATTTCCGTCGGCATTATCGGCAGCTTCTATTTTGCCGGTTTTCTAGGTGGTTGTTTCGCGACGCCGCATATCGTGCGTCGCGCCGGGCATATCCGCAGCTTCGCGACCTTTTGCGGATTGGCCGCGGCGGCGCCGCTCATTCACGCGATGTCTTCCGATCCGACCATGTGGGCGCTGATGCGGGTGCTGACCGGCTTCTGTTTCGCCGGCCTTTATATGGTGATCGAGAGCTGGCTCAACGAACAGTCGACCAACGATACGCGGGGCCGCATCTTCGCGGTGTATCTGGCGGTCAACCTGACGGCCCTTGCCGGCGGCCAGCTGATGCTGAATGCCGCGGACTCGAGCGGCTTCGTGCTCTTCGCCATCTGCTCGATCCTGACGTCGCTGGCGCTAGTGCCGGTGGCGATGACGACGTCGGTGCAGCCGATGCCGATCCAGAGCACGCATATCAACATCCGGAATCTCTATGCCCTATCGCCCGTGGGCCTGGTCGGATCGTTTGTGGTCGGCCTCACCAATGCGCCGTTCTGGACGCTGGCGCCACTTTTCGCGATCGAACGCGGGCTTGGCGAAGGCGGGGTCGCGGCGTTCATGCTGGCGGCAATCGCCGGCGGGGCGGTCGCACAATGGCCGATCGGGCGTATTTCAGACCGCATGGACCGGCGGCGCGTCATTGTTGCGGTTTGTCTCGGCTCGGCGGCGGGCGAGATAGCCCTGGTCGCCGCCGGCATCAGCGGCAGCGTCACGGCAATCATGCTGGCAGGTGTGCTTTTCGGCGTTTTCGCGCTGACGCTCTATTCGGTGTGCGTGGCACATATGAACGATCACGGACAGAGCGAAAGCTTTGTGTCGATCTCGGGCGGGCTGCTGGTCGTCTATTCGGTGGGCGCGATTGTCGGTCCGACCGCCGCGTCGCTGGGCGTCGGCAGCTTCGGCATTTCGTCGATATTCGTGTTCCCGGCGGTCGTGCACCTGCTCTTTGCCGGGTATACGGCCTACCGGATCGTCTCGACGCCCGCCCTGACCGAAGAGCAGCGGTCCGACTTCGTGGCCGTGCCGTTCCCGCAGGTTACGCCGCTGCCAACGGAACTCGATCCACGCGCCGCCGACGAAGAGCCGCCTCTCGAAGAGACCGGGGGACCTGCGGACGAGCCGGCCAGCGAGCACACTTCCCCATGAAAAAGGCCGGCACACTTCCCTACGCGGCCGGCCCTCAAACTCGCGGTTTTTTTTCAGCTCAGCTGTTCACAGCGTCCTTGAGCCCCTTGCCGGCCTTGAACTTCGGCTGCTTCGAGGCCGGGATCTGGATCGTCTCGCCGGTACGCGGGTTGCGGCCCTCGGTGGCTGCACGGTTCGACACGTTGAACGTGCCGAAGCCGACCAGCCGGACCTCTTCGCCCTTTTTCAGCGAGTCCGTGATGATGTCGAACACATAGTCGACGGACTTGGTCGCATCGGCCTTGGATAGACCGGTCCGGTCCGCCACTTCTGCAATGAGATCGTTCTTGTTCACGTCGGGCCCCTTCTGATGCGATGGCGGGGAATCGGGATTCCCTCAAGCGTCAAGAGTCTACTCGTCTGCCAAGAAGGGGGTCAAAGTAAAAACAAAGGAATTCTGCGGAAAATTCGAGGTGCCAAACACAGAAACGGGAGCCCTGAGGCTCCCGTTTTGTTTCGCGCGACCGCCTTGTGAGCGCTCGCCGCCTCTAATGTGCCATAACCGGCTCGCTGGTGTCCGGCCGGTTGCGGCCGGCGGCGGCCTGTTCGGCTGCCCAGGCATCCTCGTCCCACTCGATGGGTTCCGGCATGCGGGTCAGGGCGTGCTTCAGCGCATCGTCGATGGTGTTGACCGGCACGATCTCCAGGCCGTTCTTCACATTGTCCGGAATCTCGGCGAGATCCTTGGCATTGTCCTGCGGGATCAGCACCTTCTTGATGCCGCCGCGGAGCGCCGCCAGAAGCTTCTCCTTGAGACCGCCGATGGGGAGCACCCGACCGCGAAGCGTCATCTCGCCGGTCATCGCCACGTCCTTGCGGACTGGAATGCCGGTCATCACCGAGACGATGGCCGTGGTCATCGCCACGCCCGCCGACGGACCGTCCTTGGGCGTCGCGCCTTCCGGCACGTGAACGTGGATGTCACGGCGATCAAACAAGGGCGGCTCGATGCCGAAACGGGTCGCACGCGAGCGGACGAAGGAACTCGATGCGGAAATCGACTCCTTCATTACATCGCGCAGGTTGCCCGTGACCGTCATGCGGCCCTTGCCCGGCATCATCACGCCTTCGATGGTCAACAGCTCGCCGCCAACTTCCGTCCATGCCAGACCTGTGACGATGCCGACCTGGTCTTCGCCTTCGGCCTCGCCGAAACGGTATTTCGGCACACCGGCATAGTCGGCGATGTTTTCCATCGTCAGTTTGACCGACTTTGTTTCCGGATCGGTCAGGATGCGTTTGACGGCCTTACGCGCCAGGTTGTTCAACTCGCGCTCGAGATTGCGGACGCCCGCTTCGCGCGTATAGACGCGGATCAGTTGACGCAGGGCCTCATCGTCGATCGACCACTCGCCCTTGCGCAGGCCATGGCCGTCGATCGCCTTCTGGATCAGATGGCGGCGGGCGATTTCGACCTTCTCATCCTCGGTGTAGCCGGCGATGCGGATGATCTCCATCCGGTCCATCAGCGGCTCGGGGATGTTGAGGGTGTTCGCCGTCGTCACGAACATGACGTCGGAGAGATCGTAGTCGACCTCCAGATAGTGATCGGCAAAAGCGTTGTTCTGCTCGGGATCGAGAACCTCGAGCAGCGCCGACGACGGATCGCCACGGAAATCCGAACCCATCTTGTCGATCTCGTCGAGCAGGAAGAGCGGATTGGTGTGCTTCACCTTCTTCATCGACTGGATGACCTTGCCGGGCATCGAGCCGATATAGGTGCGGCGATGACCGCGGATTTCCGCCTCGTCGCGCACGCCGCCGAGCGACATGCGCACGAAGTCGCGGCCCGTCGAACGCGCGATCGACTTGCCGAGCGAGGTCTTGCCGACACCGGGCGGACCGACGAGGCAGAGGATCGGCCCCTTCAGCTTGTTGGCGCGGTTCTGCACCGCCAGGTATTCGACGATGCGTTCCTTGACCTTGTCGAGGCCATAGTGATCGGCGTCGAGAATTTCCTGCGCATTCTTCAGGTCTTTCTTGACGCGGCTCTTCTGCTTCCACGGCACCGAGAGCAGCCAGTCGAGATAATTGCGCACGACGGTCGCTTCGGCCGACATCGGGCTCATCTGCTTCAGCTTCTTCAGTTCGGCGACCGCCTTCTCGCGCGCCTCCTTGGAGAGCTTGACCTTCTGGATGCGTTCTTCGAGTTCGCGAATTTCCTCGCGGCCGTCGTCGCCGTCGCCAAGCTCCTTCTGAATGGCCTTCATCTGCTCGTTCAGATAGTACTCGCGCTGCGTCTTCTCCATCTGGCGCTTGACGCGGCTGCGGATGCGCTTTTCGACCTGCAGCACGCCGATCTCGCCTTCCATCAGCGAATAGACGCGCTCCAGCCGGCCTGCGACCGACGGCATTTCGAGAAGCTCCTGCTTCTCGGGAATCTTGATGTTGATGTGGCTCGCGACCGTGTCGGCCAGCTTCGCAGGGTCCTCGATCTGTCCGATCGAGCCCAACACCTCCGGCGGGACCTTCTTGTTGAGCTTCACATAGCCTTCGAACTGCGAGACGACGGAGCGCGCCAAACCTTCGATCTGATCGCCGTCGGTTTCGGTCTCGTCGATCGCCTCGACTTCGGCTTCGAAAAATTCGGGATTGTCGACATAGCGCTTGACGCGCGCACGGCGCACACCCTCGACCAGCACCTTGACGGTGTTGTCGGGCAGCTTGAGGAGCTGCAGCACTGTGCCGATGGCGCCGATTTCGTAGATGTCGTCCGTGTTCGGATTATCGTCCGCGGCATTCTTCTGGGCGACCAGCAAAATCTGCTTGTCGTCCTGCATGACATTTTCGAGTGCCCGCACCGACTTTTCGCGGCCAACAAAGAGCGGCACGATCATGTGGGGGAAAACGACAATGTCGCGCAACGGCAGCACCGGCAACACAAGGGCATCGCCACCGGCGCCTGCCGTTGTATCCTGATTGCGCTTTTCTTTCTCGGTCATATTACTACCTGCCTTTACCTGACTCGACTGCCGCCCGCAGCGAAGCTCCAGCCTAGCATCCGATTCTGAATGAATGCTGATGGCCGCATGACGGCCAGAATAGCGGGATTCGCGGGCGCCGCCCGGAATTCGGGCGTTTCCGGTCCCCGGCCTGTTTCAGCACCGGGAACCATCGGTTAAATGGAAAATGGCCCTGAAAGACCGTGCTTTCAAGGCCACTTGCCAATGCTTGAAAAACGCAGGTTTTCAGCCCCGTCAGGCGCTGGTGCCGACATCGCCCTGCCGTTCGGCATAAATGTAGAGCGGACGCGCCTTGCCCTCGACAACCTCGCCGCTGATGACGACCTCCTCCACGCCCTCAAGCGTCGGCAGTTCGAACATCGTGTCGAGCAGAATTGCTTCGAGGATGGAACGCAATCCGCGGGCGCCGGTCTTGCGGTCGATCGCCTTGCGGGCGATGGAGCGAAGCGCCTCCTCGGAGAAGGTCAGACGCACATTCTCCATCTCGAACAGGCGCTCATACTGCTTCACCAGCGCGTTCTTCGGCTGGGTCAGGATCGTGACAAGCGCTTCCTCGTCGAGATCCTCCAGCGTCGCCAGGACCGGCATGCGGCCGACGAATTCGGGGATCAGACCGAACTTCAGCAAGTCTTCGGGCTCCAGATCCTTCAGAATCTCGCCGGTGCGCCGGTCTTCGACCGACTGAACCTTGGCGCTGAAGCCGATGCCGGCGCCCGTGCCGCGCTGGCCGATGATCTTTTCGAGGCCCGCGAACGCGCCGCCGCAGATGAAGAGGATGTTGGTTGTATCGACCTGCAGGAATTCCTGCTGCGGGTGCTTGCGGCCGCCCTGCGGCGGCACGGAGGCAACCGTGCCTTCCATGATCTTCAGCAATGCCTGCTGCACGCCCTCGCCCGACACGTCGCGCGTGATCGACGGGTTGTCGGACTTGCGGCTGATCTTGTCGACCTCGTCGATATAGACGATGCCGCGCTGGGCGCGCTCGACATTGTAGTCGGCCGACTGCAGCAGCTTCAGGATGATGTTCTCGACGTCCTCGCCGACATAGCCGGCTTCCGTCAGCGTCGTCGCGTCGGCCATCGTGAACGGCACATCGAGGATGCGGGCGAGCGTCTGGGCGAGCAGCGTCTTGCCGCAACCCGTGGGACCGATCAGCAGGATGTTCGACTTCGCAAGCTCGACGTCGTTATTCTTGGCGGCGTGATTGAGGCGCTTGTAGTGGTTGTGGACCGCAACCGACAAAACGCGCTTGGCGTGCTGTTGGCCGATCACATAATCGTCCAGCACACCGCAGATTTCCTGCGGCGAGGGAACACCGTCACGCGACTTCACCAGCGAGCTCTTATTTTCCTCGCGGATGATGTCCATGCAGAGTTCGACGCATTCGTCGCAGATAAAGACGGTCGGACCCGCAATCAGCTTCCTGACCTCGTGCTGGCTCTTGCCGCAGAAGGAACAGTAGAGCGTGTTCTTGGAGTCGCCGCCGCTCACCTTGCTCATAAGAACTCCTTAGTAACCCACAGGCCGGTACGAACAGGTTTTACCAACGCCTATGCACCAACCGTGCCTGCCTTCCGGTATCCGATCAAGGCGTCCATTTTTGTACGCCAGGGGCCATAAAATGGATGCCTCAACCGGTCACCTTGGCTCCATACGAGCATGTTATTCGGCGGGGGATCAACATTTCATTACCTTCAGCTGCCCCCGCAGCGAATGCCGAGAAGGCCCTGCCCCAGCGTTCTCCCGGCCCGAATCCTAGGCAAATGCCGCCCGGTTTTTCGGCAAGCGCACAAGAGAACCCGGAAAAGTCTCGTTATTTTCAGTCTTTTTTGGCGCTCTCCGCCCGTTCGACACCGACATGGTCGATGATGCCGAACTCCTTGGCGCGCTCCGGGCTCATGAAGTTGTCGCGCTCAAGCGCATCCTCCACGTCCTTCAGGCTCTGCCCCGTATGCTTCACATAAATATTGTTGAGGCGTTCACGAATCGCAATCGTTTCGCGGGCGTGAATTTCGATGTCCGTCGCCTGGCCCTGGAAGCCGCCGGAAGGCTGATGGACCATGATACGGGCATTCGGCAGCGCGAAGCGCATGCCCTTTTCACCCGCCGCGAGAAGCAGGGAACCCATCGATGCCGCCTGCCCCATGCAGACCGTGGAAACAGGCGGACGGATGTGCTGCATCGTGTCGTAGATCGCAAGCCCCGACGTCACCACGCCGCCCGGCGAGTTGATGTACATCGAGATTTCCTTCTTCGGGTTTTCAGCTTCAAGGAAAAGAAGCTGAGCCGTCACCAGCATCGCCATGCTGTCCTCGACAGGACCGGCGACAAAGATGATGTGCTCCTTCAGAAGGCGCGAGAAAATGTCGTAGGCGCGCTCACCACGGTTGGTCTGCTCGACCACCATCGGCACGAGGTTCATGTAGGTTTCGATGGGGTCTTTCATGGTCTCTCCTGGGCGTCGGCCGGTTCACGCGGATGTTTATCAGGGAGCGCCGCCACCCTGCAAAGAGTAAGGATGCAGACGTCGCGTTCCCATGCCACCGCATGAAACTGCACTTCAACCGTATTTAGGCCGATTCGGTAAATGGATGGTTCAGAACACTAGCGCAAGGAATATAGGCACTGGAACGGCAGATTTCGCCCCCTTACCGCTAGGGGGCATTTCCGGCGGTTCCGTTCACTTCTGTTCCCGCAGATGCCGCTTCCGCAGCGACAACCGTGTTTCCCGACCCCCCACAGCTTCGGGCGGCGATCAGTCGCTCAAGCTCGTCGTTCCGGGCAACAAGCGCTTCAGCCTCACGCCGCTCCGTGTCAGACAGGTCGAGGAAAAGGATGTAAGTGGGAACGAGCACGGCGCCTGCGATCTTGCCGGCATTGTGGTCGTTAGCTGTCTGCCGCTCTCCCGACAATTCGTCGATTTTTTTCTTATTGACGGCAAGTTCGCCCGAGAGATGGTCGCAGGACAGAACTGCATCGACTGAGCGCTGTTCCGGCGCAATATTGGCGACACGTCCCCCACAAGAGGCAAATATCAGGCTGCATAGAGCCAATCCCGCCCAGTGTTTCCAAGTCAGCACTGCCCCACCCCCCGGCTCAATTAGCTTCTCAGATTCTGGAGTTTAATCCATTATGCAAGCTGAATTCATTATTTTTGGGGGATGAGATGTTTGTCAGAGTTCTTTTTTCTATGGCTCTTCTCGTGACTTTGAGCGCTTGCGCCACCGGCGCGAGCCCGAGCGCGATGACGGCCGAAGTCAGCAATGTCACGGTGATTGCCGAAAGCTCTTCTTTGCGGAAATCCATCACCGTCAGCGAGGTCACCGGCGGTTCGAAAACCAATCCGCTCTGGACATCGCAAGTTGACGATGCCGCCTTCAAGACAGCGCTCGAACAATCTCTCACGGTTCACGCGATGATCAATGACGCGGCACCTCGCTACAAACTTGAAGTGAAGCTGGTCGACCTCGATCAGCCGTTCGGTGGCTTTGACATGACTGTCAGCTCGCGGGTCTTCTATCTGTTGCTTGATGCAGAGACGAACCAGCGCACATACGAGACAGAGATCAACTGCGAGTACACAGCGAAACTCTCTGACGCATTTCTTGGCTATGAGCGCCTGAAGCTTGCCAATGAAGGTGCGATCAAGAAAAACATCTCACTCTTCATCGAGGCGATGATCGCAGAGTTCAAGAAACGAGATGCGGCGGCGGTCACGCCTACAGTATCGCTGCAAACGTCTACACCTACCGGCAGCTAGAAGCGGCTAACGGGAGTGTCAGGCAGCGTTCCTGGCACTCTCAGCCTGCGCGACCTCACGGGGCCGCCCAATCATGCCGCTCACGCCGGAAAGTGCGCCAGCCACCAGCTCGCGCGCCAGAAAACGCGTTGGGTCGACCCAGCCGGGCAGTTCGAGCCTGCGGGCCAGCGCCCGGGTGAAACCGAAACGGCGGTAATAGGGCTCATCGCCCACGAGGACGACAATGCGGTGACCTTGAGCGGCCGCGCGGGCAAGACCGGCATGCATCAGACGGCTGCCAACGCCCTTGCCCTGCCGGGACGGGGCGGTGACGAGTGGGCCGAGCAAGAGGGCCGGCGTCCCGTCGATCTCGATGGGCCAGAAGCGAAGGGTGCCCACGACCTCACCGTTGTCGACCGCGACCAGCGCAAGCGAGGTGTCGTGCTCGACGCCCTCGCGAAGCCGATAGACGGTCTTCGCGAAGCGGTCCGGGCCGAACGCCTCCGCGACCAGTTTCTCGACGGCGGGCGTGCGTGACTCAGTTTCAAGAACGATCTTCATGTTCGTTTCCATGAGGCGAATCCGGTGGCGGCGCAGCGCGCCTGCCCGACCGTTTCGTCCTTCGATATCTTGTGAACGGGGTTTTCCCGGGGCCTCAGATGCAGACGCTTGCCAGCGGCGGGAAGCCGTTGAACGCGACGGCCGAATAGGTCGTCGTGTAGGCGCCCGTAGCCAGGATCCAGACCTTGTCACCAGCCTGCAGGCTCGACGGGAGACGGTAGTCCGTCTTCTCGTAGAGAATGTCGGCGCTGTCGCAGGTCGGGCCGGCAAGCACGACGGGCGACGTCTCGCCGCCATCACGCGAGGTCAGCAGGCGGTACTTGATCGCCTCGTCCATCGTCTCCGCCAGGCCATGAAACTTGCCTGCGTCGAGATAGACCCATCGTCGCGCATCGTCGCCTCCCTTTTCGGAGACGAGAATAACTTCGGCCTGGATGACCCCGGCGTCGCCAACGACGCCACGGCCGGGCTCCACGATCACTTCCGGCTGGTTGTCGCCGAAGTGGTGCACGAGCGCCTCACGGATCGCTGCCCCATAGGCGGCGATCGAGGGAACGTCGGTGCGATAGCGCGACGGAAAACCGCCGCCCATGTTGACCATGCGCAGGTTCACGCCGCGAGCCTCGAGATCGCGGAAGAGCGACAACGAAAGCGCGAGGGCCTTGTCGTATTGCGTGAGGTCGGTCTGCTGCGAGCCGACATGGAACGAGAGGCCATAGGCATCGAGCCCGAGTTCATTGGCGCGAACGAGCAGGTCCGCTGCCATCGAGGGCTCGCAACCGAACTTGCGCGAGAGCGGCCATTCGGCGCCTTCGCACTCCATCAGCACGCGGCAGTAAACCTTCGAGCCGGGCGCCACGCGGGCGATCTTGTCGAGCTCGGCGGCGCTGTCGAAGGCGAACATGCGGACGCCCTTGCCGTAAGCCTCGGCAATGTCGCGTTCCTTCTTGATCGTGTTGCCGAAGGAAAGACGATCGGCCGAAATGCCGTGACCGAGGCAGAGATCGATCTCGCCCATGCTCGCCGTATCGAAGGACGAGCCGAGACGCGCGAGGCGCGAGACGATCTCGTCGGCCGGGTTCGCCTTCACGGCGTAGAAGATGCGCGCCTGCGGCAGCGAGCGGGCAAGCTCCTCAAAGTTGTGGGCGACGATGTCGACGTCCACAACGAGGCACGGCGAGGGAAGCTCGGCGGCGGCGAGGTAGCGTGCGATCTTCGGCGGAAGGCCGCCGCGCTCCAGCGGGAGCTCGGCCGCCTGCGGCACGAGGCGGAGGCGCGGCTTGCGGCGCGGACCCGACTTCGCGGGTGCCACCGGCTTCGTGGCCGGGAGCGTCTTGGCGGCGGATTTCATGGAGATGCGAGAACGGGCACGGCGGCCCTGCTCGGAAGCGAACATCGTAAACACCCTTTTTCAGACCCGGCTTTCTAAGACCGGCGTGATCCAAAAAGGACGCTTTCCGTCGTTGCATAAACCTGCGAGGGGCCAGCGGCACGTGCGTTGTGCGTCTTGTGATGCGCGGGGATATAGGTATCACCGAGTCCGCGCAACAGGTTTTTTGTGCTGGCGCCAAAGTTTTTTGCTAACGAAACCTTTATGCGGGCGCATCACTTTTTCGCCGCAATTTGGAACCGGAAAGCAAAAGGCCCGGAGATGACTCCGGGCCTTGTCAAAGTGACGGCGGAGGAACCGCTCAGTCGTCTTTCTTTTTGGCGGCCGTCTTCTTTGCCGGTGCCTTCTTGGCGGCGGGTTTCTTGTCGCCCTCATCCTTCTTGGCTGCGGCTTTCTTGGCTGCCGGCATTTTCTCGGCAGGCTTTTTGGCGTCGGCCTTCTTCGCCGGCTTCTCGTCGCCGTGGTCATGATCATGATCGTGATCGTGGTCATGATCATGATCGTGGTGATCGTGCTCGTCGGCGTCCGGGTCGGTGAAGAGTTCGTCGCGGCTCACCACCTTGTCCTGGACGTCGGCCAGTTCGGCGATGAAGTCGACGACCTTGTCCTCGAAGATCGGCGCACGCAGTTCCTGCACGGCCTGCGGGTTCTGCTGATAGTACTGATAGAGCTGACGCTCCTGACCGGGGAACTGGCGGGCACGCTCGGCGAGCGCCTGGTTCAGTTCCTGGTCCGTGACGGAAATGCTGTTCTTGTCGCCGACTTCCGCGAGAAGAAGACCGAGACGCACGCGGCGTTCGGCAATCTTGCGGTACTCGGCGCGGACGTCCTCTTCCGGCTCGTCGAGATCGGCGGCGGTCTTGTTCTGGTGCTGCAACTCGTGCTCGAACTGCTGCCAGATCTGATTGAATTCCTGCTCGACCATCGTGGGCGGGAGTTCGAAATCATGAAGCTCGTCGAGCTTGTCCAGCATGGCGCGCTTCAGATGCTGACGCGACATGCGGGCATATTCGCCCTTCATCTGTTCGGCGAGCGCCTCGCGGAGCTTTTCCATGCTCTCAAGGCCGAAGCGCTTGGCGAGCTCGTCGTCGAGGGTGACTTCGGCAGGCGCCTTCACTTCCTTCACCTTCACATCGAAGACGGCATCCTTGCCGGCGAGATGCTCGGCACCGTATTCCGCCGGGAAGGTCACCTTCACTTCGACCTCGTCGCCCGCCTTCGTCCCGACGAGCTGCTCCTCGAAGCCCGGGATGAAGCGGCCGGAGCCGATTTCGAGATTGGCGTCCTCGGCGGAGCCTCCCTCGAAGGCTTCGCCGTCGATCTTGCCGACGAAGTCGAGCGTCAGGAGATCGCCCTCTTCGGCCTTGGCGCCCTCTTCGCGGGGCTCGAAGTTCTTCTGGTTCTCGGCGAGGCGCTTGAGGGACTCTTCGATGTCCTCATCCTTCACCTCAGCCGTCAGGCGCTCCAGCGAAACCTTTGAAAAATCGGCCAGTTCGAAGGACGGGATAACCTCGAAGCTCATCTTGAAGGTGAGGTCCGACTTGCCGTCGATGACGTCCTGAATTTCGCCTTCGAGATCGATCGAGGGCTGGAACGCAGGGCGCAGCGCCTCATCCTCTATGGCCTTCTGGCTGGTTTCGCCGACGGTTTCCTGGATCACGTCGCCCATGACCTGCTTGCCGAAGGTCTTGCGAAGGTGGCTGACCGGCACCTTGCCCGGGCGGAAACCCTTGAGCCGGACCTGCGTCTTCATTTCGTCGAGCTTTGCGCCGAGTTTCGCCTCCAGGTCCTGAGCCGGAACCTGAATTTTCAATTCGCGCTTCAAACCGTCCGCGTTCGTAACCGTGACCTGCATCATCCAATCCGTTTATTTGCCGGGCTTCCGGCCTGGTGCGGGCGGAGGGACTCGAACCCCCACACCTTGCGGCACTGGAACCTAAATCCAGCGCGTCTACCAATTCCGCCACGCCCGCGAGAAGGGCTCTGGCGTGACCCTTCAAAGGCCGGCCGGTCCCCAAATTGGCGCTCTCTATATCAAGGGCACCGGGCGATTGCCAGCAAAAGCCGTGGTTTCCCCTGTAGCGGGCTCAAAGAGCCGCAAGAAGCTCCCGCAGGACGGCCGGGAGCATTTCCGGCAGGTCCTCGGAGATGAGGCCGGGACCGAAGTAGCCCCCTGCCTCGCCGTGGAGCCAGACGGCAGCCGACGCGGCCTCGAAGGGCGGCATTCCCTGGACAAGAAGGCCGAGGACGATGCCGGCCAACACGTCGCCCGAGCCCGCTGTCGCGAGCTCCGGACCGGCATTGCGGGCGATGGCGGCCCGCCCGTCCGGCGCGGCGACGACCGTGTCCGCGCCCTTGAGGACGACGACAGCCGCAGCCTCGGCGGCGGCCTTGCCGGCGCGGTCGAGCTTGGAGCCCCCCTCCTCCGCGATCTTCGGGAAGAGACGGGCGAACTCGCCTTCATGCGGCGTCATCACGACGGGGCCGGCAAAGTAACCCTTGATGGCGACGAAGAGGTCGCGCGGGATTTCCGCAAATGACGTGAGCGCGTCCGCATCGAGCACAATGGCCGCGCCCGAGAGAAGCACGGCAAGCACATTGTCCCGCGTCTCCCAGCCGGTCCCGGCGCCGGGGCCGATCAGCAGGGCATTCTTGCGCTTGTCCTCGAGGATCGCCGTCAGCGCGTCCGCGCCGTCGAAAGGCTGGAGCATGATCGAGGTGAGGTGCGCCGCATTGACGAGCATCGCCGAGGGCGGCGAGGCGACCGTGACGAGGCCGGCGCCGGCGCGAAGCGCGCCGCGGGCGGCAAGCCGCGCCGCACCCGTGGTCGAGGCAGCACCCGAGACGACGACGGCATGACCCTTCGTGTATTTGTGACTGTCGAGGCGAGGACGCGGAAAGGCGGCAGCCCAGAGCGGCGGTTCGTTGAGGAAGGTCTGCGGCGCGATCCCGTCCAGCACCGCGGCCGGAATGCCGATATCCGCGACCTGCACCTCACCGCAATGGAGCCGGCCCGGCAATAGGACATGACCCGGCTTGGCGCGGAAGAAGGTGACGGTGAGAGCAGCGTCGAACGCAATGCCGCGCACCCTGCCCGCATCGCCGTCGATGCCGGTCGGCACGTCGATCGCGACGACAGGCACCCCGCTTTCATTGATGCGTTCGATTGCCTGCGCGGCCGCACCTTCCACGTCGCGGGCGAGCCCTGCGCCGAAGATCGCATCGACGACGAGCGCAGCACCGCGGCCGGCATCGCCCGTCAGCGGATGAACCGGGCCCGTCCAGCGATCCGCCGCGAGTTTTGCGTCGCCCTTCAATGCATCGCGATGCCCGAGCAGGAAGAGCGAGACCGGCCAGCCCTGCTCCGCGAGAAGACGCGCGACGACGAAGCCGTCGCCGCCATTGTTGCCCGGCCCGCACAGCACGGACACCGGTCCTTGCGGGAAGCGCTCGACGATTGCCTCAGCCACCGCGCGGCCCGCATTCTCCATAAGGGTAATGCCCGGCGTGCCGCGCTCGATGGCAAGCGCATCGGCGCGGCCCATCTCGGCGACGGAGAGGAGTTCAAGGGAATCGGCGGGTGCGTTCATGGCCGCATCATAGCCATGTGATTGCGGCGGGGAATTGATGATTTCTGAATGCGCTCAATTCACCTTCGTGTCCGCCTCGCGGCCCTGCTCGACGAGCGCGAGGCTGTCGCCCTTCGTCTCGAAAACGGTGACGGAGCAATTGTCCGGCCGGAAAGTAACGAGGCGGTCATCGCCGGTCGCCACACCCGCCGCGACGTTGATCGCGATGAAATGGGAGAAGATGACGGTGTCGCCGGGCAGGCCCGTCAGGGCGTCGACGACGGATTGCCGCCAGCCCGCGAGATCGACCTTGCCGCCGCCGGTGTTTTCCGGCGTCAGTGCTTCCGTCCAGGTGCCGCTCATGAGGCGGCGGAGCCATGGCCCGCGCGCATCCAGATCTTCGACGGGAGACGGGATTTCGGCAACGCGCGTTTCGATGACGGGCTCGCAGTCCCATGCCCTCGAGAGCGGCATGGCCGTCTCGCGGCAGCGGCGTAGCGGAGAGGAAAGGATGGGGAGTTTCTTCCCGACCCGCTTTTCGATCTCTCCGGCGGCGGCCTCGGCCTGAGCGCGGCCCTTGTCAGAGAGGCCGGGATCGGTGTCGGCGTCCCAGCCGGCGGCGGCCTCGCCATGGCGGATCATATAGATTGTGGGCATATCTCTCTTACCAGGCTGCAGTATCAGGATGCCCGTTTGTCGGCGAGCGGGGACAAGATTGCAAGGCGAGATGGCCAGACGGCGCGGCAGCCACTAGCCTTGTTACGGTGATTCCCGATGAGGAGGCTTCCATGACCGAGACGCCATCGCCTGCGCCGCAACCCTCGCCCGGCGGCGAGATGGACGGACCCAAACTCGTCTACATCCTTTATTTCATCAGCCTGGTGGTCGGCGTGACCGGCATTGCCGGGGTGATCGTCGCCTATCTGAAACGCGGCGAGGCGGGCCCGGCCGCGACCTCCCATTACACGTTCCAGATTCGCACCTTCTGGATCGGACTCCTGTTCGCATTCATCAGCGTCCTCACGATGGTGATCGCGATCGGCTGGTTGCTCGGGCTTGCAACGCTGGTCTGGTTCCTGGTCCGCGCCATCAAGGGGTTCATGCTGGCGGGCGAAGGCAAGCCCGTTCCCGATCCCGAAACCTGGCTCTGGTAACGGACGTGACGCTTCCCCGGCGTGCCGGGGAAGCGCAGAGCTTCAGAAGGAGTAGCCGACGCGCATACCGATATTGGTGAGGCCGTCGTTCACGCTGCAGAGACCGGCATTCGAGATGTGTTCGATGCCCGTCAGGATGGAAAGGTTGGGCGCCACACGGTAGCCGAGCGAGAGCGTCTCGTGGAAATTCCACCTGCAGCCATACTGGTTCTGGCCCGTCCGCGAGCCGTGGATACGGCCGTCATGGATTGCCGCGCCGAGGCTCGCGTCGATGAAGAACGGCGACTCGCCAAGATCGATCGTCCAGCCGAACGGATCGATGTAGGCGAGGCTCGTGTCGCCATTGGTGTTGAGCGTGCCGCCGAGGCGCGGACGCGGGTTGAAGGCCCAGGCGAGGAAGGACGGCGTGTCGAAGACGATTTCGCCCGTCAGGTCGAGACCATCGCTCTCATGCGCCGGTCCGAACATGTCATGCGCGTAAAAACCGCCGCGGACTTCATTCACGAAAGCCGAAGCCGGACTGGCAAAGACTGCGGGAATAAAGAGAGAGATCGCACCGGCGATGAGCCGCCGCGCAGAGATATTGATTTTCACAGACAACCTCCGACAGTCGGAATTGAGTTGGATGACCCTCGCACTCACACCCCAAGCCATACACGCTAGGGAGTCTGCACGCTCAACGTCAATATATGCCTAACGCTCTCGTTAACCTTGAGGAATCGGAGGATAGCACGCCTCCTGCCCGTTCCGGCAGGCGGAAATGACAACGCCGTGACGGGAATCCGGTTCCTGCAGCCTACTCGGGCGTAAAGATGTTAACGCTGCCATCGGCGGCCGAAGCCACCGTTCCCTGGCGTCCAAGCTGTTCCCGCTCCACCATATCCGCAAGGGTCGCCGGATCGTTCGGCGTATGGGCAACGAAGCGGGCGTCGTTCTCCGCAAGACGTCCAAAGACGATCGCGAATTCCGGGCCGTTCCGGCCGTGAACGACCGTATAGGTTTCGATCTTCGCCTTGCCGTTCGGCTTTTCCTCGACCTTCGGGTGCTTCTCGGCGTCGATCTCGGCCTGGTAGGCGGCAGGATTCTCGCGCTCCCACTTGCCCTCGCGCGGTGTCGTCGAGTAGAGGCCAAGCCCGTGTTTGGTCACGTACCAGCCGTTCGAGGTGCAGAGCCCTTTCGAGCCCGGCCTGGCGCGGAGCTTGTCCATCATGGTGGCGATGGAGTGCATAACGTAGTTGTTGCCCGCCCCGCCGAAGTAAGGGAGGCCGCCGGTGACGGTAAGCGCCCGCGGGTCGCCGGAGGGAATGCCGAGTTCCTGGCGGCCGATCTGCACGGCTGAAGGGAAGCACGAATAGAGGTCGAAATAGTCGATCTCGCCGATATTCCAGCCGGACATGGCGAAGGCCTTCCTGCCCATCATGCGGATGGCGGGCGAGGAGTGGTAGTTCACGCGTTCGGTCGGGAACCAGAGATCGTTCGCGTCGGCGCAACCATGCAGGAACACCCACTTCTCCTGCGGCACGCCAAGCTCGCGCGCCTTCGCAACCGACATCATGACGACGGCGGCAGCCTGATCGACCTGCATGATCGCGTTCATGTACTTGGTGTAGGGAAAGCCTATGTAGCGGTTGTCGTCGGTCGGTGTCGCGATCTCCTCCGGCGTGCGCGCGACAGGAAACCAGGCCTGCGGATGCTTCGCGGCGATCTCCGTGAACGGCGCCATCAGCTTGCCGATCTCGAGCTGGTGATCCTTCACGCTGCGGCCGGCGGCCCCGCGGATCGCGTTCTCGAACATCGGGTAGATGTTGACCGGGAATTGCAGCTTGTGGCGCTTCTCGACCTCGGTGACGCCCGCCTTTTCATAACCGATGTCGATGCGCTCGCCGCCCGGGTTCTCGTCGTGCCAGGGGAGCTGTTTCCCCTGCCCCAGCGCGCGCATCATGGTGCCGAAGCATTCGGACCCCGCGACCAGCGCGACATCCGTCTCGCCATTGGCGATGAGTTCGGCGGTATGGTTCACGAGCATCTGGGGCGTGTTGCCGCCGGTCGGTCCGTAGCAGGTCTTTGCCGGGTTCGCGCCGAGCATGTTGGCGAGCGTCTTCGCCGCGTTCGGGTAGCGCCCAAAGGGAAGACGCGCCGAGTCCGGGCTGTCGGTGATGAAGCGGACGGTGGTGACGTTGTCGACGGCTACCCAGAGCTTCTTGCCGAGGCCAGTGTCGGCGGCGGCGGCTTCCGCCGCATCCGCCATCAGATGCATTGGCGACTTCGCCTTCTCGACATCCTTTTCCTTCTGGACGAGCTGGCCGCAGCCCACCAGCACGGGCATGCGATCGTCGAGCTTGATGTCGGACATTGAAAGTCTCCCTGCGCGCGCTTTCAGGAGCGCATTTTTAGTTCGTGGTACTAACCAGTTTGAGCCCGAGAATAGCCGGTGAAAGCCCCTTGTCCAGCGGGAGATAGGGAAACGGGATGACGCTGCGTCAGAAGGCGCATGCGAAAGTGCCGCGCGGACGAGTCCTGCGGTTCGGGCGAGAGATGGAGGGGACGCGGAGCAGGTCCGGTCGCGATCCTTGGTTGTTTGTATGAGCGGCCGAAGCTGCTCCGCGCGCGATGTTTTTGCCCCGATGCCCTCTGCCACCCAACAGCTTCAGGCGTCTTTCATGCAAAAGAAACGTGAAAGAGGCCGTCTTGCCGAGCGGATCCTAGTGTCCGCGCCCTTCACGCATCGGGAGCCCCGGGGCGCCGGGATGCGTTACCTTCCCGGCGGCGCAGGCACCGCCCGGCTCTCCCGCACCGGACGCTCCGGATGCGCCCCTCCGGTGAGAACCGGTCCCACAAAAATGGGCGCGCTCAAGCAGAGGGGGATAAGTTTTTTCGCGAAGAGAAAGTTACTTCTTCCGGAACGCGTCGAGGCTCACGACTTCGCCGGAGGTATCGGCCGCAGGCTCTTCGGGGTTCGAGGCTTCGACCGCCCGCTCTTCGGCTATGTTGGTGCCGGCGCTCACGCCCTCGACCTGGAATTGCAGACCGAACTGCACGCTCGGATCGAAGAAGCCCTGCACGGCCGAGAAGGGGACGACAAGACGTTCGGGAATCTTGTTGAAGGTGAGGTCGACCGAGAAACGCTCGTCGTTCACTTCGAGATTCCAGAACTGATGCTGCAGCACGATGGTCATTTCCTCGGGATACTGCGATTGCAGTTTCTCGGAAATGTCGACGCCAGGGGCATCGGTGCGGAAGGAAATATAGAAGTGATGTTCGCCGGGCAGACCGTCGTCCCGCGCAATCTTCAGCGCGCGCCGCACGACACCTCGCAAGGCGTCCTGCGCCAGCACGTCGTATCGCATCAGGTCATCGGCCAATTGTCGCTCCGTGAGACGTTGAGTCGCATTTGCTTCCGTAAGAACGATTCAATCAGCGTTTGGCTGCGAAATCCAGACGAACGCGGCAATCCGTGGGTTCCCTCCACCGGATTCTCGTCCATGTGGCGCGGGCGACACCGCTCTTGCGATGGACGACGCTGAATGAAAGTGGGGGCTTCTGTTGCCAGGTGCCCCCGAACCCCGCCTTACCCGGCTAAGGGCAAGGGCTTAGATCGAGGTTGTCGCACCGCTTAGGCGGCGAGACGTGCCTCAGCATAGTTGTCGTTGGCAACTATAAAACGGCCCGATAACGGCGGGTACCATGCCGGGCAAAAAGACTGTCTTTACACCCTCGTCGATCCTGGTTCGCCCCCAAGGTCCCTGCCGCGACAGGGGAAAATGGTGGAGGCGCCGGGTACTGCCCCCGGGTCCGAATGGCTTATTTCACAGTCCGTTTATCGCCATAGCCGGACGGAAAACCGCCGGCACTCCTAATATAGGGCGTAATTTCCTTATTTGAAGTGTATTCGGCGGGGCTTACCCCTGCGGCAACTGCTCGCGGAAGAAGCGGATTGCATTGCCGCCCATGACCTTGGCGATTTCCTCGTCCGTGAAACCCGCTTTCTGCATTTCCGCCGTCAGCACGGCGAGTTGCGACGTGTCGAAAGCGACGGGCACGGCGCCGTCATAGTCGGAGCCGAGCGCGACATGGTCGACGCCGAGAAAGTCGATGGCGTAGCGGATCGATTTCACGATCTCGGCAGGCGCAGGATCGCAGACGGCGCCCTTCCAGTAACCGATGCCGACAAGCCCGCCCGCATCGGCGATCCGTTTCATCAAGGCGTCCTCGAGATTGCGGGGGCTGTCGCAGGCGCCGCGGATGCCGGTATGCGAGACGACAACGGGCCGGGTGGCGATGTCGAGCGTGTCGCGGACGACGGCGGGGGAGGCATGGGCGAGGTCGACGATGATGTTGAGCCGCTCCATTTCGCGCACCGCTTCGCGTCCGAAATCCGTCAGTCCCTCGCCCGAGAGCCCGTGCAGCGAGCCGCCGAGTTCGTTATCGAAGAAATGCGTGAGCCCCATCATCCGGTATCCGGCGGCATAAAGCTTTTCGACGTTTTCAAGCCGGCCTTCCAGCGGATGCGAGCCCTCGGTCGCAAGAAGCCCGCCGACCGGGCGGCTTCCATCGCCGCGCGCCTCGATCAGCCGGTCGATGTCGGCGGCATTGCGCACGATCATCAGGTCGCCGGGCGCTGCTTCTTCCGCGCGATGCAGTTTCTCCGCCTGGTAGAGCGCGCGCTCGAAGAGGCTGTCCCAGGTGCGGGCCGGCCAGCGCTGCACCATTGCGAGCAGGGTGATGACGTCGCTGTCGCCGCTGGTGCCGGTATAGCGCTGGTCGCGCGGTACCTTGGTCACCACGGAGAAGACCTGCAAGGTCACATTGCCGTCCACGAGGCGAGGCAGGTCGACATGGCCCCTGTCCGCCCGCTCCAGCGGGTCGCGCGCCCAGAGCAGCGTGTCGGCATGGAGGTCCACCACGGCGAGTTCACCATGCTGTGCGCGGGCGTCGTCCGGGATTTCGATGGGGCCGCCATCCACGATCCGGTTGATCTGGCCTTCCAGCACGCCCGGCAGCAGGGCGAGGCCCGCGATCAGCAGGATCAGAACGGCGGCGCCGATGCCGATGAAAATACGCTTCATGGGTTCCCTCCCGGTTTGGGCCGCATTCTGGCGGGGCAGAGCCCGTCCGGCCAGCCTTTCCGTAATTGCCTCACATATATTGTGGACAAGAGCGGCGCCGGCCGGGGCCGAGGTGGCGGGGCAGGGGCTCCCCGCGCTACACTGGGAAACCGAATCTCAGGAACCGCCGATGCAGCAGTATCTCGACCTCATGCGCCTTGCGCGCGACACGGGCGTGACCAAGACCGACCGCACGGGCACGGGCACACGCAGCATATTCGGCCACCAGATGCGCTTCGACCTGGCTGAGGGCTTTCCGCTCGTCACCACGAAGAAGCTGCACACGAAGTCGATCATCCACGAGTTGCTCTGGTTCCTCTCGGGCGACACCAATACGCGCTACCTGAAGGCCAACGGCGTCAGCATCTGGGACGAATGGGCCGACGAGAACGGCGAACTCGGCCCCGTCTACGGGCACCAGTGGCGCTCCTGGCCGACGCCCGACGGCGAGAAGATCGACCAGATCAAGAATCTTCTCGACCAGATCCAGAAGAATCCGGACTCGCGCCGGCTCATCGTCTCGGCCTGGAACGTTGCCGATGTCGACAAGATGGCGCTGCCGCCCTGCCACTGCCTGTTCCAGTTCTATGTCGCCGACGGCAAGCTTTCGTGCCAGCTCTACCAGCGCTCGGCCGACATCTTCCTCGGCGTGCCCTTCAACATCGCCTCCTATGCGTTGCTCACCATGATGGTGGCGCAGGTGACGGGGCTCGAAGCGGGCGAGTTCGTTCATACCTTCGGCGACGCGCATCTCTATCTCAATCATCTCGAACAGGCCGACAAGCAGCTTGCGCGCGATCCGAAGCCGCTGCCCACATTGCGCATCAATCCGGATGTGAAGAGCCTGTTCGATTTCACCTATGACGATTTCACGCTCGAAGGCTACGACGCGCATCCGCACATCGCCGCGCCCGTTGCCGTGTGACGGGGCCGTCCGATGCGGCTCCGCCGTCGTCTCCTGCTTTTCGCGCTGGTGATGGTCGTGCTTCTTCTTGCGGCGTTTTCCATGTTCATCATTCTGGTCAGCATGCGCCCGCTCGATCCTGAAATGCTGCGTGCGCCGGGCTTCTCGCAAGGCGAAACGGGCGCTTTCGAAACGGGGTTCGCGTGACGCTTCATGTTTCCTTCGTCGTCGCCATCGCGGAGAACGGCGTCATCGGCCGCGACAACGGGTTGCCCTGGCGGCTGTCGGGCGACATGGCCTTCTTCAAGCGCGTAACCATGGGCAAACCCGTCATCATGGGACGCAAGACGTGGGAATCGTTGCCGCGGAAGCCTCTTCCGGGCCGGCCCAATATCGTGGTTACGCGCGACCCTTCCTATCACGCAGAAGGGGCGGAGGTCGCCACATCGGCGGAAGCGGCGCTCTCGCGCGGCAAGGAACTGGCCGCGGGGCTCGGCGTGGACGAAATAGCCGTGATCGGCGGCGCGCAGCTTTATGCTGAAATGTTCGATCATGCGACGCGGCTCTACATCACGGAAGTGCATGCGGCGCCCGAGGGCGATGTCAGTTTCCCCGCTTTCGATGCCGCGCGGTGGCGCGAGGTTTCGCGCGAGCGCCAGGAAGCGGGCGAGAAGGACAGCGCGCCCTATTCCTTCGTGCTCATGGAACGGCGCGATTGAGTTTCGCGGCTTGCCGCCTCACAATGCGCCCTCATTGAATTCACGAGATTTCCCGAACGGAGACAGCGATGGACGTGCGCGCGGCGGTGGCATTCGAGGCGGGCAAGCCGCTCGAGATCGAAACGGTGCAACTCGAAGGGCCGAAGGCCGGCGAGGTGCTGGTCGAGATGAAGGCGACCGGTATCTGCCACACCGATGCTTTCACGCTGTCCGGTGAAGACCCCGAAGGCGCGTTCCCGGCGATCCTTGGTCATGAAGGCGCGGGCGTTGTGGTCGAGGCCGGTCCGGGCGTGAAATCGCTCGCGGTCGGCGATCATGTGATCCCGCTCTACACGCCGGAATGCCGCGAGTGCAAAAGCTGCACGAGCCACAAGACGAACCTCTGCACCTCGATCCGCGCGACGCAGGGCAAGGGCGTGATGCCGGACGGCACCAGCCGGTTCTCCTGGAAGGGCAAGCCCGTTCTGCACTACATGGGCTGTTCCACTTTCGCGAACTACACGGTGCTGCCCGAGATCGCGCTCGCCAAAGTGCGCAAGGACGCACCGTTCGACAAGATCTGCTACATCGGCTGCGGCGTGACGACCGGTGTCGGCGCGGTCATCTTCACGGCGGGCGTGGAACCCGGCGCCAATGTCGTCGTGTTCGGCCTAGGCGGCATCGGCCTCAATGTCATTCAGGGCGCGCGCATTGCGGGCGCGGACAAGATCGTCGGCGTCGACATCAATCCCGCGCGCGAAAGCCTCGCACGGCAGTTCGGCATGACGCATTTCGTGAACCCGAAGGAGATCAAGGGCGATGTCGTCGGCCATCTCGTCGAGCTCACGGACGGCGGCGCCGACTACAGCTTCGAATGCATCGGCAATGTGAACACGATGCGCCAGGCGCTCGAATGCTGCCATCGCGGCTGGGGCGAAAGCATCATCATCGGCGTGGCGGGCGCGGGGCAGGAAATCTCGACGCGTCCCTTCCAGCTCGTCACCGGCCGCGTCTGGAAGGGCACGGCGTTCGGCGGCGCGCGGGGGCGCACCGACGTGCCGAAGATCGTCGACTGGTACATGGACGGCAAGATCAACATCGACGATCTCATCACCCACACCATGCCGCTCGAGGACATCAACAAGGGCTTCGACCTCATGCATGAGGGCAAGTCGATCCGCTCGGTGGTCGTCTACTGATGTCTGTCGAAGTCCTCTCCTCGCACCGCTGCTTCGGCGGCACGCTCA
>JAVJOG010000012.1:0-16870 GCA_040216885.1 Parvibaculum sp.
CGAACCCCGCCCTGACCGGCTAAAGCCAGGGACTTGATTTGAAGCTATCGCACTGCATTAAGCAGCGAGACGCGCCTCAGCATAGTTGTCGTTGGCAACTATAAAACGGCCCGATGACGGCGGAACCATGCCGGGCAAAAAAACTGTCTTTACACCCTCGTCGATCCTGTTTCGCCCCCAAAGGCCCTGCCGCGCCACCTTCATGACACTGACGGGGGAGAATTTGGTGGAGGCGCCGGGTACTGCCCCCGGGTCCGAATGGCTTATTCCACAGTCCGTTTATCGCCATAGCCGAGCGGGAGATCCCACCGGCCCTTCTAATATAGGCGGGAAATTCCTTATTTGAACCTCAATTCCGGCGAAATCGGCGACGAACCTTCCGGCGGGCAGGATTTGAGAGGGAAACGCATGATTTCGCGCCGTGCCATGGTTCTGGGGCTGGCCGCGTTGCCGCCGGTGCTGGCGCTGCCGGCGCGGCTTGCGGCGGAGCCTGCCGAGGCGGCCGGGAAGCTCGTCGAGGCGGCGCGGGCGCAGATCGGGGTGACGCTCTTCTATGACGGTGCCTATCGCCGCCTTCCTTATCCGGGCGGCGACGTGGAGCCCGAACGCGGCGTCTGTACGGATGTCGTCGTGCGCGCCTATCGCGCGGCGCTGGGTGCCGACCTGCAACGCCTTGTGCATGAGGACATGGCGGCCAATTTCAGCGCCTATCCAGCCAATTGGGGCCTCACGCGACCCGACCGCAATATCGACCACCGGCGAGTGCCGAACCTCGCGACATTCTTCCGGCGGCAGGGTGCGGCGCTGGCGGAGGGCGAAGCGCTCGCACCCGGCGATCTGGTGACGCAGACGATCGGCGGGCGGTTGCCGCATATTTCGGTCGTGTCGGACAAGCGGGTGCGCGGGACGGCGCGGCACTACGTCATCCATAATATCGGCGGCGGCGCCGAATATGCCGACATCCTGACGCGCTTTCCGGTCACCGGGCGCTTCCGCTATCGGCCGGTCTGAGGGTCACTCCGCGGGCAGCAACTCGCGGAAAAGGCGGAGCGCGTTGCCGCCCATCACTTTTTCGATTTCCTCCTCGGTGAAATCCGCGTCGCGCATCGCGCCGGTCAGCAGGGCGAGTTCGGAAGCGTCGAAGGCGACGGGCACCGCGCCGTCGTAGTCCGAGCCGAGCGCGACATGATCGACGCCGAGATAGTCGATCGCATAGCGGATCGCGCGAACGATGCCTTCGGGCGCTGGATCGCAGATGGCGCTCTTCCAGTAGCCCATGCCGACGAGACCGCCGGCTTCCGCGACGCGTTTCATCAGCGCATCGTCGATGTTACGTGGGCTGTCGCAGGCGCCCTTGATGCCAGTGTGGGAGATGACGACGGGGCGCGTCGCAATCTCAAGTACATCCTCGACCACGGCGTGGGAGGAATGGGCGACATCGACGATGATGCCGAGGCGTTCCATTTCGCGTACGGCTTCCTTGCCGAACTCCGTGAGGCCGCCCGAGGAAAGCCCGTGCAGCGAGCCGCCGAGCTCGTTGTCGAAGAAATGCTGCAATCCCATCATCCGGTAGCCGGCATCGTAAAGCGCCTCGATGTTTTCGAGCCTGCCCTCGAGCGGGTGCGAACCTTCGGTGGCGAGCAACCCGCCGACGGGGCGTCTGCCGTCGCGCGCGGCCAGCAGTGCGTCGACATCGGCGGCGGTGCGGATGATGCGCAGGTCGTCCGGCGCGGCGGCCTCGGCGCGGTGGAGTTTTCCGGCCTGATAGAGCGCGCGCTCGAAGAGGCTGCCCCAGGTGCGGGCCGGCCAGCGCTGCGCCATTGCCAGCAGGGTGATGACGTCGGACTCGGCGTCGGTGCCGGTGTGGCGCTGGCTGCGGGGGACTTTGGTGACGACCGAAAAAACCTGCAGCGTCACGTTGCCATCGACAAGGCGGGGCAGGTCGACATGGCCACGGCTGGCGCGCTCCAGCGGGTCGCGGGCCCAGAGCAGCGTGTCGGCATGAAGATCGACCACCTTCAGCCGTTCGTGATGACGGGCAGCCTCCTTCGTCACTTCGAGAGGGCCGACATCGACCAGACGGTTGATCTGGCCTTCGAGGACACCGGGCAATACGGCCAGGAAGAGAATGACGGCGACGACGAGAGCCGCGCCGAGCCCGAGCAGAATGCGTTTCATGATGTCTCCCTTGCCTCTCGTTGTTTTGCGGGCATTCTGGCGTGCGGCGGGTGCCGCGGCCAGATTTTCCGTATCAAATCACAGGCTTGTGACGGGGATTGCCGCGCGGTGGCGGCGGGGCGCTGCCGGGGCTAGACTGGCGGGGCCGAATCTCAGGATCCATCGATGAAACAATATCTCGACCTCATGCGCCTCGCGCGCGACACGGGCGTGACCAAGACCGACCGCACCGGCACCGGTACGCGCAGCATATTCGGCCATCAGATGCGCTTCGATCTCGCCGACGGTTTTCCGCTGGTGACGACCAAGAAGCTGCATCTGAAGTCGATCGTGCATGAACTGCTGTGGTTTCTCGCCGGCGACACCAACATCGCCTATCTGAAAGCCAACGGCGTCAGCATCTGGGACGACTGGGCAGACGCAAACGGCGATCTCGGGCCCGTCTACGGCCATCAGTGGCGCTCCTGGCCGGCGCCGGACGGCACGAAGATCGACCAGATCAAGAATTTGCTGGAGCAGATACGCAAGAACCCGGATTCGCGGCGGCTGATCGTTTCGGCGTGGAATGTCGCCGATGTCGACCACATGGCGCTGCCTCCCTGCCACTGCCTGTTCCAGTTTTATGTCGCGGACGGCAACCTCTCCTGCCAGCTCTTCCATCGCTAGGCCGAGATTTTTCTCGGCGTACCATTCAACATCGCCTCCTATGCGCTGCTGACGATGATGGTGGCGCAGGTGACGGGCCTCAAGCCCGGCGAGTTCATCCACACATTCGGCGACGCGCATCTCTATCTCAATCACCTGGAGCAGGCCGACAAGCAGCTTCTACGCGATCCCAAGCCCCTGCCGCGCATGCACATCAATCCGGATGTGACGAGCCTTTTCGATTTCACCTATGACGATTTCCGGCTTGAAGGCTACGAGGCGCATCCGCATATCGCCGCGCCTGTCGCGGTCTGATGCGGACGCGGCAACGAATGTTGCTGTTCGGGTTGACGCTCGTCGTTCTGCTGCTCGCCGCCTTTGCGATGTTCGCCATTCTGGTCAGTCTCCGGCCGCTCGATCCGGAGGCGCTGCGCGCGCCGGACTTCACGGCGCTTTTTGAAAGCCAGGTGGCGTGATGGACGTTCATGTCAGTTTCGTCGTCGCCATCGCCGACAATGGCGTCATCGGCCGCGACAACGGGTTGCCGTGGCGGCTTTCCGGCGACATGGCCTATTTCAAACGCCTGACGATGGGCAAGCCCGTCATCATGGGCCGCAAGACATGGGAATCGCTGCCGAGGAAGCCGTTGCCCGGACGACCGAACATCGTCGTCACGCGCAACCCGGCCTATTCGGCGGAAGGCGCCGAACTCGCGATGTCGGCATCGGCGGCGCTGGCTCTGGCCCGTGCGCTGGCGGCGCAGGCCGGTGCCGACGAGATAATGGTGATCGGCGGCGCGCAGCTCTACGCTGAAACGTTCGATCGCGCGACCCGCCTCTACATCACGGAAGTTCATGCCGCGCCCGAGGGCGATGTCAGCTTTCCGGCGTTCGATCGCCGGCAATGGCGCGAGGTTTCGCGCGAGCGTTACGAGGCGGGTGAGAAGGACAGCGCGGATTATTCCTTCGTCGTGCTGGAGCGAAGCTGACCGATTGCACCACCGGGCGCGGCGGGACAGAATGACATCCCGCAATTACCAGATAGAAATTCGGAGACGACATATGGATGTGCGTGCGGCGGTGGCATTCGAGGCGGGACGCCCTCTCGAAATCGAAACGGTGCAGCTCGACGGGCCGAAGGCGGGTGAGGTGCTGGTCGAGGTCAAGGCTACCGGCATCTGTCATACCGATGCGTTCACTTTGTCGGGCGAAGACCCCGAAGGCGCTTTCCCGGCAATCCTCGGCCATGAAGGTGCGGGCGTCGTTGTCGAGGTCGGCTCCGGTGTAAGGTCGCTCGCGGTCGGCGATCATGTGATCCCGCTCTACACGCCCGAATGCCGCGAGTGCAAGAGCTGCACCAGCCACAAGACCAATCTCTGCACCTCGATCCGCGCGACGCAGGGCAAGGGCGTGATGCCCGACGGCACCAGCCGCTTTTCCTGGAAGGGCAAACCGGTGCTGCACTACATGGGCTGCTCGACCTTCGCCAACTACACGGTGCTGCCGGAAATCGCGCTGGCGAAAGTGCGCAAGGACGCGCCTTTCGACAAGATCTGCTACATCGGCTGCGGCGTGACGACCGGCATCGGGGCCGTCCTCTTCACGGCCAAGGTGGAAGCGGGCGCCAATGTCGTCGTGTTCGGTCTTGGCGGTATCGGTCTCAATGTCATCCAGGGCGCACGCATGGTCGGCGCCAACATGATTGTCGGCGTCGACATCAACCCGGCGCGCGAAAGTCTCGCGCGGCAATTCGGCATGACGCATTTCGTCAATCCGAAAGAGATCAAGGGCGATGTTGTCGGGCATCTCGTTGAACTCACCGGCGGCGGCGCCGATTACAGCTTCGAATGCATCGGCAACGTCAACACGATGCGCCAGGCGCTTGAATGCTGCCATCGCGGCTGGGGCGAGAGCGTCATCATCGGCGTTGCCGGCGCCGGGCAGGAAATCTCGACACGGCCGTTTCAGCTCGTGACCGGCCGCGTCTGGAAAGGCACGGCCTTCGGCGGCGCGCGCGGGCGCACCGACGTGCCGCGCATCGTCGACTGGTACATGGACGGCAAGATCGATATCGACAATCTGATCACTCACACGATGCCGCTCGAAGACATCAACAAGGGTTTCGACCTGATGCATGAGGGCAAGTCGATCCGCTCCGTCGTGGTTTATTGATGGCGCCCGAAACGCTCGAAACGCATCGCTGTTTTTCCGGCACGCTCGGCATCCATCGCCATGCCTCGGCGGCGACCGGTACGCCGATGCGGTTTTCGGTCTATGTGCCGGACGGGAAGGGGCCTTTCCCGGCGGTGATCTTTCTCGCGGGCCTCACCTGCACGGAAGAAAACTTCACCGTGAAGGCCGGCGCCTATGCCCATGCGGCGAAGCTCGGGCTCGCGGTTGTCGCGCCCGACACCAGCCCGCGCGGGGAGGGCGTTGCCGACGATGAGGCCTACGATCTCGGACAGGGCGCGGGCTTCTATATCGACGCGACCGAGAAACCCTGGGCGCCGCATTTCAGCATGGAGAGCTACATCGTCCGCGATCTGCAAACCGTGCTGCGCGAAAACTTCCCGATCGACGCGGCGCGGCTCGGCATTTGCGGCCATTCGATGGGCGGGCACGGGGCGCTGACGCTTGCCTTGAAGCATCCCGATCTCTTTCGCTCCGTGTCGGCCTTCGCGCCCATCGTCTCGCCCACGCGCTGTCCCTGGGGCGAGAAGGCGTTCGGCGCCTATCTCGGGCCGGATCGCGCGTCATGGGCGGCGCATGATGCGTCGCTGCTGATGGAAAGCGGCGCGGCGCTCGGGCGCTATGACGATATCCCGATCGATCAGGGCCTCGCCGACAATTTTCTGGAGAAGGAGTTGAAGCCGGAGTTCCTCGAGGCGGCCTGCGCGGCCGTAAAACAGAAGCTGACGCTGCGGCGTCAGCCCGGCCACGACCATTCCTACTACTTCATCCAGACATTCATCGGCGATCATCTGGCATTTCATCGCGAGCGGCTCGATTGAGCGCCATTGCGGAACAGGCGTCGCGTTGACAGAATGCCGCCCACAAGAATTCCGCATCAGACGGAACATCAGGGAGGACGATAATGACTGCGATGAAACTCATCGCCGACGGGCTCAAATTTCCCGAAGGCCCGATCGCGATGCCGGACGGCAGCATTCTGCTGGTCGAGATCGCGCGCGGCACGCTGACGCGCATCACGCCGGACGGAAAGAAGGAAGTGGTGGCCGAACCCGGCGGCGGCCCGAACGGCGCGGCCATCGGGCCGGACGGGGCCTGCTACATCTGCAACAATGGCGGTTTCGAGTGGCATGACCGCGACGGGCTTCTCTTTCCCGGCGACATCGCGAAGGATTATTCGGGCGGGCGCATCGAGCGCGTCGACCTGAAAACCGGAAAGGTCGAGGTGCTTTATCGCGAGTGCAACGGCATTCCGCTCAACGGGCCCAACGACATTGTCTTCGACAAGACCGGCGGTTTCTGGTTCACCGATCTTGGCAAGGGCCGTGGCCGCACCCAGGATCGGGGCGGTCTCTATTATGCGAAAGCCGACGGCTCATCCGTCAAGGAAGTGATCTTTCCGATCACCAGCCCCAACGGCGTCGGCCTGTCGCCCGACGAGAAGACGGTTTATGTCGCCGACACGATCCCCGGCCGGCTCTGGGCATTCGAGCTGTCGGCGCCGGGCGTTGCCGCGCCGCAACCAGGACCGCTGCCGGGCCGCTTCGTCGGTTCGCCGGCCGGGCTCAATTTCTTCGATTCGCTGGCGGTCGACGCCGAGGGCAATGTTTGCGTCGCAACGATTTTCAACGCGGGCATTACGTCGTTTTCGCCCGACGGCTCGAAAATCGTGCACACGCCGACCGACGACGTCATCACGACCAATATCTGTTTCGGCGGAAAGGATCTGAAGACGGCCTATATCACCCTGTCGACCACGGGCCGGCTCGTGGCGATGGACTGGCCGGTGGCGGGGCTCCCGCTCAACTTCCTCAACAAGTAAGAGAATGACGGAAAGATATGTTCCGGTACCGGAATGTATCTTTCCGCATACCAGAGGCCGTGCAAACATGCGCCGCCTTTGGGGTACACGGTGATCGAATTGAATTCAGGGAGGACAAGATGCGCCTATTTGTCAGTGTACTCGTTGCGTTGTTTGCGTTCACCGGAGCGGCCCTTGCCGATCCGTTCGCCAATTTCTACGGCAACACCGTCAAGGTTGTCGGTGCGGCCGGCGAGCGTTCGGTTTTCATCGACGAGGGTGGTGCCTATTCGCAGAAGCTGCCGGACGGCAGCACGGCGGAGGGCACTTACGAGATCGACGGCGACACCGCCTGCTTCCTCGGCGGCGAGCAGCCCTATTGCGTGCCGACAGCGGCGCGCGAGGTCGGCGAGACCTGGGAGCTGACGGCGCCTGACGGCTCGACCGAAACCGCAACGCTGGTTGCGGGCCGCTAAGGCTTCAATCATCGTATCGGAAAGGCCGGTCCCTCGGGGGCCGGCCTTTTTCGTTTCAGTCCTCGACCACAATCGACGGCGCCTTGCGCGCGGTGGCGCCGAGCGCGCGGTCGATATGCGCGGCGACGCGGGCGGCGATGTCGATGAAGGGCTTTGCCTCCGCGCTGTCCGGGGCGGTCGCGACCACCGGCTCGCCCTTGTCCGATGTTTCGCGGATCGTCATGTGCAGCGGCACCTCGCCGAGGAAGTCGCAGCCGAGTTTTTCGGCCATGCGGCGCGCGCCGCCTTCGCCGAAGATGTAGGACTTCTCGCCTGAGCCGGGGCTGATGAAGTATGCCATGTTCTCGACAATGCCGAAGACCGGCACATGCGTCTTCTCGAACATCGCATAGCCCTTGCGTGCGTCGATCAGCGCGATTTCCTGCGGCGTCGAGACAATGACGGCGCCGGTCAGCGGCACGCGCTGCGCCATCGTCAATTGTGCGTCGCCGGTGCCGGGCGGCATGTCGACGATCAGCACGTCGAGTTCGCCCCATTCGACATCCATCATCATCTGCGTCAGCGCCGACTGCACCATCGGCCCGCGCCAGATCATCGGCGTGTCCTCGGCGACGAGGAAGCCGATCGACATGGTCTTGAGACCGTGGTTTTCCATCGGCAGCAGCTTCTTGCCGTCGCGCGTTTCGGGCTTGCCCGCGATGCCCATCATGCGGGGAATGGAAGGCCCATAGATGTCGGCGTCGAGAAGGCCGACGCGGCGGCCGAGCCGGGCCAGCGCCAATGCGAGATTGACCGCCACCGTCGATTTGCCGACGCCGCCCTTGCCGCTGGCGACCGCGACGATCGCCTTGACGCCGGGAATTTGCAGCGGCCCTTGCGGCGCGCGCTGCTGGGGCTGCGGTGCGCCATGCGTGTGACGGCGTGGCGACGCCGCGCTGCCGCTATGCGCGGTCAGCACGGCGGTCACGCTCAAGACGCCGGGCAGGCGCTTCACCGCCGCCTCGCAGGCCTGGCGCAAGGGTTCTTTCGCGGGACCCTTCGCGGGATCGACCTCGAGCGAGAAACCGACATGCCCTTCGCGTACGACCAGTCCTTGAATCATGCCGGCGGCGACGACGTCCTTGCCGGTTTCATCGTCCACGACGCCGGAAAGCGCGGCAGCTACGTCGTCTCGGCTTACGCTCATGGCTCGATCACCTGTCCGTGATAGTTCCCGCGGCACTTTCGGGCGCGGATACGTCCGGTTCGCGTTGCGTGGGCATGGTGTCTGTCATATAACCCCCGGTACCAACGTTTCCAACCAGTCTCTCACCACGCGATCGAAGGAATATCGATGCCCTGGAGCAATCAGAACGGCGGCGGCGGCTGGCAGGGCGGCGGCGGAGGCGGCGGCGGAAATCGGGGTCCGTGGGGTCAGGGACCTTCCGGCGGCGGCAATCAGCCGCCCGATCTCGATGAATTGATCCGGCGCGCGCAGGAAAAGTTCCGTCAGATGTTTCCGGGCGGCGGCGGTGGCGGTGCTGGAACCGGCACGGGCGCCGGCGGCGGTTCGGGGCCGTTCATCCTGATCGGTCTCGTGATCCTCGGCCTTATCGCTTACAGCTCGTTCTTCCGCGTCAATGTCAACGAGCAGGGCATTGTGCTGCGTTTCGGCAAGCTGGTGCGCACGGTCGAGCCCGGCCTTCACATGAAATTTCCGTTCCCGATCGAAACGGTTTACACGCCTGCGGTCACCAACATCACGACCGTCGACATCGGCATGCGGCTGGCGGGCAGCTCGCCCATCGCCGTGCCCGAGGAAAGCCTGATGCTGACCGGCGACGAAAATATCGTCGACATCGGTTTCGCGGTGCAATGGCGCATCAACAGCGCGCATTCGTTCCTGTTCAACGTCGAGGATCCGGATCGCGCGGTGAAGGCGGTTGCCGAGAGCATGATGCGCGAGGCGGTCGGCCAGTCGCGCATCGAAGTCTTGCAGACCGTCGGCCGCAACGAGGTGCAGAACCAGGTGCGCACGGGTCTTCAGGCGACGCTCGACAGCTATGGCGCCGGTATCGAAATCACCGAAGTCCGGCTGCAGAAGGTCGATCCGCCGGCGCAGGTGCTTGACGCATTCCGCGACGTGCAGGCGGCGCGCGCCGACCAGGAGCGTTTGCGCAACCAGGCCGAGACCTACGCCAACACCGTCATCCCGCGGGCACGCGGCGACGCGGCGCAGATCACGCAGGCCGCCGAAGCGTACCGCGAACAGATCGTCGCCGAAGCGCAGGGCGAGGCCGGACGTTTCGTTTCGATCTACGAGGAATACCGGAAGGCGACCGACGTGACGCGGCGGCGTATCTATCTCGAAACCATGCAGGAAGTTCTCGGCGGCATGAACAAGGTGCTGATGGACGGCGCGCAGGGCGGGCAGAACGTGTTGCCCTATCTGCCACTCAATGAGCTGAAGCCGAAAGCGCCAGCGTCCGGCACAACGACGTCCGGCTCGAACGCCGCCACGGGAGGCAGCCGATGAACAGGTCCATAGCCATAGGCGCCGGCATCACTGGGGCAGCGATCGCCGTCGTACTGTATCTCTCCGCCTTCACGGTCGGCATGACGCAGCAGGCGATTGTCCTGCAGTTCGGCGATCCGCGGCAGGTTATCACCGAGCCCGGCCTGCACTGGAAGCTGCCGGTCATCCAGAATGTCGTTTATATCGACAAGCGCATTCTCAATCTCGATTCGCCGGCCGAGGAAATCATCGCCAAGGACCGCAAGCGTCTGGTCGTCGATGCTTTCGCGCGTTACCGCATCGTCGATTCGCTGCGCTTCTATCAGTCGGTCGGCGATCCGCGTAACGCCGTCCAGAGGCTCCAGCCCAACTTCGTGTCGTCGCTCCGAAACGTGCTCGGCGACCACACGCTGGAAGAGCTGGTGCGCGACAATCGCGCGGGACTGATGAAGAACATCCAGACGGCTTTCAATTTGGCCACGCAGCAGTTCGGCATCGAAGTGGTCGATGTGCGCATTCGCCGCGCCGATCTGCCGGAACAGAACAGCCAGGCGATCTATCAGCGCATGCAGACGGAGCGCGAACGCGAAGCGGCTGAAATCCGCGCGCAAGGTAACGAGGAAGCGCAGCGCATCCGTGCCCGCGCCGACCGCGAGGCGACCGTCATCATCGCCGAGGCGGAACGCGACGGACAGCTCGCGCGAGGCGAGGGCGATGCGATGCGCAACAACATCTATGCCGAGGCCTATTCGCGCGACACCGAGTTCTTCGCTTTCTATCGCTCGATGCAGGCTTATCGCGAAGGCCTGAAAGGCGACAACACGACGATGATCGTGACGCCCGAAGGCGAGTTCTTCCGCTATTTCGGCGCGGAGGCCGGGCGCGTCCGGCGTTGATCGGTGGCGTGGGTCGATCTTCTCACCGCGTTCGGGCTTGCCATCGCGCTTGAAGGGTTCGCCTATGCCGCCTTTCCCGGTCCGATGCGCCGGGCCATGGCCGCCGTTTCGCTGCAGCCCGAACAGGCGCTCAGGTTTGCCGGTGTACTCGCGCTTGCCGCCGGGGTTCTCATTGTCTGGCTGGCGCGCGGCTGAGGACGCCTCAATTCGTCCATAATCCGGCTCACAATGAAGCCAAAGCCGCAGCCCGAAGGCGCGGCGGACCGGCCGAGGGGAGTGGCGTTTCGATGATATTGACGGGTTTCCGGCGGGCACGGCGCGCCACCATCGGCGGTGCGGTGACCGCGTTTCTGGCTTTTGCGCCGCTGGCCCAGGCACAAAACGCACCCGACAGCTTCGCCGACCTTGCCGAGCGCCTCTCGCCGGCCGTCGTCAACATCTCGACATCGCAGGTTCTCGATCCCGGCCGGCGGCCCATTCCCGGTGTGCCGGAGGATTCGCCGCTCAACGATTTCTTCCGCGATTTCATGGAACAGCAGGGCCAGCAACCGCAGCGTGTGCAATCGCTCGGTTCGGGCTTCTTCATCGACCCGAGCGGCATCGTCGTCACCAACAATCATGTGATCGACGGCGCCGACAAGATCGAGGTCGTGATGATCGACGGTACGACGCTGCCCGCGACGCTGACGGGGCGCGATCCGAAAACCGATATCGCCGTGCTCAAGGTCGAAAGTCGCACGCCGCTGCCTTTCGTCGAACTCGGCGACAGCAGCAGGGCGCGTGTCGGCGATTGGGTGATTGCGATCGGCAATCCGTTCGGCCTCGGCGGCACGGTGACGGCCGGTATTATCTCGGCCCTCAACCGCGACATTCAGGCCGGCAATTACGACGACTTCATCCAGACCGACGCCTCGATCAACCGCGGCAATTCCGGCGGTCCGCTCTTCGACATGGAGGGTCGCGTTGTCGGCGTCAATTCGGCGATCATTTCGCCGTCGGGCGCGTCGGTCGGCATCGGCTTTGCCATCCCCGCCACGACGGTTCGTTCCATCGTCGGCCAGATCATCGAATTCGGCGAAACGCGGCGCGGCTGGCTTGGTGTGCGCATCCAGACAGTAACGCCGGAAATCGCCGAAAGCCTCGGTCTCTCCCCGGCGCGCGGCGCGCTTGTCGCCGGCGTCAACGAGGACGGGCCGGCGGCCGATGCCGGCATCGAGGCCGGCGACATTGTGCTCTCCTTCGACGGACGCAACATTGCCTCCATGCGCGATCTGCCGCGCATCGTCGCCGAAACGGAGGTTGGCAAGACAGTCGATGTCGAGATCTTTCGCGGCGGCCGGATCATCGGCGTCAAGGTTGAGGTCGCACGGCTCGACGAATCCGAAGAGGAAACCGCGGAAAGCCCGAGCGTCGATACGCCCTCGCCGGCGCGGACGGTCGTGCTCGGTCTCAGCCTTGCCGAACTGACCGCCGAAACGCGCGAACGGTTCGACGTCGGTGCAGCGACAAAGGGCGTTCTCGTGATGGATGTCGATCCGTTGAGCGCGGCGGCCGAAAAGGGTGTTCGTCCGGGCGACGTGATCGTGCAGGTCGCGCAGCGCGATGTGGCGAGCCCCGCCGATGTCGAGCGTATTGTCGGTTCGGAGGAAAAAGCGGGGCGCAACACCGTGCTGCTCCGGCTTTCAAGCGGCGGCGACATCCGTTTCGTCGCGCTCAGGCTTGGCGGCTCGTAGGGCGCTTCAGCCCTGCGTGATCTCGTTCTGCCTGTATCCCTGCAAATAAAGCAGTGCCGTCAGGTCGCCATGGTCGATGCGGGCATCCGCCGCTTCCGCGACGACGGGCTTTGCGTGGAAGGCGACGCCGAGGCCTGCTTCACCGATCATGCCGAGATCGTTGGCGCCGTCGCCGACCGCCATCGTTTCGTGGTTCGAGAGCTTCATCTCGGCGCGCAGACGCGTCAGCGCATCGATCTTGGCCTGGCGGCCGAGGATCGGTTCCTGCACCGCGCCGGTCAGCTTTTCGTTTTCGAACAGCAGGTCGTTCGCCTGGTTGACGTCGAAACCGACGGCGGCGGCGACGCGCGAGGTGAAGAAGCTGAAACCGCCCGAGACCAGCGCGCAGGCCGCGCCATGGGCGCGCATGGTGGCGGTGAGCGTGCGCCCGCCCGGCGTTTCGGTGATGCGGGTCCGATAGACCTTTTCGAGCGCCGCGATGTCGAGGCCCTTCAGCAGCGCCACGCGCTCGCGCAAGGCCGGTTCGAATTCGATTTCGCCGCGCATGGCGCGTTCGGTGATGGCGGCGATCTGCGGCTTCAAGCCCAGTTCGGCGGCCAGTTCGTCGATGCACTCCTGGCCGATGATGGTCGAATCCATGTCGGCGACGAGGAGCCTCTTGCGGCGATTTTCGGTGGGCAGCACGGCGAGGTCGATCTTGGCGCCTTTCAGCGCCGCGCGCGCCGCCACTTCGGCGGTTCTTGCGTTCGGCGTTTCGAAACCTACGTCGCAGGCGACGCACTCGGCCAGCCAGTCCGGCGCGGCCGGCGCCGGCAGCACGGCCCGCGCCGCGTCCACATGCGCGCTTGCCAGCGGCGTCTCTTTGTTGCCTATCAGCGTCAGGACGTATTTCATCGCCGGAACCGGAAGGAGCCTTTTCTTGAGTGAGCCTGTCGGCAGTGCCGTCCTTATTGCAGGGCCGACCGCGAGCGGCAAGTCCGCGCTGGCGCTCGAACTGGCCGAACGGCTCGGCGGCGAGATCGTCAATGCCGATTCGATGCAGCTCTACCGCGAGATGAGGGTGCTGACGGCGCGGCCCTCCGCCGCCGAGGAGGCGCTTTTTCCGCACCATCTCTATGGCATTCAGGGCGCGGCCGAGCCGCTGTCGGCCGGTCGCTGGGCGGTGCGGGCAGCACAGGTCATGGGCGAGATCGCCGGGCGCGGCCATGTCCCCATCGTCGTCGGCGGCACGGGGCTCTATTTCCGGGCGCTCATTGAGGGCCTTGCGCCGATCCCGGCGATCCCGGCGGAGCTTCGCCGCGAAGTGCGCGAAGAGGTTGCCGCGGCGGGCGAGGGCGCCCATGCGCTGCTCGCCGAAGCCGACCCCGCGCTTGCGGCCGCCATTCGCCCGTCGGACCTCCAGCGCATCGCCCGCGGCATCGAGGTTGCGCGGGCGACCGGCCGCCGTTTGAGCGAATGGCAGCAGGTGCCGCCGGCGCCGCTCATCGCCGGGCACTTCGCCAAAATCGCGCTGATGCCGGACCGCAATGTTCTGCGGGCCCGTGCCGATGCCCGCTTCGAACGCATGGTCGCGGAGGGGGCGCTGGCGGAGGCGGCGGCCATGGCGGCGCTTGCTCTCGACCCCTCGCTGCCGGCCATGAAGGCGCTTGGGCTCAGGCCTCTGATCCGGCACCTCGCGGGCGAGACGACGCTCAAGGAAGCCGTCGCGGCCGGGCAGGCCGAAACACGGGCCTATGCCAAGCGCCAGGAGACCTGGATGCGGACTCAGATGATTGCGTGGACGGTCTTCTTTGCGCAAGATTCGGAAAGAGTTAATGCTGAAATCTTTTCATTTATTGACGATTTGGGGTTGACCCGGTCCTGAAGCGCGGCTAGGTTGCCCGCGCTTTCGGCGGCGATGCGCTTGAAAAGGCCCGGATTCCGGGCATGGCGCGAGCCGCTTTATTGTTTCTGGCCCCATTTCGGGGCCTCGCAAGGACCGGACCGATGGCTCAGGAACTGACAGGCGCGGAAATCGTCATCAAGGCGCTGGTCGATCAGGGCGTGGACACGATTTTCGGCTATCCCGGCGGTGCCGTGCTGCCGATCTACGACGCGCTGTTCCAGCAGAACAAGATCCGCCACATCCTGGTCCGCCACGAGCAGGGCGCGGTTCATGCCGCCGAGGGCTATGCGCGCTCCACCGGCAAGCCCGGCGTCGTCCTCGTCACCTCCGGCCCCGGCGCGACCAACGCCGTCACCGGGCTCACCGATGCCTTGATGGATTCGATCCCGATCGTCTGTCTGACGGGGCAGGTCGCCACGCATCTCATCGGCTCCGACGCTTTCCAGGAATGCGACACGGTCGGCATCACGCGCCATTGCACCAAGCACAACTGGCTGGTGAAGTCGCCGCAGGAGCTGACGCGCGTCATGCACGAGGCCTTCTATGTCGCGACCCATGGCCGTCCCGGCCCCGTCGTCATCGACATTCCGAAGGACGTCCAGTTCCAGAAGGCCGAATATGCCGGCCCGCAAAACGTCGTTCACCGCACCTACCGGCCGAAGGTCAAGGGCGACATCGACAAGATCAAGGAAGCGGTCGACCTGATCGCCAATGCGAAGAAGCCCGTCTTCTACACCGGCGGCGGCATCATCAATTCCGGCAATCTGGCGAGCCAGCTGCTGCGCGAATTCGTGCGCCTCACCGGCTATCCCATCACCTCGACGCTGATGGGGCTCGGCGCCTATCCGGCCTCCGACAGGCAGTGGCTCGGCATGCTCGGCATGCACGGCACTTTCGAGGCCAACAACGCCATGCATGATTGCGACGTGCTGATCAATATCGGCGCGCGCTTCGACGACCGCGTGACGGGCCGCCTCGATGCCTTCTCGCCCAACTCGAAGAAGATCCATGTCGATATCGACGCCTCGTCGATCAACAAGAATGTCCGCATCGATGTCGGCATCATCGGCGATTGCGCCCATGTGCTCGAAGACATGCTGCGCATCTGGAAGTCGAAGGCGCGCCGTCCCGACAAGGACGCGCTGGCGGAGTGGTGGCGGCAGATCGAGACCTGGCGCGCGCGCAAGTCGCTCTCCTTCAAGACCAACAAGGACGTCATCAAGCCGCAGCAGGCGATCCAGCGTCTCTATGAGCTCTCGAAGCATCGCGAGACCTACATCACGACGGAAGTCGGTCAGCACCAGATGTGGGCGGCGCAGCACTTCCCCTTCGAGGAGCCGAAGCACTGGATGACGTCGGGCGGTCTCGGCACCATGGGCTATGGTCTGCCCGCCGCCGTCGGCGTCCAGATCGCGCATCCGGATGCCCTCGTCATCGACATCGCGGGCGAGGCCTCGATCCAGATGTGCATGCAGGAAATCTCGACCGCCGTTCAGTTCATGCTGCCGGTCAAGATCTTCATCCTGAACAATGAATATATGGGCATGGTCCGCCAGTGGCAGGAACTGCTCCATGAGGGCCGCTATTCCCATTCCTATTCGGACTCGCTGCCCGATTTCGTGAAGCTCGCGGAAGCCTATGGCGCGACCGGCATCCGGGCCGAAAAGCCCGCCGAACTCGACGCGGCGATCAAGAAGATGATCGAAACGCCGGGCCCGGTCATTTTCGACTGCATGGTCGACAAGTTCGAGAACTGCTACCCGATGATCCCGTCGGGGGCCGCCCATAACGAGATGATCCTGGGCGACGATGCCGAGGGGGCGACCGTCTCGGAAGAGGGAAAAATGCTGGTTTGACGGGGAAAACGCCAGAATAAGCTTCCCCAAAAGCCCCATTCGCAATACAGAGACGCGCATGACCATGGACGAGAAAATCGAGCGGCACACCATCGCCATCCTCGTGGACAACGAGGCGGGCGTGCTTGCGCGCGTGGTCGGGCTGTTTTCGGGCCGGGGCTACAATATCGAGAGTTTGACCGTTGGCGAGGTCGACCAGTCGGAACATACGTCGCGGATCACGGTCGTCACCGCGGGCACGCCCATGGTGATCGAACAGATCAAGGCCCAGCTCGACCGGCTGGTGCCCGTTCACCGGGTCATGGACCTGACGGTGGAAACGAATTCGGTCGAGCGCGAAATGGCGCTCGTCAAGGTGGCCGGCACCGGCGAGAAGCGCGTCGAGTCGCTCCGCCTGTCGGATGCCTTCCGTGCCCGCGTCATCGACACGACGCATAATTCGTTCGTGTTCGAAGTAACGGGCAACCCGGAAAAGATCGATGCCTTTATCGGATTGATGAGGCCCTTGGGTCTTGTGGATGTGTCGCGGACCGGCGTGGTGGCAATCGCCCGCGGTCCGGAAGCAATGTAACGAAGAGACGAACCGAAGGAATAGAAGCCATGCGCGTTTATTACGACCGCGACGCGGACGTGAACCTGATCAAGGGCAAGAAAGTCGCCATCATCGGCTATGGCAGCCAGGGCCATGCCCATGCGCTGAACCTGCGCGACTCGGGC
>JAVJOG010000028.1:0-43223 GCA_040216885.1 Parvibaculum sp.
AAAAATTTTGGCTTTCGACAAATCTGCCGGACTCATCCGCTCCTTAGAGGAGACTCCAGAATCAAAATCCGGCCCGTCCCATGCGGGAATGCGATGGCCCCACCAGAGCTGGCGCGAGATGCACCAGGGCTGGATGTTGCGCATCCATTCGAAATAGGTCTTTTCCCAGTTCTTCGGCACGAAGACGGTTTCACCGCGCTCCACCGCGTCGATGGCGGGCCTGGCGAGCGCCGCCGCGTCCACATACCACTGGTCGGTGAGATAGGGCTCGATGACGACCAGTTTGGATTTCTCGTCATGCGGAACCATGACGATCTTGTCCTCGATGCGGTCGAGGAGACCCAGCGCCTCGATATCCTCGACGACCTGTTTACGAGCAACAAAACGATCCAGACCGGCATACTTCTCCGGGGCGGGCTCAAAATTATTCGGCCCAACAAAAACGGCGTTTATCTTTCCCGTCGGTGTCAGAATGTTGATCTGCGGAAGTCCCTGCCGCTTGCCGACCTCGAAGTCGTTGAAGTCATGCGCGGGCGTGATCTTCACCGCGCCGGAGCCCTGTTCCGGGTCCGCGTGTTCGTCGCCGACGATGGGAATGCGGCGGCCGACCAGCGGCAGTTCCACGAACTTCCCGATGAGCGATTTGTACCGCTCGTCATCCGGGTTCACGGCGACGCCGGTATCGCCCAGCATGGTTTCGGGGCGCGTGGTGGCGACGACGATGTAGTCGCGCGTCTCGGTGCCGGCGGGATTGCCCTCCTCGTCCGTCAGCGGCCATTCATAGGTGACGCCGTCCGCGAGCGGATAGCGGAAATGCCAGAAGTGTCCCTTGACCTCGATATTTTCGACTTCGAGATCGGAGACGGCGGTCTGCAGTTCCGGGTGCCAGTTGACGAGGCGCTTGTCGCGATAGATGAGGCCTTCGCGGTAAAGCTCCACGAAGACTTTCAGCACGGCTTTCGAGAGGCCGTCGTCCAGCGTGAAACGCTCGCGGCTCCAGTCGCAGGAGGCGCCGAGGCGGCGGAGCTGGTCGATGATCGTGCCGCCGCTCTCGCCCTTCCACTTCCAGACGCGCTCGATGAAGGCGTCGCGGCCCATGTCGCGGCGGCGGACATTGCCCTCGCCTTCAAGCTGGCGCTCGACAATCATCTGGGTCGCGATGCCCGCATGGTCGAGGCCGGGCTGCCAGAGCACGTCCTTGCCGCGCATCCGCTCGAAGCGGATCAGCACGTCCTGAAGCGTGTTGTTGAGCGCATGGCCCATGTGCAGGCTGCCGGTGACGTTGGGCGGCGGGATGACGATGCAATAGGGCTTGGCGCCCTCGGGCCCGCCCGCCTTGAAGGCGCCGCTCTCTTCCCAGAGCCGGTAAAGCCGTTCCTCGGCCTCTTGCGGGCTGAATGTCTTGTCGAGCATGGGGATCGGTATCCGTGAAAGGCCGGCGCAAATCAAGCCGCGCCGGGGCCCGTGTTACAGCACAGGCACCCCGGACCGATCAAGCATCGGCCAAGTATCGGGATGAATTTCGACCGGAAAAGGCCGTGCTCAGCCGCGGCGGCGGGCGATTCGTTCGATTTCCTCGGCGACCAGACGCTCGACCAGCGGCGGCAGGTTGCCGTCCAGCCATTCCTTCAGCATCGGCCGCAGCATGTCGGACACGATCTCTTCCAGTGTCCGTCCTTCGCCGCCGCTCGCCAGCGAACTGGCCAGCGCTCCGAAAGCGGCGGAGGCGGCTTTCTCGGCATCGCCCGATACGATCGGTTGGCTCTGGGCACTCATGGCAGGCTCCTCAAAAACAGGGTCCGCTTGCGCCGGAGCAGCAGGCGCAGGCGCGGGAGGCGCCGGCTGCGGCGCGGCGGCCACGACCGGCTCGGGTGCGGGTGCAGGCGCCGGTTCCGGCACGGGGTCGGGTTCGGGTTCGGGCGCAAATTCGATGTCGTCCTCGATCATCTCCTCGGCCGGCTCCGCCACATAGGCAGGCTCCGGTTCCGGCGCCGGCTCGGCCATCAGGGGCTCTTCGGGCAGCGGTTCGGTCAGTTCGAGAATGTCGGCCTCGTCCTCGGCCGAGAGGGTCGCGGGCTCTTCCTGCTCGGGCTCAGGCTCGGGTTCCGGGACTTCCTCGGGCTCGGGCGCTGCGGCGGGCGCGGCCGATTCCTCGGTCCCGCTATCCTCCGAAATGATCCGGCGGATGGAGGCCAGAATCTCCTCCATCGTCGGTTCCTGCGCCGTGCCCTGATTGCTCATGCCTTGATCCTGCCCATCCGGATTCCGCCCTTCCGGCCTCCTACGGTTATCAAAACAACCTTAGGAGAAGTTGAACGATATTGCCAACTTCCCCTAAAGACTTCGCTAACCGGATGAAACTACTCGTCGCCAGCGGTGCCGAAGCCGATCCACTTGTTGCGGACCTCGCCATAATTCACTTCCGGGTCGTAATAGGCGACCGGACGCTCCAACTGGCGCGCCGTGAGCTGGCCGGTGGCGGCAAGCAGATTGTACTCGGAGACCGCCAGGTCCCGTTCGGCGCTGACCAGCGCCACGCGGGCGTTGAGAAGTTCCTGTTCGGCATCGAGCACGTCGAGCGTGGTGCGGGCGCCAACCTCGGATTCCTGCCGGACGCCCTCAAGCGCGATCTCGCTGGCGTTGACCTGTTCGCCGGTCGAGACGATGCGGGCCTGCGAGGTCCGCAACTGCTCCCAGGCGATGCGAACCGCCTCGTCGACGTCGCGCGCCGCCGCCGCCACTTCGAGGCGGCTGCGATTGTTGATTTCCTTGGCCTCGCGGACGCGGGAATATTCGACGCCACTCTGGTAGAGCGGGATCGTCAATATGCCGAGGATCGAGCTTTCCTCGGCGTCGCGAATGGTGGACGACGGATCGCGCGCGTATTGGTAGCCCGCCTGCACGTCGAATGTCGGCAGCAGAGCGCCCTTGGCGACCGAAATGGCCTCCCGGCTCGCCGATTCGGTGTGGCGCGCAGCCAGCAGCGCCGGGTTGTTCCGCGCGGCGAGGTCGCGCGCCTGATCCTCATCCGCCGGCAGGCCCGCCAGCGGTGCCGGTCTTTCGAGCGTGCCCGGCGACTGCCCGACCACGCGCGCGTAGAAGGAACGGCTCGCGGTCAGCTGCGCCTCGGCGCTGGTGAGATTCGATTTGGCGAGGCTCAGCCGCGCTTCCGACTGCGCGACGTCGGTGCGCGTCAACTCGCCGACGCGGAACCGGTCCTGCGTCGCTTCGAGCTGACGGCGGAGCACCGCAACGTTGTTCTCGTTGAGCCGCACGACGCTCTCGTCGCGGATCACATTCATATAGGCCTGCACCGCGCCGAGCAGCGTTTGCTGTTCGACGCTCGCAAGGCCCTGGCGGCCGGCCTGCACCGAATACTCGGCCTGGTCGGTCGCGTTGACCGTGCGGCCGCCGGCAAAGATGTTCTGGTTGAGCGTGACCGACCCGGTGAGCGGGCGGCGGTTGTCGCCGAGCGTCGCGCCGCCGACGGGCGTCGTGTCGCTGTTGACCGCGCCGTAGGTGCCTTGCGCCTGCACCGACGGACGCCAGCCGGACAATGCCTGCGGCACCTGTTCGTCGGTGGCGCGCAACTGGGCGCGCTGCGCCTGCAGCACGGGATTGGTCTGATAAGCGGCGGTCAGCGCGTCGAGCAGCGTATCGGCGGATGCGGACGACGACATCGCCAGCACACCCGTCAGCGCCGTGGTACCGAGCACCAGCGCCATCATACGTTTCAGGAACGTTTCCAAGGGTCGTTTCATCTTCTTACTTCTCCGCGAAAGAGGCGGCTTCGTCCCTCAACGCATCCGCGAATGAACCAGCTTCAAGCAGGCTAGATGTAGTGAGCCTCAATTACTATTCCCAGTAGGACACAGCAATGCCCGGAAAAACGGGTATAGGTACAATCTGCCATCAATTTCAGAAAACAAAGCTCTCCGCGGCATGAAAACCGGGCAAGGGCCTGATATTGGCATCGAAGGCGTCCCGGCTGCTCAGCGTGTCACCGGAGCGGACGAAGATGCGCGCCCGGCCCGAAATTCCGTCGCCGACCACCGCGACAATCCGTCCGCCATCCTTCAACTGCGCCTTGAAAGTCTCGGGAATGGCGTCGACCGAACCGTTGAGAAAGATCGCATCGTAGGGCGCCTGCTTGGCATAGCCTTCATTGAGCGGCCCGGGCACGACGACAGCATTGTCGACACCGAGATCCGAAAGCGTCGCGCCGGCACGCGCCGCAAGATCGGTGTCGCTTTCAAGCGCGACGACGGTTCCCGCGAGGCGCGACAACACGGCCGTCGAGTAGCCGGTGCCGCAACCGACATCGAGCACCAGGTCGTCGGGCCCGATCGCGGCAAGCTGCGCGAGCTTGGCGAACACCCGGGGCTCCATCAGGAACCGCGGCGCGCCGCCCTCGCCGACCGGGATGTCTTCGTCCATATAGGCGATGCCCTGACGCGACGCCGGCACGAAGCGCTCGCGCGGCACCGCCGACATGGCGTCGATCACCCGGCCATCGGTGACCGCGTTGACCCTTACCTGGCTCTCGACCATGTTGTGGCGGGCGGCGGCGAAGTCGGTCATCGGGAAGTCCTGGCCATGAATTGAGAACGGGCAAAGCGGCGGCAAGCGTCCGCGGCGTTTATACTGGCCCTGCCCGGCAAACTCAATTCACCCCGCTGTCGAAATCGACATATCGAGGCGGCGAAGGCGCCATTAAGACGCCGGCAATCCCATTGGTCTAATGGTCGTTGTACCCGGGCCGGGGAATTGCTATACCCCGCCCGCCCTCGGAAATGGCCACGTGGCGGAGTGGTGACGCAGCGGACTGCAAATCCGTATACCCCGGTTCGATTCCGGGCGTGGCCTCCAGGGACCCTCTCGATCGCGGAATATGGAGCACCGGCCCGGCCTACCGCCAGGCTGTACCCGCTGCCTCGGCCATCTCGCCGCCGGGCTTTCGGGCATCGAGGGCGAGCATCGCACCCCAAAGCATGCCCAGCAGCAGATAGAGATGGCGCCAGCTGTCGATATCGATGATGAGCCCTTCGGCGAAGTGGCCGGCGAGCGCCGCATAGGCGACGATCAGCATGCCCTGTTGCGGTCCCGGCGCCGACGCCGCGCGCCAGCCCCTGAGCAGCGTCACGCCGATGAAGCCGATAAAGGCCAGACCGGACAGGAAGCCGCCCGCGACCAGCACATGCAGGTAGACATTGTGGGTGTCGAGATCGTTGATGATCGCCCATTGCGCCGGGCCGATGCCCCACGGCTTTTGCAGCACCATCGAAAAGGCACGCGACTGGCCCTCGAAGCGGCCACGCTCCGGATCGATGTCGTAGTCCTGGGTCAGGGCGGCGCGCTCCGCAAACAATTCGGATACGCGCGGACTTGAAAGCGCGGCGCCGAGCAGGATCGTCAGCACCAGCCCCATCAGCGCCGCAAAACCGATCAGGCGGAACGCCTGTTGCGAGGAACGCGAGGTCGCCAGCGTCAGAACCAGAAACACGGCGGCCGACAGAAGCAGGTTGCCCCAGGCCCCGCGTGAAAAGCTGAGAAGTACCGCCATCACCAGAAGGCCGAGCGGCGCCAGCATCCAGAGCGAGCGAAGGCGCTGCGCCGTGCTGAGCTTCATCGCCAGAAAGAGGATCGGCGCGACGAGAAAAGGCCCGAACACATTGGGATCGTTGAACGTGCCGGTCGCCCGGCCAAAAACCAGAAACGATTCCGAGCCCGGAATGAGGTGGAAATACCCGCCGACGCCAAGTATCGCGACGAAGCAGGCCGCCGCCGTATAAGCCCAGAATATCAGGCCGAGACGCCGCGCCGCATCGGCATAGACAAAAGACGCAAAGAAGAGAAAGGTACCGACCAGATAGATCGACACGATCATTGCCGGGCGCACCTTGTCGAGATAAAGCGCGCCCATCGCGCCGACGCCGTAGCCGACGAGAACAAGGCCCCAAAGCGCCGCCGGCCAGCCGAGACCGCGTGGAAACTTGAGACCGAACAGAAACAGCGTGCCGACCGTAAGCACCATCAACAGGTCATAGGGTGTCGGATCGTCGGCGCCCTGCTCGGAGCGGACATAGAAACTCGTCAGCAAAACCAGGACGACGAGACACTCGCCGGGACCGAGACCGAAGCCGCGGGTGGACGCACCGGCGCGTTGCGGCGCGGCGTCGATCTGCCAGCCCTCGACGCTCATCGCCCGGCGCCTTCGAGAACGGCGACGGACGGCGCCGGCGCCTGGCGCAACTTCCGGCCGTCAAGGATGCGGGCGTAGAAGCCGTTGACCGCCGCGACCATTTCCATCACCGAGAACATCTGCGCGACACGCGCCTGAAGGCGTATGGCCGAGGCCGCGATCTCACCCGGCTCGGCAAGCGCGGCCGCAAGCGCCCGCGACAAGGCTGCGGCATCGCCCGGCGCAATCAGGCGATGCGCCTCGCCGCCGAAAATCTCCGGCAGGCCACCAACCCGCGTCGCGATGAGCGGGATACCGGCAGCGGCAGCCTCGAGAGCGACATAGGGCAACGACTCATTCCATGACGGCATGACAACGATGCGCGCCAGACGGAACGCGGCACGCGCCGGCATTGCACCGAGAAACTCGACACGGAGATTGGGCGGCACCTGGCGCGCGAGTTCCTCGAAATGCGCGCGGTCCGCACCCTCCCCGACAATCCGCAAACGCACCGGCCGCTTCAAAAGCCGCACCGCCTCGATGAGCGTCGAGACGCCTTTCAGCATCCGCAACTCACCGATGAACAGAAAGTCGGCCGCCGCATCGGCATGACCAACCGGCAAAAACTCATCCGCGGCCAGACCGTTGTGAATGACCGCTGTCGGCACACGCGGCTGGCCGACCTTGGCGATGAATGCCGATCGGCTGAACTCGGATTCGAAAATGAAGCCGTCGGTCCAGCCGCGCATCAACCTTTCAGCGGCCAGAAACGCCAGGCCGTGTGGCGTCAGGCCACTGTAGTGAAGCGTGCCGCCATGTGGCGTGTAGACCCGGATCGCCTCGTGACGCGCGGGCGCGAGCCGCGCCAGCAGTCCGCCCTTCGCGCCGTGACCGTGAACGACATCGGGCCGCAGCCGGTCGATCAGCGCACCGATCTCGCGCATGTTGGAGATGTCGCCAAAGCCGGGAAGTCGCCGCATCGGCACGACATGGAGGCCAAGGCCGCATCGCGCTGCAAGCGCCGCAAGCCGCGCGGCGGACGCGCCATTGTCCGGCGCCTCGCCGCAGACGACGCCAGCCGCAATACCGTCCGCCTGCTGACCGGCCACGAGATCCTGTACGTGACGAAAAAGACCGCCCACCGGCGACCTCATGACGTGCAGAACTCTTGCCGGAGAAGGTTCGCGGCCATGCGCGGGCGGTTGCATCAGAAGTACCGCTCCTTGACCAGTATCGTATCGCCCGGCATGACGGCCGATTTGCTGTTGACGCCGAGTTCGACGATGCGGTCGCCCAGATTGCGCGTGATGCGAACCCGGTCTTCATTGGCGCGATAGGTGTAGCCACCGGCAATCGCGACCGCGCTTTGCACGGTCATGCCGCTGACATAGGGATATTGACCGGCGCGCTGCACCTCACCGAGGATGAAGAATGGCCTGAATTCCATTACCTGAACGCTGACATTAGGGTTGCGAAGCAGGCGGCGGCCAAGCTCGGCCGCGACGGATTCCTCGAACTCCTCCGTCGTCAAGCCACGCGCCACGATCGGCGGCAAGAGCGGCATCGAAACGGCGCCCGCGCCATCGACCGCGAAATCGCCGCTGAGATCGGCCTGCCCGAAGACGGTGATCCTGAGCTTGTCACCAGTGTCGAGAAGATAGACGTCGTTCTCGCCCGCGATCTCTCGCTGCTCCAGAACGCCATATTGCGCGCACGCCGAGAGGCTCACGCAAACGGCCATCAAAATGCCTGTAAATCCAGCCTTCATTCGCGCCACTTTCCAAGCCGACCTGTCCATCGGGACGGTAGCGCCGGAACGGTTAATTTTTTGGAATCGTCAACCACGCGAAGGCACGCCAGAGCGTTGGAAAGTCGCATTTAACTCAGGCATCCGGGCATAACCATGGTTTCCCGTTAAGCCTTCCGTTACCCAAAAGCCGTCTACTGCATGCTGCATTGGACGGGGTATTTGCAAGGCGCCGCGCGCCACCGGCGCTCGCGACCCTGCACATACCGGCGGGCGGAATTGATGACCGATACCCAGATGAATGAGGCTGTGACCTTCGGCGACAGGCGCCGCGCCCCGCCCGGCGACGGCGCGATCGGCGACATTTCGCCGTGGGACATCCTGCGCGGCATCTGGGCACGCAAGGAAATCATCGTCCTGGTGTTCGCCGGCTTCATGGCGCTGGTGCTCTTCTGGCTGGCGACCGCAACACCGATCTATACCGTCGAAACACGCATCATGCTTTCGCCGCGCGCCGGCGAAATCTCGACATTCGACACCGACCTGCAAGGCCCCCTGCCAGACAACGAAACCGTGCAGAGCGAGATACAGGTGATGACGTCGCGGCTGCTGGCCGCGCGGCTGATCGAGGATATGGGGCTTGCCGCCAGTCCGGAATTCAACCCGGCGCTGCGCAGTCCCGGATTCTTCGGGCGCATCGCGATTGCCTTCGGCATGAGCGACCGCGATCCCGTCACCGATATCGACGAAATCGTCGATCAGGTGCTGGGCCGGCTCGTCGTCTATCAGAAGGCAGGCTCGCGCGTCATTGCGCTTGTGTTCACATCGGTCGACCCGCGCATGGCCGCCGCGATCCCCAACCGGCTGGCCGAGCTCTACATCGCTCAGCAGATCGAGCAAAGGACCGGCATCAACGACGAGGCGACCCGATGGCTCGCCCAGCAGATCGACGAGTTGCGGGTCAAGGTTCAGGAATCGGAAGCGGCCGTCGAAACCTATCGAACGGAATCCGGTCTCTTCCTGACCAACGGCTCGACGGTGCCCCAGCAGCAACTGACCGAACTCAACAGCCAGCTTTCGGTAGCCGAGGCCGACCGCGCCGCAGCGCAGGCGAAGCTTTCCAACGCACGGAATCTCATCGCCTCCGGCAATGCCGTCAACTCGGCCGCCGAAGTGCTGCAATCGCCGCTGATCCAGAACCTGCGGCAGCAGGAAGTGGCGCTGCGCGCGCAGATCGCACAAATGTCGGAAACGCTGCTGCCGACGCATCCGCGCATGATGGAGTCGCTCGCCAACCTCGAAGATCTCGAAACGCAGATCGAGAAGGAAGTCTACAAGGTCATCGAAGCGCTCGAAAACGAGGCGCGCGTTGCCAATGCACGTGTCGCCGCCCTGCGCGAAAATCTCAACCGCGCCCAGCGCCGTACCGCGCAGGTGAACCAGGATGAGGTAAAGCTCCGCGCGCTGCAACGCGACGCCGAAACAAATCGCGGGCTGCTCGAGTCCTTCCTGCGCCGTTATGAGGAAGCCAAGGCCCGCGCCGATGCCGACGCGCAGGCCGCGAACGCACGCATCGTCTCCCGCGCGCAGCAACCGACCGAACCGACATCGCCGCGCGCCGGCGCGGCCTTGACGCTGGGCGCCGCCGCCGGGCTGATCCTGGCCTTCCTCGTCGTGTTCCTGATCGAGGTTTTCGCGCGCGGCTTCCGGATCGGCGAACAGATCGAGCGCACCACCGGCATGCCCTTTCTCGGACTGGCACCGGAAATCGAGCGGCGCGCGGGTACGTCCGCGCCGGCCGCGGACCTGCTACGCGATCCGCATGGCCTCTACGCCGAGGCGATCCGCGCATTGCAGGGCAATGTGCTGATGGCACGCATCGGCGAGCGCCGTGCCCGCACTGTTCTGGTGACGTCGTCGGTCGCCGGCGAAGGAAAGACCTCGACGGCCGCCAGCCTTGCCCGCGTCTTCGCGCTCGGCGGACACCGCACGATCGTCGTCGATGCCGATATGCGCGCGCCCGCGCTTCACATCGCACTCGGCGCCGCACCGCAACCCGGATTGTCGGAACTGCTGACCGGCCGAGCCGCCTTCCAGCATGTTCTCCGTCGGGAACCCGGAAGCCCGGCGCATGTGCTGCAGGCCGGCGCGCCGCTCGCCAACCCGACGGCAGCGCTCGCCTCACCGCAAATGCTGTGGGTGCTCTCGGCGCTTCAGCAGACCTACGACTACGTCATCATCGATTCGCCCGCCGCCATGGCCGCGGCCGATGCGCAGGTCCTGACCAAACTCGCAGACGTGACCGTTCTCGTCGTCCGCTGGTCCTCGACGGGACGCAACGTCGTGGCGCGCGTTCTGAAGATGCTGTCGGCCGCGAGCAGCCGTCGCGTCGGCATCCTGCTGACGCGTGTCGACGTCAGGCGGTACCGCCGCTACACCGACACAGTGATCGAGGAATATCCGGTGCGCGCGCCGCGCCGTCGCTTCGCGATGCGATGAGTATCAGACGGCGGCTTCGGTCGCCTTGCGGCCGAGGAAAATCGCAAGCGCCCTGCGCCGGTCGCCGACCAGCTTCTTGACCGCATCATAGACCGGACGCAATGCCCGGTAGGCCGCGATCTTCACCCAGTCCCACGTCTCGTTGGTGCCGGCGGCCTGTTGCGGCCAGCCAAAACGGCGCAGCACCGCATTGACATAGGAAAGCTGCACCAATCGCTGCGTTTCGGCGGTATGCCAGGTGATCGAAAACGAAATCGACACCGCGTCGCCGTTCTGCACCCAATGCGGATCGAAGATCGGCACGAAGATGCCCTCGCCGGGTTCAATATGCTGATGCGTCGCCTTCGCTTCAAGCGCGTCGCTGTATGGCAGGTTGCGGTGCTTGCCGGGAAAGAGTTCGGAATCCTCGGCGCTGACAATTTTGCGGTCGCGGTGATCGAACAGCGACATGCGTTTGGACCCGCGTATCTGCAGCAGGAAATTCTGCTCCGGATCCGAGTGAAACGGCGTCACATTGCCGGGCGACGTGACGAAGATGAAGGCCTGCCGGTCGAGCGCACCGCCCATCAAGCCGCCGGTCTGTTCAGCCGCCTGATCGAGGCAGGCATCGAGCAGCACCTTGTATTCCGGATCGGATTCGGCATTCTTAATCACCATCCACGATTTCGCATGTTCGATGCGGCGCACGGTTTCTTCCGGCGTCATGCCATTGGACGGCGTCAGGTTCGGGTCCTGGTTGGGTTCGACCGGCCCGTTGAATTCAATCCGGTCGACGGGCAGCGAAGCCGCAAGACGCGCCAGCCGGTCGAGCTGGAACAGCGGATGATTGGCCAGATGATGGCGAAGGCGAAACGTCGCCTCCGGCAGCGAAGAAGAAACCGTGCCCGGTTCGATCTCAATCAGCCTGGTCATTCTCGATCTCCTTGCGAAATCTGTCGTAGAGAACGCGCAATCTTTCCCGCGCGCGCTCGGCGAGATGCGTCGCGGCAACACTCCATGAAAGGAAAAGCGGGCCGGCGCGATGCCGGGTTGCAATCGTGACGCTGCGCATCGTGCGGCGTTGCGCCCAGATGTGATCGACCATCGGATGACCGGGGATGGCGCAGGAATCGACCCATTCGGTCCGGCCATCGCGCAGGAACGCACCGATGCCTTTGAGCATCAGCAAGGTTCCCGGCGAAAACCTGGCGTAGGTTTCGTCGAACGCGATCTTGAACGTGTAGAGGCCGGCGCCGGCGCGGAAACTTGCCAGCATCGCCACCGGCGTGCCATCGAGCGTCAACTCGGTGCGGACAAGCTTGTCCTGCGCCGCCGCGCCCGCACAAATCGCCTCGAACCATGCCCGCTCATGCGGACGAACCTTCATCGCCGTGCCGCGCTTGCCTTTCCAGCCCGCAGCTTCGAGCCTCAGGAACCGCTGCACCCACGCCGCCGCTTCGCTACCACCTTCATGCACGACGAACTTCAGATCGCCCTGTTCGGCCAGCCGGTTCCACAGCCGTGTAAACTCCTTCCGCTTCTTCTTGCGAATATGAGCCGCCAGATAGGCGTCTTCGTCGAGATCGGATTGCAGGAAGGCGCGCTCATGCCTGTCGGTCTCGCGCCATGCACGGCCATGCAAAACGTCGTCAAGTGCCGCATCGAATGCGCCGAGCGCCTCGAACAACGGAAAGCGCACCAGCGCCGCGCCCGATTGATCGGCGAAGGCGAGAAAACGCCGCACCGCATGGCGTTCATGGCCGGCGCGGACCAACGGCGTGGCGGTGTAGCTGTGAATATGCTCCCAAAGCGACCAGACCGGCGCCGGTATCCCGAAGTGCCCTCGAACGCTCTTGTAGGGAAAGACGCCGAGCAGCTGACGCTTGCCACCATTGTCCGGCGCACTCCAGACCAGCGCGACGCGCGCAGCCGCCCTGCCCTGCAAATGCTCCATTGAGGCCGCCAGCGTCACGCTCTCGAACTGCGGATTGGTGTCGGCAGAGCCACGCGCCAGATCGTCGATACTGTCGAGATAGGGCGTCATCGCATCGGCACTTTCCAGCACGACAATGTCGGCGGATGGCGGCCTGTCATAGGCATAGCGTGCCGCATGGCTCAGCGTCTCGACGGAGAGCGGTACAGCCGGCGCATCGCCGAAACCAGCAAAGAGCGGATACCTGCGAATATCGGTCATACGAATTCCTTGCACCTTGTTCAGGCGGTTGCGAACAGGCGATGCCGGAAGCCGGCAAATACGAAAGCGGTGATGCCAAGCCGCCGGCGGACGATGACGGCAAGCCAGGCGGTGGCGAAAACGATCGAAATGGCAGTCGATGCGGCGGCGCCTTCGAGGCCGAAACGCGGCACCAGCACGAGATTGAGCGCGACATTGAGGACGGCCGCGCAGCTATAAGCGATGGCGGTCGCGTTCTGATTGCCGGTCATGTTGAGCAGATACTCGATCGGGCCCGTGGCGGCGCGCGCGAGGAAGCCCAGCATCAGCAGCCATAGCACCGGGTAACCGGCAGCAAAGCCTTCGCCGAAAAGGCCGAGCGCGAACTCGCCGATCGCCAGCAGGAACAGCCCTGCCGCAAGCGTCGGCCAGAATATCCACTGGATGACGCCGTGCATGAAGGTCTGCAACTCGTCGCGTTTGCCGGCGGCATGAAGCTCGGCGAATTTGGGTACGGCAAGCGCCGACAAGGCAAAGCAGATGAATGCCATCAGATTGGCGATGCGCGTGACGGCGAAATAGACGCCGATCTCGTCGGGGTGAACGAAGTAACCGAGCAGCACGATGTCGGTGTTGATGAGAACAAGGAACAATCCTTCGACCAGCACCAGCGGCGCCGAAACGGCAACCCAGTGCCGGACGTGAAAGACCGGCTTTGCCCTCGGCACCGTTCGCGCGACACGGCGCATCAGAAAAATACGTTGCCCGATCAGCGTCAGCACGGTGGCCGCAAGCGCCGCGAACATTACCTGCAATCCGGTCGGCGTGCCCGAGAACAGCAGAATGGCACCGGCGAACGCGACGATGGCAAGCGGCCGCACGACATAGGACGGGATGTAGGCGAGATTGACCCAGCCGAAGGCCCGCGCCGCGCCCTCTTGCCAATCCATCAGCGCGAAGGCCGGCACGCAAAGCAGTGCCACGACCAGCGGCAGGACGTAATAGCTTTCGATATGTCCGCGCGCCGCCCAAAGGACCGCGACACCGGCAAATGCCGTCGCGAGGCCGAGCGCCAGCACGATATAGAATGAGGCCGTCAGCATGCCGGCCATGCGGCGCCACTTTGCCTTGGCGCGGTATTCCGGAACGAAGCGGAGGACGGACGTGCCGAAACCCATCGGCACCACGATCCCGAGCACAATCACCCAGACCCAGACGTAAGCGAAAATTCCATATTCATAGGCGCCCATCCAGCGCGCCAGCAAAACCTGACTGAGCAGCGCAATGGCGGCACCGACTATGCGAATTCCCATCACGAACGCAGCGCCGCGCACAACGCCGGCGAGATGCCCGTCGTCGAGCCTCGCGGCAACAGCCTCGCCGATCCGCCGCAGCGGCCGGGGGAGCGCGTTAACGTTCATGTCGAAAGCCCTCAGGCTCCGGTGGCGCGCAGCGAACCGGCAGCGGCGCGTAACCGGGTAAACCAACGCCAAAGTACCGGGCTCTGCTTGATGAAACGTTTAACCTGGAAATAGGCGATTTCGGGTCCGAGCCCGATCCAGCCGATCAGACTGTTGGGCTCCATATGATCGTGGAGCGGAACTTCGACCTCGCACCACTGCTCCTTGTAGGCCTCGTCGCCGATCGTGAAGTCGAACTCACCATGGCCGGTCGCGGTGGCATGGGCCATCAGTTCCATGAGCTGGATGACGCCCGGCCCGTATTTGGCCGTTTCGGCGGTTTCGTCATAGCTGGCCAGGACATAGGAATAGCGGCCACCGAAGCTGATACCCCAGTTTGCCGCGGCAGTCGCGCCGCCGACATCGAGATAACAAATATGAATCATGTCGCCCGCATCGGCATTCGTCGCCAGATCGCGGTAGAAATCGCGGTAACCCGGCTTGTCGAAGAGGTTGGCGACACCCATGCGAGCGAAGGCTGCCGATTTCTGGGCCATCAACATGTCGAGTGCGCTCAGACGCTCCTCTGCCGTCACCGGCGTCACGAGCGACACCGGCCCGAATTCCTCGGTCTTGCGGCGCTTCTGCTTGTCGCGCTTCTTGCTCGCCGACGAGCGCTTCTCGCCGTAGTAGCTCTCCCAATCGGACTTCAGCACCGTCTTGTGCGCGAAACAGGGGTGGAGACGGTTGCCATCCAGCGCCATAAACGGATTGGCCTGTGCGCCAACGCGCTCCGGCATCCGGTCCAGCGAAACGATGTGGTGAGACGGCAGCAGGCCGCGAACCTGAGTCCAGAGCGCCGGGAAGCCGGCGGCACCGATCCGGCGCGAAAAATCCTTCGACAGAAGCGGCGCCTGATAGTCGCAAAGGTCGCCGCCAAGCCAGACGAGGCGGGGGCACAGCCATGTCGGCTCGATCGCCAGCGGCAGGATGAACAACGCGCCGCCTGCACTGTCCCATCCAACGACAATCGCCGGCCGAACGCCCTGCTTTGTCCCTATATGACGCTGCCAGGCCGTGAGCCACGCATAGGTCTGGAAAGGCGTGCAGTCGCCGCTGCGTTCCAGTTCCTGCCAAACGGCCTTCAACGGCTCGATTTCTTCATGGACCGAAAGCAGCACATCCGGACCAGCACCAGGACTCTCGCTCCAGGGACCGATCAAAATTCGCGCAGAATCCTGCGATTTTCCCTTCGGAAGGGCCGGAGGGGTACGCATGTCGGCATTCGTTCTTGTCAGCGGCGTCATCGGGGGGCCTCGCCACGCTGGTTTGTCACTTGTCGTTCGGCGGACGGCGTCGTTTTTTCTCGATTTCGGACGCTCATTCCCGCTCTGCCCTTGCCGCTGCAAAGCCCGTGCAAAGTGGAATCGCGTTAACCTTTCCGCGGCAGAATGCAGACTGCGGGGCCCCGCAGATTTCAGGAATGACGTGCGTGCAAACCCAGACATATAGGAAGCCGACCGCCATGGGCCGGGCGCTGCTGGCGCTCCACGCCAGCGGTGCGGCACGGCTGGCGCCGACTGCACTTGCCGGGATCGGCGTCATTTTCATGCTGCATCGCGTGCGCGAACCGGACGACACCGACTTCACCCCCAACCGCCTGCTCGAGATTACCCCCGGCTTCCTCGAAGAAACGATCGGCCTCGTTCGCGAACTCGGCTATGCCTGCCTCAGCCTCGACGAAGCGGTGACGCGGCTGATCGAGGGCGACCGTTCGGAGCGCTTCGCGGTCTTCACGCTCGACGACGGCTATCGCGATAACCTGACCGACGCCCTGCCCGTTTTCGAACGTCACGATGTTCCGTTCACGGTCTATCTGACGACCGGTCTGCCGGACGGCACGGCGGAGATATGGTGGGTTGCGCTCGAGCGCATCATCGCGTCGTCCATTGCGGTGCGCGTGATGTTGCCGGATGGCGAGATCGCGATGTTCACGCGCGACGGTATCGAGAAATACGCCGCGTGGAACAGGATATACTGGGCATTGCGCGGCTTGCCCGAAGACCTGCTGCGCGCCGAAGTGCGGCGCCTCGCCGCCGAACACGGGCTCGATCTGCAAGCGCTGACGCGCGAACTGGCGATGAGCTGGGATGAGGTGCGGACGCTTGCCGCGCATCCGCTGGCAAGCATCGAGGCGCATACGGCCGAGCATTTTGCGCAAGCCGGCCTGCCGGATGCGCGAGCACGCACCGACATCGAGCAGGGCATGACGCGCATCGAAGCCGAACTCGGCTATCGCCCGCGTCATTTCTCTTATCCCTACGGCGATCCCTCGTCGGCGGGCGACGCCGACTTCGCGCGCGCCGAAGCGCTCGGTTTCCGTTCGGCCACGACGACGCGCAAGGGGCTTGTCAAACCCGAACACGCCGGACGGTCATGCCGCCTGCCGCGCCTCTCGCTCAACGGGGAATATCAGGACCGGCGCATGCTGGAAGCGTTGCTGAGCGGGTTGCCCTTCGCACTCGCCCGGCCGATTCGTTCACTGGGGATCGACTGAGGGCGGCGGTTGCCTCTGTCGCCCTGCACGTCTTTCGGCGCGTTTGCGCTCCCTGCGGCGGCCCCACCAGACTTCGAAGCGGCGCCGGAACCGGCGAACCGGGTGCAGGTCGACCGACAGCACAACGACACCGAGCGGCAGCATCCAGAAGCCAAAGAACGGCAGGAAGCCCAAAATTCCGAAGATGATCAGCAGAACACCGATCACAATCCGGACAACCGGCGTTCCGGGAACGTTGAATCTCCGCTTGCCCAGGCGTACGGCCGCCATGACAGATTGCTCTCCACGCGAGGTTTGTGTAGGCCCCCTCACGAGCGGCCCGCCGCCACGGCAGATAAGGGGAAAAGGTGGCGGGAACAAGACATTTGGCTGGCATGGGGCAAATGTCTTTGCTATACGCAGCCTTCATCGGCGGTCGCCATGCGGCGCATCGCCGGTCTGCTCCCCGGTAGCTCAGTGGTAGAGCAACCGGCTGTTAACCGGTTGGTCGCTGGTTCGAATCCGGCCCGGGGAGCCACTTTCGACGCCACGCACACTTTCGGCGTCACGCAATGGAAAGGCCGCGAGCACTTCGCCCGGCGGCCTTTTTTATTTGCGGCACCGCCGAAAAGCGCCCTTCCCGACTGAACCGTGCCGCCAGAGGCCCCGTAGTCATCCAGACCGGGAAGCGTTGGGCCTGCACAGCTATTGGCCTATACTCTTTTTGACGGTCGAATTGAGGAGGAGGTCTCGCAGCGATGCAGGACGTGCCAATTGCCGCCGATGGCGGCACTCACGACAAGCTCGTGGATCCGGCAACGCATCCGGCTCCGGTCGACGTCACGGCCGAAAATCTCGCGTCGCTGGATGGTATTCCCCGGCTGGTCCGCCTTGCCTTCCGCCTGCTGCTGCGCGTCAGGCGCGGCTCGCTGACGGTCGTCTTGCCGGACGGACGCCGCCTGCGCTTCAAGGGCGCCGAACCCGGTAGTGACGCCGTGATGGTCATTCGCGATTTCGGCCTCGCCCGGCGCTTCTTTGCCAGCGGCGACCTTGGCGCCGCCGAGGCCTTTCTCGACGGCATGTGGGACAGCCCCAACGTGACGGCTTTTCTGGAGTTCTTTCTCGGCAACGCCGATGCCTTGCAGGAGAAGCTGACCGGCAATCCGGTCTTCCGCTTCGTCGCGCGGCTGGGGCACATACTGCGCCGTAATTCGAAAAGCGGCTCGAAGCGCAACATCGAGTATCACTACGATCTCGGCAACAGCTTCTACCGCCGCTGGCTTGATCCGACCATGACCTATTCCTCGGCGCGCTTCGCACACAAGGAACAGGACTTGTCGTCGGCACAGATCAACAAATATCGCTCGCTGGCAGAAAGTATCGGCCTCCGGCCCGAGCATCACCTGCTCGAAATCGGCAGCGGCTGGGGCGGCTTCGCCGAATATGCGGCAGGCGAAATCGGCTGCCGCGTGACGGGCATCACCATCAGCAAGGAACAGCTCACTTTCGCCCGCGAACGGATGGAAAAGAAGCAGCTCTCTCACAAGGTCGACATCCGCTACCAGGACTACCGGGACGTGGACGAGAAATTCGACCGTGTCGCCTCCATCGAAATGTTCGAGGCGGTGGGCGAGGAATACTGGCCGGCCTATTTCGACAAGGTTCGCGATTGTCTGAAGCCCGGCGGCAAGGCCGGTTTGCAGATCATCACCATCGCCGACCGCTCCTTCGCCGCGTATCGCAAGCGCGCCGACTTCATCCAGCGCTACATCTTTCCCGGCGGCATGCTGCCCTCGCCCTCGATCCTGAAACAGCAGGTGCAACGCGCCGGCCTGACCTGGGCCGGAAATCTGGAATTCGGCCTCGACTACGCCGAAACGCTGCGCCAGTGGCGCGAACGCTTTCGCGCCGCCTGGCCCGACATTCAGCGCCAGGGCTTCGACGAGCGCTTCCGCCGCATGTGGGAATACTATCTCGCCTACTGCGAAGCAGGCTTCCGCGCGGGCAATATCGACGTGACGCAGGTGACCCTCGCACGCCCCTGACCTAGACTGTGCCTCCCGCCAGTCTGGAGTCTCTCATGGACAAACGCCTCGTTCCGACGCCGCGCAGCCTCGCCGACGTCGACTTCCGTTCGCGCGAAATCATCGGCCGCGGCTGGGGGAAACTCGAGCGCCTCGTCTTCCGCCACCGCCGCTTCGACGGCGGCTGGTCCGACGAGGTGACGCGCGACATGTACACCATCGGCGAGGTCGCGATGGTGCTGCCCTACGATCCTGGGCTCGATGCGGTGCTGCTGATCGAACAGTTCCGCGCCTGCGGGCTTGTCTGGGGCGAGGCGACATGGCTCTTCGAGGCGGTTGCCGGCATTGTCGATGAGGGCGAGACGCCGGCCGAGGTCGCCGCGCGCGAGGCAAAGGAAGAGGCCGGCTGCGAGATCGGGACACCGCATCCGATTTCAACCGTCTGGTCGTCGCCCGGCGGATACGGCGAACGAACCCATCTCTATGCCGCATCGACCGATCTTGCCGGCGTCGGCGGCATTCACGGGCTCGCCCATGAACACGAGGATATTCGCGCCGTCGTCGTGCCGCTCGCCGAGGCCTATGCCGCCACCGGCGACGGGCGCATTGTCGATGCAAAAACAACCCTTATGATTCAATGGCTTATACTGAACAAATCTCAAATGGCATGAACCTGAAAACCGCCTGTTTCGCCTTGAACGACGGGGGCGCCGTCCGTATGTTCCAATTCCCCCGCCACCGACACAGCAAAGCCCCCGGATCTCATGGATATTAAAAACGGACTGGTCGATTCGATCGGCAACACGCCTCTGCTGCGCCTGCGGCGCGCTTCGGAAGAAACCGGCTGCGAGATACTCGGCAAGGCGGAGTTCCTCAATCCCGGCCAGTCGGTCAAGGACCGCGCAGCGCTCTACATCATTCAGGACGCGGTGAAGCGCGGCACGCTGAAGCCCGGCGGCGTCATCGTCGAGGGCACGGCCGGCAATACCGGCATCGGCCTCGCCCTTGTCGGCAACGCACTCGGCTTTCGAAGCGTCATCGTCATTCCCGACACGCAGTCGCAGGAAAAGAAGGACATGCTGCGGCTCTGCGGCGCCAAGCTGATCGAGGTGCCGGCGGTTCCGTACAAGGACCCCAACAACTACGTGAAGTATTCCGGCCGTCTCGCCGAAGAGCTGGCGGCAAAGGAGCCGAGCGGCGCCATTTGGGCAAACCAGTTCGACAATGTGGCGAACCGCCTCGCCCATATCGAAACGACCGGTCCCGAAATCTGGAAGCAGACCGACGGCAAGGTCGACGGCTTCATTTGCGCCGTCGGTACCGGCGGCACGCTGGCCGGCGTCGGCATGGCACTGAAGGAGAGGAACCGCAACATCCGCATCGGCATTGCCGACCCGATGGGTGCCGCGCTCTATAATTTCTACAAGCATGGCGAGTTGAAAGCCGAAGGCACCTCGATCACCGAAGGCATCGGCCAGGGCCGCATCACGGCCAACCTCGTGGACGCGCCCATCGACGACGCCTTTCAGGTTCCGGACGAAGAAGCCTTGCCGATCGCCTTCAACCTGCTGAAAGAGGAAGGGCTCTGCCTCGGCGGCTCAAGCGGCATCAACGTTGCCGGCGCCATCCGCCTCGCACGGGAGATGGGCCCCGGTCATACAATCGTCACGGTCCTTTGCGATTACGGTACGCGCTATCAGAGCAAGATGTTCAACCCGGCCTTCCTGAAGGAAAAGGGATTGCCCGCGCCGGACTGGCTCTGAGCCTCAACCGCGAGGATTTCGAAAATGCCCGCCCCCGTTTCAACGCTCGTGACGACCGACTGGCTCGCCGCGCATCTCGACGCGCCCGATGTGCGGGTTGTCGATGCTTCATGGTACCTGCCGCAAGCGCAGCGCGACCCGCGCGCCGAATACGAACGCACGCATATCCCCGGCGCGGTCTTCTTCGACATCGATGAGATTTGCGACCAGGAAAGCCCTTATCCCCACATGCTGCCCGCCCCGGAGAAATTCTCCTCCCGTGTCCGCGCGCTGGGCCTCGGCGACGGCACCCGCATCGTCGTCTATGACGGCGCGGGGCTCTTCAGCGCCGCCCGCGTCTGGTGGATGTTCCGCGTCATGGGCCACGACGATGTTGCGGTGCTGGATGGCGGCCTGCGGAAGTGGAAAGCCGAAGACCGCCCGCTCGACGACATGAAACCCCGCCACAGCGCCCGCCACTTCACCGCGCGGCGCGACACCGGCCTGATCCGCGATCTCGCCCACATGATGGCCAATCTCGACACGCGCGCCGAGCAGGTGCTCGACGCCCGCAGCGCCGGCCGCTTCAACGGCACCGAACCCGAACCGCGCCCCGGCCTGCGCGGCGGGCACATTCCGGGTAGCCTCAACCTGCCGGCCTCGGAACTCATCGCCGCCGACGGCACGCTCAGAAAGCCCGACGAGCTACGCGCCCTGTTCCAGCGCGCCGGCCTCGACCTCGCCGCGCCCGTGGTGACGACCTGCGGCTCCGGCGTCACCGCCTCCATCCTTGCGCTCGCCCTCGCCGTACTCGGCAAGCCGCAAGTCCCCGTCTATGATGGTTCCTGGGCCGAATGGGGCGCCGTCACGGAGATGCCCGTCGAAGCCTGAACCGGAACAAGCCGGGCCAGGAGCGCATGGGAAAGAAGCACAAGACCATCGTCACGCATCTTGAAATGCTGGCCGAGCCGCGCCTGCCGCCGGCACCGCGTCCGCCCGGCAAATACGCGCTGATGCGCGCCGAAAAGCCGCCGGTCCATTTCTACCGCTATCTCTATCACGAGATCGGTAGCCACTATGTCTGGGTCAACCGCAAGCGGCTGTCGGACGAAGTGCTTGCCGCCATCGTCCAGCACGACGAAGTCGAGATTTATATTCTCTATTGCGGCGGCGTCCCGGCCGGATTTTTCGAACTCGATTTCCGCAATCCCGAGCGTGCAGAACTTTCGTTTCTCGGCGTGATGCCCGAGCATGTCGGCAAAGGCTTCGGGCGCTTCCTGCTATGCGAGGCCATTGCGCTTGCCTGGGCCCGCAGCCCGAAACGCCTGATCGTTCAGACCTGCACGCTGGATCACCCCCGCGCCCTCCCCCTCTACCAGCGTCACGGCTTCACGCCCTACGCGCAGGAGGAAGCGGAGCTGGAGGAGATGGACTGACACTGTCGCGTTTTAATGCGCCAGTATCTGCGCAAGGAAAGACTTGGTCCGCTCGTTCTTCGGAGCGCTGAAAAATTCTTCCGGCGGGGCCTGCTCGATGATCTCGCCCTCATCCATGAAGACGACGCGGTTGGCGACCTCGCGCGCGAAACCCATTTCATGCGTCACGCAAAGCATCGTCATGCCCTCGCGCGCCAGCTCCACCATCACGTCGAGCACTTCCTTGATCATTTCCGGGTCGAGCGCCGAGGTCGGTTCGTCGAACAGCATGATCTTCGGGTTCATGCAGAGCGCCCGCGCGATCGCCACGCGCTGCTGCTGGCCGCCCGACAGCTGACCGGGATATTTGTCGGCCTGCTCGGGAATGCGCACGCGCTCCAGAAATTTCATCGCGAGGTCCCGCGCTTCGGCCTCGGGCATCTTGCGCACCCAGAGCGGCGCCAGCGTGCAGTTTTCGAGCACCGTCATATGCGGAAAGAGATTGAACTGCTGGAACACCATGCCGACTTCGCGTCTGACTTCATCAATGCGTTTCAGGTCTTCGGTCAGCTCGATGCCGTCGATGACGATTTTCCCCGCGTCATGCGTTTCGAGATGATTGATGCAGCGGATCAGCGTCGACTTGCCCGAGCCCGAAGGTCCGGCGATGACGATCCGTTCTCCTTCCTTGATCGTGAGGTCAATATTCTTCAGCACATGAAAATCGCCGAACCATTTGTGCACGCCCGACATCTCGATCATCGCCTTGTCCGAGACGCGCATCGCTTTTGCGGTATCCGCCGCCATCCTGCCCTCCTAGCGGCCGCGCCCGGCATTGAGCCGGCGCTCCATGAAACTTGAATATTGCGACATGCCGAAACAGAAAATCCAGAAAACGATCCCGGCAAAGAGATAGCCCGTCAGCGCGCCTTGCGGCACGGTCCATGACGGGTCGGAAAGCTGCGCCCTGACCTGTCCCAAAAGATCGAAGATGCCGACGATCAAGACCAGCGTCGTGTCCTTGAAGAGGCCAATAAAGGTATTGACGATACCGGGAATGACATGGCGCAGCGCCTGCGGCAGCACAACAAGCCCCATCGTCTGCCAATAGCTGAGGCCGGCGGCCCGCGCCGCCTCATATTGCCCCGCCGGTATGGCCTGCAACCCGCCGCGCACCACCTCCGCCATATAGGCCGACGAGAAAAGAGCGACGCCGACGAGGCAGCGCAAGAGATTGTCGGGGCTGAGACCTTCCGGCAGGAACAGCGGCAACATGACGCTCGCCATGAACAGTACCGTGACCAGCGGAACGCCGCGCCAGAACTCGATGAAAATGATCGACAACATGCGGATCGCTGGCATCGACGAGCGCCGCCCGAGCGCTAGAACGATACCGAGCGGCAGCGAAACGACGATACCCGTGACGGCGACGACCAGCGTGACCAGCAGCCCGCCCCATTCGCTGGTCGGCACCGGCGGCAGTCCCGGCCGGTCACCCGCAAGCAGAACCAGCGCGATCAGCGGATAGACGACCAGCAGAAAGATCACGTTGAAGCGTTTGGCCGGGGCAGACGGAATGAGCATCGGCACCAGCGCGATGAAGCCGAGCGCGAATACGATATTGACCCGCCAGATTTCCGATTCCGGATAGCGCCCATAGATGAACTGGCCGAAATTTGCCCAGACCAGCGGCCAGCAGGCGCCCTTGCCCTCGCCGAGACAGGCCTCGCGCGTTTCGCCCGTCCACACGGCGTCGAAAATCGCGAAGTTGAGCAGCGGCGGCACGGTGAGCCACAGCAGATAGGCGGCAACCAGCGTCAGCACCGTGTTGCCGATGCTCGAAAAGAGATTGCGCCGCATCCAGCCGAGAACGCTTCCGGATTTTCGCGGTGGCCCCATCATGTCGATCGTGCTCATGGTCTATCTCTCCCTGAGCGCGATGCGCGCATTGTACCAGTTCATCGCCAGCGACGTCGCGAGACTGAGCGTCAGATAGACCGCCATGGTGATGGCGATGACTTCGATGGCCTGTCCGGTCTGGTTGAGCACCGTGCCGGCAAATACCGCCACGAGATCGGGATAGGCGATGGCGACCGCCAGCGAAGAGTTCTTCGTGAGATTGAGTATCTGGCTCGTTAACGGCGGTACGATGAGCCGCAATGCCTGCGGCACCACGACAAGCCGCAGCGTCGTGCTGTTTCGGAGGCCGAGCGCCGCAGCCGCCTCGCCCTGCCCCCGGTCGACCGACTGGATGCCCGCGCGGACGATCTCGCCGATGAAAGCCGCCGTATAGAGCGTCAGCCCCAGCACCAGCGCCACGAATTCCGGCAGCAACCGCACACCGCCGTTAAAATCGAACGCATCGCGCGTCGCATATTCCAGATGGAAGGGCGCTCCGCCGATAGCCCATGCGAGAAGCGGCAGGACGACAATCAGCGCCGCCGCGACGCGCAAGGCCGGAAACAACCGACCCGTGGCGCGCTGCCGCGCCCGCGCCCACCGGACCAGCACAAAGCCGGCCACGATCGCCGCCGCGAGCGCGCCGAAGAACAGGCCGGCGCCTGCATCGAAAACCGGATCGGGAACGATCAATCCACGATTGCTGAGGAAAACGCCCGGCAACGCCTCAATGCTTTCGGCCGGGCCGGGCAGCGGCCGCAGCACCGCGAAGTACCAGAAGAACAGTTGCAGCAGCAGCGGAATGTTCCGCATCACCTCCACATAGGCCGCCGCGATCTTCGCAAGCAGCCAGTTGGGCGACAGCCGCGCCACGCCGATGACAAAGCCGAGCATCGTCGAAAGCACGATGCCGATGACCGCGACCGAGAGCGTATTGAGCAGCCCGACGAGAAACGCGCGGCCATAGCTCGATTGCTCGGTGTAAGGGATCAGGGTCTGGATGATGCCGAACCCGGCCGTCGTGTCGAGAAAACCGAAACCGGTGGAAATGTTGAGACGTTCGAGATTTTCCTGCGCTGTCGCCGTGAAAAACCAGACGATGGCGATGACGGCCGCCAATACGCCCGCCTGGTAGACAATCGAACGGACACGGGGATTGTACCAACTGATCCCCATGCCCGATCCGCGCTTGACGGGTTTCTGCATTCCTTGCCCCCGGCCCCCTCGCATACGATCCGTCAGCGGATCGGCGGCGCATACATCACGCCCCCGTCGGTCCACAATGCGTTCAATCCGCGTTCGATGCCGAGTGGCGTATCGACACCGACATTGCGCTCGAAAATCTCGCCGTAATTGCCGACGGCGCGCACAATGTCGATCACCCAGTCGGGTCCGAGGCCGACCGATGCGCCATACGAGCCTTCCGCGCCCAGCAGACGGCGAACAAGCGGATTCTCGCTCTCACGCATCTCCTCGATGTTCTCCGAAGTGATGCCAAGTTCCTCGGCGTTCAGCAGCGCCGAAAGCGTCCAGCGCGCAATGTCGGCCCATTGCGGGTCGCCCTGCCGCACAACGGGCCCGAGGGGTTCCTTGGATATGATCTCGGGGAGAACGATATTGTCCTGCGGACGCTGCATTTTCAGCCTTTCGGCATAGAGGCCCGAGGCATCCGTCGTATAGCCGTCGCACCGGCCCTGATCGTAGGCGCTGATCGCTTCATCATTCTTCTCGAAGGAGAGCACCCGGTAGTCGAGCCCGCGGCCACGGAAATAGTCGGCGAGGTTGAGCTCGGTCGTCGTGCCGGTCTGTGTGCAGATCGTTGCGCCGGCGAGCTGTTCGGCCTTCGTGATGCCGGAACTCTTTCGCACCATGAATGCCTGCCCGTCATAATAGGTGACGCCGGCGAAATCGAAGCCGAGCTGCGTGTCGCGCGACATCGTCCAGGTGGTATTGCGCGAAAGAATATCGACCTCGCCCGATTGCAGCGCCGTGAAGCGGTCCTTGGCCGAAAGCGGCCGGAAGCGGACTTTCTCGCCGTCGCCGAAAATCGCCGCCGCAATCGCCCGGCAATAATCGACATCGATGCCGGACCACCGGCCGCGCTCGTCGGGGTTGGAAAAGCCGGCAAGCCCCTGACTGACGCCGCAATGCAGGAAACCGCGCTGCCTGACGCGCCGCAACGTCTCGCCGGCTCCGGCCCGCTCAGTGCCCTGTTCGGTCTCCACAGCGGTCGCTGGCGCCGTCCCCCGTCCGGCCAGCACGGCTGCCGCATCGTAAGGCAGCACGAAATAGAGCCCGGCCACGCCGATCAGGATGCCCAGAAGAAGGGCGGCCACGGGATTTCTCATTCAGCGTCCTTTGTCGGCTCGTCCAATGAAAATGCTATGCTGGATTCGTTGAGATTAACCGCCGGCGGCCCGCACGCAAACCCTGTAGTCCACCCCACCCTGCCTCCTTTTTGCCAAAAGACGTTTTGGCCTTGAACGGCGCGAACGGCCGCGGGCATGATCGGCCGATGCCATTTGACGGACGAAACCGGATGAAGAAGAAGCAGGACACGCTGATCGTCACCGCCGGCCGCGACCCGGAGGCCAATTTCGGTATCCTCAATCCGCCCGTCTATCACGCATCGACCATTCTCTATCCAACCCTCGATGCCGTCCGAACACGCAAGCAGCCCTTCACCTATGGCCGGCGGGGCACGCCGACAACCGCTGCTCTGCAGGAAGCCATCGCCGAACTCGAGGGCGGTTATCGCACACTGCTGACCCCGTCGGGCCTCTCCGCCGTGACCGCCGCGCTTCTCGCGCATCTCAAGGCCGGCGACCACCTGCTGATGACGGACAGCGTCTACGAACCGTCGCGGCATTTCTGCGAACGCGTTCTCAAGCGCTACGGGGTCGAGGTCGAATATTACGATCCATGCCTGGGACGTGGCATCTCGGCGCTCGTCAAACCGAATACCGCCGTCGTCTTCGCCGAGAGCCCCGGTTCGGTGACCTTCGAAGTACAGGACATTCCGGCCATCGCCGAAGCCGCACACAAGGCCGGGGCGATCGTCATGCTCGACAACACCTGGGCCTCGCCCCTTTATTTCAAACCCTTCGAGCACGGCGTCGACATTTCGATCCAGGCCGTGACCAAATATCTTTGCGGTCATTCCGACGCGATGATGGGTGCTATCACGACGACGGAAGCTGCCTGGCGCGAGACAGTTGCCAGCCACGGCGCGAACGGGCTCTGCGCCGGGCCGGATGATGTCTATCTCGTATTGCGCGGCATCCGCACATTGTCCGTCCGTCTCGCGCGCCATATGGAAACGGGATTGAAGCTTGCACGCTGGCTGGAAAAGCGGCCGGAAGTCGCCCGCGTCATTCATCCAGCCTTGCCGAGCCATCCCGGCCATGCGCTCTGGAAGCGCGACTTCACCGGCGCGAGCGGGCTTTTCAGCATCGAACTCAAGCTTGCATCAGAAGCCGCACTCGCCGCCATGCTTGACGGCCTCGAGCTTTTCGGCATGGGCTATTCATGGGGTGGCTTCGAAAGCCTGATCATCCCGCAAGACCCGGTGAAAATCCGCACGGCCACCCGATGGGACGCGCAAGGCCCGATGCTACGCCTTCATGCCGGACTTGAAGACCCGGACGATCTTATCGCCGATCTGGACGCGGGCTTCGAGCGCCTTCGCGCCTGCAACGAATAATGGAAAACGCAACGTGACCAGCATCGAAGTCAAAAGCGAAATCGCCGGCAAGGTCTGGAAGATCGAGACCAAGGCGGGCGACCGGCTGGCGGAGGACGACGCAATCCTGATCCTCGAATCGATGAAGATGGAAATTCCCGTGGCGGCACCAGCCGATTGCACACTGATCGAAATACTCGTCGCCGAGGAAGATATGGTGGAGGAAGGTCAGGCGGTCGCCATCGTCGAGCCGGATTGACGCTCACGCCTCACCGAATATCTGCTTCAGATGCGCGTTGAGAAACTTTCCCGCCGGATCGAGCTGCCGCCGCACCTCCCGGAAAGCATCCCACTTCGGATAAAGCGCTTCGAAGTCCTTTGCGCCGCGCGTGTGCAGCTTGCCCCAGTGTGGCCGCCCGTCATAGCGGCGAAAAATATCCTCAACGCCGGCAAACAGCTCCTTGTAGGGCTGGCGATGATACTGATGGACAGAAATGGTCACGCTGTCTCGGCGGTAGAAAGGCGACAACCAGGCATCGTCGGCCGCGACGTAACGAAACTCGAGCGGAAAAAGGAAGTTGGTTCCGCATTTGCGCATATGCTCCCCGACCTCGCGAATGCAGTCGGGACCCTTTTCGGCCGGCACTGCATACTCCATTTCATTGAAGCGCACATTGCGGTCGCTCGGAAACGCATCATGCGACCAGCGCACCTTGGTCGCCTGTCCTTCGACACCGTTAATCGACCCGCTCGAATAGCGCGACCCGCTCGCCGAAGTCAGAAGCTTCTGCAGGGGACCGCGCATAAATGGCAGCGTCTTCGAAACCTCGCAAGCCAGCCGCATGATCTTGTCGTCACGCGACATTTCGCCGTCCGGTCGCCGCCGCCGCGGACGTGCTTCCTTGCCGGTCTCTTTGAGAAATTTGACGAGTGCCTGATCGGCGAATGGAAACCAGAAAAACTCGAAATGCCGCGCTTCATCCCGCAACGCCTCGGCTTTGTCGAGCGCTTCGGCAATCGGCATTCGTCCGCCGGTTTCCTCCAGCACATATGCCTTCGCGCATTGCATCGTGATTTCGGTCATGACACCGAGGCTGCCGAAGCTGACGCGCCCCGCATCGAAAATATCGGAATTCTCGGTGCGGCTGCACGAAAGTATCTCGCCGCTGGCTGTCGCAAGCCGGAACGCCTTGACGCCGGCGGAAAGAGAGCCCAGCCCCCCGCCAGTGCCATGTGTACCGGTTCCGACGGCGCCAGCCAACGTCTGCCGGTCGATGTCGCCCTGATTGAGGAGCCCAAGCCCGCGTTCGAAGAGCGCGGGTCCGAGATCACGAATTGTCGTGCCCGCCTTGATCCGCGCCGTCATCTCGGTCGGGTCGTGGCCGACAACGCCGGACAGGCCAAACAACGTCAGAATCGTTCCATCGCTTTCGACCAGCGGCGTGAACGAATGCCCCCGCCCCGCAGTGCGAACGGGAGCCGGTGCATCGCGAACGATCGAGGCCACTTCCTCTTCGGTCGCGGGCGCGGCCACGCGCTGCGGCCACGCCCTTACCCAACCCGACCAGTTCGACCACACATCCGTCATCGCAAATCTCCATTTCAACAGTACGGATGATAGCGTCTCGACCGCTCCGCCAAAAGTAACAAGCCCCGGAGACCGGCCCCGGAGCTTCGCTTTCTTCGGATACCTTGTGTTGTCAGTTGGCGCCCGCTTCCGCGGCTTCCGCAGCGCTCTCTTCGCGCGTCAACGGCTTGAAGTCGCGGGCCATCATGGACGCCTGCTTGATCTCGGCCGGCGTCATGGATTCCGACAGCCGTTCGATCGCATCCGTTGCGAAGCGCGGAAAGCCGCCTTCGATCGCCAACTGGTAGTACATATACGCCTTGACCTTGTCTGCTTCGACGCCGACACCGTCCTCATACATGGTGGCGATGTTGTATTGAGAACTTTCAAGTCCCTGCCGCGCAGCCGCTTCGAACCACCGGGCAGCTTCTTTCAGGTCCTGCGGCACGCCCCAGCCCTTGTCGTACATCGAGCCGAGGTCCATTTGCGCGCGTTTGTCGCCGCCATGCGCGCCGATGAAGTAATACTTGATCGCCGTTTCCACGTCGCGCTCGACGACCTTCGCATCGAAATGTTCTTCGCCGAGGCGGAACGCCGCACCGGGATCCTTGTTGATCTCGACGGCCCTTATCCATTCGGCCAGCGCCTCCGGGTAGAAGCCGCGCGTATAGAGATCTTGTCCGGACGCCTCGTTCGGTTGACCCTCGATCGAGGGATCCGGCTTTGTCGGATCGGCCATCGGCTCGTCGGCGCTCGCTCCCGCTGCAAACGTCAGTACAGCGAGCAGAACCAGAAAGGCGAAAGCAGCGAAGAACACCCGCTGTCCGTCATTCGCTACTGCGGCCATGCTAAAGGTCTGTCGGCGCATTTATCTCTCCCTTTCGAGCATCAGGCGGGGCTTTTACCCCTTTTGCCCGTATTTCCCGGAAACCATGATCCGGAGCGGTTCCAAACACTCAAGTTAAAGGTTGGTCACAAACCCCGTCCCGGCAAGCCGGAGGCCGCTCAAGGCTTGTGGGAAGCCCCGAAACTCTTGAGAAAACTTGTCAGATTGGGGCCGAGACCATCGCAGAGATAACCGCCTTCCTGCACCAGAACGGTCGGCAGGCCGAGCCTGCCGATCATTTCGCCGACCCGCCCGAAGCCCGCGGTCGTAATCGAAAATCCGCCTTGCGGGTCGTCCTTGTAGGCGTCCAGCCCCAACGCCACCACAAGGGCTCCCGGTGCGAACGCCTCGATACGACGTAGTGCAGCCGACAGTGCTGGCATATAGGCGTCGTCGCCTGTATCGCGCGGCAACGGCAAATTGTAGTTGTATCCAAGGCCGGCCCCGGTGCCGCGCTCGTCGGCATGCCCCCAGAAGAATGGATAGAAGCGGACGGGATCAGCATGGATTGACACCGTCAGAATGTCGGACCGGCGGTAGAACATCCCCTGCGTGCCGTTGCCGTGATGGACGTCGACATCGAGGATCGCCACGCGGTCGTAGCGGCCGCGAAGCATCTGTGCCGCCACACCCGAATTGTTGACGTAGCAGAAGCCGCCGGCCATATCAGCAAAGGCGTGATGTCCCGGCGGGCGGCTCAGCGCATAGACCCATGACGCACCGTCGCAAACCATGCCTGCGGCCTCCGCCGCCGCATCCGCGCTGCGCTTGATCGCCTCCCAGCTTCCCGCCGCGATCGGGCAGGCGCCGTCCGCCATGTGGTAGCCGGCTTGCGCCACAGCCGAGAGCGGATAGGCGCCGTCACGCCGATCGGGGTGGATGCCAGGCACCACTTCCACGGAGCCACCCTCGATCCGCAGCCAGCGTTCATGAATGGTTGAAAGAAAGGTCACGTATTCGGGCGTATGAACCGCCGAGATCGGGCCGAGACCGTGATCCGTCGGCACGACATGTTCCAGACCTGCCTGGAGGGCGGCGGCCAGCAGCCGATCCGCCCGTTCGGGAACTTCCGGATTGGACTCAACAACACCATTGACGAGAAAGTGCCGGGGATAGTGGCGCTTTTGCGCCGGATCGAAGACAACCTTCATCGACAAGCCTCAATGCGGCAAAGCCCGCTGGCGATCCCGGCAGGACTCGAACCTGCAACCGACAGATTAGAAATCTGTTGCTCTATCCGGTTGAGCTACGGGATCGAGGTGCCGGGCAGGCCTAGTGAGTCCAGAGTTCCTGACGGCCATATTTGAAATTGTCGGAATAGGCCTTGATCGAACGACGCGGCGATCTGGGTTCGGAGACCCGGTAGTCGAGCCCAAGTCTCTCCGCATAGGCGATCGCCTCTTCCTTGCTGTCGAAGCGAAGCGTGACCTGCGAATTCATGTCGCCGGAACTCGTCCAGCCCATCAGCGGCTCGATCTTGCGCGCGCTGGCCGGCTCAAAATCGAGCACCCATTTTTTTGTCTTGGCCCGGCCGGACTGCATAGCCGTCTTGGCCGGTTTGTAGATGCGCGCGGCTGCCAATTGATGCCCCTGAACCATAATCCCCGTACCAACGGAGAATGTCGCGAAACTTTATTCTTATCGCCCTAAAACAGCCAGATTTGCAAGCGATAACAACACCATCGCTAGGGTCGGCGGCGCAGGGCGCCCAAGTCCCGAAAGCTTCCCACCGAGTTCGAAGGAGCACCGGAGATGAATACCTACCTCGATCGCGAGGCCGCGACCGCGCTGCTCGCCGCACATGGCTTCAACCGGACCGACATTGAGTGCGTACTCGACCTTACGCGACAGATTTCGCAGAACGGCACGCCGCTCTGGCCGGCGCATAGCGTCGAGAAGCTCGCCAGCCGTGCCTGGTGGCTCAACGGCGCGGAAATCAAAATTTCGATGCCCCGAGCGGCCTGAAGCGGCCGCTGGTTCCGATATTGGTCGGGGCGGCAAGATTCGAACTTGCGACCCTCTGCTCCCAAAGCAGATGCGCTACCAGGCTGCGCTACGCCCCGACACATCCGGCTGGCATGAAACCGAGCCGACCGGCTTGCCATACACCGACCGCGCACCCTCCGGCAACCGCCCTGAAAAACCTGACCTAGGTTTTTTCCTTGTGCCGCTGCATCAACTTGAAGACCCCTGTCGCCTTCAGCACCGGCCTCGTGCCCACGTAAAGCTCCGCTTCGCAGAACGCGACCGACCGTGTGGCGCGTGTAACGCGCGCCGTCCCTTCGAGCCATTCGCCCGGCCGTGCCGATGAAAGGAAGTCGCTGTTCATCCGCACCGTCAGCGCGACCGTCTGGGTCTCGCGCCAAACCGCCGTGCCGAGAAGTCCGTCGGCAAAGGCCATCAGCATACCGCCATGCGTGATCCCGCGAGAATTGCAGTGACGCTTCCGGACCCGGACGCCGTGCACGAACCCCTTTTCGGTTACCTTGTGAAAAAATGGCCCGTTGTGGCTCGTGTAGGGGCCCCTGCCAGTCGACTTCACAAAGCCGGGCGGCGGATTGTCGTCCTCACTGTCGGTCATATTGCCGTTGAATTACCCAACTGAACGGTCACACCTCGAAGGATGTGACACGACGGCGCAATCGCCGGTTAAAAACCCGAAATCAGTCGCCGGATGGCGTGTCCGGCGCGATCTCGGCGACCATCAGGCCCTTCGGGCCCTCGCCGAAGCGAACCTGGACCTGCTGGCCCGGCAGCAAATCCCGGATGCCGTGCCGGCGCAGCGTTTCCATGTGAATGAAGATATCCGGCGTGCCCTCGCCACGCGTCACGAAACCGTAGCCGCGCGCCCGGTTGAACCATTTGACGATTGCCGTCTCGAAATCGCCGATCGGGACCACGCCCGACATCGCTGAACGATTGGCCGGCCGCGCCACAGCGCTTGCGGGTTTTACGGCGGTCGTCTCATCGACGTCGATCACCCTGACGGCCTGATTGCCCTTTGGCCGCCGCACGACTTCGCAGGTCACCGTCGCACCTTCCTCGAGTGCGTCGATTCCCAATTGCTTGAGGCAGGACAGATGCACGAGCACATCGTCGCGCCCGTCATCGGGAATGATGAAGCCGTACCCTTTGACCGCATCGAACCACTTGACCACGCCGGTGACTTCAAACGACACACCGACCGAATCCGCCGAGATTTCGAATCGCTCTTCCATCCCCACCACGATCGACGTCCAGACGGTCAAAACTGAAATGGCCTCAAGTATTGGCCGCTCTGGAATTTCTCACTGGTCCGTGGTTCCTCCCCAGGACCCCCCATTTTGCATTATTGACTATAACAGTGTCGGTTAAGCATTGAAAGCGGGCCAAAAGGCCGGAATTTTGACCGCGCTGCACCGGTCTTTCTTGCCCTTGGTCGCCGCCGCATTGCATATTGGCCGCCTCACGAGGGATTCTGGCCCTGCTGGCGGATGGATGTCCTCATCTGCGGTCCTTGAGGTATGCGGCTTCCGGTCCGGGGCCAGGCAGCCAAAGGGCTTCTGCGGCCCACCGCCGGTAAACAGGGGGAAGTATGGCAAAAGCGATCGGCCTGTCGGTGGCGTTGTTCGCCCTGTGGCTAACATTGTCCGGATTTTTCAAGCCATTCCTGCTGATGCTGGGCGTCCTCTCATGCCTGCTGACCCTATATCTGGCTTTTCGGATGAAGCTACTGGACGACGAGGCGGTACCGATCCAGTTGCGGCCCGCACTGCTGCTTTACTGGGGCTGGCTGGGCGGCGAAATTTTCAAATCGGCCGTTGCCGTTTCGAGGGTCATTCTGGCGCGCGAAATGCCGCTTCATCAGCAATTGATCGCTGTGCCCGCCGCCCAGAAAACCGATATGGGCCACGTCATCTTCGCCAATTCGATCACGTTGACCCCCGGGACCGTTACGATCGAAACACGGCCGGGCCTCTTTCTCGTCCACGCGCTGACGGAAAGCGCTGCGGATGCCGAAGGTTTTGCCGAAATGGGCCGCCGCGTCGCCGAAATCGAGGCGTGGTGACATGACGATGCTTCTTGCAACGGCGGCCGCCCTCTTCGTCGCGATGATGATGGTGCTGATCCGTCTCTTTGCGGGGCCGACGCTCTATGACCGCGTTCTTGCGGTCAACACATTCGGTACATTGACGGTGCTGCTGCTCGGGCTTCTGGGCTTTATTACCGAACGCCCCGACTTTCTTGACATCGCGATCCTGTATGCGCTGATAAATTTCGTCGCGACGATCGCGATCCTGAAATTCTTCCGCTATCGCGCGCTCGGCCGGCGCTCACCCTTGGCGGGGGAGTAATCATGGACATCCCCGTTGACCTCATTCTCGACATTGCCAGCGGCATTTCCTTCGCGGTGGGCCTCGCCTTCCTGCTGATTGGCGCCTTCGGCATGATCCGCCTTCCCGATGTATGGGCGCGCGTTCATGCCGCAGGCATCATCGACACGATCGGCGCCGAACTGATCGTCTTCGGCATGATCCTCCAGGCCGGGCTGACGCAAGCCTCACTCAAATTACTCCTGATCGGCCTCTTTCTCTTTGTTACGAGCCCGACCGCGACCCATGCCGTCGCCAACGCGGCTTTCACGGCCGGGTTACGACCGGTCAGGCTTCGCAAAAATGAGTCCGCTGAAGTCCTTGGCGAGGAGAAACAATCATGAACGCCGGGATTGTCGGCATCGCCGTCATCGACATCCTCCTGTTTCTCTTTCTGGTGTTGACCGCCATTGCCCTCACGCGGCTCCGCAACCTGTTTGCCGTTGTCATGCTGGCCGGCGTCTTCAGCCTGCTGTCGGCCGGCCTCTTTGTGACGCTCGACGCGATGGACGTCGCATTCACGGAAGCCGCGGTGGGTGCCGGCATTTCGACGGTTTTGATGCTCGGCACACTGGCGCTCACCGTGCGCGAGGAAAAACCGGTCACGCATTCGGCCTTTCTGCCGCTGCTGGTATGCGCGATTGCCGGCGCCGCGTTGATCTACGGCACGCTCGACATGCCTCCTTTCGGTGCCGCCGATAATCCGGTGCAAACCCATGTCGCCCCCGACTATCTGCAGCGAACACCCGTCGAGATCGGCATTCCCAATGTCGTATCCGCCGTGCTCGCAAGCTACCGCGGCTTCGACACACTGGGCGAGGTTGTCGTGGTCTTCACTGCGGCCATTGCGGTGTTGCTCCTGCTGGGCGGCGGCGGCCGGTCGCGCCGGCAAGACGACACTGTCGGCGGGCGTGAGAGGGATTGATTTCATGGAACATCACTCGATCCTTCGCGTCGTTTCGAAACTGCTGATCCCGCCGATCCTGCTCTATGCGCTTTACGTCCAATTTCATGGCGAATACGGGCCAGGCGGCGGCTTTCAGGCCGGTGTTATCTTCGCTGTCGCTTTTATTCTCTACGCACTGGTCTTCGGCGTCGAGGCGATGACCGACATCGTTCCGCCGCGCCTGTTGCGCATATTCGCCGCCCTCGGGGTGCTGATCTTTGCCGGCACCGGCGTGGTCACCATGCTTCTCGGCGACGCCTATCTCGGATACAACGCGCTCGCCGCAAACCCTGTTCATGCGCAGGAATGGGGCATCATCGTCGTCGAGATCGGCGTCGGCATGACCGTCGCCGCCGTGATGATGGCAATCTTCGTTGCCTTCGCTTCCCACAATCCGCCGATCAAGGACGAGGACTGGTAATGGAAGAAATCGTCTTCGATTTCGAGTTCGTCCTGACGCACTACAACTACTGGATGTTCGTGGTCCTGATGATGACGGGCCTCTACATCACCGTGAGTCGCGGCAATCTGGTAAAGAAGGTTGTCGGCCTCAACATCTTCCAGACTTCGGTTTTCCTGCTTTACATTTCGATGGGCAAGATCGTTGGCGGTACCGCACCGATTCTCACCGGCGAGCCCGATACCGTCTATTCGAACCCGCTGCCGCATGTCCTTATCCTCACCGCTATCGTCGTCGGCATCGCAACGACAGCACTGGCGCTGGCGCTCGTCGTGCGTATTCGCGAAACCTACGGAACGGTCGAGGAGGATGACATCATTGCGCTGGAACTTGAAATGGACGCCACGGCCGCGGCCTCGGCCACCGGGAGCGAACGTTGATGCTGGCGATGATCGAAGCAAACCTGCCGGCCTTGCAGGTTGTCCTGCCGATGCTGGCGGCGCCCGTATGCGCCATGACCGGCCGGGGTACGCGCGCATGGGCATTCACGATGGCTGCCGCCCTGCTTTCGTTTGCAGTCGCCATCTCGCTCTTCATCGCCACACTTGATGGCACGATTATATCCTACCGGATGGGAAACTGGGCACCGCCCATCGGCATCGAATATCGCGTCGACATTCTGAATGCCTTTGTATTGCTGGTGATCACCGGCATCGCGCTATTTGTCCTGCCCTACGCGCGAGCAAGCGTCGCCCACGAAATCTCGGCGGAACGTCAGCCGCTGTTCTACTCGGCGTTCCTGCTCTGCATGACCGGACTTCTCGGCGTCACCATAACGGGCGACGCCTTCAACATATTCGTCTTCCTCGAAATTTCTTCGCTTTCGACCTATGCGTTGATCGCGACCGGCGCCGAGCGCAACAAGCGTGCGCTGACCGCCGCCTACAACTACCTGATCATGGGAACGGTCGGCGCGACCTTCTTCGTCATCGGCATCGGCATGCTCTACATGATCACCGGGACGTTGAACCTTGCCGATCTGGCGCAACGCATTGCCGAGCATGGCGACAGCCGCACCTTGCGCATGGGTTTCGTCTTTATTCTGGTCGGTATCGGCCTGAAGCTTGCGATGTTCCCGCTGCATCTCTGGTTGCCGAACGCATACAGCTTCGCGCCGTCCGCCGTAACCGCTTTCATCGCCGCAACGGCCACCAAGGTGGCAATCTACGTGCTGCTACGCTTTATGTTCACCGTTTTCGGCTTCGACTATGATTTTCAAGCCGCGACGCTCCAGCACGTCGTATTGCCATTGGCGATCGTCGCGATGTTCGCGGCGTCCATCGTTGCGATATTCCAGGACGACCTGAAACGGATGCTGGCATATTCGAGCATCGCGCAGGTCGGCTACATGTTGCTCGGTCTCACCTTCCTCTCGCACACAGGCTTGATGGCTTCGATAATCCATTTGTTCAACCACGCCGTCACCAAGGGCGCCCTGTTCATGGTCGCCGGCTGCTACATCTTCGCGGCCGGCACGAGTTCGATTTCGAGCCTTCGCGGCATCGGCCGCGATATGCCTTGGACGACGGCGGCCTTTGTCGTGGCCGGTCTGAGCCTCATCGGATTGCCGTTGACGGTCGGCTTCGTCAGCAAGTGGTATCTCGTGCTCGCGGCATTGGAGCTGAACTGGTGGCCGGTGGCGCTGCTGATCATGGCATCGTCGCTGCTCGCCATCGTCTACATATGGCGTGTCGTCGAGACGGCCTATCTCCAGCCGGCGCCGGAAGGCGTCGTGCGCAAGGAGGCACCGCTCTGGATGCTGCTGCCGACATGGGGACTTGCGGCGCTCTCGGTCTTCTTCGGCGCCTATGCCGCTCTCACCACGGCCGCCGCAAGCCGCGCCGCCGCGGCGCTGGTCAGTGCGTCTCACATGTTGTGGCAGTGAGGTGCATGACATGACTCACGGCACAATCCTCCTGCTCGCAATATTCATTCCGGCCGGCGTCACGCTTCTCATCGCCGCGCTCGGCAGCCGACCCGACCTGCGCGACGGCGCGAGCGTGCTGGCCTCCATTGCCACGTTCATCGCGGTAATGACGCTACTGGGACCGGTCATGGAGGGTGCGCGGCCCGAGGCCGCGCTGTTCGAAGTGATGCCCGGCCTGCTGCTTGCCTTTTCGATAGAGCCGCTCGGCATGCTGTTTGCCGTCGTGGCCTCGGGTCTCTGGATCGTTACCGCGATTTATTCGATCGGCTATATGCGCGGCGCCGGCGAGAAAAAGCAGACACGCTTCTATATCTGCTTTGCCATCGCAATTTCGGGCGCCCTCGGCATCGCCTTTTCGGCAAATCTCTTCACGCTGTTCGTCTTCTACGAAATTCTGACGATCTCGACCTATCCGCTGGTCGCCCACAAGGAAACGCCGGAAGCGCGCGCCGGTGCGCGCACCTACCTGGCAATTCTGATGACGACCTCGATCGCCTTTCTGCTGGTCGGCATCGTCTGGGTCTGGAACATCGCCGGCACGCTCGATTTCCAGGCCGGCGGCATCCTTGACGGCAAACTCGATCCGGCGTTTGCACCGTTCCTGCTGGCCCTCTTTGCATTCGGCATCGGCAAGGCCGCCCTGATGCCCTTTCATCGCTGGCTGCCCGCCGCCATGGTCGCCCCGACACCGGTCAGTGCGCTCCTCCATGCGGTCGCCGTCGTCAAGGCGGGTGTGTTCACCATGCTGAAAGTCGGCACCTACATCTTCGGTGTCGGATTTCTTTCGAAGACCGGCGCCTCGGACTGGCTGATCTGGCTCGCCGCCGCCTCGATCCTGATTGCCTCAATCGTCGCGCTGACGAAAGACGACCTGAAAGCGCGGCTGGCTTACTCGACCGTCAGCCAGCTTTCCTACATCACGCTCGGCGTGGCGCTCGCAAACCAGATGGGCGTCATCGGCGGCTCGATGCACATTGCAACGCATGCCGTCGGCAAGATCACCCTTTTCATGTGCGCCGGCGCAATCTACGTCGCCTCGCACAAAACAAAAATCAGCGAGCTCGACGGCCTCGGGCGCAAGATGCCCATCACGTTCATCGCTTTCACCATCGCCGCGCTCAGCATCATCGGACTGCCACCCATGGCAGGCTCATGGAGCAAATGGTATCTGATGATGGGCGCGGCCGACGCCGGCCAGCTTGCGATCATTGGGGTTCTGATGTTGAGTTCGCTTCTGAACGTCGCCTATCTCCTGCCCATACCGGCACGCGCCTTCTTTGCCGCACCGGCCGGAAGGCCGGCACATTCGCTCGGTGCCGCGGCAAATCCTGAAGCAGACCGGATCGAGGAAGCACCGCTTCTCTGTCTCGTGCCCATATGCATCACGGCAGTTGGATGCATCCTTCTGTTTTTCGCGGTCGGCGGTCTCTACGACTTCCTGCTTCACATTCCGATTCTGCCGGAGGCCGCGCCGTGACCGGCATTCGCATCACCCTGCTGCTTGGCGCGCTCGCCATTGCCCTGGCGCTGGCCGATCTCGGCTATGACAAGCACGGCTATTTTGAATTGGAACAACTTCCCGGTTTCCACGGCGCGCTGGCTCTCGCCGCCGCCCTGCTCGCCATTGCTGCGGCGATGATCCTGCGCGCCCTGCTGTCCCGCGCACCGGACTACTACGCACCGAAGGGCGTCGATTCCGAAGCGCATCCCTCCGCCGATCTCGGCAAGGAGAATGGCGATGCCTGAATTGATGACGCCGGCACTCGCCTATATCGCGGCGGCTCTGATCCTGCCGTTGCTGCCCCAGGGGACACCGCGCCGGCTACTGATGCTGTTGGCGCCGGTCGCGGGACTGCTGGTGTTCTGGGGCCTGCCTCACGGCACCTATGGCAGCTTCAATCTGATGGGCATGCATGTCGGCCTGATGCGTATCGACTCATTGTCGTTCATCTTCGCGCTGGGTTTCACGCTCGCCGCGCTGATGGTGGTCATCTATGCGTGGCATGTGCGCGACACCATTCAGCAGGTCGCACTGCTGCTCTATGCCGGCTCGGCCATCGGCGCCGTTCTCGCCGCCGATCTGATCGCGCTGTTCGTCTTCTGGGAAGTCACGGCCGTTGCCTCCGTCTTCCTCATCTGGGCGCGTCGGACCGAAGGCGCTTATGCCGCCGGTATGCGCTATCTGATTGTCCAGATCGGATCCGGCGTGATCCTGCTTGCCGGTATCGTGCTTCTCTATCTCGACACCGGGTCGGTCGCCTTTCGCGCCATGGAACTCGACAGCCTGGCGACATGGGCGATCCTTCTCGCCTTCGGCATCAAATGCGCCTTCCCGCTGCTGCACAATTGGTTGCACGACGCCTATCCGGCCGCGACCGTAACCGGCACGGTCATCCTCTCCGCCTTCACCACCAAGCTTGCGATATACGCGCTGGCGCGCGGCTTTCCCGGCGCCGATATCCTTATCTATGTCGGCGTGGCGATGGCCTTGTTCCCGATTGCCTATGCACTGGCCGAGAATGAACTTCGCCGCGTCCTCACCTACGCTCTGAACAGCCAGCTCGGATTCATGGTCGTCGGCATCGGCATCGGCACGCCGCTGGCGATCAACGGCGCCGTCGCCCATGCGCTGAGCAGCATATTCTATCAGGCGCTCCTCTTCATGAGCATCGGCGCCGTGCTGTACCGAACAGGGACGTCGAAAGCCAGCGAACTGGGAGGATTGGCTCGCCAGATGCCGTGGACGGCCTTCTTCTGCGTGGTCGGTGGACTGTCGATCGCCGCGTTGCCGGCCACCACCGGATTTGTATCGAAGTCGCTGGTGCTCAGTGCGGCGGGTTACGGCGGTCTTTATACTGTCTGGCTGGCGCTGCTCGCCGCCAATGCCGCCGCCGTGCTACACACAACAATCCGCGTTCCGCTGGCGGCTTTCTTTGCGCCCGGCAAGAGCTTGCGTGCCGGCGAGGCGCCGCCGCACATGCTGCTGGCGATGGCGCTGGCCGCCGCCGTCACCGTCGGCATCGGCGTTCATCCCGATTTTCTCTATGCGCTGTTGCCCAATACCGTCGAGTATGAGCCCTACACATTCTCGCATCTCGTCACGCAACTTCAGCTGATTGTGTTCGCGGCGCTCGCCTTCGCGCTGCTGGCCCGGACCGGCTTCTGGCCGGTGCCTCGAAGCGGCATCCTGCTCGACACCGACTGGCTTTATCGCCGCCTGATGCACGGCGTGCTGATGACGTTGTCCGGCCTTGTCGGCACCACATGGAGATGGACGGCTCTGGTCGTCCGGCGGCGCCTCGATGTCTTCCTGAGTGGCGTCTATCGTGCCCATGGTCCGCAAGGTATCCTTGCCCGCACATGGCCGACCGGATCGATGGTCCTCTGGATCGCCATATTGCTTGGCACAACGCTGGTCCTGACCTACGTATAGGCGGGTGTCGCCCACAACCGCGCACGAAGGAACCACCTCTCATGGAAATGTCTGGCGAATACAAAATCCCCGCGTCGCGCGAGGACGTCTGGGCAGCGCTCAACGACGCTGACGTATTGTTGAGATCCATTCCCGGTGCGGAGTCGGTCGACAAGATCGCCGACGACGAGTTCGAGGCTGTCGCCAAGGCCAAGGTCGGTCCGGTCAGCGCCCGCTTCAAGGGCAAGGTCAAACTGACCGACATCGACCCGCCCAACGGCTACACGATTTCCGGCGAAGGCAATGGCGGCGCGGCGGGTTTTGCCAAGGGTTCGGCGAAGGTCTCACTGACCGAAGCCGACGGCGGCGGCACCATTCTCGCCTATTCGGTCAGCGCCCAGGTCGGCGGCAAACTGGCTCAGATCGGTCAGCGCTTCATCGACTCGACGGCCTCGAAGATGGCCGAGGAGTTTTTCGCAAATTTCTCGGCGCTGGCCGGCGGTTCGAAAATCGTCCCCCCGACCGACGAAATGCCCGAACTTGTCGATGAGATGGCGCATGGCATCCCGACAAAATCGCCCGATCGCGATGCGATCTCGCCGACCGGCGTGCCGCTCGTACCCGACGAAGAGGCCGGCTTGAGCCTCTCGCCCTGGGTCTGGGGCCCGGCGGTCATCCTGGTCCTCGTCATTCTGGTCTGGATCTTCGGTCTCTGATCCCGACCGCCCGCGCTTGACCTCGCGCGGCCGAGAGCCGAGACTCCGCCAAACGGCCTCATGCGGCGGAAAACCCGGCAATCCGAAATCGAGGCCATACGTCATTCAGGGAGGTTGCGCATGCCCGTTGTCGCCATGACCGTCAACGGCAAGCCTGCAAGCGCCGATGTCGAGGCGCGGACGCTGCTTGTCCATTTTATCCGCGAACAACTAGGGCTGACCGGCACCCATGTCGGCTGCGATACCAGCCAGTGCGGGGCCTGTGTGGTGCATGTCGATGGCCGCGCCGTCAAATCCTGTGCGATCCTCGCCGTTCAGGCCGAAGGTTCCGACATTGTGACGGTCGAAGGCTTGGCAAAGAATGGTGAACTGCATCCCGTGCAGCAGGCCTTCCGCGAACATCATGGCTTGCAGTGCGGCTTCTGTACGCCCGGCATGATCATGACCGCCGTCGACCTGATCCGCCGCAAACCGAACCTCGACGAAAAGACTGTGCGCGAGGAGCTTGAGGGCAACATCTGCCGCTGCACCGGCTATCACAACATCGTGAAAGCCATCCTCGCCGCATCGCAGGAGATGCGCTGAACGATACGGCCTCGGAATCTCAGGGAGGAGTTCCATGTCGAACGCAGCCACGAGCGAAGACATCGGCCAGCCGGTCCGCCGCAAGGAAGACTTCCGCTTCATCACCGGAAACGGTCACTACACCGACGACATCGCACGGCCCCGCCAGACCTGGGCCTACTTTCTGCGCTCGCCGCATGCGCACGCGAAAATCCGCAAGATCGACACCAAAGCCGCCGAAGCGGCGCCCGGCGTCGTCGCCATCTTCACCGGCAAGCACGTCGCCGACGACGGGCTGGGCGGCCTGATCTGCGGCTGGACCGTCACCTCGAAGGACGGCGCGCCGATGAAGGTCGGCCCGCACCCGATCCTCGCCCTCGACACGGTGCGTTATGTCGGCGATCACGTCGCAATGGTCGTCGCCGAAACGCTGGCCGATGCGCGCGCCGCCGCCGAAATGATCGATGTCGATTACGAAACACTCCCCGCTGCCATCGCTCTCGCCGCCTGCCAGTCGAAGGGCGCGCCGCAGGTCCACCCCGAAGCGCCGCGCAACACCTGCTTCGAATGGGAACTCGGCAACAAGCCCGAAACCGAAGCCGCTTTCGCCAAGGCAGACAAGATCGTCAAGCTCGATCTGACCAACAACCGCCTGATCCCGAATGCGATGGAGCCCCGCGCCGCTCTCGGCGAATACGACAAAGGGAGCGGCGTCTACACGCTGCACACAACAAGCCAGAACCCGCATGTCGCCCGCCTCGTGCTCTCGGCCTTTGTCGGCGTTGCACAGGAACACAAGCTGCGCGTCATCGCGCCGGATGTCGGCGGCGGCTTCGGCTCGAAGATTTTCATCTATGCGGAGGAAACCGCCTGCGTCTGGGCCGCGGCGAAAGTCGGCCGCCCGATCAAATGGACAGCGGATCGCTCCGAGGCTTTCCTTTCGGACGCGCATGGCCGCGACCATCTCAGCCATGCCGAGCTGGCGCTCGACAAGAACGGAAAATTCCTCGCGCTGCGCGTCAAGACCGTCGCGAATCTCGGCGCCTACCTCTGGACCTTCTCGGCCACGGGGCCGACCTATCTCAACGGCACGCAGCTTTCGGGCCAATACGACAT
>JAVJOG010000030.1:0-54055 GCA_040216885.1 Parvibaculum sp.
CGCTGCGCCAACGGCGTCGTCATCGACGCGCGCGACGTCGAGGCCTTCGCCGGCGGCCACATTCCCGGTTCCGTCAATGTCTGGCAGGGCGGCATGGCGATCTATGGCGGCTGGATCGGCTGCGCGCACGATCCCGTCTGGCTCGTCGCCGAAAGCCCGCAAGCCGCGCTCGACGCCCGCCTCGCGCTCGCCCGCATCGGCCTCGACCGCGTCGAAGGCGCGCTCGCGGGCGGCTTCCCCGCCTGGCGCAACGCGGGCCGCGAGGTCGCGACGCTGGCGACCACCACCCCGCGCAAACTCGCCGAACGCCTGAAAGGGGAGGGCGCCGCCATCCTCGACGTCCGCGAGGAAAGCGTCTTCAAGGAAGGCCACATCCCCGGCGCCCGCCACGTCCATGCCGGCCGCCTCGAGGAAAAACTCGCCGATCTCGGCCTCGACCGTGACGAGCCCGTCGCCGTCACCTGCAGCGTCGGCCACCGCGGCGGCCTCGCCGCCAGCCTCCTCGCCCGCGCCGGCTACACGCAGGTCTCGAACCTGCTAGGCGGCATGACGGCCTGGAACAAACTCGATCTGCCCACGGAGAAAGCGGCGTAAACGCGCTTCTGGCAAATCGTCATGGCTCGGCTGTTCCGGGCCATCCACGCCATTCTTCCGCGCCCCTTGCCGCAACATCGGCTTTCGCGCGCCGTACCCCCAAACCCGTCATCGCGAGCCTCGCCTGCGAGGCGCGACGATCCATCGAGCGCAATCCAAAACAAATTGTCACCCCGGCGTAAGCCGGGGTCCATGGGCCGTGCGGTACCCGGACGCGAATGCGAGGAGCAGGGGTCATGCGCGGACCCATGGCCTCCTCGCAATGACGATGTTCGTTGTAAGCCGCTGCCACACCCACAGATGTCATCCCGGCGAAAGCCGGGACCAATTGGTTCTCTCAGCAAGAGTGATTGAATCCGGCGTGAGCGCCACCCGCATTACCTGACACTGCGGCAAACAGCAACGCGAGTGGGCCCCGGCTCCCGTCCCGGCGCAGGCCGGGACCAGCCGGGGCGCACCCTGCCTCGCCGAAGCCCCAGCTTTGCGCAGGCTGGTTTAAGCGCCTCGTGCCGCTGCGCTGTTTCTTCTGTGTAACTGTCGAGAGGACGCGATCAAATAGACAAAAAATTTAGTTTGGCCAAAGACCAGATAGACTTTCTTGGGTATTAAAAGGAAAATTCCAAACTTGAACTCCGCAACGGAGCGAACACTTAGATTTTACAAGAACTTGAAGGCAGAAAGATGGGGGATCATTTTTCGTTCGTCGCCGACGATGAGGGCATTCGACAAGGAGACATCATTCACTCAAAAATGAGAAATGGTAAACCTGAGGATGTTTGGGGAGTCGTCCTAACGGCAGACTGCGACATAGCTCAGAAAAAAGCCGGCGATCAATTCAGTTGGCTGGAAATCGTTCGATGCGAATACTACCTCGAAAAATATTGGGCGCGCGATCAATTGAAACGCTTGATAGAAAAGCAGTCAAGGGTTGCGTGCGACGGTTTAAACGCCAGACTAAGACGTTCCGATCTGCATTTATCCGAAATAGATGCGGCGTCTCTTTCGATTTGGTTGGCCGAGAACGACGCAGAGGAAATATTGCGTCAAACTGGTGAGAAGGAGGACAAGAAGCTCTCCTCTCTTTTGAGCGCATTGCGGATTTCGGCTGAGCTTGAAGGGGATGGTTCGTCGCTAGACCGCTTGCGCCAAGCATGGACTTTGATTGGTCGCAAGGAAGAGTCTCAGCGACAATCTGTCAAGGAAGCTTTTGATGCCGAGCGAGGTTTTCCGGACTATCTCGTTGTTCCGGAGCTCCCGAATACCATGGGGTACGGCTTCGTTGTTCTTCTTCGTTCAATACACATTTTACCCTCTAGGGACCTGTTTCCATCGCAAGTCGATGCTCGCATAAGCGGAAGGCCTGAGGCGTTCTACCGAATGGGCAGGTTTGGCGATTCTCTACGCTTCTCTATTTCTCAGAAGTTGGCGTTCTTATTCTCGCGCATCGGCTTGTCCGTCGATTTTGAGAACGCATGTGATGCTGCAACAACTCTCGCGGTGGAGAGCTTGTATGGAAACGCGGGAGGAAGTGAATGACGGCGGCGACGTTGGTGGTTGATGAGAAGGCGATCAGCATTCTTGACGCTGCTCTTATTGAAGATACTTGGTTTCAGGACTTTAACGTGCCGTCGAATTTCACGGGGCTACGTAGAGTCAAGGTTGGTGACGTTGTTTATCTTCTCTCAAAGAGCGCGGACCTAGACAGTCGGCTTCTAGTGATTCCAACATCGATCCTTGACGCGGTGCCGGATCACCGTTCTGCTTTCGAAAGAATTATACGAGTTGCATTAAGGCAATTTGATCGGAATATCTCGCTCCCTACCCAGTGGCAGCCCTATCATGAGGGTTCTCTTTTGTCGGTTTACGCGGCTATCTTCGCACGCAAGAACCAGCACCGCATATGCTTTGAGCAAGCTCCCGACGGGAGCAACAACATATTTCTCTTTGCCGTGACGCCAGAACCTGAAGTTCTGAGCCAGATCAAGATCGACCTAACCTGTTACAGAGAAGCTTTGGAAAATTTTCCAGATGCTCTCACTACGGATGATGAAGATTCAGAAAACGTAGGGCACTTCGGAATTCTTCTGAGTTCTCCGCTGGGGATGCAGCTTGCTGGGAAGGGCACGCTTGAAGAATGGTATGAGCAAAAATTAAGTGCTGAGCAACTCAAGTTCGTAAATCAGAAATGCGATCGACCAATTCGTCTCCGGGGATCTGCGGGAACGGGGAAGACGCAAGCGATGGCGGTAAAATGCTTGCGGGAGCTGTACGCGGATGCGGATTGCGGAGGTGATAAAACATACGCGTTTCTTACCCACAGTGCTGCACTGGCCCATGAGGTCGTGCGTGGAATGTTCTATGCACTAGATCCATCGGAGCGCTGGGTACACCTGCGAGTTTCATCTGGTCGTCCAAAATTGTGGATTGGCACATTGTATGAGCTGGCACAGGAGCAACTTCACTACGAAAAAAAGGGGTTAAAGCCACTTTCATTGGATGGACGGGATGGGCGAGAGCTTCAGCGAATTTTGATTGAAGAGTCGGTCGATGCCGTTAGGAATGAACCTAGAGTGGCATTAGGGGTTCTCAAGGAGTGTAGAGATCTTTCAGACCGCATGTCCGATATGGCGTCTCGTTCTTATCTTGTTGAGGAGATAATGAATGAGTTTGCGTGCGTATTGGACGCTGAGAAGATTCGCCGAGGTACTCCGGAGGCGGAGAAGTATGTCCGCTCTACACGAGAGCCGTGGCAAATGGCGTTGCCGACAGAGGCACATCGTAAGGTCTTGCTAGAGATTCATAGCGAATATCGCGAAAGACTCAGGCGGGAGCGTCTTCTCAGTATGGACCAGATGGTCGCCGATTTCGGGGGGTACCTTTCGACGCACGAATGGGATCAGCTCAGAGATAGTGCTGGCTTTGATCTGATATTTGTTGACGAGTATCACTATCTGACACGCATCGAGGCTATGACGCTGCAAAGCTTATTTGCCTCGCGGGCGCAGCATTCCGGCCGCTGGCCGCTAATAATGGCGTACGATTTGAAACAAAGCAGCAACGATGCCGCGCTAGGAGGAGGAGTGGCACGTTTTCGAAATCCTGGGGTGGGTGAGTCTTTGTCGATGGATTTCAAGCAAGTCTTCAGATCGACGCCTCAAATTGCCGCTTTCTTGCGCGACCTTGATGCATCATTTCCCGCAATCGATCTTGAGGGAGAATTCCAACCTTATGTTGGTCAATCTGAAAAAGATGACGGAGACGTGCCCACACTTATCCAATTTGATACCGACGTGAAGCTGATCGATGAAGTTCTAACACGCGCCCTGGCAGCGGCACGGAAGCTTCCGGGTAAGGGGAGCCAAGTGGCCGTATTATGTATGAGTGAAGATCTTTTTGATCGATACCGTAGCGCAGGTCGAACGCAAGGGAAGATTGTCGCGGTCACTTCCAGAGAAGATATGCGAGAGCTTCGATATGCACGAGCAAGGTGTGTGTTTAGCATGCCCGAGTATGTTGCGGGGCTTCAGTTCGATACCGTCTTTCTAATACATGCGGATGCAGTAGATGTTTCGGAGGAGTATTTGAGTCAAGGCGCGCGGCGAAGATACGTGTCGCGCGCATATCTCGGAGCAAGTCGAGCGTCAAAACACTTGACCGTCGCTTGCTCTGCTGAGCGCGGTGGCGTTAGCCCTATTTTGGAGGGGCCAACGCGTAATGGCAGCCTTAGAGGTGATGTAGTTCTGTGATGCCGTATTGGGATCGGACAGATCGGATGCCGACTAAAGTTGATGTGATTGTCCCCCCTCACTCAAACCCCTCCGTATGCACCTGATCCAGGTCCGAGAACCGCGTCACATCCGCCTGGAACTGCAGCTTCACCGTGCCCGTCGGGCCGTGGCGCTGCTTGCCGATGATGCATTCGGCAAGCCCGTGCACCTTGTTCATATCCTCCTGCCACTGAAGATGTTCCGGCGTGCCCTCGGTCGGCTCGCGCCGCGAGACGTAATATTCCTCTCGGAACACGAACATGACGACGTCGGCGTCCTGCTCGATGGAGCCGGATTCGCGCAAATCCGATAGCTGCGGCCGCTTGTCGTCGCGCGCCTCCACCTGGCGCGAAAGCTGCGACAGCGCCAGCACCGGCACATTCAGTTCCTTCGCCAGCGCCTTCAGCCCCGTCGTGATCTGCGTCACTTCCTGCACGCGGTTCTCGCCGAACTTGCCCGAGCCCGCCAGCAATTGCAGATAGTCGATGACGAGAAGCCCGAGGCCGCGCTGCCGCTTCAGCCGCCTGGCCCGCGCCGCCAGCGTCGCGATGGTGAGGCCGCCCGTGTCGTCGATGTAAAGCGGAATGCTCTGCAGCTCGCGCGAGGCGTCGACGAGCTGGTGAAACTCGTCCTCGTGAATATTGCCGCGGCGGATGCGCTCCGACGGCACGCCCGATTGTTCGGCGAGCAACCGCGTCGCCAGTTGTTCCGACGACATTTCGAGCGAGAAGAAGCCGACGATCGCGCCGTCCGTCGCCGTCACCGTGCCGTCGGCATGGTGCTCGGCCTTGTAGGCTTTCGCCGCATGGAAGGCGATGTTGGTGGCGAGCGCCGTCTTGCCCATCGAGGGGCGGCCGGCAAGGATCAAGAGGTCGGAGCGTTGCAAGCCGCCCAGCCGGTTGTCGAGGTCGCGCAAGCCCGTCGAGATGCCGGAGAGCCCCCCGTCGCGCTTGAAGGCTTCGGCCGCCATTTCGATGGCCACGTTCAGCGATTCATGGAAGCTCTGGAAGCCGCCTTCGTATTTGCCGCGCTCGGCCAGTTGATAGAGCGATTGCTCCGCATCGAGAATTTGCAGCGCCGGCGTGTCGTCCACCGGCGCGTCATAGGCGCGGGTATGCATGTCGATGCTGACCTGGATCAGCTCGCGGCGGATCGCGAGGTCGTAGATCGTGCGGCCGTATTCCTCCGCATTGATGATCGTCGTCGCGGCGCCCGCGAGCCGCGCCAGATATTGCGGCCCGCCGATTTCGGCCAGCGCCTCGTCGCGCTCGAAATAGTTTTTCAGCGTCACCGGCGAGGCGAGGTGGCCTTGCGTGATCAGCTTCGCCGCCGCCTCGTAGATGCGCCCGTGCAGCGCGTCGAAGAAATGCGACACCTCAAGAAAGCTCGCCACGCGGTCGTAGCTCTCGTTGTTGACGAGGATCGCGCCGAGCAGCGCCTGCTCCGCATCGATGTTGTGCGGCTGCACGCGATAGGCGTCGCGCACGTCGCTGTCGTCCGCCGGTGAGTAGGCTGCGTTTGTGTTTTCCATGGTCCGGTTCTAGTCGAAACAGGCGCACCGATGGTACGCGAAAGAGGGGGTGATTCGCGTCGTCCCCAACTTTGTTGTTCAGCCATGTGGATAAGTCGGCGGCTTATTCCCAAGCCCTTGGCGGGTCGCGAAAACTCTCCATCGGTCCCTGTGGAATAGTCGCAAACCGGGGATAACCGCACCTTATCCCCGCACTTATGCCGCACGAAAAAGCATTTGTGACAGTTTTTTGACAGTTCGATGACAGTCGGCCGTTTCGCACCGCTTCCGCGACGCCCGGCGGCCCTCTAAGCTCGCGCCCGAGGCAACCAATGGGGAGGTATCCATGAACGCCGCCAACGACTACGCGACCCTTCTGGGCCGCATTTTTCTGAGCGTGCTTTTCGTCCTTGCAGGGGTCAACAAGGCGATGGGCGCTGCCGGCACCATCGCCTTCATCGAGTCCAAGGGTCTGCCGCTGCCGCAAATCGTATATGCGGGAACGGTCGCGCTCGAACTCGGCGGCGGCTTGCTGTTGCTGATCGGCTATCAGGCACGTCTCGTCGCGCTCGCTTTCGCGATTTTCTGCGTGGCGGCCGCTGTTGTTTTCCATCCGAGCCTGTCGGACCCGTCCTTCCTGAAGAACTTCGCGGTCGCCGGCGGCATGCTCTACATCTTCGCCCACGGCGCCGGCCGCTACAGTCTCGACGCGCGCCGCGGCGCGTAACCCGTCAGTCGCCGGCGAGTAATCGCCGCTGGCTTTCCTGCGCCGCCGAATTGAGAAGCCGCTCATCCTCGACCATGTAGTCGCGGGTGAGCGGCAGCGCCGCCACATGCTTGGCGAGCTGCAGCTGGAACACGGCCATGCCTTCGTTGCGGAACGAGGTTTCCGATCCGGCGAGATAGAATTCCCACATCCGGCAGAAGCGTTCGTCGTAGATGCGTGCCGCCGTATCGCGCTTTTCCATGAAGCGCCGCCGCCATTCGCGCAACGTCTCGGCATAGTGGAGCCGCAGCACTTCGACATCGGTGGTGACGATGCCGCTGCGTTCGACCGCCGCCGCAACCTCGCTCAACGCCGGAATATAGCCGCCGGGAAAGATATATTTAGCGATCCACGGATTGGTCGAGCCGGGCCCGTCCAGCCGCCCGATGGTGTGGATCAGCGCCACGCCGTCATGCGTCAGCAGCTCGCGCACCCGGTCGAAATACTCGCGGTAATGTCCGACGCCGACATGCTCGAACATCCCGACCGAAACGATGCGGTCGAAATTTTCCGTCAGTGTACGGTAGTCCTGCAGTCTGAATTCGACCTGGTCCTCGAGCCCGCGTTCGGCCGCGCGGCGGCGGGCGATCATGTGCTGTTCCTTGCTCAGCGTCACGCCGACCACTTCGGCACCGGTCTCTTCCGCCAGCGTCAGCGCCATGCCGCCCCAGCGGCAGCCGATGTCGAGCACGCGCATGCCGGGCTCGATCCTGAGCTTCGCCGCGATGTGACGCTTCTTCGCGATCTGCGCTTCTTCCAGCGTCATGTTCGGATCGGCGAAATAGGCGCAGGAATACTGTTTGTCGCTGTCGAGAAAGAGATCGTAGATGCCGCCGTCGAGATCGTAGTGATGAGCGACGTTCTTCTGCGCGCGGCCCATCGGGTTACGCTGGTCGATGCGCCGCTTCGCGCGCCGGATCGCGCCATAGATTTCAAACAGCGGCCCGGCAAAGCGCGTGCCGAGATTGGCCGTCAGAATGTCGAGAAATTCATAGATGGTCGCGGGCGGATCGACCGTCAGCCGGCCATCCATATAGGCTTCGCCGAGCTTCAGATAAGGATTGAAAGCCATCTCCGGCCCAACCGTCTTGTCGTGCAGGCGCACGGTCACGCACGGGCCGTGCCCGTCGCCGAACTCTCTGATCTTGCCATTGGCGCTGACGACGGTCAGCGCACCCTTTTTCACGATCTGTCCGAGAAGCGAACTGAAAAGCATCGAACCCTCCCGTACCGAGGAGTGCCTGAACTTCAGGTCTTCGGTCTGCCACCCAGCCCGACCGTTTCTCTGGAATTTATCTAAGGTCAATTGCGCGGCGCATGCAAGCGCGGCAAAGAAAAAGGGCGCCCCCGTGGGACGCCCTTTGAAAATCCGGTCCTGTTATGGAACGGACCTTATTCCTTGTTTTCGGTCTCTTCGGCGGCATCTGCCTCGTCTTCGCCATCCGTCGGCGCCAGTTCCTCGGACTCGAAGAACTCGGTGGCCTCGACCGTTTCTTCGGCCTCGTCCTGCCGGCCGGTCAGGTCTTCGCCCGCCGCCTGGCGCTTCGCTTCTTCCTCGGTGCGCGCGACGTTGATGGTGATCGTCGCCGACACTTCGGGGTGCAGCACGATGCGAACGGGGTGCAGGCCGATCGTCTTGATCGGCTTGTCGAGCACCACCTGGTTGCGCGCGGTCGAAAAACCGCCATTCGTCATCGCGTCGGAGATGTCGCGCGTGCTGACCGAACCGTAAAGCACGCCGGTCTCGCCGGCCTGGCGCAGCACGATGAACGACTGTCCCTCGACCTTCGCCAGAACCTGTTCGGCTTCCTTTTTCAGTTCCAGATTGCGCGCTTCGAGTTGCGCCCGCTGGCCCTCGAAACGCGTGATGTTTTCCTTCGTTGCCCGCAGCGCTTTCTTGCGCGGCAGCAGGAAGTTGCGCGCGAATCCGTCTTTGACTTTGACGACATCGCCCATTTGACCGAGTTTTTCGACCCGTTCCAGAAGTACGACTTGCATCGTTGTTTCTCCTTTTCCCGGACCTTAGCTGATCACATAGGGCAGCAGGGCGAGGAAGCGCGCGCGCTTGATGGCGCGGGCGAGTTCACGCTGCTTCTTGGCCGACACGGCCGTAATGCGCGACGGAACGATCTTGCCGCGCTCCGAGATGTAGCGCTGCAGAAGTTTCACGTCCTTGTAGTCGATCTTCGGGGCGTCGGCGCCGGAGAACGGGCACGTCTTGCGGCGGCGGAAAAAGGGCCGGCGTGCGGGCTGGGCTGAAGTGCTCATTATGCTTCGCCTCCTTCGGATTCTTCGCGGTCGCGGCGGGGTGCGCGTTCACGGTCGCCGAAACGGCTGCCGCGATCGCCGCCGAAGCGGTCGCCGCGCTCGCGGTCGCCGAAGCGTCCGCCACGATCGCCGCGGTCGCCGCGATCACCACGGTCGCCGCGGTTTTGCATGACGGCCGACGGTTCGGTTTCATGCTCTTCGACACGCACCGTCAGGAAGCGCAGGACATCTTCGCTGATGCCCATCTGGCGTTCCATCTCGGCCACGGCCGCATGCGGCGCGTCGATGTTGAGAAGGGTGTAGTGGCCCTTGCGGTTCTTCTTCACCTTGTAGGTGAGGTTGCGAAGACCCCAATATTCGGCTTTGCCGATCTGGCCGCCATTTTCCTTGATGATGGTCGAGAACTGCTCCGTGAGCCCCTCGACCTGTTGCTGCGACACGTCCTGCCGCGCAATGAAAACATGCTCGTAAAGAGCCATTGAGCCTTTTCCTTTTGTATCCGGCCCCGGCGCAAAGCCCCCTTTGAGCCCCTGGAAAGGCTCGAAAGGACCACCAAAGAAGCGGAGACACCGGAACCCGGACTTCGACGTCCTGCCGCGCATCGGGCGCGGTGTTCCGTTCAGCCTCCAGCCAAGGCCTTCAGAAGCCGCGCAATATACGGAAAAGCCAAGGCGAGGCAAGGAGCAAATGGACATCGCCGCTGCTTGACTCCCGCTCGCCAGCCGGTATCTCTTGGCGCTTCGGTCCGGCGCCCGCCGGACACGAAAAAAGGCCCGGAAAACAGCCAGATAAAGAGGCCGGGCGGCAGGATCGGGGAGTGTCGATGACGCGGGCTTTCATCTTTCCGGGGCAGGGGTCCCAGACGGTCGGCATGGGCCGCGAGCTGGCCGAGGCTTTTGCCAGCGCCCGCGAGGTCTTCGACGAGGTCAACGAGGCGCTTGGCCAGAATCTCACAAAGCTGATGTGGGAAGGTCCGCAGGACGACCTGACCCTGACCGAAAACGCCCAGCCCGCGATCATGGCGGTGAGCCTCGCCGTTGTGCGTACGCTGGAGAAAGAGGGCGGTTTCGATCTCGCGAGCAAGGCGGCTTTCGTGGCCGGCCATTCGCTGGGCGAGTATTCGGCGCTTGCGGCCGCGGGCACATTCGCACTGTCGGACGCGGCGCGGTTGTTGAAAATTCGCGGCCAGGCAATGCAGCGCGCGGTGCCGGTGGGCGCGGGCGCAATGGCCGCTGTGCTGGGTCTTGAATATGAAGCCGTCGCCGAAGTGGCGGCCGAAGCGGCGCAGGGCGAGGTTTGCGCGGCCGCCAACGACAATGGCGGCGGGCAGGTCGTGGTCTCCGGTGCCACGGCCGCTGTCGAGCGCGCCATCGAGATCGCAAAAACCAAAGGCGCCAAGCGCAGCATGCTGCTGCCGGTGAGCGCGCCTTTCCATTGCGCGCTGATGCAGCCCGCCGCCGACGAGATGGCCGAGGCGCTGGACGCGGTTGAACTGAGAATGCCGGCGGTGCCGCTGGTCGCCAACGTGACCGCCTCGCGCGTCGCCGATCCGGCGACCATTCGCCAGCTTCTGATCGAGCAGGTCACGGGTATGGTGCGCTGGCGCGAAACTGTGCTTTACATGGAGGCGCAGGGCGTCGCGAGCTTTGTCGAGGTCGGCGCGGGCAAGGCGCTCAGCGGCATGGTGAAACGCATCGCCAGCGAGCCGGAAATCCTCTCGGTCGGCACACCCGGCGATGTCGAGGCCGTTCTTAAGACCCTTTAAGGAGCCCATGATGTTCGATCTCAGCGGCAAAAGCGCTCTAGTCACAGGTGCCTCGGGTGGCATCGGCTCCAGCATCGCCCGCGCGCTTCACGCACAAGGGGCGACAGTGGGTCTGTCCGGCACTCGCAAGGACGCGCTCGACGCGCTTGCCGGCGAACTCGGCGAGCGCGCGCATGTGCTGCCTTGCAATCTCTCCGATGCCGCTGCGGTCGATGCACTGGCAAAGCAGGCCGAGGAGGCGATGGGCAGCCTCGACATCCTGATCAACAATGCCGGCCTCACCCGCGACAATCTGTTCATGCGCATGAAGGACGAGGAGTGGGACGAGGTCATCCGCGTCAACCTGACCGCGGCCTTCCGCCTCTCCCGCGGCGTCCTGCGCGGTATGATGAAACGCCGCTGGGGCCGCATCATCGGCATCACGTCTGTCGTCGGCGTCACGGGCAATCCCGGTCAGGGCAACTATGCCGCTTCGAAGGCCGGGATGATCGGCATGACGAAGTCGCTGGCCCAGGAGGTCGCGAGCCGCAACATCACCGCAAATTGCATAGCGCCCGGTTTCATCCGCAGCGCCATGACCGATGCACTCAACGAAGATCAGCAAGCGCGCATCATGTCGACGATCCCGGCAGGGCGCCTCGGCGAGGCCAATGAAATCGCCGCCGCCGCCGTCTATCTGGCGAGCGAAGAGGCGGCTTATGTGACGGGGCAGACGGTGCACGTCAATGGAGGCATGGCGATGATCTGATGGATCGTCCGCTCGGCATTCGGAAATAGTAAGTAATTTCAACGATATAGCTGTCGGCGCGCGGCGTTTTCGTTCGCTGGTACAGGGTTGAAAAGTGTGTTACCTAAGCGCTCGATTTGGCTTGCGGTCCTGCCTTGAAATGGGCCAGAAGAGGGGCATCCTTTCCGCCGAAATCGACAACATCCGGTCCTCGACACGTTGAAGCGAGCAGCAGGATGTACGAGGCCGGTCGAAACCAAAAGATCTGAGGATTTAAAATGAGTGATATCGCGGAACGCTTGAAGAAAATCGTGGTCGAGCACCTCGGCGCCGATCCGGACAAGGTCACCGAGAATGCGAGCTTCATCGATGATCTCGGCGCCGACAGCCTCGACAACGTCGAGCTTGTGATGGCGTTCGAGGAAGAATTCGGCGTGGAAATCCCGGACGATGCGGCGGAAAAGATTCTGACCGTCAAGGACGCGATCGAATTCGTCAAGGCGAACGCCAAGTCCTGATCTTGAAGATCGGGTGCGTGGGCCGGGCGCGTAAAATCGCACCCGGCCCCGCATCGTTCGAGCGTCGCGCCACTTTCGGACTCTGATGTGGAGTTGAGATCGATATGAGACGTGTCGTCGTTACAGGATTGGGCATGGTCTCGCCGCTGGGTTGCGGCGTGGAAACGACGTGGAGCCGGTTGCTCAAGGGCGAGTCGGCGGCACGCCGGATCGAAAAATTCGAAACCTCCGATCTGCCTTGCAAGATCGCGATGCCCGTGCCGCGAGAGGGCGAGGGCGCGTTCCTTCAGGACGACTGGATGGATCCGAAGGAATCGAAGCGCGTCGACGATTTCATCGTCTTTGCGGTTTCCGCCGCCACCCAGGCGCTCGACGACGCCGGCTGGCATCCATCCACCGAAGACGAGAAATGCCGTACCGGCACGATGATCGGTTCCGGCATCGGCGGCCTCGAAGGCATTGCCGAAACAGCGATCACGCTGAATGAAAAAGGCCCGCGCCGCGTCAGCCCCTTCTTCATCACCGGCCGCCTGATCAATCTCGCTTCCGGCTACGTTTCGATACAGCACGGCCTGAAAGGCCCGAACCACTCGGTCGTCACCGCCTGTTCGACAGGCGCTCACGCCATCGGTGACGCGGCGCGCCTGATCGCACTCGACGACGCGGATGTGATGGTCGCGGGCGGCGCCGAATCGGCGATCTGCCGCATCGGCATTGCGGGCTTTGCCGCCTGCCGCGCCCTTTCGACAGCATTCAACGACACGCCCGAACGCGCCTCGCGTCCCTACGACAAGGACCGCGACGGATTCGTGATGGGCGAGGGTGCCGGTGTCGTGGTGCTGGAAGAATATGAACACGCCAAGGCGCGCGGCGCGAAAATCTATGCCGAGATTGCAGGCTATGGTCTTTCCGGCGACGCCTATCACATCACGGCGCCACCCGAGGATGGCGACGGCGGTTTCCGTTCGATGCAGGCTGCGCTGAAGCGCGCCGGCATTTCGCCCTCCGACATCGACTACATCAACGCGCATGGCACTTCGACCATGGCCGACACGATCGAGCTCGGCGCCGTCACGCGCATGCTTGGCAACGCCGTCAGCACCGCGTCGATGTCGTCGACCAAATCGTCCATCGGTCATCTGCTCGGCGCGGCCGGTGCGGTGGAGGCGATCTTCTGCATGCTGGCCATCCGCGACGGCATCCTTCCGCCGACGCTCAATCTCGACAACCCGTCCGTCGAGACCGAGATAGATCTCGTGCCCCTGAAGGCCCGCAAGAAGGAGGTCAATTATGCACTCAGCAACTCCTTCGGTTTCGGCGGTACCAACGCCTCGCTCGTGGTGAAGAAGGTCGACGTTTGACGGACCCGGACGACACGCCGGAAGCTCCCGCCACATCCGTCGATGTGGCGCCGGCACGGCGGCCTCTTTTTCGTTATCTCCTGATCGTTCTCATCGCATTGCCGTCGCTGGCAGCGCTCGTTGCAGGCGGCGTCTTTCTTTACGGCAAATATCGCTTCGAGGCTGAAGGCCCGCATACCGAGCCACAAATCGTGATGCTGTCGCCCGGCATGGGCGTGCGCGCCATTGCCACCCGGCTCGACAATGCCGGCGTGATCTCCGACCGGCGGATTTTTCTGGCAGGCGTTCGCTTCACCGGAGCCGATGCCACATTGAAGGCCGGCGAGTATGAAATCCCCGCCCATGCCAGTATGGCGGCGATCATCGGCATACTGCGCGAGGGCCGGTCGATCCTTCATCGCATCACGATCCCCGAGGGGCGCACCAGCGAGCAGGCCATGCTGATCGTTGCCGCCGATCCGGTGCTGGAAGGCGATCTGCCGCCGCCGCCGCCGGAAGGTTCGCTGCTGCCGGAGACCTATAGCTTCACGCGCGGCACCACACGCACCGAGATGGTTGGCATGATGCGGAAAGCCGCGAGCGACCTGATGGCGGAGCTCTGGCCGGCACGTGCCGAGGGTTTGCCGGTGAAAACCCCGGAGGAGGCGATCATCCTGGCCTCTATCGTCGAGAAGGAAACCGGCGTGGCCTCCGAGCGGCCCCGCGTCGCCGCGGTCTTCGTCAACCGCCTCAACAAGTCGATGCGCCTGCAGTCCGACCCGACCATCATCTACGGGCTGGTCGGCGGGCAGGGCGCTCTGGGCCGCCCGATCCGCCGCAGCGAGATCGACAGGCCGACACCTTACAATACCTACCAGATCGACGGCCTGCCGCCGACGCCCATCGCCAATCCCGGCAGGGCCTCGCTGGAGGCTGTGCTGAACCCTCCCGAAACCGACGAATACTATTTCGTGGCCGACGGCACCGGCGGTCACGCCTTCTCCCGGACGCTGGCCGAGCATCTGCGGCGCGTACAGGATTGGCGCCGGATCGAGCGCGAAAGAGCGCGGGGAACTGCCGAAAAATAAGTAATTCGATGACACCCGGTAGGCCGAATTACCGGCATCGCCTGCTATAATCGGACCCGCAACGAACAACGATTCCCTGCAAGGAGGCCCGATGCCGCTGACCAGCATGACAGGCTTTGCCCGCGTCGAGGGCGAAGCGGGCCTTGCGCGCTGGCATTGGGAATTGCGAAGCGTCAATGGCAAGGGGCTGGATGCGCGCTTCCGCCTGCCGCCGGGGCTCGATGCGATCGAACCGAGATTGAGGGCCGAGCTTGCAAGACACCTGAAGCGCGGCAACTGCCAGGCAAGCCTCACCGTTGACCGTGGCGCCGCACCGGCGCCGTTGCGCGTCAACAAGGAAGCGTTGCGCGTCGTGCTCGACGCCATTGCCGAGTTGCGCCGCGACATCGAAATGAAGCCGCCGCAGCCCGAAGGTATTCTGGCCCTGAGAGGCGTGCTTGAAAGCGCCGATGTTGCCGAGGAGAGCGACGAGTTGCGCCAGGCGTTCGAGGATGCCGTGGTCGTATCTTTTGGCAAGGCCGCGGCGACGCTGGCCCGCGCCCGCGCCGAGGAAGGAACCAAGCTCGAAACCATGCTCCGCGCCCATGTCGACGAGATCGAACGGCTGACACAGGCTGCGGCTGCCTCTCCGGCCGCGACGGTGGATGCGATGCGCAACCGTCTCGCCGCGCAGATCGCTGAGCTCCTTGGCGCTTCGTCCTCGCTTTCCGAAGAACGGTTGGCGCAGGAAGCGGCGCTGCTGGCCACCAAGGCCGATGTGCGCGAGGAGATCGACCGCCTCAACGCCCACATCGCGCAGGCACGTGAAATTTTCGCAGGTGCCGAACCCGCCGGCCGCCGTCTCGACTTTCTGACGCAGGAGTTTAATCGGGAAGCCAACACGCTTTGCTCGAAAGCGGCCGATATTGGCCTCACGCGGATCGGCCTCGAAATGAAAACCGCCATCGACCAGCTTCGCGAACAGGTCCAGAACGTGGAATGATGGGCCCGAAATGACCGAAATCGACATTCATCGCCGCGGCCTGATGCTGGTTCTGTCTTCGCCCTCCGGCGCCGGCAAGACGACGCTCTCGCGCCGCCTTCTCGACAGCGATCCCGAAATCGACATGTCCGTTTCCGCCACCACCCGCAAGCCGCGGCCGGGCGAGGTGAACGGGAAGGACTATTTTTTTCTGAGTACCGAAGATTTCGGCATCATGCGCAACAAGGGCGAGTTTCTGGAAAGCGCCAAGGTTTTCGGCAATTACTACGGCACCCCGCGCAAGCCGGTGGAAGATGCGCTGGCCAGAGGCCGCGATGTTCTGTTCGACATTGACTGGCAGGGGACCCAGCAGCTCGACGAAAGCGCGCCGGAAGATCTGGTCAAGGTTTTCATTTTGCCGCCCTCGGCGCAGGAACTCGAAAAGCGTCTGGAGCGCCGCGCCCAGGACCCGTCGGACGTCGTTGCGGCGCGCATGGAAAAGGCATCGGACGAAATCAGCCACTATCAGGAATACGAATACATCGTCGTCAACGACGACGTGGACCGTGCCTTCGCCGCTTTGCAGGCGATCCTGCGCGCCGAACGCTTGAAACGGCGCCGATTGACCGGCTTGTCCAATTTCGTGAAGCAGCTTCGCGAGGCGCTTTGAGCGGCGCCGGGGGGAACGAATGACCAAGGTTGTGATACTGGCGGGCGGTCTGGGAACGCGCATCTCGGAAGAGAGCCAGTTGCGTCCGAAGCCGATGATCGAAATCGGAGGCCGGCCGATCCTCTGGCACATCATGAAAATCTACACTCATTTCGGTTTCAATGATTTCGTGATCTGCGTCGGCTATCGCGGCTACATGATCAAGGAGTATTTCGCGAACTATGTGCTGCATTCATCCGATGTGACGATCGACGCTGCGACAGGTGAAATCGAATTTCATCAGAAGGCGCGCGAACCCTGGCGCGTGACACTGGTCGACACCGGCGCAGACACGATGACCGGCGGCCGAGTAAAACGCGTGCGCGATTATCTCGATCCCGGCGAGACGTTCTTCATGACCTATGGAGACGGCGTTGCCGATGTTGATGTCGCGAAGCTTCTCGCCTTCCATAAATCTCACGGCAAGGCGGCGACGCTGACCAGCGTTGTGCCGCCCGGCCGTTACGGCGCACTGGAACTTGACGGCAGCGTAGTGCGGCGCTTCATTGAAAAGCCGCCGGGCGACAACGCCTGGATCAATGGCGGGTTCTTCGCGCTCGAGCCGTCGGTGCTCGACCGGATCGCCGCCGATGAAACGCCCTTCGAGGGCGATCCGTTGATGGGGCTGGCGCACGACGGCGAACTGATGACGTTCCGTCACAACGGCTTTTGGCAGCCGATGGACACGTTGCGCGAGAAGAACCACCTGGAAGAACTCTGGGCAGCCGGCCGGGCGCCCTGGAAGGTCTGGAGGGACTAGGCTTGCCGATCGACGGCCTCGACGCAAACTTCTGGCGCGGCAAGCGTGTGCTGCTGACCGGCCACACCGGCTTCAAGGGCGCGTGGGCGGCGCTCTGGCTGTCGCATCTCGGCGCCGAGGTGACGGGCCTTGCGCTCGCGCCCGATACCGATCCCAATCTGTTCACGCTCGCCTCGGTCGAGGAACATCTGACGAGTCGCATCGTCGACATGCGCGACCGCGAGGCGTTGCGCACCGCCGTTCGAGACGCAGACCCGCACATCGTCATTCACATGGCGGCCCAGCCGCTTGTTCGCCGCTCCTATGTCGCGCCTGTCGATACGTTCGCTGCCAACGTCATGGGTACCGTCCATCTGCTCGACGCGCTGCGCGAAGCAACGGCGCTGCGCACGGTGCTGGTGGTGACGACCGACAAGGTCTACGAAAACGCCGAGCAGGGCATTTCCTTCGTCGAGGACAATCCCCTCGGCGGCCATGACCCCTATTCGGCGTCGAAGGCGGCGACGGAAATCGTTGTGTCGAGTTACGCGAGATCGTTTCTCGCCGAAAGCGGCATTCGGGTGGCGACGGCGCGCGGCGGCAACGTCATCGGCGGCGGCGACTTTTCGGAGGACCGGCTGGTACCCGACATCTGGCGTGCGCTTCACGCCGGCAAGCCGCTGGTGTTGCGCAATCCGGCGGCGGCGAGGCCCTGGCAGCATGTGCTCGATTGCCTGAGCGGCTATTTTGCCTTCGTTCGCGGCCTGTCGGACGATTTGCCGCTTCCCGCTGCTTTGAACTTTGGGCCCGCGCCTGACGTGGCGCCGGTTACGGTCGCTGCACTGGCCGAGGCCGTTCAGGCCGCGTTCGGCATCACCTCGGACTGGAAGCCCGCCAACATGGCGGGCCCGCATGAAATGACGACACTCGAAATCGATTCGAGCCGCGCCCGCACGCTTCTCGGATGGCGCGACCGGTTGCCGGGCTCGGCCAGCATCGAATGGCTGGCGGACTGGTATCGCGCCCTCAACCGCAACGACGACATGCAGATATTCACTCTGTCCCAGATCGCCGCCTATGAGGACAGGTACAGGAAGGGTCTCGGCGCATGACGGACCGTTTTGTCGTTTCGTCAACGTCGCTTTCCGGCGTCAAGAGCGTCCGCCGTAAACGTGTGGGAGATGAGCGTGGCTGGCTCGAACGCCTCTTCTGCAGGGACGACCTGGCGTTTGCCGGCTGGATATGGGACATCGCGCAGATCAACCGCACCTTCACCCATAGCAAGGGTACGGTACGCGGCATGCATTTCCAGAACGCACCGTACGAAGAAGCCAAATTGATAACCTGCCTCAAGGGAAAGGTCTTTGATGTCGCGGTCGATCTTCGTCCCAACTCGCCGACCTGTCGTCGGTGGCATGGCGAAGTGCTGTCGGATTCCAACGACACCAGCCTTCTGATCCCGCAGGGATTTGCGCATGGCTTTCAGGCTTTGTCCGACGATGTCGAAATGTTGTATTTCCACTCGGCGCCTTATGCCGCCGCCTATGAAGGTGGCGTGAGGGCGGACGATCCGGCGCTTTCGATCCGGTGGCCGCGCGAAATTGTCGAAATGTCGGACAGGGACAGAAACTTTCCCTTGCTGGGCGAACTGGACGAGGATAGCGGCCAATGAAATGCCGGCATTGCGGGGCACCCCTTGATCTGCCGTTTATCGATCTCGGTTCGGCGCCGCCGTCGAATTCCTATCTGACCGAGGCGGCGCTCAATGGCCCCGAAACATGGTATCCGCTTCGTGTGCTCGTCTGCACGGCGTGCTGGCTGGTGCAGACTGAAGACCATGCCGGGCGCGACGAATTTTTTTCCGAGGACTATGCCTATTTCAGCGCGACATCGACAAGCTGGCTTGCTCATGCGAAAGCCTATGTTGAGGTAATGACCGATCGCTTCGATCTGACGCCGGACAGCATGGTGGTCGAAGTCGCGGCCAATGACGGCTATCTGCTGCAATATGTGAAGTCGCGCGGCATCCCGTGTTACGGCATTGAGCCGACGGCGAGCACCGCGGCAGCGGCGCGCGCCAGGGGCATTGAAATCGATCAGCGGTTCTTCGGTGTCGAACTGGCGCGCGAGCTCGACGGCGCGGGCCGATCGGCCGACCTGATTGCCGCCAACAATGTGCTGGCGCATGTGCCCGACATCAATGATTTCGCCGCTGGCTTCACGGCGTTGCTCAAGCCGGCCGGTGTCGCGACCTTCGAGTTTCCGCATCTGTTGCGGCTGGTGCAGGAAAATCAGTTCGATACCATCTATCACGAGCATTATTCGTATCTGTCGCTGACCGCCGTCGCGCGTATATTCACGGCAAACGGTCTTCGCGTTTTCGATGTCGAGGAATTGCCGACGCATGGCGGCAGCCTGCGGATCTATGCTGACCGCGCCGACACAGGCGCCCGTGAAATCTCGCCGCGCGTCGCTGCGCTTCTCGCACGCGAGACCGATGCCGGCATGACAGACGCCGCTTTCTACAGCGGCTTCCAGCCCCGCGCCGAAAAAGTAAAGGACGATCTCGTCGCCTTCCTGATTGACGCAAAACGCAAGGGGCTCAAGGTCGGCGCCTATGGCGCGGCCGCGAAGGGCAACACGCTGATGAACTTCGCCGGCATTCGCCCCGATCTTGTGCCCTATGTCGTGGACCGGGCCGAGGCCAAGCAGGGAAAGTTCATGCCCGGCAGCCGCATCCCGATTGTCGGCGAAACGCATTTGAAGGCCGACCGTCCCGATCTTGTTCTGATCCTGCCATGGAACATCAAGGCCGAAGTCGCGAGTCAACTTGCCTACGCCCGCGATTGGAATGCGAAGTTCGTGACCGCCGTTCCCCAATTGACAGTTGACTGACGCCTAGTCCTTTTTTGCGCGATCAAGAGCCGCTGCCGCGACTAGACTTGCCTCATAGACGTTTTCGATCGGGTTATGCGGCGAACCGATGGTGCGCCGGTTAATTCGGCGAAAGAGGTTTACAGGTATGGCCTCAAGCTTCTGGCGCAGACGTGTGAAGCGGGCGCGGGATCGTATTCGATTGTAATCGAGGTTATGCATATCGGCGAAGTCGGCTCCCCAGGCGGCGAGTTGTTCATCGCCGAGTGACGCGCTGGCCAATATGACCTCAAGCTGCCGTTCGCAGGACTCATACGGACCATCTTTCCGCAAGCACGCTGTCTGCAAATAGGATTCAAACACCGCAGCTTGCAGAGAAGGGGGGTATTCGCCATTTCTTGTTAGAGGTACATCCTTGTGAAATGGAATGTTGTCTTCCTGAGAAAACTTCAGCGATGGGGCTTCCTGGATTTTCTTTCCCATCGAGAAATGATCGACGCCGATGCTGTGTTTTGACGTACCGCCAATCGCAAACGGCACATGAGAATACGCGTAGTTCGGAATGAGGGATGCAATTGCGAAACCGGAATATACATCGGGGACGCAGGATTTATAGAAAACACCGGTTTTGCGTTTCAGCTCGTGCAACACATCCATGCTCGTATATCCGCCGGTATAGAGCATCGGCAGCTCGGCATAGGCGGCATCGCCGCGCAAAACTCTTGACATCCAGATTTTGCTGTCCCGAACTTCGTGGCCTTGCTTCGTGGGTATGCGGAGGCGGCCGTATTTTCTGCCCTTGTTTCCCGGCCATTTATATCGGCAGGTTGCAGACTGAACGGAAAGCGTACCGGTCATTTGAATGAGGTCGGCGACTGCCTGCAATGAACCCGGCAATAGCCCGTCGTCATCGCCGACAATTGTCACCCAACCGTCTGTCACTTGGGAAAGGGCGAACTCCCAATTGTGCGACATGCTCAGGCGGCGGCCGGTGTTGACGTACCTAACGCGTGGGTCACCCGTGCTGCGCGCGATCTCTTCCGTCGCGTCGCCGCTGTAATTATCACTTACAAGAATTTCGAGATTCACGTAGTCCTGAGCAACCACGGTTCTGAGGGCGCTGGCAAAAACATCGGCCCGCTCGCGGGTCGGGATGATGACCGTCATCTTCGGCCGGTCCGAACTGTTCATCATCTGATACGCTTCAGGTATCCATCGGGCGCGACCGTAATCAGCAGTTTGTTCGGGATGGCCGCATCGATTTCGAACTCGGGGTGCGACTTGAGGTATTCGTGGACGGCGGTTTTTGGGTTGTCGCCGGGGCCCCATGGACGATCTGGAAAAAGCTCAGCTGGCATGTCTTCGATCAGCGTATCGAAAACGAGACAGTAGCTGCCGGTCGTCACCAGCGGCGCATATGCCTCAAGTTCGGCAAGCACATGCTCATGCGTGTGGTTCGAGTCGAGGATCACCAGGACCCCCTTCTTTCCCATCGCACTTTCCTGCACTTGCGCAATGACGTCCGCGGCAATGCTCGACCCCTGAATCATGTCGATCCGGCGCCCCATCGGATGCGCCTCGATCGCCTCGCGATTGTGTGCCCGGATATCGATATCGATGCCGAGTACGCGCGCGTCGGCATTACCACCACAAGCTGCATTCAGTTCGAGCATGGACGCAGAGAAGATCAGGGAGCCGCCATGTGCTATGCCGGTTTCAATGATGAGATCCGGCTGCGTTTGCCAGATCAACTCCTGCATTGCCACCATATCCTGCGGATATTGGATGATCGGGCGACCCATCCATGTGAAATTGTACGTGTATCCACTGCGATTGGTTTCTCGAGACCAGATGCGCGAAAGTCCCTGGACATCCTTGTCACGGCCGAGGAGATCGATGTTCTCACGTACTTGCTTCTTGAATGCCTCTACAGGATTCATCTTCATTTGCTTTTCGTTGTTGAAGCTCTTTGCCGGCAATCGGAGCTACTTGGTGACGCAGGCATAGATGATGTTGCAGTCTCCGGGGTGTTCCTTGCCAAGCTCGTACGACGCGCGGCAGAAAGAATCCTTCCAGTCTCGCGTTCCTTCTGCGCCCACGCGCCCCCAGCCGAAACCGCCTTCCTCCCAAAGCCCATTCTTGAGGAACCAGTCCATCTGCGGCGTGGACAGAATTTTGTAGAAAATTCCGCCGGTACTTTCACATTTCAGACCGGCACGCTCAATGTCTGCCGTCAATGTCGCAAGGGAATAGGACCTGCGGTGCCCTGCAACATTGATATCGAATGGCGACAGCTCCTCGCAGCTTTCAAGCGTTCCCATCAATACCGCGAGCCGCCGGTTGATGGCTTGGGCGTTCGGTACGTGGATGATCAATACACCATCATCGCTGAGGAAACTCGCTGCCTTCTGCAGCAGTGCAATTGGGTCAACAACATGTTCAAGCAGGTCGAGCATGGTGACCGTGTCGAACTTCTCGTTGAGGCTCAGATCTTCAACCAAGCTTTCATGGAACTCGATCTCGGGATGCCTCTTCCGCGCTTCCGCAAGAATCGCCCCGTTTGCATCGACACCGACGACACGCGACATTTTCCGCGCAAACATGCCGGTCATCAGTCCATCGCCACAGGCGAGATCAAGGAGCGAAGTGCCGCGGATATTCTCGAGGCAGGACTCGACTTTGTATTGGGCAAGATAGCGGTTGTATTCGCTGTGAAAGGTGGTCCTCGACCACATGAAAGATTCTTGCCTTGTCTTTTCGTCCATTTTCATTGCCGACCCTTTTGCAGGGATTGAGCCCGATCTTGAGGAAGCGTCTGGAGAAACCGAGTTAGCGCCTCGGCTGTGGGTTGGGAGGGGCTCCAGCCAGTCGTTTGTCTCAGTTTGGCAAAATCCAGCCTAATGTTAGCAATTTTGCCTTGTACAGGAAGCTCCTCGGTTTGGCATCCCCGACCCGCGCCCAAAAGGGTGATTTCTGCGATTTGCCGTGTGCTGAAAAGGGCGTCGCCCCCGGCCTGGAAGAGCCCTGTCAAGTCAGACTTGGCAAGACCCCAGAAGGCACTGACCCAGTCCACCGAGGCGATCAGGTCGAGTTCGGGCGAGCCATTTTCGTAGACATGAGTGAGGACAGGCTCCCCCGAATGGCTTTTACGGATGAAGGTGCGAATGAAATGCGGTGCGATGCCATCTCCGAAAACAAGCCCGCTGCGCAATATGGTTACTGCGGCGCGTCCTTGCGCTGCCCATTCCAGAGCGAGAGACTCGCAAAGAAACTTGGTTTCACCCAGGATACCGTGGGGTCGAGTTTGTTTCTCCTCTGTCACCGACAGGGTTTCGCCTGTGTAGCCCGCAAAGACCTCCCATCGAGATGGAACGAGAATCGGGACATTGAGGTTTCCGGCTGTTTCGAGGGCAGTTCGCAGCATGGTGACGGCCTGGCCCATCGCCCGGTTCGTGTTGCCGATGCGCGGAGAGGCGAAATGAAGGATGCGCGTGATCTCATTTGCCTCGGCGAACAGGCTCAGGAAAACACTGCCAGAGAGAAGATCGAGCTCATTTCGATCAGGCGCAACCAGCTCGACATCGGTTGGTGCTGTCCGACGGATCAGTCCGCCGAGCGAACCATTGGCGCCGGTGAGAAGCCACCTCTCTTTTTTTTCGGATCTCGGCCGTTCCGACGCAGGGGTGGCAAGCGCAAGCTGAACGGCGGCTACAACATCGGGTCGCATTTCGCTCTCGCCCGTCGCCTCGACGACCCGCCGAACAGCCTCGCCAAGCGATATTTCGTCCGATACGGCCAATATGCCGGCTGCAAATGCATTGCTGCGAGAAATTCCGTGGTCGCAACATATGATCGTCTTTCGCCCTTCGCGCAGTGCTTGTACGCCTGCCATGATCTTCGGACGTATGGCCTCGGGCGGGTTTCCCGCACGGTCGACGAAATCCCGGACATCGATGATCGTCGCACCGGAGATGTCGTCCATCTTCGTGGCGGCAACGGTTCCGAGCAGTGGAGTGATCCATCGGACGGTCATTTCAGTTGTCCATCTGAAACAAAAGTTTCCGTCAGACTGCGGAGATACCATCCAGCTCTGACGGCGACTGCGCCGGGTCTTTCGCCCAAAGCAAGAAAGCGGAGCATGATGTCGACCTCATTGAAGCCGGCCAACGCGCGCAAATAGGTCGAAGCCGAAAAGCGCGGATTGATTTCAAATGGTATCAACACGCCACCGCGGCAACGTGCCTGGATATTTAGCGGGCCCCGACTGTCGATCGACTTTGCGATATGCTCGGCTTGGCGGCAAATATCCGGATACTCCCCGATATGCCCTTGTGAATAACCGCTCGACACGAGACCGCCGCGGCCTCGATACGAAACCGACAGCTTGGCATCAAGCGCACGCTGCAACGCGATGGACCCGGCGATGCTGCCATCCGGCAATGACAAGACACCAATTGTGAATTCGCCTTCATCTACACCCACATACTCCTGCGCGATCGGAACATGACCGCTCCGGCGAATGAAGTCGGCATAGATCATGGCCTCATCTGCTGTGACGGCATAGAAAACCGATGCACTGCCTCCGGACCCCGTCGCCGGCTTGACGATGCAGGGCAGGCCAACGGCTGTGATGTCGGATACATTCGAAATCGGCAAAGTATGAGGAATTGGAATGCCGGCGTCGTTGAGCCTGATGAAAGTCTTCGATTTGTCGGAGAAAAGCTCGACGACTGACGTTGTATTGGCAACCAGATGAATGCCGTTCGCGTCAAGGTCTCCAGCGGCGGCGCTAAGCAACGTCATTGGTTGCTCGCCGCCAGCAACGAGCCACGTTGCTCCGGACTCCTTGCATGCCCCGATCACGTCGGCAACGTAGTGATTCCGGTTCACCAGGTAGGTTGCAGAAAATCCGGAATCGTAAAGCCCGTACGCTGTAGGTGAAACGTCGCAGCCGTACACATCGTACTGGCCAGCCAGGCTGAGACATTTGCAGATTTCGGTGCCAAGCGAGGCTCCGCCAATGCCCGCGATCATGACCCGTAGCGAGGGGCGGTCATTACTCATGGCGTGCTCGCCAGTGCAACCAGTTCGGATCTGGAGCCGAAAACGAATGAAGATTCGAAAGAAAACTGAATCACAGCGTTTCCTGTTTGAACGATTTTATCGTGCTGCCCCGGCAACGATCTCCATCAGGGCACCGCATACAATTTCGACCGTCTCTTCATCAACATGATAACCGGATGGCAGATTAATGCCGTATTTGGAAATCTCCGTGCCCACGGGTTTCTCCGGCATATGTGCCGACGAACTGGAATAGGCGGCAAAAGCCGGGAGTTCGGAGAGAGGAGAAAAGAATGGCCGCGTATCGATATTCCGCTCACTGAATGATTTCATAACCGAAAACTTATCGAGCCCGAACGAGGAATCGAGAATGACGGTGACCATCCAGTATGAATTGAGCGTTCCCTGTGGTTCGGCATTCAGGGTAATGCCTGCCACGCGATCGAGTGCACGCTTGTACCATCCGAATATCTGCCGCTTCCGGGCAATCAGTTCCTCCACGCGCTCGATCTGCGCAAGGCCAAACGCAGCTTGAAGCGCACTCATCTTGTACTTGAAGCCTATTTCGGTGTTGAGGAACAACTTGTCCCCGGGCGGTCGCCCATGATCGCGCAATGACATCACGCGCTGGTGGAGATGGTCATCGTCGGTCACCAGCATGCCGCCTTCGCCTGTCGTGACAGTCTTGGAGCCATGAAAGGAAAAGACCCCCGTATCGCCGAGAGCGCCCGCCTTGCGGCCCGCATATTCCGACCCGAGTGCCTCTGCGGCGTCTTCGACAAGCAGTAGTTTGTGCCGTTCCGCTATCCGCCGGAGTGCCGTCCAATCGGACATGGAACCGTAGAGGTCGACACCAATAATGGCCTTGGTTTTCTCGGTGATGGCGGCTTCGACGGAAGACGGATCGATGCACCAGGTGTCGCGCTTGATATCGGCGAATACCGGCGTGGCACCGAGGTAGACAACCGGCGCCACCGAAGCGATCCAGGTGACATCGGGAACGATAACCTCGTCACCCGGTCCGACACCGCCAGCTGCGAGCGAAAGATGAATTGCTGCCGTACAGTGAGGGAGCGAAACGGCATGCTTGACGCCGACGTAGTCGGCAAACGCGCGCTCAAAGCGAGCATTGAATGTATAATGATCTTTGAACCACGCGGTGCGGGCCGCATCCGAGACATATTCGATTTCCCGCTCGGTAATCCAAGGCCCGGCCACGGGAATGGGGGTCTTCGCGATAATCAAGATCTTCTTCTCTGCCTGCCCGCCTGATCGACGTCCTTGGCCATGATGCCGCGGCGGAGTATACAGGGCCTTGCCGTTAATAAGAACATGGATTCTCCTGTGCAGTTGAAGGCCGCCGCCGGCGTTTCAGGGTAGGGAATGGGGATTTATAGACAAGCCCGGAAGACGTTCCGTCGGGGGTGCTACGCACTGTCAGGTCTGAAGGCGCAAATCCTGACCGGTCGCAGGCGCCCGCTCGTGGTGTTTATTCATGTGCCCAAAACAGGTGGTACTTCGATCAACAGCTACTTTAAGGAATTTGTAGGTTCGAAGAGAAGCGGCCTTGCGCTCTTCTACGACGAGTCCTTTGCCGACAACGCAGATCTGTTTGCCAGGAAGGCACGAAACGCGCGCTTTGTGACGGGTCATATGCCTTGGACCGTGTTTGAAAGTTTCAGGAGTGAAAACACATATGCGTTCACGTTTCTTCGTGACCCTTATGATCGTCTGAGATCGTTGTATCACCATGCCGTGAATCTGCCGCCCAGTGTTCGAGACGATGAAGACATGAGGTTGGTAAAGAACATGTCTTTGAAGGAGTTTCTTGCATCGCGACATCCTGTTGTCCGACTCGCCGCAGACAATTTCCTGGCTCGGCAGTTCACGGGGGCATTGAAGTTGAAAGAGCTTCCGGAGACGCAAGAGGACAGGCAGCGCCTGGCGGCCGCCGCGATCCGAAACCTGTCTACGTTGAATCTGATTGGCTTCAATGAGGATTTTGATTCCGCATTTTCTGAAATCGCACAGGTCGCCGGCCTTCCGCCGCCGCCACGCGGCCGGCGAGTGAACGCGACGGCGGACCTTGTCGCCGCCGGACGGGACCGAACGGCCGCTTCGCGGGCCCTCGACGATGAGACACGCGAACTGGCCCAGCCGCTGGTCGAGGCCGATCTCATCGTCTACGAGCACTTTCGGAATTTGCGAGGCTAGTCGATTCCGATCGACGAAAGGCCGATATCGGAATGGAAGTCGCTGCATCCTCGAAATTTCGTCCTGTTCGTTTCCGGCGAGATCAGGCTGCACCCGGCCTTTCCGGATTTTTTTCTCAAGGCTTCAGCACCACCCGTCCCATCACGCTGCCCTTGCGCAGATCGTCGAGGGCCTGTGAGCCCTGGCCGAGCGGCCGTTCGCTGACCGGGATCGGGTCGATCTTTCCGGCCTTCACCAGATCCATCATTTCGTGCGTTTCGCCGAGCGAACCGACATACGAACCGCCGATCGTGAGCGCGCGCATCGGGAACATCGGGATCGGCATCGAGAAACCGCCGCCGAACAACCCGACGATCACCACCTGTCCGCCCTTGCGCACAATGCTGGTGGCGAATTTCAACGACGCTTCCGAGCCGACGAAATCGACCGCTGCCGGCACGCCGCCATTTGTATCGGCGAGCACCTTCTTGATCGCTTCGGGGTCTTTCGGATTGTAGACCTCGTGAGCACCGGCGCCCTTGGCCGCCTGTAGTTTGCTGTCGTCGACATCGGCGCCGAGCGGTGCGGCGGGAAACATTGCCTTGGCGAATTGCAAGCCCATCATGCCGACGCCACCGAGACCGACCACCATCACGCGTTCCTCGGCGCTGATTTCGCCGAGCTTCTTCATCGCGCCATAGGCGGTGAGACCCGAACACATATAGGTGGCGGCGAGTCCGTCCGCGACGCCCGTGTAGTCGATCAGGTAGCGCGGGTGCGGTACGATCACATGGGTTGCATATCCGCCCGCGACATGAATACCGAGATTGCGCGGCTTGTTGCAGAGATGCTCGTCGCCGCGGTTGCAGGTGGGGCATTCGCCGCAGCCGATCCACGGATAGGCGACGCGATGCGCGCCGATCTCGACGTCTTGTGCGTCCGGCCCGACGGCTACTACTTCGCCCTCGATCTCGTGTCCAAGCGTGAACGGCAATTGCCGCCCGCCGCGGACGTCGAGCTTGTTGCCGTTGCCCATGTCGAAATAGCCGTCATGGATATGCACATCCGAGTGGCAAACGCCGCAATGCGTCACCCTCAGCAGCACTTCCGAGCCTTGCGGTTTCGGCGTTTCGCTCTCGACGATTTTCAGCGCTTGGTGGTATTCGACAATGGCTTCGGATTTCATGGGGGGCTCCTCGAAATTTCTGAACGGGCGCAAATCGTGCCGGATGATTTAACGGTCAATGTGACACGGCGCGGCACACCTGCCAACCTTGACGGATGCGTTCAAAGGCCGCTGGCATAGGCGCGCGCCAGCGCACAGAACTGCTCGACGCTCAGTTCCTCGGCGCGTTGCGTTGGCACCGCGCCGGCCGCCTCGATCATCGCCAGCGGGTCGCGCCCGAGCGACTTCAGGCTGGCCCGCAGCATTTTCCGCCGCTGACCGAAAGCGGCGGCAACCACCGTCTCGAGCGCCCGCGGATCGGCGTCGGCAAGCGGCGCGTCGCGCGGTACAAGCTCGACGACCGATGACGTTACGGCAGGCGGCGGCGTGAAAGCCCGCCGGTCGATATCGAACAGAATGCGCGGCCGGGTCCGCCATTGCGCCAGCACGGCGAGCCGCCCATAGGCCTTGCCGCCGGGCGCCGCGACGATGCGCTCCGCCACCTCTCGCTGGAACATCAGCGTCAGGCTCGAAAACCACGGCGGCCAGGGTTCGGTCTGCAGCCAGCCGACCAGTAGCGGTGTCGCGATGTTGTAGGGCAGGTTGGCGACGATGCGGGCGGGGCGGGTGGCGAGTGCCGACAGATCCGTTTCCAGCGCATCGCCTTCGACAATGGTCAGACGCCCCGGATAGGCCGCCGCGATCTCCTCCAGCGCCGCCAGGCAGCGGGCATCGCGTTCGACGGCGATGACGCGCCGCGCATCGTGGTCGAGCAGCGCTCGCGTCAGCCCGCCCGGTCCGGGGCCGACCTCGACGACGTCGTGTCCTTCAAGCGGCCCCGCCGCCCGCGCGATACGGCCGGTCAGGTTGAGGTCGAGCAGGAAGTTCTGGCCAAGTGCCTTGCGGGCGGCAAGCCCATGCCGGGCGATCACCTCGCGGAGCGGCGGCAGCGCGCTGCTCATGCACACGCCCGGCTGCGCGCCATGTCACCTGCCGCCTGTATCGCGGCCACGAGGCTGCCCGGATGCGCTATTCCCCGTCCGGCGATGTCGAGCGCCGTGCCATGGTCGGGTGACATTCGCACGATGGGCAGCCCCAGCGTCGTGTTGACGCCGTGCTCGAAATCGATGGTCTTGAGCGGGATCAGCGCCTGGTCGTGGTACATGCACAGCACGGCGTCGTAGTGCGCACGGGCGGCCGCATGAAACAGCGTGTCGGCCGGCGCCGGTCCTCGTATTTCGATGCCGGGAACCGCCGTGCGAATGGCATCGACGGCGGGCGCGATGATGTCGATTTCCTCGCGTCCCAGATGTCCTTCCTCGCCGGCATGCGGGTTGAGCGCCGCCACGGCGATGCGCGGCCGCGCGATGCCGAAATCATCGCGCAAGGCCTGCGCCAGGATGATGCCTTGTTCAGCGACGAGGGCGACCGACAATGCCGCTGCCGCATCCCGAAGCGACAGGTGAACGGTAGCCGGAACGACGCGCAGGCCGGGGCAGGAAAGCATCATGGCGACCCGCGCGCCGCCGGTGCGCGCCGCGAGATATTCCGTATGGCCCGGCACGTCGAGCCCGGCTTCGTAGAGCACCCGCTTGTGAATGGGGTTTGTCACCATGCCGCCTGCCGTCCCCGCCATTGCAAGATCGCAGGCAACGTCAATGGCGGCCAGCACGGCGGCCGCATTGGCGGTCGCAAGCCGTCCCGGTTCGGCGGGCTCAACCAGCGGCACCGGCAACACCGGCAAGGCGCGGCGAAATACCTCAGCGGCGTCGGCCGTCGTTGCGATTTCCTCGACGGGTGCACCGAGTGCCCGATAGAGCGCCGGATCGCCGGCGACAAAAAAACACGGCAGCTTCGCCGCGTCCCGTTCGAGCCATGCCTTCAGCGTGATCTCGGGGCCGATGCCGGCGGGCTCGCCCATGGTCAGGGCCAGGGGCCGGACGCCGTCGGAGGTTGCAACGCGCGTCATGGCTGGCGGCACCCCTTTGGGCTTCGGCCCGTCCTCAGCGGTATACGACGACGGCGTCGCGGCGCAAATCGCGCAGGTGGCGGCGCCCCATCATCGACAATTGTTGTTCGAAGAGGGAGTCGTCGATCTGTTCGCGCGTCGGCATTTCGCCTTGCGCAGGTTTGTGCGCGCAAATGACGAGCATCTCGACGCCGCGCTCGCTGCGGATCGGATCGGTTGCGCCGCCGACCCGGACACCGGTCAGGGCCTGCCTGACGCGCGGTTCGAGCTGTCCGGCGATCACCTGTTGCACCGGCGAGGATGTGCCGCTCAGATATTTGCGGATCAGTCCCGGTGCGGCCTCGCATGACGTCACCTGTGAGCGGAAATCCTGCGCCTCGCGTGCGCGCCGGCTGACGGCGGCGGGGTCGGCGTCCGGCGTCAGCGGTAGCAGCACCTGCATCAGCGAATACTGGTCGCGCATCGGATCCGCCCCGGTGCCTGTCTGCATGGCGCGAACCTGGATAATGTAAAACCCGTTCATCGTGCGGATCGGGTCGGAGATCATGCCGGCCTGCATGTTGGAGACGACCTCGCCAACACCCTCCGGAAGCTGACTCGCATGTACCCAGCCGATATCGCCGCCATTTGCGGCCGACGCAGATTGACTGAATTGCCGCGCCACGGCCTCGAACGGTGCTCCCTCGCGTATCTGTTCGACGAGACGCTGCGTTCCGGCGGAGATTTCCTCGGCATGCGCAGGGCCGTCGAATGTTATGAGGATCTCTGAAACGAGATAGCGCGGCTGGTCGGCTTCCTCTTCCAGCCGGCGCAACACTTCGTCGACCTCATTCTGGCCCACGGTCACAAGGCCGCCGAACTGCTGCTGAACAACGCGGTTCCAGGCAATGTCGGACCTTATCTGCGCCTCGAGAGCGGATCTGGATACGCCGCCTTCCTGCAGAAATTTTTCAATTTGCTCGATCGTCATGTTCGAGCGTTGCGCAATCCGCGCGAGCGCGGCATCCATCTCTTCTTGGGTGACGCTGATGTTGAGCCGTTGTGCTTCCTGCCGTTGCAGATACTCGTCCACCAGCGCGCGTAACACCTGGCCGCGTATACGCGCCACATTGTCGGGCGTGTTTGGAATGCCGGAACTGACCATGACGAGCCGTACCCGCTGCTCGAGATCGTAGGACGAGATGATCTGGTCATTGACGATCGCTGCGATGGCCTGCGAGTCCGTCGACTGGACCGCGTCCTGGGCGATAGCCGCGCCGGCGGGCAGGGAGGCCGACACAAAGAAGCAGGCCAGCGCCACACCGCGTATCGACCGAGACAGTCGGCCCCCGGCGGGCATACCGGCGCTCGCAAGCATATCTGGCTTCATCGTGACTTTCTTGAGGGCCCGCGGGCCCCTCCCGTTTTGATCTGGTTGCGGGTTTCCCCGATCCGCTGCGCGACAGAATACTTGAATCATGCCTCTAATCAACCTGTCGGCGCCGGCCGCGACCCGCAAAAAGCGTCCGTTTTCAGAGGCTTGCACGATGGCTGCTGCAGCGGCGCCGTCAGTCGAAACCAGAGCCGCCCGCCACCCGTGCCGGGCCCAGCGTTTTGAGCGTAATCTGCAAAGTAACCGAGCTCTCAGGTTCGATGTCGCGGTCTTCGATGAAGGATTGGTTGAAGCTGACCGCGAAATCGAAGCATTCGTCCTCGTAGCCGACGCCAATCCGGTTCGAAACGGGGCGGTCGTTGGTGATATCGCGCCGGGTCCGCCCGAACAGGCGCCAGTATTCGTCCAGCGTCACCGTTGCGCCGAGGAAAACTTCTTCACGCGATATGAACGTCACCGATTGATCGGCGGCGAAATAGGCGTAACCGAACTGGCCGCTCACGCGCCCGGCTTGGCCGATCAGGTTTACCTCGTTGCGCCTGACCTTGTAGCGTTCGTCGTCGATCCGGAAGCGATAGGTTACGAGAAGATCGTTGGAAGGTGCGACGCTGACGCGGCCGACATAGTCGGAGGATTGATCGCTCAACCCGGTGTCGGGCGTGAGGCTCGAATTGCTGTTGACGCGGAAACTCTGCCCGAGAAGTGCCGAGGCCTGGCCGCCGCCAGGCAGGAACACGGCGTAGCGGACGCCGACATTGGCGCGGGCGCCTGTCTCCCATCGGTCGAGGCCGACGAAACGGTTTTCGGAGAAAAGATTTGTGTCGTCGAATTCGAAGCTCAGCGAATCCTCGTCGGGAATTTCGACCGTATTGCCGATATCCGGCGAATAAATGAGTTGGACAATGGGTTCAATGACTTGCCTGAATCCATTGTCGGAACGCGCCAGCGGATAGCTCCATTCCGTGCCGATGGTCGGGAGGCCGCGCGCGATCGTCGTGCTGTCGAACGTGGCGCCAGGCACCGCCGTGTTCGGGACATTGTCCACCGAGTATAAATCGCCGCGAAGACTGGCGAACAGCCGGTAGACGATGCCTGCCGCGCTGGTGCGGCGCCGGTCCCATTCGACCTGTGTGGAAATGCGCCGCGAACTCGCGCCGGAATCGCGGTCGAGCACCATTGCATTGGCCGAAAAACCGACGCGCCCGCCGGCCACCTGCTCAGGATAGGAATAATTGTACTGCAAGATGGGTGCGACCCACGGCGTCGTTGCGTTCTGGTCGGCCGTCAGCAGGCCGCGAAAATAGTAGGCGTCGGCAGTAAAGCTGTTGCGTCCATCGACATAGGTTGCATTGAGATTGTTGATGAGATCGGTCGCCGAGGACAAGTCGTATTTGCGCAGGTAAGTGTCGTCGGTCGCAAGCTCTGTCTGGAAACCCCACCGCCAGTTCTCGTTGACGACAAAATCTCCGTCCCCGAACAGGCTGCCGCGGAAATCGGCATCCCCCGGTGTTCCGGTCTGCTGTGTACGCGGCCATGTGCCGGTACCGAACATCTTGAATTGTCCACTCTCGATGCGCTGGCGGTATTCGCCCTTGTAGATGGTGCCTTCCTTGGTTGTGAACCGCGGACTGAACGTGACATCCTTGTCGGGTGCGATAGCCCAGTAGTAGGGAATTTCCGCTTCCTGGCCGAAATCGGTCGAGCTCGCCAGTTTCGGTGGCAAGAAACCCGATTGCCGCTTCACGGTCGGATCGGGCTGCGAGAAATAGGGAACATAGGCAACGGGGATGCCGAAGAATTCCAGATAGGCATCTTCATAGATGATGCGCTGCTCTTCACGGTTGTGAACGACGCGAAACGCCTTGATTTGCCACAGCGGCGTCGTCTGGCCTTTCTCCTCGCAAACTTCGCAGGGGCTGTATACGCCGCGATGCAGCGTCGTCATGTTGCCGCCAGTACGCACAACATCGTGCCCGGCAAGTCGCGATTTGTCGCTCAGCAACACCCGTAGTGTCTGGATCACCCCGTCTTTCATTTCGTTTCGCAGAACCAGGCGGTCGGCGAAGGCGACGTCGCCCTGGGGATCGAGCAGCGACACATTGCCGTCGGCCGTCACTACGCCGGTGGTTTCGTCATAAGTCACGCGGTCGGCGAGAAGTACCCGGGAGCCGAATGCAATTTCGACATGCCCGGCGGCCGTCACGACACGCGTGTCGCGATCGTAGGTCAACTCGTCGGCCTGCATCAGAACTTCGCCGGATTGCTGAAACGATCGCTCGGGTCCTCCGGCAAGCGCCTGTGCGTCGTCCTGGGCCCATGCGACGCCTGCGGCCGGCAGGCACAACGCCAGCGCCATAGCAGCAACGTGCCCGCCCTTCCAGAGGTCGCAGCCGCCAAACCCCATCGATCGCCCCCGTATCACGTCTGCGTCTCACCCCCCGGTCAGCCGGATTCGTACCGGCCCCGCCCAATATCTAACCGTCTTCGAGGTGAAAGAGAACCGCAAGCCCCAAAAGCATGACCACAATCGATGGCGCCCATGCCGCGAGCAGCGTCGGAAGTATCCCCGACAGGCCGAGGGCGAGCGACAGATCGCTGAGGAAATAGACCAGAAAACCCGAAAATATGCCACCGAGCACGACCTGTATGAGACCGCCAAAGCGCGCGGTACGCATCGAGAACGCCGCCGCGACCAGCACCATGGTGCAGAGCAATGCGGGTGTGGCCAGAATCTGATGGAAATGGAGATGATAGCGCCTTGCCGAGAAGCCGGCCGCCTCGGCGGTCTGGATGAAGCCCGGCAGGTCCCAGAAAGAAATCGTGTCCGGCCGCGCGAAGCTCTCTTGCACCTGTTCGGCAGTCAGCGACGTTTCCTGCCGGTACGTATCGTAGTGGCGCGGCTGGTCGTTGGTCAGCAGCACCCACACGTCGTCGAGTGCCCAATAGCCGTTCCCGAGCACGGCCTCCTGTGCATCGATGCGTCCGAGGAACGTATTTGCGTTGCCGTAGAGGAATATCGTTACGTCGTAGAGATCGACGCCCTGTTCGCTCATGCGCAACGCATGAACGACCGACTGGCCCGTCGAGTCGGCCTGGCGTAGCCACAGCCCGTTCGACGACAAGGCGAGAAAACTCGTCTGCTGGTCGAAATACTTGGACTCGAGTTTGCGGTACTGCGTCGCCAGCGTCGCCGAGAGCGGATTGTAGATTGTCACGACAAACGCACCGATGACAAACGAAACAACGAGCGCGGGCGCGATGAACTGCCACACCGACACGCCGGCGGCGCGCGCCACGACAAGCTCGTTGTTCCGGCTGAGCCGCAGGAACGCCGCCATGCCACCGAAAAGAAAGGCAAACGGCAGGGTCTTGCCGCCGATCCTCGGTAGTTCCATCAGGGCCATCGATACGAGCAGTCCGAATGTGACTCCCGGCTTGTCGGCACCGCGGCGGAGCAGCTCGACAAGCTCGATCATGAAAATCAGCGACAGGAAGACCGCGAAAGTTATCAGCACGACGGTCACGAACTGCCGGGCGAGGTAGCGCGAGAGTGTCCATGAAATGTTCACGCGCGCGTCTCCCGGCCTGGAAGCCGCGGCAACGGCAACCTGTTGAGCAGCGGGCCGAAGCGAACACCGCCGATGATGGAAAGCGCAAGCGCGCATGCGCCGAGCGGTATGAGATACATCAGTAGTACGAGGTTGAGATTATTTTGCGCCGCATCGGCGAACGCGAACCCCGCAACCCGCAGCACCAGTGCTGCGCCCGCCGCCGCTGCCATACGCACTGCATATCCGCGCCGGTTGAACGGGGCTGGTAGCAGCGCCGCAAGCGCGATCAACGCCAGCGCCATCGGGAATATCCCCTCGACCAGCCGCTCATGGGCGTCGGCAAGAAGCTTGTCGCGGCGCGACTGACCATACTGGTCGTCCTCGGATGGATTGACGAGTTCGCTGAAATAGCGTTCGCGTCCCTCATAGACGAGCACCGGCTGGTTTTTCAGATAGGGTGAAAGGTCGAACGTATATTTGTCGAAGTAGAGCAGCGTGGCGGCGCCGCGTTCCTCGGCGTCGTCGCGCGACACGCGCTGGATATTGCCATTGAACATCACCAGCAGCGGGCCGCGCGGCCCCTGCACCATGCTGCCCGTTTCGGCCATATAGGTGATCGGTTCGTCGGGGTTGCGGCTGTCATGCACCAGGATGCCGTGTGTCGTCCCGTCCGGCGCGCGCTCTCGCACATAGACCGTCAGGCCGGTAGTCGGGTTGGTGAATGTGCCCTCGCGGATCATCGACGAGGTGACGTCCGTGCGGATGTCGTAGATGCGGCTCTTGAGTTCCCGCATTCCGGCGGGAGCAATATAGACACTGAAGGACAGGACGACGAACGACACGGCAATCGCGATTGCGAGGATCGGTTTGGCGATCGACCAGAGACTGACGCCGGCAGAAAACATCACGACAATTTCACTGTCTGTAATGAGCTTGTGCAGCGTGTAGAGCAGGGCGCAGAAGAGCGAAATCGGCAGCACGATGATAAGCGTACTGGGCAAGGCGAGCGCGGTCAGCTGAAAGAACGCGATAAGCGTCTGGCCTTGCGTGATCATCACGTCAAGCATGCGCAGCGCCTGCGTCAGCCAGATAATGCCGGTCAGCACTGCCGTTGCCACGATAAAGGGCCCGAGCGCCTGAACGAATATGTAGCGTGACAAGCCCTTCAGCATTAAGTCCGGCCCCCGTCCGGAAATCCGATGTTCGCATAAAGGGAAATGCCCCGGTTGTTTCTCTCCGCGACTGCCGGCGATGGCTTTCCCTTGCTGCCGATTCAGCTAGGATGTACGGCAGTTTGTCGGGTTCTATTGAGAGAAATGGTTATCCCATTTCGGCCGGAGGGAAAAGGCGCCATGGGCTTCTTTCCCATCCGATGGTCGGCCGAATCGGTGATATGCGGACCCGAAGCCGGGCTAAAAATTAATCAGGAGAAGCCATCGATGAATATTTCCTTTGCCGACATCTCGCTCGCAAAGCCCGGCGCGCTGGCCGTGCTGGTCACCGAAGGGGCAACGCTTCGCGGCGCCGCTGCCGATCTCGACGGCAAGACGGGAGGGTCGTTGAAGCGGGCGATGAAGGCGGCAGGCTTCTCCGGCAAGTCCGGTTCGGTTCTGGAGGTTGCAGGCGCGCGCGGCGTTGCCGCCGGACGCGTCCTTCTCGTCGGTCTAGGTAAATCGGCCGACTTGTCGGCGGCCGGCATGGAAAAGGCGGGCGGCGAATTGATCGGCCGCATTGAAAAGATGAAGGAAACGTCGCTGTCGATCGTGCTCGACGGCATTTCGGCCGCGAAGCTTCCGGCAGGCGAAGCGGCGGCGCGTATTGCGTTCGGCGCCAGGCTGCGCTCCTACCGCTTCGACAAGTACAAGACGAAAAAGAAAAGCGACGAGACGAAGACCGGGCTCAAGTCGCTGACCGTCATGACGCGCGCCGCCGCATCCGCACGCAAGGACTATGCGACGCTGTCAAAGATCGCCGATGGCATGTTCCTGACGCGCGATCTGGTCAACGAGCCGCCGAACGTTCTCTTCCCCGGCGAATTTGCCAAGCGCGCCCGCGCGCTCTCCAAACTCGGCGTCAAGGTCGAGGTGCTTGGTGAAGCGCAAATGAAGAAACTCGGCATGGGCGCGCTGCTCGGAGTCGGGTATGGCAGCCAGCACGAGAGCCAGCTTGTCGTCATGCGCTGGACAGGCGGCAAGGCGGGGGAAAAGCCCGTGGCCTTTGTCGGCAAGGGCGTCTGCTTCGACACCGGCGGTATCTCGTTGAAGCCGCCGGCCGGTATGGAAGACATGAAAGGCGACATGGGCGGCGCGGCTTGCGTCACCGGACTGATGCACGCGCTTGCCGCGCGCAAGGCGAAGGTCAACGCGGTTGGTGTCATCGGTCTCGTCGAGAACATGCCGGACGGCAAGGCGCAGCGGCCCGGCGACATCGTCACTTCGATGTCGGGCCAGACAATCGAGATCATCAACACCGATGCCGAAGGCCGCCTCGTGCTCGCCGATGCGCTCTGGTACACGCAAAATCGTTTCAAGCCGAAATTCATGGTCGATCTCGCGACGCTGACCGGTGCCATCATGGTCGCGCTCGGCAAGGAATATGCGGGTCTCTTTTCCAACAACGACAAACTGTCGAAACAATTGTCGGAGGCCGGCGAGGCCGAGAGCGAAAAGGTCTGGCGTCTGCCGATGGGCGCCGCCTATGACAAGCAGATCGATTCGCAGTTTGCGGACATGAAGAACACAGGCGGCCGCGATGGCGGTTCGATCACGGCGGCGCAGTTTCTCGAACGCTTCGTCAACAAGACCACCTGGGCCCATCTCGACATTGCCGGCACGGCGATGGCCTCGCCCAAGACCGCGATCAACCAGAGTTGGGGCTCAGGGTGGGGCGTACGCCTGCTGAACCGTCTGGTTGCCGACCACTACGAAGCGTGACAGTTAAGTGACAAAACGATGACAGAAGTGCTGTTTTACCATCTGCAGAACGCACCGCTGGAGCGGGTTTTGCCGCAATTGCTGGAGCGTTCTCTTGAGCGCGGCTGGCGCGCCATCGTTCGCGCCGGGGGGGCTGAGCGTCTCGAAGCGCTCAATAACGCGCTCTGGACCTATAGCGACGACAGCTTTTTGCCGCATGGCAGCCGCGACGATGGCCCCCCTGAGACAACGCCGATATTTCTGACGACCGAGGACGAAAACCCCAACGGCGCCAAGGTGTTGTTTCTGGTCGACGGCGCCGGACCCGGCCCGCTCGACGGTTATGAGCGCTGTGTTCTGATGTTCGACGGCCGCGACGACACGGCGCTCGGCTCTGCCCGCGAACACTGGAAGGCGCTGAAGGCCGAGGGTCACGACGCGACCTATTGGCAACAGAACGGTGCCGGAAAATGGGAGAAGAGGGCCTGAAACGGCCAATATGCGAGATGTAATTGCCGTCAGTTGATCGCCTGCGGAGGCAGGCTCATAGTTTGCAACGAATTTCAAGGGTTGGGGAGGAGATGTCATGTCGGTCTGGCTACGCCGCACACTGATTGGTCTTGGCGCGCTCATTGTGGTCACGGGCGCCGCCTATTATTGGTTCATCGTCGAAAGCCGGATGCCCTCGGACGCGGCTTTCGCGCTCGACATCGGCGAGATCCGCCGCATGGTCGCGGCGGTGCCCGGCGACAAGCCGGCATCCGTCGAGGTCGAACTCGTCGGCGCGTTCTCGTTTCCGGCCACCGCGATCGTCGCGGGCGACGGCTGGGGTTCGCGCGACATGCCGGTCTATTCCTTCCGTCTCGTGTATCCCGATACCAGCATCGTCGTCGACACGGCACTGAACGAGGAACTGGGACAGGGCAATCTGGTCTCCTTCGATGCCGACGCCTATGCACGGATGCAGGCCGCAATAACATCGGCCTCGCTGATCGTCATTACGCATGAGCACATGGACCACATCGGCGGCCTGACGGTGCATCCGGATCTGGAAGCGGTGCTCCCTTCGACGAAGCTGACCCGCGAGCAGGTCGATCACCCGGAACGAAGCGTTCCGGCGCGCTTTCCCGAAGGCGCTCTCGATGGGTACCAGCCGCTCGAATATGAACGGTACAGCGTGATCGCGCCCGGCGTCGCGCTCATCAAATCGCCAGGCCACACACCCGGCAGCCAGATGGTCTATGTGCAAAAGGCGAACGGGGATGAGCTTCTGCTGATCGGCGACGTCGCCTGGCACTACCGCAACATCGAAGTGCTGCGCGAACGGGCGCGATTGGTGACGCAGTTTTTCCTGAAGGAGGATCGGACCGCGGTGTTCGGTCAGCTCGCTGCTCTGTACAATCTGAATCAGGCGGAACCCGATATTGGGATCGTGCCGGGGCACGACAGCGGTGTCGTCGACGGGCTGCTCGAAAGTGGCGTGCTGGTAGCCGGATTCTCGTCCACGGAGTAACATGAGGTTTGGAGCAGGCGCGCCGGACCGCGACTAATCAGCCGCCATTGCGTCTTCATAAGTCGCGCTCGCTTCGAGCCATATCTCTTCCGCCCGCGCCCGCGCCTTCAGGGCTTCGGCGCGCTCCTTCGACGTCGCCGACATCGCCGCCGGGTCGGCGGCAACTTTCGCATCGGCGAGCTTTGCGTCCAGCGCATCGATGATCTTCTGGATACGCGCAATTTCCTGCTCGGCGGCTTGCGCCTTTTTCTTGAGCGGTGCCATCTGTTCGCGCTTCTGCGCGGCGAGGCGGCGCGCCTCGCGCTTGTCGTTGGACGGACGTGGAGCGGGGGGCGGCGCATCGGCGCCGGCATCGTCTTCGGCCACGAGCGGCCGCACGCGCCGCGCCGGGTCGAGCAGCCATTTCCGATAATCGTCTAGATCGCCGTCGTAAGGTGCAACCGTGCCGTCCGCGACGAGCCACAACCGGTCGGCGCAGGTCTCGACCAGATGCCGGTCATGCGAAATCAGAATGAATGCGCCGTCATACTCGTTGATCGCCATCACGAGCCCTTCACGGCTGTCGACATCAAGATGGTTGGTCGGCTCGTCGAGAATGATCATGTGTGGCTTGTGGAACGTTGCGATGGCGAAGAGCAGGCGCGCCTTCTCGCCGCCCGACAGTTTCTCGACCCTTGTGTCGGCCTTGTCGGCGCCGAAGCCGTAGGAGCCTGCGCGGGCCCTCACCTGCGCGATCGTCGCATCCGGCATCAATTCGCGGAAATGCTCGTAGGGCGTGTCGCCCATGTTGAGCTCGTCGAGCTGATGCTGTGCGAAGTAGGCGATTCGAAGTTTCTTCGACGCATATTTGTGGCCCGCATCGACGCGTAGCCGGTCGCAAAGCAGCTTGGCGAAGGTCGACTTGCCGTTGCCGTTGGCGCCGAGCAGCGCGATCCGGTCGTCCTGGTCGATGCGCAGGTCGAGCCCCCGCAGCACCGGTTTGCCCGGCTCGTAGCCGACCGATGCGTGTTCGAGGCGGATGATCGGCGAGGCGAGCGGCTTTTCCGGCACCGGAAAATGGAACGGCAGCACACGCTCGTTCATGATGTCGGCGATCGGTTCCATCTTGGCGAGCGCCTTCATGCGGCTTTGCGCCTGCCGCGCCTTGGAGGCTTTCGCCTTGAAGCGCTCGATAAAGCTTTCCATGTGACGGCGCTGGTCGTCCTGCTTCTTCTTCATCGACATCTGAAGCATCAGCCGTTCGCGCCGCGTGCGGTCGAAGCGGTCGTAGTTGCCGCTGTAATAGGTGAGCTTCTTGTGCTCGAGATGCAGAATGCCGTCCGCGACATTGTTGAGGAGGTCGCGGTCATGGCTGACGATCAGCACCGTGTAGGGATAAGAGCGCAGATAGTCCTCAAGCCAGATCGTGCCTTCGAGATCGAGATAGTTGGTCGGCTCGTCGAGCAGCAGCAGGTCGGGTTCCGAAAAGAGCACGGCGGCGAGCGCCACGCGCATTCGCCAGCCGCCCGAAAAATCCGAGCAGGGCCGCGCTTGCGCCGCCTCGTCGAAGCCGAGGCCGGCAAGGATCGTCGCCGCCTTGGCCGGCGCCGCATGGGCGCCCATATCGGCAAGCCGCGTGTGAATGTCGGCGATACGATGCGGGTCGGTCGCCGTTTCGGCTTCCGCGAGCAGCGAGGTGCGCTCCTTGTCGGCAGCGAGCACCGTGTCGAGGAGAGTGATCGGCCCCGACGGCGCCTCCTGCGTCACCATGCCGACGCGCCAGGATTTGGGCCAGGAGATGCCGCCCCCTTCCGGGGTCAGCTCGCCGGTGATGATCCTGAGCAGCGTCGATTTGCCGGTGCCGTTGCGGCCGACAAAGCCCGTCCGCGTCCCCGGTGGCAGTGCCGCCGTGACCCGTTCGAGGAGCAGCCGCCCCTCCATCCGGAATGTAAGATCGTTGATATGCAACATGATGGCCGGGCTTTTAGCATCGCGGAGGCCCGCCGTCACCCGCCGGGTTGCCGCCGTCACCGGGCCCGGCTATAACCCGCGCGAAATCCACCAGACCCCACGAAGGAAGCAGCGGCATGGCCCTCGAACGGACCTTCTCGATCATCAAGCCGGACGCAACCCGGCGCAATCTCACCGGCAAGATCATCGACCGCTTCGAAAGCGCGGGCCTCCGCGTCGTCGCCTCGAAGCGCATCCACATGACGAAGGCGCAGGCCGAGGGCTTCTATGCGGTCCACAAGGACCGTCCCTTCTTCAACGATCTGGTCGCCTTCATGATTTCGGGCCCGGTCGTCGTCCAGGTGCTGGAAGGCGAGAACGCCATCGCGAAGAACCGCGAAGTGATGGGCGCGACCAATCCGGCCAATGCCGATGCCGGCACGATCCGCAAGGACTTTGCCGAGTCGATCGAAGCCAACTCGGTGCACGGCTCCGATGCCCCGGAAACGGCGGCCGAGGAAATCAAATACTTCTTCAAGGACGAAGAAATCGTCGGCTGATTTGATCCGCCGCTGAAATCGGAAAGCCCCGCTGGAAACAGCGGGGCTTTTTATTGCGGTCAGATCGCGGGTGCAAACAACGGCGCCGGAACCTCCCCGCCATCGGCATCGCTCAGCGTCACCTGCTCGCCGACCACACGGGCGCGGCCTTCGACCACGAGCTTCAGCGCCAGCGGATAGAGCTTGTGTTCGGCCTCGAGCACGCGCGCGGCCAGCGTTTCGGGCGTGTCGCCCGGCAGCACCGGCACGGCGGCCTGCGCGACGATCGGCCCCTCATCCATTTCCGGCCGCACGAAATGCACGGTGCAGCCGGTGATGCGGACGCCGGCGTCGAGCGCCCGCTTGTGGACATGCAGGCCCTTGAACGCCGGCAGCAGGGAAGGGTGGATGTTGAGTTGCCGGTCGCGCCATTTCTCGACAAAGCCGTCGGAGAGAATGCGCATGAAGCCGGCATTGCAGACCAGCTCGACGCCCGCCGCGCGCAGCGCCCGGTCGAGTTCGGCGTCGAATGTCTCGCGGCTGGCGAAGTCCTGATGGTCGACGACGAGTGTCGGAATGCCTGCGGCAACGGCGACCGCCAGCCCTTCGGCTTTCGGCCGGTTGGAAATGACGAGGGCAATCCGGCCATGAAATCCGGGCTCGGCGCAAGCCGCGATCAGCGCCGCGAGGTTCGAGCCCCGCCCGGAAATGAGAACGCCAATCTTCACCGCTTCGAGCCCAATGCGCCGTTGATGACGACGCGCGCGCCGTCCACGCCCTGCTGGCGCAGACAGCCGATGCGCATAACGGTTTCGCCCGCTTCTGTGAGCGCGTCGGCGACCTCAAGCGACTGGTCCTCGCGCACGACGACGATCATGCCGATACCGCAATTGAAAGTGCGGCCCATTTCAGTGTCGTCGATCCCGCCAAGCTCCATCAGCCAGCGAAAGACCGGGGGCATCGTCCACGATGCGCCGTCGATTTCGGCGGCGAGCCCGTCCGGCAGCACGCGCGGAATGTTCTCAATGAAGCCGCCGCCGGTGATATGCGCCAATGCCTTGATCGCGCCGGTTTCGCGGATCGCCTTCAAGGCGCTCTTTACATAAATCCGTGTCGGCGTCAGCAGCGCTTCGCCGATGCTGGCCCCGTCCCCGCCGGGGAAAGGCGCCGAATAGGAAATGCGGTTGTCCTCGACAATCCGCCGTACCAGAGAAAAACCGTTGGAATGGAAACCGGACGAGGCAAGTCCGAGTATCACGTCGCCCTCGGCGACATCGCCGCGCGGCAGCACGTCGTCGCGTTCGACCGCGCCGACCGCAAAGCCCGCGAGGTCGTAGTCGTCCTTGGCATACATGCCCGGCATCTCGGCCGTCTCGCCGCCGATCAGCGCGCAGCCTGCCTGCCGGCAGCCTTCGGCGATGCCGGCGATCACCTCGCGCGCCACGTCGACATGCAGCTTGCCGGTGGCGTAGTAGTCGAGAAAAAATAGCGGCTCGGCACCTTGCACCACGAGGTCGTTGACCGACATGGCGACGAGGTCGATGCCGACCGTATCGTGGATGTTGGCGTCGATGGCCACACGGAGCTTGGTGCCGACGCCGTCGTTTGCCGCGACCAGCACCGGATTCTTGAAGCCGCAAGCCGCGAGGTCGAAGAGGCCGCCAAAGCCCCCGAGCGCCGCGTCGGAGCCGGTGCGCCGCGTCGAGGCCGCCAGCGGCCCGATGGCGCGCACCAGCTCGTTGCCCGCGTCGATGTCCACGCCCGCCTCCGCATAGGTATAGCGGTTGGGGCGGTCCTTCGGGGGGGTGGGGGCCATCGCTGCGGTTTCCGGGACTCGAGACGGGGAAAGAGCGCACAAATCACCCGAAATCGCCCTCCGGCGCAAGAGAAAGGCTAAAAATCCCGACGCCCCGCCTTCGCGCGCTCCCGGCGGTGATATAGTGTCCGGTAAGGCGCGCGCCATCGCCGCCGAATATCGTGACGGATCAAGGGCCTATCGATGATTTCTGCTATCGGAGTTTTGCGCGCGCCGGGCCTTGCCCTCGTGATTCTTGCCGGCATCGCCGCGCCGGCATTTGCCAATGACATTTTCACGGTGCGCGGCATCGCGGTCGACCGCACCGCCGACACGGCCACGGCGGCCCGCGCCGCCGCACAGGCCGAGGGCCAGCGCCTAGCGCTTGCCGAGGTGATGAAGAAACTGACCCTGCCCGAGGATTGGGGCGCGCTGCCGGAAGTCGACGAAGCGACGGCTCAGGGGGCGGTGCGCGGCTTCCAGGTCGCCAATGAGCGAACCAGCGCCACGCGTTACATCGCCGAAATGATCGTCAGCTTCCAGCCCGTAGCGGTGCGGCGGATGCTCCGCGGCGCGAACATACCTTTTGGCGAAACGCAGGCCCGGCCCGCCGTTCTGCTGCCGGTGTTGCGCCGCGACGACCGCCGCATTCTCTGGGATGACGACAATCCATGGCGCGGTGCCTGGGCCTCGCTCGACCTCGTCAATGCCATGACGCCGCTGGTCTTGCCATTGGGCGACATCGCCGAAATCAATTCGGTTACGCCGGAAGTGGCGCTCTCGGGCGGCGAAAACGCACAAGCCGCGCTCGGCGAACTCGCGGCCAATTATGGCGCCGCCGATGTCGTCGTGGCCGAGGCGGTACTGAGCGGCGGCCGGCTCGATGTGACGCTCACCCAACGCGGCGCCGCGGCGGCCGCGCCCATCCGCCAGAGCTTCGGCGAAGGTGCCGACGAGGCGGAACTGATGCGCAACGCGGCCCGCGCGATGCTCGACACGATGGCTTTGCAATGGAAGCGGCAGATCATCGTCCGCGACACATCGCTTCACACGCTGACGGCTTCGGCGAGTTTCGCCAACCTTGAGGAGTGGGAGCGCATCCGCAACAGCCTGACGACCGCGCCGCTGGTGCAGGGCCTCGAAGTGCTGGGCATTTCGTCGAACGGCGCCGAACTGCGCATTTCCTACAAGGGCAGCCCCGACATGCTGTCGCTGTCGCTCTCGCAGCGCAATGTAACGCTCGCGCCGGCGGTCCCGTCCGTTGATCCGTTCGGCAGCGACGATGCCTATTCGCCCGCATCCACCATGTCGTCGGGTCCGGCATGGCGTCTCAGCACCGGTTCGTGATGCACGTGCCGAAGGCCTTGGGAAGACCGTTATGAGCATGCAACGCCAGCTGGCGATCTGGGCTCTCGTCATCGGCCTCTTCATCCTCGGCCTCTGGCTTCTGAAAGGCATTCTCTTGCCTTTCGTCGCCGGCATGGCGATCGCCTATCTGCTCGATCCGCTGGCCGACAGGCTCGAAAGCTATGGTCTCTCGCGCCTGCTCGCGACGACGTTCATCACCGTGTTCTTTCTGGCGCTTGCCATCGTGTCGATGATCCTGCTGTTGCCGGTGCTCTACAATCAGTCGATGGCGCTGCTCGACATCATGCCGGACCTGATCCGGCGTGGACAGACCTTCCTGCTCGAAATGGGCGACGGCAGGCTGGCACAACTGCTCGGTGCGCGCGCGCCCGATGTGGAGAAGGCGATTGCCGACAGCGTCGGCAACTCGGTGAAGTGGCTGGTCGATCTGTTGCCGTCGCTGGGCTCGCAGGGTTTGCAGTTCGTCGGTCTGATTTCGCTGATTGTGGTGACGCCGGTCGTCGCCTTCTATCTGCTGCTCGATTGGGACCGCATGATTGAGCGTGTCGACGCGCTGCTGCCGCGGGATCATGCCGAGACGATCCGCGGCCTTGCGCGTGACATTGGCCGTGTGCTCGAAGGATTCATCCGCGGACAGGTGATCGTCTGTCTGGTGCTGGGTGCGATCTATGCAGTGGGCTTGTCGCTGGTCGGCCTGCGTTTCGGCCTCATTGTCGGCATTGTCGCCGGCATCATCAGCTTTATTCCCTATCTGGGCACGATCGTAGGCTTCATCATCGGTGTCTCGCTGGCGCTGTTCCAGTTCTGGCCCGACTATCTATCCATCGGCTTGGTGTTCGGCGTCTTTGCGGTGGGTCAGTTCATCGAGGGAAATTTCCTGTCGCCGAAGCTGGTGGGAAATCGCGTCGGCCTGCATCCCGTATGGGTGATGTTCGCGATCTTCGCTTTCGCGGCATTGTTCGGCTTTGTCGGTGCGCTACTGGCATTGCCCATCGCCGCGGCGCTTGGTGTGTTGACGCGCTTCGGCATTGCGCGCTACAGGGCGAGCCAGCTTTATCTTGGGTCGGGCGGGCCGGATAGCTGAATGTCACGGCAACTCGTTTTCGAACTCGGTCACCGTCCGGCTTTCGGCCGCGAAGATTTTCTGGTCGCACCGTCGAACGAGGCAGCGGTCTCGCTGATCGATTCATGGCCCGCGTGGAGCGGCCCGGCGGCGTTTCTCTCCGGGCCCGCCGGCAGCGGCAAGACGCATCTGGCCGAGGTCTGGCGCGAGAAGGCGCAGGCGCGGCGCATTGAGGCGGCGGAGCTTGAGTGCGCCGATGTCCCGGCACTGGTCGCGGCCCGCGCGCTGATCGTCGAGGACCTGGGCGTACTGTCCGACGCGGCCGAACGCGCGTTTTTCCACTTGCTCAATCTGACCGCGCAAGACGGTTCCTTCCTGCTGCTCACCGCGCGCGACGCGCCGGGACGGCTCACGATCCGGCTGCCTGACCTTGCATCCCGTCTGAAAGCGCTGCCGCATGCGGCACTGGGTGCGCCCGACGACGCGCTTCTCTGCGGCGTTCTCGTCAAGCTGTTCGATGACCGACAGCTCCGGGTGCCGGAAACACTGATCCCCTATCTCGCCGCGCGCATCGAACGCTCGGTTGCCGCCGCTCGCGAAGTGGTGGCCGCTCTCGACCGCGCCTCGCTCTCGGGCAAGCGGCCGATCACAGTGCCGCTCGCCGCCGAAGTTCTGGCGGGGCAGGGCGAGATGAAGCTCTGATCAGCCTGCCGTCGCGCCGCCGTCGATAACGAGTTCGGCACCGGTCATGTAGCGGGACTCGTCCGACGCCGAGGATCATGCGCCCGTTCGACATATGGTCGAGCATCGCCACTTCCTCGGCGACGCGCATCGGGTCGTGCCAGGGCAACACGATGACGGCCAAGCCAAGCTCGATGTCCTTGGTACGGCCCGCGAAATAGGACAGGAACTGCGTCACGTTCGGGCACATCGTGTAGTCGGTGAAGTGATGTTCGACGCTCCACAACGACTGGAAGCCGAGCGGTTCGGCCATCGCGCCAAGCGCCAGCTCCTTCGTGTAGACCTCGCGGTCGTCGCGGCCGCATCCTTCCGGGTTCTGGAAGATCATCGCCATGCCGGTTTTCATTTTGTCTCCCCCCTCTGGTTTCGTTTCCCGTATTTACTTCGTGTAAGGATTATCCGGTGAGGCCCGTGCCGCCGCCAAAATGCGCCTGCGCCCAGGCCGAGCGAAACAGGAACAAGCCTATGCCGATATAGGCCGCATATTCGAGTCCCATCGCGGGCCAGCGCGTGTCGTGGACGAGATAGGTCGTCGTCTCGATCAGACAGACGGTCGCCATCGCCGCATAGCCGCAGGCAACCGCGCTTGGTGTCGCCGGCGAGCGCAGCGCAAGACCGCCGAGAAAGAGCGAGGCCGTCAGCAGCACGGATGTCCAGTGGGCGAGGAGGACGCCGTGCGGAAAGAGCGGATTGGCGACATGCGGCCAGGGCACGGCGAGGCGAAACCACTCGGCAAATCCCATCAGGGCCCAGACCAGAAGGCCGATGTGAAGGACGACAAGCCCGGCAACGAAGAACTTCGGGAGGGTCGTGCTCATGTCGGTTCCCCTCCGCGATTTGCCAGTAATGATCATTACTGCAATAATGATCATTATTACGGTTCGCCGCGCTGTCAACCCCGTTTGTGAGTTTCATGCTGAAAAGAACTCCCTCGAAGCCGCCACGCCCCGACCCCGAGGAACGCATCCTCGCCGCCGCCATCGAACTTTTCGCGGCCGAGGGCTATGCGAGCATTGCCGTGCCGGAGGTCGCGGCACGGGCCGGCGTCGGCCTCGGCACGCTCTACCAGCGCTTCCCGAGCAAGGAGGCGCTGGGCAATGCCGTTTTCCGCCGCTGCAAGCGCGCCTGGGCGGCGGCGACGCTCGACATCTGGCCGGAAGGCCAGGCGCCGGAAAGGCAGTTCCGCCTCTATTGGGAGCGGCTCTGCGCCTTTGCCGAGAAGCATCGCGATATGGCGCTCTACAATGAGCGGAACCCGATCGGCCATGCCTATGACGCCGAAAGCCTGGCTCTGCGCGAGGAGCTCGACCGCCGCTCCGAGGCCGTGCTGCGGGCCTGGGTGAAGGCTGGCGCGGTCGCCGATCTGCCCTTCGAGGTGATGGCAGGGCTGATCCACGGCTCGTTTCAGCGTATTCTGGAGTTGTCCATCCCCGCGCGTCAGCGCCGGAAACTGATGGACGAGACCGGCCGGGCGGTTTGGCGGGCGCTGGCAAAGGCCGATTGACAGGCGTCTGCAACGAATCCGTCATAGGTTTGTCATAATCTTGAGCGATAGCAACGGCTTAACTCCTCCGACCTTGAAAGCCGCCCGATGACCACGCCGCCCAACGCCGAGGCCGCAGTTGAGACATCCGCGCCCGCCGCCACACCGGTGATCGGCATGGACGATCCCGCGCGCTTCATCAACCGCGAGCTCTCCTGGCTTGCCTTCAACATGCGCGTGCTCGAGGAAGCGCAAAACACCATCCATCCGCTTCTGGAACGGCTGCGTTTCCTCTCGATCTCGGCCTCGAACCTCGACGAATTTTTCATGGTCCGCGTCGCCGGCCTGCGCGGCCAGGTCAGCGCCGGTGTCGAGACGCTGAGCCAGGACGGCTGCACGCCGGCCCAGCAGCTCGACCGCGTCAACGACATGGCCAACGAGCTGATGCGCGAGCAGCAAAAGCAATGGGACGGCTTGCGCCGCGAACTGCGCGACGCCGGCATTGCGGTCATCGAGCCCGACGAAGTGACGCCGGAAGAATTCTCCTGGCTCGAAACGCGCTTTCTCGAACAGGTCTTCCCGGTTCTGACGCCGCTGGCGATCGATCCCGCGCATCCGTTCCCCTTCATTCCCAATCTCGGTTTCGCGCTTGCCATGCAATTGCGCCGCACCGCCGACGGCAAGCTGATGGACGCGATGCTGCCTGTGCCGACACAGGTTGAGCGCTTTATACGGCTGCCCGCATGGGACGGGGATAACTCCATCCGCTTCATCAGCCTTGAAAACATGATCGGTCTTTTCCTGGACCGTCTGTTTCCGGGCTACACGGTGATCGGGCAGGGCGCTTTCCGCCTGCTGCGCGACAGCGATATCGAAATCGAGGAAGAAGCCGAAGACCTGGTGCGGTTTTTCGAGAGCGCGCTGAAGCGCCGCCGCCGCGGCAGCGTCATCCGGCTGAAGATCGAAGCCCGCACGCCGCCCTCGCTGCGCAATCTCGTGGTTAGCGAGCTTGGCGTGACCGAGCGCGAACTGGTGACGGTGGATGGCCTGCTCGGTCTTGCCCAGACAAGCCAGTTGATCGTCGACGACCGTCCGGATCTCAAGTTCACGCCCTACAATGCGCGCTTCCCGGAACGCATCCGCGATCACGGCGGCGATTGCTTCGCCGCGATCCGTTCCAAGGACATCATCGTCCATCATCCCTACGAATCGTTCGACGTCGTCGTGCAGTTCATCCGCCAGGCCGCCGCCGACCCGGATGTCGTGGCGATCAAACAGACGCTTTACCGCACCTCGAAGGACAGCCCGATCGTGCAGGCGCTGATCGAGGCGGCCGAGGCCGGCAAGTCGGTGACAGCGCTGGTCGAGTTGAAGGCGCGTTTCGACGAGGCGGCCAATATCGTCTGGGCGCGCAATCTGGAGCGCGCCGGCGTGCAGGTCGTTTTCGGTTTCATCGAGTTGAAGACCCACGCGAAGATTTCGCTGGTCGCCCGGCGCGAGGGTGGGGCGCTGCGCTCCTATGTGCATTTCGGCACCGGCAACTACCATCCGGTCACCGCGAAGATTTATACCGACTGCTCGATGTTCACCTGCGACCCGCGCCTGGCGCACGATGCCGCGCAGGTCTTCAACTACATCACGGGCTATGCCGAACCGAAGGAGCTCCAGCTTCTTTCCATCTCGCCCATCGGCATGCGCGCGCGCCTGCTGGCCGACATCGAAGCCGAGATGGATCATGCCCGCGCCGGCCGTCCGGCCGCCATCTGGGCCAAGCTCAATTCGCTGGTCGACCCGCAGATCATCGACACGCTCTACAAGGCAAGCCAGGCCGGCGTCAAAATCGAGCTTGTGGTGCGCGGTATCTGCTGTCTGCGTCCCGGCGTGCCCGGCCTGTCGGAAAACATCCGCGTCAAGAGCATCATCGGGCGTTTCCTCGAGCATTCGCGGATCGTCTGTTTCGGCAACGGCTACGGTCTGCCCAACGATCAGGCCAAGGTCTATATCGCTTCGGCCGACTGGATGCCGCGCAATCTCGACCGCCGCGTCGAGGTGCTGGTGCCGATCCTCAATCCCACCGTCCACGACCAGGTCATGGACCAGATCATGGTGGCGAACCTCAAGGACAACCAGCAGAGTTACGCATTGGGGCCGGACGGCCGCTACGCCCGAATCGCCGTGCGGCCGGGCGAGGAGCCCTTCAACGCCCATGCCTACTTCATGAACAATGCGAGCCTTTCCGGGCGTGGCACATCCCTCAAGAAGAACCTGCCGCCAAAATTCGACATCAAGACGGCTGAGCGCTAACTTCCGGCGTCAAACGGCGGAGGTCATGCATTGAGCCGCGGAAAACCCGGCGGCCGGTTCGGCATTGTCGACATCGGTTCCAATTCGGTGCGCCTCGTCGTCTATGCAGGCGCCGAGCGCAATCCGGTGCTCGTCTTCAACGAGAAGGTGATGGCGGGCCTCGGCCGCTCGCTCGGTTCGACCGGGCGGCTTGACCCCAAGGGCATCGACCGCGCGCTCGATGCGCTGCGGCGCTTCATGGCGCTGCGGGAGCAGATCGGCGTTCCGACCCTCGTCGCCGCGGCGACGGCGGCCGTGCGCGACGCCGAGGACGGGCCGGAATTTCTCGACCGTGCCGAAAAGATCTGCGGCTTCAAGATCGACCTGCTCTCCGGCGCCGATGAGGCGCGCCTGTCGGCACAGGGCGTCCTGTCGGGCATTCCCGAGGCCGAAGGGCTGGTCGGCGATCTCGGCGGCGGCAGCCTCGAACTGGTGCCGGTTGCCGGCGGCAAGCCGGGACCGGGCGCGACGCTGCCCATCGGGCCGCTGCGCCTGATGGACCTCGCCCATGGCAGCCTCGCCGAAGCCGAGGCGGTGGTCGACCGGGCGCTTGGGGAGAATGACTGGCTGAAGGGTGTGCAGGGCAATCGCTTCTACGCCGTCGGCGGCGTGTGGCGAAACCTCGCCCGCATCCACATGGCGCATCGCGACTACCCGATCCATGTGCTGCATCAATATACGATCCCGGCGAGCGACGCCGCCGATATCGCCCGGCTGATCGAGAAGCTCGGCCCGAAATCGCTTGCCCGGATACCCGATGTGTCGGAGCGCCGCGTCGAGGCGCTGCCTTTCGGCGCGCTGGTGCTCGACAAGGTCATCTCCGCCATGAAGGCAAAGGAAGTGGTGATCTCCGCTTACGGTTTGCGTGAGGGCATCCTGTTCGACCGCCTCGACAAGAAGGAACAGGCGAAAGACCCGCTGATTGCCGGTTGCCGCGATCTCGCCGGCCGTCTCGCGCGGTTCCCGCAGCACGGCAACGAGTTCTTCAAATGGACGGCGCCGCTTTTTGGCGATGGCGTGCTGGGCGAGACGGCGGCGGAAGCGCGCCTGCGCCGCGCCGCCTGCATTCTCGCCGACATCGGCTGGTACGTGCATCCCGACTACCGCGCCCATCACGCGATGATGCAAATCCTGCTGGCGCCATTTTCAGGCGTCGATCATCAGGGCCGCCTGTTCCTTGCGCGCGTCGGCTACCACCGTCATGAGGGCAAGGGCGAACCCCAGATGTTCGGAAACATCGCCGGTCTCATCGGCGAACGCGACCATGAGCGCGCATTGGTGCTCGGTCTTGCATTGCGGCTTGCCTTCACGCTGTCGGGTGCCACCATGGGCATGTTGCCGAAGACGAAGCTCGAAGCCGGAAAGAACACGCTGACGCTCGCCGTCCCGAAGCGTCACGAACCGCTGATCGGCGAAATCGTCGCCAAGCGCCTCGGCGCGCTGGCCCGTGCCGTCGGCCGCAAGGGCGACATCCGCATCGGCAAATAGCGCGTCAGCGTTTCGCTTCGATCAGCACGATGCGCTTGCCCTTGACGCCGATGGCAAGCTCGCCGCGTTTGAGCTTCAGCGCGTCTTCGCCGAAGAGTTCGCGGCGCCAGCCCTTCAGCGCCGGTACGTCGGCTTCGGCATGGGCGGCGATCAGTTCGAGATCGGCGACATTGGCGACGAGCTTCTGCGCCACGTCGTGTTCCTCGCATTTGATCTTGAGCAGCACCTTGAGGAGTTCGACCAGCGGTCCGATGCCGGGCGGCAGCGGCTCCGGGCCGTCGACCACCGGAATGTCCTCTTCCTTCATCGCGAGGCCGCGCTCGATCGCTTCCATCAGGCTTGCGGCCGACCGGCTGTTGGAAAAGCCCTTCGGCACGGCGCGCAGCCCGTCGAGATCGGACAGCGCGCGTGGAATCTGCGTGGCGATCTCGGCCAGCGCATCGTCCTTCATGATCCGCGAGCGCGGCATATCGCGCTCTTGCGCCTGGCGCTCGCGCCACGCGGCCACCTCGACCAGCACCGCAAGGCCGCGGGTGCCGCGGAAACGGCCCTTGACCCGCTTCCAGGCGTTCTCCGGCCGCATCGCATAGGTCTCGGGGTCCTGCAGCACCGACATTTCCTCGGCCACCCAATGCGCGCGCTTGGTTTGCGTCAGGCGCTTGGCCAGCACCTCGTAGATGGTGCGGAGGTAAGTGACGTCCTTGATCGCGTAGTTGAGCTGCTTCTCGCTCAAGGGACGGCGCGACCAGTCGGTGAAGCGCGATGATTTGTCGACTTCGCCGCCGGCCAGCCGCTTGACCAGCGTCTCGTAGCCGACCGAGTCGCCAAAGCCGCAAACCATCGCCGCGACCTGCGTGTCGAACAGCGGATCGGGGATCGTGCCGCCCTCATGGGCGAAGATTTCGATGTCCTGCCGCGCCGCGTGAAAGACCTTCACGACCTGCCGGTTGCGCATCAGGTCGTAGAAGGGCGCAAGGTCGATGCCGGGCGCCAGCGGGTCGATAATGACCTCGTCCTCGGGCCCGGCAAGCTGGATCAGGCAGAGGATCGGCCAGAAGGTCGAATCCCGCATGAATTCGGTATCGACCGTGACATAGCCCGCCCCCGAGAGCCGGTCGCAAACAGCCCTCAGGGCCTCGTTCGTCGTGATGATTTCCATGCGCCGCTCTATAACCGATCCGGTGGCCCCTGTCGCGGGGCCTGTGCTGTCGGCCCGACCCTTGACAAGCCCCGCCGATCCATGCGCTTTTCGCCTCCAACCGGATAACAATATGTATACTTCCCGCCGATTCGTGCAGGAATCTCAAGGCTTTACACCATGACCCGTTTTCGCAGCCACCGCTGTGGCGAGCTCCGCAAATCGCATGTCGGCGAGACCGTCCGTCTCTCGGGCTGGGTCCACCGCAAGCGCGACCATGGCGGGCTGCTGTTCATCGACCTGCGCGACAATGACGGGCTGACCCAGCTTGTCTTCGACCCCGACCGGGCAGCGGCCTTCGGGCTGGCCGAAAAGGTCCGTTCCGAATTCGTCATCATGGTCGAGGGCAAGGTCGTCGCCCGCACAGGAGAGACGGTAAACCCGAACCTGCCGACCGGGGATATCGAAGTCGCCGTCGCCTCGATGGAGGTGCTGTCGGAGGCGCAGGACCTGCCGCTGCCGGTCTTCGGCGAGCCGGACTACCCGGAAGACATCCGTCTGACCTATCGCTTTCTCGATCTCAGGCGCGAGACGCTGCACGCGAACATCCTGCTGCGCTCGAAAATCATCGCCGACATTCGCCGCCGCATGACGGAAGCGGGCTTCAACGAATTCCAGACGCCGATCCTGACCGCTTCGAGCCCCGAAGGCGCACGCGACTTCCTGGTGCCCTCGCGTATGCATCCCGGCAAGTTCTACGCACTGCCGCAGGCGCCGCAGCAGTTCAAGCAGCTCATCATGGTGGC
>JAVJOG010000031.1:0-37518 GCA_040216885.1 Parvibaculum sp.
GGTGCCATTCGCGTCAGAAAATCCAGAACGGCGCTTGTAAATATGTCGTTCTTGTCGCCCGCGACCATATGGCCCGCATTTGCGACATCGACAAATTCGGAATGAGGAACAATTTCGGCGAATTGCCGCGCCGCTTCGACCGTCACCAGATCGCTGTCGCGGCCCCGGACGAGGAGCGTCGGTATTTTCAGGGAACGCGCCGCTATTTCGAGGCGTTCGGGTTCTCGGCTGCCTTGTGGCTTTTGCGTGCCGGTGATGAAACGCGGGTCCCAATGCCAGTAGTAGCGGCCGTTTTCCCTGCGGCGAAGGTTCTTCGCCAGTCCGCTCAGGTCTTTGGGGCGAGTCCGGCCGGGCATGTAGCGCGAGATCGTATCGGCTGCTTCCTCAAGCGAGGCGAAGCCTTCTTCCAGATTCTCCGACATGAATCCGATAATTTTTTGAACCCCCTCCATGTTCATCTGAGGGGTGATGTCGACGAGGATCAGCGCCGCAAACCCGCGCCGCCCGGCTTTCGCATATTCTCCCTGCGCGATCATGCCCGCGATGCCGCCGAGAGACGCGCCGACCAGGATGGGAGGCACACGGAAACTGTCCGCGATGTCGAGGATATCTTCCGCGAAACGCTCCATTCTGTAGTCTCCATCCGGAGACCAGTCGCTTTCGCCGTGCCCGCGCAAATCGACGGCGAGGGCGTAATAACCGTTTTCTCCCAATGTTTTGCCGCAGGCTTGCCATGCATGGCGTGTCTGCCCGCCGCCATGGGCGAGCAGAACCGGACGCCCTTGGTCGGGCCCGAATGCCTCCGCCGCGATTTTGAGATTCTGAACAAGGGTGAACAAGGTCCGGTTTGCGGACGTCATATGCTTTATTCCAATGGTTTCGTATGTGTACTAAGGGTCGAAATCCATTATGATGAATCGATGGCGTGTTGCAAACACGGACGATGGTGTTGTAGGCGGGTTCTCCCAGCCGTTCCTCGACCGGAGGCGATTGTCCTTGAAAATGAAGATTGTGGGTATCTGAAATGAAAGCGACCTTGCCCGTTTCACGAACCAGCCGGTTTCCGAAAGGGTCCGGCAAGCGTGCTCTCACAGTTGCGCGGCGGATCGTCGAAGACATCGAGCAGCAAGGCGCCGAGGTCGGAGATCGCTTGCTGCCCGAACAGGAGATGCTCGTGCGCTATGGAGTGGCCCGCGCGACCTTGCGGGAGGCGCTCAGGTTTCTCGAATTGCAGGGAATCATTTTCCTGCGGCCTGGTCCCGGCGGCGGGCCGATCGTTCAGGAGCCGCGGCCGAAGGATTTTGCCAGCACGATGGCGTTGCTGCTCCAGTTTCTCGGCACCACGTTCCGTTCACTGATTGAAGTGAGGCAGGCGGTGGGCCCGACCATGGCGTCGCTTGCGGCAGAGCGTGCGTCCGACGAGGATATCGACAAGCTGAATACGTCATTGGCCACATTGAAGACGTTGTCTGTTTCTTGTGACTCCTATGTGGAGGAGAACAGGCGTTTTCACGACCTGCTTGCCTGGGCGTCCGGCAACCCCTTGATCGGATTCTTGATCGGTTCGCTTCACAACATCACGAATGCGTCGGAAGTCGGCATAACTTATACGGAGGGTGAGCGCGACTATCAGATCAAGGCGTACGGGCGGCTTCTCAAGGCGATTGAAGATCGCAATCCAGACCTCGCTTTCACCGAAATGTCCCGATTCATAAGCCGATCCGACAAGTATCTGGAGGCTCGTCATCCCGACATCATGTCCAAAATCGTGCGTTGGCAGGATGCTGACGACCTGAGTATGCCGCGGGTTCCCCGACGGAAATGCTAGGCGAGTGTTCGCGATGCCAACGTCGTTTTTGCGACACTTGCGCCGCTTCCCGTACATCGATAATTTATGATCATAAATAACGCGGCCAATGAAGCCGCCGGATGGGAGGATAGCTGTGACCCTGCATAGCCGAGTATGCGATATTCTGAACATCAAATACCCGATCTTGCTGGCGGGTATGGGCGGCGCGAGCGTTCCACGGCTTGCGGCGGCGGTATCGAATGCGGGTGGCCTTGGTGTGCTCGGCGCGGCTGCTTGCTCTCCCGATCAACTGCGTGAATGGATTCGGGAAACGCGGTCGCTTACGGACAAGCCGTTTGGTGTGGACACCCAGCTGCCAGCCTCCGTGCGCAGGGAAGCCCATAAGGGCAAGGCTGGTCCGTCTCCGATGGATTCGCTGCCTGAGTACCAGAAATTCGCGCAAGATTTCTTGCAGAAGGAAAACATACCGCCGCTGAAATCCAGGGCGCGGGAATCCGAGGAAGCTCACCGTTCGTCCAAATCGAACGCGCCGCTGTTTTCGAAAGAATTCTTCGAAGCGCAAATGGAAGTTGTGGTTGAGGAGCGGGTTCCTGTCTATGCGGCGGGTCTCGGCAATCCGGGGCCTTGGCTTGATCGGCTCCACGCCAACGGCACCAAGGTGATGGCGGTCGTCGGCGCGGTGAAGCATGCCCTGCAGGTGGTCAATTCCGGCATCGATCTGATCGTCGCGCAGGGCCATGACGGGGGCGGTCACAATTCACCCATCGGAACGATGGCGCTCATCCCGCAGGTTGTCGATGCGATTGCGGGTCGCATTCCCGTGCTCGGCGCGGGCGGCATTTCCGACGGGCGCGGCATCGCGGCGGCCATGATGCTCGGCGCCGAAGGCGCCTGGATCGGTACGGCGTTTCTCGCGACCGATGAGGCCGGCATCGAGGATTTCCAGAAGGACGCGATTGTCGAGTCGGGTGACGGCGATACGCTTGTTTCCCGGACCATCACCGGAAAGCCGGCCCGCATCATTCGCAACAAATGGTCCGATGCTTTTGCCGAAGCAGGTCTGGAGCCGCTGCCCATGCCCTTCCAGCCCATGGTTGCGATGCCGGTGCTGGCGGCGGCGGCGGCGGTAAAGCGGAAAGATATCGCTCCCGGTTTCGCGGGACAGGGCATGGGGCTCATTCACAAGGTGAGGCCGGCTGCGGAAGTCATGGCCGATCTCGTGAAAAGCGCCGAAAGCTCGCTGGGCAGGGCAAATATCTATCTTTAAGACCCGGCTGCGCGCGCCTTGGATGCCATTGAAGGATTCGGAGAAAACGAGATGACAATTGTTGCAAAGCTGCCGGAGTTCAACCAGGAAATCGCACAGGGTTTCATAAACGCCAGCAATTCAATGAAAGGGTTGCCCGAGTTTCTGGGGGTTCGCATCACACATGTCGAGTCGGGCAAGCTCACTGCCGAGATGGAAGTTTCAGACCGGCTGTTGACGCCGATCGGAAACATGCATGGCGGGGTGCTTGCTGCGATGTGCGACCATGTTCTCGGCTGCGTTTGCTATCCGCATATGCGGAAAGGACAATGGGCGGCGACGACGGAATTCAAGCTCAATCTGCTGGCGCCGGTATCCTCGGGCAAGGTGATAGCGGTGGCCGAGTTGATCGCGATGACAAAATCGACTGCGGTGGTTCGCATCGATGTGACGAACGAGGGCCGCGCCTGTTGTGCGGCGCAGGGGACTGTTCTCATTCGCGATCCAAGGCCCGCATAGGCAACGCAGCTCTGGTCCCGGCGCTGCGGGGAAGATTGCGTGGCAACTGAATTATGGTTTCGACAAGGTGAATTCTGGAGCGACCCTCGCCTCATCGTGGCGGGGGAATGCAGCCGGTCGAGGCGGCATGCGGTGGATATGAAGGGAGGCGGTCTCAATGAATGGGGTACAACCCGGCCAGACGCAAGAACATGACGACGCTGAAGTATTGGATGCACTCATTGTTGGAGCGGGATTCAACGGCATCTATCAGCTTCACCGCTTACGCCAGGAAGGCTTCAAGGTACGCCTGTTCGAGGCTGGTGCCGATCTGGGCGGCATCTGGTATTGGAACTGTTATCCCGGCGCGCGGGTCGATTCTCATGTGCCGATCTATGAATTTTCGATCGAGGAGTTGTGGCGCGACTGGAACTGGACCGAGAGATTTCCTGCCTGGGATGAACTGCGCCGCTACTTCCAATACGCCGATAAAAAACTCGAACTCAGCCGCGACATAGTATTCGGGACGCGAGTCAGCGCGGCCGAATTCGACGAAGCGCACGATCAATGGGTCATCCGTACGACCGATGGCGTCGTCGTGCGCGCCCGGTTTTTCATCCTCTGCACGGGCTTTGCATCGAAACCCTATATTCCGAACTACAAGGGACTTGAAAGCTTCGCAGGGGAATCGTGGCACACGGGATTGTGGCCCCAGGAGGGTGCCAGCTTCGCGGGCAAGCGGGTTGGCGTCGTGGGAACCGGAGCGAGTGGCGTTCAGGTGGTGCAGGAAGCCAGCAAGGACGCGGCGCACCTGACGGTGTTCCAGCGCACGCCGATCCTCGCTTTGCCGATGCAGCAGCGCAAGCTCGACGTCGAGACGCAGCAACAGATGAAGGCCGATTATCCGGAGATATTCCGCATACGGCGCGAAACGTTTGGCGGATTCGACATTCTCAGGGACGAAAGGTCTGCACTGGAAGTGTCGCCGGAAGAGCGCCGCACGCTTTATGAAAAGCTCTGGCAAAAAGGCGGCTTCCACTACTGGATCGGTGGATTTGCCGACATCCTGACGAATGAGGAAGCAAACCGTACCATGTACGATTTCTGGCGCGACAAGACCCGCGCCCGGATCAAGGATCCGGCATTGGCCGACAAACTCGCGCCGATGGAGCCGCCGCATCCGTTCGGCGTCAAACGCCCCTCGCTGGAGCAGTGGTATTACGAAGTGTTCAATCAGGAGAATGTCGGCCTGGTCGATGTGCGCGAGACGCCGATCGAGGAAGTGGTTCCCGAAGGCGTGCGCACGGCAGATGGGCTGGTTGAGCTCGATATGCTTGTCCTCGCGACGGGGTTCGACGCCGTGACCGGCGGGTTGACCCAGATCGATATACGCGGAACGGACGGCGTGACACTCAAGGAAAAATGGACCGAAGGAGCGCGTACTTATCTCGGGTTCGCGACGTCCGGATTCCCGAACATGCTATTTCTTTACGGTCCGCAGAGTCCCTCCGGATTCTGCAACGGCCCGACATGCGCCGAGTTGCAGGGCGAATGGGTCGTCGATTGCCTCAAGTATATGCGCGAGAACAACAAGGGGCGGATGGAAGCGACCGCTCAGGCCGAAGAAGGATGGACACAGCTCCTGAACTCCATAGCCGACATGACGCTCTTTCCCCGTGCCGATTCCTGGTACATGGGCGCCAACATTCCGGGAAAGCCGCGGCAGCTTCTGAACTTCCCCGGCGTGACCATTTATATGGACCAGTGCAATACCGCCGCGGCCAGGGGGTATGAGGGATTCGTCCTGGATTAACGGAACCGCGGCGGCGACCAAGAGCGTTTGACACCGAATTGCCTGCTATCTATTATAATCAATTAATATGAAGACATCGCATGCGCCGTGACGGTGGATGCCGCACAGGCGCCGACCGGGAGGACAGGGAGATGACGACTGACACATTGGTGCGCGATCCGGTTTCGAGTATCCCGCTGTCTCAGATCGATGTCAGCGATCCGAAGCTCTTTCAAAACGACACGATCGGGAGCTACTTCGCGCGGCTGCGGCGGGAAGACCCCGTCCACTATTGCCCCGAGAGCGCCTATGGCCCCTACTGGTCGGTAACAAAATTCAACGACATCATGCAGGTCGAGGTGAACCACCAGACGTTCTCCTCCGAAGCCAAGATAGGCGGCATCGCCATCCAGGACATGCAAAGCGGTGAAGCGGCGCTTGAACTTGAGATGTTCATTGCGATGGATCCGCCCAAGCACGACGCTCAGCGCAAGGCAGTCAGTCCGGCGGTCGCGCCGTCCAATCTTGTTCTGCTGGAGACCAACATCCGCGAGCTCGCGGGGCTTATTATCGACTCGCTCCCCATCGGCGAAGAGATCGATTGGGTCGACACGGTGTCGGTCGAGCTGACGACGATGACGCTGGCGACGCTGTTCGATTTCCCTTGGGAGGAGCGGCGCAAGCTGACCCGCTGGTCGGATGTGGCGACCTCATTGCCGGAAACGGGTGTGGTTTCGTCGTTTGAGCAGCGCCGCGAGGAACTCCTCGAATGCGCGCAATACTTCAAAGGTCTGTGGGACCAGCGGGTCAACGAGCCGCCCAAGCCCGATCTGATCTCGATGATGGTGCATTCGCCGGCGACGCGGGACATGCCGTACCTCGAATTTCTGGGCAACCTGCTTCTTCTGATTGTCGGCGGCAACGACACCACGCGCAATTCGATTAGCGGCGGGGTGCTCGCACTCAATCAGAACCCGGCGGAATATCGCAAGCTCATGGCCGATCCGGGCCTCATCCCGAAAATGATCCCCGAGATCATCCGCTGGCAGACGCCGCTGACGCATATGCGTCGGACGGCGCTCATGGACGCCGAAATCGGCGGCAAGAAGGTCAGAAAGGGCGACAAGGTCGTCATGTGGTACATATCGGGAAACCGGGACGAAGAGGTGATCGACCGTCCTGACGAGTTCATCATCGACCGCCCGAATTCCCGTCACCATCTTTCCTTCGGTTTCGGCGTGCATCGCTGCATGGGGAACCGCGTGGCGGAACTGCAACTGCGGATCATCTGGGAAGAAATCCTGAAGCGCTTCAGCAAGGTGGAAGTCGTCGGCGCGCCCGAGAGGACGCTGTCCAACTTCATTCACGGGTTCACCCGTTTGCCGGTGAAGCTGCACGCGCATTAGACCGGGCCGGTCTGGCGCGTTATTTCGCGATGAAACGGCGCCTACGTTTCGTCGCGGAAAGGATCCACCCGCTGTTTCATCCAGCATGATCGACAAGAGTAAAAAATGCCCACAGTCATTTTCATCGAGCCGGACGGCACCGAATTTCCCATCGCGGTCAAGAGCGGCACGACCGCGAGGGATGCGGCGGTCAACAACGGTGTGCCGGGCATCGACGGCGATTGCGGGGGCGAGTGCGCCTGCGCGACCTGCCATGTGCATGTCGATGCCGCGTGGATCGACCGGACCGGCATGGCCGGACCCGGCGGCATGGAAGACAACCTGTTGCAGTTTGCCGAAGGTTCGACGGAAAACAGCCGCCTTGCCTGTCAGATTGCCATTACCGACGATCTCGACGGTCTCACGTTGAGAATACCTGACGGTCAGCACTAGTCGCAGTCGGCGCACGGGTTTCGAGGTTTCTCCCCCCGATCCTCCCCCTTGAAAGACGGGCGTCGACTGCACCTTGGGTCGAGAAAGGTCCCCGAACCAAACCTCGTCTTCGCGCTGATCCCGAAAGTCGGCAGAATGGGAACGCTGAATCCGCCAAATTCATTCGCCTTCGGCGGTGCTGGCTTTCCTGGGTTAACAGCGTCGGTACGGCAAGCCTGTTCTCATCTTTCCCCGGTCCGCGCCGCTCGTTTATTTCGCGAGGGTTCTGTTTTGCGTATGACGCCTGCGGACATTCCGTCGATCGCGAATTTGAGAAGTACCGGCTTGTTTTGTTTGAAGGCGCTGTGGCTGACGTAGGTCCCCAACCAGGTTTGCAGCCGCTGATCGTAGATACGCTCTTTGCAGAACAGGGTGGAGGAGTTGGTCGCGGAACTCGCCACCGTCAAGGTAAGGCACCAAGTATGAGGTAAATCGCGTCCGTGCTATGAAGCAACGAGCCGTACCATTCTATGGTGGCAAATCTTCTCGGCACCTATGACCGAACCATGAGGTACGGTGGGCGTTGTCGGACCATCGGTCGCATTCGACTGCAACCTGAAACCACAATTTGAGATCGCGGCGAGAGCCTGATTTGACCTTATCCGTCAAACGGCCTCTTCGAAGGAGTTGCCACCGTTGCGAGCGCCGCCCACGGGCTCGGTTCTCCGGTCGATCCACAAGCGGCAGGCGCACGAGCCGTATCAAAGCGATGCAGATGTTCGGGCCGCGGGTTGGTGTAACGCTTCAGCATCTTCCGGTCGCGATGCCCCGAGACCAGTGCGACCTGCTCAATGGTGAAGCCGGCTGCGAAGCGGCGGCTTGCGACTTCGTGGCGCAGATCGTGGAAATGCAGGTTCTCTATCTTCAGGTCGCGGCAGGCGCGCCGGAACGCAGTGCCCACCGAGCGTGCGTTATACGGAAAGATACGACCGCTTCTTGCGACTGCTGACTTTTGCTCCTGAAGAATAGCCCGCGCATCGAAACCCGTGGCGGCGAGGAGCGGTACCTTTTGATCCTTTCCATCGGTCTCGCGAGGATCCTTCCGGTCACGGATGAGCACGGTTCTCGTGTCTGCGTCGAAATACGCAATCAGGCGATTGAGGTCGTCCGCTGCCGGCCGCCGGTCGCGCGACCGGCGCCTTCCTTGAGCCGCTCCTTGCCGAAGCGGATCAGGCGCTCGCGATTGAGATCGGCCATTCGGACTTTGCCGAGCTTCTCCTTGAGCGCGTCCAGCGTGAACGCCTTGGAACGGCGAGGGGACCGGCCGACCTCCTGAAGAGCGGCGAGATGCAGGTCGATCAGATCGCCGAATGTGGTCGGTTTCTTGCGCGTGCGGGAACTGGGAACTTCGCCCTGGTCGATGCGGCGTTCCATATCGAGGGCCCATGCCTCCGCCTCCTTGTGTCGGCGGAAGGTCTCGGCGATATATCGTCCCTTGCGCCGGGCCTGCACACGCCAGTTGCCCGAGGGAAGCTTTTTGATGGTCGCCATCGATCCAGGGTCATTTCATGTGCACTATGTGTGCACAGAGAGGTACAAACAGGGAAATTTTGGGCGTTTTTGAGTGCACACGCCGCGCACACGTTCACGTTTAAGTCCCTGAGAGGGTGGCATAAGTCATTGAAAACACGAGGGAAAAAGATCGCGATCGCGCCCATGATGGACTGGACGGACCGGCACGACAGGTTCTTCCTGCGCCTCATCGCGCGTCACCCGCTGCTCTACACCGAAATGGTGACGACGGGCGCGGTGGTGCATGGGGATCGCGCGCGCCTGCTGGACTACGACCCGGCCGAGCATCCCGTCGCGCTCCAGCTCGGCGGCTCGGAACCCGCCGAGCTCGCCGAGGCCGCGGCCATCGGCGAAGACCTCGGATACGACGAAATCAATCTCAATGTCGGCTGCCCCTCCGACCGGGTACAGTCCGGCCGCTTCGGCGCCTGCCTGATGCGCGAGCCGGATCTCGTCGCGCGCTGCGTCGCCGCCATGCGCGCCCGCGTTTCAGTTCCCGTCACCGTCAAATGCCGCATCGGCGTCGACGAGCAGGAGCCGCGCGAAGCGCTGCCCGCCATGGCGCGCGCCGTGCGCGAGGCCGGTTGCGAAACGCTGATCGTCCATGCGCGCAAGGCCTGGCTCGAAGGTCTGTCGCCGAAGGAAAACCGCGACGTGCCGCCGCTCGACTATCCGCTTGTCTACGAACTGAAGCGCGACATGCCGGACATGACCATCCTCGTCAATGGTGGCATCGCCACGCTCGACGAAGCGGCCCGACATATGGCCCATGTCGACGGCGTCATGCTCGGCCGCGCCGCCTATCAGAACCCGTGGATTCTCTGCGAAGCCGACCGTCTCTTTTATGGCGACGACCATCCCGTGCCGACGCGCCACGATGTGATCGAGAACTTCATCCCCTATGTCGAGCGCGAACTTGCGCGCGGCACGCATCTCCATGCGATGACGCGCCACATCCTCGGTCTTTTCCAGGGCTGCCCCGGCGCGCGCGCCTTCCGCCGGCACATTTCCGAAAACGCACCGCGCGCGGGTGCCGGCGTCGAAGTCATCCGCGACGCCGCCGCGCTGGTGCGCGACCCCGTTTCCGGTATCCTCACCGCCGCCGAATAACGAACCGCTCCGCCGCCTTTCAGAAAGCCCGTAAAAATGAACATCGAGGCCATGTCGCTGATGGAACTCGCGCCCTTCGCTGCGGGCCTCGTCTTCACCGGTCTGATCGCCGGTATTCTCGCGGGCCTTCTCGGCGTCGGCGGCGGCATCGTCATCGTGCCGGTGCTCTATCATGTATTCACGCTGCTTGGGATCGACGAGGGTGTGCGGATGCACCTCGCGGTCGGCACGTCGCTCGGCACTATCATCCTGGTCTCGATCCGCTCCGTCCGCGCCCACGCACAAAAAGGTGTCGTCGACTGGCAGATGCTGCGCGACTGGGCGTTGCCGGTGCTTGTCGGCGTCGTGCTCGGCACGGGCATCGCGGCTTGGGTCAGCGGCGACGCATTGACCGGCGTCTTCGCCACCATCGCGCTGGTCGTCGCCGCCAATCTCGCCTTCGGCAAGGAAAGCTGGCGCCTCGGCGCGCAACTCCCCTCGAAGGCTGTGCAATATCCGGTGGCGTCGGCCATCGGCGGTCTCTCGGCTTTGATGGGCATTGGCGGCGGCACCTTCGGCGTCACCTTCATGACGCTCTACGGCAAGAACCCGCGCGAAGCGGTGGCGACTTCGGCCGGTCTCGGCGTCTTGATCGCTGTGCCGGCGATGATCGGCTTCGTCTGGGCCGGCTGGAACGATCCGCGTCTGCCGCCTTTCAGCATCGGCTATGTCAACCTGATCGGCCTCGCGCTCATCATGCCGCTCTCGATCCTCGCCGCGCCCTGGGGTGCGACCATCGCCCATGCAATCAGCCACAAGGCGCTGATCCGCGCCTTCGCGCTCTTCCTCGCGCTGACCTCGCTGCAGATGTTCTACCGGCTGTTCGGCTAACCGAGAAACCAGTCCACGACCCGCGCGTTCTCTTCCGCCGGATAAGTGTGCGACAGATCGGCGATCTCGCGATAGGTAACGCGCGCGCCGGCGGCTGCAAGTTCGTTGTTCGCCAGCCGCGCCATGTCGGCGGCAAACATCCAGTCCCGCGCGCCATGCACGATATAGACGGGGAGCCTCGCGATACGCGCCGGATCGGCCATACCCATCAGCATCGGATGCCATGCCGACGACATCGGCGCGAGATGTGTGAAGGGCCCGCCCGCGAGCCCCGCGAGATAGGTGAAGGTGCCGCCGTCGCTCATGCCTGTCAGAAGTATGCGCGATGCGTCGATGCTCCAGCGCTCGCCCACATGAGCCATCATCCGTGCCAGCGAAGCACGGTCCTGCTCCGGTTCCATCAGCGACCAGGTGGCATCGAGCGATGTCGGCGAAAGCAGGATCGCGCCCGCCGAGCGCGCGTCCTTGAGCCAGCTCCACAGAAAACCGCGTCCATGCCCGCTGCCGCCATGGCAGGCGACGATCAGCGGATGAGGCCGCGCCGCGTCGTATGTCTCCGGCACATAAAGCGAGAAGCCGCCACGCTGTCCCTTCTCGTTGCCGAAATGATGGACGCCGGTTCCCTCGCGCGTTGCCCCCGCCGCAAGCGCCTCCACCAGCGCCGCGTCGTCGCGCTTCGTCTCGTTCAGAAAGAAGCGGCTGACCGGCGGCAGCATCGCGCTGACGGGGTAGAGACTTTCCATCGCCCGCGGCAGATGGCGCAACGCCCGGTAGGCGCCGAAGACCGGCCCGCCCGCTTCCGCTGGCGCCTCGCCCGCGGCGCGCAACGCAACGAAGGCCGAACGCGCCGCCTCCGCCGCGCCCAGCACATGATCGCGGAAGGGAACGAGATGTTCCGGCCACACCGCCGCGTCGAACGCCGCCCGCGTCTCTGCAAGCCGCGCCTCGACCGGCTCCATTTGCGCGACAAGTTCGCCGATCAGCGGCGGATGCAGATGCCGTGCGATGAAGCCGAGCGCCTCCAGCGCTTGCAACAAGGCTGGCAGCAGCGCGTCGACGGCGTCGATCAGGGTTTCATTGTCGGAATCGGACATCTATGCGCCCCTTGCAAGGTGGCTGGCGCCTTCAAATCTTCTGGTCGTACTCGCCGACTTCCGGCTGCGCGGAAAGATGCTTGTCGATCTCGGCGAACATCGCCCGCATGTTGGCTTCCGACGCCGGGCTTTCGACCACGACCACGAGCCCCGGCTTGTTGGACGAAGCGCGCACAAGCCCCCATGTCCCGTCAGCCACCGTCACACGCACGCCGTTGACCGTCACCGCATCGCGGATTTTCTGGCCGATGAGCTGCTCGCCCTTTTCGGCCATGCCGGAAAAGAGCTTCACCATCCGTTCCACGACTTCGTACTTCTTTTCGTCGGGGCAATAGGGCGACATGGTCGGCGAGCCCCATGTCTTCGGCAGCGCCTCGCGCAGATCCGACATCTTCTTTCCCGGATTGCGATCCAGCATGTCGCAAATCGCGATGGCGGAAACCAGCCCGTCATCGTAGCCGCGCCCGATCGGCGGGTTGAAGAAGTAGTGGCCCGACTTCTCGAAGCCGACCAGCGCGTCGAGTTCGTGCGCGCGCCGCTTGATATAGGAGTGTCCGGTCTTCCAGTAGTCGGTCTTCGCGCCATTGGCGATCAGCACCGGATCGGTAAGGAAAAGTCCGGTCGATTTGACGTCGACCACGAATTGCGCGTTGGCATGTTGTGCGGAGAGGTCCCGCGCCAGCATCACGCCCACCTTGTCGGCGAAGATTTCCTCGCCCGTATCGTCGACGACGCCGCAGCGGTCGCCGTCGCCGTCGAAACCGAGGCCCACATCGGCACCCGTCTCCAGCACCTTGTCCCTCAGCGCATGGAGCATCTCCATGTCTTCGGGATTGGGGTTGTAGCGCGGGAAAGTCCAGTCGAGCTCGCAGTCGAGCGGGATCACTTCGGCGCCGATCCCCGCCAGCACCTGCGGCGCGAAGGCGCCCGCCGTGCCGTTGCCGCAGGCCGCGACGACCTTCAGCTTGCGCTTCAGTTTCGGCCGGTTGGTGAGATCGGCGATATAGCGGTCCGCCATGTCGGGGACGCGAACGTAGCGCCCGCCATCGCGCGGTTGCCCGAGGCCGCCCAGCACGATTTCCTTCAGCCGCGTCATCTCGTCGGGTCCGAAGGTCAGCGGCCGCTGCGCGCCCATCTTGACGCCGGTCCAGCCGTTCTCGTTGTGGCTTGCCGTCACCATCGCGACGCAGGGCACATCGAGCGCGAACTGCGAGAAATAGGCGACCGGCGAAAGCGCGAGCCCGATATCGCTGACCTCGCAACCCGCATTCATCAGCCCGATGATCAGCGCCTGCTTGATCGACACCGAATAGGAGCGGAAATCGTGACCGACCGCGATCCGCGGGCTGACGCCCATTTCGTGGATCAGCGTGCCGAGCCCAAGCCCCAGCGCCTGGATGCCGACGAGATTGATTTCCTTCTCGAACAGCCAGCGCGCATCATACTCGCGAAAGCCGTTGGGCGACACGAGCGGCAGGTTCTCGAAATCGGCGGTGTTGGGTTTGAGGTCGGCACGGGGCTTCTGCGTCATGGTCTCTCCAGCGGAACGGCGTCTCGTAAGGGCTTGTAGCGCAAAACGGCGGGATCGGCGAAAGGGCAGGGCGCCCATGGCCGTAATGACCAAACCAGTATGGCCGGAAAATGGCGTGGGCAGCCCTATTGGCGCAAGACCAGCCGCTCGCCGCGAATCTCGAAGGAAGAAAGCCGGGCGAGATAGCTCATTCCGAGCAGCGATTGTCCGAGCCCCTCGCGCGACACCGAGGCGGTCACATTGTTCAGCCGGATGCCGCCGATGCTGACCTCGTCCAGCGTGATCCGGGCGGCATGGATCACGCCATTGGCCGTCTCATAGGCCGTCGTGTAACGCAAACTGTCGAGGTCGATGCCGATGCGCCGCGCATCCGCCGCGCTCAAGGCCACGTCGCTGGCGCCGGTGTCGACCAGAAAGCGCACATGCGTTCCGTTGACGAGCCCGTCGGCATGGAAATGCCCGGAGAGATTGCGCGACAGATAGGCCGTGCCCGGCTCGCTCGAGACCGGCGCCGAAGGCACCAGCGCCGAGCGCGTTCGCGTGCCCATATCCATGAACACGTCGCTGTAGCTGTAGCCGACGACCAGCGCCATCGCGATGGCGATCCAGATCAGCGCCTGCTTGAGCGCGAGGCCGGCCCGTTCCCGCCAGCCCAGCACGACGCTGCCGCCCACCAGCGCCAGCAGCAACAGGCTGTGCACCAGCCGCATCTGCGCGTCCTCGCCCTGCAGCGCGCCCGGAAAGCGGCTGTTGAGGAAGAGCAGCAGCGCCACCAGCGCCAGAACCAGCAGCGCCGCCCATGTCCAGTTGTTCTGTCTCATGGCTCTAATGTAGGGCGGATTGTGTGAGAAATCCGTAATCTGCGCCTTGGCGCGGCCGCGACAGGCTCTTATTTACATGCTATGGTTGCCTTGAAGGTTAAACACCGAAAAAAATACGTGAAATGACCGAACGGAAAGTCATATCCCTGACCGGGAACCGGAAGGCGAAGCGGGTGCCGAACGTCGCGGACGACGCGGCCTCGGCGCTGGCGCTGCCGGTCTTCGAGCCGGGCTGGGTGTGGCTGGTCGGCGCCGGGCCGGGCGATCCGGGCCTGTTGACGCTCCACGCGCTCAATGCGCTGAAACAGGCCGACATCGTGGTCTACGACGCGCTGGTCGACGAAGCCGTCCTGCAATTCGTGCGCCCCGGCGCGAAGCTCGAATATTCCGGCAAGCGCGGCGGCAAGCCGAGCCCGAAGCAGCGCGACATCTCGGCGAGGCTCATCGAGCTGGCACGGACCGGCAAGCGCGTGCTGCGTCTGAAGGGCGGCGACCCCTTCGTCTTCGGCCGCGGCGGCGAAGAGGCGCTGGCGCTGGTCGATGCGGGCATCCCCTTCCGTCTCGTGCCGGGCGTCACCGCCGGCGTCGGCGGCCTCGGCTATGCCGGCATTCCGGTCACCCACCGCGACATCAATCACGCCGTCACCTTCGTCACCGGCCACATGGCGGGCGGCACGGTCCCCGAAAATCTCGACTGGCCGTCCATCGCCAAAGGCTCGCCGGTCATCGTCCTCTACATGGCGCTCTCGCATCTGGGCGCCATCGCGCAACTGCTGATCGCAAACGGCCGCCGCGCCGGCGAGCCGGTGGCGCTCGTGCGCAACGCGACGTTGAAGGATCAGCAGGTCCTCGAAACGACGCTCGGTAGCGCGGCGGCAGATGTCGCCCGCGCCGATTTCAAGGCCCCCGCCATCATCGTCATCGGCGATGTCGTGCGCCTGCGCGAAGGCCTCGACTGGCTCGGGGCGCTGGAAGGCCGCATCCTGAAGCGCGACCCGCTCAACGCCCGCACAAAAAAGGACGTGGGCTGACGGCAGCGCTCCCATCCCGGGAACTTTGTGCTTGTTCCCGCTGCGGGAACATGCTAGCGTTCGTCCATGCAGATCGTGGCGAAGAAGCGCCTGAAGGAATTCTGGAAGAAGCATCCCCAGGCGCGGACGCCGCTTGAAACATGGCATGCCGTTGTCGGCCGGGCGGAGTGGAAGAAACCCGCGGACGTCAAAAAGGCCTTTGGTGCGACCATCGACTTCCTGGGCGACAACCGGATCGTATTCGACATAGCGGGCAATAAATTCCGGCTCGTCGTGCATGTTTCCTGCGAATACAAGGCAGTGCTCATCAAGTTCATCGGCACCCATGCCGAATACGAGAAGATTGATGCGGAGACAGTGACATGAAGGACATCAGGCCGATTCGTTCCGACGCCGACCATGAATGGGCGCTCGCCGAGGTCGCGCGCTATTTCGACAAGGAACCGAAGCGCGGTACGCCGGAAGGCGACCGCTTCGAGGTTCTGCTCGGCCTGATCGAGGCATATGAGGCGAAGCACTGGCCGATCTCGGCGCCCGATCCCGTCGAAGCGATCAAGGCGCAGATGGCGCAGACCGGGCGCACACAGGCCGATCTCGCCGTATTGATCGGTTCGCGTCCGCGCGCCAGCGAAATTCTGAGGCGCCAGCGTGCTCTCACCATGCAAATGATCCGCAAGCTGAGCACCGACTGGCATATTCCGGCGGAGGTGCTGATTCAGCCTTATCGTCTGGCGACGGACAACAGGAAGCGCGCCTGAAGGCACCATCCCCCGAAAATAAACTTATCCCCACCCTCTGAACCGCCCCCATATTAGGTTCATCTCGCTCCACCGAAGGGCGCTTCCGGACGACCGGTCGCGTGGAGAGGGACGTGGCGTCCCGCGCCGCGCGGAGTAACGGACCGTGCGCCCCGGGAGGGTCTGAATGGTGGAGCGGACACTACGATCCGCAAGCGGCCGGCCGATAAAAGCCGGAGCACCGCTGGGTTGGGCAGGACGATCCAGAAATCGCTGCGCGCGGAGCGTCGGAGGAGGACGCAATCCCGCCATATATAAAAACCAAGGCGGCGTCGCCGCCGCTCCGCGCATCCTTCAACTTGTCGAAGGTTCGCAAGGTACGAGTGCCGAAACGCCGGAAGCCTCGCTTCGCGGCGCTATCGGTGCATCCGCGACGTTTTCTATTCGAGCGCCTCCGCGATCTTCGCCAGCGCCTCGTCCGGCGCGCTCGCCTTCGGGCCGAGCGCCGCGATGCGTGCCGGCAATTGCCGGAGCACCGCGTCGCGCTCGCCGTCGCTCATGCGCGACCAGCCGGCGATCTCCTTCAGCGTTCGCCCGCAGCCGACACAGGCATTGGCGCGGCCGTCGACGGCGCAAATGCTGAGGCAGGGGCTTTTGATCGGCTTCGAATAGGTCAAATCGCTTTTCCGGGTTTCGGGCACGGATGCGACGGAGTATAGAGCCCACGAACCGATTTCCCATGACGAGTTGACGCATGACCCGCGCCGCCACCGGCCTGCCTTTCGACGACATCCGCAACCTGCTGGCCGGTCTGCCGCAAGCGGATGAGGCGGCGCGTGCCGCTGCACAAACGCGAACGCGCGACCTCGCGGTGCCCGAAGGCTCGCTCGGCCGCCTCGCCGACATCGCCGAATGGGCGGCCGCCTGGTCCGGCCTGTCGAAACCGCTCGTCACGCGACCCCTCATCGCGATCTTCGCGGGCACACATGGCCTTGCCGCCTCCATTCCGGGCGTGGAGCCAAACGCAACGCACCGTCTTGTCGAGCTCTACGCGGCGGGCGGCGCGGCGGTCAACCAGCTTGCGCTGCAAACGGATGCGGGCCTCAAGGTCTTCGACCTCGCCCTCGACATGCCTGTTCCCGACATCCGCGCCGATGCCGCGCTTTCCGAAGCGGCTTGCGCCGCCACCATGGCTTTCGGCATGGAGGCGATTGCCGGCGGCACCGATCTCCTCTGCATCGGCGCGGCAGGCGAGGGCGGGCATATCGCCGCTGCCGCGCTCGTCGCCGCGCTTTTTGGCGGTAAGCCGGAAGACTGGACGGATGGTTCCGCCTTCGCGAACGGCGCCGTCGCCGCCGCGCTCGCCACGCATGAGGGCCATCTCGCCGATCCTCTGGAGGCGTTGCGCCGCGTCGGCGGCCGCGAGTTTGCCGCCATTGCCGGCGCGGTCCTCGCCGCCCGCTACCAGCGCATTCCGGTCCTGCTCGACGGCTTCGTCTCCTGCGCCGCCGCCGCAGTCCTCCACCGGCTCGAACCGTCGGCGCTCGACCATTGTCTGGCGGCCCACACCTCGGGCGCCCCCGCCCATGCCCGCCTGCTCGAGACCCTCGGCAAGACGCCACTTCTCGAAACCGGTATCGAACTCGAGGAAGGCGCGGGCGCCGCGCTGGCCGTCGGCCTCGTCAAATCGGCGCTGGCAGTTCATGGCGGCATGGCGACGCGGGCGCAGCTTTGAGCCCGCCAGCCGGCCGCATCTTCGTTCAAAACCGAACAGCGCCCCGTTCGTCACATACCGTCCATGCCCTTGCAACGGGGGCCTTTGGCACTATTATCTCCGCCAAAATAGCGTCTCGGCACGCGGGATCGGCGGAGGGTCAAACCCTCCGGCACGGGCGGCACCGGACCTTGAAAACGAATAAGCCGGCGTGAAGCGCGGGAGGCCAGGACCCCCCGCGCGCCGCCACTATGGAGGTTGACCCTATGGACATGCGCTTCTCTCCCGAAGAGCTCGCTTTCCGCGACGAGGTTCGCGAATTCATTGCCAGCAACTACCCGCAGGAACTGAAGGGCGGCGCCCGCCGTTCGCGCGGCGAGATGTCGAAGGAGGATATCCTCCGCTGGCACCGCATCCTCTACAAGAAGGGCTGGGTCGTTCCGCATTGGCCGGTCGAATATGGCGGCACAGGCTGGTCGATCACCCAGCGCTACATCTGGAACGAGGAAAACGCACGTGCCGAAACCTCGCCGCTCCTGCCGTTCGGTCTGTCGATGGTCGGCCCGGTCATCTACACCTTCGGCAACGAGGAACAGAAGAAGCGCTTCCTGCCCGGCATTCTCTCGGGCGACGACTGGTGGTGTCAGGGCTATTCCGAGCCGGGTTCGGGTTCGGACCTCGCCAGCCTGCGCACCAAGGCGGTGCGTGACGGCGACCATTACATCGTCAATGGCGGCAAGACCTGGACGACGCTGGCCCAGTTCGCCGACTGGATGTTCTGCCTCGTCCGCACCGATCCGAACGCGAAGGCGCAGGAAGGCATTTCCTTTCTGCTGATCGACATGAAGACCCCGGGCATCGCCGTCCGGCCGATCATCACCATGGACGGTTCGCACGAGGTCAACGAAGTCTTCCTTGAAGACGTCAAGGTGCCCGTCGAAAACCTGATCGGCGAGGAAAACAAGGGCTGGACCTATGCGAAGTTCCTGCTCGGCAACGAACGTTCCGGCATCGCCGGTGTCGCGCGCTCAAAAAAGGCGATCGAGCGTCTGAAAAACATCGCCAATGCCGAACTGATCGACGGCGCGCCGCTGATGAAGACCGACGAGTTCTCGCGCAAGGTCGCCGAACTCGAAATCGATCTTTCGGCGCTCGAGGTGACGGAACTGCGCACACTCGCCGCCGAAAGCAAGGGCCGCGGCCCCGGACCCGAGGCCTCGATCCTGAAGATCAAGGGCACGGAAATCCAGCAGCGCATCACGGAGCTTGCCGTCGAGGCCGTCGGCAACTACGCGATGGTCCAGGCGCCGCGCATGGAAGTCACCGGCAACGAGTTCGTGCCGGGGCCCGACTACAGCGCCGGCACCGCGCAGGATTATTTCAACATGCGCAAGACCTCGATCTATGGCGGGTCGAACGAGATCCAGCACAACATCATCGCAAAAATGGTGCTCGGCCTTTAAGCGCCGGCAGCACCGGAGAAACATCAAGGGGAAGGTCACGAGATGGATTTTTCGTTCACTGAGGAACAGACGCTGCTGCGCAACACGGTGCAGAGCCTCCTCGCCGACAAATACGACTTCGACACGCGCCGCAAGGTGACGAAGACAGCCGACGGCTGGCGTCCGGAAATCTGGGCGCAGTTCGCCGAGCTCGGCCTTCTCGCCGCACCCTTCTCGGAAGAGCTGGGTGGCCTCGGCGGCGGCGCCATCGAAAACATGATCATCATGGAAGAGTTCGGCCGTCATCTCGTGGTCGAGCCCTATGTCGAAACGGTGGTTATCGCCGGCGGCTTTCTGCGCGAAGGCGGCACGGCGGCACAGCAGGAAGCGCTGATCCCCGGCATCGTCGGCGGCGAAACGGTCTGGGCCTTTGCCTATGCAGAGCCGCAGGGCCGTTACAATCTGGCCGACCTGACGACGACCGCGAAGAAGGACGGTTCGGGCTACACGATCAACGGCTACAAGGCCGTGGTGCTCGGCGCGCCGTGGGCGCAGAAGCTGATCGTGACGGCGCGCACCTCCGGCGGTCAGCGCGACCGCGATGGCGTCTCGGTCTTCATCGTCGACAAGTCGGCGGCCGGCGTTTCGACCCGCGACTACCCGACGGTCGACGGCCGCCGCGCCTCGGAAATCACCTTCGAGAACGTCAAGGTCGGTGCCGACGCGCTGATCGGCGCCGAGGGCAAGGGTCTGCCCCTCGTCGAGAAAATCGCCGACGAGGCGATTGCCGCGCTCTCGGCCGAAGCCATCGGTTGCATGAAGGAGCTCAACTCCGCGACCGTCGAATATTGCAAGACGCGCAAGCAGTTCGGCGTGCCGATCGGCAAGTTCCAGGTGCTGCAGCACCGCATGGTCGACATGTTCATGGCCTATGAGCAGTCGGTCTCCATGACCTACATGGTCAACCTGAAGCTCTCGGAAGCGGAAGCCGAGCGCGTCAAGGCCGCCGCCGGCGCCAAGGTGCAGATCGGCAAGGCGGGGCGCTTCGTCGGTCAGCAGGCCGTGCAGCTTCACGGCGGCATGGGCATGACCGACGAACTCAATGTCGGCCACTATTTCAAGCGCCTGACGATGATCGACACCCAGTTCGGAAATGTCGACCATCAGTTGAAGCGCTATTCCGAAGCCGCGTAAGGCGCCTCGCACCGTAATGCCAAAGGCCGCTCTCCGGAGCGGCCTTTTTCTTTTCGCGTTTTGACCTCGCTTGTCCCCGCTTCTACGCTTTGCGGCAAAATGGAAGCGGGAGGACGATATGAGCGAACATATTCTGGTTGCGGGCGCCACGGGTCTCGTCGGCTTTGCCGCGATGAAGCATTTCGCCGAAAAGGGATACAAGGTCACGGCGCTCTCCCGCCGCGCGCCTTTCGAGACCTTCGGGGCAACGCATATTCCGCTCGACCTGACGGACCGTGCCGCCTGCGCGGAAGTCATGAGCGGCATGGGCGACGTCACGCGCCTCGTTTTTGCCGCGCTCTACGAAAAGCCCGGCCTCGTCGCGGGCTGGCTCGAAGCGGACCAGATCGACACCAACAAACGCATGCTCGAAAACCTGTTCGATCCGCTGGAAAAGGCGGCGAAGGGTCTTCGTCACGTCTCGCTCCTGCAAGGCACCAAGGCTTACGGCGCGCATGTCCGTCCGCTCGCTGTGCCCGCGCGAGAGAACCGCGATGAAATGAAGGAACAGCCGAACTTTTATTGGGAGCAGGAAAACTACATCCGCGCGAAGCAGCAGGGCAGGGACTGGCGCTGGACCATCTTTCGCCCCCAGATCATCTTCGGCTTTTCGCTCGGCGCGGCGATGAACCTGATCCCGGCCATTGGCGTCTATGGCGCGTTGTTGAAGGAAGAGGGCAAACCGCTCGCTTATCCGGGCGGCCGCGCCTCCGTTCTGGAAGCGGTCGATGCGGACCTGCTGGCGGACGCCGTCGCCTGGGCAGGCGCGCGGCAGGATGCGGGGAACGAAATCTTCAACGTAACGAACGGCGATGTCTTCGTCTGGCGGAATGTCTGGTCCGCCATCGCCGATGCACTCGGCATGGAGGCGGGACCCGACGCGCCGCTCTCTCTCGGCGCCGAAATGCCGAAGCGGGCGGAGGCATGGGATGCGGTTCGCCGCAAACATGATCTGGCCGCACCCGACATCGCGTCCTTCGTCGGCGAGTCCTTCCATTATGCGGATTTCACCATGGCCTATCGCGCGGAACGCGAGACGCCCGCCGCCATCGTCTCGACGATTGCGCTGAGACAAGCGGGTTTCGGCACGGTAATCGATACAGAGGAGATGTTCCGGAAATGGTTCCGGCTCTTTCAGGAAAAGAGACTGTTGCCCCCGGTCTGACGGGCGCTCAGGCGCGTTTCGCCACCGCAGGCCGCGGGTGCAGCCGCTGCGGCGGCAACACGCACTCGGCCTGTGTGCCATTGCCGATCTGGCTCTTCAGTTCGAAGCGCCCGCCATGGACGGCAAGCAGACCCTTGACGATGGAAAGCCCGAGCCCCGAGCCCTTGCCCGGCTGCGCGAGGCCTGAGGCGCCCTGCGTGAAGGCGTGCAGCACCTTGTCGATCTCGGCCTCTGCGATGCCCGGCCCGTGGTCGTGAACGCCGAAGCGCATTTCGCCGTTTGGCTCCATGCGCGCAAACATCATCACCTCCGAATCCGCCGGCGAGAATTTGATCGCGTTGGTCAGGAGGTTGATCCAGGTCTGGCGCATGGCGCGTGCATCGCCGTTGAAGATCGGCAGGTCCGGCTCGAACGCCATGGCGATCGTCACCCGCTGCGCTTGCGCCCGGATCTCGAGAATGCGGCGGCTGTCTTCCGCAAGCTGCGCGATGTCCACTTCCTCTTCCGTGATCTGGAAGCGGCCGGCCTCGATGCGTGACAGGTCGAGCACGTCGTTGATCAACCCGAGCAGATGTTGGCCCGAACGATTGATGTCGTCGGCATATTCCTTGTAGGTCGGCACCACATGCTTGCCGAAAATCTCCGACGACATGACTTCGGAAAAGCCGATGATCGCGTTGAGCGGCGTTCGCAGTTCGTGGCTCATATTGGCGAGGAAATGCGATTTGGCGCGGTTGGCTTCCTCGGCGCGGGCGCGCGCCGCGTCGGAATCGCGCTTGGCCTTGAAGAGCTGGTCGATCAGCGTGGTCTTGTCTTCCCGCAGCGTGATTGCGCGTTGCATTGCATTGTTGACCTGCGCCGCGAGTTTGACGAGCAACACCGCAAACGCGATGAGGACGCCGGCAATCGCGAAATGCAGGGCCTCGCCGTAGAGGAGCATGCGCAGCGCCAGCGCTGCGATTGTCGGCAATACCGTCCAATAGAAGACCGGGAAATAGAAAATGGTTACCAGCGTCATCGGCACCAGCGCAATGGTAACCGACGAGATCAGGTAGCTCTGGTGCAGGGCGTCGTCCGGCTGCCAGAAGAGGAAGAGCAGGGAGGAAAAGCAGAGCGAGAATATCGCGGTCAGGCCCTCGAAGCGCCAGCGCCAGCGATTGACGTTTTCGGGTTCGACGGGTGCCGCGAGAAAATCCCGGGCGGTGGTGTAGGTCGCGATGTGCAGCGCCATCATCGCGCCGGCCCAGATCGCGATATATTGCCAGTCGACGACCGCAACATGGCTGAAGGCGAACACGGCAATCAGAAACGGAAAGGCATAAGGCATGTTGGCTTGCGACTGCGCGAGCGATTCGAGTTGGGCAATCCGCGTCTTTGGCGGCAGTTCCGCGCCCGTCCCGCTCATCGCGGCCGCGTAGTCGCGCAAGGCGGCCCATCGCGACGTCACGGACAGCGGTCCGAACCGGCCGTCGCCCGCGCTCGCGCCTTGCGCTGCGTTCCGCGATACCTCGTCCAATGCCATGCTTATGCCCTTTTGGCCTCAACTCGGGGAACTGCCCGTAACCGCGCCGCGCGGAAACTTCCCGATTTCGTTGGCCAAGCCTCGGTGAAAAGTCTTAACAAGGATTTCCGTGACTTGGTTAAAGCTGCATAATTCCCATCAAACCCGTCGAAAACGCCGGCCCGGCAAATGGCCCCGTCGGCCCGCCGGCGAAATGCACAGGAAAGAGGCAATCCAGCGATGAGTGATCCCCTGATTTTCGAGAAAAACGGCCCGGTCGTCACCCTGACGATTAACCGCCCGGAAAGCCGCAACCCGCTGGGAGCGCCGGAGGATGCAGACAATTTCACCGCCGCAGCCGCCCGCATCAACGCCGACAGGGGCGTGCGCTGCGTGATCCTGACCGGCGCCGGCAAGGCCTTCTCTGCCGGCGGCAATGTGAAGGCGATGCGCGAAGGCGGCGACGGCTTCGGCGGTCCCGGCGTCCACATCCGCGAGCGCTACCGCAACGGCATCCACCGCATCGTCAAATCGGTCTGGGGCATCGAAGTGCCGGTCGTCGCCGCGGTCAACGGGCCGGCCATTGGCCTCGGCAACGATGTCGCCTGCCTCGCCGACACGCGCATCGCCGCCGACAGCGCGATCTTCGGCGCCACCTTCCTGAAGATCGGCCTGATCCCCGGCGACGGCGGCGCCTGGCTGCTGCCGCGCATCATCGGCATGGCCCGCGCCTCCGAGCTTCTCTACACAGGCGACACGATCGACGCGGCAACGGCGAAGGACTGGGGTCTCGTCTCGGAAGTGGTCCCGGCCGCCGCGCTGATGGACCGGGCCAATGAAGTTGCGGCGAAAATCTGCAATCAGCCGCCGGATGTGTTGCGCATGACCAAGCAATTGCTGCGGCAGGGTATGCTGACCTCGTTCGACAATGTAATGGAGATCTCGGCCTCCATGCAGGCGCTGGCCCATCACACGAAGGACCACCGCGAGGCGCTGGACGCTTTTTTCGACAAGCGGCCGCCTTCCTACAAGGGCGAGTAGCGGGTTCGAATCTGAACGGCACCGCCGCGCTCCGCGAAAAGGCCGGGGCGGGGTGGCGATTGATGCGGCCGGGCTTTACCCCTAAAGTCCCGGCAACAACAAGGCAGACAATCTGAAAAACGGGAGCGGAACATGAGTGTCATTGGCGTCGTGGCGACCCTGAAAGTACAGCCGGGCAAGGAAGCCGAATTTGAGAAGATTTTCGGCGCCCTGCGCGACAAGGTGAAATCCAACGAGAAGGGCTGCCTGCAATACGATTTCTTCAAGTCGAAATCCGAAGCCTCGACCTATGTCGTGATGGAGCAATACGCCTCCCAGGCCGACCTCGACGCGCATGGCAAGACGGAATATTTCCGCGCCGCCGGCCCGTCGCTGGGCGCCGTTCTGGGTGGCGCGCCGACGCTGCTCTTCCTCGACAAGGTGTAAGCGGGAAACATCATGGATCTGTCGTTCAGCAAGGAAGACGAAGCGTTCCGCAAGGAAGTCCGCAGCTTCATCGAGGAGAGCTACACGCCCGCGATGCGCGCCAAACATGCGCGTTCGAAGCATGGCTATATCGACAAGGAAAGCCATGTGCAGTGGCAGAAGGCGCTGGCAAAGAAGGGCTGGCTGGCGCCCAACTGGCCGGTCGAATATGGCGGGCCCGGTTTCACGCACTCGCAGAAGTACATCTTCGACGTCGAGATGGGCCGCGCCGGCGTGCCGCACACGGTTCCGTTCGGGCCGACCATGGTGGCGCCGGTCATCATGAAGTTCGGCACGCCCGAACAGAAGAAGCGCTTCCTGCCCGACATCCTCGAAACCAACGTCCTCTGGTGTCAGGGCTATTCCGAACCGGGCGCCGGTTCCGATCTCGCCTCGTTGCAGACGAAAGCCGAAAACAAGGGCGATCACTATCTGGTCAACGGCTCGAAGATCTGGACATCGGTCGCGCAATGGGCCGACTGGATTTTCTGTCTCGTCCGCACCTCGAAAGAAGGCAAGCCGCAGGAAGGCATTTCCTTCCTGCTGATCGACATGAAGACGCCCGGCGTCAAGGTCGAGCCGCTGGTGCTGCTCGATGGCACGCCGGCCCCGCATCAGGAAGTCAACCAGGTCTTCTTCACCGATGTGAAGGTGCCGATCGAAAATCGCGTCGGCGAGGAGAACAAGGGCTGGACTTACGCCAAGTACCTGCTCGAATTCGAGCGCGGCAACCCCTATTCCGCCGGCCTCACCCGCGCCATCGGCAAGGTGAAAAAGATCGCCGCCGACACGAAAACCGGTGGCAAGACGCTGGCCGACGATCCGGGCTTCCGCGCGAAGATCGCCGACATTGAGGCGCAGATCACCGCGATGGAGTTCACGGAACTGCGAATCTTCTCGGCGTTGTCGACCGGCGGCAATGTCGGCCCGGAATCCTCGCTGCTGAAGTGCCGTGGCACCGAATTGCAGCAGGCGATCTCGGAACTCGCGGTCGAGGCGGTCGGTTTCTACACCATCCCCTTCGTCGAGGACGGCATGGCCGAAACCAACGAACCGAATGTCGGCCCCGACTATGCAATGACGACGGCGCCCTATTATTTCTCGCTGCGCAAGGCGTCGATCTATGCGGGCTCGAACGAGGTCCAGCGCAACATCATGGCGAAAGCGGTGCTCGGCCTTTGAGCGCCGACGCCGATCTGACGATCAGGCAAGCGAGCGCCGGAGACATTCCGGCGCTCGCTCGCGTTTGGCATGATGGATGGCATCAGGGTCACGCCCATCTCTCGCCGGAGATTGCCGTGGGACGCCCTTTTGAGTTCTTCCTGCCGCGGATCGAAACGACGCTGCCCAATTGTGTCGTCGCGACTGTCGATGAAGAGATCGTCGGCTTCGCCGGTTGGGAGAGCGCCGGCATCGCGCAGGTCTTTGTGCTGCCGGACTGGCATGGTCGGGGTGCCGCGCCGTTGCTGCTGGCGGCCGCCGAGGACGAACTGAAGCGGGCGGGGCACACGCGCATCTGGCTGCAATGTCAGGTCGGCAACGCCCGCGCGCGACGTTTCTACGAGAAGCACGGCTGGTCGGTCGCCGGCGAGTTCGACACGGACATCGGCACGATGGAGGGCCGCAAGCCGCAACTTGTCTGGCGGATGGAGAAGACCCTCTAGCGCGGGGGGGCCTTGTCGGCCTTCGCCCGCCCATAGGCCTGTGTGATCCGGTCGAACACGATCGCGAGCGCGACGATGGCGACACCGGCCGCGAGCCCGCGCCCGACATCGAGCCGCTGGATGCCGAGCAACACTTCCTCGCCGAGCCCCCGCGCGCCGATCATCGAGGCAATCACGACCATCGACAGGGCCAGCATCGTCGTCTGGTTGATGCCCGCCATGATGCTGGGGAGTGCCAGCGGCAGCTTGATATCGACAAGGAGGCGCCACTTGTCGGCGCCGAGATCGGCGGCGACTTCGACAAGCTGCCGGTCCACCGTTCGCAAGCCGAGATCGACGAGCCGGATCAGCGGCGGTGTTGCATAGATGATCGTCGCGAAGAGGGCAGGAACCTTGCCGAGACCGAACAGCATCAGCGCCGGGATCAGGTAGACGAAACTCGGCATCGTCTGCATCGCATCGAGCACGGGCAGCATGATCCGCCGCCCGAGGTCGCTCGACGCCATCGCGATACCGAGCGGCAATCCGATCAGCACCGTGAAGAAAACCGAAACGAGCATCAGCGCCAGCGTCTGTATGGCGAGATCCCAGAGCCCCAGCATGCCGATGAGAAACATCAGCATTGCCAGCACAACGGGAAGCACGATCCGCCGCGAGGCATGCCAGGCAGCACCGGCAATCGCCAGAACAATGAGCCACCAGGGCAGGAACGCCAGCGCCGTTTCCAGCGCCACGATGACGGCAAGCAGCCAGCCGCTTGCCGCGTGGAAAGCATTGCCGTAGTTCGCGACGAAGCTCTTCATCGCGCGGTTGACCCATTGCTCGACGGGAAACTCGAGTGCCGCCGGGAAACTCTTGGCCGCCGCCTCCCTTTCGCCGGTCACGCGATCCGCGATCTCGGGCGTCACCCATTGCCGCCAGATGTCGGGCCGCATCTCGATGAAATGAAGTGCGGCGTCACGCGCCGATGCTTCTCTGTTCGCCTGCATATAGGCGAGCGCCTCGCTCACCATTTGCCCCGTGGTCTCGTAGGACCGCAGGAAGGCGGAAATCTCAGGTGCTTTTTCCACGAAGTTTGCATTCGCGCCGACAATCACCTCGACGGTCGGAAAGGCGACGGGCGAATTGCGTGTGGGGTCGGCGTTGAAAGCCTCCCACGCCGCCTCCGAATAGGGCGGCTCTTCGAGCTTCACGAGGTCGAAGGCGCCGAGAACCCATGTCGGCCCCCAGTAATAGGCAACGACAGGCTCGCCCCGCTCGTAGGCGGAGGCGATGGCGGCGGCAAGCGCCGCGCCGGTTCCGGGCCGGAAGTTGGTGTAGAACCGGTCGAGCCCATATCCCTTGAGCTTGCGCGTGCTCTGCTCCTCGCAGCTCCAGCCGAGAATGCAATTGTAGAACCGCCCCTTGCCGGGCTGCTCGGGGTCGCGAAAGAGCGGCGAATATTGTTTGAGATCGGAAACCGAGCGAAGGCTCGGCGCCATGGGGTCGATGCCGCGTGCATCGTCGCCCTCGATCATATAGCGCGGCACATACCAGCCCTGCACCGCGTCGGGAAAATTCGTGCCGAGCGAAACCACGGTCCCGGCTTGCAGCGCGTCGTTCCACGGTTCGGTGACATTGTCGCGCCAGACTTCCATCAGCACATCGATGTCGCCCTGCCCGAGGCCGGTAATGAGTGGCAGTGTCGAGCCGGGCAGCACATCCGTTTCGCAGCCATAGCCGCGTTCGAGGATAATGCGCGCAAGTTCGGTGTGAAAGGCGTTGGAGTCCCAGTCGAGCCCGCCAAACATCACCGGCCGGTCGATCTCGCATGTCGGCGCGGCGGCCGCCGCGGAGGAAAATCCGCCGGTCGCAAGAAAAAGGGCCGCGAGCGCGAAAAAGAACCGGATCGGCATTGGAACACTATAGGGATCGCATTTCGGCTTTGCCAATCGCATACGGTCAAAGAAAAAGGGGAACCCGGACGGTTCCCCTTTTTGTGTTCTCGTCCGGTGCGGTGGCTTACTTGCCACCCGTCGCCAGCTTGAAGAACTTGCCGGTCTGCTCGCCGCCCATGAAGAAGGGCGTCGCATTCGAGAAGTCGGAAATCTTCTCCCAGTTCTCGGCGACCTTTTCGGCCGTCAGCCCCTCGCGGCCGAGGAAAATGCCTTCGGCTTCTTCCATCCGCGCGGCGGCGAACACGCCGGCGCCCGCGCAAAGGATCATGCCGGTCGGCGCGTTCTCCGAAACAAGGAACATCACGCCGGGCGACACGGCGTCTGGCGTCAGCATGTCTTCGGCTTCCGGCGGCATCAGGTCCGACGTCATGCGCGTATAGGCGACCGGCGCCAGCGCGTTGCAGTGAATGTTGTTCTTCTGGCCTTCGAGCTTCAGCGTATTGATGAAGCCAACAACGGCAAGCTTGGCCGCGCCGTAATTGGTCTGGCCGAAATTGCCGTAAAGGCCGGTCGAGGAAGCGGTCACCACGATGCGGCCGTAGTTCTGCTCCTTCATGATCTCCCATACCGCCTTGGTCGGCTTCACCGTGCCCATCAGAAGCACGTCGACGACGATCTGGAAGTCGGCAATTTCCATTTTCGAGAACGACTTGTCGCGCAGGATGCCGGCATTGTTGATCAGGATGTCGATGCGGCCGAACTTGTCCATGGTCTGCTTGACCATGTTGGCGACGCCCTCGTCGTCCGTCACCGACGATCCGTTGGCGATCGCCTCGCCGCCCAGCGCTTCGATCTCCGCGACCACCTTCTTGGCCGCTTCCGAAGAGCCGCCGGCGCCGGTCCGGTCGCCGCCGAGGTCGTTCACCACCACCTTGGCGCCGCGGCGCGCGAGCTCCAGCGCATGGGACCGGCCGAGGCCGCCGCCCGCGCCGGTGACAATGGCGACCTTGCCGTCAAATCGAATGCTCATCGGTAATTCTCCAGTTGAACTGCCGGCCGCCTGAGGGGCCGAAGGAAGGAGGCCGCACCGCTCTTTCGGAGGGGAAATGGGCCGTCTCTGCGGAAACTGGGGGGACTTTGTGCATGAGAGGGGGCCGGGGGTCAAGGGAACGAAACGCCGCCGAAACCCGGCCGCCGCCGTTGCGTGCCCGGCCGCCGACCCTATGATGGCCTGACCCGCCGGATACCCGCCCGAGAGCCTGTTTCATGCCCCTTTTGTCCCTTCAGAGCGCCCTCGGGCTCGCCGTGATTGCCGGCATTGCCTGGGCGCTGAGCGAGAACCGCCGCGCCGCCGGCGGCAATATCCTGAAGGACAGCGCCGTCGCGATAGCCCTGCAGCTCGCCCTTGCACTGGCCCTGTTGAAGCTCCCGGTCATGCGCGACGCAATGCTCGGCCTCAACGGTGTCGTCGAGGCGCTGATGGCGGCGACGGGCGCCGGCACGGGCTTCGTCTTCGGGTATCTCGGCGGCGGCGCCGCGCCCTATGAAGTCGCCCATCCGCAAAACAGCTTCGTGCTGGCCTTTCAGGCGCTGCCGCTCGTCCTGTTCATGTCGGCCCTGTCGGCGCTTTTCTGGTACTGGCGCATCCTGCCGGCGGTGACGCGCGGCTTTGCCTTTCTGCTGCGCAAGAGCATGGGCATCGGCGGCGCTGTGGGTTTGTCGTCGGCCGCCAACATCTTTGTCGGCATGGTCGAAGCGCCGCTTCTGATCCGGCCTTATCTTGAGAAACTTTCGCGCGCCGAGCTCTTCGCGGTGATGACCGTCGGTCTCGCGACGGTGGCGGGCACTGTGCTCTTTCTCTATGCCGGCATCATCGCCGCCGTCGTTCCCGGATCGCTCGGCCAGATCGTGACGGCGTCGCTGATCTCGCTGCCTGCCGCGCTTCTGATTGCGCGGTTGATGGTGCCGGAGGAGCATGGCCATGTGCACACCGGTGTCGGCGGCGACGTGCCGGTCGTCGAATATGAAAACAGCATGGACGCGCTGACCCGCGGCACCTTCGACGGGTTGAACCTGCTGCTCAACATCATCGCCATGCTGGTCGTGATGGTGGCGCTGGTCGCGCTCGTCAACATCCTGCTGGCGCTGCTGCCGGATGTACTAGGCGCGCCGCTCAGCCTGCAACGCGTTTTTGGCTGGGTCTTCGCGCCGCTGGTCTGGCTGATGGGCGTGCCGGCCTCCGAAGCCGCCGCTGCGGGCCAGATCATGGGTGTGAAGACGGTCCTCAACGAGTTGCTCGCCTATCTCGCGCTGGCGGGTGAGGCGGGCGAAACCTTGAGCGACCGCTCGCGCCTGATCATGGTCTATGCGCTTTGCGGCTTCGCCAATCCGGCAAGCGTCGGCATCATGATCGGCGGACTTGCCGCCATCGTGCCGTCGCGCCGCTCCGAGATCGTCGCGCTGGCGCCGCGCGCTCTCGTCTCCGGCACCCTCGCGACCTCGATGACGGGCGCGGTGATTGGCCTCATCACATAAACTCACAACGAGACAGGCGAGGAAACGACATGAAGTTGTACAATTCGGCCATGCCGGCACCCAATCCGCGCCGCGTCCGTATCTTTGCCGCCGAGAAGGGCGTCGATCTGCCCCTTGAGGAAGTGTCGCTGATCAAGCGCGAGCACAAATCCGACGAATACCGGCAGAAGAACTCGCTCGGCCAAACGCCGATCCTCGAACTGGACGACGGCAATGTGATCGCCGAAAGCGTCTCGATCTGCCGCTATCTGGAGGAGCTTCATCCCGAGCCGCCGCTCTTCGGCCGCACGGCGCTTGAACGGGCGCAGATCGACATGTGGCTGCGCCGCGTCGAATTCGTGCTGATGGGCCCGGTTGGAAACTTCTGGCGCCACGCGCATCCCTTCGCCGCCAAGGTCGTCAAGCAGTTCAACGATTTCGGCGAGTCCAATCGCGAAGCCACCGCCGCCGCCTTCCGTTGGCTCGACAGCGAACTGGCGGACCGCGACTTCATCGCCGGTGACGCATTCTCGGTCGCCGACATCGCCGCGCTTTGCACGGTGGATTTTGCGAAGTTCGCCGGCCTCGAGATGTCGGACGACTGCGCCAATCTGCGCGCCTGGCATGCGCGCGTCTCGGCGCGCTCAAGTGCGGCGGCATAAAAGGAAAGGCGGCGTCCACGGGGTACGGAATGGACGCCGCCCAACGTTTTCCCGTACTCGACAAAGTCTGGGTGAAACGTGACCGACGACCTCTCGAACCATCGGCTGAGACCGACAATGGCGTTTTCAACCTGAACGCAGGCTGAACCGGAAAAAGTGCAAATTGAGCCTATGCGCGGCGCTTTTAATTCGTAAGCTCCGTTTACTAGTTGATGGCGCGAAGCCCGGGGAGGGGTGAATGGGTCCGAAGGATGGAGAAACGGTACCGAAGCTGACGCCATGGCAGCTTGTCGCCTATGGCCAGTTGGTGATGCCGCTCGCCGTCATCGGTCTGCCGGTCGCCGTCTATATCCCGCCCTTCTATTCGAGCACGCTCGGCCTCGACCTCGCGGCGGTAGGCTTCATTCTGATGCTGGCGCGCATTACCGACGTCATCACCGATCCGCTGATCGGCCGCCTCTCGGACCGCACGCACACACGCTGGGGCCGTCGCCGTCCGTGGGTCGCCGCCGGCGTACCGCTGATGGTCGTTTCGGCACTGATGCTTTTCGTGCCGCAAGGGGAGGTCACGAACCTCTATCTACTGATCTGGATAGCGGCGATCTATTTCGGCTACACGCTGATCACCATTCCCTATGGCGCCTGGGGCGCGGAGCTTTCCGGCGACTACAAGGAACGCAACCGCATCACCGGCAGCCGCGAAATCTTCCTGCTGGTCGGCCTGCTGGTCGCAATCACGGCGCCCATTGTCGGCGCCTATATGAGCGGCGAAGCGACCGACACGGAAAGTGGTGCCGCAAGCCGCAGCGCTGTCGGCGTGCTCGGCTGGCTGACAGCCGGCCTCCTGCCGCTTTGTGCGCTGGTGATGTTCACCTCGGTACCGGAACCGAAAGTGCCGGTAACCGACACCATTTCGTTCCGGCGCGGGCTGCGCGTTGCGGTGCGAAACGGTCCCTTCCGCATCGTGCTCTTCAGCTCGATTTTCGGCGCGCTCGCCGGTTCCATCAACATCGGCGTCGTCATCTTCTTCTTCGATCATGTGGCGGGCATCGGCGCGGCAGGTACCATTCTGATTTTCGTGCTCTTCCTCGCCGGTGTTGCCGGTTCGCCGTTCTGGGTCTGGATGGGTGGCCGTGTGGGCAAGCACACCGCCATCGCGATTGCCGGTTTTGCCTCGATGTTTGCCTTCACGCTGGTGCCGGCCGTCATCTATCTGGTCAAACCGGTCGTGCCCGACGCCGTCTTCTGGTGTTTGCTGGCAATCAATCTGGTTCAGGGTCTGGCGCTGGGCGCCGCGCCCATCCTCGGCCCGTCGATCATGGCCGATGTCGTCGATCTCGACACGATCAAGAGCGGCGAGCCGCGGGCGGCCTTTCTCTTCGCCTTCCTCGGCATGGTCCGCAAGACCTTCGAGGCGATGGGCGTCGGCCTCGCGCTACCGCTCCTCGCCTGGGCCGGCTTCAACGCCCAATCGAAGGACAATTCGCCGGAAGCGCTTTTTGCGCTGCTGGCCATGTATTGCATCGTGCCACTTATCCTCTGGCTGATCTCCATCGCTATAATCCTGCGCTACCCGATCACCCATGAGCGCCAGCGGCGCTTGCGGGCGGGGCTGGAGCGGCGTTTGGCCCGCCGGCGGGCGGCCCGGCCCCAACCGGCCGATTGACGCAAGGGCGGCTTGGCCGTAGATTGTGGCCACACAAACTGATAAATTGTCAGAAACAATAATTCGGTGAGGATACGGTCAATGGCCTTGGAACATTTCGACGTGCTGGTCGTCGGTGCGGGCATTTCGGGCATCGGTGCGGGCTACCACCTGCAGACCTATAGCCCGAACCGGAGCTACGCCATTCTCGAGGGCCGTGAGCGGCTCGGCGGGACTTGGGATCTCTTCCGCTATCCAGGCATCCGCTCCGACAGCGACATGTACACGCTCGGCTATTCCTTCCGCCCGTGGAAAGAGGCCAAGGCGATCGCCGACGGTCCCTCGATCCTCAACTATCTGGAGCAGACGGCCCGCGACCACGGCATCGACGGGCACATCCGTTACCGCCATCAGGTGAAACGCGCCGCCTGGTCGACCGACACCGCGACCTGGACCGTTGACGTCGAACGCGGACCGGAAAAGGAACTGGTGCAGTACAGCTGCAATTTCCTCTTCATGTGCAGCGGCTACTACAACTACGCCGAGGGCTACACCCCCGAATTTGCCGGCGCTGATCGCTTCAAAGGCGACATTGTCCATCCCCAGTTCTGGCCGGAGAAGCTCGACTACAGCGGCAAGCGCGTCGTCGTCATCGGCAGCGGCGCCACCGCCGTCACGCTGGTGCCCGAAATGGCGAAGCAGGCCGCGCATGTCGTCATGTTGCAGCGCTCGCCGACCTATGTCGTCTCACGCCCTGCCGAAGACGCCGTCGCCAACTGGCTGCGCCGCCGTCTGCCGGCAATGACGGCCTACGGCATCACCCGCTGGAAGAATGTGCTGCTCGGCATGTATTTCTTCAACATGTGCCGCAAGAAGCCGGAGCGCGCCAAGGAATTCATTTTGAAGGGCGTACGCGAACAGCTCGGGCCCGACTACGATATCGAGACGCATTTCACACCGAAATACAACCCGTGGGACCAGCGCCTGTGCCTGGTGCCGAACGGTGATCTTTTCGAGGCGATCAAGAAGGGCGCCGCCTCCGTCGTCACCGATCACATCGACACTTTCACCGAAACCGGCATCAAACTGAAGTCCGGCAAGGAACTTGAAGCCGACGTCATCGTCACCGCGACCGGCCTCAAGCTGCAATTGCTGAGCGGTCTCGAAGTGACGGTCGACGGCAAGAAAATGGATCTGTCGAAGACCTTTGCCTACAAGGGCATGATGTACAGTGACGTGCCGAACCTCGCTTCAGCCTTCGGTTACACCAATGCTTCGTGGACGCTGAAGGCCGATCTGACCTCGGCCTATCTCTGCCGCTTGCTCAACCATATGGAAAAGACCGGGATGCGGCAGGCGACACCGCGCGTCACCGGTCCGGCGCTGGAGGAAGAGCCTTGGCTCGATTTCACATCTGGTTATGTGCAGCGTTCGGTCGAGGAATTCCCGAAACAGGGCACCAAGGCGCCGTGGAAGCTCTACCAGAACTACGCGCTCGACATCGTGTCGCTGAAATTCGGCAGCATTGAAGACAGCGCAATGGAGTTCACGAATCCCGCGCCGGAACAGCCGTTGAAGCTGGCGAGCTGATCTCGCGCCAGATCGCCTGAGACCAAGGGCAGGGGGCGGAAACGTCCCCTGTTTCTTTTTGATGTCCGCGCACAGCAGCGCTTGACATTGTGCGGCCCTGCTCCAATACTTTACTACATGGTTAAGTATCAAGAAGCCATTCTCGACCGGACTTTCGCGGCGCTCGCCGACCCCACGCGACGTGCGCTGTTGGCGCGGCTTGAGGGCGAGGATGCCTTGTCGGTGAGCGAACTCGCCAGGCCGTTCAAGATGTCTCTGCCGGCGGTGATGAAGCATCTCGATGTGCTGTCCGATGCCGGTTTGATCGAGAAAACCAAAGCCGGGCGCACCGTAACCTGCAAACTCAACGCAGGGCCCATGGAGGAAGCGATGCAGTGGCTGATCCGCTATCAGCGCTTCTGGTCGGGCGCCCTCGACAGGCTTGCCGCATTGTCTGGAGGAAGATGAATGTCCGCCAACCCCAACATCCAGGGTGATTCCGCTCCCGCGACGCGGCCGAGCCTCACCATCAGGAAACGGCTCCGGGCGACGCCCGCCTGCGTCTACGCCGCCTGGACGGATGCCGCGCAAATGATGCGGTGGTTCGGTCCCGAAAACGTGGTCACGAAAGAGGCCGAGTGCGATCCGCGCGTCGGCGGCCGCTTCCGCGCCGTGATGATCGAGAATACCGGAGACCGCCACGAGGTCAGCGGCGTCTACCGCGAGGTGGTGCAGAACGAGAAGCTCGTCTTCAGCTGGTCATGGATCACGACGCCAGAGCGCGAATCGCAGGTCACGGTGACGCTGAAGGCCGATGGCGACGAAACGATCCTGACGCTCCATCACGAGCAACTGTTCGATGAAGCGTCGCGTGCCGGCCACGAGCACGGCTGGACCGGTTCGCTCAACAAACTTGAGGAATTTTTTTCGTAGTGCAGGCGCCGACCTCAACATCAAGGGCGTGCTGACCTTTCCGAAGGGCATCGGGATCAAAGCCGGCGAGGCCGTGATCTTCGCTTTCATCACCTGCAAATCGCACGCGCATCGCGACAGGGTGAACGCCAAGGTGATGGCCGATCCGCGTCTTGGGGCGATGCCGCAATCGATGCCCTTCGATCCGAAACGCATGATGTATGGCGGCTTCGAGGCGAAAGTCGATCTGTGATTTTGAAACCGGGAGGAGGGCGAAGATGGAACCGCAAAAGATTGTCTTGCGCGACGAATGGCTCGCGGCCCGTAAGGCACTGCTGGCCGAGGAGAAGGCGCTGACGCGCGCGCGCGACCGTGTGGCCGCGCTGCGCCGCGATCTGCCTTGGGTGAAAGTCGAAATGGACTACGTGTTCGAGACGCCGGCCGGAAAGCGCCGGCTGATCGATCTCTTTGGCCCGCGCAGCCAGCTTGTCGTCCAGCATTTCATGCTGACGCCGGGCTCCGATCATATCTGTCCCGGGTGTTCGCTTGGCGCCGACCACGTCGATGCGGCGCGGCAGCACTTCGAACAGGCCGATCTTTCGTTCGTCGCGATTTCCCGCGCCACGCTGCCCGAGATCGAATCAGCGAAGAAGCGCATGGGCTGGCGCTTCGATTGGGTTTCCTCGCATGGCACCTCGTTCAACTACGACTTCGGGGTCTCCTTCACCCCGGAGCAGGTGGCGAGCGGCAATGCCGGCTACAATTACGGCACATCTCCCTTTGCGCTTGAGGATCTGCACGGCATGAGCGTCTTCGCGCGCAACGACGCCGGCGACGTCTTCCACACCTATTCGACCTATGCGCGCGGCTCTGAGACGATCGTCGGGGCTTTCAATTATCTCGACATGGTGCCGAAGGGCCGCAACGAGAGCGGCACCATGAGCTGGGTCAAGCTTCACGACGAGTATGAAAACGCGAGCAGTTCCGGGGCCTGCTGCGCGGCGGAATAGCGCCCTCGCTCCCGCGTTGTTCAAGCGTATCGAAGGAGAAATCCGATGAAACTGCCAGCCCGAGAGATCACGTCCTGCCTCTGGTACGATTCCGAGGCCGAGGAAGCCGCGAACTTCTATATGTCGGTCTTCAAAGACGCGGAGATCGGACGGATCACCCGCTATGGAGAGGAAGGACACGATATCCACGGCCACGAGGCCGGTTCGGTCATGACGGTCGAGTTCGAAATCGCCGGCCGGAAATTCGTCGCCATCAATGGGGACCCGATTTTCAGGTTCGATGAGGCGATTTCGTTCCAGATCCATTGCGATACGCAGGAAGAGATCGACTATTTCTGGTCGAAGCTTTCCGAAGGCGGCGAGGAGAGCGTTTGCGGCTGGCTGAAGGACAAATTCGGATTGTCATGGCAGGTCGTGCCGGCCGTTTTACCTGAAATGTTGCTTGATGCCGACACCGCGAAGTCGCAGCGCGTCACCAAGGCATTCATGCAGATGAAGAAGTTCGACATCGAGACGCTGAAACAAGCCTACGCCGCATAAGGATTTTCCCGCGCGACAAAGCCCACGAAAACCCCGTTGAAAATCGAATCCGGAGGGCCCATCTTCCGGGCCCCACCGGAAATCGGTCTTGTGAGTCGGAACCGGCACCCAATGCAGCCCGTCATCTCCATCGCCAATCTCTCGAAGACCTATGCCGGCGGTTTCCAGGCGTTGAAGAACGTCGATCTGGAAATCGGCAAGGGCGAGATATTCGCATTGCTGGGCCCGAACGGCGCTGGCAAGACGACGCTCATCAGCATCGTTTGCGGCATCGTCAATCCGGGTGACGGCCGCGTGCTGGCGGGCGGCCACGACATCGTTCGCGATTTTCGCGCGGCCCGCTCGCTGATCGGTCTTGTGCCGCAGGAGTTGACGACCGACGGCTTCGAGAGTGTGCTCGCGACGGTGACCTTCAGCCGCGGTCTTTTTGGCAAGCCGCCGAATCCCGGCTACATCGAAAAACTGCTGCGCGACCTGTCGCTCTGGAACAAGAAAGACGATCGCATCATGACACTCTCGGGCGGCATGAAGCGCCGTGTGATGATCGCGAAAGCGCTGAGCCACGAACCGGAGATCCTGTTCCTCGACGAGCCGACCGCCGGCGTCGACGTCGAACTGCGGCGCGACATGTGGGA
>JAVJOG010000013.1:0-19325 GCA_040216885.1 Parvibaculum sp.
GCCACGTTCAGGCTCAACGACACCTTCTTCGCCGACATCCGCGCGGCCTGGGGCACATCCCGCAACGACATCAGCCCGACCGGCAGCTACGAGGACAGTTTCGACACGACGCGCTGGCTCATCAGCGGCGCGCTGACGGGCAGCTACAGCCATGCGCCCTGGACCGTTCAACCGGCCGTGTCGCTGAGCTATATCCGCGAAACGCAGGAGAGCTACATCGACAGCCTGAGCGTCGTTATCCCCGAACAGACCGTGTCGCAGGGTGAAGTCCGCGCGGGGCCGCGCCTTGCCTATGCCCATGTGCTCGACAGCGGCACGCGGCTGACGCCGTCCGTCAGCTTCGAGGGCGCCTATACGTTCGGCAATGACGGGCTCACCTCCAGCGGATCGCTGGCGCGGGAGGTTCAGGGGATGAGGGGGCGGATCGGCATCGGGCTCGACATCGCGACGCGGGATGGCGTGGCGCTTTCCTTCGCCGGCCATTATGACGGGATCGGCACGGCGGCGGCGCTTTACGGATTGTCGCTCGAAATCTCGATGGCGCTGAACTGAGGCAGCTAGTCGATGTCCTCGACGGCTTCGGCGCCGCCATGGACGCGGGCGGCGAGCGCCGCGGCCATGAAGGGGTCGAGGTCGCCGTCGAGCACTTTCGAGGGGTCCGGGCTTTCGACGCCGGTGCGCAGGTCCTTCACCATCTGATAGGGCTGCAGCACGTAAGAGCGGATCTGGTGGCCCCAGCCGATGTCGGTCTTGCCGGCGGCTTGCGCGGCGGCGGCTTCCTCGCGCTTCTGCAATTCGGCTTCGTAGAGGCGCGCGCGCAGCATGTCCCAGGCGGTGGCGCGGTTCTTGTGCTGCGAGCGTTCGTTCTGGCAGGCCACCACAATGCCGGTCGGGATATGGGTGATGCGCACCGCGCTGTCGGTGGTGTTGACGTGCTGGCCGCCGGCGCCGGACGAGCGATAGGTGTCGATGCGGACATCGGCCTCGCTGACGTCGATGTCGATCTTGTCGTCGACGACGGGATAGACCCAGACCGACGAGAAGCTCGTATGGCGGCGGGCGGCGCTGTCATAGGGCGAGATGCGGACGAGGCGGTGGACGCCCGATTCCGTTTTCAGCCAGCCGAAGGCGTTGTGACCCTTGACGAGGATCGTCGCCGACTTGATGCCGGCCTCTTCGCCTTCGTGGCGCTCGATCAGCTCGACCTTGTAGCCCTTGCGCTCGGCCCAGCGCGTGTACATGCGCAAGAGCATTTGCGCCCAGTCCTGGCTTTCGGTGCCGCCGGCGCCGGCATGGACTTCGACGTAAGTGTCGTTGGCGTCGGCCTCGCCCGAAAGCAGCGTTTCGAGCTCGGCTTCGTCGGTTTCAAGCTTCAGCGCCTTCAGCGCTTCCTCGGCCTCGGTGACGATGCCGGCATCGCCTTCCGCCTCGCCCATTTCGATCAGTTCGAGATTGTCGGCAAGGCCCGCCTCGAAGCCGCGCAGGCGGGCGATCGCCTCTTCCAGCCGGGTGCGCTCGCGCATCAGGTTTTGCGCGTTTTCCGGATCGTTCCAGAGATCGGGGTCTTCGGCTTTCGCCGTCAGTTCGTCGTAGCGGCGAAGGGCGGCATCCCAGTCAAAGATGCCTCCTCAGCAGCGCGAGCGACTGCTTGATTTCATCGGCGAGATTTTGCGTTTCGGCGCGCATGGATATCTTTCGGGCGATTTTTCCGGTGCCTCGATTGGAGGCGGAAAATAGGGGGGATGGGGGCCGGTGTCAAAGGCGGAGGGCGGCGGGGTTGCCGGGCCTCAGTACAGCCCGCCCGTGCCGGAGCCGATGTCGTCCCCCTTCGCCAAGGCTTCGGGGGACACGGTCAGTACAAGCCGCCCGTTCCCGAGCCTATGTCGCGGCCGCCGGCGGCATAACCACCGGGGGGCGGCGGGCGATTGTCCGCAGGCGGATCGTCTCTTTCGCTGTCCAGCGGGACACCGCCGGGGCGGTCGAGCTCGACGGCTTCGTCGGCGGGCATGCCGGCAAAAGGCGCTTCGGTGCGGCGGGCGTCCGGCAGCGCGAAGGGGTCGACGGGGCCTTGCGAGGTGGCGGGCCCGCTGGGATAACCGGCCTCGCCGTCTGTGTCCGCAGGCGCATCGCCCTCCATGCCGCGCAGGTAGTCGCTTGAGATGTCGGCCCCCATGTCGCCGGCATCGCCGGGCGCGCCGCTGCCGAGGACGCCGCCGGCGATGCCGAGCATCGGCGTCGAGGAGGTCAGGCGCGGTTCGGTGCCCTCGCGGAAGGCCTCAAGGATCACGCCGCCGCCGTCGCCCGACGCCAGCGCGCCGGTCTTGAGGTCGACCTTGACCAGATTGATGCCTGAGGGAATGCGGAACGGGATCGCCGGCTTGCCGCCGATCGCCTTCGTCATGAAGTCGCGGAAGACCGGCGCGGCGGTGCGGCCGCCGGTTTCGGCGCGGCCCAAGGGCGCCGGTTCGTCGAAACCGACAAAGACACCGACGACGAGGTTCGGCGAATAGCCGAGGAACCAGGTGTCGCGCGCTTCGTTCGACGTGCCGGTCTTGCCCGCGAGCGGCACGCCGACCGATTTGACGGAAGCGCCGGTGCCGCGCTGGATCGCGCCTTCGAGCATCGAGGTGATCTGATAGGCGGTGCGCGCATCCTCGACGCGCTCGCGATTGTCGGGGAGCGCCGGCGGCTCGGCCGCGTCGACAAAGTCGAGCGTGCAGACCTGACAGGCGCGGGTGTCGTGCTTGTAGATGGTGCGGCCGTAGCGATCCTGCACGCGGTCGACCAGTGTCGGCTCGACCTTGAGCCCGCCATTCGCCAGCACCGCATAGGCGCCCGCCAGCCGCATCAGCGTCGTTTCGCCGGCGCCGAGCGACATCGAGAGCACGGGCATCATGTTATCGGCAATGCCGTAGCGGCGCGCATAATCCGCGACGGTTTCCGGCCCGGCATATTGCGCGAGGCGGATCGTCATCAGGTTGCGCGAATGTTCGAGGCCGAAGCGCATTGTGGACGGCCCGTGGAACTTGCGTTCGTAGTTTTCGGGTTTCCAGAGACCGAGGCCGGGGCCCTGATCGATGACGAAGGGCGCGTCGAGGACGAGGCATGCCGGAGTGAAACCCTTGACGAGCGCTGCGGCATAGACGAAGGGCTTGAAGGACGAACCGGGCTGGCGCAGCGCCTGTACCGCGCGGTTGAATTCCGACAGTCCGAAGCTGAAGCCGCCCTGCATCGCCAGCACGCGGCCCGTATGCGGGTCCATCGCAACGATGGCGCCGTTGACGGCCGGCACCTGCTGCAGCGTGTGGCGGCCTTTCTGCTCGGCGTAGGGGGCGACATAGACGATGTCGCCGACCTTCAGCACGTCCGAAGGCTTCGCCACCTCGGGGCCGAGATGGATCATGTTGATGTTGGCGCGCGCCCATTTCATGTCGTCGAAATGGATCGTGCTCTTGACGATCTCCTTTTCGAAGCCGCCGCCGGGCAGGCGCGCGGGACGCAGGCCGACGGTGACGCGGTCGCTTGCAACATCGAGCACGGTGGCGAGCGTCCAGGGCGCGAGGTCCGACGGCACATCCATCGCCGCCAGCGCCTCCTGCCAGTTGGCGCCGGGCTCAAGCGTCGCCACGGGGCCGCGCCAGCCATAGCGGCGGTCATAGGCGATGAGGCCATTTTTCAGCGCTTCCGAGGCGATTTCCTGGAGTGCCGTGTCGATGGTGGTGCGGACCGAGAGGCCGCCTTCATAGAGCTTCTGCTCGCCATATTGCGCCAGCAATTCGCGGCGCACCTGTTCGAGGAAGTATTCGGCATCGCGCGTCTGCACACCGCGCGAGCGCAGGCTGACATCGAGATCGGTGCCGCGCGCCTCGGCGGCCTCGTAGGCGGTGATGAAACGCTCCTCGGCCATGCGCGAGATCACCCAGTTGCGCCGCGCCAGCGCGCGCTCGCGGAAACGGAACGGATGATAGTTGCCCGGCGCCTTGGGCAACGCCGCCAGATAGGCGACCTCGGCGACGGTCAGTTCGTCGAGCGGCTTGTCGAAATAGTTCAGCGCCGCGGCGGCCACGCCGTAGCTGCCGGAACCGAGATAGATCTCGTTGAGGTAGAGTTCGAGGATCTGGTCCTTGGTGAAGGCGCGTTCGAGACGCAGCGCCAGCAGCGCCTCGCGCAGCTTGCGGTCGAAGGTGACGTCGCTTGAGAGCAGGAAGTTCTTCGCGACCTGCTGGGTGATGGTGGAAGCGCCGACAAGGCGGCGGTCCTGCAGCACGTTGAAAACATTGTCGATGGTCGCGCGGACGATGCCGGTCGCGTCGACGCCGCCATGCGTGTAGAAATTCTTGTCCTCGGCGGCGAGAAACGCCTCGACGAGGCGCGGCGGGATCGCCGAGATCGGCACATAGAGGCGGCGCTCGCGCGCCAGTTCGCCGATGAGCTGGCCGTCGCCGGCGTGAACGCGCGTCGTCACCGGCGGTTCGTAATTCGCCAGCCGCGTGTAGTCGGGCAGGTCCTGGTTGAGCCGCCACGCATAATAACCGCCGGCCATCACGGCGCCCGTGAACAGCACCAGGATGATTCCGGCAATGATCGAAAGAACTTTCAGCATGGGGGTCTTTTACCCATTTGCGGCCAGAGTTGCCATTAGCAATGCAAATATGGCACGGCCAAGGCGGCGGGACGAAGGCTTCGTCCGCGCGGGCCCATTCAACCCGGTATTTACCAAGAAACCGTTGCCGTGCGTCAGTTCGGCCCTTCGGCCATGCGGTCGCCGAAATAGCGGTCGATGGCGCGGGTGAAGGTGCCGGCGACGCTGGTGCGCCAGGCGGGCGAGACGAGCCGTTTTTCATCGTCGGCATTGGTCAGGAAGCCGAGTTCGATCAGCACCGAGGGCACGTCCGGCGCCTTCAGCACGACGAAGCCGGCGAAACGATGCGGACGTTGCAGCATGGAGGTTTTCTCGCCCGCGTAGTCGACGATCGACTTGGCGAAACGGGCCGAGTAGTTCTTGGTTTCGCGCTGCGCGAGGTCGATCAGGATGCCGGTCACTTCCGGGCTTTCGCCCTGGAGATCGAGACCGCCGATCAGGTCGGCGCGGTTTTCCTGACGCGCCAGCGCGGCGGCCTCCTGGTCGGAAGCGGTTTCGGAAAGCGTGTAGACCGAGAGACCGCGTACGTCGGGCTTCTGGATCGAATCCGCGTGGATCGACATGAAGAGGTCGGCCTTGCGGCTGCGCGCGATGGCGACGCGCTGGCGCAGCGGAATGAAGACGTCGGTCTCGCGCGTCAGGTGCACGTCGTAACGGCCGGTGGCGCGCAGTTGCGAGGCCAGTTCGCGGGCGAAGGCCAGCACAATGTTCTTTTCATGAACGCCACTGCGGCCGACAGCGCCCGGATCGACGCCGCCATGACCGGGGTCGATGACGATGACGCGGCGGCGCTCGACGCGCTGGGCGGGCGGGCTCATCGGCACGGCAGCGATGGACTGTATCTGTTGCGCGGCGACGACCGCGGCGGCCTTGTCTTCGGCGGGTGCGCCGGCACTCCGGGCAAAGGTCGCACTGTCGGTCGGCGCGAGGTCGAGCACGATGCGGCGGCCGAAGCCGGCCTGCGGGTCGAGAACGAAATTGCGCGCAACGGCGACCGGCTGCGTCATGTCGATGACGACGCGGAAGGTGTCGGCCTGGAAGCGGCCATAGCGATAGCCGGAGACGAAGCCCCGCGCCTCGGATGCTGCCGCATCGTCGAGGCGGAAGGGAACGCCCGTCATGTCGATGACGACGCGGTAGGGATCGGAAAGGGTGAAGACGCGGTAGTCGACGGCGGCATCGCCCGCCAGTTCCATCACGAAGCGGGTCTGCTCACCATGGTCTCCGACACGGATGCCGGTGACGGCCGACATGCCATCCGGCAGCGGCGCGGCGCGGGGGATGGCGGCGGCGGCCGGCGCGTCGCTCAAAGCGCCGGTGGTCAGCAGGTCGTTTTCGAGGTCGCGGGCCAGCAATTCGGCCAGTTCGTCGATGGTAAGGTCCTCGGCCGAAAAATCCTCGGCGACAAGTCGCGGCGGGGCGGCGACCAGAATGGCGAGAGCCAGGGCAAAAGCCGGTGCGGCAGCGAGCGCCCAATGGCGGGCTCGCCGGAAAACACCCAGATTCTGCCGATTTTTCCCCAATTCACACCCGCCGCATCGACACCGTGGGGTTTGCCTTCGATCCATGCCGTCCGCCACGGTCCGCCGAACGCCACTGTCGACCGGGTAATCCGGCCGGGCCGCCTGCCTGTCGCGGCCCCTCTCGGATTCGGGGCTGATCCGGGCCTACGAAACAACTCAACGCAATAATAGCGGCCAGATTACTTCATAATTGGTTATCGCGCCAAAATTTACGAAGTTTCAATGGATAGAATGGTTAATAACGGCACAACCGGCTTCCAATCGAGGCCGCCGACGCTGTGCTTGCCAAATCAGCGCGGCAACGGGTACAAACGGACCGCGCCAGGCAGGCCTTGTGGCCCTCGAAGGCGCCGACACAGGATTTCGGGTAATCCGTCGCGCCACCCCCTTCTTCAATACGAACGGGACCGGGCGTCGACCGCGTAGGGCCCGGCGTTTTCCAAGGCAATTCGTCCCGGACAACGCCAAACAGACGCATCGCCGCAGGCGCTCTCGCGCCCGCAACGCCCGCCCGGCCGAGACGGCCGTCCCGCGTGGTGAAAACAAGAACACGCCGGCACCCGGCGGCTCGATGGGTGCACCAAAGGTAGAGATGCACAACGCAGTTCCGCGACTTCACACCCGGCAGACCGGACAGGGCTCTTTCCAGAGCCAGGTTCGCCCGGTTGCGACACCGGCCGCGCGGCGCGTACTCGCCACCCTTTTACATATCCCGTCCGGACCTGCCGCGGCGCGCCTCACTGGCGCCGGCGCGACGGCCTGGACGCATACAACAAACGGCGCACGCTCGCGCCTGGCCCTCCGCATGAACTTGCGGCGGGACATGCGCGGCGGACAGCGCCCCGGAGATACTCCATATGGCCAAGACCATGCTGATCGACGCGGCCCACCTCGAGGAAACTCGGGTTGTGGTCGTGAGCGGCAATCGCGTTGAAGAATTCGACTTCGAATCGGAAAACAGGAAGCAACTTCGAGGAAATATCTATCTAGCCAAGGTTACGCGCGTCGAGCCGTCGCTTCAGGCGGCGTTCGTCGAGTATGGCGGCAACCGGCACGGCTTCCTCGCCTTCAGCGAAATTCACCCCGACTATTACCAGATTCCAGTCGCCGACCGCGAAGCGCTGCTGCGCCAGCAGGCCGCCGAAGCGCGCCGCGAGCGCGACGAGGAAGACGCCTACGATGCGCGCTCCACGCCGTCCGCCCCTGCCCCGGCCATCGAAGTGCCAGAGGAACCGGGCGAGGCCGGCGACGACGCCGAGGATGAAGCCGACAACGAAGCCGGCGACGAAGCGGCCGACGCAACCGACAATGGCGAGAGCGAACGCAAAAGCGAAAAGGCGGTCGAGCGCGGCGAAACCGAAACCGTACTCTCCGACGAAACGATCGAATCCGTCGGCGCCGAAGACGCGATGGAAGAAGCCGCGCCGCGCAAGCAGCGCGTCAATTACCGATCCTACAAGATCCAGGAAGTCGTCAAGCGCCGCCAGATCCTGCTTGTGCAGGTCGTCAAGGAAGAGCGCGGCAACAAGGGGGCGGCGCTCACCACCTACCTGTCGCTCGCCGGACGCTATTGCGTGCTGATGCCGAACACGGCGCGCGGCGGCGGCATTTCGCGCAAGATCACGGTGGCGGCCGACCGCAAGAAGCTGAAAGGCATTGCCGAGTCGCTCGACGTGCCGGAAGGCATGGGGCTGATCGTCCGCACCGCGGGCGCCAAGCGCACCAAGGCCGAGATCAAGCGCGACTACGAATATCTGCTGCGGATGTGGGAGAGCGTGCGCGAGCTGACGCTGAAGTCGATCGCCCCTGCCCTCGTCTACGAGGAAGGCAGCCTGATCAAGCGTTCGATCCGCGATCTCTACGACAAGGACATCGACGCCATCCATATCGAAGGCGACGAGGGCTACCGCGAGGCCAAGGGCTTCATGCGGATGCTGATGCCGAGCCACGCTAAAAACGTGCAGCCCTACAAGGAAAAGCAGCCGCTCTTCCAGAAGTATCAGGTGGAACAGCAGCTCGACGCGATGCTGAATCCGACCGTGACGCTGAAGTCGGGCGGCTACATCGTCATCAATCCGACCGAAGCGCTGGTTTCGATCGACGTCAACTCGGGACGCTCCACCAAGGAGCGCAACATCGAGCAGACGGCGCTGAAGACCAATCTCGAAGCGGCGGAAGAAATCACGCGGCAAATGCGGCTCAGGGACCTTGCCGGTCTCATCGTCATCGACTTCATCGACATGGACGAGAACCGCAACAACCGCGCGGTCGAACGCAAACTCAAGGATTGCCTGAAAACAGATCGCGCACGCATTCAGGTCGGACGCATCAGTCATTTCGGGCTTCTCGAAATGTCGCGCCAGCGCATGCGCTCCGGCGTGCTCGAAGGTTCGACCGTCACCTGCCCGCATTGCGCGGGCACGGGGCTTGTGCGCTCCGTCGAGTCGATGGCGCTGCATGTGTTGCGCGGCGTCGAGGCCGAAGCGGTCAAGGGCCGCGCGGCCGCCTTCACCGTCAAGGTGCCGGCGACCGTCGCGATCTATATTCTCAACCAGAAGCGCGGCAATGTGCTCGACATCGAGGAGCGCTACGGCGTTTCGGTCTATATCGAGGCCGACACAACGCTGACCGGCTCCGATCACCGGATCGAACAGGCCGAGGCGCGGGCGCTGACACGGACGCGGCCGGCGCAGGGCGCGATCAACATCGAAAGTGGCTATACCACCGAGGATGACGACGTCGTCGAGGCCGTCGACGAAGACGAGACCGAGGACGAAGCCGAAGACACACAGGAAGCCGCGCCTGCACGCGGATCTGCGGAAGAAGGCGATGGCCAGCGGCGGCGCAAGCGGCGCCGGCGGCGGCGCAAGCCCGGCGAGGAACGCGAGGCGGGCGGCGAGAACGAAGCGGCGCCGCGCGCGGAGGCCAGCCAGAGCGACGACGACGAAGACGAGGACGGCGAAGCCGCGGCCGATGCGGCCGATGCGGCCGAAGCCGGCACGTCGCGCTCCGCCGGCGGCGCGGACGAACTCGACGAGAACGGTCAGCGCAAACGCCGGCGGCGCGGACGGCGCGGCGGACGGCGCAACCGCCGCCGCCCCGGCGAAGAGGGACAGGAAACGCAAGCCGCGGACGGTTCGGCGACAAGCGAGAGCGAAGCCGGCGGCGAAGCGGCGGATGACGGCGATGCCGGTGCCGAGGCCCGCGAGGATGCGCCGGTGCTGCTGTCCTATTCGCGGCACGAGGCGGCGAAAGAGACGCCGGCCGACGTGGCTGAGGAAGCAGAGACGCCCGCCGCTGAAGAACCGGACGCGCCAGACGCACATGGAGAAGCGGAACCGGAACGCATGTCCGTGGAAGCCGTCGAAGATGAAGGCGATACGCTGGTCGCCGACACGACGACGAAGCGCAATGCCGAGCCGCCGGTACCCGACGCGCCGGCGCGCCGCGGCTGGTGGCAACGCCGCTAAGGGCGCAAACCCGGAAAAGAAAGGCCTGAGGCGCGATCCTCAGGCCTTTTTTGTTTTGCGGTCCTGTTTCGTCAGGACCCGGAGCGGTCGGAGACGACGCCCATTCCGTCGCCGCGCGGGCCGACGGCAAGGGTGCAGGCGCCGGTGACATTTCCATGCGGACATGAAATCGCATGTGCCGGCGACCGCGCATCGGCGGGCGATGCCGCGAGCGCGTCCGCGACGGTGTCCGCAAGCGCCGAACGGGCGGCACCCAGAATCGAGGCGGCGCCTTTCGGCTCGCCCGCGCCCGCGCCGCTGAAGAAAATCTGCGTGCCGCTGTTGCTGGTCACGATGACCGGCATCAGGAAAGCCGAGGCGATGCCGTTGGCGGATTGTTGCGGATTGGGCGCGAGGACAACACCGGTGCCGGCGGCAACGCGGCCGGTGCCGAACGGTCCGCTCATCGTGACGGCGCAGGCAACCGCCCCGCCCCGCCCGTCGGCCGTCGCGAAAGCGGTCGATCCGAAATCGCGCGCAGAATTTTCAGCGCCGAGCGCGGCGGCGGTACGGCGGGCGGTCTCGGCCAGTTCGGCAGGGTTCGCCTTCTCGATGTCGCGCCAGAGCGCGGCGGCGAAAACGCCGGCGCCCAGCGTCTCGGCCGGAGCGGCAACCGCACCGGCGGACGAGGGCAGCATTTGCGCGGGCGCCGTCACCGGCCGGTCGTCGCGCAGATCGTCGAGGCCGAGCGTGCCGCCCGCCTCGCGCGCGCCGGCGACAAGCGCCCGGGCGGTCTTGCCGGCATAGAAGCCCGTCACGCCGCGGCCGCGGATCTGCGTCAGCGTGGCGGCAAGATCGGATTGCGTAATGCGCTCGCGCTCGCGCAACGGCGCGCTTCCTTCGCCCGCGAAGGCGGCAGGCAGGGCGGGTGCCGCATCGGCGAGCCGCCGTGCGGCCGCGCGCGACAGCGGGAAGCCGGTTCCCGCCAATCGCTCCGCCGGCCCGACAATGGCCGACCAGGGCTGATTGCCGTAACGCGACTGCAGCAGCGCGAAGCCGCGCACATTGCCCGGAATGGCGACGGCGCCACCGCCGCGCGGACTGCGCGCGAGGAAGGCGATGCTTTCGACCGTGCGTTCCCCGGCATCGCGCACGAGGCAAATGCCGCCGCCGCCGAGGCCGGCCGCCGCCGGATAAGTGACCGAGAGCGCGAAATAGAGCGCGGCGGCCGCATCCGCGGCATTGCCGCCCTGATCGAGCACCTGTTGGGCGACCAGAACGGCCGTCGGCTCGTCGCCAACGACGAAGCCGCCGAAGGAGGGGTTGCCGCCGGGCTCCTTGTAGGTGATGCGCGCCCGGCGCTCGTTACGCGTTTCGACGCCGTGGCCGACGGCAAGGCCGGTCTGCGGCTCGGGCTGGCCGATTTCGGCGCAGGCCGCGAGCGTCGCGACCATTGCCATACCGGCCAGCAGCGTGCCCCGCCCGGCCGAAAATCCACAGTTCCGCCCCATTCGCATTGTTTCCTTCATTTGCCCGATTCCGACGGAATCCGGTGCTTTTGCCGTTTGTCCCGCATGGGGCGGGACAAGATTGACGGCTTGCCGACCCACCCCTACCGTTTAGTCTCGCCGGGGCCATACCGTCAACGCGCCCGGACAAGCGGAAACGTCAGTGAAGCGTATGAGGAACAGCCCCATGAGATCGAAATCGTCGTTCGGCCACACGCTGGCGCTGTGCGCCGTGCTGGCATTCGGCGGCGCAAACGCGGCCGCCGCGCAAGGCGTTTCGATCGTCAGCGACGCAGAAACCGAGAACATGCTGCGGGACTATGCCGACCCGCTTCTGAGGGTTGCGGGGCTCGATCCGGCGGCGGTGAAAATCCACCTCGTCAACGACCGGCGCCTCAACGCCTTCGTCGCCGAAGGCCAGCAGATGTTCTACCACACCGGCCTCATCACCACGGTCGAGGCGCCCGGCGAACTGATCGGCGTGATGGCACACGAAATCGGCCATATGGCGGGCGGGCATCTGGTGCAGCGGCGCGAACACATGGCGACGATCCAGGCGCCCCTGATCGCCTCGATGATCCTCGGCGTCGGCGCCATCGCGGCCGGCGCGGGCGATGCCGGCATGGCGCTGATCATGGGCGGGCAGCATCTCGCCACGCGCGGCTTCTTCGCCTATACGCGCGAACAGGAAGCGAGCGCCGACCAGGCGGGCGCCGGCTACCTGCAACGGGCCGGCATGTCGGGCAAGGGCATGCTCGATCTTTTTGCGCTGATGCGCGACCAGGAAATGCTGTCGGAAGAACGGCAGGATCCCTTCGCGCGGTCGCATCCGATGTCGGCGGCGCGCTACAACGCGCTTGAGGAACGGGTGAAAGCCTCGCCCTATTTCGAGCGCGAGCTGCCGCCCGAGGAAGTGCATCGCTTCAAGATGGTGCAGGCGAAGCTCTTCGGCTTCCTCGACGACCCGAACACGACCTTCAACCGCTATCCGGCCACCGACAAGAGCGACTATGCGCATTATGCGCGCGCGGTTGCCTATCACCGCACCGGCGCGCTCGCCGAGGCGCTGACCGAGATCGATCCACTGCTCGAAAGCGATCCGAAGAATCCCTATATCCACGAAGTGAAGGGGCAGATTCTTTTCGAGAGCGGCAAGATCGAGGAGGCGGTCGCCGCCTATCGTCAGTCGGTGGATCTGAAACCCGACGACTCGCAACTTCATCTCGGGCTCGGGCGGGCGCTCCTGGGGCGCGATGGCGAGGAAAGCGCGCACGCCGCCATTCCGCATCTCCTCACCGGCACGCGCGGCGCATCGCAGCCCTTCGGCTTCTACCAGCTTTCCATCGCCTATGGCCGGCTCAACCAGATCGGCATGGCGGAACTTGCGACGGCGCAGTATTACAATGCGCTCGGCCGCGTGAAGGAGGCGAAGATGCATGCGGGGCGGGCGGCAAAAAACCTGGAGCGCGGGTCGCCCGAATGGCTGCGGGCGCAGGACATCGCGATACAGCCCGATCCGCAGCGCGGCTGAGGCGCGCTGCATATTTCCCGTCAACATCCGTCACGAAAGAATCCGATGCCGCTTGTCCGCTCCCTGCCCTGTCTCGTTGTCGCGCTGGCCTTGCTGTGCCCGGTTGCGGCGTCGGCCGAAACGGCGCGGATCGGCGCCGCCGACCGCGCGGCCATCGAGGAAATCGTGCGCGACTATATTCGCGACAATCCCGAGATCGTGCTCGAGGCGCTGCATGCGCTGGAAGAAAAGCACCAGGCGGAAGCGCAGGCCGAACAGCGCGCCGCCATCGAGGCGCGCCGCGCCGCGATCTATGACGACCCCGACGACTACACCTATGGCAACCCGAAGGGCGACGTCACCATTGTCGAGTTCTTCGACTACACCTGCGGCCACTGCCGGAACAGCTTCCGGCCGCTGATGGATTTCGTCGATGCCGACGGCAATATCCGCCTGATCCTGAAGGAGTTCCCCATTCTGGGCCCGCGCGCGCTCGACGCCGCCAAGGCGGCGCTCGCGGCGCGCAAGCAGGGCCGCTACATCGAGATGCACCGGGCCCTTTTCGAGCATGAGGGGCAGCTCACCGAAAAGGCGCTGATGGAAATCGCGGCCAAGGCCGGGCTCGACGGACCGAAGCTGAAGAAGGACATGGAAGACCCGAAACTGATGGAGGTCTTCAGCCGCCACTACGCGCTCGCCGAAGAGCTCGGCATCGAGGGGACGCCCGCCTTCATCATCGGCGGCGAAATGCTGCCCGGCGCGGTCGACAAGGAACGGCTGACGCGGGTGGTGGCGGACGCGCGCGCGGGACGGTAGGGCGCGGCGCTCGTCGCGACGCTGGTTCCGTTCGGCTTTCAATGAGGATTGTCGCTGCCGCTCGCATGGTTCGTCGGCATCGCCTGCGGCCAGGGGCTAGCGGGCATTTTCATCGTCCGCCTCGTCCTGACGGCGCTGGAAACGACGGTGATCTGCTTCATTTGGCAGCGCCGCAACTGGAGCCGGGTGAGTATCGAGAACGAGGCGCGGGCGGCCCCGGTTCTTTGATGTTGCGCCGCAGCATAGATTCAGTCTAAGTACGCGCACTCGACTGGACCCGGCGCAAACCCGGGTGGCTCCTCCGGCCGCCGATCCGCCGGACAATTCAACCGACCTCCGATCCCTCCATCGACGCCGATCCCACGGATCGCGCGTGGATTTGTTCATTTTGCGGATTTCCATGATCTCAGTAAGTGCGTATCGCCAGCAGTGGTTCGGCAATATTCGTGGCGACGTTCTCGCCGGTCTCGTTGTCGCGCTGGCCCTCATTCCCGAAGCCATCGCTTTTTCGATCATTGCCGGCGTCGACCCCAAGGTCGGGCTCTACGCCTCGTTCTCGATCGCCGTCATCGTCGCGATTACCGGCGGGCGGCCCGGCATGATCTCCGCCGCGACGGCGGCCACCGCCGTCCTGATGGTGACGCTGGTCAAACAGCACGGGCTCGAATATCTGCTCGCCGCAACGGTTCTCGCCGGCCTGATGCAGATTGCCGCCGGCCTGCTGAAACTCGGATATGTGATGCGCTTCGTGTCGCGGTCGGTGATGACGGGGTTTGTGAACGCGCTGGCGATCCTGATCTTCATCGCACAGATACCCGAACTGATCGGCGTGCCGTGGCTGACCTATGTGATGGTCGCTGCGGGTCTGGGGATCATCTATCTCTTCCCGCTGCTGACGAAATCCATTCCCTCGCCGCTGATCTGCATCGTCGCGTTGACCGGCGTTTCGATGTATTTCGGACTCGACATCCGCACGGTCGGCCACATGGGCGATCTGCCCTCCACCCTGCCCGTCTTCCTCATTCCCCAAATCCCGCTGACCCTCGAAACGCTGATGATCATCCTGCCCTATTCGGCGGCGGTGGCGGCGGTCGGCCTTCTCGAATCGCTGATGACCGCCAGCATCGTCGACGATCTGACGGACACGCCGAGCAACAAGAATCAGGAATGCATCGGCCAGGGCATCGCCAACACGGCGACCGGGTTTATCGGCGGCATGGCGGGCTGCGCGATGATCGGCCAGTCGATCATCAACGTGAAATCGGGCGGCCGCGGTCGGCTTTCGAGTTTCTGTGCCGGCATCTTCCTGCTGTTTATGATCGTGGTGCTGGGCGACTGGGTGAAACAGATTCCGATGGCGGCGCTCGTCGCCATCATGATCATGGTCTCGGTCGGCACGTTCAGCTGGTCATCGATCAAAAACCTGCGCGATCACCCGCGAAGCTCGTCCGTGGTGATGCTGGCGACGGTCGTCACCGTCGTCGTCACCCACAATCTCGCCATCGGCGTTCTGGTGGGCGTGCTTCTGTCCGGCCTGTTCTTCGCCTGGAAGATCGCACAGATTTTCCGAGTCACCTCGAAGTTGTCGGAAGACGGGCGGGAACGCATCTATGTCGTCGAAGGACAGATATTCTTCGCCTCGGCTGACGACTTTCTCGCTTCGTTCGACTTCAAGGAGGCGCTGGAGAAAGTTGTTATCGATGTCAGCCGCGCGCATATCTGGGATATCTCAAGTGTTGCGGCGCTCGACATGGCGGTTCTGAAATTTCGTCGCGATGGCGCGACGGTCGAGATCATCGGGCTGAACGATGCGAGCGAGACCATTGTCGACCGGCTGGCGATCCACGACAGGCCCGGCGCGCTCGAGAAGCTGATGGGACATTGAGGGAGAGCGGAATGACACAGAAGATTATCGCGCTTGTCGATGGGTCGATCTATTCGCATAGCGTCTGTGCGCATGCCGCATGGATCGCGGTCCGAACGGGCGCGACCATCGAGGTGCTGCATGTTCTCGGCCGGCGCGAGAGCGCGGAAGCGTCCGATCTCAGCGGCAGCATCGCCCTCGGCGCCCGCAGCGCCCTGCTGGCGGAATTGAGCACGCTCGACGAACAACGCGCCAAGCTGCAGCAGCAACGCGGGCGCGCGATTCTCGATGACGCAAAGGCCGTGATTGCCGAAGCGGGCATCGACAACGTCACGACGCGGCTCCGGATCGGCGACATTGTTGAAACGGTCGCCGAAAGCGAGGCGACCGCCGACATGCTGGTGATCGGCAAGCGCGGCGAAGCAGCGGACTTCGCCAGATTGCATCTCGGCTCGAATATCGAGCGTATCGTGCGCTCGAGCCACAAACCGGTCTTCGTCACCGCGCGCGCGTTCCGGCCGATCGAGCGTTTTCTGATCGCCTATGACGGCGGCGCAAGCAGCATCAAAGCCGTCGACTATATTGCGCGCAGCCCGCTCTTTCAGGGCCTCGAATGTCATTTGCTGATGGCCGGCGCGAGCACGCCGGACCTCCGCCGCAAGCTCGACGACGCCTGCACCCCGCTCACTGCGGCGGGATATGACGTCAAGGCCTTTGTCGCGGACATGGCGCCCGAAACCGCCATCGCGGAGCATGTGGCGGCACAGCAGATCGGCCTCGTCGTGATGGGCGCCTATGGACACTCGCGCATCCGCAGCCTGATCATCGGCTCGACCACGACCGAGATGATCCGTTCCTGCAAGGTGCCGGTAGTGTTGTTCCGCTGAGGCGGGGCGCTTAAATCAGCCCGCCCATCGGCGATGACGGGTCGGCGTAGAGTTTCTTCGGCATCCGGCCCGCCAGATAAGCGAGCCTGCCCGCTTCCACCGCGAGTTTCATCGCCCGCGCCATCTTGATCGGGTCTTTCGCTTCGGCGATCGCGGTGTTCATCAGCACGCCGTCGCAGCCGAGTTCCATCGCCACGGCGGCGTCCGACGCCGTGCCGACGCCGGCATCGACCAGCACCGGGACTTTCGACTGTTCGACGATCAGGCGAATGTTGATCGGGTTCTGGATGCCGAGGCCGGAGCCGATGGGGGCGGCGAGCGGCATGATCGCGCAGCAGCCCATCTCTTCCAGCTTCTTCGCCATGATCGGATCGTCGGTGCAATAGACCATCACCTCGAAGCCGTCCTTCAGCAGCGCTTGCGCCGCGCGCAGGGTTTCGATCATGTCGGGATAGAGCGTCTTTTGATCGCCCAGCACTTCGAGCTTGACGAGGTTCCAGCCGCCCGCTTCCCGAGCGAGACGAAGCGTGCGCACCGCGTCTTCGGCGGTGTAGCAGCCGGCGGTATTCGGCAGGTAGATCACCTTCTTCGGGTCGATGAAGTCGACCAGCATCGGCGCGTCCGGATTGGTGACGTTGACGCGGCGGACCGCGACCGTGACGATTTCGGCGCCGGCGGCTTCCACCGCCGCGGCGTTCTCGGCGAGGTCCTTATATTTGCCGGTGCCGACGATCAGGCGCGATTTCAGCCGGCGTCCGGCGACGATGAAGGGATCGTCGTCCGCCGCCGGTGTCTCGATGCGCTTGGCTGCTTCCGTCACTCGAACCACTCCCGCTTATCCGCCGCCGACAAAATTCACGATCTCCAGGCGGTCGCCATCCCTCAGCGCCACCTCGCCATAGGCCGAGCGCGGCACGATTTCGAGGTTGCGCTCGACGGCGATCTTGGCGGCGGGCAGGCCCAGCTTGCCGATCAGGCCGAGCACCGTCAGCGGGCCCTCGACCTCCCGCAATTCGCCGTTCACCGTCAGTTTCATGCCGTCGTTAACGCCTTTGCCGTTCGCCCGGATAATGGGTGAGAGGGGAGCCGACTTCAAGGCGCGGGTGTCCGCCCATCCCCAAGCCTTTTACAGGCCCCGCGCATTGCGTATAAAGAGACGCCGCGATTCGGGGATATGAGAGGTCGCGGCGGGGACCACAATTTCGCCTATTTGCGGCCCTAGAGCCTGAGCCTCGCGCCCCCGGGGTTACGGAAAGCCGCCTCTCCCGCGACCGCCACAGAAGCCGCCAGAAAGCCCGCATCGACCCGCATGGCAAAAGCAAGCTCCAGCAAGGCCTCGAAGCCGGTGTTCGTCCTCAACGGGCCGAACCTCAACCTGCTCGGCCAGCGGGAGCCGGAAATCTATGGCTCGACGACGCTGGCCGAAATCGAACGCCAAGTGAAGGCCAAGGCCAAGACGCTCGGCCTCGCCGTCGATTGCCGGCAATCGAACCATGAGGGCGAGCTTGTGGACTGGATCCAGGAGGCGCGGGTGAAAGCCTGCGCCGTGATCCTCAATGCCGGCGCCTATTCGCACACTTCGATTGCCATTCACGATGCGCTGGCAACGCTCGACATTCCGGTTGTCGAGGTCCACATCTCCAATGTCTACAAGCGCGAAAGCTTCCGGCATCATTCGACGATCTCGCCGGTCGCCACCGGCGTCATCTGCGGGCTCGGCACCATCGGTTATGCGCTGGCGCTGGAAGCGATCAAGTCCAGACTGTAATTCTGTAATTCGACCGAGGAACCAGCGACGTGGCAACACCCCGCCCCACCGGCAAAAACGGAAGCAAGAAGAGCGAGATGAGCAAATCGGGCGTCGATCAGGAACTGATCCGGCAACTGGCCGCTCTCCTCAAGGAGACCGAGCTCAGCGAAATCGAGATCGAAACGGATAATCTGAAGCTGCGCGTGTCGCGGCAGGTGCAACAGGTGTCGGCGCATTTCGCGCCCGCGCCGGCAGCGCCCACGGCCGCAGCGGCCGCACCCGCGCCGGCCGACGCCGCGTCGCATCCCGGCGCCGTCGCCTCGCCGATGGTCGGCACGGCCTATCTCGCGGCCGAGCCCGGCACGCCGCCTTTCGTCACCGTCGGCTCGACGGTGAAGGAAGGCCAGACGGTCCTCATCATCGAGGCGATGAAGACCATGAACCACATTCCCGCCCCGCGCTCGGGCAAGGTGAGTGCGATCCTCGTGGAAGACGGGCAGCCGGTCGAATTCGGCGAGCCGCTTCTCGTGATCGAATAAGCGGGCCGGGCGCGCGCGATGTTCGAAAAAGTCCTCATTGCAAATCGCGGCGAGATCGCGCTGCGCATTCATCGTGCCTGCCGCGAAATGGGCATCAAGACGGTTGCCGTGCATTCGACGGCGGATGCCGATGCGATGCATGTGCGGCTCGCCAATGAAAGCGTCTGCATCGGGCCGCCGCAAGCCAGCGAGAGCTATCTCAACATTCCGGCAATCATCTCCGCTTGCGAGATCACCGGCGCCGATGCGGTGCATCCGGGCTACGGGTTTCTTTCCGAGAATGCGAAGTTCGCCGACATCCTGAAGGCGCATGGCATCACCTTTATCGGGCCGAGCGGCGACCATATCCGTCTGATGGGCGACAAGATCCAGGCGAAGACCACCGCGCGGTCGCTCGGCATTCCTTGCGTGCCGGGATCGGACGGCGCCATCACCACCGACGAGCAGGCCTACAAGGTCGCCGAGGAAACGGGATACCCCGTGCTTGTGAAGGCGGCGGCGGGCGGCGGCGGGCGCGGCATGAAGGTGGCGCGCTCGCGCGAGGAAATGTCCGGCGCGCTCTCGACCGCGCGCTCGGAAGCGAAAGCCGCCTTCGGCGACGACGCGCTCTACATGGAAAAATATCTCGGCCAGCCGCGCCACATCGAAATGCAGATCATCGCCGACGCGCATGGCAATGTTGCGCATCTGGGCGAGCGCGACTGCTCGCTGCAGCGCCGCCACCAGAAGGTGCTGGAGGAATGTCCCTCCCCTGCCCTCAATGCCGAACAACGCCAGAAGATCGGCGACATCGTGCGCAACGCGATCGGCAAGCTCGGTTATCTGGGCGTCGGCACC
>JAVJOG010000014.1:0-271864 GCA_040216885.1 Parvibaculum sp.
GAAGCGCTCGACGGTGGCGCAGATCGCGAAGACGCTGGAGGAAAACGGCGCGCTCGAATATTCGATCATCGTCGCCGCCACCGCGTCGGACCCCGCGCCGCTGCAGTTCCTGGCGCCGTTCGCCGGCTGCACGATGGGCGAATATTCGAGCGCGCCGTTTTCCTCCAGCGTCTTCGCGATCTGCGCCACCGTCGAGCGCTTCTGGCCGATGGCGACATAGATGCAATAGAGCTTCTGGTTTTCGTCGTCGCCCTGGTTCAAGGGCTTCTGGTTGAGGATCGCGTCGATGGCGATGGCGGTCTTGCCGGTCTGGCGGTCGCCGATGATCAGCTCGCGCTGGCCGCGGCCGATCGGGATCAGTGCGTCGATGGCCTTGAGGCCGGTCTGCATCGGCTCATGCACCGACTTGCGGGGAATGATGCCGGGCGCTTTCACGTCCACGCGGCGGCGCTCGGAGCTTTCGATCGGGCCCTTGCCTTCGATCGGATTGCCCAGCGGATCGACGACGCGGCCGAGCAGGCCCTTGCCGACCGGCACGTCCACGATGGAGCCCGTGCGCTTGACGGTGTCGCCTTCCTTGATGTTCCGGTCGGAACCGAAAATCACGACGCCGACATTGTCCTGTTCTAGGTTGATCGCCATGCCGCGCACGCCGCCCGGGAACTCGACCATTTCGCCGGCTTCGACATTGTCGAGGCCGTAGACGCGGGCGATACCGTCACCGACGGAGAGCACCTGGCCGATCTCGGAAACCTGCGCCTCGGCGCCGAAATCCTTGATCTGCTGCTTGAGGATGGCGGAAATTTCCGCAGCCTGAATGTCCATCAGGAGGCCTCTTTCATGGCAATCTGGAGAGAATTGAGCTTGGTCTTGAGCGACGAGTCGATCATGCGGCTGCCGACCTTGACGACGAGGCCGCCGAGAAGCGTGGCATCGACATGCGTGTCGATATGCACATCCTTGCCGGTCGCGGTCTTCAGCGACGCCTTGAGGCTGGCGAGCTGCGCCTCGTTGAGCGGATGGGCGGAGGCGACATCGGCCGTCATTTCGCCGCGCGTCCGGGCGAGGATCGCGGTATAGGCCGAGATCATGCCGCGCAGCGCGAAGAGGCGGCGGTTCTGGATGACGAGACCGACGAAATTCTTGACCAGCGTCGAGGTGCCGGCCTTGTCGAGCACGGCGCCAAAGGCGCGGGTCTGCTCGTCGGCGCTGAAAATGGGGCTGCGGACGAGGCGCGTCAGATCGCTGCTCTCGTCCAGCATTCGGCCGATGGCGGCAAGATCGCCCGCCACCGCATCGAGCGCGTTCTGCGCTTCCGCCAGTTCGAACAGGGCCGTCGCATAACGGCCGGCCATGCCGGATACGGGATGATCAGATGACACGTGCGGCGCTCGCCTGTGCTTTGTCGTGAGGGCCGGCGCGCGAGGCTGAAGCCTGCCGCCAACTAATTGAAATCGCTAGCTTATTTTGGCCCGAAGGAGCGCGGGAAAGAGCCCTGCCCCGGAGGCCGCGCGTTAGGTAACACATGGTCTGGCGCGGCGCAACAGAAACGCCCGGGAATGCCCGGTCCTGCGGCATTTTGGGCCCTGTCGAGGGCTCACATACAACCTGCCGCAGCGTCGCCCTGACCCGGCGGGTAAGGGCCAACCTTACATGAAACTGTAGGGGTCGATATCGACCGAGACGCGGACCGCGTTCGGCAGCTTCATCTCACCGAGCCAGGCCTGCATGAAGGCCTGCACATTGACCTGACGGCCGGCCTTGACGAGGAAGCGCAGGCGCGTGCGGCCCCTGAGCAGCGCCATCGGCGCCGGCGCGGGGCCGAGCACCGAAACCTCGCCGGTCTTCGGCACGCGGCGCGCCATCTCGCGCGCGGTCCGGCGCGCAAGCTCGGCGTCGGCCGATGCGACGACGACGCCGACGAGACGCCCGAAAGGCGGCAGCGACACGCGCTCGCGCGCCCGCGCCTCGCGGTCGAGAAAGGTGTCGCGGTCGCCCGACACCAGGGCGCGCATGACGCCATGCTCGGGCATCCAGGTCTGGAGCAACACCCGGCCCGGCCGCTCGGCGCGCCCCGCCCGCCCCGCCACCTGCTGCAGCAACTGGAAGGTGCGCTCGGCGGCCCGGAGATCGCCGTTTTCAAGACCGAGATCGGCGTCGACCACGCCGACCAGCGTCAGCCAGGGAAAGTGGTGTCCCTTGGCGACGATCTGCGTACCGACGATGATGTCGATCTCGCGCGCCTCGATGGCCGCGAAGACCGCGCGATGCGCCGCCGGCCCGTGCAGCACATCGCTCGAAACGACGGTGCTGCGTGCTTGCGGAAAAAGCTCGGCAACCTCTTCCGCGATGCGTTCGACGCCCGGCCCGCAGGCGACCAGCGCATCTTCGGCGCCGCAAGACGGACACGCCTTCGGCACCGGCGCCGTGTAGCCGCAATGATGGCAGGCAAGCTCGCGGCGAAAACGATGCTCGACCAGCCAGCTCGAACATTGCGGACATTCGAAGCGGTGACCGCAGGTACGGCAGAGCGTCAGCGGCGCATAGCCGCGCCGGTTGAGGAACAGCATCGCCTGCTCGCCGGCCTCGAGCGTGCGCCTGATCTCGGTGACGAGGAGGGGCGAGAGCCAGCGCCCGCCTTCCGGCGGATTACGGCGCATGTCGACGGCCTCGACTTGCGGCATCTCGGCAACGCCGTGCCGCGCTTCGAGACGCAGGCGATGGTAGCGGCCCTGATCGGCATTGACGACGCTTTCGAGCGAGGGCGTCGCCGAACTGAGCACGATCGGAAATGCGCCGAGCGATGCGCAGACCACGGCCATGTCGCGCGCGTGATAGGGAACGCCGTCTTCCTGCTTGAAGGCCGCTTCATGTTCCTCGTCGACAATGATGAGACCGAGTTCGGGGAACGGCAGGAAGAGCGCCGAACGCGCGCCGACGACGACACGGGCGCGCCCTTCCGCGACGCCGCGCCAGACGCGCGTGCGTTCGCGCGACGCGAGATCGGAATGCCACTCCGCCGGACGGCAACCGAAGCGCTGTTCGAAGCGGTCGAGAAATTGCGGCGTCAGCGCGATCTCGGGCAGCAGGATCAGCACCTGCTTGCCACGCCTGAGCGCCTCGGCAACCGCCTCGAAATAAACCTCGGTTTTTCCAGAACCCGTGACGCCGTCGAGAAGCGTCGCCGAATAACGCCCCTCGGCAACACGCGTGACAAGCGCCGCGGCGGCCTCGGCCTGATCGGGCGAGAGCGCCATGCCTTGTGCGTCGGGCTCGGGCAACGGGAACGGCGCTTCGGCCGGCATTTCGACGGGGACCAGCGTGCCCGCCTCGACAAGCCCGCGCACCACGCCATCCGAGACACCCGCTTCTTCCGCCAGCTCGCGAACCGTGCGGACAAAGCCGTCGCCCGCCGTCTCGACGACGCGAAGACGCGCCGGCGTCATGCGCGCCGGGCGGCGATCCGTCAGCCGGTAGGCGATGCGCAAACGCGGCGGCTCCAGCGCGCCGGGCGCGCGGACGGCCAGGCGCAAAACCGAGCCGCGCGGGGCAAGCGTGTAGCCGGCGATCCAGTCAATGAGGCGCATTAAAGCCTCGGGCATCGGCGGCGCGTCGAACCGTTCGATAACGGCTTTCAGCTTCTTGCGGTCGAAGCCGCCCCTGCCCTCGCCCCAGACGACGCCGATCAGCTCCTGCGCGCCGAGCGGCACCACAACATAATCGCCAGGGCTGAGCGTTAACCCCGAAGGCACCGCATAATCATAGGGTTCCGGCAAGGCAAGCGGCACCAGAACGGCGACGCTCGCGGCTGCGGATACCGGCATGGGGTCTGTGGATATTTCGGAGGCCATACGTTTTTTCGGAGGTCTCATTCGACATATAGATACGGGACCAATTCAAAAGCGAGGCGACACTGTAACGCCTCATAAAGCAAGCGGCACGACGCGCCTTGCACGCGAGCGCACACCAAGGCAAAAGGACAAGCGTTCCCGGCGCGGCTGGACTAGACTGACGGCAGAACCGCGACCCGCCACCCTTCCGGAATCCAGAAGACTCACTCATGAAATTCTTCGTCGACACCGCCGACATCGCCGACATAAGCGAGCTTGCCGATACGGGCCTGCTCGATGGCGTGACCACCAACCCTTCGCTGATCGCCAAATCGCGACGCGACTTCATCGAGGTCGTGACCGATATTTGCAAAATAGTTGAGGGCCCGGTCAGCGCCGAAGTGACGGCGCTCGACGCCGCCGGCATGATCGCCGAGGGCCGCAAGCTCGCAAAGATCGCCAGGAACATCGCGGTCAAGGTGCCGCTGACCTGGGACGGGCTGAGAGCCTGCAAGACGCTGACCGGCGAAGGCACCATGGTGAACGTAACCTTGTGCTTCTCGGCCAATCAGGCGCTGCTGGCGGCGAAAGCCGGCGCGACTTTCATCTCGCCCTTCATCGGCCGTCTCGACGACATCAATATCGACGGCATGGAACTGATCCACGAGATCCGCACCATCTACGACAACTATCCGGCACTGACGACCGAGATCCTCGCAGCCTCGATCCGCAACGCCAACCACGTCAAGGACGCGGCGATCGCCGGCGCCGACGTGGCGACCGTGCCGCCGGCGGTGCTGAAAGGTCTTGTTCAGCATCCGCTGACCGACAAGGGTATCGAACTCTTCCTCGCCGACTGGAAAAAAACCGGTCAAAAAATTCTCTGATCGCGGAAAACTTCGCCGGCCGAAAGAAACTGGAAACGCTCTCTGGGAGATGCTGAGGCCATGAGCCAGCACAACGACAGACCGGAAGCCCAACGGATCGACGACGTCGCACCCGCGATCTCCGCGGCCGACGTGACCGCCTATCTGCGCCGCCACCCCGAGCTGCTGGCCAACGACCCGGACCTGATCGCGAGCCTCGTGCCGCCCTCGCAATCGACGGGCCGCAACGTGCTCGACATGCAGCATTTCATGATCGGCCGGCTGCAGAACCAGGTACGCATGCTGCGCGACATCCAGTCGGATCTGATCGAGGCTTCGTCGCTGAACAGCTTTGCCCGCGAGCAGGTCCATGCCGCCACGCTGCGCCTGCTCGACGCGGAAAGTTTCGAACATCTGATCGAATATGTAACAGGCCCGGACGGGCTCGCCCGCGTGCTCGGCGTGCGCGCCGCGACGCTCTGCGTCGAGACGGCGAACGGCGTGGCCGGTATCGGCATTCGCGGTGTGCGCGTGCTGGAGCCCGGCGGTGTCGACCGCATTCTCGGCCTCGGCGAGCACTGCCGCCTCGCCGCGCAGGTGCGCGGCAGCCGCGGGCTTTACGGGCCGCTGGCCGAGGAGGTCAATTCCGAAGCGCTGGTCCGCCTCGACTTCGCGCCGGGCGCACCGCCCGGCCTGATGGCGCTCGGCGGCTTCGAGCCCGAACAGTTCCACCCCGACCAGGCGGTCGACCTTCTCGAATTCCTGGCCCGCATCGTCGAACGCTGCGTGCGCCGATGGCTCGATCTGCCGCCCGCACGCTGACAGGCGCCGCGCCGTCGCCCGACGAGGCCGCGCGGGCGATCCCCGCACATGAAGATGCGCGCCGCGAAATCCGCAACTGGTATGCGCATCTGATGGGCGAACGCCGCGTCAGCGCGGCGACGCTCGTCAACTATCACCGCGACCTGACGCGCTTCTTCGAATTCCTGGCCGATCATCTGGGCGGGCCCGCCGACCTGAAGGCGCTCGCCACGCTCGAACTGCGCGACTTCCGCGCCTTTGTCAGCCATCGCCGCGGCGAAGGCCTGACAAGCCGCAGCGTGGCGCGGACACTGTCGAGCCTGCGCTCCTTTTACGGATTTCTCGACCGCACCGGCATCGCCGCCAGCGCAACGCTGAAGGCCCTGCGCTCGCCGAAACTGCCGCACGGGATTCCGAAACCGCTGACAATGAAGGGCGCCGAGACGCTGCTCGAAGGCGCGCGCGGCGCGAAAGTCGAGTGGATAGCGGCCCGCAACGTCGCGGTGTTGACGCTGCTTTATGGCTGCGGGCTTCGCATCTCCGAGGCGCTCGGCCTCGACCGCGAAGACGCACCGCTGAAGGATGTGCTGCGCATCACCGGCAAGGGCAACAAGGAACGCCTGGTGCCGGTGCTGCCGGTGGCGCGCGACGCGGTCGACGCCTATCTCTCGCTCTGCCCGCATGCGCCGGTGCCGGGCGGGCCGCTCTTCGTCGGCACGCGGGGACAGCGCCTCGACCAGCGGCAGGTGCGCCAGACCATGATCGATCTCAGGCACAGTCTCAACCTGCCGGAGACGGCGAGCCCGCATGCGCTGCGCCACAGCTTCGCGACACATCTGCTGGCGGGCGGCGGCGACCTTCGTGCGATCCAGGAACTGCTCGGCCATGCAAGCCTGTCGACGACGCAGGTCTATACCGAAGTCGACCCGGCGCGGCTGCTGGAGATTTACGACAAGGCGAAGGGGCGGCGGTGATGGAAATGCGCGGCATCGTGACGGTGGTCAGCGTCAGCGCAACCCATACGATGCAGAAGCCGAATGCCGAACGCATCAGATTGCTTGCCGGCCTCGGCGTCGAGGGCGACGCCCATATGGGCAAGACGGTGAAACACCGCTCCCGCATGGCGCGCGACCCTTCCCAGCCGAACCTGCGTCAGGTTCACCTGATCCATGCCGAATTGCTGGACGAGCTGGAAGGCAAGGGGTTCAGCGTCGCACCGGGCCGGATGGGCGAGAACATCACGACGCGGGGGATCGACCTGGTGGCGCTTCCCGCAGGGACGAAGCTGCGGCTTGGAACGAACGCCGTTGTCGAAGTCACCGGTTTGCGCAACCCTTGCGTACAACTCGACGGCATCAAACCCGGCCTGATGAACGCCGTTCTCGACCGCGACGCAGAGGAAAACCTGATTCGCAAGGCAGGCGTGATGGGGATCGTCATTGTGGCGGGCGAGGTAAGGCCCCGGCGACGAAATTCGCGTGGAGCTGCCGCCGGGCGAACCTGTGCCGTTGAAACCCGTCTGAACGGGTATTCACATATGGATCGGCAATCCCGTGACGGCCAGCGCCGCTTCCTTGATCGCTTCCGACATGGTCGGATGGGCGATGCACATGCGGGCGATATCTTCGGAACTCGATGAAAACTCCATCGCGGTCACGGTCTGCGCGATCATCTCGCCCGCGTTCACGCCGACGATGTGAATGCCGAGGATACGGTCGGTCTTCTTGTCGGCGAGAATCTTGACGAAACCTTCGGTCGTCTTGTTGGCCTTGGCGCGGCCGTTCGCGGTGAACGGAAACTTGCCGGCGTTATATTCGATGCCCGCTTCCTTCAACTGCTCTTCGGTCTTGCCGACGCTTGCCACTTCCGGCGAGGTGTAGACGACGCCCGGAATGACGTCGTAGTTGACCGCGCCGTAATGGCCGGCGAGCTTTTCGGCAAGCGCCACGCCCTCTTCCATCGCCTTGTGCGCGAGCATCGGCCCGGCGACGCAATCGCCGATCGCATAGATGCCGTCGACATTCGTTTTGTAGCCGGCGTCGATTTCGACGCGGCCGCGTTTGTCGGTCTTGACGCCGATCTTGTCGAGGCCGAGGCCGGCCGTATAGGCGGCACGGCCGACGGAAACGAGCACGACATCGGCATCGAGCGTTTCGGCGTCGCCGCCCTTGGCGGGCTCGACCGAAACCTTGAGGCCGGATTTCTGTTTCTCGACTTTCGTCACTTTCGCGCCGAGCTTGAACGTGAAGCCCTGCTTCTTGAGGATGCGGGTGAAATTCTTGACGACCTCGCCGTCCATGCCCGGCAGGATGGCGTCGAGGAATTCGACCACCGTCACCTCGGCGCCGAGCCGCGCCCAGACCGAACCAAGCTCAAGGCCGATGACGCCGCCGCCGATGACCAGCAATTTGCCCGGCACTTTTTCAAGCGCAAGGGCGCCGGTCGACGAGACGATCGTCTTCTCGTCGACCTCGATGCCCGGAAGCTGCGCGACGTCGGAGCCGGTGGCGATGACGATGTTCCTGGTTTCCAGCACGCGGTCGCCGACCTTGACCTTGCCGGCGGCCTCAATGAGGCCCTCGCCCTTCACCCATTCGATCTTGTTTTTCTTGAACAGGAACTCGACGCCCTTGGTGTTGCCGTCGACCGCCTCGTCCTTGAAGGCGAGCATCTGTTCCAGGTTGAGTTTCGGCTTTCCGACCTCGATGCCCATGCCTTCGAAGGCATGGCCGGCTTCGTGGAAAAGTTCCGACGCATGCAGCAGCGCCTTCGACGGGATGCAGCCGACATTGAGGCAGGTGCCGCCGAGACGGTCGCGCTTCTCGACCACCGCGACCTTGAGCCCGAGCTGCGCCGCCTTGATCGCGCATTCATAGCCGCCGGGTCCGGCGCCGATCACCACGATGTCGAGTTGGTCTGCCATCGATTTACCTCAGAGGTCGAGCAGCAGGCGCTGCGGATCTTCGAGCGATTCCTTGACGCGCACCAGGAAAGTGACCGCCTCCTTGCCGTCGACGATGCGGTGATCGTAGGAAAGCGCCAGATACATCATCGGACGGATTTCGATCTTGCCGCCAATGGCCATCGGCCGCTCCTGGATCTTGTGCATGCCGAGCACGCCCGATTGCGGCGCATTGAGGATCGGCGTCGACATCAGCGAGCCGTAGACGCCGCCGTTCGATATCGTGAAGGTGCCGCCCTGCAATTCCTCAAGCTTGAGCTGGCCGTCACGGGCGCGCGCGCCGATCTCGTTGATCGACTTTTCGATCTCGGCCAGCGACAGGTCCTGCGCATCGCGCAGCACCGGCACGACAAGGCCGCGATCGGTGCCGACCGCGACGCCGATATTGTAGTAGTTCTTGTAGACCAGTTCCTCGCCGTCGATCTCGGCGTTGACGGCCGGGATTTCGCGCAACGCATGGATGCAGGCCTTGACGAAGAAGCCCATGAAGCCGACGCGCACGCCATGCTTCTTCTCGAAGAGATCCTTGTATTGCGCGCGGAGCGCCATGACGTTGGTCATGTCCACCTCGTTGAAGGTGGTGAGCATGGCCGCCGTGTTCTGCGCCTCCTTGAGGCGGGTCGCGATGGTCTTGCGGAGCCGCGTCATCTTCACGCGTTCCTCGCGCGCGCTGTCGTCGCGGGGGGCGCGCGCCTGAACCGGCGCGGCGGCCGGCTTCGCCTTCGCGGCCGCTTCGGCATCTTCCTTGGTGACGCGGCCGCCGCGGCCGGTGCCTTCGACCTTCGAGACATCGAGATCGTTTTCGGCGGCGACGCGGCGCACGGCCGGCGAAGGCTGGGCATCGGCGGGCTTCGCCGGCGCTTTCGCTTCGGGTTTCGGGGCTTCGGATTTCGGTTCCGGCTTGGCCTCGGCTTTTTTTGGCTCTTCCTTCCTGGCGGCCGGAGCGGATGCCTTGCCTTTGCCTTCGCCGATCTCGCCCAAGAGCGCGCCGACCTCGACCGTCTCGCCGTCCTTGACCATGATTTCGCCGAGCACGCCGGAAGCGGGCGCCGGCACTTCGACCGTCACCTTGTCGGTCTCGAGCTCGACCAGCGGCTCATCCGCCGTCACCTGATCGCCCGGCTTCTTGAACCACTGCGCGACGGTCGCCTCCGTCACCGATTCGCCCAGCGTGGGCACGCGAATTTCCGTCGCCATTCGTCTCTCGCCTTTCCGAAACCGGAGCCCGCCCGAAGCCTCAATCGATCTTCAGCGCGTCCGAAAGAAACTGGTTCAATTCCTGATTGTGTTTGCTGAGAAGCCCCGTCGCCGTCGCCGCCGAGGCCGGCCGTCCGACATAGGAGGCGCGGCGATAGCGCGCCCCGACATGGTCGAGCACCCATTCGATGTTGGGTTCCATGAAAAACCAGGCGCCCATGTTTTTCGGCTCTTCCTGGCACCAGACGAACTCGGCCTGCGGAAAGCGCGACAGCTCGGTGATGAGCGATTTCGCCGGGAAGGGATAGAGCTGCTCGACGCGCATCAGATAGATGTCGTTGATTTCGCGCCGCTCGCGCTCCTCATAGAGATCGTAATAGACCTTGCCGGTGCAGAGCACGACGCGCTTGATCTCCTTGTCGGCGACAAGCTTGATCTTCTGGTCGGGAAGCAGTTCCGCATCGTCCCAGAGCACGCGATGGAACGACGAACCCGGCCCGAACTCCTCAAGCTTCGAGACGCAGCGCTTGTGCCGGAGTAGCGATTTCGGCGTCATCATGATCAGCGGTTTGCGGAATTTGCGGTGCATCTGCCGCCGGAGTACATGGAAATAGTTCATCGGCGTCGTGCAGTTGACGATCTGCATATTGTCTTCGGCGCAGGATTGCAGGAAGCGTTCGAGACGCGCCGAGGAATGTTCCGGACCCTGGCCCTCATACCCGTGTGGCAGCAGCATCACGAGGCCCGACATGCGAAGCCACTTGCGCTCGCCCGACGAGATGAACTGGTCGATCACCACCTGCGCGCCATTGGCGAAATCGCCGAACGGCGCTTCCCAGAGCACCAGTGCATTCGGTTCGGCAAGGCTGTAGCCATATTCGAAGCCGAGCACGGCCGCTTCCGACAGCATCGAATTGATGACTTCGAATTCCGCCTGATCCGAAATCGTGTTGAGCGGCACATAGCGCTCTTCGTCTTCCTGATCGTTGAGCACCGAGTGGCGCTGCACGAAGGTGCCGCGCTCCGAGTCCTGGCCCGAGAGACGAACCTTGATGCCTTCTTTTAACAGCGACCCGAAGGCGAGCGCCTCGGCGGTCGACCAGTCGATACCCTCGCCGCTCTCTATCGCCTTGCGGCGATTGTCGAGAAAGCGCTGGATCGTCTTGTGGACATGGAAGCCTTCCGGCACCGCGGTGATCTGGCGGCCGATCTCGCGCAACGTGTCGAGCTCCACTTCCGTTTCGCCACGGCGCGCTTCGCCTTCGGCACGGCCGAAGCCCGACCAGCGCCCGTCGAGCCAGTCGGCCTTGTTGGGACGAAAATTGTTCGACGCCTCGAATTCGCCATCGAGCTCCTTGCGGAAGGCGGCGAGACGCGCATCGACTTCCTCGCGCGTCATCAGACCTTCGCTGACGAGCCTGTCGGAATAGACCTGCAGCGTCGTCGGATGATCCTTGATCTTCTGATACATCAAGGGCTGCGTCATGCTCGGATCGTCGCTTTCGTTGTGGCCGAAGCGGCGGTAGCAGAACATGTCGATGACGACGGGCCTGTTGAAGCGCTGCCGGAACTCGGTGGCGATCTTGGCCGCGTGCACCACCGCTTCCGGATCGTCGCCATTTACATGGAAAATCGGCGCCTGCACCATCTTCGCGACATCGGAGGGATAAGGCGAGGAGCGGCTGTGGATCGGGCTCGTCGTGAAGCCGATCTGGTTGTTGATGATGAAATGGATCGAGCCGCCGGTGCGATGTCCCTTGAGGCCCGACAGGCCGAGACATTCGGCGACGATGCCCTGGCCCGCAAAGGCTGCATCGGCATGGATAAGCAGCGGAAAGACGCTACCCCGCTGACGGTCGTGATGCTGGTCCTGCTTGGCACGCGCCTTGCCGAGCACGACGTGATCGACGATTTCGAGATGCGAGGGGTTGGCGGTCAGTGACAGATGTACCTTGTTGCCGTCGAACTCGCGGTCGGACGACGCGCCGAGATGGTATTTGACGTCGCCCGACCCGTCGACGTCTTCCGGGTTCGACGAGCCGCCCTTGAATTCGTGGAAGATCGCGCGATAGGGCTTACATCACATTGGCGAGCACGTTGAGCCGGCCGCGATGCGCCATGCCGAAAACGATTTCACGGACGCCCAGCGCGCCGCCACGCTTGATGATCTGCTCGAGCGCCGGGATCATCGCTTCGGCGCCGTCGAGGCCGAAACGCTTGGTGCCGACATATTTGACGCCGCAATATTTCTCGAAACCCTCGGCCTGGATCATCTTGTCGAGGATCGCCGAGCGGCCCATGTCGGTGAAGGAGATCTCCTTGTCCGGCCCTTCGATGCGTTCCTGTATCCAGGCCTTCTCTTCCGGATCGCCGATATGCATGAACTCGACCGCGAGCGTGCCGCAATAGGTGCGGCGCAGGATGTCGAGCATTTCGCGCACGGTCGCCGTTTCAAGGCCGAGCACATGATCGATGAAGATCGGACGGTCGAGATCGTCAGGACCGAAGCCGTAGCTTTCCGGCTGCAGTTCCGGATGCTGCGATTTCGGACGCAGGTCGAGCGGGTCGATATCGGCATCGAGATGGCCGCGAATGCGATAGGCCCGAATCATCATCAGGGCACGGACGGAATCGAGTGTCGCGGCGCGAATTTCATCGATGCTGGCGGTGGGCTGGCGCTCGGCGATCTTCTGCTTCATGCTGCCGGCGACGAATTCCGGTGCGCCCCAATTGCCGTCAAGCGCGCTGACAAGCTCGCCATTGACGGCGGGGGGCCAGTCGTCGCGACGCCACGAAGCGCCCTGCGCTTCCCGCAGCACATCTTCCGGACTGTCTTCGAGCCCGTCGAAGAATTCGCGCCACTCGGCATCGACCGATTGCGGATCGCGCTGGTATTTCGCGTAGAGCCCTTCGACGAAAACGGCATTGGCGCCGTAGAGAAAGGATGTCCGCTCGAAGCGGTCGTTCGCGCCGTTGCTGCTCATCGGAACCGATCCATGTGACGAAGGCGCCGGCGCGGAAACCGCGGGCGCCTGAAGTGCCGTTTCGCCAGAGAGAAAATCATTGGGCGTCACCGCGCCGCCCGTCGCCTTGAGAATGGCGTCGAGCGTCGGCCATTCGGGCCGCCGCTGGCCGTTCATGCAGCGCGTAACCGTGGAAACCGAAACGCCCAACTGATCGGCAAAGGCGCTTGCCGTCAGATTGTTGGTTTCAAGCCATTCGGAGAGTTTCATGATTAAAATTTGCCAGAGAGGCAATCCGCCGTCAACGCGATTTGCCTTGTAGGCACATTCTGGAACCTGCCCAGCCAGCGCCGCAAATCATCGTCAGGTAATCAGAATATAGTAAACCAATGACGAATTGACATAGCCGACACCGGAGAAGGATCCTGGAATCGCCGCGGGGCTCCCGAAAAACCCGGAAACCCCGCGAAAACCTCAGAAAACAGCCGAAAATCAGCCCTTCAGCACCTCGACCAGCGTGGTGCCGAGCGCCGAGGGCGACTTGGCGACCGTGATGCCGGCCGAACGCATGGCCTCCATCTTGTCTTCCGCGCCACCCTTGCCGCCCGAGATGATCGCGCCGGCATGGCCCATGCGGCGGCCCGGAGGCGCCGTGACGCCGGCGATGAAGCCGACGACCGGCTTCTTGACCTTCGAGGCCTTCAGGAACTCGGCCGCATCTTCTTCAGCCGAGCCGCCGATTTCGCCGATCATGATGATCGAGGTCGTCGCCGGATCGCCAAGGAACATGTCGAGGCAGTCGATGAAATTGGTGCCGTTGACCGGATCGCCGCCGATGCCGATGCAGGTGGTCTGGCCGAGACCGGCAGCGGTCGTCTGAGCGACCGCTTCATAGGTCAGCGTGCCCGAGCGCGAGACAATGCCGACCGAACCCGGCTTGTGGATGTGGCCGGGCATGATGCCGATCTTGCATTCGCCGGGCGTGATGACGCCGGGACAGTTCGGACCGACGAGGCGCGTCTTCGAACCCGTTAGCGCGCGCTTGACCTTCACCATGTCGAGAACCGGAATGCCCTCGGTGATGCAGACCGCAAGTTCGATACCGGCGTCGATCGCTTCGAGGATCGCATCGGCCGCGAAAGGCGGCGGCACATAGATGGCGGATGCGGTGGCGCCGGTCTTCTCGACCGCCTGCGCGACCGTGTCGAAGACCGGCAGGTCGAGGTGGCGGGAGCCGCCCTTGCCGGGGCTGACGCCGCCGACCATCTTCGTGCCATAGGCGATCGCCTGTTCCGAATGGAACGTACCCTGATTGCCCGTGAAGCCCTGGCAGATGACTTTCGTGTTCTTGTCGACGAGCACTGACATTACGCGGCCTCCTTCACGGCTTTGACGATCTTCTCGGCCGCGTCGGCGAGGTTGTCGGCAGAAATGATCGGCAGGCCGCTATCGGCCATGATCTTCTTGCCGAGATCGACATTGGTGCCTTCCAGACGCACGACCAGCGGCACGCCGAGCGACACTTCCTTGGCTGCTGCGACGACGCCCTCGGCGATGATGTCGCAACGCATGATGCCGCCGAAGATGTTGACGAGGATGCCTTCGACGTTCTCATCCGACAGGATGATCTTGAAGGCCGCCGTCACTTTCTCTTTCGTTGCGCCGCCACCGACATCTAGGAAGTTCGCGGGCTCGGAGCCATAGAGCTTGATGATATCCATCGTCGCCATGGCAAGCCCGGCGCCGTTGACCATGCAGCCGATCTGCCCGTCGAGCTTGATGTAGTTGAGATCGTATTTCGACGCTTCGACTTCCGCCGGATCTTCTTCGGTGAGGTCGCGCAGCTCGACGATATCCTTGTGGCGGTAGAGCGCATTGGAATCGAAATTCACTTTCGCGTCGAGACAGACGAGATTGCCCTCGCCGGTAACGACCAGCGGATTGATTTCGAGCATGCTCATGTCTTCGCCGGTAAAGGCCCGGTAGAGCTTGTCAATGAGCGCCACGCCCTGCTTCACCTGGTCGCCTTCGAGGCCGAGCGCGTAAGCCACCTTACGGCCATGAAAACCGCTGATGCCCGACGCCGGATCGACCGAGAAGCTCAGGATTTTTTCCGGCGTCTTCTTGGCGACCTCTTCGATGTCCATGCCGCCTTCGGTCGAGACGATGAAGGAGACGCGCGACGTCACGCGGTCGACGACGATGGAGAGATAAAGTTCGCGCGCGATCGAGGAGCCTTCCTCGATATAGAGACGATTGACCTGCTTGCCGTCGGGGCCGGTCTGATGCGTGACCAGCGTCGAGCCAAGGAGCCGCGCTGCTTCCGATTTCACATCGTCGACCGACTTCACGACCTTGACGCCGCCGGCCTTGCCGCGGCCGCCCGCATGGATCTGCGCCTTGACGACCCAGACCGGACCGCCGAGCTCCTTCGCTTTCGCCACCGCTTCGTCCGGCGAGAAGGCCGCATGGCCGCGCGGCACCGGCACGCCGTACTTCGCGAGCACGGCCTTGGCCTGGTATTCGTGAATGTTCATGCAAAAACCGTCCGGCTGGTCGGCGTCGCGGGAACCCGTGCGCCGGGAGAGGAAAGATCGCTTGCCCGATAGCCCCGATAGCTAGGTCGGATGGCCGCGAGTTATACCACCCGAGCGGACGGGTGCAACCGGCAGATGGGCTTGCACACACTGCCGTACGATCTCGCCAACTGACATAAAGTTCAATTACGTCAGCAAGATAGCGGATGACGCAGCGTCATCGCCCGCGCTTCAGCGCAGGTCGTGCTGGACGATCTTCTTCGATCCCACCGGCAGTTCGAGATAGAGCCCGTCATAGCCGAGCACGACGCCGTTCGGCCGGATGTCGGAGACACCGCGCAGGAACATCCGCTCCGACAAGGCATTGGGCAGACGCGGCACGATGTGGTTGTAGACCAGAAGCTCCGCCCCCGCCAGATTGGCGATCTCGGCCGCCTCGACCGGCGTTGCGTGATAGTCCGGAATATCGCCCATGATCTTTTCGCGGCGGTCGCCGATGCGGCCGAGCACCTGGCCGATCGTGTTGACCATGTGGGCGGCCAGCGCTTCATGCACCATCACATCGGCGCCCTTGCCCACCCGCGCGACGTTTTCGTCGCGCGACGTGTCGCCCGAGAAGACCACCGAGCGATCCTTGTAGTCGATGCGATAACCAAAGGCCGGCGTTACCGGGAAATGCGTGACGAGGAAGGTCGTCACCTTGAGATCGCCCGCCTCGAAAACAGTGACGGTGGCGTCGCGATCCGGCACCTCGACGATGACCGGCTTGAGCTTCGCGCCCTCCACGGCAAAGAAATCGGTGCCGTGATGGGCAATGCGCCAGCTGTTGTCGAGCTTGAAGGCTTCCGCGTAGCCTGCCGCCACATGCTCGATGCCGGCAGGTCCGTAAAGCGTCAACGGATCGCCGCGGCCCGCCGCCCAGCTGTTGAGCGCGATATCCGGAAGGTCGCCGATATGGTCGGAATGGAGATGCGTGTAGAAGACTCCCGAGAGCCCGCCCATCGGCATCTGCATCGCGGTGAGGTTGTCGGCGCCGCCGGGGCCGGTGTCGATCAGGAAGAAGTAGTCGCCCGCATAGACGCCGATACAGGCAGACGCCCGGTCGGGATCGGGAAGCGGCGAGCCGGTGCCGCAAAAGACGATATGCAACGCATCGGGATCGAGCACCGCCAGGTTGGTGCCGGCGAAGCGCTCGATCATGCGGTTGAGCATCCGATCCTGCAGGCCGGGCGAGTGCCAGAGCGCCGCGAAACCCGCAAGCATCAGCGCCACGACGCCGCCCGCGCCGAATATCCATATCCGCTTCATCGCCAGCTCTCCTCCTCGAACTCCTGTTTAATGTATAACATTAATATGGAAAGCCCGACGCCGCAAGTGTTGGCAGTTAAAGTGCTATAATTTCAGGAAAACGAAAAGGGCGGACCCGAAGGCCCGCCCCGCATTTCGTGCCGGACGAAAACCCGTCCTACTTCTTCTTTTTGGCCGGTGCCTTGGCCTTGGACGCGCCCTTGGCGACGGCCGGGTCGATCTTCTTGCAGGCATCGACCAGGCCCTTCACGGCATTGACCGAGCCCATGAACTGCTTCTTCTCGGCCGCGTTGAGGTCGATCTCGACGACACGCTCGACACCGCCGGCACCGATCACCACCGGCACGCCGACATACATGTCCTTCACGCCGTACTGGCCGTTGAGATAGGCCGCACAGGGCAGCACGCGCTTCTGGTCGCCGAGATAGGCTTCCGCCATCTGGATGCCGGAGGCGGCCGGGGCGTAGAAGGCCGAGCCCGTCTTCAGCAGCCCGACAATCTCGGCACCGCCGTCGCGCGTGCGCTGGATGATCTTGTCGAGCTTCTCTTTCGTGGTCCAACCCATCTTGACGAGGTCGGGCAGCGGAATGCCGGCAACCGTCGAATAACGTGCCAGCGGCACCATCGTGTCGCCGTGCCCGCCAAGCACGAAGGCCGTCACATCCTCGACCGAGACCTTGAACTCTTCGGCCAGGAAGTAACGGAAGCGCGCGCTGTCGAGCACGCCGGCCATGCCGACGACCTTGTTGTGCGGCAGGCCGGAGAACTGCCGGAGCGCCCAGACCATCGCGTCGAGCGGATTGGTGATGCAGACGACAAAGGCGTTCGGCGCATATTTCGCGATGCCTTCGCCGACCTGGCGCATCACCTTGAGGTTGATGCCGAGCAGGTCGTCGCGGCTCATGCCGGGCTTGCGCGGCACGCCGGCCGTGACGATGACGACATCGGCGCCCTTGATGCCCTTGTAGTCGTTGGCGCCCGAAAGCGCCGCATTATAACCCTCGACCGGCGAGGTCTGGGCGAGGTCGAGCGCCTTGCCCTGGGGCAGGCCTTCGGCGATGTCGAAAATGACGATGTCGCCGAGCTCCTTGAGCCCCGCGAGAAGGGCCAGCGTGCCGCCAATCTGGCCGCCGCCGATAAGTGCGATTTTCTTGCGCGCCATGGTGATGAAGCCTCCGGAATGCCTGCGCCCTGTGTGATCTGGCAGCCTAGTAACCTGAATCCGCCCGCTCCGCAACGGACGGACGCAGGCCCGGTAACCGGAAATTAACCATGAATGCGGTATCGAATTGACACAGTTGCCGGTGCGGCAGCATGATTTCCGACAGGCGAGATGGGTTCCGGCACGCGCATATGTCGCAAGTTTGCGGCGGACGGCCGGAGCGGGGTGCCAGATCCGGGGGGACCGGGCGCGATCATCCGGACCGCAAGGTTGCGGTCGGCCTGTGTAACGGGGGCGTGCGTGATGTCAGTAAAGCGGACCCTGCAGGGTCGGCGGAGCGGAGCCGCAAAAGCGGTTCTCGCGGTCGCGGTTTGCGTGGGCCTTTCGGGTTGTGCCGCGCCCGCCATCGGCGCCCTGACCGTCGGACAGCTTCTGACCGTCGCCGGAATTTCCTCAACCGTAATGACCGGCCGCGATCTTGGCGAACATGTCGTATCTGCATTGACCGGCAAGGACTGCCGCTTTCTCGAAAGCTTGCTCCGCAACGGCCGCGCCTTTTGCGAGACGCCGGGCTCCGATGCCACGCGCGATGATTTTGGCGGCGTGATCGCGCTTCTCGAAGGCCCGGACGGCGGCAAACGCGAGACGCGCGTCGCCGCTTCCGATCTCGATCCGCATGTGCTGGGCTTCGTGCCGGTGGATCGCCGGGCCGCACATGAATTCTCGCTCGAAATCGCCCGCGAAGCGGCACGCGGCAAGCCGCGCGAAAGCGTTTCCTTCGGCATGATGTCGGCGACGTTCGGTCAGTCCTTCGACTACCGTCTCGATCTCGGGCCCGAGCTCGCTTTCCCGTCTCGGATCGCCGAAAGCCCCGCGCCAACGGCCGAGGCGCTCGGCCTCCGCCCGTCGAAGAAACTCTGAAAATTCAGTCGGCGCTCCTCAACGCCAGATAGTCGAGGCTCTGCATTTCGATCAGCCGCGATGCCGTGCGTTCGAATTCGAACGCGCCGTCGCCTTGTTCGTATAGGGCGTAGGGCGCGGCGGCGGCCGACAGGATCAGCTTGGTCTTTGCCTCATAAAGCGCGTCGATCAGCGTGACGAAACGTTTGGCCTCGTTGCGCCGCTCCGGTCCCATCGCCGGCACATCGCGGACAATGACCGTGTGAAAGCTTTGCGCGATCTTCAGATAGTCGGCGGCGCCGAGCGGCTTCGCACATAGATCGGCAAACGAAAACCGCGCCACGCCATGCGCCGCTTCCGGCACCTCGACCGCGCGGCCCTTCAGCGCCAGCGTCATCGGTTCGCCGCGCTTCGCGTCGGTCAGTTTTTCGAACGCGTCGTCGAGCGCCGCCGAAGCGCTTTCGCCAAGCGGCGTATGATAGACCGGCATTCCCTTGATACGGTCGAGCCGGTAGTCCGTCGCGCTGTCGAGATGCAGCACGTCCATCCGCGCCTTGACGAGATCGATGAAGGGCAGGAAGCGGTGCCGGTTGAGCCCGCCCTCGTAGAGCCCGTCCGGCGCGCGATTGGACGTCGCGACGACGACGACGCCGAGCGCAAAGAGCTGCGAGAACAGCCGCCCGAGGATCGAGGCATCGGCAATGTCGTGAACCTGGAACTCGTCGAAGCAGAGCAGCGCCGCCTCGCGCGCGATGGCCGCCGCCACCGGCGGGATCGGATCGTCGCCCTTCACCTTCCCGGCCTTCTCGCGCTGGCGCCAGGTATGGATGCGCTCATGCACCTCCTGCATGAAGGAATGGAAATGCACGCGGCGTTTCGGCGCGATGGCGACGGTCTCGAAAAAGAGATCCATCAGCATCGACTTGCCGCGCCCGACGCCGCCCCAGATGTAAAGGCCCTCGGGCGGCGTTACCGGACGGCCGAAACCGAGAAAAGCGAAGGGGCCGACCTTCTTGCCGGGCGACCATTCGGCAAGTTCATTGGCGAGATGCTGCAGATGCTGCGCGGCATGAGCCTGCGCCGCGTCCTCGGCGATTTCGCCCCGCGCGATCTTCTCGCGATAGACGGACAGGGGACCGGAGTTCATGCGCCGCCGTAAGGAACATTGCATGAACAGAGCGACTCGGCCATCATCTCTCCCCGCCGCTATTAAGGAATGGGCTTGTGCAACATCTGATCGGACTTGCCGGACAATTCGAGGAAGCCTCTAAACGCTACGCCGCCACGAACGGCATAACGCGAAACGAGGACTGGTTCATCCTCAAACTTCAGGAGGAACTGGGAGAGCTGACGCAAGTCTGGATGAAGCTGACCGATCGCGGGCGCAAACGGGGCTTGAGCGAGACGGAGCTGCGTGAGGCGCTGGCCGACGAAACCGCCGACCTGCTCGGCCATATTCTGCTGTTTGCGCAGAAGAACGGCATCGACCTCGCGCCCGCCATTACGCGCAAATGGCGCTTCGAGCCCGCCGGCTAAGCCGTCGCCATCGCCCGCCAGACATTCATATGGGGATCGAGCACCACAGCGCGGTCTTCGTCCGACAACGGCAGATCGAAATGCTCGGCAAGTGCCGCCGCAATCTCCTCGGAGCTTTCGAGACGCCGGTTTTCGACCCGGCCGTCGAGATGGCGGATCGTCAGATTGCAATTGAAGAGCGTGATGCGGCGGTCGGCCAGCGGCCGGGCGACAATCAGGAACTGCGTGAAGATCGATTGCGGATGGGTCGAGGTGTACCAGTTGGCAATCTCGTAGTCGGCCCGCGTCTGCGGATCGAGCGTGAAGCGATAGACATCGCCCCACTCCTCGCCGAGCTTCGCCTGCAGCATGTAACCGTCGCCATCGGCCAGCAGCCGACGCGGCTCGTGCGGCGTCTGCTGCTCGATGTCCGTTTCGAGACGGATCGGCCCTGTCATGGTGAGGCCGCCGAAACCGATATCGGCAAGGAAGCGCCCCTCCGGCAGATCGATGAGGGAGAGCATGTGCGAGGGGCCGGTATCGACGTCGTCCGGCGTCTTCCAGCGCACACGGCCGATCAGCGTCGTGACGTTGAAGCCGAGCTGGCGCATCACGGCGGCAAAGAGACCGTTGACCTCGAAGCAATAGCCGCCGCGCCGCGCGCCCACGAGCTTCTGCTGCAAGGCGGTAAGGTCGAGCGACACCAGCCGCTTTGCCAGCACCGAGAGATTCTCGAACGGGATCGAAAGCGCATGGGCGAAGTGTAGCGCCTTCAATGTTTCGAGGGTCGGCGTGCGGGCGCCCGAATAACCGATGCGTTCGAAATAGGCGCCGAGATCGACAGGCATATCGGCATTCCCTCCGGCGAAAAGGCTTCCGCACATATAGGAATGGCGCCGCCCGCGGGAAGCGCCATTCCGATTTTTCAAGGCAGGGCCATCCTACTTCATCGTCGGAATGACGAAGGACGAACCTTCCTTGAGGCCGGTCGGCCAGCGCGAGGTGACGGTCTTGACATGCGTCCAGAACCGGACGCCTTCGGGTCCGTGCTGGTTGGTGTCGCCGAAGGCCGAACGCTTCCAGCCGCCAAACGTGTGATAGGCGAGCGGCACCGGGATCGGCACATTGATGCCGACCATGCCGACCTGAACGCGGGAGGCAAAGCTGCGCGCCGCGTCGCCGTCGCGCGTGAAGATCGCGACGCCATTGCCATATTGATGCTTCGTCGGCAGCGCCGCCGCTTCCTCGAAATTCTTCGCGCGCACAACCTGCAGCACCGGTCCGAAAATCTCGTCCTTGTAGGATTTCATTTCCGGCGTCACATGGTCGAACAGCGATCCGCCGAGGAAGTAGCCGTTCTCGTAGCCCTGCAGCTTGAAGCCGCGCCCGTCGACCAGAAGCTTCGCGCCTTCCTTGACGCCCATGTCGATATAGGAGCTGACCTTCTCCATATGGGCCTTGCTGACGAGCGGCCCGTAATCGCTGTCAGACGCGGTCGAAATGCCGACCTTCAGCGCCTGCACGCGCGGTACCAGCTTCTCGACCAGGCGGTCCGCCGTTTCGGCACCCACCGGTACCGCGACCGAGATCGCCATGCAGCGTTCGCCGGCCGAACCGTAGCCGGCGCCGATCAACTCGTTGACGACCTGATCCATGTCGGCATCGGGCATGATGATCGCATGGTTCTTCGCACCGCCCATTGCCTGCACGCGCTTGCCGTTGGCGGCGCCGGTCGCATAGACATATTGCGCGATGTCCGACGAACCGACAAAGCTGACCGCCTGAATTGCCGGATCGGTGAGGATCGCGTCGACCGCTTCCTTGTCGCCATTGACGACATTCAAGACGCCCGCCGGCGCACCCGCTTCCATGAACAGTTCGGCGAGCCGGATCGGAACGGAGGGATCCTTCTCCGAGGGCTTGCAGATGAAGGTGTTGCCACAAGCAATGCTGACACCGAACATCCACATCGGGATCATCGCCGGAAAGTTGAACGGCGTGATGCCGGCGCAGACACCGAGCGGCTGACGCATCGAATACATGTCAATGCCGGGACCGGCGCCTTCGGTGAACTCACCCTTCATCAGATGCGGAATGCCGCAGGCGAATTCGATCACTTCGAGCCCGCGCTGGACGTCGCCCTTCGAATCCGCGATCACCTTGCCGTGTTCCGACGACAGCAATTCGGCAAGCTCGTTCATGTTGGCTTCGAGCAGCCGCTTGAACTCGAACATAACGCGCGCGCGGCGCTGCGGGTTGGTGGCCGCCCAGTCGGGAAAGGCCTTCGCCGCGACTTCGACCGCGGCGCGGAGCTCGGCGGTGCTCGCCAGCGGCGTCCGCGCCGTCACCTCGCCCGTGTTCGGATTGGTCACGTCAAGGTAGCGCCCGCTGGTGCCTTTGACGTGCTTGCCGCCGATGAAATGCGTCAGATCCTTCGCCATGGCCTTTGCCGCGAAACCCCGCTCCCGCGTGGGCCGCGCCTCCCTTGATTGTGGCAGTTGAGGCCTGTTTAGCGCGGGGTCCGACAAGGCGGCAAGGCCCGCCGGCGCCGATTCGGGGCCGTGCAACCCGTTTCGGCTCCGGAAGGGCCGTGACCTAACGTCAACAGGGCGAAAAGAATCCTCATAATCGGCCGTTTCACTGTGGCCTTTCGGGCCAAATCATCACTAACATTGCCCCGGGCGCCTTTCGAAACCGAGCGGGAGAAGCCGGGGGGCCCTGTTCGGGCTGCGGGGATTTGGCAGCCGGGGTGAAACAAACGGGCGAAACGACCGCCAAGAGGAAATGACCATGTCCAATTTCATGAAGACCGCCATTGCCATCATCGTGCTCGCCGTCGTGCTGGTGATCGGGTACCGGATGATGAACCCTGAAGATGCGACCGTCGGTGATGCCGTCGACACCATGATGGAAGATGCCGGCGACGCCGCGGACGCCATGGGCGAAGCCGCAAGCGATGCGATGGACGCGACGGAAGAAGCCGCAAGCGATGCGATGGACGCGGCGGAAGACGCGATGGATGCGACCGAGGAAGCCGCCGAAGATACCGGTGCGGCCGCCGAGGGTGCGATGGACAACATGTCCGGCGACAACGCCGGCGGCGAAGCTGTGGAGGAAGAGGCGGTCGAATAAGACCTGCCGCTTCCGAGGGGGGACGATCCGGCCCGCGCCGTCGAAAGACAGCGCGGGCCGTTTCTTTTGCGTCAATCGGCCGGATGCGCCGCTTCGGCCCGGCGAAGTGCATCGGCGCCGAACCAGCGCCGCCCGAGCCAGAGCGCCACGCTGACCAGCGCGATCAGCACCGGCACTTCGACAAGCGGCCCGATAACGGTGGCGAAAGCAACGGGCGAGGCGATGCCGAATGTCGCAATGGCGACCGCGATGGCGAGCTCGAAATTGTTGCTGGCCGCCGTGAACGACAGCGACACGGTGCGCGGATAATCGGCGCCGAGCATCCGGCTCATCGCGAAACTCACCAGAAACATGATGACGAAATAGAGCGCCAGCGGCACCGCGATGCGGAGCGCGTCGAACGGCAGCGCCAGCACCGCCTCGCCCTTCATCGCGAACATGACCGCGATGGTGAACAAGAGCGCGATCAGCGTGACGGGTGCGATGCGCGGCACGAAGCGGTTGTCATAGGCATCCGCGCCGATGCGCGGCCGAAGAAAGCGCCGCGTCAGATAGCCGGCGCCGAAGGGCAGGCCGAGATAGAGGAGAACGGCGCCCGCGATGGTCCAGAAGCCGACCGCGATCACCTGCCCGTCGAGGCCGAAAAGCGGCGGCAGAACGGCGAGGAAGAACCACGCATAGACGCTGAAAAAGAGAAGCTGGAAGAGGCTGTTGAAGGCGACGAGCGCCGCGACGTATTCGTTGCTGCCGCGCGCGAGCTGGTTCCAGACGATCACCATGGCGATGCAGCGCGCAAGGCCGATCAGGATGAGGCCAGTCATGTAGGCCGGTTCGTCGGAGAGAAAGAGAACGGCAAGGCCGAACATCAGGAACGGCCCGATCAGCCAGTTCTGCACCAGCGACAGCGCGAGGACGCGGCGATCCTCGAAAATGCGCGGCAACTCCTCGTAGCGCACCCGCGCCAGCGGCGGATACATCATCAGGATGAGGCCGACAGCGATCGGGATGTTGGTGGAGCCGATGGAAAGCGCGTCGAGCGCCGCCGGGGCGCCTTCGAAAAGCGAACCGATGGCGACACCCGCCGCCATCGCCGCGAAAATCCAGACGGTCAGATACCGGTCGAGAAAGCCGAGCTTGCGCGGCGCGTTTTCCGCCGCCATTACGCCGCTCCCACGACGCCGCGGCCGAGATCGCCGAGCTTCTTCTGCAGGGCGAGCTTGTCGAGCGAGCGCAGCGGCAGGTTGGTGAAAATATCGATCCGGGTACGGATCTGCCGGAAGACGTCGAGGAAGAACGCATGCTTCCCGGCGGCGCTGCCTTCGAAGGCGGCGGGATCGGCGAAGGGCCAATGCGCGGTCATCGGCTGTCCCGGCCAGATGGGGCAGACCTCGCCGGCCGCGTTGTCGCAGACGGTGAAGACGAAGTTCATCTTCGGTGCGCCGGACACCTCGAACTCGTCCCAGCTCTTCGACCGCAAGCCTTCGGTACTGAGTTTCGCCGTTCTCAATACATCGAGCGCCACCGGATTGACCTTGCCCGCCGGGTGGCTGCCGGCGCTATAGGCCTTGAAGGGCCGGCCGGGCAGTGAATTCAGATAGGCTTCCGCCATGATGCTGCGCGCCGAATTGCCGGTGCAGAGAAAAAGAACGTTGTAGCTTTCAACCTGATTTTCCAGCGCGCTGCTCATGGACGTTTTCCTTGCGTCAGCAACAGGCGGAGACGGGTTTTGCCGCCGGCGCGGGTTTCGCGGTCGACGGCGCACAGCCGCAAACAGATTGGTCCGTACCCGTCATATCTAGTTTTTCGAGCTCGGGGCCAGAGCCGAATTCTTCCATCTGGTGCAGCGTGTAGAACGCTTCCCAGCGCACACCATCGGGATCGGCCGTCCAGCTTTTTTCGGATTTGGCGTAGCAGCAGGTCGTGACGCCTTCGGGAAGGTAAGGCGCTTCCGCTTCCTTCAGCCTGCTGAAGATCGGTTCAAGCTCTTCCGGCGCATCGACCTGGATTCCGGCATGGGCAAAACCTTTTTCGCCCGAAAGCGTTTCGACGACGAAATTGACGCGCGGATCTTCAAGCATCCATTTCGCATAGCCCGCGCGGCGCACCGAAGGTTCGGCGCCGAACAGGGTGGAATAGAAAGAGACGGACTTTTCAAGGTCTTCGACCCCGAAGCTCACATGCAGACGCTTCATCAGACACACTCCTTTTGAGCTGATTTTAAGGGCGCCGCGGCGCAGGGGGATAAAGTCCCGCAGGCGCCCTGGCAGCAATCGTCGAGCAGGAAGCCGGTGAGCCCCAGCATCGCATCGAGATCGGCCTTGTAGACGATCGAGCGTCCCTCGCGCCGCGAGGTGACCAGACCGGCGTGAGCCAACTCCTTGAGATGAAAGGACAAAGTGGCCGGCGGTACAGACAGGGCCTCAGCCATTTCGCCGGCCGCGAGCCCGCCCTTGCCTTCCTCGACAGCATGGGCGCGCACCAGGGCGCGGAAAATCGCGAGGCGGGTCTCCTGAGCGAGGGCCGACAAGGCCGATATGGCGGCTTCCATTTCCATATTTCGATAAATATAGAAATGAAGAACGAGAGTCAAGAGGCAGGGGCCTTTTTGCTGCGACTGTCATCGAACTGTCAAAAATCTGTCACAAACACCGCTTGTCCCCGCCCTGAAAATACTTGTCCCCGGTTTCGGCAAGCCCGCCGCACGCGGCAATCGATTCGCACGGCGCGCGAGACCCCCGGGACAAATGGCCGGGGACAAGTTTTGCGACCCGATCGGAGAAATTTCGCCGGAAAAACTTGTCCCCGCCCGTTAAAGAAAAAGCGGTCCCTCCACCCGCTTTCTTCTCCGGCGTCAGCATCCCTCAAGATCTGATGCCGCGGCCCGCGCCATCTATCCCCCCTTGGTGGCGCGGGCCGGTCTCGCCCGCGCTAGACTGTGCGGACAACGGAGGGCCCCATGATCGTCATCACCGGCACGGCGAGGATCGCCGACGAAAACCGCGACGCCTTCCGGCCCGTCGCCGAGCGCCAGGTGACGCTCTCGCGCGCCGAAGCCGGCAACGTCTCCTATGCATATTTCGAGGACCAGATGGAACCGGGGCGCTTCTTCTTCTACGAGGAATGGAAGGACCGCGCGGCGGTCGACTTCCATTTTGCGCAAGACTATTGCCACGAGTTCATGGAAGCGGCGCGGGCGCTCGCCGAAACGCCGCCGGAAATTTCGGTCCGTGAAGTCATGGTGAAGGAAGGGTGAACCCTCCGGACCCGGAGGACCGGATTTCCGCGAAATTTTGCGCGGCCGAATGAAGGGCGGCAGCATACAACCGCCTGCACGTTCACCTCGCATTCAGACGCTTAGGGCTAGGCTTTTCATCAGACGGCGCCGGATGAACGCGCCGGAATTTCGGGTCCCAGGCCCCGGCTGCGTCGCGAGCGCCCCGGCACATCCTGGCCCTCCCAAAACCCGGCCCGCAACTCGCAGGGGCCGGGTTTTTCTTGGCCCCCGCCTGCCGCCGCCGCGCCCTTCATCTATGATGGCTGCCTGTCTCCTTGAGAGGACGCCGCCATGCATCGCCATTTCCGTTTCGCCGCCGCCCTCGCCGCAACGCTGTTGCTCGGCGGCTGCTTCGTCTCGACGACCGACCTGATTGCGCCGGCCGACGCCGACTATCCGGTGGCGGACGATGCGCGCTTTGCGCTGCATGAGCTTGATGAGGACGGCGCGCGAACGGGTGCGCGGCCCGGCATCGCTCATGTGTCGCGCGATGGCGACCGCTACACGATGGTCGTCAACGATCACGGCAAGCCGTTTACCGGGCTGATGAAGGAAATCGACCCAAACCGAGGCCTCTATGCCGTCATGGCACGCGAAGCGGATGCCGATCCGGCGGGGGGCGGACTTTATGTGCTGCTTGAACGCGACGGCGACGACTGGAAACGCTGGGGCGTGGTCTGCCCGGATTTCGTGGTGCTGGCCGAGGAGCGGGATGTTGCCTTGTCGGATTTCGGCGTGACGGTCGAGAACAGCGATTGCGTGGTGAAGGATTTCGCGAGTTTGAAGAAGGCGCTGCTGTTTGCCCATGAGTTTGGGGCGCCGGATGCGGTTTATGTCGCGGAGTGAACTTCACCCTCAATTGTCATCCCGGCTGAAGCCGGGATACATCTGAGACCGCAACAACCGGTGAAGCCCATGGGCCCCGGCTTTCGCGGGGGGTGACACCTGTGGGTGTGGTTAGCGCGGTGCCAAACAAAAAAAGGCCGCCCGGTGAGGCGGCCTTCCATATCTCGTCCGTAAACTGAAATCAGCTCTGCCGCTCGACCATCATCTTCTTGATCTCGGCGATGGCCTTGGCGGGGTTGAGGCCTTTGGGGCAGGCCTTGGCGCAGTTCATGATCGTGTGGCAGCGATAAAGCCGGAACGGATCCTCGAGATCGTCGAGGCGCTCGCCGGTCGCCTCGTCGCGACTGTCGATCAGCCAGCGATAGGCCTGCAGAAGCGCGGCGGGGCCGAGATAGCGGTCGCCGTTCCACCAGTAGGAGGGACACGACGTCGAACAGCAGGCGCAGAGAATGCATTCATAAAGCCCGTCGAGCTTCTCGCGGTCTTCATGGGACTGACGCCATTCCTTTTCGGGTTCGGCCGATTTCGTCTGCAACCAGGGCTCGATGAAAGCGTGCTGCGCGTAGAAGTTCGTCAGGTCGGGCACGAGATCCTTGATCACCGGCATGTGCGGCAACGGATAGATTTTGACGTCGCCCTTCACCTCGTCGATGCCCTTGGTGCAGGCAAGCGTGTTTTCGCCGTCGATATTCATGGCGCAGGAACCGCAAATGCCTTCGCGGCAGGAGCGGCGGAAGGTCAGCGTCTGGTCGGTCTCGTTCTTGATCTTGATGAGCGCGTCGAGAACCATCGGACCGCAGGAATCGAGATCGACTTCATAGGTGTCGATGCGCGGATTTTCCGTGTCGTCGGGCGACCAGCGATAAATACGGAAGCGCCGAACGTTCTTTGCGCCCGGTGCGGCCTTGAAGGTCTCGCCTTCATGGACCTTGGAGTTTTTCGGCAGCGTGAGTTGAACCATGATCTGACCCTGTGGCGCCTTTAGTAAACGCGCGCCTTCGGCTTGATATATTCGATGTCGTTGGAAAGCGTCCAGGCGTGGACGGGGCGGTAGTCGATGGCGGGCTTGCCGCTGGCGTCGTCCACCCAGCAGAGCGTGTGCTTCATCCAGGTCTCGTCGTCGCGCTCCGGGAAATCCTCGCGGGCGTGCGCGCCGCGGCTTTCCTGACGGTTGACCGCGCCATTGACGGTCGCGATCGCCTGCACGATCAGATTGTCGAATTCGAGCGTTTCGATCAGATCGGAATTCCAGATCAGCGAGCGGTCGGAAACCTTGAGGTCCGGCATCGCGGCGTGAACATCCGCGACGCGCTTCACGCCCGAACGGAGCGTCTCGCCGGTGCGGAAGACGGCGACGTCTTCCTGCATCGCGCGCTGCATGGTGAGGCGCAACTCGGCGGTTGGCGTCGAACCCTTGGCGTTGCGGAAGCGGTCGAGACGCGCCAGCGCGTGATCGCCTGCCTCTTTGGCCATTTCCGGCTGGCGCGCGCCGGGCTCGACCAGCTCGGCGGCGCGAAGCCCCGCGGCGCGGCCGAAGACCACGAGGTCGATCAGCGAATTGGAGCCGAGGCGATTGGCGCCATGCACCGAGACGCAGGCCGCCTCGCCGATCGCCATCAGGCCCGGCACCACCGTGTCGGGATTGCCGTTTTTCAGCGTCAGCACCTCGCCGTGGAAATTGGTCGGAATGCCGCCCATGTTGTAATGCACGGTCGGCAGCACCGGAATCGGCTCCTTGGTGACGTCGACGCCGGCGAAAATGCGCGCGGACTCCGAAATGCCGGGCAGGCGTTCGGCGAGAATCGCCGGATCGAGATGGTCGAGATGCAGGAAGATGTGATCCTTCTGCGGACCGACGCCGCGGCCTTCGCGGATCTCGACCGTCATCGAACGCGAAACGACGTCGCGCGAGGCGAGGTCTTTCGCCGACGGCGCATAGCGCTCCATGAAGCGCTCGCCTTCGGAATTGGTGAGATAGCCGCCTTCGCCGCGCGCGCCCTCGGTGATCAGGCAGCCGGCGCCATAAATGCCGGTCGGATGGAACTGCACGAATTCCATGTCCTGCAGCGGCAGCCCGGCGCGCAGCACCATCGCATTGCCGTCGCCGGTGCAGGTATGCGCCGACGTCGCCGAGAAATAAGCGCGGCCATAACCGCCGGTCGCGAGGATGACCAGCGAGGCGCGGAAACGGTGAACCTCGCCGGTCGCCATGTCGAGCGCGACGACGCCGCGGCATTGGCCGTCCGCATCCATGATCAGGTCGATGGCGAAATATTCGATATAGAATTGCGCCTTGTGGCGCACCGACTGGCCGTAAAGCGTGTGCAGCATCGCATGGCCGGTGCGGTCGGCGGCGGCACATGTGCGCTGGGCGATGCCTTCGCCGAAATTGGTGGTCATGCCGCCGAAGGGACGCTGATAGATCTTGCCTTCCTCGGTGCGGCTGAACGGCACGCCGAAATGCTCAAGCTCGTAGACGGCTTCGGGCGCCTGGCGGCAGAGATATTCGATCGCGTCCTGGTCGCCGAGCCAGTCGGAGCCCTTGACCGTGTCGTACATGTGCCAGCGCCAGTCGTCCGGGCCCATATTGCCGAGCGAGGCCGAGATGCCGCCCTGCGCCGCGACCGTGTGGCTGCGCGTCGGGAAGACCTTGGTGATGTTGGCGGTGCGCAATCCCTTTTCGACGCAGCCGAGCGTGGCGCGAAGCCCCGCGCCGCCGGCGCCGACAACGACGACGTCGAATGTGTGGTCGATGAATGTATAAGTCGCCGTCATGGAAGGTACTTTCGACGCTTTCAGGAGATCAGGAACCGAAGCCGATTTTCAGCGCCGCATAGATGCAGGCGATGCCGATGGCGGCCGAGAAGAAGATATTGAGAAGAAGCGACAGCGTTTTCAGGCCGTCGGCGATCACATAATCCTCGATGATGACCTGCATGCCGAGACGCATGTGCCAGACGCCGGAAAGGATCAGCGCCAGAAGCGCGATCACGGCCAGCGGATGGCCGAGATATGTCTTCACCGTCAGATAGTCGGCGCCCGACAGCGCGACAAGCGAGGCGATGAGGAAAAGCGCCAGCGGCACATTGGCCGCCGCCGTGACGCGCTGCAGCCAGAAATGATGGGCGCCGGACTTGGCCGAGCCGAGGCCGATGACGCGGCTCAAGGGTGTGCGCATATCGGCCATCAGAGCGCCCCCATCATCGCGTAACCGGCGACCCAGACGAGAACCGTCAGCACGACCGAGCCGAGGACCGTGCCCCAGGCCATGAGGTCGGCCGCGCGCAGATCGAAACCCTTGCCGAAATCCCAGACGAAATGGCGGATGCCGCCCAGCATGTGGTGGATCAGCGCCCATGTGTAGCCGAAGAGCACGAGGCGGCCGAACCACGAACCGATGAAGCCCTCGAAGACCGCATAGGCCTCGGGCCCTGTCGCCACTGCCACCAGCCACCAGGCAAGCAGCAGCGTGCCGGCATAGAGCCCCGCGCCGGTGATGCGGTGGACGATCGACATGACCATGGTGACGGTCAGACGATAAATCTGCAGATGCGGGGAAAGCGGCCTTGCGGCCTGTCGCGGGTCAGCCATCCGAATGTTCCCAAGGGCACGAAATCGAGTCGGGCGGGCGGGGGAAGCCCCCGTCGAGACTGTTGTTTATCGCGCCGGACGCCCCAAGGCAAATGCCGAAAGCCGCCGCAACGTCCCGCTTGTGCAAATGCCATTGCGCCCAATCGCGAGGCATTCGCAACGGAAGCCGGGTCTGTGAGAGGCAGGTTTGCCGCGACGGCGCCGCCGCGATGTGGGCGGTGTTCAGGCGCCGGCGAAAGCGCCGAGATCGATCCGCGGCACGCCGTGGCCGATATCGAGCCAGTGCCAGACGGTCGAATGTTCGACACGATCGACGACCGGTATGCCGGTGTCCGGTTTTTCGAAATTGACATAGACGACGATCTGGTCGGCCCGGGAGCCGCCCTTCGAGATCGGCAGGATCGTGTATTCACAGATCAGGCTGCTGCGATCCGCCGTCGTCGCCGGCGTTGCCTGCCAGAGCCCGCAAGGTTGCGTGAGACAGGCGACGACGCTGTCATAGGCAAGTTGCCGGATCGCCGGATCGACCAGCGTCAGATAGTCGAGACCGGTGAGATCGTGACCGAAAAATTCGAAAAAGCCTGAGCCAACCAGACGGAACGGCAGCGCCGGTGTTTCAAGGTCGGGCTCGATGATGGCAAACCAGCGGGCGAATTCGGCGATGCGCCTGAGGTCGATGGCGCTACGCAGGGGAACGGCAATGCGATCTCGCGACGCCTCCCAGACTTCCTCGAAAGCAACGCTTTCGGCCGAGCGCAGAGCGGCCGTACATCCGGGAAATTGAGACGGGTTGGACTGCGTTGAAAGCATCGATGCCTCACTGAGCCTCGTTGAATCTAGCGGTGCAGCGTAAACGAAATATGAAGGCGCCTTAGCGCCGCGGCATCAGCACCCAGTAGTCGAGATCGAGAATGACGCCGTCCTCATAGCCCTTGTCCTTCGCGCCGGGAAAGTCGGCGCAAGGGCGATCCTTGGTCGCAATGGTGCGGATGCGCAGCGCGGCGATGTCCTCGCGCTTCGGCAACGCCGATTTCGCCAGCACTTCCGACCAGGCGAAAACCGTCTCGCCGGCAAAGAGCGGCGCGACATGCCGCCCGGCATTGATCGCGGCGACGAGGAGCGCATTGCCGAGCCCGTTGAAGGAGAGCGCCCGGGCCAGCGAAATCACATGGCCGCCATAGATCAGGCGGCGGCCGAAGCGGCCCTTGCCTTCCGTGAACTGATTGAAATGCACCTTGGCGGTGTTCTGGTAAAGCCGCGTTGCCATCATGTGTTCGGCTTCCTCGACGGTGACGCCGTCGACATGGTCGATCTTTTCGCCGACCGCATAGTCGTCCCAGAGATGGGGCGAACCGGAAGCGACGGTGTCGAAACCCTTGAAGTTCGTGCCGGCGGGCACGGCGAGATGCGCCGGCTCGACGATGTCGGGCAGATGCGGCACATCGGCTTCCGGCGCGGCGTGCGCCTTGTCGCGCTTCCGGACCATCACCCAGCGCACATAATCGATCACCGTTTCGCCGCGCTGGTTGCGGCCCGTCGAGCGCACATAGACGGTGCCCGTTTCTCCGTTGGAGTTTTCCTTCAGCCCGATCACTTTCGATTCGGTCGAAAGCGTGTCGCCCGGAAAGACGGGTTTCAGAAACTTGCAATCGGCATAACCGAGATTGGCGACCGCGTTGAGCGAGATGTCGGGCACCGTCTTGCCGAAGACGATGTGGAAGGCGAGGAGATCGTCGACGGGCGCGCTCGCATATCCGGCCTTGCGCGCGACCTCGGCCGAGGATTGCAGCGCAAAGCGCGAACCGAACAGCGCCTGATAGAGCGCGGTGTCGCCTTCCGAGACGGTGCGCGGCGTCGCGTGATGCAACACCTGCCCGACCTTGAAATCCTCGAAGAAATTGCCCGGATTGGTCTTCGACATCGCGCTCACTCCGCTACTTCCTCAAGCTCGGCAATCGCATCGGCAATCGCAACAATCCGCTCGGCGATTTCGGCGTGCAGGATTTCGACCATGCGGCCCTCGACCTTCAACACACCCTTGCCCTTGTTTTCCGGCAGCTTGAACGCGGCAATGGTGGCGCGCGCCTGCGCGACCGTCTCGGCATCGGGCGAGAAGATGCGGTTGCAGGGTTCGAGCTGCGAGGGATGAATGAGCGTCTTGCCGTCGAAACCCATGTCGCGGCCCTGTTCGCAGATCGCGGCGAAACCCTCTTCGTTCTTGATGTCGTTATAGACGCCGTCGAGAATGACGAGGCCATAGGCGCGGGCGGCCAGAAGCGCGAGGCCGAGCGAGGCGAGCATCGGCACGCGCTCGGGCGTATGCGCGGCGCGCAATTCCTTGGCGATGTCGTTGGTGCCCATCACCCACACACTCATGCGCGAGGCGGGCTCGCGCGCCTTGGCGGCAATCGCCTGAATGTTGAGCAGCGCCAGCGGCGTCTCGATCATGCACCAGAGCTGCAGGCCGGGCCGGGCGCCGGCATCCGACAGCGCCTCTTCCGCGCGCTCGACATCGGCGGCCGAATTGATTTTCGGCACAAGGATGGCGTCGGGGCCCGCCGCGACCGCCGCCCTGATGTCGTCCCGGCCCCAGGGCGTGTCGAGACCGTTGACCCGGATCGCGATCTCGCGCTTGCCATAGCCGCCCTCTTTCACCGCCGCCGAAACCTGTGTCCGCGCCTCTTCCTTGGCGTCGGGCGCCACCGCGTCCTCAAGATCGAGGATCAGCGCATCGGCCTTGAGGTCGCGCGCTTTTTCGAGCGCCCGCGCGTTCGAGCCCGGCATGTAGAGAACGCTGCGGCGCGGGCGGGCGGTTTGGTCGGCCATGGGATCGGGTCTCCGGTTCGCGGGGGATGCGAAGCGGACACTATAAAGGCAGGGCCTGCCTGTGAAGCGGAATCAGCCCGCAAGGCGCGCCGTCGCGCGCGGCAGCACACGGGCATAGGGCATACGCACCGTGATCGTGGTGCCCTGGCCGGGCTCGCTGTCGATGACGAGCGTCGCCCCGTGCATGCGCGCCAGCGCCCGCGTCAGCGGCAGGCCGAGGCCTGTGCCCTCGGTCGAATAGACATTGCTGTCCTTGCCGATCTGGCGGAAGGGCTCGAGCGCGGTCGGGATGTCGGCCTTGGCCATGCCGATGCCGGTGTCCGAAACCCGGAACGCCATGCGCTCGTCGGGCTCCATGAAGGCCGCAAGCTCGATATGGCCGCCCTTGGGCGTGAACTTGACCGCGTTCGAGACGAGATTGAGCATGATCTGGCGCAGCGCCCGCTTGTCGGCATTGAGCAGCGGCAGATCCTGTTCGACCGTGACGCCGAGATCGACGCCCGCTTCCTCGGCGCGGTGGCGCATCATCCGCTCGCAGCTTGCCATCACCTCGACCACATCGAGCTCTTCCTCATAGAGCTCGTAGCGGTCGGCCTCGATCTTGGAGAGATCGAGAATATCGTTGATGAGGCTGAGAAGGTGGCTCGACGATTTGTGGATATCGACGACGTAATCCTTGTAGCGATCGTTCTCGATCGGTCCGAAAAGCTCGCCATTCATCACCTCGGAAAAACCGATAATGGCATTCAAGGGCGTGCGCAGCTCATGGCTCATATTGGCAAGGAATTGCGACTTCGAAGCATTGGCGAGCTCGGCCACGTCGCGCGCATCGCGGAGCTGGTTGGCCGTGCGCTCGCGCTCATTGACTTCGCGGTTGAACTTGTCGAGCACCAGATTGTAGCGCGAGGCGATCTCGCCGGCCTCGGTGAAGGGCTCGACACGCAAATGCTTCGAGAAATCGCCGCGCGCCGCCTGCCCCTCCATCGCGCCCAGCACGTCGAGCAGCGCGCTCGACGCACCATGCTCGGCGATGTTGAGGCCGATGCGCTCGTCTTCCGCCGAGACGCGCAAGGGATAGAAGCGGTTGACGAGACGCAGCACAACATAGGCAACCGAGAAGGCGAAGAGACCGGCTGCGGCAACGCCCTGCGCCTGCACCAGAAACTGCTCGAAGCGCGTGTGGCCATGCGGGAACAGCGAAACGTCGCCGAAAATCGCCACCGCCAGTGTGCCCCAGATGCCGGCCGCGAGATGCACCGGAACCGCATCGACCGCATCGTCGATCTCGAGCCGTTCGAGGAGATGACTTGCCATGTAGCAGACGATGCCGCCGATGGCGCCGATCAGCACGGCCGAGCCAGTGTCGACGATGTGGCAATTGGCGGTGATGGCGACGAGACCTGCGAGAATGCCGTTGAGCGTCTGCTGCACATCCGGCAGCCCGCGCGCGAACCAGCTGAGCCCCGTGGCGGCGAAGCCGCCGGCGGCGGCCGCCAGCATCGTGTGAACCAGAATGAAGGGAACGGATGCGTCGAGTGCCAGCGTCGAGCCGCCATTGAAGCCGAACCAGCCGATCCACAACAGGAACATGCCGAGCGTCGCCATCGGCATGTCGTGCGGCTCGATGCGCCCGCCATCGGGACCGAAACGGCCGATACGCGCGCCCATGACGAGGATCGCGGCAAGCGCGATCCAGCCGCCGATCGAGTGCACGACGGTGGAGCCGGCAAAATCGATGAAGCCGCGAAGTTCGAGCCAGCCTGCCGCCTCGCCGGCGAGAATGCCGCCCCAGGCCCAGTGACCGAAGACCGGATAGATCGCCATGCTGAGCACGGCCGCCGTGATGAGATAGCCGCGAAAACTCATGCGCTCGGCGACGGCGCCGGCGACGATGGTGGTCGCCGTCGAGCAGAAGGCGAGCTGGAAAAAGAAGAAGACCATGACCCAGGCCATGCCGGCCGATGCGTTGGCGCCGCCGCTCTGGAAAGCGAACCCCGAAAGGCCGAAAAATCCGGCGGCGCTGGCGCCGAACATCAGCCCGAAGCCGACCAGCCAGAAGCCGAGACCGGCGACGCAGAAATCCATCACGTTCTTGACCGCGACGTTGATGGAATTCTTGGCGCGCACCATGCCGGATTCGAGGCAGGTGAAACCGGCCTGCATCAGGATCACAAGGATCGTGCAGATAAGAACCCAGATCGTGTCGATCGACTGTGCAGCGCTGCCCACTATCCGCCCCCGGAACACGCATGGAAAACTGACGTGGGCGTCAGATTAGGAGGCGAAAGGTAAATTTTTTGCGCTGCGGGATTCGCGCATGGCCGAAAAAGCCGCGGAAACCCTGCACATGTTTTGTGCAGGGTTTATCGACAGGTTAACGCGACACCGAACAGAAATTTGCTTTGCACACGGAATGTCGCGCAAAGACTGGCGCGTCCGATGCGACGCAATACCGTCACGCCGCCTTCTTGAGATGGCGTGCGCCCAGAATTTCGGCAATCTGAACGGCGTTCAGCGCCGCGCCCTTGCGCAGATTGTCGGAGACGACCCAGATGTTGAGGCCGTTTTCGATCGTCGGGTCGACACGGATGCGGCTGATATAGGTGGCGTAGTCGCCGACGCATTCGATCGGCGTCACATAGCCGCCATCCTCTCGCTTGTCGACCACGAGACAGCCCGGCGCCTCGCGCAATATGTCGCGCGCCTCATCATCGGAGATCGGGCGTTCGAACTCGATGTTGATAGATTCCGAATGACCGACGAAAACCGGCACACGCACGCAAGTGGCCGTGACCCTGATCTTCGGATCGAGAATCTTCTTGGTCTCGGCCATCATCTTCCATTCTTCCTTCGTCTGCCCGTCTTCCATGAAGTCGTCGATATGAGGAATGACGTTGAAGGCGATCTGCTTGGTGAACTTTCCTTCGCCGATATCGTCATTGACGAAGATGGCGCGCGTCTGGCTGAAAAGCTCGTCCATCGCTTCCTTGCCGGCGCCCGAGACCGACTGATAGGTCGAGACGACGACGCGGCGGATGCCGGCCGCGTCGTGCAGCGGCTTCAGCGCCACGACCATCTGCGCGGTCGAGCAATTGGGATTGGCGATGATGTTCTTCTTCGCATAGCCGGCAATCGCCGATGCGTTGACTTCCGGCACGATCAGCGGCACGTCGGGATCCATCCGCCAGCGCGACGAATTGTCGATGACGACGCAACCCTTGGCCGCGATCTTCGGCGCCCATTCGCCCGACATCGTGCCCGACGTCGCCATCAGGCAAATGTCGGTGCCGGTGAAATCGTAGGTGTCGAGCGCGCGGACCTTGAGGTCGCGTTCGCCGAAGGAAACTTCCGTGCCCTGGCTGCGGCGCGAGGCAAGCGCCACCACCTCGTCGGCCGGGAATTCACGCTCGGCCAGAATGTTGAGCATTTCGCGCCCGACATTCCCCGTCGCGCCGAGAACGGCGATCTTGTAGCCCATGATCGTTTTCCTTGTCTGGGACCGCCACCCGGAGCGGTCCTCCAACGGGTCAAGCGGCCGGTAATTCTATCCGTTAAGTTTGGCGAGTGCGGCGAGGATCGCGTCGCCCATTTCCCTGGTGCCGGTTTTTTTCATGCCCGGCTGCATGATGTCGCCGGTGCGAAGGCCGTCCGCCAGCACGGTGTCGACCGCTTTTTCGAGCAGGTCGGCATCGGCGCCGAGTTCGAACGTGTAGCGCAGCGCCATCGCGAAGGAGAGGATCGACGCAATCGGGTTGGCCGCGCCCGTGCCGGCGATGTCGGGCGCGGAGCCGTGCACCGGTTCGTACATGGCGCAGGCCTTGCCGTTCGCATCCTTGGCACCGAGAGAGGCAGACGGCAGCATGCCGAGCGAGCCCGTCAGCATCGAGGCGATGTCGGAAAGCACGTCGCCGAAAAGATTGTCGGTGACGATCACGTCGAACTGCTTCGGGTTGCGCACGAGCTGCATGGCGCAATTGTCGGCCAGCATGTGCTCGAGCTTCACATCCGCGAACTTCTCCTTGTGAAGCTTGACGACTTCCTCGTACCAGAGCACACCGGACTTCATCACATTGCGCTTCTCGACCGACATGACGCGGTTGCCGCGCTTGCGCGCAAGGTCGAAGGCGACTTCCGCGATACGGCGGATTTCGCCGGTCGTATAGACCTGCGTGTCGACGCCGCGCCGCTCGCCGTTTCCGAGATCGGTGATTTCCTTCGGCTCGCCGAAATAGACGCCGCCGGTCAGCTCGCGCACGATCATGATGTCGAGCCCCTCGACGATCTCGCGCTTCAGCGAGGAAGCATCCGCCAGCGCCGCGAAGCAGAGCGCGGGACGGAGATTGGCAAAGAGTTCGAGATCCTTGCGCAGCCGCAACAGGCCCGCCTCCGGGCGGCCTTCATACGGCACGTTATCCCATTTCGGTCCGCCGACCGCGCCGAGCATGACGGCATCGGCGCGCTTTGCCTTCTCGACCGTTTCGTCGGTGACGGCGACGCCATGCGCGTCATAGCAGCAGCCGCCGACAAGCTCGTTTTCGATCTTCGCGTCGAACTTGCGATTGTCGTTGAACCAGCCGATCACGCGCTCGACTTCGCCCATGACTTCCGGGCCGATGCCGTCGCCGGCGACGATGAGAATGTTTCTTGTCATTTGAGTTCTTTTCTTGCGGAGGTCAGACGCGCGATTAGAGCCAGGGCTGTTCGGCTTCGAGTTTCTTTTCGAAGCTTGCGATCTCGGCTTCTTTCTTCAGCGTGAGGCCGACGCCGTCGAGGCCTTCGAGCATGCAATGCTTGCGGAAGGGATCGATGTCGAACTTGATGACGCCGCCATCGGGGCCGCGGATTTCCTGAGCTTCGAGATCGACGGTGACGACGGCATTCGACCCGCGCTCCGCATCGTCCATCAGCTTGTCGACTTCCGATTGCGGCAGCACGATGGGCAGGATGCCGTTCTGGAAGCAGTTGTTGTAGAAAATGTCGGCGAAGCTCGTCGCGATGACGCAGCGGATGCCGAAATCGAGCAGCGCCCAGGGCGCGTGCTCGCGGCTCGAACCGCAGCCGAAATTCTCGCCGGTGACGAGAATCTGCGCGTTGCGATAGGCCGGCTGGTTCAGCACGAAACCCGGAATCTCTTTCCCGTCATCGTCATAACGCATCTCGTCGAACAGGTTCTTGCCGAGACCCGTGCGATTGTTGTTCTTCTGGAACTGCTTCGTGATGATCAGGTCGGTATCGACATTGATGATCGGCAGCGGCGCCGCAACGCCCGTCAGCTTGTTGAACTTGTCCATCAGAACTCCCTCACATCGACGAAATGCCCCGCGAATGCCGCCGCCGCCGCCATGGCGGGCGAGACGAGATGCGTGCGGCCGCCGCGGCCCTGACGGCCTTCGAAGTTGCGGTTGGACGTCGAGGCGCAGCGTTCGCCGGGCGCGAGCTTGTCGGCGTTCATGGCAAGGCACATCGAGCAGCCGGGCTCGCGCCATTCGAAACCCGCTTCGAGGAAGATCTTGTCGAGACCTTCCTTCTCCGCCTGCGCCTTCACGAGGCCGGAACCGGGCACGACCATCGCGTTGACGGTGGATGCGACCTTGCGGCCGGCCTTGATCGCCTTTTCAGCAATGGCGGCGGCGGCGCGCAGATCCTCGATGCGTCCGTTGGTGCAGGAACCGATGAAAACGCGGTCGATCTTGACGTCGACAATCGGCGTGCCGGGCGTGAGGCCCATATAGACGAGGGCGCGGCTCATCGACTTTGCATGTGCTTCGTCGTGCACATCCTTCGGGTCGGGAATGCGGTCCGTGATCTTGATGACGTTTTCCGGGCTCGTGCCCCAGGTGATCAGCGGCGGCAGGTTGGCGATGTCGATGGTGATTTCCTTGTCGAACTTCGCGCCTTCGTCCGACGGCAGCGTCTTCCAGTAGTCGACCGCCATTTCACACGCCTTGCCTTTCGGCGCGCGCGGGCGGCCTTCGAGATTGGCATAGGTCTTTTCGTCGGGCGCGATGAGGCCGGCGCGGGCGCCGCCTTCGATCGTCATGTTGCAGACGGTCATGCGGCCTTCCATCGAGAGATCGCGGATCGCCTCGCCCGCATATTCGATGACATAGCCGGTGCCGCCCGCCGTGCCGATCTCGCCGATGATCGCGAGCACGAGGTCCTTCGCCGTGAAGCCTTCCGGCGCCTTGCCCACCACATTGATGCGCATGTTCTTCGCCTTGGACTGGATCAGCGTCTGCGTGGCGAGCACATGCTCGACTTCCGACGTGCCGATGCCATGCGCGAGCGCGCCAAAGGCGCCATGCGTCGAAGTGTGGCTGTCGCCGCAGACGATGGTGGTGCCGGGCAGCGTGAAGCCCTGTTCCGGCCCAACGATATGCACGATGCCCTGGCGGATATCGGACATTTCAAGATACTCGACGCCAAAATCCTTCGCATTGTGCTCAAGCGTCTCGACCTGGATGCGGCTCTCTTCGTCGACGTTGCCCTACGAGCGGTCGGTCGTCGGAACGTTGTGGTCGGCAACGGCCAGCGTCTTCTTCGGCGCGTGCACATCGCGCTTCGCCATGCGCAGGCCCTCGAAAGCCTGCGGGCTGGTGACCTCATGCACGAGATGCCGGTCGATATAGAGAAGGCCGGTCCCGTCCTCGGCCATCTCGACCAGATGCGCATCCCAGATCTTGTCGTACATCGTCTTGGGCATGGTGCGGGGCGACATTTCGCTTTCCTCGTCGTTCGGAACTTTCGTTCAGTGTAGCCCATAACAAAAACGGGCCGGGGCCTTCAGGCGCCCTGCCCGCTTTTCGATACGGTTTCCGCGGGTTAGCGGAATAAATCAGGCGGCGCCGTTTTCCTGGCTGCGGGTCTTGTTGTCCTGTTTCTCGGTAATTCGGGCAGCCTTGCCGCGAAGACCGCGCAGGTAATAAAGCTTCGCCCGGCGCACGCGGCCCTTGCGCACGACCTTGATCGAGTCGACCAGCGGCCCGTAGAGCGGGAACACGCGCTCGACGCCTTCGCCGTAGGAAATCTTGCGGACCGTGAAGTTCTGGTTGATGCCGCCGCCGGCGCGGCCGATGCAGACGCCTTCATAGGCCTGCAGGCGCTCGCGCGTACCTTCGACCACCTTCACATTGACCTGCAGCGTGTCGCCGGGGGCAAAGTCGGGGATGGTCTTGCCGCTCGAAAGCGTGGCCATCTGCTCCTGATCGAGCTGCTCGATGATATTCATGGTCTCAAACCTCGGATATGAAGGCGTTCGGGCTGCAAAAGGGACAATCCCGGCCCGGAAGCGCGCTTCCGTAACACAAATTATGCCCCATGGCGACTGCCATCAGGGTTTCTTCTTCAGAAAATCGTCCCAAAGATCGGGCCGTCTTTCCCTTGTCGCCTTTTCGGCCTCGGCACGGCGCCAGGCCTCGACCTTTTTATGGTCGCCGGAGGTCAAGACCGGCGGAATTTCGCGGCCCTCGAAGGTCTGCGGCCTTGTGTAATGCGGGTACTCCAGAAGCCCGCTTTCGAAGCTTTCCTCGGTCCCGGACGTCTCCTTGCCCATAACCCCCGGCAGCAACCTGACCGCCGCGTCGATCAGCGCGATGGCCGCCGGCTCGCCCCCGGAAAGGACGAAATCGCCGAGGCTGACCTCCTCGATGGCCCGGGCCTCGATGACCCGCTGATCGAGCCCCTCGAAGCGCCCGCAAATCAGCGCCACACCGGGCCCCGCCGCCATTTCACGGACCCGCGCCTGACGGAGCGGCCGCCCGCGGGGGCTGAGATAGATCAGCGGCCGCGGATCGCCCTCGGGGTGGACCGCATCGATCGCCGCCGCCATCACATCGGCCCGCATCACCATGCCGGGGCCCCCGCCCGATGGCGTGTCGTCGACCGACCGGTGGCGGTCGGTCGCGAAGCTGCGAATATCGACCGTCTCAAGCTGCCAGCGCCCGGTTTCGAGCGCCCGGCCCGCCAGCGACAATCCGAGCGGCCCCGGAAACATCTCCGGGAAGAGCGTCAGTACGGTCGCGGTCCAGGCGTCACTCACCCTCCGGCTCCTCATCGCCGCCATCGAACGTGCCGATGGGCGGATCGATGACGACGCGCCCGCCGGCGATATCGACTTCAGGCACATTGGCCTCGGTAAAGCCCATCAGCACCGTCTCGCCGCCGCCCGCAGGCGCAATCTCGAGAAGGTCGCCCGCGCCGAAATTCTCGACCGAGACGACCCGGCCATAATCGCGGCCATCGGCGCCGACTGCGGAAAGCCCGACGAGATCGGCGCGATACCAGCCCTCGTCCCCATCCGCCGGCGGCAGCCTGTCGCGCGGCACATAAAGCTCGGTGCCCCGAAGCGCCTCGGCCGCGTCGCGGTCGTCGATGCCGCCGAGCCGGCAGAGCACCAGTTCCTTGACCATGCCCTTCGCCTCGATGGCGAAGCGCCGCGCCCCGTCCGCCGTCTCGACCGGCCCGTAAGCCGCAACGCCGTCCGGCGCTTCGGTGAACGGCTTGACGCGGACAAGACCGCGCACGCCATGCGCGCCGGCAACGACGCCGAGACAGACTTTTCGTTGCGAAGCCTCGGCCATCGGCGCGAGCCGCAAAGCCGGTTAGGCCTGCGCCTCTTCGGCGGGCGCCTCGCCTTCGGCCGGTGCTTCGGCGGCAGGCTCTTCGGCCGGCGCCTTCGCGGCCTCGGCAGCTTCTTCGGCCGCGATGCGCGCGGCTTCGAGACGCTCCTGGGCCTTCGCCTTGGGCTTCGACTTTTCCGGGTTGTTGCGCGCCTTGCGCGTCCAGGCCCCCGCCTCGTCGAGGAAGCGTGCGACGCGGTCGGTCGGCAGCGCGCCGTGACCCAGCCAATGCTTGGCGCGCTCGATGTCGAGCACGAGGCGATCCTTGTTGTCCTTCGGCAGCAGCGGATTGAACGTGCCGATCTTCTCGATGAAGCGGCCGTCGCGGGGCGAGCGCGTGTCGGCGATGACGACGCGGTAGAAGGGACGCTTCTTGGCACCGCCGCGGGCGAGCCTGATTTTCAGAGCCATCTTGTCTTGCCTTTCAGGTAGCCGGCGCGTAATGCGCCGGGATTGATATTTCGTCCGTATGCAAACCGATGCGCGATGCGCGGCGGCCTATTTCCTTTTCTTTCCCGGCGGCAGACCCGGAAGGCCGCCCCCAAAACCTGTGCCCGGAAGCCCCGGCAATCCACCCGCACCGCCAAGGCCGCGCGGCAAGCCGCCGCCCGGCGGCAGAAGCTTTTCGAGCGCCTTCGGATCCGACGCCATTTCGGGCGGCATCTCCGGTGCGCCGCCGCCGAAGAGTTTCGACAGCATGCCGCCCTTCTGACGGCCCATCGCCTTCATCATGTCGGCCATCTGGCGGTGCAGTTTCAGCAGGCGATTGATCTCCTGCACCTCGGTGCCGGAACCGCGCGCGATGCGCTTCTTGCGGCTGGCATTGAGCACTTTCGGATTGAGGCGCTCGTCTTTGGTCATCGAGGAAATGATCGCCGCCTGACGCTTGACGACACTGTCGTCCATATGCGCGTTGGCGGCCTGCATCTGCGCCTTGCCGACACCGGGCAACATGCCGAGTACGCCCTTCATGCCACCCATGCGTTTCATCTGCGCGAGCTGTTCGGCCATGTCGTCGAGGTCGAACTGACCCTTCCGCATCTTCTCGGCCATCTTGCTCGCCTTGTCGGCGTCGATGGTCTCGGCGGCTTTTTCTACGAGGCTGACGACATCGCCCATGCCGAGAATGCGGCCGGCGACACGGTCGGCGCGGAAATCTTCCAGCGCGTCCATTTTTTCGCCGGTGCCCAGCACCTTGATCGGAACGCCGGTGACGGCGCGCATCGAAAGCGCCGCGCCGCCGCGCCCGTCGCCATCGACGCGCGTCAGCACGATGCCGGTGACGCCGACACGGGCCTTGAATGACTCGGCCACATTGACCGCGTCCTGACCGGTCAGACTGTCGGCGACGAGCAGCGTTTCGTGCGGATCGGTCGCGTCGCGCACCTGCGCGACCTCGGCCATCAGGTCTTCGTCGACATGAATGCGGCCGGCCGTGTCGAGCATCAGCACGTCGTAACCGCCGAGACGCGCCGCCTCGAGCGCGCGCTTGGCGATCTGGACCGGTTGCTGGCCGGCGACGATCGGCAGCGTCGGCACGCCGGTCTGTTCGCCGAGAATTTTCAACTGCTCCTGCGCGGCCGGACGGCGCGTGTCGAGCGAGGCCATCAGCACACGGCGCTTGTCGCGCTCGCTCATGCGTTTGGCAATCTTGGCGGTCGAGGTGGTTTTGCCCGAGCCCTGAAGGCCGACCATCATGATGACGACAGGCGCGGCAGCGCGCAGCGAGATCGCAGTATCGGCCTCGGTGCCGCCCAGCATCTCGATCAGTTCGTCGTGAACGATCTTGATGACCTGCTGGCCGGGCGTCACCGACTTCAGCACTTCCTGACCAACGGCGCGGGCGCGCACCTTGTCGACAAAGGACTTGGCGACCGGCAGCGCGACATCGGCCTCAAGCAGGGCGCGCCGCACCTCGCGCATGGCCTCGTCCACGTCTTTCTCGCTCAGGGAGCCGCGCCCCTTGAGCCTGGAAAGAACGTCGCCGAAGCGGCCTGTAAGGTTCTCGAACACTTCTAGGTCAAGCCCTTGTTACACAAAGCAAAATCGCTTCCGCGAGCGAACATCGCCGGCGGAAGTTGACCCGGGCTCCATGCCTCGGGCGGGTCGGGGCGCAACAATGTCCCGAAAATCTGGCCGGAACCTAGGGGGCTGAGGGCTTCAAGTCAATGATTTCAGCAGCAAACCAAGTGCCGCCACCCCGAAGGCCCGCATATTGGCGGCGCGGTCCGCCGAGCCGGTACTGACCGTGATCGAGGCCGGATTTGGCCCCGCGAGGCCGATGACCGCCGTGCCGGGCGGCGGGCCATAGGGCGATCCGGAGGGGCCCGAGGCGCCCATTTCGGCCAGCGCCCATGTGGCGCCGAATTTCTCTCTCGCGATTTCGGCCATCGCCGCCACATAAGGCTCCGTCAGCGGCTTCACATCCGGCGCGGGCGGCCCCTTGAGGTCGTAAAGCGCCTTGGCCGCGCCGCGCGTATAGATAACGGTGCTCCCGAGATAAAAGGCCGAAGCGCCGGGCTGCGCGACCAGCGCCGCCGAGACGAGACCGCCCATCGAGCTCTCCGACAGGGCGAGTGTTTCGCCCCGCTTTTTGAGCAGTTCCGCGACCTCCGCCGCGAGCGGGATCAGCTTTTCCATGTGCCGGTCTCCAGATCGCGCACGGCGTAGAACTCCTTGTCCCAGATCATGTAGAGCAGCCGCGTCGGCATTTTGTAGGCTTTCGCCACGTAGTTGGCCTGGGCGGCATGAATTTGCCATCCGCGCACCTTCGAGGCTGTGTTGCCGGGCGTCGAATGGGTGGGAAGCGGCTGGTTCTCGGCGACGAATTTGCCCGTCCGGCGGCCGAGCTTCAAAAGCGAACGCCGGGGGATCAGCGGATAGGCAACGAAGCGCGGTGCCGCGCCGCCACCCGCCCGCAACCGCTCGATCGCCTGTTCGGCAACGAGGCCCATGCGCATGTGATCCTTGTGGCCGGTGGCGCCGCTGGCGGGCCAGAAGGCGACGACGAGATCGGGCCTGTAGCGCTTGATGGCATCGGCAACACGGGCCACGAGTTCCTCGACCGGAATATCGGGCACGCCACCATCGGGATAGTCCCAGACTTCCTGATCGTCGATGCCAAGCGCAAAGCCGTTTTTCAGCGCTTCCGCCTTGCGGATGATGCCGAGCTCGGACTGGCGGCAGACGACCGGCGACTGGGTGCCGGCATCGCCGGGCGTCGCCGTCACCATGGCGAGATAGGCACCCTCCGTCCTGGCCGAGATAAGGAGCCCGTTGATGAGCTGCTCGTCGTCGGGATGGGCGAAAACGGCAAGAATGCGCTCCGCGCCGACATCGCCTGCAACCGAGCGGACGCGCCGGGCGGCGGGATCGTCGAACAAATGGCGGTAGCGGAGAAAAACGGCGGCGGCCGCCAGCACAGCGAGCCCCGCCAATATGTCCAACACCCAATACATCCGCCCCTCCCCTCGCCGTTTCTTCCCCAATCTACTGGCATAAGCGGACGAAAAGCGCCATATATCCGGACATTATGGCTGGCATGACGCATCATTTCCTGAAGATGAACGGGCTCGGCAACGACTTCGTCGTGCTGGACCTGCGCCGCGAGCCGCTGGTGCTCACGGATGCGATCGCGCGCGCCATCGCCGACCGCGAGACCGGCATCGGCTGCGACCAGCTCATCACCATCGAACATCCGAAGCACGGCGGCGACGCCTTCATGGGCATCCGCAACAGCGATGGCGGCGCCGTGGAAGCCTGCGGCAACGCGGCGCGCTGCATCGGCAGGCTGCTGCTGGACGAGACCGGCAAGGACATCGTCACCATCGAAACGCCCGCCGGCGACACCGTGGCGACACGCGCCGACGAAGGCGCCATCACGGTCGACATGGGTGCGCCGAAGCTCAACTGGAACGAAATCCCGCTGTCTGAGGAGTTTCAGGACACCCGCGCCATCGAACTCGAAATCGGACCGCTCGGCGCGCCGATCATGCATTCGCCCGGCGTCGTCAATGTCGGCAACCCGCACGCGATCTTCTTCGTCGAGGATGTCGACGCGATCGACCTTGCCCGCTCGGGCCCGATGCTCGAACACCATCCGCTCTTTCCCGAACGCGCCAACATTTCCGTCGCGCAGGTTCTGTCGCCGACCCACATCCGCTTGCGTACCTGGGAACGCGGCGCCGGCCTGACGCGCGCCTGCGGCACGGCGGCCTGCGCGGCAACCGTTGCAGCCGTCCGCCGTCGCAAGACCGAACGCAAGATCACCGTTTCGCTGCCTGGCGGCGACCTCACCGTCGAATGGCTGCCCGACACCGACAAGGGCTACGGCCACATCCTGATGACGGGCGATGCGATGCTCGACCGTGAAGGCACCCTCGACCCGCGTCTTCTTGCCGGAGCGGCGGCATGACGAAGCGTACCGACATCGTCACTTTCGGCTGCCGCCTCAATGCTTACGAGTCGGAAGTGATGCGCGGACATGTCGACGCGGCCGGGCTGGAAGACGCCATCGTCTTCAACACCTGCGCGGTGACGGCCGAGGCCGAGCGGCAGGCAAGGCAGGCGATCCGCAAGGCACGTCGCGAAAACCCCGAAGCGCGCATCATCGTCACCGGCTGCGCGGCGCAGGTGAACCCGGATCAATTCGCCGAAATGCCCGAGGTCGATCTCGTGATCGGCAACGAAGAGAAGATGAAGGCGGCAAGCTGGCAACCGGCGCTGGCGCTGCATGCGAACGAGCGCGTGCGCGTCAACGACATCATGTCGGTGACCGAAACCGCCGGACATCTGATCGGCGGGCTTGAAGGCCGGGCGCGCGCCTTCGTGCAGGTGCAGAACGGCTGCGACCATCGCTGCACTTTCTGCATCATCCCTTACGGCCGCGGTCCCTCGCGCAGCGTCGCCGCGGGCGAGATCGTCGCCGAAGTCAGGAAGCTCGTCGAGAACGGCTACCGCGAGGTGGTGCTGACCGGCGTCGACATCACCTCCTATGGCGGCGACCTGCCCGGCCGCCCGAGCCTCGGCAATCTGGCACGACGCATCCTGAAGCTGGTGCCGGAACTCGAACGGTTGCGGCTTTCCTCGATCGACTCGATCGAGGCCGACGACGACCTGATGCGGCTGATCGCCGAGGAAGAACGGCTGATGCCGCATCTGCATCTTTCGCTGCAATCGGGCGACGACATGATCCTGAAGCGGATGAAGCGTCGTCACTTGCGCGAGGATTCGATCCGCTTCTGCGCGGAGGCGCGCCGCCTGCGCCCCGACATCGTCTTCGGCGCCGATTTCATCGCCGGCTTTCCGACCGAAACCGATGAGATGTTTGCGAACACGATGCGCCTCGTCGACGAATGCGGCCTGACCTGGCTGCACGTCTTCCCGTTCAGCCCGCGCCCCGGCACACCGGCCGCGAAAATGCCGCAGATCGCACGCGAAACAGCAAAGGCCCGCGCTGAAGCACTTCGGACGAAGGGCGCCGCCCGCGTCCGCGCGCATCTTGACACCGGACTCGGCGCGACGAAGCCGGTGCTGATGGAGACGCCGACGACCGGCCGTACGCATCAGTTCACGCCGGTGCGCCTCGCCGACAGCGCGGCCACCGCCGGCGAGATACTGCCGCTGCGCCTCGCCGCCCATGACGGACAAAGCTTTGAAGGACTGCGCGCGGCGTGAGCGCCGTCGCGGCGAAAGAAGAACCATGGACATCGAGACATTGAGAGCGCGGGGCGCGGCGGATCAGGTATTGGCCGACGCAACGATCCCTGAACTGCCGAACCATTATCGCGGCAAGGTGCGCGACAATTACGACCTGCCCGACGGACGGCGGATCATTGTCGCCAGCGACCGCCTGAGCGCCTTCGACCGAATTCTGGCGGCCATTCCCTACAAGGGCCAGGTGCTGACGCAGACCGCGCGCTTCTGGTTCGAGGCGACCGCCGACATCTGCCCCAATCACGTGCTCGACTATCCCGACCCGAATGTCGTGATCGGCAAACGTCTGAACATTCTCCCTGTCGAGATTGTCGTGCGCGACTATCTGGCCGGCAGCACCGCAACCTCGATCCTTACGCTCTACAAGGCGGGCAAGCGGGAAATGTATGGCGTGACGTTGCCGGACGGGCTGCGCGCCAATACGAAACTTCCGCGGACGATCATCACGCCGACCAGCAAGGCCTTCGACGGCGCGCATGACGAGCCGCTGACGCCCGCCGAGATCATCGGTCAGGACCTGCTGACGGCAGCCCAGTGGGAGACGCTGTCGGCCTATGCGCTGGCGCTGTTCGCGCGGGGCCGTGAAATCGCGGCGAAGCGCGGGCTGCTCCTGGTCGATACCAAGTATGAGTTCGGCACCGATGGCGAGGGCCGCATCGTGCTCGCCGATGAAATCCACACGCCCGACAGCAGCCGCTACTGGCTCGCCAGAAGTTATGAAGCGCGGCTGGCGGCCGGCGAACCGCCGGAAAGTTTCGACAAGGATTTCGTGCGCAACTGGGTTGCCGCGCGCTGCGACCCTTACAAGGATGCAATTCCGGAAATTCCGGAAGACCTCGTCCTTGAGACGGCGGCGGTCTATATTCGCGCCTTCGAGACGATGACCGGACAAAAATTCGAGTTCCCGCCGCAAGGCGAAGCGCCGTTGGCGCGCATCAGGCGCAACCTCGCGTCCTGCTTCCAGACAGCATGAGCGATCCCGCATGAGCGAAAGCGACACCGGCACAGAGACAGGCGAAAAGAAGAAGTCCCTTTTCCGCCGCATGAAGGAAGGCCTCGCGCGCTCGACGCGAACGCTCTCCGACGGCATCACGGGCATCTTCACGAAAAGAAAGCTCGACGCGGCGACGTTGGACGAACTCGAGGAATTACTGATCGCCGCCGATCTCGGCCTCGACGCGGCAGCCGCCATCGCGGAGGCCGTGGGCAAGGATCGTCACGACAAGGAAATCACACCGGAGGAAATCCGTCGCATCGTCGCCGATGAAATCGCGGAGGTGCTGAGGCCGGTCGAGAAGCCGCTCGCAATCGACGCGACGAAGAAGCCCTTCGTGATCCTGATGGCGGGTGTCAACGGCGCCGGCAAGACGACAACCATCGGCAAGATCGGAGCAAAGCTGAAAACCGAGGGCAAATCGGTGATGCTGGCGGCGGGCGACACCTTCCGCGCCGCCGCCGTCGAACAATTGAAAGTCTGGGGAACGCGCATCGGCGCGCCGGTCTGTTCGACGAAGATCGGCGGCGACGCGGCGGGCTTGGCCTACGAAGCGCTGGCCCGCGCGAAAGAGGAAGGCACCGACGTGGTGATGATCGACACGGCCGGACGCCTGCAGAACAAGGCCGACCTGATGGCCGAGCTCGAAAAGGTGATCCGCGTGATGCGCAAGCTCGACCCCGAAGCGCCGCATGCAACCCTGCTGGTGCTCGACGCGACGACCGGGCAGAACGCACTCAACCAGGTCGAGATATTCGGCAAGACGGCGGGCGTCACCGGCCTCGTGATGACCAAGCTCGACGGCACGGCGCGCGGCGGCATCCTGGTCGCCATCGCGAAACGCTTCGGCCTGCCCGTGCATCTGGTTGGCATCGGCGAGGGGGTCGACGACCTGCAGGACTTCAACGCCGAGGCCTTTGCAAAGGCAATCACCGGCGCAAGTTGATCCAGCGGCGCTTCTCATGCGTAAATGAAATCATCAGCCTGATACGGCCACGAACGGACGGAAGATGAGCGATACCAGCCCCGACAAGACACATGCCGGCATGTCGGCCTCGCAATGGACCCGCATGGCGATCGAGCTCGGGCCGCTGGTGGTGTTCTTCGTGATGAATGCCCAGGCCGACCGGTTCTTCGGCAATCCGGAAGCGCAGAATATATTCTATGCGACCGGCGCCTTCATGGTCGCGACCGTGGTCTCGCTCTCCTATTCCTACGCGAAGTTCCGCAAGGTGCCGACGATGCCACTCGTCTCGGGCATCTTCATTATGGTGTTCGGTGCCCTGACGCTGTGGCTGCAGGACGACGAGTTCATCAAGCTGAAGCCGACCATCGTCAACGCGCTGTTCGCGGCCGCCTTGCTCGGTGCCGCCGCAATGGGCAGGCCGGTGATGAAACAGCTCTTCGATGGCGCCTTCGACCTCACCGACAAGGGCTGGATGGTATTAACGGTGCGCTGGGGGCTTTTCTTCATTTTCCTCGGACTGGTCAACGAAGTGGTTTGGCGAAACTTCTCCACCGACTTCTGGGTCAGCTTCAAGCTGTTCGGCGTGATGCCGATGACCCTCGTCTTCGGCATGGCGCAGATTCCGGTACTGACCAAATACGCGCGCGGGCGCGACATCGACACGCAGCCCGCCGAATAACTTTCCTTAGAAGTGAATGCTGCGGTCCTTCGTTTCCGGCACGAAGATCATGCCGACGACGAATGTGATCGCAGCGATGATGACCGGATACCAGAGCCCGGAATAGATGTTGCCGCTCGCCGCGACGATGGCGAAGGCAACCGTCGGCAGGAAACCACCGAACCATCCATTGCCGATGTGATAGGGCAGCGACAACGACGTGTAGCGGATGCGCGTCGGGAAGAGCTCCACCAGCATCGCGGCGATGGGGCCGTAGACCATTGTCACATAGAGAACGAGCACGAAGAGAACCAGAACGACCATCGGCGTGTTGATGGCCGCGGGATCAGCGGATGCCGGATAGCCGGCTTGCGCCAGCGCATCCGACAATGCGGCATCGAACGCCGCGCGGGCCGAGCCGTCTTCGTCGCCAGTCGCATCGAACGAGGCGACGTGGATGTCGCCGACCGCGATATAGGCCGTCGCTCCCGCCTCGGCGCGTCTGTTGCTGTAGGGTATGCCGCGCCGGGCCAGCGCGCTTTTCGCGACGTCGCAGGAGCTCGTGAAGGCGGCGGTTCCGACCGGATTGAACTGGAACGAACATTCGCGCACATCGGCGACGGCAACGACCGGCGACACGCGTTGAGCTTCCTGAAGCGCCGGATTGGCGAAATATGTCAGTGCCGAAAAGAGCGGAAAGTAGGTGAGCGCGGCAAGCAGGCAGCCCGCCATGATGATCGGCTTGCGGCCGATGCGATCGGACAGCGCGCCGAAGATGACGAAGAACGGCACGCCGAGCAGCAGCGCCACGCCGATCAGGATGTTGGCGGTCTGTCCCTCGACCTTCAGCACCTGCGTCAGGAAGAACAGCGCATAGAACTGGCCTGTGTACCAGACGACCGCCTGCCCGGCAGTCAACCCGATCAGCGCGATCAGCACGATCCTGAGGTTGCGCCACTCGCCGAAGCTCTCCGTCAGCGGCGCTTTTGACAGCGTGCCTTCTTCCTTCATCTTCTGGAAAAGCGGCGACTCGTTGAGTTTCAGCCGGATCCAGACCGAAATGCCGAGAAGCACGATCGACAGCAGGAACGGAATGCGCCAGCCCCAGCTTTCGAAGCTCTCCTTGTCCATCGACAACCGGCAGGTGAGGATGACGAGCAGCGACAGAAAGAGCCCGAGCGTCGCCGTCGTCTGGATCCATGCCGTATAGCTGCCGCGCTTCGCATGCGGGGCATGCTCGGCGACATAGATCGCCGCGCCGCCATATTCGCCGCCAAGCGCCAGCCCCTGCAGCAAGCGCAGTCCGATCAGAATAGCCGGCGCGGCAAAGCCGATCGTCGCATAGTTGGGCAGCAGGCCGACAATGAACGTCGCAACGCCCATGATCGCGATGGTGACGAGAAATGTGTATTTCCGGCCGACGAGATCCCCCAGGCGCCCGAAGAAAATGGCGCCGAAGGGCCTGACGGCAAAGCCGGCGGCGAAAGCGAGCAGAGCGAAAATAAAGCCGGCCGTCGGATTGACGCCCGAAAAGAACTGCACCGAGATGATCGCGGCGAGCGAGCCGTAGAGGTAGAAATCGTACCACTCGAACACGGTGCCGAGCGATGAGGCGAAGATCACCCGCCGCTCCTCACGCGTCATGCGCCCGCTATCCGTCCCCACCGCTTCAGCCATGCCCCGATCCCGTGTCTGCGCCCCTTTTATGGCGAGAGAATGCCGCGAATGGCGCCACAGTGCTAGCGGGGCCGCCGCGGAAACAGATTTCCCGTTTCGCCTTCCGGATTGGAGAAGGGCACAATCGCCCCTTGCCCCTCGACCGAACGATACTGCGTCAACGCCCAGTGGACGCTGGGGAAAGCAAGCTCCTCCCACGGAATTTCGTCCCAGGAAAAGAGTGCGACCTCCAGACTTTCGTCGCCCGCCGAAAAGGACGGCTCTGCGAGCTCGGCCCGGTACATCAGCTGCACCTGCGCGATGCGCGGAATCGAATAGACGGCGAGCAAATCCTTCAGCACGATCTCCGCATTGGCTTCTTCCCGCGCCTCGCGCCGCGCGCCCTCCTCCGCTGTTTCACCTTGTTCCATAAAGCCGGCAGGCAATGTCCAAAAGCCCTTGCGTGGTTCGATGGCGCGGCGGCACATCAGGACGCGACCTTCGAACGAAACGACCGAGCCGACCACAACCTTCGGGTTCACATAGTGAATGAAGCCGCAGCGGTCGCAGATATCGCGCGGCAGATTGTCTCCCGTTGGCACGCGGCGGCTGAAGGCCGGATCATGTTCGGCGCCGGGCTCTCGCGGCGCCGGAACGCTGCCCGAGCCGCCCATTTTCGTCAAATTCGTCATATCTCAACTCTTTGATCCGCCTACGGAAGTAAGCCCCGCCGTGCCCACCCCCCGAACGGGTGGAAAATTTTCGAAACTTGACGTTCTGCCGGTCCAGATACGGCGCCGACCGTCCGCGCACAGACCTATCGCCGTTTTTGAATTTTCTTCTTTTTCCATGGCCCGGTTCCTCTTGCAAGATGGGGCCTTGCGGGTGCATATGAAGATAGTGCGGCGTCCCCGGCAATGCCACAACGCAACCGGCGAAGCGCCCGTTCCGTTTTCTCCATGCGGCGGGAAACCCGTCCAACCCGAAACATCCCGCCCGGAAGAATATCCCGCAAGGACAAGAACCCGCGAAATTCACCCCCCGATATTCGGATACACGCGTATCGAATAACGCCACAAGACACCAGAGGACAGACGAATGGCAGCCAGAAAGTCGACCGGAAGTTTCGATCTCGAAAGCTCGTTGAGCCATCTGCTGCGTCGTGCGCAGCAATTCGCTTACGATCAGTTCGTTCAGCAGATGGGCGGCAATGCGCTCACACCGCGGCAGTTCATCGTACTGTTCGCCGTCGAGGAAGAAGAAGGGCTGAGCCAGACCGATCTCGTCAACCGTACCGGCATCGACCGCTCGACGCTGGCCGACATGATCAGCCGCATGATCAAGAACGGTCTTCTCGCCCGTCGCCGCACCGCCGAGGACGCGCGCGCCAACGCCGTCCGCCTGACCGCCGCCGGCCGAAGGGCGCTGAAAGGCGCGATGCCGAAGGCGCTCGCCGCGGAACGAGCGCTGCTCGAGGCGCTGCCGAAATCGGTGCAGTCGGATTTGATGAAAGCGCTCGGCCATCTCAACAGCGCCATCGAAGATATGAAGGCGGAAGACGTGGAACCGAAGAAGCCGGCAAAGCGCGCCGTCCGCAAGCCCGCCCGGAAGACGGCGGCAAAGAAGCCGGCAGCCCGCCGCAAGAAGAGCTGACCCTCAGTTGCCGGGCGGCGTGGCATGCCGCGCCGCCCGCAACGCAGGTAATATCTCCTCGGCGATCGCCTCAGGCGTCACTTCGCCGACATGCTTGAGCGCGATGCGTCCGTTGCCGTCGACGACATAGGTCTCCGGCACGCCGTAAACTCCCCATTCGATCGACGCCCGCCCCGCCGCATCGCGGCCGATGCGATCGAACGGATTGCCGAATTCGGCGAGAAATCGTCGTGCAGCGGCGGGATCGTCCTTGTAGTTGATGCCATAGAGCGGCACATCGGCGAGCCGCCGAAGTTCGACCAGCAGCGGCATCTCGGTGCGGCAGGGAATGCACCACGAGCCCCAGACATTGACGATGACCGGCGTACCCGTGCCGAAATCCGCGGTAGCGAGACCCGGCATGTCGAGCCCCGGAACCGGCGGAAGCTCGAATTCGGGCACATAGCGCCCGATCAGCGCCGAGGGAACGCGCGAGGGATCGCCGCGATAGATCGCGACGAAAAAAAATCCGGCAAGCAGCAGAAAGATGACGACCGGCACCAGTGCCGCAAATCTGAACGGCACTTTCACTGGTTCTGTTCCGAACGCGCGGCGCGGCGAACGCGCCCACCGGCCTCGCGTTCAAGCGCCTCGACGAGCCGCGCCTGCCGCCGGTAGTCGGCAATGCTGTGGATTGCGAGCGCCAGCGGCACGACGATACTGAGTGCGTAGACCGGCCAGACATAGGCCGCGTAGCCGCCCATATGGAAAAACTCTTCCACGGTTCAATCCTCGGCGTCTGCGTTTGTACGCGCCAGCCGCAAAGCGCGCGCACGGTGACGCAAAATCTCCGCTCGCATGCGCACAAGCAGCAGCGTCACGAAGAGAAACGTGAAACCGAGCGCCATCAGCGCCAGCGGTAGAAGCATCTCCGGAGCTATCGTCGGCCCGTCCATGCGAAATACCGACGCCGGCTGATGCAACGTGTTCCACCAGACGACCGAATAGCGAATGATCGGCACATTGATCGCGCCGACCAGTGCCAGCACCGCGGCCGCGCGCGCGGCACGCGCCGGCTCCTCGATGGCGGCCCAGAGCGCCATGTAGCCGAGATAGAGAAAAAACAGGATCAGCACCGATGTCAGCCGCGCGTCCCAGACCCACCAGGCGCCCCACATCGGCTTGCCCCACAACGCGCCGGTGACCAGTGCGAGAAAAGTGAAGGCGGCGCCGATGGGCGCCGCGGATTTCGCACAAAGATCGGCCAGCGGATGACGAAGGATCAGCGCCACGGCGGACGCGCCCGCCATCAGCGAATAGCCGAACATCGCGAGCCACGCGGCCGGCACATGCACATACATGATGCGCACCGTTTCGCCCTGCTGGTAGTCCGGCGGCGAGGCGACGAGCGCGTAGTAGAGACCGACACCGAGAAGCCCGAGCGAAATCGCCCATAATGGCGCAAGCAGCCGCGCCGACAGCGCCATGAAGCGCGCCGGATTGGCGAAGGCCTGAAGCCGTTGCGAGGCCGAAAGGCTTGTCATGGGGCTCATTTAGCGTGTTGCCTGCAGGGAGGGCAAGGCACGGCCGCCTGCCATTTTGCCGCGCATCAGCGGAGATTGACGCGCAGCGCAGCCGCCGCCGCGACCGGTCCGAGAACGAAGCTCGCCAGCGTGACGGCCCCAAGCAGCGCGAGGCTCTGCCCGGCAACGCCGTCCGGGAAGCCGGAAAGCGCTGCCCGCGCCGCGCTTACGCCGAAAATCAGCACGGGGATATAGAAAGGCAGCACCAGCAGCGAGGCGAGCAACCCGCCGCGCCGGATGCCGACCGTCAGGCCGGCACCGATGATGCCGAGAAAACTCAAGGCAGGCGCACCGGCAAGCATCGCCAGCATCAGTGCCGGAAACGCCGCCACATCCAGATTGAGCATCAACCCCAGCAGCGGCGCCGCGACGACAAGCGGCAATCCGGTCGTCAGAAAGTGGCCGGCCGCCTTGGCGGCGGCGACGAACTCCAGCGGCAGCCGGCCCATCGCCAGAAGGTCGAGCGAACCATCCTCATAATCCGCCTGGAAAAGCCGGTCGAGCGTCAGCAGCGAGGAGAGAAGCAGCGCCACCCACAACATGCCCGGCGCGATCCGCCCCAGGAGATTGAGATCGGGGCCGACACCGAGCGGGACCACCGCAACGACGACCAGGAAAAAGAACACCGCCATGCCGCCACCGCCGCCGATACGCGCGGCGAGCCGGAGGTCGCGACCGATCAGGGCAAAAAAAGCGCGGGTCATGCAGCCGCCTCCGCGCCAAGACGCAGCGTCTGCGCCCCGGCAAGCCCGAGATCGAGATGCGTCGCGCCGACAATGATGCCGCCGCCGGCAAGATGCGCCTGCATGACGGCGCCGAGCCGTCCGATGCTAGCGGCGTCGAGCGCAACCGTCGGTTCGTCGAGCAGCCAGATCGGACGCGGCGCCGCGATGAAGCGCGCCAGCGCCAGCCGCCGTTTCTGTCCGGCCGACAGATAGCCGACCGGAAGGTCGGCAAGCGGCGCCAGCCCCATGCTCTCGAGAGCATCCGGAACCTTCGCAGCTGCATCGGCCCCCAGCCATGCCGCCCAGAAGCGCAAGGTCTCGGCAACCGTCATGGCCGGCTTCAATGCATCGAGATGGCCGAGATAATGCGCCTGCTCGGCAAGAGTCAGCTCCGGATCGCCACCCTCGAACAGCAGTGCGCCGTCGGCGCTTTCGAGAAGGCCAGCGATCTGCCGGAGCAGGCTCGACTTGCCGCTGCCGTTGGGACCGGTCAGCACCAACGCCGCACCCGCCGCGACCGAAAAGGAAAGGCCCTCGAAAACGATCCGGCCACCCCGCACGCAAGCGAGGTTCGACGCCGAGAGCCGCAGGTCAGATGTCGTCAAAACTGCCGCCCCGTCCCTTGCCGGCCGCGAAACGGGCCGCTCCTTTTTGCGTTTCGCCGGACGCCAGAACCTTGCGCCCGTGCTCGAACTCGTTGGCAAAGGCGAGATCGTAGGGAAGGTCCCATTGCTCATAGGCCGACATGCGGTCATTGCGCAGGCAGAGCTGCGGGAAGCGCGAAATCTCCAGCGCCAGACGTTCGGCTTCCTCACGGCCACCGCCTTTCGGCACGACACGATTGGCAAGCCCCATCTGCAACGCTTCCTCGGCGCCGACACCGCGTCCCGTCAGGATCAGGTCCATCGCGCGGGCATGCCCGATCAGGCGCGGCAGACGGATCGTCCCGCCATCGATCAGCGGCACACCCCAGCGGCGGCAGAAGACGCCCATCACCGCATCTTCCTCGACGACGCGCATGTCGCACCAGAGCGCGAGTTCCAGTCCGCCCGCGACCGCATGGCCAGCGATGGCACCGATAACCGGCTTGTTGAGAATCATTCGCGACGGGCCCATCGGGCCGTCATCGGCAAGACGCCTGAAATCGGCGCCGGTCGCGGGCGGCACAATACGATTGCCGCCCCCCGTCGAGACGGCCTTGAGATCGGCGCCAGCGCAGAAGGTTTGCTCCGCGCCGCAAAACACAGCGACAAGCGCCGTCTCGTCCCGCTCGAAGTCGAGAAAGGCGGCGGCAAGCCGCTCGGCCGCCGCGCGATCGACTGCGTTCTTCGCATGAGGACGGTTGAGGATCACGGTCGTCACCGGACCGCTTTTTTCGACGATGACCTCTGCCACGCACGCCCTCTCGCTGATCTGTTTCAATGCCGGTTATCATGGCTTAGGCACACGGCCGAGCATGGTCAATCCGGATGAAAGTCATTATAGTCCGCCGCGACAAGCATATAGGTTCCAGGCACAAAAGCGGCGGCGAAATCGGTTTTGGCGCACGCGTGGATTTCCCGCGTGGACGGCGCCAGCACCCCCACCCTTTTCCCGCCTGAACCGGCGCAGCATCGAGGACCAGAACAGATGGCGAAAAAGGCTTCGGCGAAATCTCCCAAGACCCCCAAGGCAAAAGCAAAGGCGAAGAAAAAAGCGCCGGCGAAAAAGCCCGTGAAAAAGGTAGCCGCCAAAAAGCCGGCACCCAAAAAAGCAGCGCCGAAGAAAAAGAAGCCGGCCGCAAGGAAGGCGACGCCCAAAAAAGCCATAAAGAAAGCCGCAAAAGTCAGGAAAGCGGCACCGAAAAAGGCCGCGAAGAAAGCTGTCAAGACGGCGCGCAAGGCCGTGAAGAAAGCGACACCCGCGACGCGCAAGCTGGCGCAGAAGGCAAAGCGCGCCGCCAAGAAGACCGTCAAGAAGGTGACGCCGAAGAAAAAGACCGCTGCGAAGGCGAAACCCGCACCGAAGAAAATCGCGCCAAAAAAGAAGGCCGTCGCCAAGGCGAAGCCGGCGAAGAAAGCCGTATCGAAAAAGGCGGCTCCGAAAAAGGCGGCTCCGAAAAAGGCCGTCGCGAAAAAAACCGCGCCAAAAAAACCCGCCGCGAAAAAGTCCGTGCCCGGCAACAGCTTCAGCGCGCGCAGGGTGCTGAAGGTCGGCAAGCGCAGCTACACCTATTTCAGCCTGCCCCATGCCGAGAAAAGCGGCCTCGACGGCATTTCGCGGCTGCCCTTCTCGATGAAGGTGCTGCTCGAGAACCTGCTGCGCTTCGAGGACGGCCGCACGGTGACGGCAGACGACGTCAAGGCCGTGAAGACATGGCTGAAAACGCGCACATCCGACCGTGAAATCGCCTATCGCCCGGCGCGCGTGCTGATGCAGGATTTCACCGGCGTGCCCGCCGTCGTCGATCTCGCGGCGATGCGCGATGCGGTGAAGAACCTCGGCGGCAACCCGAAGAAGATCAATCCGCTGGTGCCGGTCGATCTCGTGATCGACCATTCGGTGATGGTCGACAAGTTCGGCACACCGACCGCCTTCAAGGAAAACACCGACATCGAGTATCAGCGCAACCGCGAGCGCTACGAGTTCCTGCGCTGGGGCTCCAAGGCCTTCGACAATTTCCGTGTCGTGCCACCGGGAACCGGCATCTGCCATCAGGTTAATCTCGAATATCTGGCGCAGACCGTCTGGACGAAGAAGGACGGCAAGGAAGAGATCGCCTATCCCGACACCTGCGTCGGCACCGACAGCCACACCACGATGGTCAACGGCCTTGCCGTTCTCGGCTGGGGCGTCGGCGGCATCGAGGCCGAAGCCGCGATGCTCGGCCAGCCCGTATCCATGCTGATTCCCGAAGTTGTCGGCTTCCGCCTGACCGGCAAGCTGAACGATGGCGTGACCGCGACCGACATGGTGCTGACCGTCACCGAGATGCTGCGCAAGAAGGGCGTGGTCGGCAAGTTCGTCGAATATTACGGACCGGGCCTCGACCATCTCGCGCTCGAGGACCGCGCCACCATCGCGAACATGGCCCCCGAATATGGCGCCACCTGCGGCTTCTTCCCGGTCGATGGCGAAACGCTGAAATATCTGCGCGCTACGGGCCGTTCGGAAGAGCGCGTCGCGCTGGTCGAGGCTTACGCGAAGGCGCAGGGCATGTTCCGCGAAAAAGGCATGGCCGAACCCGTCTTCACCGACACGCTGGCGCTCGACTTGTCGACCGTCGTACCGAGCCTTGCCGGTCCGAAGCGGCCGCAGGACCGGGTCTCATTGACCGACGTCAAGACCAACTTCCTCGGCGCGCTCGGCGGCGAGTTCGGCAAGCCCGGCCAATCAAAGGCGCGCGTGCCGGTCGAGGGCCGCGACTTCGATCTCGGTCACGGCGACGTCGTCATCGCCGCCATCACCTCCTGCACCAACACCTCGAACCCGAGTGTGCTGGTCGCCGCCGGCCTCGTTGCCCGCAATGCGCGCAAGAAAGGCCTCAAGGTGAAGCCCTGGGTGAAGACATCTCTGGCGCCCGGCTCGCAAGTCGTCACCGACTACCTGACCAAGTCGGGCCTGCAGGACGACCTCAATGCGATGGGCTTCGATCTCGTCGGCTATGGCTGCACGACCTGCATCGGCAATTCCGGTCCGCTGCCCGTCGAGATCAGCCAGGCGATCGCGACGCACGATCTGGTGGCGTCCTCGGTGCTGTCGGGCAACCGCAACTTCGAGGGCCGCGTCTCGCCGGACGTCAAGGCGAACTATCTCGCCTCGCCGCCGCTGGTCGTCGCCTATGCGCTGGCCGGGTCGACGCAGATCGACCTGACAACCGAACCGCTCGGCACCGGCTCGGACGGACAGCCGGTCTACCTGAAAGACATCTGGCCATCGGCAAAGGACGTCGCCGAAACGGTGCGCACCTGCGTGACACGCGACATGTTCCGCAAGCGCTACGCCAATGTCTTCGACGGCGACGCGGACTGGCAGAGTATCAAGGTGACGGGCGGCCTGACCTATGACTGGGATGGCGGTTCGACCTATGTGCAGAACCCGCCCTACTTCGTCGGCCTGCAGCCCGAACCCGCGCCGCTGTCCGATGTGACGGATGCACGGATCCTCGGCCTCTTCGCCGACTCGATCACCACCGACCACATCTCGCCCGCCGGCAATATCAAGGTGAAGAGCCCGGCCGGCGCCTACCTGAACTCCAAACAGGTCGGTGCGCAGGATTTCAATTCCTACGGCGCCCGGCGCGGCAATCACGAAGTGATGATGCGCGGAACCTTTGCCAACATCCGCATCAAGAACCAGATGCTGAAGGGCATCGAAGGCGGGCTGACGAAGCTGCAACCCGAAGGCACCGAGATGCCGATCTACGACGCGGCGATGGAGTACAAGCGCCGCGGCACACCGCTCGTCATTTTCGCCGGCAAGGAATACGGCACCGGCTCAAGCCGCGACTGGGCGGCGAAAGGCACGATGCTGCTTGGCGTCAAGGCCGTCATTGCCCAGAGCTTCGAGCGCATCCATCGTTCGAATCTGGTCGGCATGGGCGTCGCGCCGCTGCAGTTCATCGGCGACATGAGCTGGCAATCGCTCGGTCTCGACGGTTCTGAAACCGTCTCGATCGAAGGCCTTGCCCATGTGAGGCCGCGCACCAGGGTGAAGGCGGTCATCGCCTTCAAGGACGGGGCGAAGCAGGCGATCGAGCTTCTCTGCCGCATCGATACGCAGGACGAGGTCGAGTATTACGAAAACGGCGGCATCCTGCCCTACGTCTTGCGGAACCTCGCGGCTTAGCTTTTGGAAGACGCAGCGGAAAGGGCGCTCTTCGGAGCGCCCTTTTTTGTTGCTTCACCGCATCGTGACTCGCCTGTGTACGAAAGCCCGACCTATCCTTGAGGCCAAAGGAGAGAACCGCCCATGCTGTTGCGTCTCGTCATGGCCCTCACGCTCGGCCTGTCGCTCGCATCCGCCGCCCGCGCCGACACGCGCCCGGTGGTGGTGGAACTTTTCACGAGCCAGGGCTGCTCGTCCTGCCCCAAAGCCGACGCCTATCTGCGCGAACTCGCCGGGCGCGACGACGTGATCGCGCTTTCCTTCGCGGTCGATTATTGGGACTTCCTCGGCTGGAAAGACACGCTGGCAAGCCCCGCCTTCACGAAACGGCAACGCGCCTATGCCAGAGCGCTCGATCTTTCCGGTGTCTATACACCGCAGATCGTTGTCGACGGCATCGCCGAAGGCGTCGGCAGCCGGCGCGCCGCAATCGAGCAACATATCGCGAAGCAAAGCGCGACGCCGCTGCCGGTTCCGCTGCATTTCACCGACGACGGCGCGACCCTGACACTCCATGTCGGCGCGGGCGCTGCGCCGGAGCGCGCCGCCACACTTTGGCTGGTGCGTTATGCAAAAGAGGAATCCGTCGAAATACGGCGCGGCGAGAACCGCGGCAAGACCATGACCTACACACATGCGGTGCGCGGATTGATGCCGGTCGGTATGTGGGAGGGAAGCGCCACGACGGTGACGCTGCCGAAAACGGAAATGCTGATGCAGGGCTATGAGGGCTGTGTGGCGCTGCTGCAGATGCGCGACGGCGGACCCATTCTCGGCGCGGCGCGCATCGACCTCGCCGCGGGACCGGACGCGCCTTAGAGGTCGGCCGGGCCGGCCTCGCGGGTCAGCAGATCCATCGTCTGCGTGAACTGCCCGCCGACATCCTGCGGCAACTTGTAGACCCAGGCGCCGAGCCGCGCATTGAGGGCGTCGGCCCTTGCCTGCGCGGCCTCGCTATCGGCGCCGTCGGCGGCAAGCGCCGGATCGACTTCCGCCGAGAACTTCGCCCACAGCGCACCGCCCTGCCCGCCCATGCTCATGGTCAGGCGCACACCGTCGAACGTATCGAAGAAAACCGTCGGTGTATTCTCGGGCAGATCGAGCGTGTCGGCGGGGGCGACATCGTCGAAGCTCTTGCCGGCAAGCGCGGTCGCAACGCCGTTGACGACCGGCGCGCCGCGCGTTGCCCGTCCCGCCGGCATGTTGACGATGGCAAAGTCGCTCTCTTCCTTTGAAGCGCGTTCGATGATGACCGGATTGTCGGTACCGCCCCAGAGCGTCACGCGCGCCAGCTCCTCGCGCGGAATATCGACAAATACCGGATCGAGCCACTCGGCAACGGTCTTGTGCAGCGGCAGGCGGCCGCGCGCCAGCCAGGACTGATCCTCTCCATCGCGCCGCACATAGATAAGACCCTCACCGCGCACATCGACGGCGCGCTCCGGCACCTTGCCCGCCAGCAGGCCCGCCATCCGTTCATTGCCGCGGAAAAGTTCGATCCTGACCGCCGAGCCGATATCTTCGGGCGCCAGCAGACCGAGGTTGCGATGCCAGTCGGGGCTTGAGGTGCGCGGCTCATAAGCCTCCAACTCGCCGATCCCGAGCAGGGTCTTCTTGACGAGTTCGGCATTGACCGGATAACCGCCGCGCACTTCCGCGCCCCAGACGCCGTCCGGCCCGCGCGACATCGCGATGCGAACCTCGCCGCGCATGCCCTGGCTCGCGGTGTAGACGATGCGGTCCACCTGGTCGAGCTGGGTGTCGAGGCCCTCGAACAGCGGATGCGGGGTGAAGCTCGCCTCGACGCTGCTGCGGTCGGTGACGACCGCGATGGTCGCCGCGATGACGGCAACAAGGGTGGCCGCCGCCAGCACTGCAAGATTGCGCAGTGGCCGGTTCTCCCAGATCGATCGAAGCGCCGCGGGCATGGGCTCAGGCTCCCTTTTCGACGCGCGCCTTGCGGCGCCGGTAACGCACGAACGCTGCGCCGATCGCAACGACCGCGATCAGCAACGGGATGAGCCCGACATTGACAAAGCGAAGCCGCGCGCCTAGCCCGTCGATCTCGCGGCGCAGATTGCGCTGCACGTCACGCAGCTTCTTGCGGCTGTCGAGAAGTTCGGCCCGGAAGGCCTGGATTTCGTTCTCGACATGCGCCTCGGCGGCTGCGCCATCCGGCATGCCGGCGTCGGCGGGCCCTTGCGTTTGCAGTTCGGTCAGACGGCGCTCCGTTTCGGCGATACGGCGTTCGAGCGCCTCTTGCTCGGCGAGGAAGCGCCGTTCGGCCGTGCGCCGCAACTCGTCGACCACGGTGAAGGGCCTGTCGATCTTCGCGCGGGCGCGCAGCGAAATCAGTTCGTTCGACCCCATCAGATTGTCGATGGCCGAAACGATGAAACTGGCATTGTCGGCAATGGGCTGCGCCACGCGTTCGCCGAGATAGGACTGCGTCTGCACCCAGAAACGATCATCGAAAATGTCGCTGTCGGCGAAAAGGATGATGTTTGCATCGCCCTCGGATTGCGCGAGATGGGGAGCCGGATCGGCGGGAGAACGCGAACCCTTGTCGTCCTCATCGGCGGATGCGCCAGCGTCGGGTGGCCCATCGAAAGCGCTGGCGACCGGTCCGGACAATCGTGCCGCGATGACATAGCTTTCGCCCGTCGGCTCGAAGCGGCGCAGCAGGTCGTCGGGCCGCGGCCCCGACTTCACATAGTCGAGATCGTAGAGTTGTGCGTCATCGGACGAACGCACCAGCGGCGTGAATTGCGTCGTCGCATCCGCCGACGGAGCCAGCGCGCCGACCGTGCCGAGATTGAGCCGCATCACATCCGCTGTGACAATGTCTTCCGCATCGACATTGTCGCGCTGCACGGCAAGCCAGATGACGTAGTCGCTCTCCTGCCGGCGGGCATCGAGCCCCGTCTGCACGCGCTGCGCGATGCCCCGGTCGCCGACGATCTTGGTCGGATCGTAGTTGACACCCCAGCTCTTCAGCAACGGCTCGAGATTGGAGGATTCGGTATAACCGCGAATGGGTTGTCCGTCCGGACCGGCGGTAAGACTGACCTCCGAATGCGGATCGATGAAGGCGAGCACGCGCCCGCCGCGCATCACGAACTGATCGACCGCATAAAGCGTCGCCTCGTCGAGCTCGCGTGGATGCGCGATCATCAGCACATCGACCTTGCTCGGCACGGTCTTGAATTGCTGTTCGAGATATTCGAGCTCAAAGCGGTTGCGCAGCTCTTCATAGATCATGAAGGGCAGCGATTCGCCGCGCATCGCCGACATCAGTCCGCCCGTGCCCGTGTCGAGCGGCAGGTTGGTGACGATGCCGAGCACCGGACGCGCCGGCCGGCTGAGATTCTGGATCATGCGCGCGATATCGTATTCGAGATATTGTTCGCGCTCGTCGGTAAAGAAAGGAATGGCTTCGAGCCCGTCGACCGAGTTGGTGCCGACCAGACCGAAATAGATGATGTCGCCTTGCGCCGTCGGCGCGCCCTTGAGGCCGAGCGACATGGCGAGGTCTTCCTGCTCGGAGAAGGGTTCTGGCTCGATCACTTCGAGGCGCAACTGGCCGTCGGAGCGATTGCGTATTTCCTCCAGCAGGTCGCGAACATGGCTGGCATAGGTGCGAATGCGCGGATAGTCGTTGGCGAGCTGCTCGGAATAGAAGAAACGCAGGGTGATCGGTTCCTCGATCTTCGCGACGACTTCGCCTGTGCCTTCCGACAGCGTATAGAGCCTGTTCTCGGTGAGATCGATCCGCGCCGAACGGAAGACGATGTTCGAGAACAGATTGACGGCGAGAAAAAGCACCGCAAGCAGCACCAGCATGATGATGCGGTAGGCCGAACGGCTGATCTGCTGGTTGGATAGCGCGTTCATCGCCTCAGCCCGCCTTCTTCATGTCGACGACGATGCCGCAGGCGATCAGCCAGGCGCCGATCAGCGTCGTGAAGTAGACGATGTCGCGTAGATCGATGACGCCGCGCGTGATGGCGTTGAAATGCGTGAGAAACGAGAAGGACGCGATCGTGTTGAGAATCTGCTGCGGCGCCCAGCCCGAGAAGAAGTCGATGACGATGGGAAGGCCCGAAACCGTGAACAGAAAACAGACCGCGACCGAGACGACGAATGCAATCACCTGGTTGCGCGTGACAGCCGAAAGACAGGAGCCGATGGCGAGATAACCGCCAGCCATCAGGAAACTGCCGAGATAGCCGGCCAGAATGACGCCGTTGTCCGGATCGCCGAGATAATTGACGGTCAGCCAGATCGGAAAAGTCAGCGCCAGCGCCAGCCCCGAGAACACCCACGCCGCAAGGAACTTGCCGAGAACCGCTGCCCAGAGCGGAACCGGCAGCGACAGCAGAAGCTCGATCGATCCCGTACGGCGCTCTTCAGCCCAGAGGCGCATCGAGATCGCCGGGATCAGGAAGAGATAGAGCCAGGGATGAAAATTGAAAAAGATCGCGAGGTCCGCCTGTCCGCTTTCGTAGTAACCGCCGAGATAGAAAGTGAAGGCGCCCATCGTGAAGAGGAAGATCACGATGAAGACGAAGGCGAGCGGCGTCGCGAAATAGCCGCCGAGTTCACGGCGGAAGACGGCGAGAAGTTCGTTCATGCCGCGTCCCTCTCGCCACCGGTCGCGGCGGTGTCCGAACGGGTGAGGCTGCGGAACACCTCGTCGAGACGGCCCGGCTCGCCGTAGAGCGCACGCACCGGCCAGTTTTCGTCGCGCGCCAGCCGTGCCACCGCATCGATCAGCAACACATCGCTCTCGTGCGCACTGACCGGAAAGAGCGTGAACGTCGTCTCGGCGCCGCGCGGCGCGATCTCCATGCTCGCGATACCGTTGAGCGCCTTGAGTTTTTCAGCCATCTGCACCGTCGTCTGCCCGCTCAGCGTCAGCGACACGGCATTGTGATAGCGCGAGCGCGCCATCAGCGCCGCCGGCGTGCCGTCGGCAACGACCCGGCCGCGATCGATGATCAGCGCGCGAGTGCAGATCGCGTCGACCTCTTCGAGGATATGCGTCGAAATGACGATCGCCTTCTCCGCCGACATGCGGGCGATCAGCTTGCGCACCTCGAATTTCTGATTGGGATCGAGGCCATCGGTCGGCTCGTCCATGATGAGAACGGGCGGGTCGTGCAGGATCGACTGCGCGAGACCGACACGGCGGCGAAAACCTTTCGACAGCGTGTCGATCGGCTGCTCGAGAACGCCGCCAAGCTCCGTCGCCTCGACCGCGCGATCGATGGCCTTTTCCGCATCCGTGCCCGAAAGCCGGCGCACACGCGCGATAAAGCGCAGAAAACCGCGCGGCGTCATGTCGCCATAGGCCGGCGCGCCTTCCGGCAGATAGCCGATGGTGCGTTGCGCGGCCAGCGTATCGGTCACGATGTCATGGCCGCAGACGCGCGCGCTGCCCGCGCTCGGCGCGAGGAAGCCCGTGATCATTTTCATGGTGGTGGATTTGCCGGCGCCGTTCGGACCCAGAAAGCCCAGAACTTCGCCCTTTTCGACCGAGAAGCCGATACGGTCGACGGCCGTGAACGGCCCGAAATGCTTGGTCAGCCCGTCGATGACGATCATCGCCTCGCCACCCGCGGATGAACCTTTAGCCGCCGTTTCCATATTCGACCGGACGATGACGCCTCTCCCCGAACGCCGTTCCCTGCGAAACGAGGCGGCATTTGCTTGTTGCGCGGCGCCCGATCGCCAGGACGCCGCCTGCCTCCCACGCAGGCAGTCTGTGTAGGACAGGCCGCCAACCCCTTCAAGTGAAAGATGTTTCATTTTCAGCGCGGTGACGCCACACACGCAAAAGCTTGCCGTCCGGGAGGGGGAACCCGGACGGCTGGAGCTTTCGCTCTTGGGACGTCTGTTGCTCTCGAATGTCCCCCGGGGGGTGGGGGAAGGGGTGGCCCGGCTCCCCCAATCTATCCCGGTGGGGCTGGGGGGCTGATGAAACCGGAACGTCGCAAGGAACCGGGCCAGTGAGGCAACAATGCTAATCTGACGGTCCAGTGTGGCCCCGCAAGGGCTGAAAAAAGGCAATATTGTGGTTTCACAATTAATGTCGACCATCGAAAAACCCCAAGAAAACCGCGGCGATTGCAACAATCGCATGACGTCGCAATGCGCCTTGTGCCATGCTTGAAGCCTGCTGATTGCGCCTCTTGGAGGACCCGACGCCCGCATGACCGACAGTCCCGACTACACGGCCGCGAGCGCCGGAACGGACCGCGGGCTGACGCTGGTGAGACCGGCCGCGCTTCAGAAACGGCAACGCGAGCCCGAAATCTTCTTCGACCGCCACGAACTCGATGCGATCCTTTCCGTCTATGGGCGCATGGTCGCCGATGGCGAATGGCGCGACTATGCGATGGGCGGGTTCAAGGATGTTGCCGTCTTCTCGGTTTTCCGCCGGGCGAGCGAAATGCCGCTCTATCGCATCGAAAAGCGGCCGAAGCTGGCCAGAAAACAGGGCGCCTATGCGGTGGTGGCGGCAACCGGCCTGATCCTGAAACGCGGCCACGACCTCAGACAGGTGCTGAAGATCTTCGACAAGCGCGCGCTGCGCCTTGTCGACGCCTGACGCTATCCGCATAGAAACGAAAAGCCCCGGCATCGCTGCCGGGGCTTTGTTTTGTACCGATGTTTCAGCAGCTTAGTTGCGCTGGCTGCCGAGGAACTGCAGCAGGAACATGAACATGTTGATGAAGTCGAGATAGAGCGAGAGCGCGCCCATCACGGCTTTCTTGCCCGAGGCGGCAACGCTGTCGCCTTCGTAATACATGCCCTTGATGCGCTGCGTGTCGTAGGCGGTGAGGCCCGCGAACACCAGAACGCCGATCACCGAGATCGCGAACTGGAGCGCCGAACTGGCGAGGAAGATGTTGACGACCATCGCGATGATGATGCCGATCAGGCCCATGAACAGGAACGAGCCCATGCCGGTCAGATCGCGCTTTGTCGTGTAGCCGTAAAGGCTTAGCGAGCCGAAGGCGGCCGCCGTCACGAAGAAGGTCGTGGTGATGCTCTCGCCCGTGTAGACGAGGAAGATCGACGACAGCGACAGGCCCATGACGCCGGCAAAGAGCCAGAATGTGGCTTGCGCGGCGGTGAGGCTCATCTTCTGGATACGGAAGCTCAGGAAGAAAACGAAACCGAGCGGCGCCAGCATGACGACCCATTTGAGCGGGCTCGCATAGATCGCCTGTCCGAATTCGCTGAAGGCAAGGCCCGCCGGCGTTTCGACGACAGCCATGTTGTAGGCGCCGAGCGCCACAAGGCCGGTCAACGCCAGCGCCATCGCCATGTAGTTGTAAACGCTGAGCATATAGCTCCGAAGGCCCTGGTCGATCGCCATGTCGGCGCGCCGCCCGAGCTCGACCTGGTGGAGCCGTTCCTGATCGTAATTCGCCATGTATCTGCACCCTCCTGCGTGTGCCTGCCGTCAATATCGGCTGCGACCTGCCGGAATTCAAGCAAAACCGGGGATTAGCACCAAGAAACGGTAACGCTTTCCGGGGCTTAGCCCTTCCCGGTCCGGCCGGAAAACGATGGTTGTGTCATCGAACTGTCAAAAAACTGTCACAAACACTCTTGTCCCCGGGTTTATCCCGCAGCTTGTCCCGCAACTTGTCCCCGGGGGCGTTTATTAATCCGCCCGGAGCACCGGCGCGGCGGGGGCGGCGAGGGCCCGCCAGGTGCCGAGCAGGCCGAGAGCGACGGTGAGGATGGCGGCGGCAACGACCGTGAGGGCGAGCGTGCCGGGCAGAAAGCGCCACGGCATGTCCATGACGAAGGTGATGACCGAGAAGGCGGCGACCGTGCCCGCAAGCGCCGCGACGAGCGCGGTGGCGAAACCGAGCAGCGCATATTCGCGGACATAGATGCCGAGAATCCGCCCCGTGGTCGCGCCGAGCACTTTCAGCACGACGGCGTCGCGGACGCGGGCCGAGAAACCGGCGGCCATCGCACCGGCGAGAACGAGGACGCCGGCTGCCAGCGTGACGGCGCCGGTGGCGCGCACCGCCATGGCGAAATCTTCGAGCAGCTTGTTGACGGCCTGCAGCGCTTCCTTGACGCGGACGGAGGTGATGTTGGGGAAGCGCGCGGTCACGTCGCGCTCCAGCGCTTCCTCCGCCGCGTTGCCGCCCTCCATCGCGACGGTGGCGAGAACCGTGTGCGGCGCGGCCGAGAGCGCGCCGGGCGAGAAGACCAGCACGAAATTGATGCCGAGCGTCGACCAGTCGATCTCGCGCGTATTGGCGATCGTCGCTTCCATCTCGCGGCCGAGCACATTGACCGAAATCGTGTCGCCGACATCGACGCCGAAACCCTGCGCCAGTTCCTCGCCGAAGGAGACGAGCGGCGGGCCGGCATAATCCTCCGGCCACCATGTGCCGCGCACCATCGTCGAGCCCGACGGCATCGAAGCCGAATAGGTGATGCCGCGGTCGCCCCGAAGCGCCCATTGCACGTCGGGCGCGACCGTCAACCGGTCGGAGGGCACGCCATTGACCGAGGAAATCCGTCCCCGGAGCATCGGCACGCGGTTGAACGAGGTGACGCCGGCATTCGCGGTGACGATTTCCTCAAGCCCGTCGATCTGGTCGGGCTGCACATCGACGAAAAAGAAGGCCGGCGCGCGGTCCGGCAGCTCGCCCATGATCTCGCCGGTGAGATTGCCGTTGATCAGCGACACCGTGACGAGCAGCGTGAGGCCGAGGCCGAGCGAAAGCACGATGGCCGGTGTCGGCGCGCCGGGGCGGTGAATATTGGCAAGCGCCAGACGCAGTTCCGGCGAACGGACGCGGGGAGCGCGCGCCGCCAGCGCCATGATGCTGCGCGCGGCGCCGAACAGGACGATAAAGACGCCGGCAGCCCCGCCGACGAAATAAAGCGCGAAGAGACGTTCCTCGGCGAGCGCGATGGCAAGCCCCGCAAGCGCGGCAAGCGCGGCCGCCGTCGCGGCGATGTAAGGCGGGCGCGGAAAACGCCGCGCGGGCGCGACGAGATCGCGGAAGAGACTGGTCGCCGGCACCTCGCGGGCGCGCGCCAGCGGCCAGATGGCGAAGGCAAGCGCCGTCAGCACGCCGTAGGCGGCGGCAAGGATCAGCGGTCCCCAATAGATGCCGAGATCGGCCGGAATGGGGATCATCCCGCCCGCAACCATTTCGACAATGAAGGGCGCGGCGCCGCCGATGACGAGACCGAGCGCGATGCCGACAGCGGCAAGCGCCATCACCTGCATCAGATAGAGCCGGAAAACCAGCGCGCCGGGCGCACCGAGACATTTGAAGGTGGCGATGACGACACGCTTGCCGTCGAGATAGGACTTGACCGCATTGGCGACACCGACGCCGCCGACGACAAGCGCGGTGAGGCCGACAAGCGAGAGGAAGAGCGCCACGCGCTCGACGAAGCGCCGCACGCCCGGCGCGCTGTCGCTGCGGTCCTGAATGCGCCAGCCCGCATCCGGGAACCGCTCGCCAAGCGCCGCGACCCAGCCGGAAATTCCGGCAGACGAACGCAGCGCCTCCGGCAATTTCACCCGGTAATGAAAATTGACGAGGCTGCCGGGCTGCACCAGCGCCGTCGATTCGAGCGCCTCCATCGCGATCATCGCGCGCGGACCGAGCGCGAAACCGTCGGCGACGCGGTCTGGCTCACGCGCGATGGCGGCGCGAAGCTCAAGCTCGGCATCGCCGATGCGCACGAGATCGCCGACCGAAACGCCGAGACGCGACATCAGGTTGGGCTCGACGACAAGCCCCCAATGACCGTTGCGAAAGGCGAGCGCCTCGGCGAAATCCATGGCGGGCGCCAGTTCCATTGCGCCGTAGAGCGGATAGAGATTGTCGACGGCCTTCAACTCGACCAGCGTCTGGCCGCGCGCCGCGCTGTTGTTGCCATCAGCACTACGCGCCATTGCGCGCATTTCGGCGGCGGCCGAAACCGCCGTGCCGTCCGAAATCCAGGCCAGCTCCTCGGCACTCGCGGCGCGGTGAATGAGACGGATGGCGACATCGCCGCCGAGAATTTCCTGACCGCCTTCGGCGAGCCCGCGCGTCAGCGCCGCCGAAACCGAACCGACGCCGGCAATCGCCGCGACGCCGAGCGCGAGGCAAGCGATGAAGACGCGGAAGCCCTTGAGCCCGCCGCGCAACTCGCGCCGCGCAAGGCGCGCCGCGAGGGTGAAGGAGGCGGAACCGTCGCTCATGCGGCGACGCCCGCTTCGATGCTTTCCACAAGCCCGTCGCGCAGGCGGATGACGCGGTCGCAGCGCGCGGCGAGCGCTTCGTCATGGGTGATCAGGATCAGCGTCGTGCCCTTGCGCGCATGGAGATCGAACATCAGCGAAACGATTTCGGCGCCGGTCGTCTGGTCGAGATTGCCGGTCGGTTCGTCGGCGAGCAGGATTTCGGGATCGCCGGCAACCGCGCGGGCAAGCGCCACGCGCTGCTGCTCGCCGCCCGACAACTGCCCCGGATAATGGGTCAGGCGATGGCCGAGGCCGACGAGACGCAGCTCTTCCTCGGCGCGCGCGAAGGCGTCGGCGCGGCCGGCGAATTCGAGCGGGATCGCGACATTCTCCAAGGCCGTCATGGTCGGGATCAGATGGAAGGACTGGAAGACGATGCCGACGCGGTCGCGGCGGAAGCGCGCCAGCGCGTCCTCGCCAAGCGCGGTGAGATCTTCGCCGGCCGCAACGATGCGGCCCGAGCTCGGCCGTTCGAGACCGGCCAGCACCATCAGCAAGGTAGACTTGCCGGAACCGGAGGGCCCGACGAGACCGGCCGCCTCGCCGCGCGCGATCGCAAGGTCGATGCCGCGCAGGATGTTGACCGGACCGGCGGCGCTGGGCAGGGTCAGGCGGACGCCTTCGAGTTCGATGATATTGGGCAAGGGGTGCGGGCTCTCTATATGTGTTCGGGCAGGATATGTAGCCGGGCGGGGGCCAGCATAGGCCGGCAGACGGCGGCGGGAAAAGAAAGAGACGCGACGATGCGCATTGGACGATATGGGCGATATGGCTTTTCGGCGGCGTATTGCAAGCTTTTACCGGCGCTGATGCTGGCGGCGGCGCTCGCCATCGCGCCCGCTGTCGCGCAAGCCGCCGAACGCGCCATCACCATCGTGGCGCTCGGCGACAGCCTGACGGCGGGCTATCTGCTCGGTCCCGGCGAGGATTTCGCGACCCAGCTCGAGCGCGCGCTCGAAGCCGCCGGTCACGAGAATGTGAAGATCGCCAATGCCGGCGTCTCGGGCGACACGACGGCAGGCGGCCTTGCGCGGCTCGACTGGGCGGTGGGGCCGGACGCCGACGCGGTAATCGTCGAGCTTGGCGCCAACGACGCGCTGCGCGCCATCGACCCCGAAGTGACGCGCGCCAATCTCGACACCATCGTGACGCGGCTGAAGGCGCGCGGACTGCCGGTGCTGCTGGCCGGCATGTATGCGCCGCCGAACCTCGGCTCGGAATATGGCGCGGCCTTCAACACGATCCATGCCGATCTCGCCGGCGAACACGGCGCCATCCTCTACCCCTTCTTCCTCGACGGCGTCGCCGCCGAACGCCACCTCAATCTCGGCGACGGCATTCATCCGACGGCGGAAGGTGTCGGCGTCATCGTCGAACGCATTCTGCCGAAGGTCGAGGCGTTGATCGCGGAGGTGGGCGCGGAGGACGCGGTGAATTGAGGGGGGATGTGGGAGTGTAATGCGTTGGTTGCCGCCTGACACAAAAACCCGGTGTCACCCCGGCGCTTGTTGAACTTGCGTTTGCCCCACCCCTATCCCCACAATCGTCTTTGCCGGGCTTGACCCGGCAATCCAGAAGGCGCGTCAGCGCCGTCTATCTTCGAGAAAACCCTTCCTAAAGCAGCTCATCGAAAAGGTCGCGCCATGTCGGGTTCATCTTCTCGATCAGCGCGATCTTCCACGCCCGCGACCAGTGCTTGATGTTCTTCTCGCTCTGAATGGCGTCTCTCGCCGTCATATGAGCCTCATACCAGACTAGACGCTTGACGCCGTAGCGGCTGGTGAAACCCTTTGCAAGTTCTTGCTTGTGTTCCGATATGCGGCGCAGCACATCATTCATGACGCCGGTATAGAGCGTTCCGTTTTTCCCGCTTGCAAGGATGTAGACGAAGTAGTCCCGCATGGGACGAGTCTGGCGTAGGCGCAATGCGATTGCGGCAAGGGGTTCTTGCGAAGAGAGACGCCGCTACGCGGCTTCTGGATTGCCTGGTCAAGCCCGGCAAAGACAATATGGGGGGTTGGAGATTGGGGGTCGGAGATAACCCCGCGTGACTCGCGGTACACCCCACTTGTATAAATCACCAACTCAGAAACGAAACGGGGGGACGGCAATGGAATATCGCACGCTTGGGCGCACCGATTTGAAGGTCAGCGCGATCTGTCTGGGCACCATGACATGGGGCCAGCAGAACACCGAGGGCGAAGGCCACGAACAGATGGACTACGCCATCGCGCAGGGCATCAACTTCTTCGATACGTCCGAAATGTATGCGGTGCCGCCGAAACCGGAGACGCAAGGCTCGACCGAAAAGATCATCGGCGCGTGGTTCAAGGCGCGCAAGAACCGCGACAAGGTGATCCTGGCGACGAAGGTGGCCGGCCGAAGCCCGATGACATGGCTGCGCGACGGCGGCGAGGGCACCGAGCAGACGGCCGCCCAGATCGCGCAGGCGGTCGACAAGAGCCTGAAACGTCTGCAGACGGATTATATCGACCTCTACCAGCTTCACTGGCCCGACCGGCCGATCAATCTTTTCGGCGGCCTCGGCTACAAGCATATCGAGGGGAAGTCGAACCCGATCGACGAAATTCTCGAAGCGCTCGACAAGATGGTGAAGGCGGGCAAGCTGCGTCACATCGGCCTGTCGAACGAAACGCCATGGGGGACGATGAAATTTCTGCATCACGCCGAAACGGGGAACCTGCCGCGCGTGCAGTCGATCCAGAACGCCTACAATCTGTTGAACCGCACTTTCGAGCTTGGCGGTTCGGAAATCGCCCATCGCGACCAGGTGGGGCTGCTCGCCTATTCGCCGCTGGCGCAAGGATACCTCAGCGGCAAATACCAGAACGGCGCGCTGCCCGAAGGTTCGCGCAAGCAGCTCTTCAACCGGCTGCAGCGCTATGAAAGCCCGCAGACCGACCGCGCCATCGAGGCCTATCTCGGCGTCGCGCGGAAGCACGGGCTCGACGCTTCGCAAATGGCCAACCAGTTCGTGACGACGCGCCCCTTCGTGACCTCGAACATCATCGGCGCGACGACGATGGAACAGTTGAAGCTGGCGGTGACGAGCGTGGACGTCAAATGGACGGAAGAACTCGAAAAGGATATCGAGGCCGTGCACCTGTCGCAGCCCAACCCGGCGCCTTGATTTGGCGCCACGTTCCTCTATTCGTCATTGCGAGCGAAGCGAAGCAACCCAGAAGCCGCGCATTCTGATACCGACGCTTTCTGGGTTGCTTCGTCGCTTGCGCTCCTCGCAATGACGGTGAAGGGAAGACAACATCATGATCCGCCTCTTCACAGCGCTGGAAATTCCCGACGCGGCGGCCGAGAAGCTGACGCGGCTGCAACAGGGGCTCGAAGGCGCGCGCTGGATCGAGCGCAATGATCTCCACATCACGCTGCGTTTCATCGGCGATGTGGCCGAGAACGTCGCGGCCGATATCGACGCAGCGCTGGCGCTCATTCCCGTCACGCCTTTCGAGGTCGAGCTGGAGGGCGTCGGCGAATTCGGCGGCGCGCGGCCGAACGCCTTGTGGGCGGGCGTCAAAATGTCGGAGCCCTTGCGCGTGCTGCAAGGCCGCCACGAAAGCGCGATGCGCCGCGTTGGCCTCAAGCCCGAGACGCGAAAGTTTCATCCGCATGTGACGGTGGCGCGCCTCGGCCGCGCGGCGCCGGAGGATGTCGGGCGCTATATCGCCGCCAACAATCTCTTCGCCGCGCCGCGCTTCACGATCGACCGCTTCACGCTTTTTTCGGCAAAGGGCGGGACCGGCGGCGGGCCTTACCTGGCCGAGCGGCGCTATCCGGAAGACGAGTGGGAAGATGGCGAGGGCTAGTCGCCCGCCGCCTCCTCGATCGCGTGCATGTCCTCGTCGGACAGCCCCATGTGATGGCCGATCTCGTGGACCAGCACATGCGCGATCAGATGATCGAGCGGTTCGTCATATTCGGCCCAGTAGTCGAGCATCGGCCGGCGGTAGAGGAACACCATGTCGGGCATGTGCGCCGGCTCCATCACCGAGCGGTCGACATGGGAAATGCCCTGATAAAGGCCGAGCAGGTCGAACGGGCTCTCAAGTTCCATCTCGGCGGCGACCTCGTCGTCCGGGAAATCCTCGACGCGGATGACAAGCCCCGCGCAGCGCGCGCGAAAGCCTTCCGGCAGGCGCGCAAAGGCCACGTCGGCGAGCTTTTCGAATTCCTCCAGTGTGGGCGCCTTGACGCCTTTCCAGTCCATTGCTCTCTCCTCTTGCATCGGGAGATTAGGCGGGCGAGGCTGAGGCTGCAATTGCGACGGAGGCGGCGATGACCGAAAAGCTGACAGGAAAAGCGCGCGACAAGGCGCTCAAGGACCTCAAGGGCTGGACGAAGGTGAAGGCCCGCGACGCGATCGAGAAGACGTTCAAGTTCAAGGATTTCAACGAGGCCTTCGGCTTTATGAGCCGCGTGGCGCTCGTCGCCGAAAAAATGGACCACCACCCCGAATGGGCGAATGTCTATTCCCGCGTCGATGTGATCCTGACCACGCATGACGCGGGCGGGCTGAGCGAGAAGGACGTGACGCTGGCGGCGCTGATGGACAAATGGGCCGGCAAGGCCGGGAAAACCACGAAGAAGTGAAACGAAAAAGCCCCGGTGTTTCCACCGGGGCTTCCGTTTCCAAAAAATGGAAAATCGTTTAGCGCGGCGCCATGCGGATCGCGCCGTCGAGGCGGACGGTTTCGCCGTTGAAATAGCCGTTCTTGATCATCTCGGTCGCGAGCGAGGCATATTCCTCCGGATTGCCGAGACGGGCCGGGAACGGCACCTGCGCACCGAGCGCCTGACGCACTTTTTCCGGCGCGCCGGCGAGGAGCGGCGTGTCGAAAATGCCCGGCAGGATCGTGTTGACGCGGATGCCTTCGCGGGAAAGATCGCGCGCGATCGGCAGCGTCATGCCGACGACGCCGGCTTTCGACGCCGAATAGGCGGCCTGGCCGATCTGGCCGTCCTGCGCGGCAACGGAGCCGGTGTTGACGATGGCGCCGCGGTCGCCGTCCGACAGCGGATCGAGCGTCAGCATGCCGGCCGCCGACTTGGCGATGCAGCGGAAGGTGCCGACGAGATTGATCTGGATGATGAGATTGAACTTGTCGAGCGGGAAATGCTCGGGCTTGCCCGTCTCCTTGTTGCGCGACGCGGTCTTGACCGCGTTGCCGGTGCCGGCGCAGTTGACCAGGATGCGCTCCTGGCCGATCGCGGCGCGGACTTTTTCGAAGCCGGCATCGACGCTGGCTTCGTCGGTGACGTTGACCTTCGCGAAGACGCCGCCAAGTTCCTTGGCCAGCGCCTCGCCCTTGTCTTCCTGCAGATCGAAAATGCCGATCTTGACGCCTTCCTTGGCGAGGCGGCGCGCGGTCGCCGCGCCGAGGCCCGAGGCGCCGCCGGTGATGATGGCGCTGATGCCCGAATCGAGTTTCATGGGTCGTCTCCCTTGATGAACGGTCTTCTGGGGCGCGAATGCTCCAGCGCCCGGTTGGCGCCGGTTTTACAAATTTGTCGGCACTCTTGCGAGCCAAAAATCCCCGAAATGCCTTGAATTGCAGGCGATTACGCCACGCCCCGCCCTGACGCTACGTCCGCCCGGCTTGCAAGCAAGCCCGCGAACGCCCATCTTTTGCCGGCAGGCGGGGGCACGACACAGCGGAAACGGCCATGGCCACATCGCAAGGACACACGGGCACGGGCACCGCCCTCGATCCCAACCATCAATTGCCGGCGGTCATCGCCCGCAACCAAAAGACCGTGCATGACGGCTTCTGGAAGAAGATGGCCCGCTTCGCCGGCCGTGTGCCCTTCGCCGAGGAAGCGGCCGCCGCCTGGTATTGCGCCCGCGATCCGAAAACGCCGATCCGCGTCAAGGCGACGCTGCTGGCCGCGCTCGCCTATTTCGTGACGCCAGTCGATCTCATTCCCGATGTCGTCGCCGCCTTCGGCTTCACCGACGACGCCACCGTGCTGATGGCCGCGATCGGTCTGGTGTCGAGCCATATCCGCCCGAGCCACCGCAAGGCAGCCCGCGCCGCGCTCGACCTGCCGCCGGCGGACGCGGAGAAGTAATCCTCACATCGCCCAGACGCCCGACGCATTGGAACGGTAGCCGAGCGCGGTATAGGCCGCGTCGACCAGCGCCTGGCCGCGGGTGTTGAGCAGGATACCCGCCCCCATGCGGTTCATGTTGTAGCCGAAGCTCATGCGGCATTCCGGGTCGGCAAAGCCGATCGAACCGCCCATGCCGACATGGCCGAACGCCGCGTCCGACATGATGCAGGAGGAATTGGGCGCGTTCGGCTCCTTGCGATTGTCCATCGACTTCATGAAGCCAAGCGCGAAACGCGACGGGATCAACAGCGTCGCATCTTCATGCGTCGCCATCGCAACGCGGCCCATCCGCGCCAGCGTGTCCGCACCCACAAGCTTGCCGCCGCCATTGGCGAGCGGCGCATACATGCCCGCAAGGCCGCGCCCGTTGGTGATGCCGTTGGCCGAACCGATTTCGGCGGCATGACATTCGCGCGAATTGAAATTCGTGTTGCCGCTGTTCAGCAGGAAGAGATGCGCCGGGCTCGTCGGGTCGGTGAGAAGCGCCTGCGTGAATTTGGAATTGGCCGCGGCCGGGTCCGGCTCGGCGAAAATCATCGCCGCGATGCGCGGCTCGGTCGCTTCGGGCGTGCCGATGGTGAAGTCGAGGCCGAGCGGCTTTGCAACCTCGTCGGCAAAGAAGCGGCCGAGACGTTTGCCCGATGCGCGATGCACCAGCTCGCCGACCGTCCAGGCGAAGGTGACACCGTGATAGCCGTTGCGGACGCCGGGTTTCCAGAACGGCTCTTCGTCCTCGAGCAGTTTCACCATGTAGTCGTAGTCGTAATAGCCGCCGTCCTTCAGCTTCGTGCGCACATGCGGCTGGCCGGCCGAATGATCGAGCATCATCGAGACCAGCGTCTCTTCCTTGCCGTTCTTCGCATATTCGGGCCAGTAGGCGCCAACCTTCGCATCGAGATCGAGAAGTCCGCGATCGGCCAGCATATGCGCGCACAAGGCGGTCGCACCCTTGGTGCAGGAAAAGACGATGGAGACGGTGTCCTTCTCCCACGCCGCCCCGTCGCGCTCCTTCTTGCCGCCCCAGATGTCGACAACGGTCTTGCCTTCGAGCGTGATCGCGACATTGGCGCCGACTTCGTCGCGCGTTTCGCAGTTTTCGATAAAGGCATCGACCACGGATTTGAATTTCGGATCGTACGTGCCTTCGACCTTGCCGGCCTTTGTGTCTCTCGAAAGTGTCTCGGCCATGAAGGCCCTCCCTGTTTTTATGTTTGTCGTGAACCCTATCGCGTCGAGCGCAAGCCGCCATAGCCGGCATCGATCAGCACCGGGCGGACGGCCGCGGTGAGAACCGCATAGCCGCGCTCGTTGAGCGTCAACCCGTCCCAGCGATGAAGATCGTCGCGGATATTGCCTTGCCCATCGAGCATGGCGGTGCCGGCGTCGATGAAATGCATGTCGCGCTGGCCGGCGACGAAATCGGCGACAAGCGCATTGGCGCGTTGCGCGCCGTACCAGCGTTCCTTGCGCGCCGGCTGCGGACGGATCGACACGAAATAGATCGGGGCGCCAAGCCCTTCGGCGCGCAGCGACAGCGCCAGCGTGCGGAAATCGTCGAGCACGTCTTCCGGCCGCCGCCCGTAAACATCGGCAAGATCGGCATCGCCCGCCATCACGACGACGGCGCGCGGGCGGTAGGGCAACACGATGCGGTGGATGTAATGCGTGACATGCGAAATCTGCGCGCCGCCGAAACCGCGCTGGATGACGGGCACGGGCGCCATGTCCTCGGCCAGACCCGGCCAGAGGCGGACATCGCGGCCGCCGACGAAAAGCACCGCGCCGGGCGGCGGCGGATTGGAAACGTCGCGCCGTTCGAAGGCCGATATCTCGGCTTCCCAGTATTCCGGATCGCCGGAGGCAAGCAGCACATAGATCAGAAACGCAAACAGCGCCAGGATGCCGATGCCGGCGAAAACACCGAGCGTGACCAGCATGCGCCTCATGCGCGCGCCTCGATTTTCATGTGCCTCACGATGCGCATGTGTTGCTGACAAAAAATACGTCATGGCCCGGCTTGTCCGGGCCATGACGATTAAGGTTGTGTCGCAATCGGTTCATCGACCGCTCAACGCGAGGGCACAAGGACGATCTTGCCCTTGACCTTGCGCGCCGCCATGTCGTTGAGCGCTTGCGCCGCTTCCTCGAACTTGTATTGCCGCGAGACATGCGGCTTCAGCTTGCCGGCCTTGAACCAGGCCATCAGTTCCTTGAGGTTTTCCTGATGGCGCTTCGGCTCGCGGCCCGTGAAGGCGCCCCAGAAGACGCCGACGATCTGGCAGCCTTTCAACAGCGCGAGGTTGAGCGGGATTTTGGGGATCGGACCGGCGGCAAAACCGATGACAAGGAAGCGCCCTTCCCAGTTGGTGGCGCGAAGCGCCGGTTCCGAATAGTCGCCGCCCACCGGATCGTAAACGACATCGGCGCCATTGCCGCCGGTCAGCGCCTTGATCTGGTCGGTGAAGGCCTTCTGCGCGTCGCGGTCGAGCGCGCCTGTCGGATAAAGGATCGTCTCGTCGGCGCCGTGGTCGCGGCAAACCTGGAGCTTGTCTTCCGACGAGGCGGCCGCGATGACGCGCGCGCCCATCGCCTTGCCGAGTTCGACGGCGGCAAGCCCGACGCCGCCCGCCGCGCCGAGCACCAGCAGCGATTCGCCCGGCCTGATCTGCGCGCGGTCTTTCAGCGCGTGATGCGAGGTGCCGTAGGTCATCAGGAAGGCCGACGCGGTGACGAAATCCATCTCGTCGGGGATCGGCGTCACGCGCGCCTCGTCGAGCGCGATCTCCTCGGCAAAGCCGCCCCAGCCGCACGAGCCGATGACGCGGTCGCCGACCTTCACCCGGGTGACGCCCTCGCCAACCTTGATGACCTTGCCGGCGACCTCGCCGCCCGGCGAGAAGGGCAGCGGCGGCTTGAACTGATATTTGTTTTCGATGATCAGCACGTCGGGGAAATTGACGGCCGCCGCATGGACCTCGAGCAGCACCTGGCCCTTGCCGGGTTCGGGCGTCGGCACCTCCTCGATGACGAGGCTTTCGGGCGGGCCGTATTCCTTGCACAGAACGGCTTTCATGGTCGTCTCCCCCTGATTTTGCTTTAAATGGGCGTTTTCCGGAAATGGCGATGCCTCTCCCTTAGCACGAGCGGGGCGGCATTCGCCAGATTGACGCCGCCCCGGCCGGACCGCGCAAGACCCGCCGCCGCCATGCTTCCGCCACAAGAATCGGTGAATTTCCCGGCCGGCCCGCTCGACCCCGCCGGCCGGAATTCGCCCCATTTCCGGGCGGCATATCTGGAAATCGGGGCGATGGGCCGTTATGGTCAGGCGCATCGCCGCCCGATCCCGGATAACAAGCGCAAGCAACGAGTTGAAGAGATCATGCCAAGACGCCCGCGCCTTTCCACGACCTTCGCCCGCGCCGCCGCCCTCGCCCTGTCGGCCGTCCTGCTGACGGCCGTCACATCGGGCATCGCGGCCGCACAGGAAGCCCCGAAGCTGCTCGGCAAATACGACGACTGGTCGGCCTACAGCTACGGCTCCGGCGGCGAGCGCATGTGCTATGCGATGAGCGCCCCCACCCGGATGCTGCCGGCGGGCGCCAGCCGCGGCGACGTTTATTTCATGGTGACGCACCGCCCGGGCCGCAACACGCGCAACGAGATCAGCATGCGCGCCGGCTACCCCTTCAAGACGACCAGCCGCCCCTTCGCCACCATCGGCACGGACAAGTTCCAGATGTTCAACGGCACCAAGGAAGGCGGCGAACATCAATACTGGGCCTGGCTCGAAAATCCCTCCGAGGAGGGCAAGATGGTGCAGGCGCTGAAGGCCGGCGCCTCGATGGAAATCAAGGGCACCTCCTCGCGCGACACGCTGACCACCGACACCTATTCGCTGAAAGGCTCGTCGGCCGCTCTGAAGAAGATCGACGAGACCTGCAAATAGACTGAAAACGCCGGATTTCTGCGGAAAACGGGGGCCATTGGCCCCCGTTATGCCGTCTGTGATATGAAGCGGCCATGACGAACCTCGACATCGCCCATGAAAATCGGACGCCCGCGCCCGCCCGCACGGCGGATGCGCGGACGCGGCTTGCCGGGCTGACGCGGCCGCAGCTTGCCGAGGCGCTGAAGGCATTCGGCATTCCCGAAAATCAGTGCCGGATGCGCGCCGGGCAGATCTGGAACGGCATCTATCATCGCGGGCTGACGGGCTTCGAGGGCATGACGACGCTGTCGAAGGAACTGCGCGGCAAGCTCAACGCGGCCTTCGACCTGTCGCGGCTCGAAATCGTCACCGAACAGAAATCGGTCGACGGCTCGCGCAAATGGCTGCTGCGCCTGCCGGGCGAGAGGCCGGGTGTGCCGGGACCGGAAATCGAGACCGTCTACATTCCCGAGGAAGGGCGCGGCACGCTCTGCGTCTCCTCGCAGGTCGGCTGTACGCTGACCTGCAGCTTCTGCCACACCGGTACGCAGAAGCTGGTGCGCAATCTCACCGCCGGCGAGATCGTCGGACAAATCCTGATTGCGCGCGATGCGCTCGGCGAATGGCCGGATGGCGGCCGCAATTCCGAAGACCGCCTGATCACCAATATCGTGCTGATGGGCATGGGCGAGCCGCTCTACAATTTCGAGAATGTGCGCGACGCGCTGGACGTCGTCTCGGACGGCGAAGGTCTGTCGCTGTCGAAGCGCCGCATCACGCTGTCGACGAGCGGTGTCGTGCCGATGATCGAAAAGACCGGCGCCGAAATCGGCTGCATGCTGGCGATCTCGCTGCATGCCGTCAACGACGAGACGCGCAACAAGCTGGTGCCCTTGAACAAGAAATATCCGATTGCCGAACTGCTGGAAGCCTGCCGCAACTATCCCGGCGTTTCCAACGCGCGGCGCATCACGTTTGAATATGTGATGCTGAAAGGCATCAACGATTCACTCGAGGATGCCAAGGCGCTGGTGCGGCTGTTGAAGCACATCCCGGCCAAGATCAACCTGATCCCCTTCAATCCCTGGCCGGGCTCGCCCTACGAATGTTCGGACTGGGAGACGATCGAGAAATTCGCCGATGTCGTCAACCGCGCCGGCTATGCAAGCCCGGTGCGCACGCCGCGCGGACGCGACATCATGGCCGCCTGTGGACAGTTGAAGAGCGAGACGGTGAAGCAGCGGGCGAGCGAGCGGATTAAAAAGGCGCGGGCGGAAGCGGGGGCTTGACGACGAGGAGGTATCCGTGAAAGCCGCCATCTATCGCTGGAAGGTCGCGCCCGGAGACGAGGAATACTTCGCGCGCCGCTGGCACGAGATCACCGAGGACATCATGCGCGATCACGGCGGCGGCGGCTCGCGGTTGCACCGCGCCGAAAACGGCGACTTCGTTGCCTATGCGCGCTGGCCCTCGAAAGAGGCCCGCGACAAGGCTTTCGCCGACTACTCGAAAGACCTAAACCGTTCCATCCCGCAGCGAGAAGGCAAGGCCGAACTGATTGAGGAAGTCTGGCTCGACATCGCCGACGATCTGCTGATCCCGGAAGCCGATCTGCCGGACCGCTTCAGAACGCGCTAACGCTTCGCCCATTGAAGCGCCGCTTCGAGCCGGTCGTTGCCCCAGAAAAGTTCGTCGCCGACGATGAAGGACGGCGCGCCGAAGATCCCTTTCGCAGTGGCCTCTTCCGTTTGCGCCTTCAGCCGCTCCTTGTGGGCGGGCTCGTTCGCGCGCGCCGCGAGCGCCGCCGCATCGAGACCGAGGGCGGAAAGAATTTCGGCGAGCATCGCCTCGTCGGATATGTCCTTCTGCTCGGCGAAGTTCGCGAGATAGACGCGGCGCGTGAATTCCGGCCCCCAGCCCTCGTCCTGCCCGAGAAGCGCCAGCCGCGCCGCCTTCAAGCCGTTCTGCGGGAAGCGCACGGGCGGCGTTTTCAGCGTGAGGCCTTGCGCCTCGCAGAGGCGCGCCATGTCGCGCCACATATATTTGCCCTTGGCCGGATAGATGTTGAACGGGCTGTCATTCCAGCCCTGCGCACCGAAAATCGGACCCAATAGAAATGGCCGCCAGACAAGATCGACGCCCGCTTCCGCCGCCGCGCGCTCGACGCGCATGGCGGCGGGGTATGAATAGGTGCTCGCGAACTCATACCAGAACTCGACCTGCATGATGCCCCCATGTGTTTCGTGCCACTATCGCCCCGGAACAGGTGGGGGGATAGCCGCGCTTGCGCAAGAGGCCTTGCGCGACCTCACACCGCCGTTTGCGCATCGAGCTTCAGCGTTCGGGCGATGCTGCCGATCAGCTCGATATCCTCGACAAAGGCGCGGATATGATCGCCGCGCCCGAGATCGCGCCAGGGCGAGGGCTGCGCGAAATAGCCCCGTCGCCCGTCGATGGCGATCAGCAGTTCGCCGCCGTCGAATGCGGCCTGCAGCGGTGCGTCCGTCAGCTCCGCAAGCGCGACCATGCGTTCCATGAAGGCCGGCGTCAGCAGGTAGCGCGCCTCGACCTGATCGCTCGAAAAGACCTCGAACAGTTTCTCGAAACGCGGATCCTCAAGCCGCACCCGCTCGCCCGACACGCCCGCATGGCCGAGCGCGTTCAACATCCCCCTGTCGGCGCGCAGGACGGTGCGGCCCGAAAAGCGCTTCGGAAACCGGTAGCGCGCGACCAGCCCGCGAAACACCAGATCGTATTCGTCGCGCTTGTCGCGCCGGACCTTGCGCTCGAGAAAGGCCTCGGCAAGCTCGAAGGGAACCCCGCCCGCTTCGCCGCGCACATGGTCCTCCAGCGACTTGCGGCTGCAGGAAGGAAGCAGGTGGCAGCGCTCGAAGGGCGCGAGAAAATCCGCCGGCACATCGGGCGAATAGGCATAGCCGAAATGGCCGAAGATTTTCGCCGACAGCTCCTCGGCGAACTTGCGGCCCCAGAGCAGCACCGATCCGAACGTCGCCGCGCCGGCCACCATGATCGCGACGCTGACGAAAAGCGCGAAGCCGCGCATGTCCTCGCCCTCGATCGCCTGCGCGGAAACGGCAAAGGCGAGAAGTCCGGCGCCGACGATCGGAACGGCGCGCCACACCGTACGGCGAAAGACGGCGCGGCGCTCGATCTCCTTCTCCGCGATCCACGGCGCGATCTCGCGCGCGAAGAATGCGTCGAACCCGGATGTGGCGTCGGCGGCCGGCATCGCGCCCTTACGACATCAGCTTGTTGACATCGACGGGCTGGCGCGCCGCCGCGTCCTCGACCTCATAGAAGGGGAAACTCTGCACCTTGGCGAAACCGGCGACGATCGAACCCGGGAAAACCTCGACCGCGTTGTTGAGCCGCATCACCGCCGAATTGTAGAAGCGCCGCGCCGCCGCGATGTTGCCCTCGACTTCCTCGAATGTCGCTTGCGCGCGGGTGATCGTTTCGGCGGAGCGAAGCTCGGGATAATTCTCGGCCACCGCAAAGAGCCGCATCATGCCGGCTTCGAGCGCGCGGGAAGCTTCCAGATGGGTAGCGACGGCCGCGGGATCTTCCTTTGCATAGGGTTCGGCGACCTTGGCCCTGAGCGCCGTCAGCCCCTCCAGCAACTCCTTCTCATGGGTCATGAATTTCTGCGCCAGCGCCACGATGTTGGGCAGGAGGTCGAAGCGCTTGCGAAGCTGGACGTCGATGGAGCCCATCGCCTCGCGCACCTCGTTTCGCCGCGTGATCAGCGCGACATACCAGGCATAGCCGCCGCCGAGAACAATCCCCAGCACGATGAGCAGGATGAGCGACGAATCCATGGGAACCCCCGAAATTGGCCTCATTCGGCGCGATTATGGCAGTGAAATCGCCCTCCGTCGCCGCCGAAGACGCCGCATCCGCCGCCCCTTGCCGCCCGAACCGATTTCCCTATGATGCGCCGCAAAATCGACCGGCTTGAGGGTGAAGAGATGAGCGGCGCGACAAAAGATGTGAAAAAGGTGGTGCTGGCCTATTCCGGCGGCCTCGACACCTCCGTCATCCTGAAATGGCTTGAGGAGACCTATGGCTGCGAGGTGGTGACCTTTACCGCCGATCTCGGCCAGGGCGAGGAGCTGGAACCGGCGCGCAAGAAAGCCGAGATGCTCGGCGTCAAGGAAATCTACATCGAGGACCTGCGCGAGGAATTCGTGCGCGACTTCGTCTTCCCGATGTTCCGGGCGAACGCGCTCTATGAGGGCGTCTACCTGCTCGGCACCTCGATCGCACGGCCGCTGATCGCCAAGCGCCAGATCGAGATCGCGCGCGCAACCGGCGCCGACGCGGTCTGCCACGGCTCGACCGGCAAGGGCAACGACCAGGTGCGCTTCGAGCTTGGCTATGCGGCGCTCAATCCTGAAATCAAGATCATCGCGCCCTGGCGCGAATGGGACCTGACGTCGCGCACGAAGCTGATCGAATTCGCCGAGAAGCACCAGATTCCGATCGCCAAGGACAAGCGCGGCGAAGCGCCCTTCTCGGTCGATGCGAACCTGCTGCACATTTCGGCCGAAGGAAAAGTGCTGGAAGACCCGTCGGAAGAAGCGCCGGAATATGTCTACAGCCGCAGCGTGCGGCCCGAAGACGCGCCCGACACGCCCACCTATGTCGAAGTCGGTTTCGAAAAGGGCGACGCTGTTTCGATCGACGGCGTGAAAATGAGCCCGGCGACGCTGCTGACGAAACTCAACGAGCTTGGCGGCGCCAACGGCATCGGCCGGCTCGACCTCGTCGAGAACCGCTTCGTCGGCATGAAATCGCGCGGCGTCTACCAGACGCCGGGCGGCACGGTGTTGCTCATTGCCCATCGCGGCATGGAAAGCCTGACGCTCGACCGCGGCGCGGCCCACCTCAAAGACGACCTGATGCCGCGCTATGCGGAGCTGATCTATAACGGCTTCTGGTGGAGCCCGGAGCGCGAAATGCTGCAGGCGCTGATTGACAAGAGCCAGGAAATGGTGACCGGCACGGTGCGCCTGAAACTCTACAAGGGCTCGGCCACGATCGTCGGCCGCTCCACGCCCTATTCGCTCTATTCGGAGGCCCATGTGACCTTCGAGGAAGATGCCGGCGCCTATGACCAGAAGGACGCGGCGGGCTTCATTCGCCTCAACGCACTCCGCCTCCGTCTTCTCGCTGCCCGCAACAACCGGACAAAGAAGTAAATGCGTATCGACGCCATCCCGATCGGCAAGAACCCGCCCGACGACATCAACGTCATCGTCGAGGTGCCGCATGGCGGTCATCCGGTGAAATACGAGATGGACAAGGAATCGGGCACGTTGTTCGTCGACCGCTTCATGCACACGGCGATGCAGTATCCCTGCAATTACGGCTTCGTGCCGCACACGCTGTCGGAAGACGGCGACCCCGTCGACGTGCTGGTGGTGAGTCGCATTCCGGTGGTGCCGGGCGCCGTCATCCGTTCGCGCCCCATCGGCGTGCTGATGATGCATGACGAGGCCGGGCAGGACGAAAAAATCCTCGCCGTGCCGGTCGAGAAGCTCAATCCCTACTACAAGAATGTCCAGAGCTACACCGACATGCCGGAAATTCTGATCAAGCGCATCACGCATTTCTTCGAGCACTACAAGGATCTCGAGGACGGCAAATGGGTGAAGGTCGCCGGCTGGGAAGGCCCCGAAGTCGCGCGCGACCTGATCGTCAAGGCCATCGCCGCGGCGAAAGCGAAATAGGCCTCACCCGTCCGCCGACATCGCCAGCACCCGGCTGACCTCGGTCAGCGATCGGCCGCTTTCCTTGCGCCATTGCGTGAAGGCGGCCTGCACCGCCTCCATCGCCTTGCGCGATGTCGGCGCCTTGTCGACGACCCCGGCATTGACCAGCGCGGCAACGACCGAGGGCGACAGGATCCAGCTGTCAACGCCCATCTGCCTGAGAAAGAATTGCGCCGAGGCACCCGAAAGCCGGTTGCCGCGCTTCTTCAGAATGTCGAGCAGGCCTGCGAATTGCTCCGGCTTCGAACCGGCAAAGAAGGCGCCGGCGGAGCCGTGCTCCTTGGCCAGCTCGACGACCAAGCGCGCATTGTCGCGCGTCGCCACGATCTTCTGCCCGTTGCGCACGATGCGGGCATCGCTGGCAAGGCGTCCGATTTTCTCGTCAGTGTAGAAGGCGACGCGATGCGGGTCGAAGCCGTCGAAGGCCTCCTCGAAACCCGGCCATTTGTTCTCGATGATCTTCCAGACGAAGCCGGCCTGAAAGACCGCGCGCGTCATCCCGGCAAGCCAGCGATCGTCGGGAAGCTTCCTGAGAGCTGCCGTGCTTTTCGGTTTGGAAAGGCTTGCTTCAACCGCCTTCGCACCGCCATGCCGCTTGGCGGCGCGCGTGAAAATCTTCTCGAATTTTTCCATGACGCACACCTCCCGCGTTGCGACGGCCCGGCCCGCGATCAGGGCAGCCGCCACGGCCCGTCGATGCCGAGCACATGGCTGGCGACTTCCTGTGCCAGCGTGGCGCCGCTTTCGGCATTGGTCAGGATGACGACGCCGGCGCGTCGCGACGGGTCGATCACCATCAGGCTTTTCGAACCGACATTGGAACCCCATTGCCAGACGGTGAGGCTCGTCGCCGTCTCGCGTGTGCCGAAACCGAGACCCCAGCCGATATGGGCGCCGTCGCGCGTCCCGATCTCGACGCGCTCCGACACCATGCGGGCGCGCCATTCCGGTCCGATCACCGCGCCGTCGATGAAACCCGCCATGAAGAGCCCGAGATCATGGGCGCTCGACCGCAGGGACGACGCCGCATTGAGATCGTCGCCATCGCGCATCGGCCCGGGCACCTGCCAGAACATGAAAAGCAGGCTGGCGACAAAGGCAACGCCGAGCATCGCCGGATCGAGACCGTGACGCCGCATGCGGCCGCGCGACACCACACGGTCGCTTCGGCCCTGATCCAGAACGACACGAAGATATTGCAACGACACGGCAACGGCAGCGAGCGCGGCCAGCCATGCAAGCAGGTAGCCGAGGCTGAAAAGCAGCGGCCAGAGGCCGAAGCCCAGAAAAACAAAGCCGCCCGCAAGCAGGGGCGACAGCACGATCGCCGGCAGCAACTCGACCGGCCGGACGCGCAACCGCCCGAACCCGAAACGGACGATGAGTAGCGTCAGAAATCCGAGGATCGCGAGGAAGCACAGCGCCGGCCCCAGCAATGCGACAATCGGCAGCCACAGCGGCATATGCGGCCGCGCCACCGTGTCGACCAGCGCCTCGGCCACGGTGTAGCCCGACGAATGCATGCCGAGCGGCGCGAACACGCGCTCGCGCATCAGCCGGTCGAAACCGGTTTCCTCGATCCCGGCCATCGCGTCGGCCAGATACATGTAGCCGACGCCCGAATAGGAAAATCGCGAGCCGGGTTCGAAGCTGGCGCTGCGCGAGCCGAACCTGAGATTGTTGCCGAGCCCCGAACGATGTGTCAGCAGATGGCGCGGCGTCACCATTTCGCGGTCGCGCGCCTCCTCGAGCCATGGCGCATCGAAACTTTCGCTGACCGGGGCGTCGAGCGCGAGTTTCCGCTCCCGCGCCAGCAGCAGCGCCCCGAAAGCCACGATGGGCTTGCCGAGCGAGGCGGCCTCGAAAAGCGTGTGCTCGGTGACGGGCACGTCACCGCCGATATCGGCGACGCCATAGCCGCGCGCGAAGACAAGCTTGCCTTCGACGACGACGGCAGCCGCGGCGCCACGCACATCGAGATCGCCCATCCGCCGCTCGATCAGAAAATCGAGGGCGCGCTCCATCTCGTGTTCGGGCCAGGCGACCATGCCGCCCTCGACCGCATGGGCATCGGCGCGGGCGTCGCCCGGCGGTAACAGCACGGCGAAAACAAACAGCGCCGACGCCAGCGACAGCCATGCGGATTGACGGGCCGCGCGCCCGTCGGCTAGAGATGAAGCACCACACGCGAAGGAGCGTTGATGTCTGTAGCCGGAGAAAAGCGCGGCCGCTGAGACGGGTTTCCCCTCTTGGACGGGCCATTTGAAAAGACGGGCCGCCGCCCGCGCAGCGCGATTGCCTGCGCCGGCCGTGCCGCCCGTTCCGCTTTGGCTTTTCTCCAGGTATCTTCCGATGAACGTCTCGAAATTCGAGCAGCGCACGCTCCATGCGCTGGCGCGCGGCGGCACGATCCGCGTCGAAAAAGATGAAAAAGGAAAAATCCGCACCGTCATCTGCATCACGCGTGAAGGTTGGGTGTTGAGCGATTGCTCATTGGCAACCTTTCGCCGTTTGCGCCGGCGCGGCCTGATCGTTTCGCGCGACGGCAGCCCTTACCGCATCACGCGCGACGGATTGCACGCGGTCCGGGCACAGCTCGACAACAGATAGGCGCGTGGCGGGGAGCGGCATCAGAGCATGTCCTCCCCGTCGATCGGCATGCGCGGCATCTGGAAGTTGAGGCGCAGCGCATCGATGCGCTTGACGAGGCCGGCTTCAAGCGGCCCGCGCGCGGCGGCATCGACGATGCTTGCAAGTTCGTTACGGTTCTTGACGCCAAGCACCAGCGTATCGACACCGGGGATCGCCAGCGCATAGCGATGCGCGACGATGGCCGGGTCCTCGCCGAGCTCGCGGCAGAGCGCGCGAAAGGGCGCGGCGCGGGCGTAATCCTGCATCTCGGGCTCGTTCTCGTCCATCTTGCGGTCGATGGCGGAAGTCAGCGCGCCGGCCTGCACGGCGCGAATGCCCATCACGCCGACATCGTTGTTCTTCGCGGTACGGATGATGTTGCGCGGCTCGGCCGGCTCCTCGTAGCGGCGCATACCGCCGGGCGAATCGAGAAGATTGGTCACCGCCTGCACGACGGCGGGGCGCGGGCCCTCGCGCAGCACGTCCATGATCGCGCGCGGCAAACCGGTGCCGGTGATGCCCCAGGCGCCGATCAGTCCTTGCGCTTTCAGCTTCTCGAAGGTCGGGACAATGATTTCAACGAATTGCGTACGCGTGACGGCGCCGAAATTCGGAAAGTCGGGGTCGCGCTCATAGACATAATCGTCGGGGCAGATGTTGGAGTGCAGCAGGAAGATATCGGCCTGCTCGCGGTGCATTGTCGCAAGACTGCGTGTCAGCGAGGTTTCGAGCCGCGCCGCGACATCGGGAAAGTTCCGCTGGCCGATCATGCATTTGGTGGTGACGCGGATGCCGTCCGGCCATTTACCCTCGAACGTGGCACCCATCACCGCTTCGGCCTCGCCGCGTCCGTAAAGCGGCGCCATGTCGAACAGCGTGATGCCGGCATCCGCCGCCGCGCGTACCGTGGCGACCGCCTCGTCGCGCGTCGTCGCGCCCCATATCTGGCCGAGCCCGCCCCCGCCAAGCGTCAGCGCGCTGACCGGCCACAATTTTCCGAGCTGGCGCATTTCCATGGAGCGGCCTCAAATATCCTGCGGTGGCGCGATGCCGTGAATGCGCGCGGCGGCAAAAAGCGTGTTGCGCAGCAGGCAGGCGATGGTCATCGGGCCGACACCGCCGGGCACCGGCGTGATGTCGCCGGCAACAGCCTTTGCTTCGGCAAAGGCGACATCGCCGACAAGCCGCATCTTTCCTTCGCCGCGCTCGGGTGCCGGAATGCGCGTCGTGCCGACATCGATGACGACGGCGCCGGGCTTGATCCAATCGCCGCGGATCATCTCGGCGCGGCCGGTCGCGGCAACCAGAATGTCGCCCATGCGGCAGACCGCCGGCAGGTCGGCGGTGCGGCTATGCGCGATGGTAACGGTGCAGTTTTCGCCGAGCAGCAATTGCGCGGCCGGCTTGCCGACGAGATTGGAACGGCCGACGACGACGGCATGCTTGCCCGCCAGCATTTCGCCGCGCGCCTTGAAGGCTTCGCGCGCCAGCACGAGACAGCCGGTCGGCGTCGCCGGCACGAGGCCCGGCAGGCCGCTCGCGAGACGCCCGGCGCTGACCGGATGGAGCCCGTCGACATCCTTGTCGGGATCGATGGTTTCGATGACCGCCTGTTGGGAAATCTGCGCCGGCACCGGAAACTGCACCAGAATGCCGTGCACGGCCGGATCGGCGTTGAGCTCGCGAACCTTGGCGAGCAGCACCTCCTGCGTCGTCGTGTCGGACATCTTGAACTCGAAGGAGTTCATGCCCGCCTCTTTGGTCTGCAAGCCCTTGTTGCGGACATAGATTTCGCTGGCGGGATCGTTGCCGACCAGAACGACGGCGAGGCCGGGCGTGAGCCCGTGATCTTTCTTGAGCCGCGCTACTTCGGCGGCGACGCGGGCACGCAAGGTCTCGGCGATTTTCTTGCCGTCGATGATCCGTGCTTCGCTCATACCGCCCCGTCTTTTCCCGTCTCGCCCGGCAGCCCGTCGAGCCAGGCCGAAATCCGCGCCTCGAGCGCCGCCGCATCGCCCGCGACCGTCACCACCTTGTTGCGGCCGGTCTCGCCGGCCGTGACCGAAAGAGCGGTCCGCGGCAGCCGCCAGGCCTTCGCCAGCAGCTTCAGCACCGCCTCGTTGGCCCGGCCCTTCTCGGCAACGGCCGAAACGCGCACCTTGAGAAAACGCTTTCCCTCGGCGTCGCGCGCCAGCCCCTCGATCCGGTCGTCGCCACCGCGCGGCGTGACGCGCAGGCGCACCGCAACGCCGCCCGTGAGCACCGTCAATACACCCCCTGCGCTCAGTACCCGACCCCGAGCCCGAGCCAGATCGGCAGGTCATAGACGATCAGGTTGCGCAGGAAAAAGAGCAGCAGGATCAGGATGACCGGCGAAATATCGATGCCGCCGAGATTGGGCAGGATGTTGCGAATCGGCCGGAGCGCCGGCTCCGTCAGCCGGTTGATCGTGTCGACGACGGTGTAGACGAAACGGTTATGCGTGTTGACGACGTTGAAGGCGACCAGCCAGCTCAGCACCACCCCGATCACGATGATCCAGACATAGATGGTGATGGCCGAGGCGATCAGGTTCAGCAGCGCAATCATGGGGCCTCGCCATTGTTGATTGTTCGCGGCCGGGGCGCCCGGCAGCGCGGAAGGCGGCACGAAGGATGCCGCGGCGAATCCGTTATCCAAGGTGTAAACGGGCGCGGCACGGCGTTCAAGGACGGGTTTCGGCGCGCCGCCTCAAGGCCCTGCCGCTCACTTGACACCTCGCCCGCCGCCGCCTAGGAAGTGGCCTCCGGCGCCGAAAAGGCGCAGGGCTCCGGGGCCGTAGCTCAGTTGGGAGAGCGCCTCGTTCGCAATGAGGAGGTCAGCGGTTCGATCCCGCTCGGCTCCACCATTCCCGGAGCATCCCTTCCCCCGAATTCAGCCCTCGCCGCCCGCGCCCGCTTCCGGCGGCAGCCAGTGGTCGAGGAAGCGCCCGAGCCATGCCCGGAGTGTCGCGTCATGGGCTTGGCGGCCCTCGCGATGCGCCTCCGCCGGCTGGGCGCCCGGCTGTTTCAGCCGTTCGGCCGCCAGCGTCAGCCAGGCATTCATCATCGGCGGCGTCAGTTCGGGGTGAAACTGGATGCCATAGGCCTTGTCGCCATAGCGCATCGCCTGGACCGGGAAGTCGCCGGCGCCTTCCGCAAGCTGCACCGCGCCCGAAGGCAGCTCGAAGCCCTCGCGGTGCCATTGATAGACATATTGGGGATCGTCGAAGAGATGCCCGCCCTCGGCGGTCGGCCGGATCGGATAGTAGCCGGCCTCGACCCGCGCCTCCGGATGCGCCCAGACGCGGGCGCCGAGATGGCGCGCCAGCATCTGCCCGCCGAGGCAGATGCCGAGATAGGGCTTTTCTTCCTTCAGCGGCACGCCGATCCAGTCGGTCTCGGCCTTGATGAAGGGAAGCTCGTCATTGGCACTCATCGGCCCGCCGAAAATAATGGCCGCGTCATGCGCCGCCATGGTCTCGGGCAACGGGTCGCCCAGCGCCGGGCGGCGGATGTCGAGTTCGCAGCCGCGCCGCAGCAGCACCTGCGCCACCCGGCCGGGACTGGACCGCTCCTGATGGAGCACGATGAGAATGCGCTGGGTCATGGCTGCCGACCGATATGGGACCGGCCTCGCCTCCCCGCAAGACCCGACGGAAAAGCTTAAACGGCGAACCCCTTACATCGCGCTAATGCCGCCATCGATCTTGATTTCGGCGCCGGTGATGAATTTCGATTCGTCCGAGGCCAGATAAAGCACGCAATAGGCGACGTCGTCCGGCTCGCCGACAATGCCGAGCGGCACCTGCTTGGCGAGCTTCTTCACCAGCTCCTCCTTCGACATGCCGCGCGCCATCCCGTCGAGGATCGGTGTGTCGATGAAGGTCGGGTGGATCGAGTTGGAGCGGATGCGATAGCCCCGCTTGGCGCAATGCAGCGCCACCGACTTCGACAGCAGCCACACCGCCGCCTTTGCCGCGTTGTAGGCGGCCATGTTGTGCCCGGCGATCAGGCCGGCAATCGACGATGTGTTGACGATCGACCCCGGCGCATGGGGCACCATGTAGGAGATCGCATATTTGCAGCCGAGAAAGACCGAGTCGACATCGACCGCCATCACCTTCTTGTAGGTTTCGAAATCGGTGTCCTCGACCGTCGTGCCGCCGCCGATGCCGGCATTGTTGAACAGCACGTTGATGCCGCCCATCGCCTTGTCGGCTTCGGCAAGCGCGTCCTTCCACTGGTCTTCGCGCGTGACGTCGAGCCCGACGGCAAAGGCCGTACCCGGACGATCCGCGTTGATCTCGTCGGCGACTTCCTGTGCGCCCTTCTCGTTGATGTCGGCCAGCGTCACTTTCGCGCCCTCGCGCGCCAGCATGATCGCCGACGCCTTGCCGAGCCCCTGTGCGCCGCCGGTGACGAACGCCATCTTGCCGGCAACCCGGCCTTTTCTTGCTTCGCTCATCGCGATTTATCTCCAGAAAAATAAAAAATTCAACGTGTTAGAGCATCGCCGTGTTGGTCGGCACGCCGAGCAACAACCGGCCCGTCAGCTCATAGGTCGCATCCGACACCATCATGTGCTGGGTCGCGACATGCACGTCGCGGAACTGGCGCTGCAACGGCGAACCGCGATAGACCGAGCTGCCGCCGGCCAGCGTGTACATCAGGTCGACCGCGCGCGCCGCCGACTGCACCGCATGTGTGGTCGCGAGGCGAATGTCGCGGCGATGCGCGACCGTCATCTCGCCATTCTTTTCCGCCGCCGTGTAGGCCGCGTCGACAGCTTCCAGAAGCCAACTGCGCGCCGAGCGCGTCAGCGCCTCGGCCTGCGAGACGTCGAGCTGCGCCTTGGCACGAAGCGCCAGCGGCTTCGATGAACCTTGCGGCGTCTTGCCGCCCGCGAGTTCGACCAGCGTGTCGATCGAACCGCGCGCGAGGCCGAGCGCCACCGCCGCGATGCCGATGCCGAGCAGGCCGAACGTCGGGAAACAATAGAGCGGCCGGGCGAGCGGCTTGTCGCTGACAAGGCTGACCGCGCGCGCCGCCGGCACGAACAAATCATTCACTTCGAAATCGGTGCTGCCGGTGCCGCAAAGTCCCGACACATCCCATGTGTCGAGCAGCGTCACGTCTTTTGCGTCGAACATCATCATCCGGTTCTGCGGAATGCCCTCTGCCGCCATTTCAGGCTTGCCGTCCGGCCCGAGGATCAGGCAGCCGCCGGAAATATACCGCGCATTGCGCGAGCCCGACCCCCATTGCCAGCGTCCGTTGACGCGGTATCCCGAAACGCCGTTCTCGACCGCATGCACCGCCTTGCCGCGCGGCGCAAAAACGCCCGCCGTAATGGTCAGCGGATCGCCGAACACGGCTTGCGCTTCCTCCGGTGCGAGAAAGCCCGCGACAAGCCCCGACGTCGCACCGATAAAGACGCACCACGCGGCCGAGCCGTCGGCCCGTGCAAGCCGCTCCACTGTTTCGAAAAGAACGGCGGGATGCGCTTCCCGGCCACCATAGGCGGCAGGCACGCAAAGCCGGTAGAGACCCGCTTCGGCGAAACGCCGCGCGATATCCTGCGGCAGGAAACGGTTGGCCTCGATTTCGGCGGCGCGCGCGGCGATCTCCTCGGCAAATCCGTCCGCTGCGGTGACAGGATCGGCCATTCCGCCCGTGCGTATCTGCGTATCGCTCATGGATGTCTCCTTCAGGCGCCGAGCTTCAGCCGGTTGGCGATGTTGTTCTTCTGCATGTTCGACGAACCGCCGACGATCGGCAGGCTGATCGCGTCGCGCACATAGCGCTCCATGTCCATTTCGTCGGAGAGGCCATAGGCGCCGGTGACGCGCATGCAGGTCTGGGTGACTTCCGCCGCGCCCTCGCAGCAAAAGAGCTTGGCCATTGAGGTTTCGACCGAACAGGGACGGCCCTGGTCGGCGAGCCAGGCGGCGCTGTAGAGCATCAGCCGCATGGCGCGAACCTTTGTGCGCGCTTCGGCCAGCATGTGCCGGATGGCCTGATGACCGGCAATGGCGCGGCCGAACTGCACCCGCTCTTCCGCATAGGTCCATGCGTCGGCGACAGCGGCTTCGGCAAGCCCCAGCGCACAGGCCGAGAGTTCGAGCTTCTCGACTTCGAGCGCGCGCCCGGCGAGCTGTTGCCAGCCCTTGTTCCACATTTCCGCGCCGCCGAGAATATTGGCGGCGGGCACCCGCACATCGTCGAATGTAACGTCCTTCGTTTCGACGCCGCGAATACCGAGATGGCCGAGCGGCGTGATGGTGATGCCGGGCAGCGTCGGCGGCACCAGCAGGATCGACAGGTTCTTGTATTTGTCTTCCTTCGGGCCGGAGCGCAGCAGGCAGAATATATAGTCGGCGATATCGGCGCCGGTGCACCAGCGCTTGGCGCCGTTGATGACGATCTCTTCGCCCTCGCGCCGCGCCGTCGTCTCGACGGTGGCGAGATCGCCGCCGACATTGGGTTCGGACAATCCATAGGCGAAGAGCAGATTGCCCGCTGCGACTTTCGGCAGCAGCTCCTGCTTCTGTGCCTCGCTGGCGCTCTCGCCGAGATTCATGCCCGCATAGCAGACGGCCATGATGTAGGGACAGGCGACGGCGACCGAACGCTTCGCGATCTCCTCGATGACCGCCATCGTCGCGTAGATGTCGACGCCCGCCCCCCCATATTTCTCCTCGACGGTCAGGCCCATCATGCCCATCGCGGCGAGTTTTCTCATCACCTCGGCGGGATAGATATTGCCGCGATCCCATTCGCGCGCCCGCGCCCGCGGCATTTCCGCCTCGACGAAGCGGCGCGTCGCATCGCGCAGCATCCGCACATGTTCCGGCTCGTCGAAGTTGAGCGGCATGCCGCTCATTGCAGCATCCATCGCCGTCACCGCCCCGTGAATGCCGGTTTGCGCTTTTCGAGAAACGCGTTGACCGCCTCCTTATGGTCCTCGGTCGTGAAGGTCAGCATCTCGTATCCGATCGAAGTGTCGAGGATCGTATGCGCAAGTTGCTTCAGGCCGATATTGACCGAGACCTTGCTGTACTTGATCGCTTGAATGGCGCCGCCCGCAAGTTTCGCCGCGAAGGCATCGACACGGGCATCGAGCTCGGCGTCCGGCACCACATGATTGACGAGACCGATGCGCTCGGCCTCCGCCGCCGGCACCGGATCGCCGGTCATCAGATACTCCTTGGCCCGCGCATAGCCGACAAGCTGCGGCCAGATAATCGCGCCGCCATCGCCCGCCACGATACCCGCCCGCACATGCGGATCGGCAAAGCGCGCCGTGTCGCTCGCGAAAATCACGTCGCACATCAGCGCGATGGTCGCGCCGAGGCCGACCGCCGGCCCGCGCACCTTGGCGACGATCGGCTTTTCGAGATCGAGCAGCGAAAAGACGATGCGCTTCGCCTCCGCCGCGTCCGGCCCCTTGTCGCCGGCCTCGAAGCTGCGCTTCATCCAGTTGAGATCGCCGCCCGCCGAGAAGGCCGGTCCTTCGCCGGTGAGAATGACGATGTCGGAGTCGCGATCGTCGGCGGCATCGAGAAAGATGCTCGAAAGCTCGCGGTGCATTTCACCGTCGACCGCATTCATCAGCGCGGGATTGCTGAGCGCCAGCGTCAGCACACGGCCCTGGCGGCTTGCCTTGATCCTCTTGTAGCGGCTGAAATCGACGCTCTCCGTCATTCTTCGCGCTCCCTCATACTATTATATTTGCTGGATTGTGGCCCGCGCGCACGGCGATGAAAAGGGGACAATCGCCGGCGCGGCGGCAAACGAAAAACCCCGGCCGTGAGGCCGGGGTCTGTCGCTTGCGGACACGTGCCGCTTGTTTCTAGCTGCCGCCTTCCGATGCGGCGGTGATCCGCGCGCCAACGGCTTCGCGGGCCTTTTCGGGATCGTCCGGCATCAGCTTGGCACCGGGCTCGCCGAAGACGACGATCTGGCCTTCGGGTCCGTCGGCGACGGCCGCATAACCGAGGCGGTCGGCGCGCGTGATCTCGACGAAGCTCTTGCCGTTGTCGTCGCTGTAGCCGACATAACCCTGAAGGCCGACGAGAATGATCTTGCCGCCACCAAGCTGAACGCCGCCGGCGATCGACTTGTCGGTGCCCGTATCGACTTTCGTCCAGGTCTGTCCCTTGTCCCAGGAACGGAAAGCGTTGCCACGCATGCCGAACACCATGACCGAGCCGTCGCTCATGCCGAAGCCGCCCCAGAAGGAGCCTTCATATTGCGTCTGAATGCGATCGAAGGAGCGGCCCTTGTCGCTGGAGTGATAGACGACGCCGAACTCGGCGGCGATGTAGAGGTCGCCGTTCTTGTCCGCGAAAAGCTTGTTGAGGTGGTAGTCGTCGAGCAGGCCATCGCTGAGCGAACGCTCTTGCCAGCTGTCGGGCTCGCCGCCGTCCTGCGTCTCGACCATGAAGGCGAAGGCGCCGAGCGCGAAACCGCGTTCCTCGTTTTCGAAATAGACGGCCATGAAGGCCATTTCGGATTCGGCATCGTGATAGACGAGGTCCCAGTTCTCGCCGCCATCGCGTGTGCGGATGATCGTGGCGTCGTGGCCGACGGCAAAGCCGAGTTTCTCGTTGACGAAGGTGACGCCGGTAAGCGTCGCCTGTGTCGGCACCGATGCGGCCTGCGTCCAGGTTTCGCCACGATCGTCGGAATAGACGACATGACCGAATTCGCCGACGGCGACGAGCCGGCCATCGGCATAGGTCGCATCGAGCAGCAACGATTCAGGCGCAAGTTCCGACTGCATCGCGTAGGACGGCGCGTCCGCAGCCTCCTCGTCCTGCGCGGCAGCGGGCGCGACGGCCGCGAAAGCCAGCGCGACAAGAACGGCGGCGGCGCGGCGAAGGCGCGGCATGCCGCTGGAAAGGGTCTCGATAAACGACGGTGACATTACCTTGGGCTCCTGCACTCGGGCGTTTGGGTCGCCGCGGGCAAAATCGGGGCTTCGGCAATCCGCCGAAATCCGCCGGTCTCCCCCCGGACGAGCCTCCTGTTTGGTGGTCTTTTTATAGCGTTTTTTTCCTTATAGCGCATTTTTCGGGCGCGGTCTTGGCCTCCGTGAAGCTGCCCGCAAACCCTTTTGAACAAGGTTAAAGCAGCGCCGGCGCCGGCGCCGGCCGGAGAAGAACAAGGCTCCGCCTAAAAAGAAACCGGGCCCCGGTTTCCCGGGACCCGGCCCTCAAATCCTCACGGCTGCCGCTTTAGCGGACGCCGAGCTGACGGATCGCGTTCGGCGTGTAGCGGTTCTTGTCGATTTCGTCGGCGAAGTAGTTCACCGGCGGCTCTTCGTTCTGCAGGGCGAGCGCGAGATAGCGGCCGGCCTGCAGGTCGTAGACGATCTCGCCCGCCGAGCCGCAGAGCGGCACGTTGTAGCGCTGGATCTGGTGCATTTCCTGAACGCGCCAGAGCTGGCCGCGGCCGTCATAGAGCGCCACCGTGGACATCTGGTAGGCGTCCTCTTCGTTGGCATAGACGCGGCGCGAATAGACGTGACGTGTGTTCGGACGCAGCTTGGCTTCGAGCTCCCAGACGCGGCGCACTTCGTAGCGGACCTTGTCCTGGTTCAGGTGAGCCGCCTGCAGGTAATCCTTGTAGGGCGTCGACTCGCCGTCATAGGCATTGGCCGAAACGAGCTTCTTGGTCTTGCCGAGCACGGTCCAGTCGTAACGGTCCGGCGCGCCGTTGTAGCCGTCGAACGAGTCCGACGTCGACAGGCCGTCCGAGTTGGTGCCCGGATTGTCGTAGGCGATGTTCGGCGCGCGGCGCACGCGGCGCGTACCGGGGCTGTACTGCCACGCCTGACGCGGCTGAATCTGCGCGTTCAGGGCTTCGTACACCAGGATCACGTTACCTGCGGCGCGGGCCGGCGCGATCGTATTGGCGATGTAGTAGAGCGAGATGTTCTCGAGATCCTCGGCGCGCTGCGCGGAGGGATCCGACCACTGCAGGATGGCTTCGTCCTGCACGATCTGCAGCGTGTAGTCGCCGCCACGCGTCACCGGCGCCGCCGCGAACTGACGCACCACCTTGAACGAACGATAGCGCAGCGTGTGGTTCCAGATGATCTCGAGCGCGTTGTTCGGGATCGGGAACGGCGAGCCGAAAACCGCCTCGCTGATGCCGGCGCCGCCGCCGACGAGCTCGCCAACCGCAGCGTTGCGCTTGTTGGCTTCGTAGAAGCGGTCCGGGAACGCGCAGGTGCGGCGCGTTTCATAGACGTCCATCTTGTAGGTCGGATAGGCCTTCAGCATGGCCTTGTAACCTTCGGTCAGGAGTTCGTCATACTGACCGGCATTCGCGCCTGTGACCGTGTATTTGATCGGGTCGCTGGCGAACGGGTTTTGCAGCTTGTCGCCGGGCTTGTAGGTGACATTGCTCGGCACGGTCGGCAGGCCGCCGGTCCATGCGGGGATGTCGCCATCGCCGGCCTTTTCCGAACCCATCGGGGTCAGATCCTGACCCAGACGGTTCACTTGGGCGTCCGGTACCTTGGCCAGCGCGCTCGTCGCGAGTGCGCTGATCGCAAGGGCGGACACCAGCATGGTCGTCCTTTTCATATACGTTCCCTCCACTGGATTTCTTATCGGACTTTCGATGATCAGGCGCTTGAAAAGGCGTATTGCGACTGCACACCGAGGCCGGTTTCCCCGCCTTACTCTCAAGGAATGATACCAAATTGCTTCGCCTGCGCAAATCGCCGCGCCCGCGATTGTGTGTCTTCCGGGCCGCTTTTCAGCCTGTTTTCGCGGCCTTTTCGCCTTGGTTGCATTAAATCTTTTTAATGTGGATCGCGGCGGATGCCGCGCCGGCGAAAAGCCAGTCGATCCGTCTACGGACGATTCTCGCGGGCGGCGCCGGCTTTTGTGCGATGCACCATGGGGGGGGTTGTGCGACCTCCCCCACACGCGTCTCCCCCGGACTTGATCCGCGGGCCCAGAAGCTGCCGAAGGCAGCGTCGCTCTTCAAAAAATTTGTCGCCTCGGCGAAGTGAATTCTCGCGAAGAGAGACGCCGCTACGCGGCTACTGGATTGCCGGGTCAAGCCCGGCAAAGACCAAAAAGGGGGGAGAAGCCACCATCCACCCTCAAAAGAAAACCCGGCGGTGTCGCCACCGCCGGGTTCCGTTTCGCGCTACGCGTTTCGAAAGATCAGAAAGCGTAGGAGACCGTCATGGTAACGAAGTCCTTGTCGCTGGCAAAGTTCTTGTACTCGTTTCCAAAACTGTTCGTGTACTGGACATTGGCACGCCACGTACTCTGAAGATTGGCGGTGACGCCGACACTGACGGTCTTTTTTCCTTCGATGAAACCGGGGCCGACCGGGCCGGCCGACACGCCACTCACATCATGTGCCCACTGAATGGTGGGCGTGAGCGTCCACGCCGTTCCGAAGGCATTGTTGTAGTCCGAGGTCGCCGCGAGACGGTAACCCCAGGAACGGGATGTTGCGTAGGCAAGTTTGCAATCCGGAATCAAGGGGCTGGCCGCGGCCCCCCCGCAAGCAGCATCGCCAAGAATCAACGCGGTGGCCAGATCGGGATGCGTGGCCGCCGCGCGTGGCGCGGCCAGCCGGTTCGTGCTGTCCGCAAGATCGGGAAGATACTGAAACCCGACATTCGCGATCAGGATCATCAGATCCGAACCGATCAGGGACGGAAGAGCCGCCGACGGGTTGAGCGTGCTGATCATTGCAAGCTGACCCGTTATGGCATCGAACTCGTCATAGCCCCGGATCGTGTCGCCCGGCGCATAAGCGAAGCCGGCATTCTGGCTTCCCTGGCTCAAACAGCCGACCGGACCTCCCGCAAATTCGCAGGCACGGATCGCATCCAGCTCGGCAGAGTTGATTTCCGGATCGCTGAGCGCAAACGGCATATCGGGTGTGAACGCCGCTTCGCCGGAAAAAGCCGACCCGCCGAAAAGCGGAATCGAGGTATTGAAGCTCGCGCCGATGGTTCTGACGTCTTCGGGATACTGGATCAGGTAGTTCTTTGTCGCGGCGGTAGCGCCGACACCGGCTTCCAGGGCCGTTATCCCGCCAAGAGCACCAACCGGAGTTGTTGCGCAGCCAAGGAAGGTCGCCGATCCGAAAGCGGTGCAAAAGGACGCCAGGTCGGTATACGGACCACCGGGAAACCCTGCCGTCGCGGCGGCGAAACTGCCCATCTTAAACGAGCCGATCGGTACGACCAGACTCTGCTGCGTGAAATACAGGCCGAGATCGGTGCCCATGCCGAGGTTTTCGGCATAATGCTTGATCGCGACGCCGAAGGTGCCCGTATCGTCACCCTCTTCGGACGGAGCCCGGGGAAGCAAGACAGGGCCCGGATATTCTCCGCCAAACATGACATATTGGCCGCCCTCGCAAGCGGCGTCGCTGCCGCTGAAGAAAGTGCCGCAGGCATCCAGCTCCGTCTTCTGCCAGCCGAACTGCCAGAAAGCCTCGACCGTTACGCTACCCGGCAGGCCGATGGATGCGAACACGGAAGGCGTGGGCATCAGCGCCTCCTTCAGTTCCGCACCGGGCGTGCGAATGGCCGACACGTCGATCGGCAGGAAGGAGTTGATGCCGCCCTGAATGAAGAGGCTTTCCCCCCAGTTCACCACCTGCTTGCCGACGCGCACATTCAACGGCATGCCCGAAACGTCGAAATTCCCGTAAACGAAAGCATCGAGGATGTCGAAGCTTCTTCCGCCGAAATCGCGCGCCTGGTCGCCGCGCGCCGCATCGACGAGGGGACGCTTGCCAAACCGGTTGTTCCTTGTGCCGAGTTCCTCGTTCACCCAGTAATCGTAGAAAGCCTTGGTGCGGACGAATGCGCCGAAATTTTGCCATTGAAGATCGAAGTCGGTCGTGATCTTGACGGTAGTGGTGTAAGGATCCCACTGGTCGGTATTGATGTTGCCGTCATCTTCATTGAGCCCCGCTCCGACGCCGTTTCCGGCGGAGCAACCTCCATTCGCCTTCGCAACGAAAATACAATCCTGCTTGGAGGTCCGAAATCCAGCGCCGACAGAAACCAGATTGTCGATCTGGAGATTGGCTTCGCCGAAATTAAACTCGACGGCTTGAGCCGCGTTCGAGGCGACGATCATCGCCGCCGCGGTCATACTGCCCAAAAACAATTTCTGGACGGTTCTTGTTTTCATGGAGCGATCCTCCTCGATCCTCGATGGCTTCACTAACTTTGCAGCTGGATCGGGAGGTGGTGCGGAACGTATTCCGACTGGTCCCCCCGGCCAGTCAGCATCCCTCAAGCGCTAGCCCACCTTCATTGGGCCTTCGAGTCAAGGCTGTGCGCGCCCCGGCAGCCGCCCTTCGGCAACATTGCCGCGTACTATTGCAATAATGACACGGGTGTAATGGGGATATTGGAGAACGTTAAAATATATTGCGTCGCACACTGATTATATGCGGTGCAGCATTTCCTCTGAAACCGAATCAAATCAGTTGCTTGGTGAGAGTCTGGCTTGCCCCGCCCCCTCTGCTCGTCTCCCCCGGACTTGATCCGGGGGCCCAGAAGCCGCCAGAGGCGGCGTCTCTCTTCGCAAAAATTCGCAGGCGACTGTCACCCGACGGAAAGATGGAATTTTGTCAAGGGGTTCTTGCGAAGTAAGACGGCGCGTTCCGCGCCTTCTGGGTTGCCGGATCAAGTCCGGCAAAGACGAGCGAGGGAAAGGTTGTCAACCGCAGGCAGCGTTCAATGCCCGCCGTGACCGCCGCCATGCCCGGCCTTCTGCACCGCGGCCAACACTTCAATCTCGCCGGCTGTCTCGAAGACCAGCGTCAACGGCACGGCATCGCCCTCGGCCAGCGGCCCGTGAAGCCGGATCAGCATGATATGCAGGCCCCCCGGCGCGAGGCGCACGGTCTCCCCGGCGGGCAGCGCGAGCCTGTCGAGCTTTCGCATCCGCATCACCATGCCGTCCATCGTCATGTCGTGAATCTCGATCTTTTCCGCCACATCCGAGCGCACCTCGACCAGCGCGTCGTCCTCCGTACCGGCATTTTCGAGCGTCAGATAAGCCGCCCCCGTCGCCGTCACACTGGCCCGCGCCCAGGGATCGGCAACGGAAATGCCGTTCCCGGCCGAAGCGGGCGCGGCAAGACCGGCAAGGGCAAGAAAGAGCAAGACGGCGCGAAGGAGAGGCGAGATCATCGGGCGGAGCTTTCGGCTGGGGCTTCGGAACGCCGCCACCCTAGCGCCAAATTGCCGCCGCCGCACCCGCCCGCAACGCCATTCGGCATGGACATTCGGTCACGGGGTAGCAACGCACGACCCACCCACACTCCCCCAACTCGTCTTTGCCGGGCTCGACCCGGCAACCCTGAAGGCGCGCAAGCGCCGTCTCTCTTCGCAAGGAACCCTTGAACGGTCTCGTTCGCACCCGGACACCCAGGCACATCATGCGCGACTATTTCGTCTACATCCTGGCAAGCGGAAAGAACGGAACGCTCTACACCGGCGTCACCAACGACGTGTTGCGTCGCGTGTCGGAACATCGCGAGGAAGTTATCAAGGGGTTCACCAGCCGCTATGGCGTCAAACGTCTCGTCTGGTACGAGGTCCATACGACGGTGCGCGCCGCGATTCAACGCGAGAAAAATATCAAACACTGGTCGCGGGCTTGGAAGATCGCGTTGATCGAGGCGGAGAACCCGAAATGGCACGATCTTTTCGAAGAGCTTCTATGAAAGGAGTCTTTGCAAAGAGAGACGCCGCTTCGCGGCTTCTGGGCCCCCGGATCAAGTCCGGGGGAGACAAGCAGAAGGAGAAGTTAGCAACGTACCCTAACCCCGCCCCCGCCTCAGGGCCGCTCGCGTCCCGCATGACGCCAGCGCGCGACGATGGCCTCGAGCCCGGCGCGGTCGAGATTGGGCCGGCTCCAGGAATCGGAGAAGGCGCTGTTGAGATTGCGCGGCACGCCCTGATCGCCGACATCGTTGAAGCGAATGCGCATCGGCATGGCAACGCCCTGCCCCAGCACGATCGCCTCGCGGTCGCCCAAGAGCGGCAGGAAATCGAGCAGGTCGAGCGCCCCGTCATGCGTGTTGGCGCGCATCACCTGCTGGTCGCGTTCGGTCGACAGCCGCATCGCGACCGCCGTGCTGCACTGGGAAAGGATCGTCGTGTCGAGTTCCGACGGACGCTGCGTGACGAGCGCCAGCGAGAGCCCGTATTTGCGGCCTTCCTTGGCGATACGCGACAGCGCCTGGCGCGTCGGCTCGAAGCCCTGCCCCACCGATGCCGGCGCATAGCGATGCGCTTCCTCGCAGACGAGCAGCATCGGCAAGCCACCCTTGCTCCACACAGCAAGGTCGAAGGCAAGCCGCGCGATCACCGAAATCACCACGTCGAGAATTTCCGGCGGCACGGTCGACAGATCGATCACGGTGATCGGCCGTCCGTCACTCGGTACACGAAACAACCGGCCGAGAATGTCGGTCATCGTGTCCTGCACGGTCAGGCTGCCGAACATGAAGCTGTAGCGCTGGTCGCTCGCCAGCGTTTCGATACGCGATTTGAGGCGCCGGTAGGGAAGCGTCTTCTGCGTACGTTCGAGTTTGCCGAGTTGTTCATCGAGAACCGAGAGCACGTCGGAAAGCCGGAACGGCGTCGGCGCGTCGACTGTCATGCCGCTGAGGTCGCCCGGACGGCGCGCCAGTTGCCGGCTCGACGACGCATCCGAATAGCGCCGCTTCGCCGTCAGAACGGCATCGCTGAGAATCTCGACCTCGGCATCGTGATCGGCATCGCCGCTCGTTAGTGCCGCGGCAAGTTCCTGGAAGTTTAAAAGCCAGAACGGTAGATGCAGATTGGTGGGATCGATCAGTTCCGCCTTGTCGCCGAACGCCGTCGGATACTCGTTATGCACGTCGAGCACAACGACATGCGCATGATCGTGCTGTGTCAACACACGTTGAAGGATCGCCGTCAGCGCGCAGGACTTGCCGCAGCCGGTGGTACCGACCACGATGAAATGCTTGGCAAGCAAATCGTCGGTCAGAAAGCGCGCCGGCACATCCGGGTCCTGGTAAAGCGTACCGACCTCGATGGTCGCGACATTGGGTTGCGTGTAGACGCGCGTCAAGTCGTGGCGGTCGGCAAGCAGCACCGCGTCGCCGAGCGTCGGCAGGTGCGTGACGCCGCGGCGGAAGCTCAGCCGTCCGTCCTTCGGATCGGACGCAACTTCGCCGGCGAGATTGATTTCGATGAGACCGAGATCGCCGCCACCTCCGCCACCCGTTGCCGGCGAGGGTGAACTGACCGCCGAAACGAGGCCGACAACCGTCGCCGCCGGCGTCGGCATCTTGACGAGCTGGCCGATCTCGACGCGGATTTCTTCGGCACCCGGCATCTTGTCGTGCTCAAGCACGGCAATGGCTTGCGAGCCCGATACCGACACGATATGCGCGATGCGGCGCGGCGGAACCGCCGGCACGCCGCGCCGCTCGACGAAGGGCGGCGCTTCGGGGCCGGTGGCGCTGGCCGGCGCAAGACCGGTCTGCGGGGCGGGCGGGGGAAGGGCGACACTCATTGCAGCAGGCCTTGGCTGGAAGAGTTGGGCGCTGGCAAATCGATAGCGGGCGAACGGAGACGGTCGGGCGTTTGCGGCGGCAAGGTGAAGAAGACGGTCGTCCCCTTCCCGGACTCGCTGTGAACGTGAAACTCGCCGCCATGAAGCCGCGCCAGCGCCGCCGCGATCGGCAAGCCGAGGCCGGTTCCCTCATGGCCGCGCGCATAGCTCGACTGCACCTGGCCGAAAGGCGTCATCGCATAGGCGAGTTGTTCGTCCGACATGCCGATGCCGGTATCGGCGACCGCGACCGTCGCACCGCCGTCCGGCGCGCGCGTCGCCACCAGCACGATACGGCCGCCTTCGGGCGTGAACTTGTGGGCGTTCGAGAGGAGATTGATCAGCACCTGCTTGATGCGCCGGACATCGACCGGCACTTCCGGCAAGTCCTTGCCGGCCTTGATCTCGAGCACCTGGTTTTTCTCGCGCACACGCGGCTCGATCAGCACCGTGCAGGCGTCGATCAGCTCGCGCAGGCCATACATCTCCGTCGACAGCGTGAAGGTGCCGCTCTCGATTTTCGAGATGTCGAGAATGTCGGAAATGATGTTGAGCAGATGGCGCCCGGCGCCCGCGATGTGCTCGGCATATTCGCCGGTCTTCTCGGACGGTTTGCCGCTCGCGGCAATATGCTGGATGAACTCCGAAAAGCCGATGATCGCGTTGAGCGGCGTCCTGAGCTCATGGCTCATATTGGCGAGGAATTCGGATTTGGTGCGGCTCGCGGCATCGGACTCGGTCTTGGCCGCCCGCAATGCTGCCTCCGACTGCCGCCGCGACATCAACTGTCCGAGGTCGGTCGAATAATCCGCCAGCAGCGATTTCCGGCGCGCGGACGATATGTGTTTCTGGCCGTACATTTGCGGTTTTCAGCGTCCTGCCCGAGGGAGAGACTTGCCCTCAGCATACGCGCCGCCACCTTGCCCGGAAGTAAACGGGACCTTGCCGGAAACTTCGGTTTTATCGAAGTGGGACGGCAGCTCAGCCCAGTGCAGTCTCGTTGGTCTCGCCGGTGCGGATGCGCACGACCTGTTCGAGCGGCTGCACGAAAATCTTGCCGTCGCCGATCTTGCCGGTACTGGCCGCCCGCTCGATCTCGCTGACCGCCTTCTCGACCAGCGCGGCCGAAACGGCGACGTCGATACGGACCTTCGGCACCTCGGCGACGCTGTATTCGGCGCCGCGATAGATTTCGGTCTGGCCGCGCTGCCGGCCGAAGCCCGAAACCTGCGTCACCGTGATGCCCTCGATGCCGAGCGCGATCAGCGCATCGCGCAGTTCCTCATATTTGTGGGGCCGGATAATCGCCGTGATCATGCGCATCGGAAAACTCTTTTCATATTCGAGACCGTGAAGGACGAGCCGGCGGATAGCCTCCGACCGGGACGGCAGGTCGGCCTGCTCCCGCCGCCAGCGGTCGACGAGATTGTTGAACTCGGTCGAGGCGACGAGCTGGATTCTCTGGTCGAGTTTTTCCATATTCTTCTTTGTACTCCGCTCGGCGCAGGCTTGGCAGGTCCGCCGGCGGCGCCGAAAACACAAGAAAACTCAAGATGTTCCGCCCTTTTGTAGCAGGCGTCCGGTATCCTGTCTAAGGAATGTGTATCTGTTTGTTTTAAGCATATTGACAAACTTACACATCTTACTCATATTGATGAGGAGCGAGCGACATTGAAAAGGTCAGCAGGAGGCTTCCATGACCGATCTCACCTACAGGGGTATCGTCCATCACGGCGAAAAGCCGGCCGGCACGGCCGGCGGCGCGGCCCTGCGCTATCGTGGTGCCAGCTATCGCGCGACGTCCCATGACAAGCCGAAGGCCGACCACACCGGGCTTCGCTACCGGGGCGTTACGCAACACGACTGACGGAAACCGCCGCCCCTGCCACCGTTGGAGGGTTGCCGTCCCCGACAGGCGTCCGGCGCGCGGCTCCGCAGGTCAAGGCCGCCCCTCGCGAGAAGGGCGGCCTTTTCCATTTTCAGGCGGGATCAGACGACGCGGAAATTCCGGAATTGCCAGGGATCGGCTTCGTCGAGTTCTTCCTCGAAAAGCAGGCCCCGGTCGAGCAGCGGCGTCCAGTCGCTATACGCGCCGACCATTTTTCCGAGATATGGGCGGCAAATCTCGAGAATGCGCTCGAAATCCATTTCTTCCGGCTCGACGATCCAGCGCCCCGGATTCTCGATCGCCCAGACGACGCCCGCCAGCACCGCCACCGTCACCTGCAGGCTGGTTGCATTGTTGTGCGGCGCGAGGGCCCGCGCCTCCTCGATCGAAAGCTGCGAGCCGTACCAGTAGGCGCCGCGCGCATGGCCCATCAGCAGCACGCCCAGCTCGTCGATGCCGGCGCTGATCTCGTCCATCATCAGGCGCTTGACCTTCTGGAGCTGCCAGTTCTTGCCGGCGAATTCATGCACCGACAAAACGGCATCGTCGCAGGGATGATAGGCATAGTGCACGGTCGGCCGGTATTGCGCGGCGTCGTTCTGACGAACGGTGAAATAATCGGCGAGCGAAATCGCCTCGCCATGCGTGATCAGAAAGCCGTGATAGGGCCCTTCGTTCGGCGTCCAGCTCCGGACCCGCGTCGAGGCACCCGGCCGCGTCAGATAGATCGCGCAGCCCGGACCGCTTGCATGCCGGTGGCCGTCGTCGGGAAAGTGCCGTTCATGCGTGCCCCAGCCAAGCTCGGCCGGCTGGCAGCCCTCGCTGACGAAACCGTCGACCGACCAGGTGTTGACGAACTCGCCGATGCGCTTGGGTGTCGGCGACACCTGCGTGTCCCGTTCGGCGATATGGATGACCTTGACGCCGAGCCGCGCCGAAAGCCGCGCCCAGTCCTCGCGCGTCTGCGGTTTTTCAACCGCCGTCTTCGTATCCGCCGCAATGTCGAGCAGCGCCTGTTTGACGAAATGCGACACGAGGCCGGGATTGGCGCCATGCGTAAGGATCGCCGTTGGCCCGCCCTCATGCTTGGCTTTCAGCGCCATCGCCTTCTCGCGCAACGCATAATTGGAGCGCTGCGATGGCGGCTGCGAGGCGTCCGTATACTGACCGATCCACGGCTCGATGCAGGTATCGAGATAAAGCGCGCCCTTCGTGCGGCAGAACTCGACCAGCGCAATGCTCGACACATCGACAGACAGATTGAGCAGGAAATCACCTTCCGCCAGCAGCGGATCGAGCACCGACAGATAGTTGCCCCGGCGCAGCGGCGTCACCGCAAACGCCACGCCGTGGCTTTCGGCCGCCTCGCGCCCGCCTTCGTCAGCGGTCAGGATCGAAATTTGCGACGGCGCAACATCGATATGCCGCAGCAGCAGCGGCAGCACGCCCTGCCCGATGCTCCCGAACCCGACAATGACGATGCGGCCCCCGAAACGGGCGTGTTTGACGTCGGACGACATGCCTTGCCTCGATCTTGTCTTCGACAGGAGCTCCGTTCGTGACGAATTCACGACAGATTTTTGACAGTGCGGCGACAGTTGGACGACAAGCGGTGGATATGTGAGGGGAGTGGTGCCGCTTGGGTGACTCGAACACCCGACCCCCTCATTACGAATGAGGTGCTCTACCAACTGAGCTAAAGCGGCGCCGGAGCGGCCCGGACCCTGAAAAAGCCCGGCCGCTCAAGGGCCTCAGATACCCCGCCCCGCCGCCTTTGGCAACAGGCCTATTCGACGCCTTCCGCTTCGGCACCTTCCGGTTCGGCGCCTTCTGGTTCTCCGGCCGCCGCGACCGGCGCGGGCGCGGGCCGCGCCAGCGCCGCCCCGAGAAAAGCCGCCACCGCGCCGGCGCTCTCCGCCGGCACCTCTTCCATCGGCACATGGCCGACATTCTCGTAGATCACGAGCTCGGCATGGGGGATGCGGTCCTTGAACATGTCAGCCGCCGCCACCGGAATGAGCAGGTCCTTGTCGCCCCAGATGATGAGGGTCGGCATTTCGATGCCGCCGAGGCGCTCGGAAAAAGCCACTTCGTCGCGCGCCGAATAGGTCGCAAAGCGCATCCGCGTCGCATCGCGATTGCCTTCATGGAGCGTCAGATCGAAATAGCGCGCCACCATTTCGCCGGTCACTTTCGACTGATCGACGAAAACCTTGCGCACGCCCTCCTCAACGACCGAACGCGGCAGCACATAGCGCATGACCTTGCTGAGCACCGGCATCCGCGCCAGCCGGAAGGCGAGCGGCGGATCGGTTTCCTCGCGCACGACCGGTACGCCGGATGAATTGACGAGGATCAGCGCCGTGACGCGGTCGGGATGCTCAAGCGCGTAGAGCGCCGAAACGCCTCCGCCCATCGAATTGCCGCCGATCGCAAAGCGCGTCAGCCCGAGCGCTTCCGTCAGCTCGTGCACCGACGCGGCCATGCCTTCGCGGCTGTAATCGTCGCCGGGCACGCGGCCGGTCAGGCCGTGTCCGGGCAGGTCCATCGTGACGATCCGGTAGGTACCGCCAAGCTCGGCGACCCACGGCTCCCATGTGTGCAAGGAAGCATTCGAGCCGTGAACCAGCACCAGCGCCGGGCCGTCCGCATTGCCCTCGTCGCGGAAATGCACGCTGGCGCCCGACGGCAGGGTCGCGAACTGCGATGCACCGCCGGCATATTTCCCGACAAGCTCCTCGCGCGGCACATCGAACCGCAGCACCGAAATAACGATCACCACAAACGCCAGCACGATCAGCGTCAACGTCCCGGCCAATACCCGCTTCACCATTTGCGTTCCCCCTCCTGCGCTTCGTCGACCTCCTCCGGGCCCGGATCGTCGGGCAGCGGCGGCTGAAAGGCAAGCGGCGCCTTTGGTGCCTCCCGCGCCGCGCGCTCCGGCGGCGAAACCACCGGAGCCTCGGGCGCGTCGGCTTTTTCAATGTGCGGCCCGGCGTCCTTCTCGGACATGCGCGGCCGTTTCTCTTCGCGGGCAAGCGCGATCGCGGGCGCCGTCCAGACCAGCGCGTCGAATGCACCGGTCATCGGATCGATCGGCGCCCAGCGCGGCGAACGATAATTCTCGCCCGTCCATTGCGGGTCTTGCGGTGCATGAAGCGCGCGCGCAAGCCAGCCGCGCGCCGCGCCCCGGTCGCCGAACGCCCCCTCCTCGATCTCCGCCATCAACTCGCAAATGCGCTGCGTCGGTGTCTCGGTGGCATCCGGCCCCGCATAGACCGCAAGCGCCTCGCGCGCCGCCGTCCAGTCGCGCGCGCCGATGGCACCGCGCGCCACCAGAATGCGGCTTTCGATATGCTCGGGATTGCGCGCCGCGAGAACGCGCGCGCGCACCGCGCGATCATAGCCGCTTTCGCCATCGGTCATGTCGAGCCAGACATCGGCGAGATCGGGATGCGGTTCGACATCCCACGCGGCCTCGATCAGCCGTGCCGCCTTGCGCGCGCGCCCTGTCTCGCTGCACAGCCGGGCCGCAAGCGCGACCGTCGGCGCGAAAGCCGGTTCGAGCGCAACGGCGTCGAGCGCCAGCACAACGGCTTTTTCAAGCGCTGCCTTTCGTGCCTCGCCGGCCTGTCCCTGCGCGGCTTCCGCCGCCGTCATCGCCTTGGCGGTCAGCAGAACGGCGCGACGCCGGCGCGCCTTGTCGCGTGAAATGACTTTCGCCGAAACCTCGCGGTCGAGCGTCTTCAGCGCACCGTCCCAATCTTCTTCCGCCGCCTCGATCTCGAACACTGCCTGCGCCGCCCAGGGCGTTTGCGGCCGAAGCTCGAAAGCACGGCGCGCATGAGCAAGCGCCTGTTCACGATCGCCGGCACGACGCGCCTGGATGAAGAGCCCGCGCAATCCGAGAAACGCCGTTTCGGGCGCATCGAGCATCCGTTCGAAATATCCGCTGGCGGATTTCTCGTCGCCTTCGAGTTGTGCGGCCTGCGCCGCAAGAAGCAGCGTCAGCGGCGGCGCATCGAGAAGCTTGTGCGCCTGCGCCGCATAACGTTTTGCCTCCGCCGCGTCGCCGGCTGCAACCGCCACCATGCCGCGCGACAAGGCCAGAAAGCCTTTTTGCTGGCGGCGCTTTTCGAGAAACGCCGAGACACTGGCCGGCGTGTCGATAAAACCCGACACGATGCGATAGACGAGAAGCACCAGAAAAGCCGCCAGCGCCATCACGCCGACCCCGACAACGAAACTGGTGCGGATTTCGTAACCGCGCCAATACATCGTCAGGTCGCCGGGATTGTCGGCAAGCCAGATCGCAAGCGCGCTCAGAAGCGCGACGACGATGAAGATGAAAAGCGCACGCAGCATTTAGGACTTCACTCCCCGCCCGGCGCGAGACGCGCCGCGACACGCGCCGACAGATCGCGCAACAGCGTGTCGGTTTCGAGACGCGCACGCGCATCCGCGAGCCACCCCGCCGCCGCCTCGCGCGCCGGTCCTTGAAGCGCCTCACCTTCGGCGACCGCGCCCCCGAGATCGTCGGTTGCGAGACGCTCCTCCATGCGCGCGACGACCGCCTCGGTCGTGTCGCCGGAAATCTCACCGGTGCGCCGGATCGTCACCAGCGACTTCGCATTGGCGACGAAGCGCGACCAGAGACCGTCCTCGCCGGCGCGGCGTTCGGCATCGAAGACACTCTCGACCACCGACGGGAACCGCGCCTTCAGCGCCGCGCGGGTCTGGACGCCGTCCGCCGCCGCCCCGGACAATGCATCGAGACCGGCCTGATCGGGAAGGAAACTTTCCACCGCATCGAGTTCGGTCCTGAACGGACCCGCCGTCTCGGCGGCGCGGGCGAGATTGGCAAGCGCCAGTCCGAGCGCCGCGCGCGCGGCCGCATCGGGATCGTCTTTCTTTTCCTCGAGCGCGACGACGCGCTCTTCCATCGCCTCGATCTGCGGTGCGAACGTCGCGAGCCGCGCATCGAGCGCCTTCACCAGCGTGTCGAGACCGCTCACCTGATCTGCGATGCCCGAAGGCGGCAGGCTGGCGGCCAGCGCATCGATCCGGTCCCGCAGCGCGCGCGCGGTACCGCGCGTGTCGTCGAGTGCTTCCTTCAGCGCCTGCTGTTCTTCGGCGAGCCGCGCGATCTGCGCATCGGGCGCCGCATCTACGGCAGCAGCGAGTTTTTCCTCCGCCGCATCGAGACGCGCGGCAAGCGATTGCGCTCGCGCATCGAAACCGCGCGCGCTTTCGCCGTTGCCGTTCTCAACCGCTTCAAGCCGTACCGCGAACTCGGCGAGCCGGTCGTCAGCCCCCGTATCGGACACAGGCATGCCGAACCCGGCAAACCAGGCAATCGCCAGCGCCGCGACCGCGGTGCCAAACCCGGCGGCACCGGCAACGGCAATGCCGCGGGCGGACGTCTGCGTCTTCGCGGAGGCGGTGGACTTGCTTCCCTCATCATCCGCCGCCCCGCCGCTCACCTCCTCGGCCGTGCCTTCAAGCGTGCGCGGCTCCTTGCGCGGCTTCTCATTGTGCCGCCGCGCTTCCGTTTCGGGCTTCAGATATTCCGGCTCGGGCCCTTTGCCGGTATCGCTATCGTTTGAATCGGACATGAACAGCCACTTTGGGAGGTCGGTATCGCTCTGGCGCCACTATAGAGACTGAAACGCCGCCGGTCAGGACGAAAGTCCGCCGAAAATCAGCGCTCCAGCAGGTCGAGCAGCGCCGCCTGTTCGGGCCGTTCGGCTATTTTCACCGTAAGAAAGGTAGTGTCGCCGAGCGCATCGGCAACGGCTTGCGACAGACAGAAGGCCATCATGCGGCAAAGCGCCGGTTCGAGCCCCGCCGCGCGCACAAGCGATACGAATATCCGTGCCGTGCGCGGCGAGTGAAGGAGGACGCCGTCGATGCCGCCCTCGGTCAAAGCGGTGCGCGCCGCCTCCGGCAGACGATCCGCCGCCACCGCCTCGTAAAGCACCACGCGCTCGACCGCGAAACCTTGAGCCGCAAGCACCGCCCGGAGGTCGCCGGCAACCACACGCCCCGCCACATGCAGCAGTGGTCCGCCATCCGGCGCGAGTTCAAGACAGACAAGTGCCGCCAGCGCGTCGACATCGCCCTCCGCCGCCTCGACCCAGCGGAAACCGGCATCTCTCATCGCCCGCGCGCTCGCCGGACCGACCGCGAGAACCCGCACATCCTTCAATGCCGCTGCCTGAGCGTGTCGCGCCAGCGCCCGCGCGCCGTTGGCGCTGGTGACGAGCAGGGCCTGCCATATGCGCGCCGGCAACTCGGCGTCGCCGAGAAATCGCACCGACATGACGGGCGCGATCACCGCCTGATGGCCACGCGCGGCAAGGAGACGTGCCAGCTCCGCCGCATCCTGTTCGGGCCGGATGACGAGAAGCCGCATCGGCTTCAGACCCCGCTGAAGAAGTGCGGGCCGGCGCGGGACTTGAGTTCGAGACCGGCGTCCTGACCAATGGCAACGGCGTCAACCGCCAGACCCTCCCGCGCCGTTTCGAGCACTTCCGCGCCGTCCGGCGTCAGGATCATGCCGCGAAGCCGCATCCGCTCACCCGAAATCTCGGCCAGCGACGCGATCGGCGTGCGGCACGAACCGTCGAGCACGGCCAGCAGCGCACGCTCGGCGGCGACGCGAAGGCCTGTTTCGCCATGATGGATCTTCGCCAGCAGATGCGCCGCCTCGTCGTCGCCCGCACGGCGTTCGATACCGATGGCGCCTTGCGCGACGGCGGGCAGCATTTCTTCCGGCGACAACGGCGCCGTTACCTTGTCCTGAAGTCCCATGCGGATGAGGCCGGCCATCGCGAGCAGCGTTGCGTCGGCGACGCCGTCGGCAAGCTTCGCAATCCGCGTGTCGACATTGCCGCGAAACGGCACCACGCGAATGTCGGGCCGGAGCGCCCGCACCTGCGCGGCGCGGCGAAGCGACGAGGTACCGACGACCGCACCTTGCGGGAGCCCCGCAAGCGTCGCGGCTTTCGCCGACAGGAACGCATCGCGCGGATCGGCGCGCTCCAGCAGGCAGTCGATGGTCAGCCCGTCCGGTAGCTTGGTCGGCATGTCCTTCATCGAATGAACGGCAATGTCGATCGAGGCATCAAGGAGCTGGCCTTCGATTTCCTGCGTGAAGAGCCCCTTGCCGCCGATCTCGGAAAGTGCACGGTCCTGCGTGCGGTCGCCTTCGGTGCTGATGACGACGATCTCGGCCGCATGCTCGACCGACAGGTGTTGCACTTGTGCGATCCGCCGCGCGACCTCGTTGGCCTGGATCAGCGCGAGCTTCGAGCCTCTGGTGCCGATGCGGTAGCGACGTTGCATGCGGGGTCTCTATGGTTGTATGCCAACGGGAACATTGCCGGGCGGCCAGCCGCCCGGGCCCGTTATAGCCCGATTGTCCTCGCCGCGAGAGAGGAAAGCCGGGCTTTCTGGAATGCGAAACCCGTGACGAAACCGCTCACCCTGCTCGGCATCGAGACAAGCTGCGACGAGACGGCTGCCGCCGTCGTGCGCCGCGGCGCAGGCGCGGACGCCCGGGGCGAAATTCTCTCCAACGTCGTTTTCTCGCAGATCGCCGAACATGCGCCCTTTGGCGGCGTTGTGCCGGAAATCGCCGCCCGCGCCCATGTCGAGCATCTCGACGGGCTGATCGCCCGGGCGATGGACGAAGCGGGCATCGGCTGGGACGATCTCGACGGTGTGGCGGCAACCGCCGGCCCCGGCCTGATCGGCGGCGTCATTGTCGGCCTGATGACGGCCAAGGGCCTCGCGGCGGCGCGCGGGCTGCCGCTGCTGGCGGTCAATCATCTCGAAGGCCATGCGCTGACGGCCCGCCTGACCGATGGTCTGTCCTTTCCCTATCTCCTTCTGCTGGTGTCGGGCGGTCACAGCCAGCTTCTTGTGGTCGAGGGCGTCGGCCGCTATCGCCGCCTCGGCACCACGGTCGACGACGCGGTGGGCGAGGCTTTCGACAAGGTTGCCAAGCTGCTCGGCCTCGGCTTTCCGGGCGGCCCTGCGGTCGAGCGCGCGGCGCGGGACGGTGACGCATCCCGCTTCCACCTGCCGCGGCCGATGCTGAACCGGCCGGGTTGCGATCTTTCATTCTCCGGTCTCAAGACCGCCGTCAGGCAGACGGCCGAAAGCCTCCGACAATTGAACGACAACGACCGTGCCGACATCGCCGCATCCTTTCAGGCCGCCGTCGCCGATGTGCTGGCCGACCGCACCGAGAACGCCATGGCGCTGGCGAGCGAAACGATCCCGCCCGGCCACCGCCATCTGGTTGTGGCAGGCGGCGTCGCCGCCAATATGATGCTGCGGGAACGGCTGAAGGTCTCAGCCCATGCCTGCGGCTACGAAATCGTCGTGCCGCCGCTGAAACTCTGCACCGACAATGGCGCGATGATCGCCTGGGCGGGTGCCGAGCGACTGGCACTCGGCCTCATCGATCCGATCTCGGCCGGTCCGCGCGCCCGCTGGCCGCTCGATCCGGAAGCGCTGCCGGCGCGCGGCGCCGGCGTGAAAGCCTGAAAGGAATACGCATGAGCCTGCAGCTACCGTTGATCGACCTGTTGCTCCGCTGGCAGATCAAGCGCCGCTTTCGCAAGAACCCCGATGTGAACCTGCTGCGCCCGCTGATGCTGCAGATGGAGCCGAGAGCATCGAAGCTGCCGGTGGGCATCGCCTGCGAGGCGCTGGATCTCGGCGGCGTTCCGGCTGAAAAACTTTCGGCGCCGGATAGCCGCTCCGACGCGGCCTTTCTCTATATCCATGGCGGCGGCTTCGTCGCCGGCTCGCCGCGCACGCATCGCCCGCTCACCTGGCGGCTTGCGAAGGATATCGGCGTGCCGGTCTATGCGCTCGACTACCGGCTGGCGCCGGAGCACCACTTTCCGGCCGGGCTCGACGATTGCGTCACCGCCTACCGGGCGCTGCTGGAACGCGGACTGCCCGCAAAATCCATCATTGCAGGCGGCGATTCGGCCGGCGGAAACCTGACGCTGGCGCTGGCGTTGCGCCTCAAGGCCGAAGGCCTGCCGATGCCGGCGGCGCTGGTCTGCCTCTCGCCCGCCACCGACATGACCGGCAGCGGCACGTCGATGCAGTCGAACGCCGAGGCCGACGCGATATTCGTGCCCGAGATCATGGCGAGCCTGATGCCGGCCTATTGCCCCGGCGCCGACGCGAAAAACCCTTATCTCTCGCCACTGTTCGGCGACCTGTCCGGTTTTCCGCCGGCGCTCTTTCAGGTCGGTGACCGCGAGATACTGAGAGACGACGCGGTCCGCATCGCCGCCGCGATGAAAGCCGCCGGCGCCGAGGCGACGCTCGAGGTCTGGCCGAAGGTCTGGCATGTCTGGCAGCTCAATGCCGACATGTTGCCCGAGGGCCGCGAGGCGATCGCCCACATCGTGCGCTTCGCGCGCCAGCATCTCGCCTGACGAAAATATATCGGCTGACAAAAAAGAACCCCGCCGCGGGGGAGGCGGCGGGGTCAAGAGACCCTTGGGGGCAAGGGTCCTGGGATCGCCGGGCTCCCTGAGGGGGAGGGGGAGGAACCCGGACGGGGAAATCAGACGATGGTGGCGACGCCCGAGGTCTGCACGATCAGCGCGAACGTGTAGACCACAAACAGCGCGGCGATGGCTTTGGCGGCGACGCGCTCCACGAGGGGGAAGAATTTCTGGTTCTGCGTCATGGCGATGGTCTTTCGATGGCTGGCGGCCAATGCCGCCCGTGATAGGGGATACCGTTCCCGCTCAGGCCGCGTACTGGGAGGCGATCTGAGCCAGGAAGACGAACGAGTAACCGCCGACAGCGAGGGTGATGACGCGGTTGGTCAGCTTGCTGGAAATGTTGGTCATGGCTCTTGCTCCTGTGTTCCTTGCCGGCGGGTCGGGTTCGGTGTCCCGCTGACAGAGGGGAGATAGGAGCCCTCTTTCGAAAAACAATGAACAAAACAAAAAATATTCAATCGTCAGAATTTATGTTGCTGCAGCGCAACACATAACACTGGCTCAGCGTGTGTTTTATTAATGAATTCAGCGCTCTAGATGGCATGGCCGCGCGGGACACGGGTCGATGCAGCGCAATAAAACTATGATGTTGGGAGAGAGATTGGAGCGGTTCAAGCTTCCGCGAGATGCTTCAGCGGGTCGCAACAAGCGGCCCCCGCTTTCAACCCCGCGACGACGATCTGGTAGACGCCTTCGAGTTCCCGTTCGAGTTTTTCGAGCGGCAGGCGCGTGAAAAGCTGCGGGTAGCTGAACTTCAGGGTGGCGGCCTGGATCATCTCGGCGGCGAATTCCGGGTCGGGAACGCTGAACTCGCCGGACGCGTTGCCGAGCTCGATGATCCGTGCAAGGACTTCGCGTTCCCGTTTCAGTCCTTCATTGTGGAACTCCGGACGCTCGGCGGTGACGATCTGCGCCATCTCGACAATCTTCCGGTCCTCTTCGAGCTTGTGGAAAGTCTCGCGCAGATCCATGAAGAGGAAATCGTGGAGGCGCTCGGCGGCGCTGCGGCCGGGCATGGTCAGAATGCGCGCCAGATCGTCGGCGGTCTGCATCGACGCCTCGCGGCAGATCGCTTCGGCGATGTCGAGCTTGCCCGGAAAGTAGCGATAGAGATTGCCCGGCGACATTTCGCAATCGGCGGCCAGTTCGGCCATCGTCGTTTTGGTATAGCCGTAATGCGTGAAGCGCCGCTTGGCGGCCTGGATAATTTTTTCGTGCGTGGCGTCGTGAGCGGTCATACAAATGATTGTAATGCGATCGAGTAAATAATCAACGAACCGTTCAATCGTTAGCGCCTGCAACAAAACGCAGGACGGAGAGCCTTGTTGGCCGAAAATATTTCCAGACAGATCGGGAACATCGGTGTCGTCGGCGCGGGCGCATGGGGAACGGCGCTGGCGCAGGTGGCGGCGAAGGCCGGACGGCGGGTGACGCTATGGGCGCGCGAGCCGGAAGTGGCCGAAGGGATAAACGCGCGCCACGAGAACGCGACGTTCCTCCCCGGCATCGCGCTCGACCCGGATATCCGCGCGACGGCGGCGCTTGCCGACATGGCCGCGGCCGACGCGCTGCTGATGGTGACGCCGGCCCAGCATATGCGCCGTGTGCTGAGCGAACTTGGCCCGGCGCTCGCCGCCGGGACGCCGGTCGTGCTCTGCGCCAAGGGCATCGAACAGGAAAGCGGCAAGCTGCTGACCGAAGTGCTGGCCGAGGCCGCGCCACATGCGACACCGGCGGTTCTTTCGGGTCCGAGCTTCGCGGCCGAAGTCGCGCGCGGACTACCGACCGCGGTGACGCTCGCCTGCACCGACGAGGGAACGGCCGAGGCGCTCGCCCATGCGATCGGCCTGCCGACCTTCCGTCCTTATTATTCCGCCGACCTGATCGGCGCCGAAATCGGCGGCGCCGTCAAAAACGTTCTGGCGATTGCCTGCGGCATCGTCGAGGGCAAGCAATTCGGCGACAGTGCGCGCGCCGCGCTGACGACGCGCGGTTTTGCGGAGCTGACGCGGCTCGGCCTTGCGATGGGCGCGCATGTCGAAACGCTGATGGGATTGTCGGGCCTCGGCGATCTGATCCTGACCTGCAATTCGCCGAAGTCGCGCAACATGTCGCTCGGAATGGCGCTGGGTGAGGGAAAGTCGCTGGCCGACATCATGGGATCGCGCAATTCGGTCAGCGAAGGCGTCCATTCGGCAACCGCTGTTGTCGCGCTGGCGAAGAAGCACAATGTCGAAATGCCGATCGCCGACGCGGTGACGGCCATCGTCACCGGCAGGGCGAGCGTCGACGAAGCGATTGCGGCGCTGCTTGCGCGACCGGTCGGCCGCGAAGCCTGAGATTTTCTGGAAATGGAAACGGAACAACGCCCATGCTTTTCTGCCTGATCTGCACCGACAAGCCGAACGCACTCGAGCTTCGCCTCGCCAATCGCGAGGCGCATCTGAAATACTGGGGCGAGGCGGGTTGCGTCAAAATCGGCGGGCCCTTCACCAATGACGACGCCAGCGTGATGAACGGTTCGATGCTGGTGATCGACGTCGCCGATCGCGCGGCAGCGGAAAAACTTGTCGAGAACGATCCCTACAACAAGGCCGGTCTCTTCGCGAAAACGGAAGTGCGCGCGTGGAAATGGCTGCTCGGCCCCAAGGAGTGATGGCGATGGCCTACTGGCTTTTCAAATCCGAGCGCGAGACCTGGTCCTGGGACGAGCAGAAGAAGAAGGGCGCCAAGGGCGAGCCCTGGACCGGCGTGCGCAACTATCAGGCCAACAACAACATGAAGGCGATGAAAAAGGGCGACCTCGGCTTCTTCTATCATTCAGGCGATGAGCGCAGCATTGTCGGCGTCGTGCGCGTCATCGGCGAACATCGCCCCGACCCGACCGACGAGAAAGGCAAGTTCGGACTTGTCGACATCGAAGCGGTTTGCGACATGCCGAACGCGGTGACGCTGTCCGACGTCAAGGCCGAACCGGCGCTTGCCGAAATGGTGCTGGTGAAAAACTCGCGCCTCTCGGTGCAGCCGGTAACGGCGGCGGAATGGAAATCCATTTGCAAGATGGGCGGATTGAAGAAGACGCCGTGAGACGATCCCTGTACGGATGAAAGACGGCGGAAAGGGACAGTGCCACTGCCCCGAATCGGGGATAAGTGGGGCGACTGTCATCGAACTGTCAAAAAACTGTCACAAATGGAATTTGAGCGATTTTCGGTGGCGAAATGAGAGACCGCCAGAGAGACGAAATCGTCTCTCATTTCGTCGCGCCGCCGCAACGCAGCATCGCCTTGTCCCCGATGCGGGGATAAGTAACGCGCCTTATCCCCGCTGTGACGGAAATACACCAGCGCAGCGCTGCGCTGTGGAGTTTGAGAGACAGCGAGGATAAGCAGTCGGCACAGAGAATTCGGGGAACGGAGAAGGGCGATGACAAAGGGAAGCGAGACGCAGGCGACGATCGCGCGCTGGGGCGAGGAGACCTTCGGGCCCGTCGCGCATCCGGCCGCGCTGGCAAGACGCGCGCGGCTCGAACTCGACGAGCTGATCGAGGCGCTGGAGCGCGGCGACGCGGGCGAAGCCGCGCGCGAGGCCGCCGATGTGCTGATCCTGCTCAACCGCCTCGGTGCGACGCTCGGCTTCGATCTTGCGGACGCGGTCGACGCCAAAATGAAAGCCAACCGCGCGCGGAAATGGGTCTCGGCCGGCGACGGCACGGGGCGGCATAGCGATTAGAGCCTTCTCCTGCAGACACGGCCCCGGTTTCTCGAACCGAAATTCATCGCGCCCGGGCACTCATGAAATCCCAGGTCGCAACCGGACCGGCTGCCTATTTCTTCGCTTTCCACGCCGCGACGCGCGCCTGCACGTCTGCAATTTCCGGGGAATTCAAAAGGGACTCCGCAAAGTCTCTGTCTTCTGCAAATTCAGCGCGTTCGGACGCAGCCAAACTCAACCAGAAGTAAGCCTCGCCATCGCTCTGAGCAACGCCTCGTCCTTCGGCATACACCAAGCCGAGAATGAATTGTGCGTCGGCATCACCCTGATCGGCGGCGAGACGAAAATAGCGCGCAGCCTCGTCATCGCTCTGAGTAACACCTCTTCCTTCCGCATACATCCGGCCGACGGCGAATTGGCCCCCCGCATCCCCTTGATCGGCGGCGAGACGAAAATAGCGGACAGCCTCGCCATAGTTCTGAGCAACGCCGTCTCCGTCGTAGTACATCATGCCGAGATTGTTCTGGGCCGCCGCATCTCCCCGATCGGCGGCGAGACGAAGCTCTTCCAGTTCCGCGGGGTCGGCCGGCGGGGCGGCCGTTTCCGCAAGCGCGGGCGCGACACCGATTGCGGCCACGCCAAGCCCTGCGACCCCGGCAAGGCAGGAAATCAAAACCAGGACTCTTTTGCTCAGCATCGAGATACCCCCTTTTTGACCGACGATCGCCTGTCCGCGTCGATCCTGACACATCTCCGACACACTGGACCTGCCCCCATCGCGACAGCGATTTCGCCTTCCACCACGGCTCCAACCCGTCAAAGCGGAATTCACCGTGTTCGAACAAATCTATCATGCAATCGTAAGCGGCAGCCGGTCTTCGTCGAACAGATATCCATCAAGCCGCGCGAAGACGTCCGCTTTCTGTCGGCTCAAAACTACTTCGCGAGACGCCGGTAGAGTTCGGCGTTGCGCCGGAGGCTGTCGCGGAAATGCGCCATGACGCGCTTGCGCATCGGGCGTTGGCGCCGGAAACCGAACATCGTCCTTATACGACTGAAGAAGCTTCGCATGGCCTATGCCTTCGATGCCGGGTTTCGCGATAGGCCTCTAAATACTATCGGAATTTGCGGGACCATGCCCTCCTCACGCCGCCTCGAATTTCCGGAAATCCTCGATCAGGCCGGTGGCCGACAGCGCAAGGAGCTTTTCGCCGTCTTCAGGGTTCGCAAGCGAGGGGTCGGAGCCGATGCGCCCGTCCGGGAAGGCGGCGCGGTAGCTTTCGGCGTCGGTATAGCGGCCCCAGGGCGCGACCTTCGGGTTCATCTCGGCCTGCTTGATCGCTTGCGGATAGACGAATTGCGTCACCGCGACTTCCGACGGCGTCGCATGGGCGCCATGCGACGAGCCGTAGCGCTGCTTGCAGAAATCGGTGACGGGTTTGAAATCCCACCAGTTGGCGCGCTTGCATTTGACCGGACCGCGATTGGAGGCGTCCGCGCTCAGCGACCGGTCGGCATAGATTTCGGCAAAAGCCGCCTCGATGGTCGCGACATTGCCGCCATGCCCGTTGAAAAAGTAAATGCGCTCGAAGCCGTGGCGGGCGAGCGACGACACCCAGTCATGGATGGCGGCGATCATGGTGGAGGGCCTGAGCGTCATCGACCCCGGAAAGCCGAGGTGATGCTGCGCGATGCCGACATTGAAGGTCGGGCCGACGAGAAAGCCGGCTTGCGCGCCCGCGCGATGCGCGATCGCTTCCGGACAGATCGCGTCGGTGCCGATCAGCCCGTTCGGCCCGTGCTGCTCGGTCGAGCCGATGGGGATGACGATCCCTTTCGACTTTGCAAGATAGGCCTCGATCTCGGGCCAGCTTGAGAGATGCAACAGCATGGGGGGAGCATAGAGGAGGCGGGCGAGAATGTGGAATCGGGGGGTCCGAGGCCCCGACAAACCCACAGGTGTCGCCCCGGCGAAAGCCGGGGTCCATCTGACTCCCCGCTTGCTACCGCTGCCCATGGATTCCGGCTTTCGCCGGAATGACACTTTCTATTTTGGCAATGACGTCTGCGAAATGAGCGGCTTCCGCGAGCACCACGCCTTCTGCAGCATCGCGGCAAATGAAAATGCGAGGGAGCGGCCCATGACCGTCTATGCACTGGCGCAATTCACGATCCACGACCGGGCGCGCTACGAGGCCTATGCGGCGCGTTTTTTCGAAACCATGAAGGACCATCCGGGGCGGCTGCTGGCGGCGGATGAAAACCCGCAAGTGGTGGAAGGCGAATGGACCGGTACCAAGATCGTGCTGATCGAGTTTCCCGACGAGGCTTCGTGGCGCCGATGGACCTTCTCGCCGGAATATCTCGAGATTGCGAAGGACCGGATTGCGGCGACAGAGGGATGCGTGCTGCTGGTGAAGGGTCTGGGGTAGCGGCACGAAGGAAGGACTCACGCGGAGGCGCGGAGACGCAGAGAAGGTAGAAGGGACACAGGCGCTTCGTGCCGAAGACAAACCTTCCCACGCTCGTCTTTGCCGGGCTTGACCCGGCAATCCAGAAGCCGCGCGCCGCGCGGCGTCTCTCCTCACAAGAATCCTTCACTGATTTCACGTCTACCGCTTGCGAAGTTTTTGCGAAGAAAGACGGCGTGTTTCACACGCCTTCTGGATGCCCGGATCAAGTCCGGGCAAGACAAGTGTGGAGAGGTATCGCCTCTCTCCCGACGAGACTGTAGATTGCCCCCCATGCAAATCCGCCGCGCGAACGACGACGACTGGCCGGAGGTGGCGGCGATATTCATCGCGGCGCGGGCGGGGATGACTTATCTGCCGAAACTGCACAGCGACGCGGAGACGAAGCTTTTCATCCGCCGCGTCGTGAAGCGCAGCGAGGTCTGGCTGGCGGAGCGGAACGGCTCGATCATCGGCTTTGCGGCGCTCGAACCCGCCTCACCCCAAGCATGGCTGCATCATCTTTATGTCGATCCGGCCGCGCAGAACGCAGGGGCAGGCTCGGCCCTGCTCGCAAAGGCCAAGGCTGAGCTGCCGGGGGGCTTTTCCCTGTGGACGTTTCAGGCCAATCTCGGCGCCCGCCGTTTCTACGAGCGGCACGGACTGACCGAGACGCGCCGCACCGACGGCGCCGGCAACGAAGAAAACCTTCCCGACATTCTTTATGGGTGGAACGGGAATTCCGGGAATGCGAAGTGAGCCAAGATTAAAGTGAACCAGAAAAAAGAACTCGAAACCGAAAATCGCGGGCCGCTGAAAGGCGTGCGCATTGTCGATCTCACCGCCGTCGTGTTCGGCGCCTATGCGACGCAGGTCCTCGGCGACATGGGCGCCGATGTGATCAAGGTCGAGGCGCCATCGCCGACCGGCGGCGGCGGACAGGGCGGCGACATCATGCGCTGGCCGGGACATCTGCCGGAAGGCGCAAGCCCCGATCTCGGCCCGATCTTCATGACCATCAACCGCAACAAGCGTTCGGTGCTGCTCGATCTTGCAAGCGCCGAGGGACGCGCGGCACTGCTGAAGATCGTCGCGACCGCCGATGTCATCGCCTCGAACATCCGCTATGCGGCGATGAAGAAGCTGGGGCTTTCATACGAAGACATAAAGGCAGTGAAGCCCGACATTATTTTCGTGCATGCGGCGGGCTATGGCTCGGACGGACCTTATGCGGGACTTCCCGCTTACGACGATCTGATCCAGGCGGGCTCGGGCGCCGCCGATCTCTTGGGCCGCATGGACGGCGACCCGAAGCCGCGCTACATCCCCACCATCATGGCCGACAAGGTGTCGGGCCTCTTTATGGTTTCGGCGGTGACCGCCGCGCTCTTCCACAAGGAGCGGACCGGCGAGGGGCAGTTCGTCGAGGTGCCGATGCTGGAAGCGGTGACCTCCTTCGTGCTCGCCGAACATTTCTACGACCAGGTCTACGATCCGCCGACGGGGGGCTGGACCTATGGCCGCATCACCAACCCGGACCGGCGGCCCTACAAGACGCTCGACGGGCATATCGGTCTGCTGCCTTATTCCGACAAGCAGTGGCAGCAGTTTTTCGAGGTGGCGGGCAAGCCCGGCGTCTATACCGACGATCCGCGTTTCAACACCTATCGCGCCCGCACGCAGAACATCCGCGAGCTTTATGCGATGATCGAGGAACTGACCGAGACGAAGACGACGGATGAATGGCTGGCGCTGCTGAAGCCGCTGTCGATCCCGGTGGTGAAAATGAACTGTCTCGACGATCTGAAATCCGATCCGCATCTCGAAGCCGTCGGTTTCTTCGGCCGCTACGAGCACCCGCACGCCGGCGGCTATTTCGCGCTGAAGCCGCCGGTGCGGTTTTCAGGTTCGCCGTCGAGCATCCGCCGCCATCCGCCGCGCCTCGGCGAACAGACGGCGGAAGTTCTGCGCGAGGCGGGAATGAGCGATGCGGAAATCGCCAGGCTGGCGGGAGACGCGGCCAAGGGGTGATGCCTTGTCCCGTCCCCTCACGCCCGACATAATGCCGCCAACGAGAAACGCGCCTGCAAGGGAGGCCTGCCATGTCCGATGAAATTTTCCCCGTGCCCGCCGAGTGGAAGACGCGCGCCATCGTGGATGCGGAGGAATACCGCAACATGTACGAGGCGAGCGTCAACGATCCGGAAAATTTCTGGCGCCGCGAGGGCCTGCGCATCGACTGGATCAAGCCCTACACGAAGATCAAGAATACCAGCTTTGCCAAGGACAATGTCTCGATCAAGTGGTTCGAGGACGGCACGCTCAATGCCAGCGTCAACTGCGTCGACCGGCATCTGGAAAAGCGCGGGCAACAGACGGCGATCATCTGGGAGGGCGACGACCCGAAGGACCACAAGTCGATCACCTACCGGCAATTGCATGACGAGGTCTGCCGTTTCGCCAATGTGCTGAAAGCGCAAGGCGTCAAGCGCGGCGACCGCGTGACCATCTACATGCCGATGATCCCGGAAGCGGCTTACGCGATGCTCGCCTGCGCGCGCATCGGCGCGGTGCATTCGGTGGTCTTTGGCGGCTTCTCGCCCGACGCGCTGGCCGGCCGCATCGTCGACTGCGCCTCGACCTGCATCGTGACGGCCGATGAAGGCGTGCGCGGCGGGCGCAAGATACCGCTCAAGACCAATACCGACGAAGCGCTGAGGAAATGCCCGGACGTGACGTCGGTGATCGTTGTGAAGCACACCGGCGGCAAGGTCGAGATGAAGAAGGGCCGCGACATCTGGTATGCGGAAGAAGCCGCGAAAGTGAGCGCCGACTGCGCGCCCGAGGAAATGGGCGCCGAGGACCCGCTCTTTATTCTTTATACGAGCGGTTCGACCGGAAAGCCGAAAGGCGTGCTGCACACGACCGGCGGCTACATGGTCTATGCCTCGATGACGCATCAATATGTGTTCGACTATCACGACGGCGACATCTACTGGTGCACGGCCGATGTCGGCTGGGTGACCGGCCACAGCTACATTCTCTACGGGCCGCTGGCGAACGGCGCGACGACGCTGATGTTCGAAGGCGTGCCGAATTATCCCGATGCCTCGCGCTGCTGGCAGGTGATCGACAAGCACAATGTCAACATCTTCTACACCGCGCCGACGGCCTTGCGCGCGCTGATGCGCGAGGGCGAGGAACCGGTGAAGAAGACAAGCCGCAAATCGCTGCGGCTGCTCGGCTCGGTCGGCGAACCGATCAATCCCGAAGCCTGGCTCTGGTATCACCGCGTGGTGGGCGACGGCCGCTGCCCGATCGTCGACACCTGGTGGCAGACCGAGACCGGCGGCATCTTGATCTCGCCGCTGCCCGGCGCGACCGACCTCAAGCCCGGTTCGGCGACGAAGCCCTTCTTCGGCGTGCAGCCCGTCATTGTCGATGCCGAGGGCAACGTGCAGGAAGGCGCGACCAGCGGCAATCTCTGCATCGACGATTCATGGCCGGGCCAGATGCGCACCGTCTATGGCGACCACCAGCGTTTCGTCGAAACCTATTTCATCCAGTATCCGGGCCGCTACTTCACCGGCGACGGCTGCCGCCGCGACGCGGACGGCTATTACTGGATCACCGGCCGCGTCGACGACGTGCTGAACGTCTCGGGCCACCGCATGGGAACGGCCGAAGTCGAAAGCGCGCTGGTGGCGCATCCGAAAGTCGCCGAGGCCGCCGTGGTCGGCTATCCGCACGACATCAAGGGCCAGGGCATCTATGCCTATGTGACGCTGAACGCCGGCGAACCTTCATCGGAAGAGCTGCGCAAGGAGCTGGTGCAATGGGTGCGGAAAGAGATCGGCCCGATCGCCTCGCCGGACCTGATCCAGTTCGCGCCCGGCCTGCCCAAGACGCGCTCGGGCAAGATCATGCGCCGCATTTTGCGGAAGATTGCCGAGGATGATTTCTCCAATCTCGGCGACACCTCGACACTGGCCGATCCCGGCGTGGTGACGGACTTGGTGGACAACCGGCAGAACCGGGCGGGGTAGTCACTCCGCCGCCGCGACCCGGCACCAGCCGGCGCGCGCGCCGCCATCGTAAGCCCGCGCGTGACCGCCGGCGATCAGTGCTTGCGCGACATCGCGATGCGTGGCGCTGGCGAGCCTGGCGCGGACACGGCCGCCGAACTTGTCGGCCTCGATACCGGAAAGCGCAACCGGGCCTTCGCCGAGCAGGGCGACGAGCGCCGCCCGCGCCGCTTCGGCCTTCTTGCGTTCCTCGGCGCATTTGCCGCGAAGCTCCGGTGTGTCGATGCCCGCGAGACGGACATGCGTCTCGACCGTTTGCCCGAGCCAGATGCGCGCCCTGACCACCAGCGAATCGCCGTCGATGACGCGCACGACCTCCGCCTCGACCGGACCCGCCAGCCGCTCGGCGGCAGGGGCGGCCGAGCCCGCAAAAGAAGCGGCAACAACGAGGGTAGCGAGATACGCACGCATGACGGCACCGGAACTGGGAATAAAGTCCCCAAATGGACTTTGTTCCTATTTTTTACAATACGATCCGGCCGTCTTCAAGCACAACCGCGACCAATGCGGCGCGTCTCTCGATGCTGAAGCTTGCGGCCGGGACAGGAAATCAGAAGTCGCTGAGAATGCCTTTGCTTTCCCAGTCGCCGTAGCGCGTCGGCTCGGGGCCGGGGCGGCCGCCGATTTCGCGAGGGCGCGCGGCATCCGCCGCCGCCTTGCGCCGCGCCTCGGCCTCGGCGAGAGCGCGCTGTGCCGCCGGTGTCAGCTCCTTCGGCGGTGTTTCGGGCGTTTCGGTCATCGGCGGCAATTCCGGTTTTCCTTGAAGCGGCGGCCTGTGAACTACATATAGAACGCGAACAATCCGCGCGCCACCCGCGCGGACGGGAAGGGAACAGGACGAGAAATGAACACGGTCAGGACCTTCATGCTGCTCGCCGCGCTGACGGCGCTTTTCATGGGGATCGGCTATCTGATCGGCGGTGCCGGCGGCGCGACGATCGCGCTGGTCGTCGCGGCCGGCATGAACCTCTTTGCCTACTGGAATTCCGACAAGATCGTGCTGCGCATGTACAAGGCGCGCGCCGTGGACGAGACGACGGCGCCGAACTATGTCGGCATCGTGAAAAAACTCGCCGCGCGCGCAGGCATCCCAACGCCGAAAATCTACATCGTCGATTCGCCCCAACCCAACGCCTTCGCGACCGGCCGCGATCCCGAACACGCGGCGGTGGCGGCGACGAGCGGCTTGATCGAAATGCTGACGCCGGAAGAACTCGCCGGTGTGATGGCGCATGAGCTGGCGCATATCAAGAACCGCGACACGCTGACCATGACGGTGACGGCAACGATCGCCGGCGCGATTTCGATGCTGGCAAACTTCGCGCTGTTCTTCGGCGGCAACCGCAACGCGCCGGGCGGCTTCATCGGCGTGCTGGCGCTGGCGATCCTGGCGCCGATGGCGGCGGCGCTGGTGCAGATGGCGATCAGCCGCACGCGCGAATATTCGGCCGACCGGGGCGGCGCCGAGATTTCCGGCAATCCGCTCTGGCTCGCCTCGGCGCTGGAACGCATCGACGCGACGGCACGGCGCACCCGCAACGCCGAGGCCGAGGGCAACCCGGCGACCGCGCATATGTTCATCATCAATCCGCTGAACGGCGAAGGCCGCGACAATCTCTTCTCGACCCATCCGGCGACCGGCAACCGCGTCGCCGAACTGCGCAAGCTGGCGCAGGCGATGGCGGCCGGACGGGCGCCCGGCTGAACGGGCCGGGGCGCCGCGGCGCTTTGTATTGCGCACTTTGTATTACATTGGGGCTTGTGCTCTAACCTCGCCCCATGAACGACCGTGACCCTGAAAACACCGTTGCGCCGGGCCTTGCGGCGCGGCGCGGCGCCGCCGAATTGCTGGGCGCGGTGCTGACGCGCCGCCGCCCGCTCGACGAAGCCATCACCGTGGAAATGGCGACCGGGCATCTCGCGGCGGCAAGCCCGCGCGACCGCGCCTTTGCGCGCCTGATCGCGGCAACGACGCTGCGCCGCCTCGGCACCATCGATCATGTGCTGACACAGATGCTCGACAAGGAATTGCCGAAACGCGCCGGTCCGACGCAGAACATCCTGCGCGCCGGCGCCGCCGAAATCCTGTTTCTCGGCGTCGCCGCCCATGCCGCCGTCGACAGCGGCGTCGAGACGGCGGCCCATGACAGCGCCGCGCGGCATTTCAAATCGCTGGTCAATGCTGTACTGCGCCGCCTCGCGCGCGAGGGAAAGCAACGGCTCGATGCTCTCGATACGGAGCGTCTCGACACGCCCGCCTGGCTTTGGGAAAGCTGGTGCGCGGCTTACGGCGAGGAGACGGCACGGGCGATCGTACGCGCGCATTATGCCGATCCACCGCTCGACATTTCGGTAAAGCGCGCGGACGAGCGCACGCATTGGGCGGCCGAACTCGGCGCCGACATATTGCCGACCGGCACGCTGCGTCTCAAGGGCTCAGGCCGCATCGAGGCGCTGCCGGGCTTCGCCGAAGGCGCCTGGTGGGTGCAGGACGCCGCCGCCGCGCTGCCGGCGAAACTGCTCGGCGATGTCGCCGGCCGCGAGGTACTCGACCTCTGCGCCGCGCCGGGCGGCAAGACGGCGGCGCTTGCAGGCGTCGGTGCGCGCGTGACGGCGCTCGACCGCTCCGGCGCGCGCCTCGAACGGCTGAAGGAAAACCTGACGCGGCTCGGCCTCGAGGCCGAAACCATCGTCGCCGATGCGGGCGCCTTCGCGCCCGGCCGCACCTGGGAGCGCGTGCTGCTCGACGCGCCCTGCACCGCGACCGGCACGGCGCGCCGCCATCCCGACGTGCTGCACCTGAAATCGCCCGCCGACCGCGACAAGCTGGTGCGATTGCAGACGAAGCTTCTCGCCCATGCCGCGACGCTGGTGGCGCCGGGGGGCAGCCTCGTCTATTGCACCTGCTCGCTCGAACCCGAGGAAGGTATCGCCCGCGTCGAGGAGTTTCTGGGCAGGCATGCGGACTTTCGCCGGGCGCCGGTCGATACGGGCGAGACCGGCGGCATTGCCGGAATCGTCACAGGCGAAGGCGACATCCGCACCCTGCCCTGTCATCTGAGCGCCGAGGGCGGCATGGACGGATTTTTCGCCGCGCGCCTCGAACGCGGTTAACATGCTATTCGCCCGCGCTGTTTAGCCCGTGCTATTTAATTGACGAAGGAAGCCCCCGAAGGCAGGCTGGCGCCCCATTTCCGGAAGACACCCTTGCCCGATACCGCACCCGAAAAAACCGAAACGCCCGCACGCTGCATGATCTGCGGCGGCACGCAATTCACGGCCCTCGGCGCGCACAAGGGCCACCATATTTTCCGCTGCGCGGATTGCGGCTTCGGCTTCGTGCATCCGATGCCGACAGGCGCGGACGTCGCCGCAATCTACGACAATTACGGGCCGAGCATCAGCTACACCAAAAAGGCGAAAAAGAAAGTCGCCCGCTCGCGCAAGCGCCTGAAGCGCTACATGAATCTCGCGAGAGGCAAACGTTTCATCGATCTCGGTTGCAACATCGGAACGACGGTGGAAGCCGCCCGCGAACTCGGCCTCGACGCGCATGGCATCGACATCGACCCGGCAAGCGTCGGCGGCGCGAAGCGGATCTTTCCGGGCGGGAAATATCACGCCGGTCCGATCGAAACCCTGCCGCCGGAATGGGGCATTTTCGACTTCGCCTTCTCGACCGAGGTGATCGAGCACATTCCCGATCCGCATGCTTATTTCGAGGCCCTGACGCCGCGTCTCGCACCCGGCGCGCTGCTCTATCTCACCACGCCCGATGCGGGCCATTGGCGCGTGCCGGCGAACTTTCCCGACTGGGACCAGGTCTTCCCGCCGCATCACATTCTTTATTTCACGAAGGATTCGATGACGCGCTTTCTCGACCGGCACGGTTTCGACGTGATCCGCTTCGTCTGGAGCCTGAAACCCGCGTTGAAAGTGCTGGCACGCAAGCGCTGAGGCTCAACCGGCGTCGAGACGCGACGCCTTCTCTTCCGGTACGAAAAGATAGTCGGCCGATCCGTCGAAACCCCCGGCGGCGTGAAGCCGGTAGCCCTCATGCTCGCGCGTCTTGAAAATGCGATAGCCGAGCGGCACGAAGGCCGAGAAGATTTCCTCCTGCGTCGCACCGGATTGCGCAAGCTGCTTTGGCGACACCTCGATCATCAGGGAGGGACGGAACCGCGCGATGGTTTCGCGCGCCCCGCGCAGGAAATGCGGCTCCCACCCTTCGATGTCGGCCTTGATGAAATCGAGCCGCGTCAGGTTCCGCTCCCGCGCGAAAAGATCGAGCGTCGTAAGCGCGATCCGCTGCGAGACGACATCGCGGCCGCTGAGTTCCGCACCGATATGGGCAAGGCCGAAGCCGAGCGTGCCGCGCTTCTTGAGCGGCACGTTGAGCACTTCCGAACCCGGCACGTCGGAAAGCCCCGCGGGCACGATCTCGACATTGCGCAAGCGCCGGAGCCGGGCCACCGGCCGGAGGATCGACAGCGCATAACCGCCGGGCTCGAAGGCGTAGACCTGGCCCCGGGGCACCATGCGCGCGAAAAGCTTGGCGAACTGGCCGGAATGCGCCCCGACATCCACGATAACGCCGTCTTCCGGCACAAGCGGCACGATCCGCGCCGCGAACTCCCGGTGATACTGATAGAAAAGCGCCTTGAAGAGATGGGCGCCCCAGGTGAGGCGCTGGCGGAAGCTGAGCGCCGGCGCCCCGGCGGATGGCGAAGAAGACATGGAAATCCCCGAACGGGCAGGACGGAGCCTGACCCGCTCAATCTTGCACCCTGTGAATCTAGCTGTTAATCACTGATTGCAGAAGCCCGGAATGCAAAATGCAGCAGACAGCGGCGTAACCCCCCACAAGAGCTTCCAGCCATGAGCGGCATCAAGATCGCCCCGTCGATACTGGCCTCCGACTTCGCCCGGCTGGGCGAGGAAGTGCGTGCGATAACGGATGCGGGCGCCGACTACATCCATGTCGATGTGATGGACGGACATTTCGTGCCGAACATCACCATCGGCCCCGATGTGGTGAAAGCGCTCAGGCCGCATTCCGACAAGGTCTTCGACGTGCATCTGATGATCGCGCCGGTCGACCCTTACATCGATGCCTTCGCGGGCGCGGGCGCCGACATCATCACCTTTCACCCCGAAGCCGGCGCCCATCCGCACCGCACGATCCAGGCGATCCGGGCGGCGGGCTGCAAACCGGGGCTGTCGCTTAATCCCGGCACGCCGCTCGAAGCCCTGTGGCCGCTGCTCGGCGACATCGACCTCGTGCTGGTGATGTCGGTCAATCCGGGTTTCGGCGGCCAGAGCTTCATCGAAAGCCAGTTGCCGCGCATCGAAACCATCCGCAAACGGATCGATGCGTCGGGGCGCGCCATCGACCTCGAAGTCGATGGCGGCATCAATTTCGAAACGGCGCCGCGCGCGATTGCCGCCGGCGCCGATGTGCTGGTCGCAGGCACCGCGACATTCAAGGGCGGACCTTCCGCCTATGCGAAAAACATCGCGACGCTGCGCGGCGCCTGATCGCCGGCGCGCGAACAACCCGTTGCGGAGGCGGCCGATCGTCCATGACCGGTGAAGGCGCAAGAACCGACCGGGAATTTCACGCCGCGCAGGCGCGCACCGCCGCGGCCTCGGGCAATCGCGCCGCGGACCTCGCCGCCGCCGCGATCATTCGCATTCGCGATGCAGGCCTTGCCCGCGCCTTCGCCACCTGGGCTTATGGCCAGACCTTGCGCGGACCGATGCCCGATCACATGGTGCTCTATCCGCCCGAGTTGAGGCCGGGCCGCAGCTCGAAAGCCGACGCGCTCTTTCAAGGCCTGTGGTTCCTGCCCGGCGGGCAGTTGCGCGCGCCGGGCGGCTCCTCGCCTTTCGCCGCCGATCCGCCAAGCGAAACCTGGGCTGAAGAACTACACGGCTTTTCGTGGTTGCGCCATTTTACGACCGCGAACGCGGCGGGCACCGGCGACGCGGCCCGCGCCTATGCGCAGAAACTCGTCGCCGACTGGATCGCCACCGAAGGCAACTGGCATGCCGTTGCCTGGCGTCCTCAGGTCATCGGCCGCCGCCTGACCTCCTGGGTCGCGAACGGCGCGCTGATCATCGACGGCACCGAACTTGTCTATCGCTCGACATTGTTGCGCAACATGGCCCGCCAGGCGCGCCACCTCTCGCGCGTCGCGGCAATGGCGCCAGCCGGAGAACCGCGCATCGTGGCGGCGATCGGCCTCGCCTTTTCGGGCCTCTGTCTTTCGGAAGGTCACAGGCGGCTGAAGAAGGGCATCGCGCTTCTCTGCCGCGAGTTGAACCGGCAGGTCCTTCCCGATGGCGGTCATGTCAGCCGCAACCCGTCGGCCCAATTGTCGATCCTGCTCGATCTTCTGTCGTTGCGCGAGGCGCTGACAACGCGGCACATCGGCGTGCCGAAGCCGATCCGCGACGCGATCGACCGGATGATGCCGATGCTGCGCTTCTTCCGCCATGGCGACGGACGCCTCGTGCTCTTCAACGGGTCGACCGAGGGACCGGAAGGCGCGATCGACGCGGTGCTCGAACGCGACGACACCAAGGGGCGCCCTTTCGGCTACGCGCCGCATTCGGGCTACCAGCGGCTCGCCGCCGGGCCGGCCGGCCTCGTCGTCGATGCCGGCAAGCCGCCGCCCGGCCCCTTCAGCCATGAAGCGCATGCGGGCTGCCTCTCCTTCGAGATGAGCGCCGGCCGCGCCCGCATGATCGTCAATTGCGGCGCGACGAAAGTGCTGGGGCCGGACTGGGAGGCGGCAAGCCGCGCCACCGCCGCCCATTCGACGCTGGTGCTGGCCGACACCTCCTCGGCACGCATGCTGCGCGGGAAAATCTCGCGCGCGCTGCTGGGCGCCCGCATCATGGAAGGGCCGACCCGCGTCGAAAGCCGCCGCAACGAAAACGAGGCCGGCGTCTGGCTCGACATGGCGCATGACGGTTATGCCGGGAATTTCGGTCTTCTGCATCGCCGCCGCCTCTTTCTTTCGGCGACCGGCGAGGACCTGCGCGGCGAGGACATGCTGGAGGAGGCACCGCCCGTCCGCGCCCTGCCCTGGCAGCGGCGCTTCTGGACCAAACCGCCCTCCGATCCGGGCTTCACCATCCGCTTCCACCTGCATCCCGACGCCAGGGTGTCGCTGGCGCATGACCGCTCGAACGTGCTGGTGATGCTGTCGAACGGCGACGGCTGGCAATTCCGTGCCCGCTCGGGCGGCGGCGAATGCGACATCTCGATCGAGGAAAGTGTCTATCTGGGTTCGGGCGACACGACGCGCCGCGCCGAACAGGTGGTGGTGACGGGCCGGGTTTTCCGCGGCGAAGCGCGCGTCAACTGGGCCTGGCGGCGGCTTTCGACGCGCAACGCCGGCCGCGCGGCCCGCGAGGAAGAGGTGCCGGAACTGCCCGAACTCGGCATGCCCGAACAGAACTAGTCCTTCTTTTTCGGCTCCAGCACCATCTGGCTCTGGGTGACGACGGCGCAGAGGCGGCCGTCGCCGCGCGTAATCTTCGTCTGCCAGACCATCAGCCGCCCGCCCCGGTGGAAAGGCTCGCAAGTGGCCGTCGCGACATCGCCGAGCGGCACCGGCGCGAGGAAATTGGTTTTGCTCTCGACCGTCGTGGTGGCAGCGCCTTCGGGCAGGTTGAGCACCGTCGCGACCGCCCCCACCGTGTCGGCAAACGACATGATCGCCCCGCCATGCAGGATGTCCGGGATCGTGCAGAGTTCCTTGCGCACGGTGAGCCGCGCGACGACAAGCTCCGGTTTTGCCTCGACAATTTCGATCCCGAGGAGATTGGCGAAAGGGAGACCGGAAATATCCATCCGGGTGTTCGGGGGCGTGCGCATGGCGCGGCTCTTTCATGCAAATGATGGCGATGCGGCCAGCCTAGCCGCGCCCTTCGGCCATTTCGATGACCTTTGAGGTAAGGATGCGGGGGCCATTTTGCCGCCGTCGCCCCTCGATCGCCTTGGCGCGGGCCCATGTTTCATGCTATCGCCCCGGCCATCCCTCCCGCACCGGAACCCGCACCCCATGACCTCTGCCAAACCTCATCCCAAGGCCGCCGACATCCAGCGCGTCCGCCGCGCGCTGCTTTCGGTTTCCGACAAGACCGGCCTCGTCGATTTCGCCCGCGCGCTGCACGGGGCGGGCGTCGAACTGGTCTCGACCGGCGGCACGGCAAAGGCGATCAAGGACGCGGCGCTGCCGGTGAAGGACGTGGCCGACCTGACGGGCTTTCCCGAAATGATGGACGGGCGCGTGAAAACGCTGCATCCGAAAGTGCATGGCGGGCTGCTGGCGGTGCGCGACGACGCGGCCCATGCCGCCGCGATGAAGGAACACGGCATCGGCGGCATCGACCTGCTGGTGGTCAATCTCTATCCCTTCGAGGCGACGGTGGCGAAGGGCGCGGCCTATGACGAATGCATCGAGAATATCGACATCGGCGGCCCGGCGATGATCCGCGCGGCGGCAAAAAACCATGCCTATGTCGGCGTCGTCGTCGATGCGTCGGACTATGCGGCAGTGATCGAGGAAGTCGCGGGCAAGGGCGGCACGAGCCTCGCGCTGCGCCGGCGCCTCGCCCAGAAAGCCTATGCACGCACGGCCGCCTATGACGCCGCGATCTCGAACTGGTTTGCCGATGCGCTGGGAGAAACGGCGCCCGACTACCGCGCCTTCGGCGGCTCGCTGAAACAGACGCTGCGCTACGGCGAGAACCCGCACCAGGTGGCGAGCTTCTATGTGACCGGCGAGAACCGCCCCGGGGTCTCGAACGCGGTGCAGCTACAGGGCAAGGAGCTTTCCTACAACAACATCAACGACACCGACGCGGCCTTCGAACTTGCCGCCGAATTCGATGCGGGCCTGGCGCCCGCCATCGCCATCATCAAGCATGCGAACCCCTGCGGCGTCGCCACCGGCACAACGCTGGCGGACGCCTACCGCAAGGCGCTGGCCTGCGACCCGGTTTCCGCCTTTGGCGGCATCATCGCCGCGAACATGCCACTCGACGGCGAGACGGCCGAAGAGATCGCCCGCATCTTCACCGAGGTCATCATCGCGCCCGACGCCGACGAGGATGCGCGCCGCATCATTGGCGCAAAGAAGAACCTCCGTCTGCTGATTACCGGCGGATTGCCGGATGCGGGCAGCCCCGGCCTCAATTTCAAGGCGGTGGCGGGCGGCATGCTGGTGCAGTCGCGCGACAACGGCCGCGTCGATATGCTCGACCTGAAAGTGGTGACGAAGCGCGCGCCGAGCGCCGCCGAAATGGCCGACCTCAAATTCGCCTTCCGCGTCTGCAAACACGTCAAGTCGAACGCGATCGTCTATGTGAAGAACGGCGCCACCGTCGGCATCGGCGCCGGGCAGATGAGCCGCGTGGACTCAGCCCGCATTGCGGCGCGCAAGGCGCAGGACGCCGCCGAGGCAGCCGGCGAAAAGACGCCCGCCACCATTGGCTCGGTCGTCGCGTCGGATGCCTTCTTCCCCTTCGCCGACGGATTGCTGTCGGCGGCTGAAGCCGGCGCGACGGCGGTGATCCAGCCCGGCGGTTCGATGCGCGACGACGAAGTGATCGCGGCGGCCGACGACAAGGGCCTCGCCATGGTCATGACCGGCATGCGCCACTTCCGCCACTAAGGCGATCTCAGATCTTCGTGATCTCGACCGCGACGCGGCCATGCAGCGCCGTGAAGGCGAGGTAGCGGTATTCGACGCCGTTCGCCGCGACGAATTCCTTCCAGGCGCGGAACTCGTGTTTCTGCCAGTTCGGATAGTTGAAATATTCGTCGAACTTGATGATCGTGCCGGCCTGCAGCCGGTCTTTCATCAGCGCCAGCACGTCGCGTGTGGATGAGTAGATGTCGCAATCCATATGCAGGAAGCCGACCTTGTCGGCATGCGCCGCTTTCCAGACCGGGATCGTGTCGCTGAACCAGCCCTTGTGCAGCTCGACATTTTTCGGAACCTTGGGCAGCGCGCCGCCGCGGTCGAACGTACCGGCGGCCTCGGTGTGCCCCGCCCAGTCCTCGGGCAGACCCTCGAAACTGTCGAAGCCGTGCACGACGCCCTTGTGGACCGAGGCGATCTCGGCAATCGAGCCGCCATCGGCAACGCCGAATTCGAGCACCGCGCCCGCCGGCGCGTGCCTGACACAATACTTCAGCATCTTGGTCGCGTCTTCGAAGATGACCGCCTCGCTCATATGCGCTTCCGCATAATCCGCCGATTGCGCACGGGCCCGCATCTGCAACTCGTAGAGAATGTTGCGGGCGAAATATTTGTAATAGAAGCGGCGGACCAGCCGTTCGCTGAAGGATTTCTTGGCCATGAGCACGTGCCCCCGAATGCGCGGCGAGTAACTTGAACTAGTGGATAAACGGACAAGCACGAAAGCGCAACGGCGCTAGTGGAGGACCGCCGATGAGCGTTCCTCCCTGACAAAGAGAAGGCCGATCAGCCCGGCAAGGATCAGCGGCACGACGACCATCAGGCCGAAGCGCTGGTTCTGCGTCATCGTCGTCACGATGCCGATGAAGAGCGGCGCGACCCAGGCCGTCGCCTTGCCGACCAGCGCGAAGAGGCCGAAGAACTCCGTCATCATCTCACGCGGGCTGATCCGCGCCATCATCGTCCGGCTCGACGCGATCACGGGCCCGACGGACAGCCCGAAGAGACCGACGGTGATGAGAAAGAGTTGCTGCGGCAACGTGGTGAAGGCGCCCGCATCCACCGCCACCTGCACCTCGATCACATAAAAGATCCTGTCCCGGTCGAAGGACAGCAGCACGAGGAAAGTTGCGATCACGCCGAGAAGCGCCCAGACCAGCGTGCGCTTCGAGCCGATCTTGAGATCGACCCAACCCCCCACGAACGCACCGAAAGCGGCAAAGAGCGTCACCCAGATGCCATAGACCGCCATCTCCATCGCGCCCCAGCCGAAAATCCCGGCGGCGAGAATACCGCCGAAAACGAAGATCGCCGTCATGCCGTCATAGAAAAGCATGCGCGAGAACAGATAGAGCGCGACATTCCGGAAATGGCGCACGGAGCGCAGCGTCGCGACGAGCCGCGTAAGCCCTTCACGCGCCATCTGCATGCGGCCGAGGCCGCGGCTTTTCTGGTCCGGTACAAGCAACAGCAGCGGCAGCATGAAGACGGCAAACCAGAGGCCCGAGATCGGCCCGATGATGCGGTCGGTTTCATAGGCTTCCTTCGAGAGGCCGAATATCGGCTCGGAAGGAATGAAGGCGGCCTCCACCTCGCCCGGCAATTGCAGCAGGATCAGCACCAGCACCAGCGCGACGATCGCGGCAAGCTGGCCGACGCCGATGCCGATGCCCGAGAGCAAGCCGATCCGCCGGTCCGACGCGATGGTCGGCAGCATGGCGTTGGCGAAGATGATCGTGAATTCCATGCCGATGGCGGCGACGACCAGCGCGATCATGACGGGCAGCAACGGCGCGCCCGGCACCGCGAACCAGAGCGCGAAGCAGCCCGCCGCGCAGACAAGCGTGGTGACGACGATCCAGGGTTTGCGCGGCCCCGCCGCATCCGCCATCGCGCCGAGCAGCGGACTGAGCAACGCAATCGAAATGCCGGCCGTCGCCTGCACATAGCCCCAATAGGCCTGACCCTCGATCGGGTTGGCGGCCAGTACCTGCGTGAAGAAAGGCGGAAACAGGAAGATGGTGATGAGCGAGAAATAAGTCTGGTTCGCCCATTCATAGAGAACCCAGGCGCCCTGCGCGATATTGGAGGCGGGTTCGGGGCCGCCCGTATCGTGCGGCGGCTGCAATTCCGGCACCGCGCCCTCGATCACCGCGTTCAATCCACCGCCTCCGCGCGTTCCTCCTGGACGAAGAACATACCCACAAGGCCGAGGCCGAGCAGAATGAGAATCGAGGCGAAGCCCAAGCGCTGGCTCTGGAACATATGCGTCGCAACGCCGACCAGCAGCGGCCCGAGAAAGGCCGTCGCCGTGCCCGACAGCGCATAGATGCCGAAAAACTCCGACATCTTCGACACCGGCGCGATGCGTGCCAGCATCGTGCGGCTGTTGGCATAGGCCGCCGTGATGCAGATGGCAACGATGAGCACGACGATCAGATACATCAGCTCCGGCAGCGTCGCGAAGAACGGCAGGTTCCAGACCGGCGGCGCGGTTGCCGGGTCGTACGGAATGAAGAAGAACATTTCGGTCGGCGTCATCGAGATCGCCAGCACGAGACCGATGCAGGTGCCGCCGATCGAAACGATGATCGCGCGCTTCGAACCGAACGTGTCGTCGAGCCAGCCGCCGAAGAAACCGCCCGCCACCGCAAACACCGAGAGCACGATGCCATAGACGGTGAGCGTCAGCACATCCCAACCGAAAACGCCGGCCGCGTAGACGCCGCCGAAAATCAGCACGGCCGTCTTGCCGTCATTATAAAACATCCGCGCCGCCAGATAGATCGCGATGTTGCGGTAGTGCCGGAGCTTCTTCACCGTGCCGACGACCGAACCGATGCCGCGCCGGATCGCCGTGCCGACGGAAACGCCCGAGCCCGAAACATCCGGCGTCCACAAAAGCAGCGGCAGCGTGAAGAGAAACATCCAGACGGCGACGATGGGGCCCGAAATGCGGCTGTTCTCATGCGCGCCCGCATCGATGCCGAAAAGCGGCGCCTCGGGCACGAAGCCCCAGCCGACGACGCCGGGCAGCACGAAGGCCCAGAGCATGAAGCAGAGGATGAGCAGCGCGCCCGCATTGCCGAGCGCAAGACCGAGGCCCGACAAAAAGCCGATGCGTTCATGCGGCGCGACGGCGGGCAGCATCGAATTGTGAAAGACGGCGGAAAATTCGAAGGCGACCGCGATCAGCACGATCAGCACAGCGATGGTGAGGATCGAAAGTCCCTCGCCGCCGGGCATCGCCCACCAGAGCGCGAAAATCGCCGGCACCATCAGCGCGACAAAAAAGGCGATCCACGGTTTGCGCCGCCCGCCCGTGTCGGCGATGGCACCGAGCACCGGCCCGAGACAGGCGATGAAGAAACCGGCGACGCCATTGATGTTGCCCCAGATCGCCTGGCCGCGAACCGGGTCGCCGACAACGACATTCGAGAAATAGGGCGAGAAGATATAGATGGTGATGAGGATGACGTAAGGGTTGCGCGCCCACTCGAAAACGGCCCAGCTCCACTGTCCGAGGCCGTTGGCAGCATGGGCGCCGGTCGCCGACAGAAGCTGCGCGCTTGCCTGACCCGGCACCTGAATGCGCAAGGGCTCATCATCCGCCGCACGGTTGTGAGAATCCAACGCCCGCCCCCTTGATACCCGGCCCTGTATTGTTGCGGACCCGATTTCGTTTTCCAAAGTGGAGCATGAATAGCCGGACCTTGGAAGCCACGAGGCTCAGGCGGCCACGCCGCAGCACTTCTTGTATTTCTTGCCCGAACCGCAAGAACAAGGATCGTTGCGGCCGATCTTTTCGACATGGCGCGGCCGCGCGCCCATGATGCCGTCGACATAGAACCAGCGCCCGCCATCGCGGCGGAAGCTGCTGGTCTCGTGGTGGAGCCGCTTGTCGCCGACTTGTGTGTAATGCGCCACGAACTCGACGACGCCCTCCGCCTCGCCGGGCCCGCCGCCTTGCGTGTGGCGGATTTCGAGGCCGGTCCATTCGCTGGCCGCCGCCCAGTCGGCCGCACCCTTGCGGTCGAAATCCTCACGCGTGCCCGGCAGCAGCGTTTCTTCCAGATAGTCGATATTGCCGGTGGCGAAGGCCGCATAGCGCGAGCGCATCAAGGCTTCCGGCGTCGGCGGCAGTTTCGCACCAGAAAGGAATGGCTCGCAGCAGGCCGAAAAGGCGAGGCCCGAGCCGCAGGGGCAGGCAGCGGAACCGGAAATCATCTGCGAAAACCCCCTCTTGTCGGACGCAAGCCAAAGAAAAAGCCGCCTCGCGGCGGCTTCCCAAATCTGGAGCGGGCGATGAGATTCGAACTCACGACCCCAACCTTGGCAAGGTTGTGCTCTACCCCTGAGCTACGCCCGCATCCGGGTCAGCCGGGGCCCGAAAAACGGGCCGCCGCCTGTGAGGGCGGTTTTATGGCCTATCGCCAGAACCAATGCAAGGCCCTTGTTTTCCGCCGGAAATCCATGCCAATCAGGAGCGATGACCGGCGACGCGACACCGAAACTGACAACAAGCGCGGCCTTCCTTGCCTGGGCGGAGGCACGCGGCATCGCGCATCAAACGCGCTGCCATCCCGCCCTTCACACGGTCGAGGAGGCGCAAAGCCACCGCGCCTCATGGCCGGAAGCGGCGCGCAGTGGCGCCTTCTGCAAGAACCTGTTCCTGAAGGACAAGAAGAGCCGCCTCTGGCTGATCGTGACGCTGGAGGAGCGCGAACTGAAGCTCAACAGCCTCGCAAAACCGCTGGGCAGCGCCCGGCTCTCCTTCGGCAATGCCGAACTGATGTGGGAGGTGCTGGGCGTCCGCCCCGGCTCGGTGACGCCCTTTGCGCTGGTCAACGACCGCGAGCATCGCGTCACCGTGGTCCTCGACGCCCCGATGCTGGCGCATGAGCGCCTCAACTACCATCCGCTCGAAAACACCGCCACCACGGCGCTTTCCCGCGACGATTTCATGCGCTTCCTCGAAATCACCGGCCATCGGCCGATGATCGTCGATCTGGTGGCCGCTGCCGGCTAGCGGGAGAGCCGCGACAGCCAGAAGGCGAGCAGCGGCATCAGCACCAGCTCGGCGGCCAGCGAATTGACGATTTCGGGGTCGAAGACCACCGCGATCTCCGGCGCCGAGAACCGCGCCAGCCCGCCGATGAAAATGGCGGCGAAGACCAGCAGCGTGGCCTGCCGGTATCTGACCGGATCGGTCGCGGCCAGAAGAAGAAAGAGGCCGAGCCCGGCAAACAGCCCGCCGAAAAAGCGCACATGATTGTCGATCAGCGCATACTGGGCCTCGTCGGTGACCGCGAGGAATGGCCGCTCGCCGAGCCAGCCCATGGTCGGAATGCCCGCCAGCGCCACGTTGAGCGCGAGAAAGATCACCGCCGCGCCCGAAAGCACCAGCACGATCCGGAAAAGTGCAGCCGACATCTCTATCCCCCCTGGTCGCCATTGAGCCTCAAATGTGAGGCTTCGAACCGGCTTTCGCCAGAGCCCCCATAAAGAATCCGCCATATTCTTGCACCTGCGCCACAGGCCGGGCTAAACCATTGCTTCCAAAGACAGCCGCTCCATCTTTAATGAGGCGGCACAGACAAAAGGCGCGGGACAGGCATGGAACCGATCATTGGCAATGCAGGCGCGGACGCGGACGGCCTGATCGTCGACACCACCACCCAGACCTTCGCCCAGGACGTGCTGGAAGCCTCGCGAGAGGTCCCGGTGATCGTCGATTTCTGGGCCCCCTGGTGCGGGCCCTGCAAGCAGTTGACCCCGGTCCTCGAAAAGACGGTGCTGGCGGCCCGCGGCGCGGTGAAGCTGGTCAAGATGAACATCGACGATCATCCGGCGGTCGCCCAGCAATTGCGCATCCAGTCGATCCCGGCCGTCTATGCCTTCAAGAACGGCCAGCCGGTGGACGGCTTCATGGGCGCCCTGCCCGAAAGCCAGGTGAAAGCCTTCATCGAGCGCCTTGCCGGCGGCCTTGAGCCCTCGCCCGCCGAACAACTGATTGAAATGGCGCAGGAAGCGTTTGAGGCGCGCGATCTTTCCCGCGCCGCGCAAGGTTTCGCGCAGGCCGTGCAGGAAGAGCCCGGCCACCCGGCGGCGGTCGCGGGCCTTGCGCGCTGCTACATCGAGGCCGGCGATCTCGACCGCGCCCGCCAGACGCTGGCGCTTGTCAGGCCCGACGGCAAGACCGATCCGGCCTTCACCGCCGCCGAGGCGGCCCTGTCGCTGGCCGAGAAGGCCGCCGAACTCGGCGACGTCTCGGAACTCATCGAGCGCATCAAGGCGAACCCGAAGGATCATCAGGCGCGCTTCGACCTGGCGCTGGCGCTGAACGCCGCCGGCGAACGCGAACGCGCGGTGGAGGAACTTCTGATCATCGTCGAATACGACCGCAACTGGAACGAAGAGGCGGCACGCAAGCAGCTCGTCGAATTTTTCGAAGCCTATGGACCGAAAGACGAGGCGACGCTGAGCGGACGCCGCCGCCTTTCCTCCATCCTGTTCAGCTAGGCGGGATATGGGATACACGGATCGATACCGGACGACGGCGGACCTGCCCGGAACGATCCCGGTCTTTCCGCTCGCCGGCGCGATCCTGCTGCCGCGCGGACAATTGCCGCTCAACATTTTCGAGCCGCGCTACCTGAAGATGATCGACGACGCCATACGCGGCGAACGCATCATCGGCATGGTTCAGCCCGACGGCGACGAAGCGATCCTTGCCTCGCAGATCGACGGCCGCAAACCGCCGCTCTGCGCCACGGGTTGCGCCGGCCGCATTACCTCCTTTGCCGAAACCGGCGACGGCCGCATCGTCATCACCCTGACCGGCATCTGCCGCTTCACCCTTGCGGGGGAACTGCCGGCGATGACGCCCTACCGCCAATTCGAAGTCGACTGGGAAGCCTTCGCCGACGACCTGACGCCCGGCCACGGGCAGGACGAGGTCTCCCGCGAACGGCTGCTCGAAATCCTGAAGGAATATCTCGACACGCATGGCCTTCAGGCCGACTGGCGCGCCATCAAGCTGTCGTCGAACGAAACGCTGGTCAACTCGCTTAGCACCATCAGCCCCTACGGGCCGCGCGAGAAACAGGCCTTGCTCGAAGCGAAGACGCTGGAAGACCGCAACCAGATGCTGATCGCGCTCACCGAACAGGCGCTGCGCGAACTCTCGCCGGGCGACGCCACGATGCAATAGCGCAAGGGCGCAACAATTAAAGACGGAAGAAAAACATGACCGAGACACAGGAAAGCGCCCGCGGCCAGCGCATGGAAGTCGATCCGAAGCTGCTCGAAATTCTGGTTTGCCCCGTCACCAAGACGACGCTGCGCTACGACCGCGAGAAGCAGGAACTGATTTCGGAGAAGGCCCGCCTCGCTTATCCCATACGCGATGGCATTCCGATCATGCTGGTCGACGAGGCCCGGTCGCTCGACGATGCCTGATACGCATCCCTGGCCGGTCGAGATCAAGCTGAAGAAATCCGAACGCGCACTCGAAGTAACGTTCGACGACGGCGCTCATTTTCGTCTGGGTGCGGAGCTGCTGCGCGTCGAAAGCCCGTCGGCCGAAGTACAGGGGCATGGGGCCGGACAAAAGAAAACCGTGCCCGGAAAGGCCAATGTCGCCATCGCCGCGCTCGAACCCGTCGGCAATTACGCACTGCGCATCGTCTTCGACGACGGCCACGACACCGGTCTTTACACCTGGGAAACGCTCTACCGCCTCGGCCGCGACGGCGAAAAAATCTGGACGGATTATCTGACGGCGCTGGAGCGCGAGGGCCTCGCCCGCGAGTGACTAGACCGCCTCGCCTCTGAGCAACCTTGGCAGGTCGCCGACCGCGCCGCCGGCGTGGCGCATGAAGAAGCGGCGGAGCGGCGGCACCTCATTGACGATGCCGAGACCGAGATCGCGCGCCAGCCTGAGGGGGCCGATGTCGTTGGAGAACAGCCGGTTGAGCCCGTCCATCAGCAGCGACAGCGCCACATTGTCGAAGCGCCGCCAGCGCTGGTAGCGCTCCAGCACATCGAGCGCGCCGATGTCGAGCCCGAGCCGCGCCGCATCGACGACGACTTCGGCCGCCGCCGCAACATCGCGCAATCCGAGATTGAGTCCCTGCCCCGCGATCGGATGGATGCCATGCGCCGCGTCGCCGACCAGCGCGAGGCGCGGCCGCACATAGTCGCGGGCGAGCTGCAGCGTCAGCGGATAGGACCAGCGCGGACCGACAGGCGCGCATCGGCCCAGATAGTCGCCGAAGCGCGCACGCATCTCCTCGGCGAAAGCTTCGTCGCCAAGCGCGAGGATCGCTTTGGCATCGGCGGTCTTTTCGGTCCAGACCAGCGAGGCCCGGTTGCCGACCATCGGCAGGATCGCGAAAGGCCCGCCGGGCAGGAAATATTCCTGCGCCACGCCCTCATGCGGCAATTCATGCTCGACGGTGCAGACGATGCCGGTCTGGCCGTAATCCCAGCCGACGGTGCGGATGCCGGCCGCCTCGCGCGTCGGCGAGTTGCGGCCGTCGGCGGCAAGGCACAGCCGCGCTCTTACCTTGTCGCCATTGGCAAGCGTCGCCGTGACGCCGGCGCCGTATTCGACGCGCTTCACCGTTTGCGGCGCGATCAGCCGGATCGCCGGTTCGGCCTCCACCGCCTTTTGAAGTGCAATGCGAATGTGCCGGTTCTCGATCAGGTTCCCGAGCGGTTCGTCGCCAATCTCCTTGTGATCGAAATGCAGGAAGAGCGGCGAAGCACCGTCACGCACGCGGCCGTCCGACACCATGATGTCGTTGATCGGCTGCATCCGCCCGCCAAGATGCGCGGTGACGCCGAGCCGCTCGAACATCCGGCAGGAGGCAAAGGCGATTGCCGACACACGGCCGTCGAACTTCGCATCCGTCGCCGTCGCCGGGTCGAGCACATCGACGACGGTGACGCTCAATCCGCCTTGCGCGCAGGCCAGCGCCAACGGCAGCCCGGCAAGGCCGCCGCCGACAATCAGCACATCGCTGTCGGCCGAAAAAGTCATCGAAGCAAGATCGGTCGCCGCGCCGCCAAAGGCAAGCGGCGGATGGACGCAAGCCGCCAGCAGGCCTAATCTCCGCGAAATTGACGGAGAGGCACATGGATTTTGCCGGCATGACGGCGCTCGAGCTCGGCCGCCGCTTCGAAAGCGGCGATGCCGACCCGCGCGCCGTGACGGACGATTTTCTGGCCCGCGCCGCGGCCGCCGATCCCGCGCATCGCATCTATGTGCGCCTGCTGGAGCACCGCGCCCGCGCCGAGGCCGATGCCGCCGCCGCGCGGGCAAAAAGCGGCCTGCGCCGCCATGCGCTCGACGGCGTGCCGCTTTCCTGGAAAGACATCTTCGACATCGCCGGCGAAGCGACGGCGGCGGGCTCGCTGCCGCTGAGGAACCGCATGCCCGAACGCGATGCCGAAGTTCTGGCGCGCGCGACCCGCGCCGGCGCCGTCTGTCTCGGCAAGACGACGATGACCGAACTTGCATTCTCGGGCCTCGGCATCAATCCGAAGTTCGGCACGCCCGCCAATGCGCATGACGAACATGTCGAGCGCGTACCGGGCGGTTCGTCGGCGGGCGCCGGTATTTCGGTGGCGCGCGGGCTGGCCGCCGCCGCCATCGGCACCGACACCGGCGGCTCGGTGCGCATTCCGTCGGCGTGGAACGGCCTTGTCGGTTTGAAGACGACGGCGGGCCGCCTGCCGCTCACCGGCACGGTGCCGCTTTCGCCGACATTCGACACGGTGGGGCCGCTGGCAAAAACCGTCGAGGATGCGGCCGCGCTGCTGGCGCTGCTCGAAGGCAAGCAGGCCCGCGCGCTCGAACCTCTCGATCTCTCTTGTGCCGTCTTCTGGCTGCCCGGCGGCATCGCCTGGTCTGAACTCGATGAGGGCGTCGCCGCCGCGCTCGAAGCGGCGATCCGGCGCCTCGTCCATGCCGGCGCGAAAATCGTCGAACACAAATTGCCCGAGCTCGACGAAATCGACGCGCTCGCATGGGCCGCGCATTCGAGCCGCCTCGTCGCTGAAGCCCATGCGCAATGGGGCGAGATGCTGGCCGCCAACAAACTCGACATCTACCCGCCGGTCTATGACCGCGTGATGGCGGGCGCGGCGCTCACCGCGTCGGGCATTATCGCCGCCGATCTGAAGCGCGCCGAAATCCGCGCCCGCTATCTGGCGGCAACCGCCGGCGTCGATGCGGTGTTGCTGCCCGCCGTGGCGATCTCGCCGCCGCCCATCGCGGCGCTCGAAGCCGGCGGCGAGCCTTATTTCCGCGCCAACCGCATGGCACTCAGGAACGCGACGATCGGCAACCAGCTCGGTCTCTGCGCGATTACGCTGCCCGCCGGCTACGACGCACTCGGCCTGCCGGCGGGGCTGATGCTGCAAAGCCATCCGCTTACGGAAGAAAAATTGCTGCGCCTCGCCCTTTCCGTCGAACGCGGATTGCACTGACGAAAGCTGCATTGAAAAAGAAAAAGCCCCGGAGATCGCTCCCCGGGGCTTCGTTTTTCGAAACTGGACGATGTCAGTTGGTCGGCTCGCCCCGCGCCCGGTCTTCAAGGGCGCGTTTCTGGATATAGGAGAGGATGGCGTCGACGTCGTCCTCGCTAACGAGATCGGCGAAGCTCGCCATGCCGTTATCCGACAGAAGGCCGCCACGCACGATGTCCTGGAAGTGCTCGCGGACATTCTCGCCCATCCGCCGCAGGTCCGGCGTGACACCGGGGCTGATCGCCAGCGCACCATGGCAGAGCATGCAGTATTGCGTATAGGCGATTTCGCCCTGCCGCACCGTCGCCTCGTCGGCCGTCAGCGCCGGCCAGTCGGGGATCGACTGATCGCGCAGCGCAAGCTGCGGCAGCTCCCCGCCGCCGCCGATCTTGAAGGCAAGCAACCGGCCTTCATTGCCGTATTTGGCCGCGGCCGATGTGCGCGCATTGCCCGAGGCGATGTTGACGCCGCCCCAGCCCGCCAGCACGGCGACATATTGTTCGCCGTCGACCGTGTAGGTGACGGGCGCGGCGACGATGCCGGTCTGGATGTGCTGCGACCAGACGCGTTCGCCCGTGTCGGCCTTGTAGGCATGGAAATAGCCGTCGGCCGTTCCCTGGAAGACGAGATTACCGGCGGTCGCCAGCACACCGCCATTGAGCGGCGCCGGATATTCCGCCTGCCAGCGCGCTTCGCCGGTCACCGGATCCCAGGCTTTCAGGAAACCCTTCTGCATCGGGATTTCGGGCAGCGCGGTGATCGCATCGATATAGGCGGTCCAGTCCATGCCGGTGTTCCACCAGTTCTCGTTCGGTGTGTACGTGCCTTCGTTCTTCCACTGCTCGCTCAGCGAATAGATGCCGGCAATGTCCTGCGTCGGGATGTAGACGAGGCCCGTGCCCGGATGAAACGCCATCGGGTGCCAGTTATGCGCGCCATTGGCAGACGGCAGAACGAAAGCCGTCGCATGACCGAATTCGCCTTCGCCCGTTTCGACCGGACGTCCCGTCTCAAGATCGACATGGCTTGCCCATGTCGTCGTCGAGAAGGGATTGGCGGAGATCAGCTTGCCGGTCTCGCGGTCGAGCACATAGAAGAAGCCGTTCTTCGGCGCCTGCATGATGACCTTGCGCAAGGCGCCGTCGATCTCGATGTCGGCGAGCATCAGCGGCTGCGTCGCGGTGTAGTCCCAGTTGTCGCCGGGCGTCGTCTGGTAATACCACTTCAACCGGCCGCTATCGGCGTCGAGCGCCAGGATCGACGAGAGATAGAGATTGTCGCCGCCGCCGGGCGAACGGATTTCGCGCGTCCAGGGCGAGCCGTTGCCGGTGCCGACATAAAGCGTGTTGCTCTCCGGCTCGTAGACCATCGAGTCCCAGGCCGTGCCGCCGCCGCCGATCTTCCACCACTCGCCGCCTTTCCACGTCGGCATCGCCGCTTCGAGCTCGGGATGTTCGACCGGCAGCGCCGGATCGCCCGGCACCGTGTAGAAGCGCCATGCCTGTTCGCCGGTCTCGGTGTCGTAGGCGGTGATGTAACCGCGCACGCCGTATTCGGCGCCGCCATTGCCGATCACCACCTTGTCGCCGAAAACACGCGGCGCGCCGGTGATCGTGTAGGGCGGTCCGGGGATCGTGTTGACTTCCCAGACGACGGAGCCGTCCGTCGCGTCGAGGGCGAAGAGCCGTCCGTCAAAGCTCGCCGTATAGACGCGGCCCTTCCACACGGCGACGCCGCGATTGACGACGTCGCAGCAGCCATAGCGGCCCCACTCGCCGGGCACTTCCGGATCGAAGCGCCAGAGTTCGTTGCCGCTCTTTGCGTCGACCGCGATGGTGACGCCCCAGTTGAGCGACAGATACATGATGCCGTCGACGACGATCGGCGTCGCCTCGAGGCCGCGCGTCGTATAGGTGTCGAGCGACCAGGCAAGCGCGAGCTCGCCGATATTGCCGTCATTGATGTCGTCGAGCGGCGAGAAGCGCTGCTCGTCATAGGTGCGGCCATGCGAAAGCCAGTTGCCGGGCTCCGTGTCGGCGGCGGCGATGCGCGCGCCGTCGATGTCGGCCAATCCACGTGGCGCGGGTTCTTCAACCGGCGCCTCGACGATCGGGGCTTCGACCGCTTGTCGCCCCGCATCTTCCGTGCCGCCGGAAATAAACTGCCAACCGATAAAACCGGCCAGCACCACGCCCGCCGCGGCGTTGACCGCCACAGGCCAATTCTTTGCCAGATCCGCCATGACCTCCCCGTCCCTGTTTCCCGGCCGCCAGCCGCCGCTTGGGCCGCGCCGATACCCTCTTTGCGGAGTTGCACTCCACTTTTTGTGGCGAAAGCTTAACCCAAGCGCCAAAGCCGCGAAACCACCCCTTCCCCGAAAAATCGTCGCCAATCCGGGCTCTCCGCCGCTCCGGCCTGACGCAGAGGAAATCAGAAGCACAAAAATTATGCAGATCGGAAAATTTGAATATTTTTTGTGCAAATCCTCGTCGGCAAGATGGCGGCGGCCCGGCACCCACAGGAAAATTCCAAGCAAATACAAAGCGGTAAGCTTGTCGGCCCAAACGGCATGCTTCTTGAGAATGACGGGAGTAAGCGCCGGAAGACCGCCCGCCGGGGAGACGGGCGGCGCGCCGCGCGCAACAAGGCCGGGGGCCCTGCCCACCGGCGGCACATGGAGAGACGAATGACCGACACAATCGAAAAACGGGGGCTTGTTCGCCGGGCCGCGCTTGCCGCCGCCACCGGCATTTTGGCGTTTGCCGCGACGGCCGGCGCCGCGCTCGCCCAGGAAGAAGTCGCCGAACTGAGTGCCGGCGACACCGCCTGGATGATCACCGCCACCGCGCTGGTGCTGATGATGACCATTCCGGGCCTCGCGCTTTTTTACGGCGGCATGGTGCGCAAGAAGAACTTCGTCGCGATGGGCGCGCAGATATTCGCGATCGCCGCGCTGATGTCGGTGGTCTGGATGGTCATCGGCTATTCGCTGGCCTTCGGCGACGGCGGCTCGATGAACGCCTGGGTCGGCGGCCTCGACAATCTCTTCCTGTCGGGCCTCACGGTCGATGCGCTTTCGGGCACGATCCCCGAAAGCGTCTTCATGACCTTCCAGATGACCTTCGCGATCATCACCCCGGCGCTGATCGTCGGCGCCTTTGCCGACCGCATGAAGTTTTCCAGCATGCTGGTCTTCATGACGCTGTGGGTGATCTTCATCTACGCGCCGATCTGTCACTGGGTCTGGGGCGGCGGCTTCCTCGGCGAGGACGGCGTGCTCGACTTCGCCGGCGGCACGGTGGTGCACATCAATGCCGGCGTCGCCGGTCTCGTCGCCTGCCTCGTGCTCGGGCCGCGCAAGGGCTTCGGCATGGAAAACATGGCGCCCAACAATGTCGTGCTGACCATGGTCGGCGCGGCGCTGCTCTGGGTCGGCTGGTTCGGCTTCAACGCCGGTTCGCAGCTTGCCGCCGATGGTCGCGCCGGCATGGCGATGACCGTCACCCAGATCGCAACCGCGACGGCCGTGCTCGGCTGGATGGCCGCCGAATGGATCGTCCACCGCAAACCGACGCTGCTCGGCATGGCGACCGGCGCCATTGCCGGTCTCGTCGCGATCACACCGGCGGCCGGTTTCGTCGATCCCATGGGTTCGCTGTGGATCGGCCTTGCCTCGGGCGTGATCTGCTTCATCGCCTCCACCAGCGTCAAGCGCGCCATCGGCTATGACGATGCGCTCGACGTCTTCGGCGTCCATGCGGTCGGCGGCATCGTCGGCGCGATCCTGACCGGCGTCTTCGCCACCGTGGCGATTACCGGCGGCGAGGCGCCGCTCGGCGGCCTTGAGGGCAACTGGGCCCAGGTCGGCATCCAGATCAAGGGCGTCGTCGCCACGATCGTCTATTGCGGCCTCGGTACTTTCGTCCTGCTGATGGTGACGAAGATCTTCTTCGGCCTGCGCGTGACGCCGCAGGAAGAAGTCGACGGTCTCGACATCAGCCTGCACGGCGAAACGATCCACTGAAGATCGTTCACACCGCAACGGAAGGGCGCTCCCTCGGGAGCGCCCTTTTCATTTGGGCAAACGCCGCGCGCCTTCGCTCCGTGGACTGACTGTCGCTGAAACACGTTGCACAGAATTTGTGCAGAAAGACGCCGCAACATGGGCACTACGGCATGTGGCGACCGGCAGGCGGCGGGAATCCGCCGGAGTCCGGCGCTTTTTGCATCTTCGCAGGCGCGGCACGGTTCTTGATTGGTGGATGCGGTCCGCGCCCTTGCGGCTGTCGCGGTTCGCGTCGCGGCAAGGGTCGAACAACCAGCACGCCGGATGCAAGAGGCGGTTCGGTGGCAATAGAAAAGAGGAAACTCAAATGAAGCTCGTTATGGCGATCATCAAGCCATTCAAGCTGGACGAAGTCCGTGAAGCGTTGACCGCAATCGGCGTCCAGGGCCTGACCGTGACCGAAGTCAAGGGCTACGGCCGTCAGAAGGGCCAGACCGAAATTTACCGCGGCGCGGAGTATGCGGTGAACTTTCTGCCGAAGTTGAAGATCGAGATCGTGGTGGCCAGCAACCAGGCCGATGCGGTCGTGTCTGCCATCAGCGGCGCCGCCAAGACCGGTCAGATCGGCGACGGCAAGATTTTTGTAATTTCCGTGGAGCAGGTGCTGCGTATCCGCACGGGCGAGACGGACGCGGAAGCTCTTTAATCCGTCTACGGATCGAAGAGGTTTTGTGGCAACAGGGGACGGCAACCCTCTAACGAGAGAGGAACGATGACTAAAATAGGAAGATACACACGCCTGGCGGGCATGGCGGGGCTCGCGACACTGGCAATGACTGTGCCCTCGATGGCGCAGGAAGTCGAAGAGATCGCGGAAGAGGCCTTTGCCTTGAGCGCACCTGAAACGGCATACATCTTCAACACGCTGCTGTTTCTGATCGGCGGTTTCCTCGTCATGTGGATGGCGGCGGGCTTCACCATGCTCGAAGCGGGCCTGGTGCGTTCGAAAAACGTCGCCATGCAATGCACGAAGAACATCAGCCTCTACTCGATTGCCGGCATCCTCTATTACCTCGTCGGCTACAACCTGATGTATGACGGCGTCGATGGCGGCTGGTTCGGTTCGCTGTCGCTCTGGGGCGTCGACGACACGGGCGGCGTTGCCGAGGACGGCACGGGCTATTCCTCGGCCTCCGACTGGTATTTCCAGATGGTCTTCGTGGCGACAGCCGCGTCGATCGTGTCGGGCACGCTGGCCGAACGCATTCGCCTCTGGCCGTTCCTGATTTTCACGGTTTTCCTGACCGGGTTCATCTACCCGATCCAGGGCGCCTGGCAGTGGGGCGGCGGCTGGCTCAGCGAGATGGGCTTCTCCGATTTCGCCGGTTCGACGATCGTGCACTCGACGGGCGGCTGGGCCGCGCTGATGGGCGCGATCATCCTCGGGCCCCGTCTCGGCAAATACGTCAAGGGCGGCGGCATCAATCCGATGCCCGGTTCCTCCATGCCGCTGGCGACGCTCGGCACCTTCATCCTGTGGCTGGGCTGGTTCGGCTTCAACGGCGCCTCGCAACTCGCGCTCGGCACCGTCGCGGACGCGAACGCGGTGGCGACCATCTTCATCAACACCAACATGGCCGCGGCCGGCGGTGTGGTGGCGGCTTTGGCGCTGACGCAGCTCCTCTACAAGAAGGTCGACATCACCATGGCGTTGAACGGCGCGCTTGCCGGTCTCGTCTCGATCACGGCCGAACCGCTGGCCCCGACGCTCGGCTGGGCGCTCGGCATCGGCGCCGTCGGCGGTGTCATCGTGGTGCTGACGGTACCGCTCCTCGACAAGCTCCATATCGACGACGTGGTGGGCGCCATTCCGGTCCATCTCTTCGCCGGCATCTGGGGCACGATGGCGGTTCCGCTGACCAACGGCGACACGAGCTTCGCCGTCCAGGCAACCGGCGTCGTCTCGATCGGCCTCTTCGTGGCGCTCACGAGCCTCGTGCTGTGGACGGCGCTCCGCGTCACCATCGGCATCCGCGCCAGCGAGGAAGAGGAAATGATGGGTCTGGACAAGGCTGAGATCGGCATCGAGGCCTATCCCGAGTTCGTGACCAACTAAAGCGACGATCATGGGCGCGGAGGTCTCCCTCGGGCCTCCGCACTCCTCCCGCAGCCGCCGGCGCCCCCTGCCACCAAATCCGGGGTGCCGGCGGCGACACTTGGAGCCCGGCAGGTCCCCCCTCCCGGGCTCCTTTTTTGTCCGCCCGCCTGTTTTTTGACCAACGCGGCCGTTGCACAAGAAATAAGCCGAATGCCTCCAAAGCGTGGTTATTCGCTAGGCGCTTTTTGACGCCGCCGGCAGCCCCTTTCTGCTAAGTCATTGATCGGCTTGCCCCTCAAACCGGCATCGCCGTGGCATGCCTCTTGATTGAGCAGAGCGCTGAAGAAAAAGGCCGGTAACGGCCTCAGCCGCCCGGCCGGGAACTCGAAATGGGGGGAACGCGACCGGGCTCCCGAAGCGTTTTCAGCAAAAGTGCCTCCTTCGAATGAAGAAGGCACTTTTGCGGTTCGGAAACGCGACAGAACAAGAACTTATGAGTTGCCCGCCGTTTCCATGAAACGGTGGGCAACTCCAGGTGGCAACGAAAGGGAGATCCCCATGGATCCGATCGAAAGCGCAAGCGCCGGTGCCGGCGCGGGCGGCGACGTCTTTTTCATTCTGATGGGCGCCATTCTGGTTTTCGCGATGCATTCCGGCTTCGCCTTTCTCGAAGTCGGCACGGTGCGCCACAAGAACCAGGTCAATGCGCTGGTGAAGATCCTGGCGGATTTCGCCGTTTCGACGGTCAGTTACTTCTTCATCGGCTACAGCGTCGCCTATGGCGTCGACTTCCTGGTCAATGCCGCCGAACTGAGCGGCACCGCCGAGGGCGCGAGCTACGGCCCGCAGGGCGTCGATCTGGTGAAGTTCTTCTTCCTGCTGACCTTCGCCGCCGCCATTCCGGCGATCATTTCGGGCGGCATCGCCGAGCGTGCCCGCTTCTGGCCGCAGGCGGTCGCGACTGCCGTCATCGTCGGCCTCGTCTATCCCTTCTATGAAGGTCTGGTCTGGAACGGCAACTGGGGCTTCCAGGACTGGCTCGAAGGCGCTTTCGGCGCCCCCTTCCACGACTTCGCGGGCTCGATCGTCGTCCATGCGGTCGGTGGCTGGCTGGCCTTTTCGGCTGTCATCATGCTCGGCCGCCGCGCCGGCCGCTACACGAAGGAAGGCAAGCTGATCGGCTTCCCGCCCTCCTCGATCCCGTGGCTGGCGCTCGGCTCCTGGCTGCTCTGCATCGGCTGGTTCGGCTTCAACGTGGTCTCGGCACAATCGCTGGAGGGCGTTTCCGGCCTCGTCGCGATGAACTCGGTGCTGGCCATGGCCGGTGGCATCCTCGCCGCCCTCATCGTCGGGAAGAACGATCCGGGCTTCATCCACAACGGCGCCCTGGCCGGTCTCGTCGCCGTCTGCGCCGGTTCCGACATCATGCACCCCGTCGGCTCGCTGATCGTCGGCGGCGTCGCCGGTGCGCTCTTCGTGGTGATGTTCGACTTCTGCCAGCGCCGGTTGCGCATCGACGACGTGCTGGGCGTCTGGCCGCTGCACGGGCTTTGCGGCCTCTGGGGCGGTCTGGCGGCGGGCATCTTCGGCATGGCGGAGCTGGGCGGCCTCGGCGGCGTCAGCTTCATGAGCCAGCTTGTCGGCTCGCTGGCCGGCGTCGTCTACGCCACCCTGCTCGGCCTCGTCGTCTATGGCGGCCTGAAACTGGTCGTCGGCATCCGCCTGACCGAAGAGGAAGAGCACCGCGGCGCCGACCTCTCGATCCACAATATCGGCGCCAATCCGGAATCCGAGATTCCGGTCCGCTGAACGCTTGTCTCCGGGGCGGCTTGCAGCCGCCGCTCCTTCTGAATGTTTTCCAGGGCGGCCATAAAGCCGCCCTGGAGTATTAACCAATGGTTAATGATTTGCTTGCAATTGTGTGGATAAGGCGCGGGAATTCCACAGCTTTTTCCACCGGTCGCGGCGCGTGGCGCCACTGGACCGACCTCACTGCCGCAGATAAGATCGCGCCGGCCCACGACGCTTAACCATCGGGACCCGCGCATTTGCTCGCGGCCGGTCCCGAACCCCGCGCGAGTTTCATGACGGACGATGCCTCCGCCTCCCGTTTCGACAGCCTGCCCGGCAGCCCCTTTCCGCGCCTCAACGCGCTGATCGAGGGGCTGGCGCCCGGCAAGCCGCCGCTTGTCATGTCGCTGGGCGAACCGCGGCACGCCTTCCCGGCCTTCGTGATGGACGAAATCGCGCGCAATGCCGCCCTTTTCGGCAAATATCCGCCGATCGTCGGCACTGCCGAGTTCCGCGCCGCCGCCGCCGGCTGGCTTGCCCGCCGCTACGGGCTGGCGGACGCCATCGGCAAGGACGCCGCCCTCGACCCCGATCTCCAGATCCTGCCCGTCAACGGCACCCGCGAGGCGCTTTTCAACATCGCCCTGGTCGCGACGCCGCCCGAAAAGCGGGGCAAGCGTCCGGCGATCCTGATGCCCAATCCTTTCTACCAGTGCTATGCGGCGGCTGCGCTGGCCGCCGGCGCCGAACCCGTCTATGTGCCCGCGACGCGCGAAACCGGCTTCATGCCAGATTTCGAAGCCCTGCCGGAGGAACTGCTGGCCCGCACCGCGATGATCTATTTCTGCTCGCCCGCCAATCCGCAAGGCGCGGTGGCGAGCCTCGACTGGCTGACCCGCCTCGTCGCGCTGGCGCGCCGCCACGACATCGTGCTGGCCGTCGACGAATGCTATGCCGACATCTACGACCGCGAACCGCCGGCGAGCGCCCTTCAGGCCGCCCTTGCCGCCGACGCCGGCGGCAACGACCCCTTCGCCGATCTGATTGTCTTTCACTCACTGTCGAAGCGGTCGAGCCTGCCGGGCCTGCGCTCGGGCTTCTGCGCCGGCGGCCGGGCGCTGATGACCCGCTTCCGCGAATTCCGCAACATCGCCGCCCCGCAGGTACCTCTGCCGCTGATGGCGGCATCGGCCGCCTGCTGGGCCGACGATGCCCACGCCGCCGCCAATCGCGACCTCTACCGCGCCAAGATCGACGCCGCCGAACGCGTTCTCGGCAACCGTTTCGGCTTCTACCGGCCGCCCGGCGGCTTCTTTCTCTGGCTCGATGTCGGCGACGGCGAGAAGGCCGCGCGCGAGCTATGGGCGAAAGCCGGCGTGAAAGTGTTGCCGGGCGCCTATCTATCGCGCGAAGATTCGCCTTACGGTCCGCCGGGCAATCCCGGCGCGGCCTATATTCGTGTGGCGCTGGTCGATGGCCTTGCCGAAACCGAAGAGGCGCTGGCCCGCATGGCGGAGGTGTTGTGATCGGCGCCGAGGCACGCGCCAGCCGCAAGCCGGCCGCGAAAAAGAGCAGGACGCGTCCGGGAACCGCCGCCCGGAAGCAGGACGCCCCGAGGGGCCATCGGAGGATGCAGCGCGTGAGGAGCTGGCTCGTCGACCCGCTCGCCTTTTTGCCGCCGTCGCTGCGCGCCTTCCTGGCGCGCCGCGCCTTCGAGGGCGTCGGCATCGCGTTGCTCGTGCTTGGCGGTTTCGCGCTGCTCGCCGTGATGAGCTGGTCGATCGACGATCCGAGCTTCAACAACGCAACGACGCGCGCCCCCGGCAACTGGATGGGCCTGCCCGGCGCCTATGTCGCCGACATCCTGCTCAACGCACTCGGCCTTGCCTGCGTAGTGCTGCTACTGCCCCTGTTCGTCTGGGGGGCGCGCGCCTTCGCGCATCGCCGCGTCAACCTGATCGTCTTCCGCGTCGCCGCCTGGCTCGCCGCGACGCTTTTCGCCGCGATGGCTTTGAGCGCGCTGCCGCGCTTTGGCTTCTGGCCGCTGGCACTCGGCCTTGGCGGTCTGCTCGGCGACGGCCTTGCCGCACTCGGCTTTTCGCTGTTCTCGCCCTTCACGCCCGATGCCGTCGCCTACGCGCTGACTGCCTTGGCTACAGCGCCCATCGCCTTTTTCCTGATCCTCTTTGCCGCCGACATCGCGCTGGCCGATCTGAAAGCGGCGGCCGCCTGGATGCGCGACCGGCGCAAGGGAGCGGTCGCCGCCGACGAGGAACGCCGCTACGCCTCGGGCGCGCGGCCGCGCCGCCGTGCCGGCGCGGACGAGGCGCCGGCCCGCCCCCATCGCCCCGATGTCGAACCGAGCCGCTTGCGCATTATCGCCTGGGAGATCGGCGACCGCCTGACCGACGGCCTCGACCGCCTGTTGCGGCGCGGCGACTACGCAGCCTTGACGCAGGACGAAATCGACGCCGCCCGCGCCGGCCGTCTCGGCGGCTTCGGCCAGCGCGGCTCGGGTGAAAGCGCCGCCGAACGCCGCGCCCGCCGCCGCGAGGCGCGCAATGCCCGCATCGCCGAAGACCGCGTCGAACCGAAGATCGATCGTCCGGGCCCACGCGTCGCGCGCGGCGAAACGAAACCGCTGAAACCGTCGAACCGCGCCGCCCGCGAAGCGCAGCCGAAGCTGCCGCTCGAACCGGCCGGCGACTATCAGCTTCCGCCGCTGAGCCTGCTTGCCAAGCCGAAGCCGCCGGCAATGACCGCGAAGCTGACCGACGACGCGCTGCAGACAAATGCCCGCCTGCTCGAATCCGTACTCGACGATTTCGGTATTCGCGGCGAAATCATTTCGGTGCGCCCCGGTCCCGTCGTCACGCTTTACGAACTCGAACCCGCGCCCGGCATCAAATCCTCCCGCGTCATTTCGCTCGCCGACGACATCGCCCGTTCGATGAGCGCCGTCTCGACGCGCGTCGCCGTCGTTCCCGGCCGCAACGTCATCGGCATCGAGCTGCCGAACGCGCGCCGTGAAATGGTTTACTTGCGCGAGCTGCTCGAAACCCGCGACTACGAAAACTCCGGCTCGAAGCTGACGCTGGCGCTCGGCAAGAATATCGGCGGCGAGCCGGTGCTCTCCGATCTCGCGCGCATGCCGCATCTGCTGATCGCCGGCACCACGGGTTCGGGCAAATCGGTCGGCATCAACACGATGATCCTCTCGCTGCTCTACCGGCTCTCGCCCGACCAGTGCAAGCTGATCATGATCGACCCGAAGATGCTCGAACTCTCGGTCTATGACGGCATCCCGCATCTGCTGGCGCCCGTCGTCACCGAGCCCAAAAAGGCCGTGGTGGCGCTCAAATGGGTCGTCAAGGAGATGGAAGACCGCTACCGCAAGATGTCGAAAGTCGGTGTACGGAACATCGACGGCTACAACACCCGTGTGACCGAGGCGAACGCGCGCGGCGAGGTGCTGGTGCGCACGGTGCAGACCGGTTTCGACCGCGAAAGCGGCGAGGCGATCTACGAGGAAGAGGAAATGGACCTCGCGCCCATGCCCTTCATCGTCGTCATCGTCGACGAAATGGCCGACCTGATGATGGTCGCCGGCAAGGAAATCGAGGCCGCCGTGCAGCGCCTCGCGCAGATGGCACGCGCCGCCGGCATCCACATCATCACCGCGACGCAGCGACCGTCGGTGGACGTCATCACCGGCACCATCAAGGCAAATTTCCCGACCCGCATTTCCTTCCAGGTGACGTCGAAGATCGACAGCCGCACAATTCTCGGCGAACAGGGCGCCGAACAATTGCTGGGCCAGGGCGACATGCTCTACATGGCCGGCGGCGGCCGCATCCGCCGCGTCCACGGGCCTTTCGTTTCCGACGAGGAGGTCGAGAAGGTCGTGACCTTCCTGAAGAAACAGGGCGTGCCGGAATATCTGGAGGCGATCACCGCCGAGGACGACGAGGGCGGCGATCCCTTCGCCTTCGACAGCCCGGGCTCCGGCGACGATCTCTACGACAAGGCGGTGGCGATCGTTGCCCGCGACAAGCGCGCCTCGACAAGCTACATCCAGCGCCGCCTCCAGATCGGCTACAACCGCGCCGCGCGCCTGATCGAACTTATGGAAGAACAGGGCGTCGTCAGCCCGCCCAATCATCAGGGAAAGCGCGAGGTGCTGGTCGGCGACCACTGATGAAACGGCGGAAAAGCGCCGCTTCGCCGTTAAGGTTCCAATAAGAAACTGCCGCCAAAACGCCTCAACCGGCGCCACATTTTGCCACAAAGGCCGTCCATGCTTATTGCCATGAGCAATCTCGACGAAAATCATCGCCGCCGTCAGGGCATGCTGTTCGCTGCCGCCGCCATCGGCATCGGCATGTTGATCGTTGCCTTTGTCAGCGGTGGCGCGGCGCGCGCCGAGGCGGCGGCCGATGCCGCGATCGCCCCGAGCGACGAACAGGCGCTCGACGATGCCAGTGCCTATCTGGCGGCGCTTGAAAACATGCAGGGCGATTTCCTGCAGCTCGGCCCCGACGGCTCGGTCGCCGAGGGCAAATTCTATCTGCGCCGGCCGGGCCGGTTGCGTTTCGAATATCAGCCCCCGGACAATTTGCTGGTCGTCGCCGACGGCACCTGGGTCGCGGTCAAGGACAGTTCCTCGCCCGCGCAGCGCTACCCCATCGCCTCGACGCCGCTGAGCCTCTTTCTCGCCGCCGATGTCGATCTCGCAAAGACCGCCCGCGTCCTCGATGTCGACAGCCAGCCCGGCGCCCTGCTGATCACGCTGGCCGACCGTGCCGGCGAGGCCCCCGGCCAGATCACGCTGGTTTTCGACCAGCCCAACATGCAGCTGCGCCAATGGGTCGTGACCGACGCGCAAGGCCTGCAAACGACGGTTGCCTTGCGCAATGTCCAGTCGGGCATCCGCGCCGACAACGCGCTCTTTACCCTGCGCGACGAACAGCGCCCGGCCATCGGCGGCAAGCAGTAAGGCGTTTTCCGTCGATTATCTTCCACACGCGCCGCATCCCCGCAAAAGTCAGTACCTTGACCTTTCAGGGGTCCGGCGTGGTAATTTGACCTTGCATGACCCGAAAATCCCCAAATCCCGCGCGGCGCCGGCCCATTGTCGGTGTGCCTTGCGACGTCAAGATGCTGGGGCCGCACCCCTTTCATGCGGTCGGCGAAAAATACATCGCCGCCGTCGATGGCGGCGCCGATTGCCAGCCCGTGCTGCTGCCGGTGCCGCGCGCGCCGCTGGACACGGCCGCCGGCCTTGAGGAAATCTTCGCGCTTTGCGACGGCATCTTCCTCACCGGCTCGCATTCGAACGTCCATCCCGAGCTTTACGGCGGCGCCCATCCGCGCGAGGGCGTGCTGCTCGACCGCCAGCGCGACGCGCTGACGCTCGATCTGATCCGCGCCTGCATCGCACGCGCCGTGCCGCTCTTCGCGGTCTGCCGCGGCTTTCAGGAATTGAACGTCGCCTTTGGCGGCACACTCCATCAGCACATACACGAAGAGCCGGGTGAACCCGGTTTCGCGCCGCGCCTCGATCACCGCGAAGCAAAGGACGACCCGCTCGAAATTCAATACGGTCCCGCCCATGAGGTAACGCTCGCGCCGGGCGGCACTTTCGAACGCCTGCTCGGTGCCTCGAAGATCGAGGTCAACTCGCTGCACGGTCAGGGCATCGCGAAGCTCGCGGCCGGACTTGAGATCGAAGGCCGCGCGCCCGACGGCACCGTCGAGGCGGTGCGGGTAAAGGGCGCGGAAGCTTTCGCGCTCGGCGTGCAATGGCATCCGGAATGGCGCTACTGGGAAAACCCGGTCTCGCAAAAACTTTTCCGGGCATTCGGAGACGCGGTGCGCGACGCGGCGGCTGAAGCGTTTCCAGACGAAGTGACTCCTTTGAAAAAAGGACGCGGTTCGCCGTCGGGAAACGCGCAAAAAACAAAAATCTGGAGCAGCTGAGCGATTCGGCAAATCGCGAAACTGCTTCACGGCAACACAGGAAAGCAAGGTGTCCCATGGCGATGGGCGAGGAGAAGACGGAAAAGGTCGGCAGCACGGAAGATCTGGTAAAGTGGCTTAAGGACCGCCGCATCACCGAGGTCGAATGCATGGTGTCGGATATGGCCGGCATCGCGCGCGGCAAGATCATCCCGACACGGAAGTTCATCGCGGGCGTCAATGAGCGTTCGCTGAAGCTGCCGGAATCGATCTTCGGCCAGACCGTCACCGGCGACTATATCGACAGCGATTTCCTCGGCGACATCGAGCCCGACATCATCCTCGATCCCGATCCTGCCACCGTGCGCGTCGTGCCCTGGTATGACGAACCGACGGCGCAGATCATCTGCGACGCGAACTACCGCGACGGCCGCCCGGTGCCGATCGCGCCGCGCAACGTCTTGAAGCGCGTGCTGGCGCTCTTCGACGAAAAGGGCTGGCAGCCCGTCGTCGCGCCGGAAATCGAGTTTTATCTGGCGGCGAAAAACATCGACCCCGACTATCCGCTGGAGCCCCCCGTCGGCGCCAACGGACGCCAGGAAACCGCGCGGCAGTCCTACGGCATCGACGCGGTCAACGAATTCGATCCGATTTTCGAGGACATGTACGACTTCTGCGAGGCGCAGGACCTCGACATCGACACGTTGATTCATGAATCGGGCGCCGCCCAGGTCGAGATCAATTTCGATCACGGCGACCCGCTCGAAATCGCCGATCAGGCATTCCTCTTCAAGCGCACCATGCGGCAGGCCGCCTTGCGCCACGGCATCTACGCGACCTTCATGGCCAAGCCCTATGAGGGCGAGCCCGGCAGCGCGATGCATATCCACCAGTCGATCGTCGACAACGAGACCGGTGATAATCTTTTCGCGACCAAGCAGGGCAAGGACACGAAGCTCTTCCTCGCCTATATCGCCGGCCTGCAGAAATTCCTGCCCGACGCGATGGCGCTGATCGCGCCCAACGTCAATTCCTACCGCCGCATCGTCCGCGACCACGCCGCCCCCATCAACACCCATTGGGGCCACGAGAACCGCACGGTCGGCCTGCGCGTACCCGAAGCCAAGCGCAACGGACGGCGCATCGAAAACCGTGTGCCCGGCGCCGACGCCAATCCCTATCTCGCCATCGCCACCTCGCTTGCCTGCGGCTACATCGGCATGATGAACGACCTGAAGCCGACCAAGGAAATGACCGGCAATGCCTATGACAGCAAGCGCTACGCCCTGCCGCGTCATCTCCTCGATGCGCTCGACAACCTGCGTACCTCCTCGGAATTGAAGGAAGTGCTTGGTCAGGATTTCGTGCAGGTCTACATGGACGTCAAGCTGACCGAGCACGAAGCCTACCAGCAGGTGATCTCCGCCTGGGAGCGCGAGCATTTGTTGCTGAACGTGTGAGGTAATCGGTGGGGGGAAAAGTCGCTTGAGCTCAATCTTCAGACACTCTGCCGGCTTTGGTCGTCGAATTGAGTACTGGATTATTGGCCGTATGTTGAAGGACGGGTTGGATGTCTACGTTCCGTTGGTAGATGACGACGGAATTGACGCAATTGTCCGGAAGAACGACGGCACTATCATTGAGTTTCAGATCAAGGCGCGTTCAAACACCGTAAAGCTTGGAAGCGCCGGTCTGTTCGCCGCTATTCAACACGAAACTGTGCGGCCCAACTATTACTTCGTCCTCTATTCCGAACGGATGGACAAGACATGGGTAATTTCATCTGCTGAATTCATTCGTCTTACCAAGCCAAACAAAAATGGGAAGAATGCCGGAAAGAGGACTGTTTGGCTCAATGGCACGAAGCTGGACAAGAACATCAATCAGCGCAAAGAGTACCCAAATGAGAAGTTTTCTCACTTTCTGGTAGACGATTTCTCAAAATTCAGAACCTGACTGCCGGTATGTAAGGCGCTGGTTTTCAGCAAGGAATTTACCTACACTCTCCCCATGACCAGCGATGCCTTCACACCCGCCGCAAGGATGCGTCTCGCCAAGCGCGAGCTGCTGATCCTCTGCGCCCGCATCGGCTACAATCCGTAGAGCCGCTCCGCGCGCCGGAGCATGATCCCAAAAAGTGGATGCCGGTTTTCGGACAAGATCATGCTCAATAAAAAGGCGCGTCCTTCCGCATATCTCTTTCATCCGGAACACGGAGCAAATCCCATGTCGCAATCCGCCGCGATCTCGAACCAGACCAAACGCTGGCAGGAGATGGACGCCGCCCATCATCTCCATCCCTTCACGACGCACAAGGAACTGGCCGGCACCGGCGCCCGCGTCATCACCCGCGCCGAGGGCGTTTATCTCTACGACTCGGAAGGCAAGCGCCTGATCGACGGCATGGCCGGGCTCTGGTGCGTGCAGGTGGGTTATGGCCGCGAGGAGCTGGCCGAAGCCGGCTACAAGGCGCTGAAGGAACTGCCCTACTACAACAACTTCTTCCAGACGACGAACCCCTATGCCGCCGAGCTGTCGCAGAAACTCGCCGAGGTTTGCCCGAAAGGCATCGACCGTTTCTTCTTCGCCAATTCCGGTTCCGAAGGCAACGACAGCGCCATCAAGCTGATCCGCTATTACTGGAACCTGATGGGCAAGCCGAAGAAGAAAACCTTCATCGCCCGCAAGAAGTCCTATCACGGCGTCACGCTGGCCGCCGCCTCGCTGTCGGGCCTGCCGCATCTTCATCCGCAATTCGACCTGCCGCTGCCGGGCTTCGTCCATGTCGAGTGTCCGGACTGGTTCGCCGAGGGCGGCGCGCGCACGCCGGAAGAACATGGACTTTTCGCGGCGAAAAGCCTCGAAGACAAGATCCTCGAATTGGGCGCCGAGAACGTCGCGGCCTTTGTCGCCGAGCCGGTGCAGGGCGCGGGCGGGCTGATTATTCCGCCTGCGAACTATTGGCCCGAGATCCAGCGCATCTGCCGCAAATACGATGTGCTGCTGCATATCGACGAAGTGATCTGCGGCTTCGGCCGCACCGGCAACTGGTTCGGCTGCGACACCTACGGCATCGAACCCGACATGATCAACATGGCCAAGGGCCTCTCCTCGGGCTACCAGCCGATTGCCGCCGTCGGCGTCGGCGCGCGCGTCGGCGACGTCCTCTTCAATTCCGACGAGGAGATGGCGCATGGCTACACTTATTCCGGCCACCCGGTCGCCTGCGCCGTCGCGCTCGCCAATCTCGAGCTGATGCAGAAGGAAAAGCTGGTCGAGAAGGCGGGCGGCGCCACCGGCGCGCATTTCCAGAAGAAGCTCGCCGAGCTCGACGCCCACCCGCTGGTCGGCGGCACGCGCGGCGTCGGCCTGCTTGGTGCCATCGAGATCGTCAAGGACCGGAAGACCCGCGAGAAGTTCCCGGACGTCGGCACCGTCGGCGCCCAATGCCGCAATCACTGCTTCTCGAACGGCCTCGTCATGCGCGCCATCGGCGACACCATGGTCCTGAGCCCCCCGCTGACGATCACCGAGAGCGAAACCGACGAGCTTTTCGCCCTCGCCCGCCGCTGCCTCGACCTGACGGCGAAAGACCTCGGCGTCGCCTGACCCGAGCCTTGACCGGCCCCGCCCGAAACCCCGATGCGGCCGTTTGCCGCATCGGCCGGGCCGGCGCGCAACCCCGGCCTCCGGCCTCAAGCCCTTGATTCCATACCGTTTTCAGGCCGGGTCTCACGGGTTAATTTACAATTCACGAGTGTAAACAAAGCATATTGAAGCCCGCCCGGGTCGATCCTATTTAGTTTTCTATGAGGGCCGAGCATTACGCCGCCCGGGTGACCTGCCCCCCGCTCACCCGCCGCGGCGCTCCAAGCCCCCTCCGGCGCCGGTTTTTCCCCTCCCGGCGCCCTCGCGCGAACAGCGCGGTTGCGCCTCGCCTCCCCCCAGGCGGGGCGCAACTTTTTGCGCCCCGCTATCCTGGAATAAAGTGCCGGGGCGCAACTTTTTGCGCCCCGCTATCCTGGAATAAAGTGCCGGGGCACAACTTTTTTGCGCCAGCCTCATATGTCGCTAAGCTCCCGCACGGCGCGACTCGCGTCATTCCCGCTCATTGCAGAAAAATTCATGTCGCGCCCTTTCGACGAACCCGGCGAACCGCATCTGACCATTTCCGACGCCGAGCTGACGCGGCTCGAGGAGGAGATACCGATTCTCTCCGGTCTGCGCATCTTTGCCGAGGAAGCGGTCAACATGCCGTGGTTCTCGAAGCTCGGCCGTCCCCTCGACACCGAGACGCGGGCGCTTGCGCGTTCCTGGCTCGACGGGCTCGGCTTTCCCGACGCCGAGGTCGCCCGCCTGCGCGATTGGGCCGAGGCAGCCGATGCCGCCGCGACACTCGATTTCGATCCGGTGCATTGGGAAGCGGAAGAAAGCCTGCGCGCGAGCCTCGCATCCGACGCGCTCGAACGCCTCAGCGAAGACGGGCTGGCGATCGCGATGACGCATGTCTCGGCGCTGCTCGGCGAGCGCATCGGCAGCGCGGTGCGCGACGCCGCCGCCTTCTGGGAAGTCGAGGACGAAGAGCTGCTGAACGCCGCCGCCGGTGCCGCCCTTCATGCGGCGCATGGCGCGGCGCTGGCGCTGATCGTCGAGGCCGATATCGACCACCCCTTCCGCCGCAAGTTCTCGCTTTTCGCGCGCGGCCGCTGGCCGATCGGCATTGCCGGCCTGACGCTCAACATTTTCTGAACATCCACGCCAAACCGGAACAATCCCCGTGAACCTTAAAATCGCCACCTGGAACATCAATTCCGTCCGTCTGCGGATCGAGCTTGTCGAGCGCCTGCTGAAGCAGGAAAAGCCCGACGTGCTGTGCCTTCAGGAAATCAAATGCGTCAACGACGCCTTTCCGTTGAAGGCCATCAAGAAAGCCGGCTACGAGCATGTCGCGGTCAACGGCCAGAAGGGCTATCACGGCGTCGCCATCGCAAGCCGCATTCCCTTCAAGAAAATCGAGGCGCGCGAATTTTGCGAGAAAGGCGATTGCCGCCATCTCTCAGCCGATCTCGACATTCCGGGCGGCTTGCGCGTCCATAATTTCTATGTGCCGGCCGGCGGTGACGAGCCCGATCCGAAGATCAACGAGAAGTTCGCGCACAAACTCGATTTCGTCCGCGAGATGACGCGCCTCTATGAAGGCCACAAGACGAAATCGAAAAACCGCATGGTGCTGGTCGGCGATCTCAACATCGCCCCGCTCGAACACGACGTCTGGTCGCACAAGCAATTGCTGAAGGTCGTCAGCCACACGCCGGTCGAGGTCGATCTGATGAACGAACTCTACGCCTCGCATGACTGGGTCGACGTGATGCGCCGCTTCGACCCCGACACCGAGAAGCTCTATTCCTGGTGGAGCTACCGCGCCAAGGACTGGCTCGCCGCCGATCGCGGCCGCCGCCTCGATCACATCTGGGTGACGCCGGCGCTCGCCGACGCGCCGCTCGCGATGAAAGTGTTGAAGGAAGCGCGGGGGTGGGAGCGGGCGTCGGATCATGCGCCGGTAATCGCGACGCTGAGGCTCTAGCTGGGGGGGCCAGCCTCGGGGGTGAAGGCCTCGCCGCGCGCCCGCTCCTGGGGTTCCTACCGCTGCCGATTTTGCGGGGAGAAGTTGGGGCTCCGCCACACCGGTCTTTTATTAGGGTAGATGCCCCATATTAGGGTATTGACCCTATTCCTGCAAGAGGGCAGCTTCAGGCGGGGATAAACCGGGGACAAGTCTGCCGCTACGTCCGCATATGACAGTTTTATGACAGTTCAGTGACAGATCGATGACAAAGCCCGCCAAAACCAGCCAGACGCCCCCCAGAACCAAGGACCGGATTCTGGCCGCAAGCCTGCGCCTCTTCAACGAAAACGGCTACGACGCGGTCACGACGGCGCGCATTTCGGACGAGGTCGGCATCTCGGAAGGCAACCTCTGGTATCACTTCCGCACCAAGCGCGATCTGGTGCGCGCGCATCAACTGGCGCTCTTTGTACTGATTGATAAACGCCTCGCCATCGCTTCGACGCCTGAGACGGTGCTGGAGTCCTATGCGCTGTTCAATCGCATGGTCTTCGAGGAAGTCTGGACCTACCAGTTTCTCTATCGCGACCAGGCCGAGTACGGCCGCACCTCGCCCGAGCTCGAGGATCGCGTTCACCGCATCTATGAAACGACGACGAACATGCTGGTCCGTTTCTTCCGCCACATGATCGAAGCAAAGCATCTCGACATGCCGGACGACGAGCTGACCGCGCTTGCCGACAATGTGTGGATGGTCATTCGCTACTGGCCGAGCTTCCTGCGCGAGACGCGCCGCGTCGTGAAACTCGACAAGGCGGCGCTCAATGTCGGCATCCGCCATCACTTCGCGCTGTTCAACACGCATCTGACGCCCGAGGCGCGCGCCTTCTTCGCAAAAAAGGCCTACGCCTGAGCGCTGCTTTCCGCCGGCGCGTCTTTCCTCTTCAACGTCACGAAAGTCGCCGTCGAACTTGCGGTCGCGATGAGCTTGCCGTCTTCCGACGTCAATTCGCCCTCGATGAAGCCGACCGACTTGCCGCGCTTGATGACGCGGCCCGTGCCGAGAATGCGACCCGGCCGCGCCGGCGTCAGCATCGAGACTTTCAGTTCGAGCGTCGGCGAAATCTGACCCCACTCGAGATCGAGGCCGACGGCAAGGCTCATCACGTCGTCGAGCATCGCCGCCACCATGCCGCCCTGGATGCCGCCCCACATGTTGCAGAGTTCGGGCCCGGCGTTGAACGCAACCTTCACAACGCGTGCTTCGCGGTCGGCGTCGAGAATCTCGAGACCGAGATAGCGGCTGGCCGGCGCCATGCGCTTGAACACCGCCTGTATGTTGGGCGGCCAGTCGTGCTTCGCTTCCGCCTGACGCTCACTCATCCGCACCCCTGCTCTTTTTCATTTTGTTTGTATTTGTCTCAAGCTGATCGCCCAGCGCGGAAAGTTCCTCTCCAAGCGCCGAAAGTCGCCCGGCGAGCCGCGACGCAACCGCACCGGCCATTTCCGGAAACTCGCCGATCAGCCGCTGGAACATGCCGCGCCCGATCCTGAGCGTCAGAAGCGTCGAAACCGCCCGCACCGTCGTCAACCGGTGCCGCGGTTCGAACAATGCCGTTTCGCCGATGAGATCGCCCCTGTCAAGCCTGAGCGCCTGCGCCGCGCCGCTCTCGTCGCGCGCCAGCATCGCGGCCTCGCCATCGAGAATGAGATAAGCGCAATCGGCCTCGTCGCCCGCCTCGAAAATCGTCGCGCCCGGCGCATATTCGCGCCGCTCACAGGTAAAGGCGACGACTTCGAGCCGCACCGGGTCGAGGCCTGAAAAAAGCTCCAGGCGTTTCAGCATCGCAATCGCGGGTTCAAGGCTCATGGACCGAGCATAGCGGAGGCACGGGCCGGCGCCAAAGTCCCGATTTGCGCTTCGGTGCCGGCGCCGCTAAGAAGTGCGAACCCCGAAATGGAGCACCCGCATGGCTTCGCCGACTTCCCCGGTTGCCTGGGACTGGCCCGACCCCTTCATCCATGAAGTCCGGGTGGAGCCCCGGCACATCGATGACTTTCAGCACACGAACAATGTCGTCTATCTGAGCTGGATGGCGAAGACGGCGTGGGAACATTCGAAGGCGCTGGGGATCGATTTCGCCTTCTACAAACGCCTCAACCGCGGCATGGTCGTACGCCGCCATGAGCTTGAATATCTGGCGGCGAGCCATGAAGGCGAGCGCATACTTGTTGCCACATGGATCACCGGCAATGACGGCCGCCTGCGGCTGCGCCGCCGCTTCCAGATGGTCAACGCCGAAACCGGCATCACCCTGTTGCGCGGTCTCACGGATTTCGTCTGCATCGACATCGAGAGCGGCCGCGCAACGCGCATGCCGCCTCAATTTATCGTTGCCTACCGCCCCACTGCGCGCGTCGAGGGCGATTAGGCCGAGAGCACCGCCGCCTGCGCCGGATCGAGATACTCCTCGAGCCGCACGATGCGCCGGAGCACGTCGTAGTGGCGGCCGGGAAGCTTGCGTGCCATCCAGCGCAGGACCTTGAGGTTCTCCTCCACCGTCTGCTCGCGCTGGCTGAAATTATGCCAGATACGCGCGTCGGGCGCATGGACACGCGCCACCTCGTCGGTGTCGCCCGTTTCGACGGCGCGGAAAAACCTCTCGGCTACGAGAAACGCTTCGTCGTCCATCCTCATCCCCCCACGTGATCTTTCTTCAGGGAACCAGACGATAGCCACCCGTTTCGGTAACGAGGATCTCGGCGTTCGACGGGTCCTTCTCGATCTTCTGCCGCAACCGGTAGATATGCGTCTCGAGCGTGTGCGTCGTGACGCCCGAATTGTAGCCCCAGACTTCTGCCAGCAATACATCGCGCCCGACAACCTTGGCGCCCGCGCGATAGAGATACTTGAGGATCGCCGTTTCCTTTTCGGTGAGCCGGACTTTCTTGTCCTGCGCGTCCACCAGCACCTTCGCGCTCGGCCGGAACGAGTAGGGGCCGACCTTGAACACGGCGTCTTCGCTCTGCTCGTGGCTTCGCATATGCGCGCGGATACGCGCCAGCAACACACCGAAGCGAAACGGCTTGGTCACATAATCGTTCGCACCCGCATCGAGACCGAGGATCGTGTCGGAATCGGTATCGGCGCCTGTCAACATGATGATCGGCGCCTTGACGCCGGCCTTGCGCATCAGCCGGCACGCTTCCCGCCCGTCCATGTCGGGCAGGCCGACATCGAGCAGCACCAGATCGACATGCGCGCAGCGAACGCAATCCAGCGCGGCCGCCGCCGTCGGCGCCGTCGCGCAAGTAAACTCTTCATGGAGATCGAGCTGTTCGACAAGCGCCGTCCGCAGCGCATCGTCGTCGTCGACCACGAGAATTTTCTTGATACCGATCATGTGTCCTTCAGAGAGAATAGCCGAAGCGCTGGATATGCGGCTCGATAATGGGCATGACGGGCCGAATGTGCTTTTCGTAGCGTCGCCAGCGGTCGGCTGCGCTCGAATAGATCGGCTGCGTCACCTGCGAATAGGAAGGTGTTCGGATCGTGCCGCGCGCCAGCGCATGGGCCGCCGGATCGCTTACCGCATCGTTCCACCCAAGGCCGAGAAATTCCAGCGCCGGCTCGACTTCGCCCCGCAGGTCGGCAACGAGGTTTTCGTAACGCACCTCATGCACGTCGAGCGGCAGCAGCGCCCTGTATGTCTGCCAGAGCGTCATTACCCGTTCATAGAACCGTGCCGATCCTTCGAGCGTCAGGAAATTCAGCATCGCGCCATTCGGCACCAAATCCTGCATGAAGCAGGACAACACGCAATCTGCCGGATGGCGAAGCGCAAAGACGATGCGCGCCTCTGGAAACACCCGGTGGATGAGACCGGCGTGAACGATGTCGAGCGGCATCTTGTTGATGACGGTCTTGCCTTCGAGATCGGCGCCGGCATCGCGCAATGCCTGCCAGTAGAGGCGCCGCGCGGCCGTACGCCCATTTTCGTCCATGCCTGCCAGCGACCGCGGATAACCGGCGATCGTTTTTTTGACGGAGCGCAGGAACGGTTGTTCCTCGAAGACCTGAACTTGCGGATGCGCGTCGAAAATCTGATCGAGAAGCGTCGTCCCCGAACGTGGAAACCCGACCAGAAATACCGGCGCCGCGGCGTGACCGGGCTCAATCCCGGGCCCCGGCACCGCCCGCCAACCGGATACGAATTCTTCGGTGTAGGTGTCGATCAGCGTCACGACCTCGTCGACAAAGGCGGTGCGGTCGACGCGCGCAAGCTCCGGCAAGCGCGATGTATGCTCGTTCTGTTGTGTGAAATACCGGAAGGCCGCATCGATGTCGCCCGCTTCCTGACAAATCTGTGCGAGCTCCGAAGAAGCGAGCCGCGCTTCGTTGCGGGAACCGCGTTCGAGGTCGAGCGCTTCGAGACGTGCGCGACAGGCGGCAAGAACCGTCGCGTCGCCCTTGTGCCGGCGCCGATGCGCCCGGGACCACACAGCCGCCGCCCCGCTCGCATTGGCATCGATCGCCAGCGCCTTCTCCGCCCAGGCAAACGCATCGTCGATTTCGCCCAACCGCTCATAGGTCGCCGACAGCGTCGTCGCCAGGTGCAGCGGGGTCGCAGGCGTACGTTCGCTCGCCCGCAGCAGGAAGGCCAGCGCATCGCGGAAACGGCCGGCCTCCGTCGCGGCCGACGCCGCCCGCATGTAAGGCGCCGGATCGTCGGGCATCAGCGCGATCAGTTTTTCAAATTCGGCGATCGCCGCCGCGTAGTCCGTGGTGTCCTTGTAGAGCTGGCCGCGATTGAGAAAGATATCGGGATAGCCGGGATTGAGCGCTTCGGCACGCTGATAGGCTATCAACGCTTCCTCGGCCTTGCCGCCATCGCGCTGTGCGTTGCCGAGATTGACCCAGACATTGACATGGTTCGGCATTCGCGCTGCCGCGGCAGCGATAAGCTTTTCGGCATTGGCGGCATCGCCCTTGCCCAACGCCACGAGACCGAGCAGATGAAGCGCGTCCGGATTTTGCGGTTCAACTTTCAGCACATGCGCCGCCGCCTGACCCGCATGATCGAGACGGCCGGCCGCGAGGTGCGAACCGCCCATTTGCAGCAACCTCACCGCGTCGAACGGCGCCGAAGGCGCGCTCGGCCGAAAGCCGCCTTGCCCGCCAGCCGGAACGCCGACCGTCGGACCCGGCCCGCCGAACGCCGAACGCGGCAAACCGACAGTCGCGCGGCCGCCGCTCTGCGGCGCGAAGGCGGGGCCCTTGGCCGGTCCCGGCGGGAGAGGTTTTTTCGCCATACTGTCCGTTCCGATACGCAAAATTGTGCCCGCGGCGGGACGCGGGCCGGAGTTTGCCATAGCTCGCGCCGCCGACCAATGCGCGAAGACGAAGCTGCCGCACGGGAGGCCTGCCCGGCAGAAATTGCCGCTCAAGGCCCCGTTATCGCCAGAGCACAGCCAGAAAATGACGGCTTGCCGCGCCTTGCCGGCTGGCCCGCCCTTTGCGTGAAGCACAGCATGACCGACGCAATAATCCACCCCCAGCAGCTCACGGCCGGCAAGCACAACATGGCGTCCGCCGCCTTTGCCGAGCTGCGCGCCGCGCGCCGCGAGGGCCGCGCGGCCGAGGGTGCCGAACTCAGCTTCAACGACCTGATCGACACGCTGAACCCGCTGCAGCACATTCCGGTGGTCTCCGACATTTATCGCGGCCTGACCGGCGACCGGATCAGCGCCCATGCCCGCGTCGCGGGCGGCACGCTCTATGGCGGCCCGATCGGCCTCGTCGCGTCCGTGGCAAGCCTCGCCATTGCAGGCGGCTCTGGCGATCAGGGCATCGGCGACCGTATCTATGCAACCATTTTCGACGTGGACACGCCCTCCGCCGAGACCGCAGCCGTCGCGGCGCCGGGCAACGACACGCTGGCGCTCGCCCGCGCCAATGCGCTGGCGGAGCAGACCGCATCGATCGCTCCGGAAATGCCCGGTTCCGGACAGGCGGCAAAGCCGCCCGTCACCGGCGGCGCGGGAATACCGCAGCTGAGCCCGGAGGCCTTCGCCGCCCTGATGGGCTCGTTCGACAACCTCGAAATGAACGGCCCCGCTGCAACCGGGGCTGAAAATATCGAGCCCGGCTTTGCGGTTGCCGCGCCGCGCATGAGCCTCGACTTCGAAGGTGCCTCGGACGACGATGAAAATTCCACATCCGCCCCGGCCGATCTTCTGGGCGCCATGAACCAGGCGCTCGACAAATACGAAGCCTTGAAGCACCCGCGCTGACATCCTCTGGTCAGGCACCGCGCCGCCACCTAGATTGATGCTGCCATGGCGACTTCCAGTGAAATTCTCGTGACCGCAGAACCGGGCGAAACGCGCGGCCGGCTAACCGTGGCGGAACTGGAATTTGTCTGCGCGCTTGGACGCGCCGGACTGGTGAACGACAAGCACGAAGGCGATGGCGGCACCCCCATCGGCATCTTCCCGCTCAGGCAGCTCCGATACCGCGCGGACCGGCTGCAGGCGCCGGCGACCGCCCTGCCGGCTTATCCGACGACACGCGAGGACGGCTGGTGCGACGCGCCGCGGGACGCGGCATACAACCGGCTGGTTCGTCTGCCTTATCCGTCCAGCGCCGAGACGATGTGGCGCGACGACCATCTCTACGATCTCGTCGTCGTGCTCGGTCACAATGACGATCCGCCACGGCCCGGCGCCGGCAGTGCGATATTCTTTCATCTCGCCAACGAGAAAGACGGCATCCTGCAACCGACGGAAGGTTGCGTCGCGCTGCGGCTTCCCGACATGCTGAAAGTCTTGTCGCGCTGCACGCCACAGACAATGATGCGGATCGGTGCGTCCTAGGCGCGCGCGCCGAACAGCGCGCTGCCGACACGTACATGAGTTGCGCCAAACGCAACCGCCGTCTCGAAATCACCGCTCATGCCCATCGAAAGCTTTGTCAGGCCGTTGCGGTGCGCCAGTTTTTCGAGCAACGCGAAGTGAAGCGCCGGCTCCTCGTCAAGCGGCGGAATGCACATCAGCCCTTCGACATCGAGCTTCCATTCATCGCGGCACCGCGCGAGGAACGCATCCGTATCGGTCGGCGCGATCCCGGCCTTCTGCGGTTCGTCGCCGGTGTTCACCTGGACGAGCAGACGGGGCAACGCCGCGCCCTTGTCACGCGCCTTGACGAGCGCCGCCGCGAGCTTCGCCCGATCCAGCGTATGAAAGACGTCGAAGAGCTTGAGCGCATCGTCGAGCTTGTTGGTCTGCAGCGGCCCGATCAGATGGAGTTCGATATCCGCATATCGCTCCTTCAGCGCCGGCCATTTGGCGGCCGCTTCCTGCACGCGGTTTTCGCCGAAAATGCGCTGACCGGCTTCGATCAATGGCACAATAGCATTCGCATCGAACGTCTTCGACACCGCAACCAGCGTCACCTCCTGCGGCGCGCGGCCGGCTGCCCGCGCCGCGTCGGCGATACGCGAACGAACGGCGGCGAGACGGCTGGCGGAAGCGGTGGCGTCGGAGGCGGTCATTGTCATAATCTCGGTTCTGCGACAGTCGGCGGATGGAAGCGAAACTAGTGGCAGGCAGCACCTACGGCAAGGGACGCGGAAACGCGAAAGCACGCGCGCTACGTCAGGCCGCGTCGCGGCTTTCGGGCGGGCGCACCGGCATCGCGCTGATCGGCATGACCGACGCCAAGCGCCTGCCCGATCCGCTGAAGGCGCTCGATGCATTACCCGCCGGATGCGCGCTCATCTGGCGCGCCTACGGCGCCGGCACAAACGCCGGGGAATTCCAGCGGCTGGCGGCGCGGGCGCGCGCGATAAATTGTCTTTTATTGATTGCGGGCGACCCGAAACGCGCCCGCCGGCTCGGAGCGGGCGGGCTGCATCTGCCCGAACGCTTGCTCGGCCGCATCCATGGAAGCCGGGCCGGGGCGACAACGGCGGCCGCGCATTCCGAGGCGGCGATCCATCGCGCCGCGCGGGCCGGCGCCGAAGCCGTGTTGATCTCGCCGGTTCTGCCGACGCGGAGCCATGAAGGTGCGCCACCGCTTGGCCCGATCCGGCTCGCGCATCTGGCGCGGACCGCGCGCGCGCTCGGTCTTGTGCCTTATGCGCTCGGCGGCATTTCCGAAGCGCGCTACGTCCGCCGCCTCACCGGTACGGGCATCGCCGGCGTGGCGGGGATCGGCTTTCTTCTCGACTGATCGTCAGGCGTAGTCCGGCGGAATATAGCTGAAGCGTTGCATCTGAAGGCGATGATCGTCGACGATGCGCCGGATCTGATCGGGTGTCAGCGCATCGCGCCACTGTTCGGCGCGTCCTTCGCGAAAGAATGATTTGGCATTCTCGGGCCGTTCGAGAAACCCTTTTTCCTGTTCCTGCTTTTTCAGCACCGCGAACGACGAATGCGCGACGGCACGGCCGAGCCGTTCATCCGAAACCTGCAACCCGAGAAAAGACGCGACGATACCGAAGTGTTTCAGCGGGTCGGCGGCGAGATCTTCATAGCGCAGCACAAGCAATTGCGGGTTCGGCTGCGCGGTCCAGCTTCGAACGTGACCGGACCAGTCGGTATAGACCTCCGGGATATTGGTCGCCGAAAGCAGCGTGCCCGCGCTCGGACGCGCCATCATGGCGATGGTGTCGTCAAGCGTGAGGTTGAAATGATGATGGGCGGAGAGCGCGACATCGAGCGGGTTTCGCAGCACATAGATGCCGCCCGCCGTCACGTCCATGTTGTGCAGCGGCGTTCCCGCCCAGGACCCGAGATAATTGTGCGTCTTTACGAAGACCGAGTCGTCAAAGGCCTTCATCATGTCAGCCTGTCCGATGGGACGTAAACGGGCGAGCTCGGCGGCATTCAGGGTTTCGAGCGGCGCCGCCGCATGCGGCTCGTACCAGACGCGCAACGACTCGCCGAGGCAGAAATTGGCGAGCTTGTTGATGTCGGCGGGCTCCGGTGCATCGATCAGCAGGTTACACAGGAAACTCCGCAACCATGTGTTGCCGGATTTCGGATAGGAGGCGAGCCAGATCAACGCGCCCATGACACGGCCCTATACATCGTCGCCAACCGGCACATGGTCCCGATAATCCTCCGGGATGTAACCGAAGCGCGCCATCTGTACATGATGATCCGCGACGATGCGGCGGACCTGATCCGGCGTGAGGGCTTCGCGCCACTGCTCCGCGCGGCCTTCCCGGAAGAACGATTTGGCGTTCTCGGGGCGCTCGCGAAACCCGCGCTCGATTTCCTGGGATTTCAGAACGTCGAAGGACGAGTGCCGCACCGCGCGCGCGAGTTGCTCCTCGCCGGGCTTCAGTCCGAGAAACCGAGCCAGCGTTCCGAAGGTCGCCGCCGGTATCGCCAGCAGATCCTCGTAACGAAGAACCAGAAGCTTCGGATTTTCTTTCGCCGTCCAGCTCAACACATGGTTCGACCAGGTGTCGTAGATCTCCGGCACATGGCGGGCGGTCAACTTGGTGCCTGCGCCGGGTTTGGACATCAGCTCGATGGCCCAATCTGTCGGCTCGCCATAGTGATGGGCGAGCGAAGGCGCGACATCGAGCGGATTGCGCAGAATGTAGACGGCGCCTGCCGTAACCGCGGTGTTGTGAAGCGGCACATCGAACCACGGCCCGTAATAATTGTGGCTTTTAACAAAGATCGAATTCCGAACGGACGCCGCCATGCGCATCTGGGCTTGTGGCCGCAGCTTCGCCAGCTCGCGGGGTTCGAGGTTTTCGAGCGGCACCTGCGAGACCGCCTCAAACCAGCGCCGCGACGAACCGCCAAGGCAGAATTCATCCAGCGCGTTGATGTCGGCGGGCGTATCGGCGTCGCGCACCAGATTGTGAAGGAAGCTCCGCACCCATGTGTTGCCGGATTTCGGATAGGAGGCGAGCCAGATCAACGCGCCCATGGCGACACCTCGTTTCTTGCCACATCAGGAAGCGACACGGGATGCCTCCGGCACAGGCACGGCATCCTTGTAGTCGTCGGGAATGTAGCCGAAGCGCGCCATCTGCACGTGATGATCGGCAATGATGCGACGCACCTGGTCGGGGGTCAGCACGTCGCGCCATTGCTCGGCGCGGCCCTCGCGAAAAAACGCATCTGTCTTGTCCGAGCGTTCCTTGAAACCGGTCTTCTGTTCCTGCGCCTTCAATGCCTTGAAGGAGGAATTGCGGATGGCGCGTTCAAGGCGCTCTTGCGGCGGCTTGAGACCGAGAAACTGCACCACTTTCTTGAAATATTTCTTCGGCTTCAGAAGCAGATCCTCGTAGCGCAGCACCAGCAGCTGCGGGTTGGGCGCTGCGGTCCAGCTCGCGACATGTGTCGACCAGGAACGATGCACTTCGGGAACATGCTTGCCGGTAACGGGCGTGCCCGCCCCGTCGTCGGCGAGGTGGGCGATCGCCTCGTCGATGGTCTCGCCGAAATGGTGGCTGAGGGATATCGCGACGTCGAGCGGATTGCGCAACACATAGATGCCGCCCGCCGTCACGTCCATGTTGTGCAACGGCACGCCGAACCACTCTCCGAGATAATTATGCGTCTTGACGAAAACGGAGTCCGGAAAGGCAAGAGTGAAGTCGCCATGCACGACCGGGCGCAGCTTTGCGATTTCATCGGGTTCGAGCTCCGCGAGCGGGCGCGGCGAACGCGGCGCATACCAGGCCGCGTCGGACTCACCGAGGCAGAAATCGTCGAGCTCATTGATGCTGACGGGCTCATGGGCATTCCTGAACAGATTGTGCAGGAAGCTGCGCATCCAGGTGTTGCCGGATTTGGGATAGGAAGCGAGCCAGATCAGGGCGCCCATGTTACGGTCTTTCGCTCTGGTCGAGGGAACACGACCTGTCTAGCAAAGGCCGGCGCATAAAAAAAGAGAGCGGGCACAAAGCCCGCTCTCTCGTAACTTGGGTCGTCTTTCGAACGATCCGGTCGCCGAGGCGATCAGAAGCCGATCGAGAGAACCAGACCGGCCGACTGCGAGTCGTAGCTGAACGCACCGATGCTGATCTCCGACATCTGCACGTCGAGACCGATATCGACACCGGAACCGAGGTTGTAACCGCCACCCGTCTGCCAGGTTTCGATTTCGGCCGAGAAGCCCGGGCTGCTGATTTCGTCGGTCAGGTAGGCAACGCCAACCGTCCACGGACCCGTGCCGTAGGACAGACCAACGGTCCAGACTTCTTCCGACACGCCGGCAACCGACGGGACCGGGAGCGAGGTCACGAGCAGATCTTCCGACTCGTACCAGGAGCCGCCCAGCGTAAAGCCGGCCATGCCGAGGTTGAGGCCGAAACCATACTCTTCCGGGTCGGCCGCAACCGGGCCGGATTCGGCGGTGACGTAGAAGGCGTCGATGCCGAGATCGACCGAGCCGAGCGAGCCGGCATAGTTGATCGCGAATTCGAGCACGTCGCCGATATTGGCGGCCGAGTTCGGCAGGATGCCAAGGCCGTTCGGATTCGGGCCGTTGAACGAAGTTTCCGGCGTATACGAACCGCCGAGCTGGAAGCCGGCGAAACGCGGCGTGAAGTAGGTCACCTTGTTCGAGTCGGCAGCCATCAGCGAGAACGTCGAGTGACGGAACGCCGAAGCGGCCGTCAGCGTGTTCAGGATGTTCGGGCTGTCGACACCGTTGCCCGGCACGAACCAGGGCGAGGTGTAGTGCATCTTGAAGGCGGCGCCATCGGTGCCGCCGATTTCGAACCGGCCGAAGCCGCCTTCGAGGTAGGCGAACAGTTCGCGGAACACGGCGTCGTTGTTGTTGGCGTTCGTGTTCCAGTCCTCGCCGAGCGACAGCGTCGCGAGGACACCGGCGACCATGCCGTTGTCGAGCGTGCCTTCGGCGTTGATGTCGATGTTGCGCGCGACGAGCTTGACGGCGGTGTCGGCGAACGACACGCCACCGAGATCATCGGCATCGATCAGGTAGAAGCCGGCCGTGACCGTGCCGCCGACCGTGACGGTCAACGGATCGCTCGCGAGCGCCGGACCGGCGATCATGCCGGCCGAGACGAGAGCAGTCGTCCCAAGAAGAATCTTTTTCATGTGTTCCTCGCAGTATCAGCTAAGAGCTGTTCCATTCGCACGAGCCATCGGAAAAACCCCCCATGGCCGCGTCCATCGCCGGGCCGACTGAAACTGCCCCCCGAGCGCGTAACCCGATTAATCCGTTGATCGCCCCCTCCGGTCAAGCGAACCGGGCCGCGCGGCGAAGGAATGTCGGCGCATGTTGCGGAAAGGGCACAAATCGGCCCTGCTTGGTTAACAATCGGTTACCGGAACCAGCTATGCAACCCCGATGACAATCCAAGCGACTCAACAGCGGTGCGGATTCCGCGTATCGAAGTCCGCTCGGGAGCGGTCCGGAAATTCCCCTTCGCCGCCGCCCGGCAATCCGGTGTAGCTGTGCCTTGAGAGCAACAGTCGGGATACCGCGGATCATATGTCGCGTCCGGACGATAAGCCCCGACAAGCAAGATTGCGGGAAGCCGCTTTTCCTCGCTATAAAGGCGCACGACAAATGGAAAGTGCGCTGGTTGCGACGCGCGGCCGGCACGCGAATTTACTTGCTCTCCGCAAGCCCATGGCGCAAGAACCGGCAGGCGGATGAGAGAGGCGCAACGCGAGAGGCTTGCCGTAAATCGATGACCAATACTGGAATGAAGGGCGCCAGGAGCGCCGCCGCCGCTCTGGCGTTTGCCGCCATTCTCGGCCTGACCGCCTGCGGCCCCTCGACCTCGAATTTCCCGGGCCAGCCGACCGGCAAGAGCGGCCCCAACAATCCGACCGGCGAGCAGCAGCGCGAATCGATTTTCGGCGAGGACGGCCTGAAGCTGTTCGGCGGCGGCTCGGGCGACGGGGACCAGGGCTCGGGCATCGGCGTCAACAGCTTCCTGTGGCGCGCCTCGCTCGACACCATCGCCTTCATGCCGCTGACCTCGGCCGACCCCTTCGGCGGCGTCATCATCACCGACTGGTACCAGGACCCGAAAACGCCCGGTGAGCGCTTCAAGGTGACGGTCTATATTCTCGACCGGCGGCTCCGGGCCGATGGCGTGAAAGTCGCGGTTTTCCGCCAGACAAAGGCGGAGAGCGGCGACTGGGTCGACGCGGCGGTCGCCGGCGCGACGCCGCTGCAGATCGAAAACGCCATTCTGGTGCGCGCGCGCCAGCTTCGCATCAGCACCATCGAGGCCGCCGAGAGCCGCTAGCGGTCCGGATGAAGACGGACCAGCCGACAATCATGTCCACACGCTACAACGCCCGCGCCGCCGAGCCGAAATGGCAAAAGGTCTGGGAAGACAGGCGCGCTTTCCGCACGCCCGACGCCAGCACCCGTCCGAAATACTATGTTCTTGAAATGTTCCCCTATCCGTCGGGGCGCATTCACATGGGCCATGTCCGCAACTACACGATGGGCGACGTCATCGCGCGCTACAAACGGGCGCGCGGTTTCGACGTGCTGCATCCGATGGGCTGGGACGCCTTTGGGCTGGCCGCCGAAAACGCGGCGATGGAAAAGAACTTCCACCCGAAAAGCTGGACCTACGACAACATCGCGGCGATGCGCGCGCAACTGAAGGCGATCGGCCTCGCGATCGACTGGGAACGCGAATTCGCAACCTGCGACCCCGAATATTACGGCCATGAGCAGGCGCTCTTTCTCGACTTTCTCGAAGCCGGCCTCGTCAGCCGCCGCAAGAGCATGGTCAACTGGGATCCGGTCGACAACACCGTGCTCGCCAACGAACAGGTGATCGACGGCCGCGGCTGGCGCTCGGGCGCCGTCGTCGAGCGCCGCGAGCTGACGCAATGGTTCCTCAACATCACCGATTTCGCCGACGACCTGCTCGACGGCCTCGACACGCTGGAGCACTGGCCCGAAAAAGTGCGGACGATGCAGAAGAACTGGATCGGCCGCTCCGAAGGCGCGAAGGTTTTCTTTGCTCTCGACGGTGTCGCGGATGAACCGGACTACAAACTCGAAATCTTCACGACCAGACCGGACACGCTGTTCGGCGCCAGCTTCTGCGCGCTGTCGCCGCATCATCCGCTGACGCAGAAACTGGCGGCCGGCAATGCCGACCTGCAGGCCTTCATCAGAAAATGCGACCAGATCGGCACCAGCGAGGAAGCGATCGAGACGGCCGAGAAGCTCGGCTTCGATACCGGCCTCAAGGCGCGCCATCCCTTCATCGAGGGAAAGACGCTGCCGGTCTATGTCGCGAACTTCGTGCTGATGGAATACGGCACCGGCGCGATCTTCGCCTGCCCGGCCCATGACCAGCGCGACCTCGACTTCGCGCGCAAATACGGATTGCCGGTGATCCCGGTCGTGGCACCCAAAGACATGGACGCGCCCGCGCGCGCCGCGTTCGTCGGGGAGCTTGCGGCGCATGGAACGGATGCCTTTACCGGCGACGGCGTGGCGGTCAACTCCGATTTCCTGAACGGACTCGATGTGACGGCGGCCAAACGCGCGGCCATCGAAAAACTCGAAGCGATGAAGCTCGGCCAGGGCACGATCAATTACCGCCTGCGCGACTGGGGCATTTCGCGCCAGCGTTACTGGGGCTGCCCGATTCCGGTCATTCATTGCGACGCCTGCGGCATCGTGCCGGTGCCGCGCGAACAATTGCCCGTCGTGCTGCCCGACGATGTGACCTTCGACAAGCCCGGCAATCCGCTCGACCGCCATCCGGCATGGAAACATGTCGACTGCCCGAAATGCGGCAAGCCCGCGCGGCGCGAGACCGACACCTTCGACACTTTCGTGGATTCGTCCTGGTACTTCGCCCGCTTCTGCGCGCCAAAGGCCGAAACGCCGACCGACCGCGCCGCAACCGATCGCTGGCTGCCGGTCGATCAGTATATCGGCGGCGTCGAACACGCGATCCTGCATCTGCTCTATTCGCGCTTCTTCACCCGCGCCATGCGCCGCATCGGCCATGTCGGTCTCGACGAACCCTTCGCCCGGCTCTTCACGCAAGGCATGGTCAATCACGAAACCTACCGGGACGCCGGCGGCAAATGGCTGCCACCCTCGGAGGTCGCGATCGAAACGGTCGGCGGCGCGCGCGTCGCGAAACGCATTTCCGACGGCGCGGCGGTGACGATCGGCTCGATCGAGAAAATGTCGAAGTCGAAGAAGAACACCGTCGACCCCGACGACATTATCGCCCAGTACGGCGCCGACACCTCGCGCTGGTTCATGCTGTCGGACAGCCCGCCCGAGCGCGACGTGCAATGGACCGACGCGGGCGCCGAGGGCGCCTGGCGGTTCACGCAGCGCTTCTGGCGGCTGGCGGCCGGCGCCGACGACATCGCGCCCGCAGGCGCGGGCCAGCCCGGCGACTTCGACGAGGCATCGCTCGCGCTGCGCCGCGCCGCCCACAAGGCGCTCGCCGCGCTGACCGACGACATCGAGCATCTGCGTTTCAACCGCGCGGTTGCCCGCATTTACGAACTGGCCAACGCGGTTTCAGGTTTTGTTCCCGAAAACGACGCCGGAAAATGGGCAAAACGCGAGGCGCTGGAATTCATGGTGCTGGCCGCCGCGCCGATGATGCCGCATCTGGCCGAGGAATGCTGGGCGGCGCTCGGCCATGAAACGCCGGCGGTCGACACCGAATGGCCGGTTGCCGACAGGGCCCTCATCGTGGAAGACTCCGTGACGATCGCCGTGCAGGTCAACGGCAAGCGCCGCGACGAACTGACGGTCGCCCGCGACGCGGACAACGAGACAGTCGAGCGCGCGGCGCTGGCGCTCGAAAAGGTGGGGAAGGCAATCGATGGAAAAGCGGTTCGCAAGGTCATCGTCGTGCCGGGCAAGATCGTCAATGTCGTGGTCTGACATGCGCGCCGGCGCCGTGCTGCTGGCGCTGCTGGCGCTGCCGGCCTGCGGCTTCACGCCGATGTATGCGACGCACAACAACACGAGCGTCGCCGCCGACCTGTCGATGCTCGATGTTTCCGCGCCCGGTAGCGAAATCGGCCGCGCCCTGAAATACGATTTGCTCGACATTCTCTCGTCGTCGGGCAACCCGCCGGCCAACGCCCTCTACCGCGTCGAACTGGTGCCGACATTCTACGAAGAGGACGTCGCCATCGAGCGCGACGCCGAAGTGACGCGCAAGAACGCGGTGCTGGTCGTGCCGTTCCGCCTGATCGACGTCGAAACCGGCAAACCGGTGATGCGCTCGGTGGCACGCTCGCGCACCTCCTACAACCGCGTCGAATCCGAATTCGCCAATATCACGGCGGCCCGCGATGCAGAGGCGCGTGTCGCACGCGACGTCGCGGCCGACATCAAGCTGCAGCTCGGCGTACATTTCAGCAGTCAGCCGCGCGTCGCCGACGCCGCGTTGTGACGAAAGTAAGACCGCAGGACGCTGACCGTTTCGCGGCGAAGCCGCCGGCCAATATCGTTGCGGTGCTGGTCTACGGTCCCGACAGCGGCCTTGTACGCGAACGGATCGACAAGCTGACGCGCAGCGTCGTCGACGACCTTTCCGATCCGTTTCGCCTGGCGGACATTTCCGACAGCGAATTGAAGAACGATCCGGCGCGGCTGGCCGACGAGGCGGCCGCGATCTCGATGCTGGGCGGGCGCCGCGTCGTGCGCCTGCGCGGTCTCGGCGACGGCGCGGCGAAAGCGGTGGCGAGTTTTCTCGAAAATCCGCTGGGCGACGCACTGGTCGTCGCCGAAGGCGGCGAGCTTGGACCGCGCTCGTCCTTGCGGCTGCTGTTCGAGGAAGCCGGGAACGCCGCCGCCCTGCCCTGCTATGCCGACGATGCATCGACGCTGGGTGAAGTGATCCGCGCGCGGCTCGGCGCGGCGGGACTGAAAGCCGAACCGGCGGCGCTGGAATTTCTGATGACGCATCTCGGGTCCGACCGCGGCGTGACGCAGAACGAACTTGAAAAGCTGGTGCTCTATATGGGCGCGGGCGGCATGAGCGCAGACGGGAGGGACGAAACGCGCGAGGTGACGCTCAACGACGCGCGCCAATGCATCGGCGACAATGCGGGTTCGAGCCTCGATGAAGTGATCGACGCGGCGCTGGGCGGCGAACTGGAAAATCTCGACACGGCGCTGGCGCGCGCCCGCGCCGCCGACACCAACGCGGTTCTGATTTTGAACATGCTGTCGCGTCACCTGATGCAGTTGCATCTGGCGGCAGCGCATGTCGAAAGCGGCAGCGACCTTGGCGGCGCGATGCGGAGCTTCCGTCCGCCGCTTCATTTCAAGCGCAAGGACGCGGTGACGCGGCAGTTAAAAAACTGGAACCGCCGCAAGCTCGACCGCGCCCTGGCGCTGGCGCTCGAGGCCGAGACGCAATGCAAGACGACCGGCAGCCCCGCCGAGGCGATCTGTGGACAGACGTTATTCCGGATCGCGCAAGGCGCGCGCGCGCGGCGCTGAATCGGATGTCCGATGGGGTAGCGGGATACCTCAAATCAGCGCGAAAACAGCCGGCTGTCATCGTTCTGTCAAAAAACTGTCACAAACGGACTTATCCCCGGTTTGCCTGTTTTGCAGATGGCGGAAATCCGCCATTTGTGGAAGCGCAAAAAGCGTGTCGCGCGCGCAACAAAGCCGATGTCACAGGGGTGGCGGAACGGCAACGGCATGGAAGGCACAGCGCGCGGCCGACCGGCCACAGCGGGGATAGGGAACGACCGCCCGTTCAATCCCTCCGTACCCGGATCAATTCATCTTTTGGGCGTTGCGGCCGGCAAGCCGGCGGCAGATCTCGTCGAGCTGTTCGAGCGTCTTGTAGGCGATCCTGACCTCGCCACCCTTGTCGCCGGAAAACGAGATTTCGACCTTGAGGCCGAGCTGGTCGGAGATGTTTTTTTCGAGCGCCAGCGTGTCGGCATCCTTGTCGGCTTTCGGCAAGGCCTTCGGCCGCGTCGCGGAAGGCACGTTGACGGCCTTGCGCGTCAGCGCCTCGGCCTCGCGCACCGAAAGCCCGCGGGTGACGATGTCGCGCGCGATTTCCTCCGCGCGCACATGGCCGACCAGCGGCCGCGCATGACCGGCGGTGATCTTGCCCTCCTCGATCAGCGCCAGGACGGGCTTGGGCAGCGCCAGCAGGCGCAGCGTGTTGGCGACATGGCTGCGGCTCTTGCCGATGAGCTGCGAGAGCTTTTCCTGCGTGTAGTCGAACTGCTGCATCAGCCGGTCGTAGCCGGCCGCTTCCTCGACCGCGTTGAGATCGGCGCGCTGGACGTTTTCGATGATCGCGATTTCGAGCGATTCGGCGTCCGACAATTCCTTGACGATCACCGGCACCTTGTGGAGCTGGGCGGCCTGCGCGGCGCGCCAGCGGCGCTCGCCGGCCACGATCTCGAAGGCATTGGCGTCGCCCGCCACCGGCCTGACGACGATCGGTTGCAGGATGCCTTTCTCGCGGATCGAGGCGGCGAGGTCGTTGAGCTCTTCGGCCCGGAAGGTGTGGCGCGGCTGGAAGGGATTGGCGCGCAGGAATTCGATCGGCACCTCACGAATACCCTTGGGCGCCTGCGCTTCCTGATCGCCCAGCGCGAAGGCCGTGTCGTCGCCGATCAGCGCCGCCAGTCCGCGTCCGAGACGGCTCGGGGTTTCCTCTGCCATGGTCATTAATCCTTTTCCTTCTTGCCCGTGCCGTCCGCCGGCCGCGATTGTCTCTCTTGCCGGTAGGGCCGGTACGACCGACCCCTGAAACCGGAAACCGCCGGAACCTTGCAGAAAGATTGGGGCACCGGATGCTCCTTTTCCGGCATCGCTACCGGGTAGGGCCATATTCCAAATCGTAACAAGCGGTTAGAAGATTTTGTTAAGAGTCTTCAGACCACGGATTAAGTTAATTTCCGTCACACTCATGCGGCGTTGCGGCGCAGCGCCCGCTCGCGCTGAATCATCTCGGCGGCGAGCTTCATATAGGCCTTGCTGCCGGCGCAGCGATGATCGTAGACCAGCGCCGGCTTGCCATAGGACGGCGCTTCGGAGATGCGGACATTGCGCGGAATGACCGTGCGATAAACCTTGTCGCCGAGATGCGACCGCACATCCGACGCCACCTGATCGGACAGTTTGTTGCGCTGGTCGAACATGGTCAGCACGATGCCCTGAATTTCAAGACGCGGATTGAGGCTGGTCTTGACGCGCTCGACGGTGCGCAAGAGCTGGCTCAAACCTTCCAGCGCGAAAAACTCGCATTGCAGCGGCACCAGGATCGCATCGGCCGCGGTCATCGCATTGATGGTCAGCAGGTTGAGCGACGGCGGGCAGTCGATCAGCAAATAGGAGTAAGGCCGCGCGGTCATCGCCGCTTCGGCTTCGCCGGCTTCCCGCTTCTTGCCGTGACGCGGCATGCGGGCCAGCGCGTCGCGCAGACGGTGCGAGCGGCGCGGCACCGAAGCAAGCTCGAGCTCGGCGCCGAGCAGATCCATCGTGGACGGAACAATATCGAGGCCCGGCACTTTCGTCGGCACCACCGCATCCTCGATCAGCGCCGCGCCGATCAACACATCATAGGCCGACACCTTGCGTTCGGCGCGGCCGATGCCGAGACCGGTCGACGCATTGCCTTGCGGATCGAGATCGACAATCAGCACACGCTCGCCGACAGCGGCCAACGCGGTGCCGAGATTGATGGCGGTGGTGGTCTTGCCGACGCCGCCCTTCTGGTTGGCGACGACGAGAATGCGCGGACGATCCGTGGACGGAGCAAGTAGGCCCGCGGCACTACCGCCGGAAACCGGCGTCGCGCTGCCCTGGTTAATGTCGATCTGCTCCATGGAGGCCTCTGAGCTTGAGCACGCATCCCGAGGGGTCGGAACGGCTGGGGGACAACTCAGCCTCGAATATCCACTCTTTGCGCGCTTCCGTCAATTCGCCTTCGACACCCTGCCCCTTCAGGAAAAGCCCGATTGTGGCCGGATCGAAGAGCGGCGCGGCCCAGCCGAGAAGCCTGGGAAGCGGCGCCAGCGCCCGCGCCGAGACGACATCGGGCCTGAGCCCGCTTTCGGCGGCGAAATCCTCTATTCTGGTATTGTGAACCTCGACCGGCGCCCCGGTCTCCCGCGCCACCTCGCGCAGAAAGACGCATTTGCGCTGATCGCTCTCGACCAGGTGCATCGTGAAGCCGGGGAATTCTCTCAGTATAATGGCAATCACCAACCCCGGAAAGCCGCCGCCGCTGCCGAGATCGGCCCAGATCCGGGCACTTTCGGGGGCCAGAGCGGCCAACTGGGCGGAATCGAGCATATGCCGCCGCCAAAGCGCCGAAAGCGTGGCCGAAGAGACCAGATTGATGGATTTCTGCCACTTCCGGAGCAGGGACTCGTATAGGGCGAGGCGGCCGATTGTTTCACGTGAAACATGCGTGGCGGCCAAAAAGGATTCCGCATCAACGACTTGGGAGGCATTCCCTACTATATGTTGGGACATACCGGGTCGCACCCCTCAAGCACTGCGCTTTTGTTTCACGTGAATCATTAACGTGGTCAGCGCCGCAGGCGTTACGCCATCGACCCGCGCAGCCTGTCCCAGCGTTGCCGGGCGGGCCTGGGCGAGCTTCTGCCGGACTTCAATGGAGAGGCCCTTGATGCCGGTATAATCGATCTCCGCCGGCAGCCGGAGGCCCTCATCCTTGCGGAAGGCCCTGATATCGGCCTCCTGCCGTCCGAGATAGCCCGCATACTGCGCCTCGATCTCGAGCTGTTCGGCGATCTCGGGTGCAAAGCCGCCGATCTCCGGCCAGATCCCCGCCAGAACATCCAGATCAATGTCCGGATGCGCCAGCAGATCCATGGCCGAACGGGCGACGCCGTCCCGGTTGATCTTCAGCCCGCGCTTGACCAGCTCGCTGGGGCTGAGGCTCAAACCGGCGCAGAGCGCGCGGCCTGCATCGAGCGCCGCCTGCTTGGCCGCATGGGCCTCGGCCCGCGCCGGGCCCACGACACGGGCCGCCAGCCCAAGCGCGGTCAGCCGCCGGTCGGCATTGTCGGCCCGGAGCGTCAGCCGGTACTCGGCCCGCGAGGTGAACATCCGATAGGGCTCGCTGACGCCCCGGGTGATCAGATCGTCGATCATCACGCCGATATAGGCCTCCGCCCGGTCGAGCACGACGCCCGCCCCGCCGCCCGCCGCCAGCGCCGCATTGAGCCCGGCCATCAGCCCCTGCGCGGCCGCTTCCTCATAGCCGGTGGTCCCGTTGATCTGCCCGGCCAGGTAAAGCCCCGGCAGCCGCCTGGTTTCGAGCGTGGCCCGCAGCTCACGCGGGTCGATGTAGTCATATTCGATCGCATAGCCGGCCCGCCGCATCACGACATGCGCGAGACCGGGGATGGTCTTCAGGAAGGCAAGCTGCACCTCTTCGGGCAGCGCCGTCGAAATGCCGTTCGGATAGATCGTGTCGTCGTCGAGGCCCTCCGGCTCCAGGAAGATCTGGTGGCTGTCACGCTCGCGAAAGCGCACCACCTTGTCCTCGATCGAGGGGCAGTAGCGCGGGCCGACGCCTTCGATCTGGCCGGAATAGACCGGCGAGAATTTCAGATTGTCCTCGATGATCCGGTGCCCGGCTTCGGTCGTGCGGGTGATGTGGCAGTTGACCTGCGGCGTCGTGATGGCGCGGGTCAGGAAGGAGAAGGGAACCGGTGGCGTGTCGCCCGGCTGAACCTCCAGCGAGGCCCAGTCGATGCTCGACCCGTCAAGCCGCGGCGGCGTTCCGGTCTTGAGGCGGCCGAGCTTGAAGCCAAGCCCGTAGAGCCGTTCGGAGAGCCCGAGCGCCGGCGCCTCCCCCACCCGGCCGGCCGGAATGCGCGTGGTGCCGAGATGGATCATGCCCCGGAGAAACGTGCCGGTGGTCAGCACAACCCGGCTCGCGCGGAAGCTGCGCCCGTCCTCGGTGACGACGCCCGCAACCGCGCCCTGCTCGACGATGAGATCGCCGACCCCGCCCTCGATGACGGTGAGCCCCGGCTGTTCGAGGATCGCCGCCTGCATCGCGGCCTTATACAACTTTCGATCTGCCTGCGCGCGGGGCCCCCGCACCGCCGGTCCCTTGCGCCGGTTGAGGAGGCGGAACTGAATACCGGCGGCGTCGGCGACGCGGCCCATCAGCCCGTCCAGCGCATCGACCTCACGCACCAGATGACCCTTGCCGAGCCCGCCAATCGCCGGGTTGCAGGACATCTCGCCGACGGTGGCGAAGCGATGCGTGACCAGCGCCGTGCGCGCGCCGGCCCGCGCGGCGGCCGCCGCCGCCTCGCAACCCGCATGGCCGCCGCCGATCACGATGACGTCGAACGCTTCACTCATCATTTCCTGTCCGCGCGAGAAATGCCTGTCTCCGTAAGAACGGATTCGAACGACAGCGCGTCAGAGCTTTAGTCGCTACGCCGCGCCGCGTCAAACTTTTCGGCATCGCGACGGCGGTTGGATGAGGAATCGCGCGCAAGCCTTTGAAGGAGAATCGGATTCGTCCCGCTCCTCATGTTTCACGTGAAACAGGCGGGCGGTGCTCCCCTCAGCCTTCCCGATGGAGAGGGAGAGAGCCGTCGCCGGATGGCGGAGGGGTCAGGGGCCTTCACTTCCCGATGCAGAAATCGCGGAAGATCACGTCGAGCAGTTCCTCGACATCGACGCGGCCGGTGATGCGGCCAAGCGCCCGGGCGGCGAGGCGGAGGTCTTCGGCGACGAGGTCGGCGTCGCTCCCCCCGCCGGCCCGCGCCAGCGCGGCCGCGCATTCGGCAAGACCCTCGCGATGCCGGGCCCGGGTGATCATCGGATGCGCGCTCGCTTCAAAGGCCGAGCCGGCGCGCACCTTGAGCGCCGCCTCAAGCGCGTCGAACCCGGCGCCGGTGATGGCCGAAACGCCGATGACGCCCGCCGGCACACCGCCGCCGAGATCGATCTTGTTGAGCACCTTGATGTCGCCATCGCGGGCCAGCGCGAAGTCGCCGCTATCGGGCGCGGCAATCACGAGGCGCAGATCGGCCTTCTCCGCCCGCGCCAGCGCGCGCCGCACCCCTTCCCGCTCGACCGCGCCAGCGGCTTCGCGCAGGCCCGCTGTGTCGGCCAGCGTCACCGGCACGCCGCTGATATCGAGCCTGACTTCGAGGACGTCGCGCGTCGTCCCCGCCTCGTCGGAAACGATGGCGGCTTCGCGGCCCGCCAGCCGGTTGAGCAGGCTCGACTTGCCGACATTGGGCGGCCCGACGATCGCCACCTCGACCCCGTCGCGCAAGCGCTCGCCACGCCGCCCGTCGTCGAGATGCGCGGCGATTTCGGACTTGAGACGCGCGATCTCGGGGCCGAGTGTGGCGATCAGGTCGCCGGGCACCTCCTCGTCGGGGAAGTCGATCTCGGCCTCGGCATGGGCGAGCAGCCGGACGAGCCGCGCCCGCCAGCCCTCATAGAGTTGTCCGAGCGCCCCTTCCATCTGCCGGAGCGCCTGGCGGCGCTGGGCCTCGGTTTCGGCGTCGATCAGGTCGGCGAGGCCCTCGACCTCGGTGAGATCGAGCTTGCCGTTCTCGAAGGCGCGGCGCGTGAACTCGCCGGGTTGGGCCGCGCGCAGGTCCGGCAGCCGCGCCAGCGCCTCAAGTGCCCCCGCAACCACCGCGCGGCCGCCATGCAGATGCAGCTCGACGACATCCTCACCGGTGAAGCTCGCGGGCGCCGGAAAGAAGATCGCGAGGCCCCGGTCGAGCGGGACTTTCGTTTCGGGATCGCTGAAGCGGCGCAGCGCCGCCATGCGCGGCGGCGGCACACCCTCCCCTGTCAGCGCTTCAAGCGCGGGCGCCGCGCACGGCCCCGAGACGCGCAACACGGCGACGCCGGCGCGGCCCGAGGCCGACGACAAGGCATAAATCGTTTCCAATCCGAATCGATCCGTTGCTTGCGGCTCTAGGATTCTTTCTTCGTTCCGCTTTTTGCACCGTCGTCTTTTTTCGCCGGCTTCTTGCCGCCGCCCATCGCGGTTTGTGCCATGCCCCAGAGCAGGCCCTGAAACTGTTCGAGCCCTTGCGCGCCGACCGGCATGATCGCCTTCACGATCTGCTCGGGATCGATATAGGACAGGTTGGAGGCCATGCGCTTTTCGAGCTCGGCGATCAGCCGCTGCTGCATCGGCTCCAGATCCGGCAGGCCCATCAGCCGCCGCGCTTCGACCGGGGTGAGATCGACATCGATCGTGACTTTCATTGCCCTATCTCTTTCTCGACGGGGCGGATCATATGCCCCACATTGCCGCAACAAATCAGTTCGCAAGTTTGAGTCAATCGCCCGGAAGGCCCGATGTCACGCAATTTCCTGAGTGAAGAGACAAGTCCCTATCTGCTGCAGCACAAGGACAATCCGGTGCATTGGCGGCCCTGGGGGGAAGCGGCGCTTCAGGCGGCGCGCGACGCGCGCACGCCGATCCTGCTCTCGGTCGGCTATGCGGCCTGCCACTGGTGCCATGTGATGGCGCATGAAAGCTTCGAGGACGAGGGCGTGGCCGAGGCCATGAACCGTCACTTCGTCAACATCAAGGTCGATCGCGAGGAACGCCCCGACATCGACGCGATCTACATGTCGGCGCTGCATCTGCTGGGACAACAGGGCGGCTGGCCGCTGACGATGTTTTTGACGCCGGACGGCGAGCCCTTCTGGGGCGGCACCTATTTTCCGAAGGAGCCCAATTACGGACGGCCGGGTTTCGTGCAGGTGCTGGAGGAAGTGGCGCGCATCTTCCGCGAGGAACCGGAGAAGGTCGACAAGAACCGCACGGCGCTGGTGGCGGCGCTCGCCGAACAATCGGCAACCGCACGGCCGGGCGAACCGACGGAGCAAGTGCCGCTGATCGTCGCCGAAAAACTGCTGCCGATGATGGACGGCGAAAATGGCGGCATCAAAGGCGCGCCGAAATTCCCGCAAGTGCCGATCCTGACGCTGCTCTGGCGCGCGCATCTGAAAACCGGCCACGCCGATTTCTCGCAGGCCGTGACCCGCGCCCTCGACCACATGTCGGAAGGCGGCATCTACGATCATCTGGGCGGTGGCTATGCGCGCTATGCGGTCGACGAATTCTGGCTGGCGCCGCATTTCGAAAAGATGCTCTACGACAATGCGGCGCTGATCGACCTGCTGACCATGGTCTGGCAGGAAACGCGAAAGCCGCTTTACGCGCGCCGCGTGCGCGAGACGGTCGAGTGGCTGGCGCGCGAGATGGTGACGGAGGGCGGCGGGATTGCAGCCTCCCTCGATGCCGACAGCGAGGGCGTCGAGGGCAAGTTCTATGTGTGGAGCGAAGCCGAGATCGACAATCTCTTCACGCCGGCCGAAGCGGCGCTCTTCAAGGCCGCCTACAACGTCTCGGCCGAGGGCAACTGGGAAGAAACGAACATCCTCAATCGCCTCGCCCGCGCCGACCTGCCGCTGACGGCCGAGGAAGAAGCCGCGCTCGAACCCTTGAAGGCGCGCGCCTTCGTCGAGCGCGACCTGCGGGTGCATCCGGGCTTCGACGACAAGGTGCTGGCCGACTGGAACGGCATGACGATCGCCGCGCTGGCCCGCGCCGGCGCCGCTTTCGGCGAGACGGGCTGGATCGAGATGGCGGCGGCCGCCTTCCGCTTCGTGATGGAGACGATGCGTGTCGACGGGCGGCTGCATCACGCCTGGCGCGATGGCCGCTTGCAGCACATCGCGATGGCCGACGATCTCGCCAACATGGCGGCGGCGGCGCTGGCGCTGAACGAAGCGACGGGCGAGGCGGCCTACATCGCCGACGCAGAAAGCCTCGTTGCCGAACTCGACGCGCATTATTGGGACGAAACAAATGGCGGTTATTTCTTCACCGCCGGCGATGCCCCGGCCCTCATCGTCCGTAGACGGACGGTTGCGGACGACGCGACGCCGGCCGCCAACGGCACCATGCCGGCGGTGCTGACAAGGCTTTCGCTCATGACCGGCAAGGCAAGCTATATGACCCGCGCCGACGAGATCATCCGGGCCTTTGCCGGCGAGCTGCAGCAGAACATCTTTCCGCTCGGCACCTATATCGCAAGCTTCGAGACGCGGCTGAGGCCCGTCCAGATCGTGCTGGTCGGAACGCATGAGGAGACAACCCCCCTCGCCCGCGCCGCCTTCGGCGTCTCGCTGCCGAACCGCGTGCTGATGCGGGTGGCGGATGGCGCGGCGCTGCCGGACGGACATCCCGCGCAGGGCAAAGGCATGCAAGGCGGCCAACCGACCGCATATGTCTGCGCCGGCGAAACCTGCTCGCTGCCGCTGACGGAGGCGGCGGCACTGGAGGAGGAGCTGCGTCGGGTGCGAGCTGGATAGGCCGCTATCCTAAGGCACCACGGAAGACTCGCCGCGACAAATGTTCTACAATCGTTCCGAATCTACTTCGGGGACACAGCCAGATGACAGACGACAAGCCAGATTCGAGGAGGCTCGCGAATACGGCCTTCGAGAGCGCCTTGGGAAAGATGGGCGATGGTCCAATCGAACGGCTTATTAGCAGCTTCGAACACGCGGCCCAAACGGATGACGATGGAGTTGAATTTTGGGACGCTCGCGACCTTCAGGAACTTCTCGAATACAGCAAATGGGACAATTTTCTTGAAGTCATCCAGAAGGCCAAATCGGCATGTCTCGGGACCGGTCAAAAGGTCGAAAACCATTTTGCCGACGTCAGGAAAATGGTCTCGATTGGCTCAGGCGCAGAGCGAGAAATTGAGGATATTCGGCTCACAAGGTACGCCTGTTACCTCATCGCTCAAAATGGCGACGCTCGAAAACGGCCAGTTGCATTTGCGCAGACTTATTTTGCCATCCAGACTCGCCGGCAGGAGATTTCAGACGACGATGCCGCTCAATACATACCCCTTTCCGAGGAACAAAAGCGCATCCTTCTGAGGGACGAGATTAAGGAACACAATAAAAACTTGGCCAGCGCCGCCAAGGGGGCCGGGGTAATACAGCCCATCGATTTCGCGATATTTCAGACCTTTGGATACAAAGGGCTATATGGAGGGTTGGACCGTCCTGGCATCCAGCGAAAAAAGGGCCTTAGAGCCAAGCAAAATATTCTGGATCACATGGGCAGCACAGAACTTGCCGCTAACCTGTTTCGCGCGACCCAAACTGAGGAAAAACTGCGGCGAGACAACATTCGAGGCAAAGACGCGGCCAACGCTGTGCACTACGAGGTTGGCAAGAAAGTTCGCGATACAATCCGAGATATAGGCGGCATAATGCCCGAAAATTTGCCGCCTGCCGAGGACATTACAAAAGTAGAGCGTCGGCTTAAAAAGGTACTTGGGCGCCCTGTCAAAAAGATAAAATAGTCATCGCGACAAACTAAATTGAGAACCCGCGCGGCGAAAGGGACGCCATCTGCTGTCCACATCCGAACCCCCGCCACTCGCCAAATGCCGACGCCGATCCTTTTGCAAGCTACTTCCGTCCCCGCCCTCTTGCCGCAACGCCACCCATCGCCGTCGCCGGCAGCCCCGCCTCTTCCCTGATCCAGTTGCGAAACGCCGCGACCTTCGGTTTGGCGGCGCTGCGTTCGGGATAGACCAGCCAGTAGCTTTCCTCGTCCGGCGTTTCGATGTCGAAGAGACGGATGAGGCGCCCCTCGGCGAGATCGGCCATCGCCAGCGTGTCGTTGGCGAGCGCGACGCCCTGCCCGCCGGCCGCTGCCTGGAGCGCCAGCGAGGCCTCGATGAAGAGCGGGCCTTTCGCCGCCCAGCGCGGGTTCTTGACGCCGGCCGCTTCGAGCCAGTTGAGCCAGTGCTGCATCGTTTCCTCATGCAGCAGCGGGTAGTTCTTGAGGTCTTCCGGTTTGCGGATCGGCTTTTTCGGGTCGAGCAGCGCCGGCGCGCAAACCGGATAATTGGTCGCCTCGAAAAGCTTTTCGGCGATCGCGTCCGGCCAGTGCCCAAGCCCGTAGCGCACGCCGATATCGACGTCCGAACGCTCGAAATCGACAACTTCGGAGGATGGCAGCAGCCGAAGCTCGATATCGGGATGGGCGCGATAGAACTTGCCGAGACGAAGCACCAGCCAGCGTGCCGCGAAGGAGGGCTCGACCGAAACCGTCAGCGCGGCACTCTCGCGGGCGCCGGCCTGCGCCCAGCCCTCGCCGATCTGGTCGAAAGCGGCGGTCAGCACCGGCAGCAGCCGCGCGCCGCGCTCGGTCAGCTCGACCGCCCGGCCGGTGCGATGAAACAGTCCGGCGCCAAGCTCTTCCTCCAGCGCCCGGATCTGATGGCTGACCGCCGCATGGGTGACGCCGAGTTCGTCGGCGGCGCGCGAAAAACTGCCATGCCGGGCCGCCGCCTCGAAGGCGCGCAGGGCTTTCAGCGAAGGCAGACGGCGGCTGATCATCTGTTAGTTTTTCTAACTTCTGCGGTGCAAAAAGATCGTTTGTGAAAGGCCGTATAAAGCCTCATATCTGCCGCATACACTAGACCAAACGGTGAATAAAATGAACATCCTTGCCACTTATGCCACGAGCTACGTCGATGCCTTCGACGTCGCCCTGTCCGCGCGCAGCGAGCAGACGGCCGGCAAGCGCGGCGACGAAACCGCCAATGACCGCGGTTTCCGCAAGCTCTTTTCCCTCGGTACGCGCGCCGCATCCCTCAAAGCCGCCTGAAAAAGGCCGCCGGCTCCCCTCGATTTGACGTGGAAGGGTCGTTAGAGTTCCGCCTCTGACATCCCCCCTGTCGAAGACGAAGGAGGCCGGCATGAGCGGCGAAACGATCACGATCCCGAGCGCGGAAGGCTCGTTCACGGGCTACCTGGCGAAACCCTCGACCGGCAAAGGCCCGGGCATCGTCGTCATCCAGGAAATTTTCGGCGTCAACAAGGTGATGCGCGACCTCTGCGACTGGCTCGCCGGGGAAGGCTATGTCGCGCTCTGCCCCGACCTCTTCTGGCGCATCGAACCCGGCATCGACATCACCGACCAGACCGAAGCCGAGTGGAAAAAGGCTTTCGACCTGTTCGGCAAGTTCGACGTCGACAAGGGCGTCAAGGACATCGCGTCCACGATCGCGACGCTGCGGCCGCTGACATCCGGCAAGGTCGGCGCCGTCGGCTATTGTCTCGGCGGCCAGCTCGCTTACCTCACCGCCTGCCACACCGATGCCGACGCGAGCGTCGGCTATTACGGCGTCAACATCCAGAACCGGCTCGCCGACGCGAAAGGCATCGAGGCGCCGCTGATGCTGCACATCGCCGGCAAGGACGAGTTCGTGCCGCCGGAAGCGCAGGAACAGGTGGTTGCGGGCCTGCGCGACAACAGCCATGCGACGATCCACCGTTATCCGGAAATGGACCACGCTTTCGCGCGTCCCGGTGGCGCGCATTACGACAAGAAGACGGCGGACGAGGCCAACGACCGCACGCTGAAATTCCTCGCGCGTCATCTGGGGTGATGCGGTTCGCATAAGGGGCGCGCGCGATGTCGCTTGAACTTTACCTGGGCTTCATCGCCGCGACACTGATCCTCTGCGTGATACCGGGACCGGTGGTGACCTATCTCGTTGCCTGCGGCATACACCACGGACCGCGCGCCGCGATGATCGGCCTTGCCGGCACGACATCGGCGCTGCTGGTCCACATGATGCTGGTGCTGGCGGGGCTTGCGCCGCTTCTCGCCGCGCTCGGGCCCTGGGCCGATGCGCTGAAGCTGATCGGCGCGGCCTATCTCGTCTGGCTCGGCATCGCGGCCTGGCGCGCGCCTTATGAGGACCCGGCGCTTCCCGCCGAAGCGCGGCGCGGTCATGCGAGCCTCGCCATGCTCTACCGGCGCGGTTTCCTGATTTCGGTGACGAACCCGAAATCGCTCGCCTTCTATGCCGCCTTCTTTCCGCAATTCGTCAGTGCCGATGCGCCGGCGGGACCGCAGCTCCTGCTGCTGGCCGCGACCTTCGTCACGGTCGGCACATTGTCAGACGGTTCTTTCGCGCTGGCGGCCGGCAAGCTCGCGCCTTATCTGAAGGGCGCGCGAGCACAGACGATCCGCAACCGCATCACGGGCACGGTGCTTGTCGGCGCCGGCATCGGCCTCGCGCTCGCCCGGAAATAATTCGAAAACCAGAAAGAACAAAGGCGTATCCATATGCAGAAGATCAAGGCGATCCGCATCGAGAAAACCGGCGGGCCGGAAGCGATGGCGCTGCGCGAGGTCGAGCTCGGACGTCCGAAGCCCGGCGAGGTGCAGGTGCGCGCGAAAGCCATCGGCATCAACTTCATCGACACCTATCACCGCTCGGGCCTCTATCCGGTGGCGCTGCCGTCGGGCATCGGCATGGAAGCGGCGGGCACCGTCGAGGCGGTCGGCGACGGCGTTACCGCGTTCAAGCCGGGCGACCGCGTCGCTTACGCATCGGGGCCGATCGGCGCCTACGCCGAAATGCACAACGTCAATGCGGGCACGGTCGCGAAAATCCCGGCCGGCGTTTCGGACGAGCAGGCGGCTGCGATGATGCTGAAGGGCATGACCGCGCAATTCCTGTTGCGCCAGACCTTCCGCGTCGAGAAAGGCCAGACGATCCTGTGGCATGCGGCGGCCGGCGGCGTCGGCCTGATCGCCTGCCAATGGGCAAAACATCTCGGCGCCACCGTCATCGGCACGACAAGCTCGGACGAGAAGGCCTCGCTCGCCCGCGCCCATGGCTGCGACCATGTGATCGACTACACGAAGGAAGATGTGGCGGCGCGCGTCAAGGAAATCACCGGCGGCAGAAAAGTGCCGGTCGTCTATGACGGCGTCGGCAAGACGACCTTCATCGGCTCGCTCGACAGCCTGGCGCCGCTCGGCCTTCTCGTCTCCTTCGGCAATGCGTCGGGGCCGGTGACGGGCGTCGATCTCGGCATCCTGGCGCAGAAGGGCTCGCTCTTCGTGACCCGCCCGACAATGTTCCACTACATGCTGAAAACGCCGACCGCCTTTCAGGAAATGGCCGCCGAACTTTTCGACGTGGTCGCCAAAGGCGCGGTGAAGATCGAAGTCAACCAGCGCTACGCGCTGGGCGAGGCCTCGCGCGCGCACATGGATCTCGAGGCACGCAAGACGACGGGCGCGAGCGTGCTGGTGCCGTGAGGTGAGCGCATGATCGAGGGAAGCTGTCTCTGCGGCGCGGTGCGCTTCCGTAGCGAACGGATGAGCGGCATCGTCGTCTGTCATTGTTCGATGTGCCGCAAGGCGGCGGGCGGCGCGACCGGTGCGTTCTTCGTCGCGCTGCGCAAGGAGGTGACATGGACCGGCGAGGAATATCTCGCCAGCTACAAAAGCTCGCCGGAGCTTGTGCGCACCTTCTGTTCGCGCTGCGGCACGGCGATGACCGGCGCCAATCTCGTTGAGCCCGACGAGACGATCATCCTCGCAGCAAACGCGCTCGACGGCGGCATTGGAGCCCGCGTCGTCGCGCATGAGCATGCAGGATCGAAAGCCTCATGGGCGGACAATGACGACGCGCCGCATTTCGACGGGCCTTATCCGGGCTGGGAGAGCTTGCGGCCCTAGCTACTTCCCGAGCCCGCGCGACGCCGGCGGCACGCCGAAGCCGGTGTCGATGAAGGTCGCGCGGTGCAGCGTCTGGATGCGGTCGAAGACGACATCGACATCCCACTCGGCGATCTGCTCGCAGGGCACGACGGTGCCGATGATGCGCGCATGGCCGTCGCCGTTTTCGGTATCGGGCGCGATCGGCAGCGTCATGAATTCGCAGGCAAAGGGTTTGCCGGACCGCGCATAGACGTCGCGGATCATCACGATCCCGCAGGGCTGTTCATGCAGCACGCGAAGCCGCGCGCGGTCGATTTCCGTTTCGGCATGTTCGGCCGGCCCGAACACATTCTGGCCGGTGAAATCGAAACCGCTGCCCGCGACAAGCGCACTGCCATAGATGCGGAAGACGAGCCGTTTCTCGTCTTCCCAGCTCAGGTAGCGGATATAGGGAAGAAGCTCGACCAGCGCCCGGAGACTGACCTCGCTTGAAACCGGCATCGGCTTGTCGCCGCGCGCCTCGAGCCACCAGGCGTAGAGCTGGCGGCCGATATTGGAAAGCGGCAGCCCGCCGATCTCGACCGGCACATGATCGATCGGCCCGGCAAGACGCGCCTTCACCGTCTCGACCGTGGACCACTGCATCAGCGGCTGCACCCAGGTCGGACGCTTGTCCGCCGGACTGTCCCCGCCCCCGCCGATCGTCATACGCACCCTCCACCGACAACACACCGCCCGCCGGCCCGCCGCGTACAACCCGGTACGCGCATAGCGGGGCCCGGCGCCAGGGCAGAATAGCAGTTTTTCGGATCAGGTGTTCATCGAGTCGAAGAATTCATCGTTGCTCTTGGTCTGCTTGAGCTTGTCGAGCAGGAACTCGATGGCATCGACCGTCCCCATCGGATTGAGGATGCGCCTGAGCACATACATTTTCGAGAGCTGGCCCTTCTCGACCAGCAACTCTTCCTTGCGGGTGCCGGATTTCAGGATGTCGATGGCCGGGAAGACGCGCTTGTCGGCGACCTTGCGGTCGAGAATGATTTCCGAGTTACCGGTACCCTTGAACTCTTCGAAGATGACTTCGTCCATGCGCGAACCGGTGTCGATCAGCGCGGTGGCGATGATGGTGAGCGAGCCGCCCTCCTCGATATTGCGCGCCGCGCCGAAGAAGCGCTTGGGACGCTGCAGGGCGTTGGCGTCGACACCGCCGGTCAGCACCTTGCCGGATGAGGGAACGACGGTGTTGTAGGCGCGGCCGAGACGGGTGATCGAGTCGAGCAGAATGACGACGTCGCGGCCATGTTCGACCAGGCGCTTCGCCTTCTCGATGACCATTTCGGCGACCTGGACGTGGCGCGTCGCCGGCTCGTCGAAGGTCGAGGAAATCACCTCGCCCTTCACCGAGCGCTGCATGTCGGTCACTTCTTCCGGCCGCTCGTCGATCAGGAGCACGATCAGATAGCAGTCGGGATGGTTGGTGGTGATCGAATGGGCGATGTTCTGCAGGAGCACCGTCTTGCCGGTACGCGGCGGCGCGACGATCAGCCCGCGCTGGCCCTTGCCGAGCGGCGCCACGATGTCGATGACGCGGGACGACTTGTCCTTCAGCGTCGGATCGTCGACCTCCATGTTGAGTTTTTCGTCCGGGTAGAGCGGCGTCAGATTGTCGAAATGGACCTTGTGGCGGGCCTTGTCCGGGCTCTCGAAATTGACGGTCGAAACCTTCAGCAGCGCAAAATAACGCTCGCCATCCTTCGGGCTCCTGATCTCGCCCTCGACCGTGTCGCCGGTGCGCAGCGAAAAGCGCCGGATCTGCGACGGCGAGACGTAGATATCGTCGGGGCCCGGCAGATAGTTGGCTTCCGGCGAGCGCAGGAAGCCGAACCCGTCGGGCAGCACCTCGACCACGCCTTCGCCGATAATGTCGATGTTCTGCTCGGCATATTGCTTCAGGATCGCGAACATCATGTCCTGCGTCCGGAGCGTCGAGGCATTCTCGACTTCGAGTTCCTCGGCGAGCGCCAGAAGGTCGGTCGGCGACTTGGCCTTGAGGTCCTGCAGCTTGATCTGCGTCATAGGCTTTGGTGGTCTTTCTCTGGGAGTTGCCGCGAAGGGGCCTCTGACGGGCCGGGAGAGAGCGGAACTCTGAAGGGGTGGGGTGTCGTTCGGATGACGGTCTTTTCAGGGAATGGGAAAGCGGGCCTTCGCTCTTTCCGCCATCGCACGGGATCGGCCGCCTTATGAGGGCTTTGAGCCTTGTGCACGGTCTTCTGGCTGCCGCCGGGTAAGGGCATCGGCCGGGAAAGGACTTGAAAGAAGACCGCCGGAAGAAATCCGGCTTGAGACCGATATAAGGCCAGGCGCCGGAAATTTCAAACGAAATTGGCGTGAGCCCCCGGAGCGGCCGGGCGGCCGTCTAAAACGGCTTCGCGACGGCGAGCAGCACGATGAAAATCACCAGAACCGGCGGCGCCTCGTTGACGATCCGGTAGAAGCGGGCGTCGCGGCGGTTTTCGTCGCGCTCGAAGGTCTTGCGCCAGCGCGAAAACATGCCGTGCAGGCCCGACATGGCGAGGATCAGCACCAGCTTGATCTGCATCCACAGGTCCCAGAGGAGCCCCGGATTGAGGGCCAGCATCGCGATGCCGAAGACGAAGGTTGCGATCATCGCCGGGTTGACGATGCCCCGGAGCAGCCGCCGCTCCATGATCTTGAAGGTCTCGGACTTGTCGGAGCCGGGCGCGCTCTCTGCATGATAGACGAAAAGCCGCGGCAGATAGGCCATGCCGGCCATCCAGAAAATCACCGAAATGATGTGCAGCGCCTTGATCCAGACGTAATAGCCCGCGAGGAAGTCCATCAGCTCACCGTTTGAAGCGCGAGTTTCGCCGTGCAGGGATAGCCCGCCGCCTCTTCCGGGCAAAGAATTTCGGGCGCCGTCCGCACTGTCCGCACGAGACCGGCGAGACCGGCGATGAAATCGGGATGGACGCCAAGCGCCGGCACGCGGCTATAGGCCGGCACACCGCTTTCCGCGGCGAGCTTCGCATATTCGATGTCGAGTTCGACCAGCGTTTCGGAATGTTCGGAAACGAAGGCGACCGGCACCACGATCAACCGCTTGCCCTCGGCGCCGGCACGCTTGATCTCGGCCTCGGTCGAGGGCCCGATCCATTCCAGCGGTCCGACGCGGCTCTGATAGCAGGTGATCCAGTCGAGACCGGGCACGTTCAGACGCGCAACGATCGCCGCGCAGCTCTGCTCGACCTGCGCCTGGTAGGGATCGCCGCCCTCGACGACCTTTTTCGGCAGACCATGCGCCGAGAACAACACCCTGAGATTGTCGATCGTCCCCGCCTTCGCCAGCGCCTCCCCGAGCAGCGCCGCATGGGCGGCGATAAACCCCTGCTCGACCGGATAGCAACAGACCGCTTTTGCCGGCATGGCAAGTTCGGCCGCCTTCGCCGCGCGGTCCCAGTCTTTCAGCGAGGATTCACTCGTCGTCGTCGAATATTGCGGATAGAGCGGCAGCAGCACGATTTCATCGGCGCCCCAGGCCTTGATCGCAGCGGCCGCTTCATCGGCAAAGGGATGCCAGTAGCGCATCGCGAGAAACGCACGATAGTCGGACTCGCCATCGGCTAACGCCGCTTCGAGGGCGTGGCCCTGCGCCTCCGTCAGCGGCACCAGCGGCGAACCGCCGCCAAGCTCGGCATAGATTGCCCGCGCGACCGGCGCCCGGCGTTTCGACACAAGCTTCGCGATCAGCCAGCGAAAGGGTTGCGGTACGCGAATGATCGCCGGATCGCTGAACAGGTTGAACAGGAACGGCTCGACCGCTTGTGGGCCATCGGGACCGCCGAGATTGAAAAGCACGATGGCGACCTTGCGCGTCATGGCCGCCAGCCTCGCACGATCTCGACAAGCTCCGCCACATGATCGGGCGGCGTCTGCGGCACGATGCCGTGACCGAGATTGAAAATGAACGGGCCCCGGCCCAGCATGTCGAGAATGGCAAGCGCCTGCCGCCGCATCTCCGGCCCGCCGGCGACGAGCAGCAGCGGATCGAGATTGCCCTGAAGGCAACCGGTAGGTTGCAGGTTGTCGCGCGCCCAGCGCGGCGACATCCCGGTATCAAGGCTCAACGCATCGAGTTTTGTCTCGTGGAAATAATTCGCGCTCATCGGTCCGGCGCCACGCGGAAAGCCGATCACCGGCAGGTCGGGGAAACGCACCCTCAGCGCAGCGCGGATTTCGAGCATCGGCTTCAGCGCAAAACGCTCGAAAGAGGGCTCAGGCAGCGAGCCTGCCCAGGTGTCGAAGAGCTGCACGACCTCGGCGCCTGCCTCGACCTGCGCCGAAAGATGCTCGATCGTCGCGGCGACGAGAAGATCGATCAGCTTCTGGAATTCGTCGGGCGCGCGATAGGCCCAGGCCTTGGCGGCCGCCTGGTCCGGGCTCCCGCGCCCGCCGACCATATAGGTTGCAACTGTCCAGGGCGCGCCGGCAAAGCCGATCAGCGTTGTTTCGGCGGGCAGACTGACCCGCAAGCGCCGGACCGTCTCATAGACCGGCTGAAGCCTCTCGCGGATCGCCGTGACGGGATTTAGCGCCGCGATACCCTCAACATGCGTGATCGGCTCCAGTACCGGCCCCTCGCCCTCCTTGAAGGCAACGGGCTGGCCGAGCGCATCCGGCACCACCAGAATGTCAGAAAAGAGGATCGACGCATCGAAGCCGTAGCGGCGGATCGGCTGCAAGGTTACTTCCTCGGCGAAGTCCGGCGTGTAGCAGAGATCGAGGAAACTGCCGGCGGTCGCACGCACCTTCCGGTATTCCGGCAGGTACCGTCCGGCTTGCCGCATCAGCCACACCGGGACACGATCGACGGGCCGACGCTTCAGCACCTTCAGAAGCCGTTTGTCCGCGGTGCTCGCGCTTGTCACCCGCTTTTTCTCCTACGATTCAAGAATCTTAAAAGTAGTGGATAGTGAAGGATGCCTGTGAATGCCGGGGATCAAAACTTTTCGCCGCCTTGTCCACAGATACGCAGAGTTGCCGCCGACGGTTCGGCGCCGGCCGCCTTTCATGCCACAGCTTGTGACAAATTACAGCCTGCCAAACGGCCGCGCCTTTACAAGCAACGGCATAGGCTATGGAGCCATTTCGTTCACGAGCCGTTAATAGCGGGGACAATCTTGCGATGTCGCGCCGACCGGCCGGTCATACCCGCTTTGCAAGGCACGGCGCCGATTTCTTGCACCGGCCCATGGAACGGGGGAGCGAAAACGAAACACGGGTATGACCGGGTAGGGCTCGGGCCGAACCCCGCGCTTACCCCCGTTAATCACACTGTTCCACAGGCCAGGGCATAACATGGTACTTCGCCGTTATGCGGGTTGCGGAAAAAGAATTGGCGCACGCAACATGCCCCCGATACCTTTGCCCGCGCGGCCGCCCGGGCCGTCCCGAGCCGCCATGACCTTGAATCCGGAACCAGACTTCGATGAGCGCCAAACGCGTCTTCCATCTCCATCTCGTGTCGGACGCCACCGGCGAGACGCTGAACACCGTGGCGCGCGCCGCCTGCGCGCAATATGAGGATGCGCGGCCGATCGAGCATGTCTATGCGCTGGTGCGAGGGCCCAAGCAGCTTGAGCGCGTGCTGGGCGAGATCGAAGCGGCGCCCGGCATTGTGATGTTCACGATGGTCAATGACGAGCTGCGCGCGCGGCTGGAGCGGCGCTGCGCCGAGCTGCAGTCGCCCTGCATTTCGGTTCTCGACCCGGCGATGCTGGCGCTCGGGCAATATCTCGGCAAGGAGATCTCGCACAAGCCCGGCTCCCAGCACATCATGGACGCCGAATATTTCGGCCGCATCACGGCGCTCAACTTCACCATGGCGCATGATGACGGCCAGTCGGCCGGCGACCTCAACGACGCCGACGTGATCCTGCTCGGCGTCAGCCGCACCTCGAAGACACCGACCTGCATCTATCTGGCGAACCGAGGCATCAAGGCGGCCAACATTCCGATCGTGCCGGGCGCGGTGCTGCCTGCCGATCTAGAAACGGCTAAACATCCGCTGATCGTCGGTTTGACGACGAGCCCGGATCGCCTGGTGCAAATCCGCAAGAACCGCCTGCTTTCGCTGCACGAGAAGGCCGACACCGATTATGTCGAACCGGAAGTCGTGGCCGAGGAAGTCGCTTTCGCGCGCAAGCTCTTTGCGCGCAACGGCTGGCCGGTGATCGATGTGACGCGCCGCTCGATCGAGGAAACGGCGGCGGCCGTGCTCAATCTGTATAATGAGCGGCAAAAGACCGGCTGAGCACGATGGCGAAACCCCCTCTCATTCTTGCCTCTGCCAGTGCCGTGCGCGCGAGCCTCCTGAAAGGCGCCGGCCTCGATTTCGAGATCGTGGATTCGCGGCTCGACGAAGAAGAGGTGAAGCGTGGATTCGCCGGCCGCGACGAAGCAGCCGACACCGACGCATTGGCGCTCGAACTGGCGGCGGAAAAAGCCCGCGCCGTGTCGCGCGGCGATCTGCGGGCGCTGGTGATCGGCGCCGACCAGATCCTGTCCTGCGAGGGCAAAAGATACGACAAGCCGAAGTCGATGGCCGAGGCACGCGCCAACCTTCTTGCCTTCAGGGGACGGCCGCATATTCTTCACAGCGGCGTTGCGCTGGTGGCAAACGACGCCGTGGTCTGGAGCCATGCCGGGCAGGCGCACCTGACGATGCGCGACTTCACGGAAGACTTTCTCGATGAATATCTGGCGCAGACCGGCGAGCGCGTACTGAAAAGCGTCGGCTGCTACCAGCTTGAGGGACCGGGCGTGCAATTGTTCGAGGAAATCGACGGCGACTATTTCACCATTCTCGGCCTGCCGCTGCTGCCGTTGCTTGATGAATTGCGCGCCCGCGGAGTGGTACTGAAATGACAGGGCCGAGCAAGGAACCTCGTCGTCCCGCCGCGAGGCCCAAACCATGACAAGAAAAGTTTGTGTTATCGGCTGGCCGATTGCCCATTCGCGCTCGCCGCTGATCCATAACCACTGGATCGCCGAACACAGGATCCCCGACGCGCGCTACGAGCCGATGGCGGTGAAACCGGAAGACGCCGCCGCGACGATCCGCGCCCTGCCGACCCTCGGCTTCATCGGCGCCAATGTGACGGTGCCGCACAAGGAAACGGCCTTCGCCGCGCTCGACCGGCATGACGCAGTGGCGCGCCGCCTCAAGGCCGTCAACACCATCGTCACGACGCCGGCGGGCCTCGAAGGCCGCAACACCGACGGTTACGGCTTCGTCGCCAATCTGAAGGATCGCGCCGCCGGCTGGAGCGCAAGGCGGGGCCCCGCCGTCATCCTGGGTGCGGGCGGCGCCGCCCGCGCCATCGCCGCCGCGCTCGAGGACGAAGGCGTGCCTGAAATCCGCATCGTCAACCGCACGCCGGCCCGCGCCGAAACGCTCGTTGCCGATCTCGGCCTGAAGGCCGTACGCATTTTCGCCGGGACAGATGCGGCCTCCGCCCTCGACGGCGCCGCGCTGCTGGTCAATACGACGACGCGCGGCATGAAGGGTGAGAACGACATCGATCTCGACATCGCCGCCTTGCCGAAAGAGGCGCTCGTCACGGACATTGTCTACACGCCGCTTGAAACCGGTCTCTTGCGCCGCGCCCGCGAGGCCGGCCATAAAACGGTCGACGGTCTCGGCATGTTGCTGCACCAGGCGGTGCCGGGTTTCGAGGCCTGGTTCGGCGTCCGCCCCGAAGTCACCGGGGAACTTCGCAAGCTCGTGCTGGCCGATCTCGGCATGAAATAGGGAAACGACACAATGCTTCTGATCGGCCTCACCGGCTCCATCGGCATGGGAAAATCCGAAACCGCCAAGATGTTCCGCGCGCTGGGCGTTCCGGTCTACGACGCCGACGCGGCCGTTCACGCTCTTTATGAAAAAGGCGGCAAGGCGGTCGAGCCGCTGCGCGCCGTCTTCCCTTCGGCGATTGTCGACGACGCGGTCGACCGCAAGACGCTGTCGCGCGCGGTGCTGGGCCTGCCCGCCGAAATGAAGAAACTCGAAGCCATCGTCCACCCGCTGGTCGGCGAGGCGCAAATCGAATTCCTCCGCGAAAGTGTCGCCACCGGCCACGAGATGGCCGTGCTCGATATTCCGCTGCTCTACGAAACCGGCGGCGAGAGCCGCGTCGACGTCGTGGTGGTGGTCTCGGCGCCCTACGATCTGCAGAAGACGCGCGTGCTGGCGCGGCCCGACATGGACGAGGCGAAATTCGCTGCCATTCACGCCAAGCAAGTGCCCGACGCCGAAAAGCGGACCCGCGCCGATTTCATCGTCGAAAGCGACAAGGGCCTCGATCATGCGCGCGCGCAGGTTGCGGCAATCGTCGAGACGCTGAAGGGCCGCGAGGGAAAAGTGCTGAAGGAAAGGCTCGGCAAGGGCTGACATGACGGGCTAGAATGCGGCCATGGAACAGAGAGTGAGCTTCATCACGCTGGGCGTCGCCGATGTCGCCCGCGCCCGCGCCTTCTACGAAACGCTGGGCTGGCGCGCGCTGCCGCAAAGCAATGAGAGTGTCGCCTTTTTCCAGTGCGGCGGTATCGTCTTCGCGTTGTTCGGCCGTCTTGCGCTGGCGGAAGATGCCGGCCTCGCGCCGCATGGCGAAGGCTTCTCGGGCTTCGCGCTGGCGCATAATGTGCGCGAGAAGGACGAGGTCGATACAACGCTTGCCGAGGCCGAAGCGGCCGGCGGCAAGATTCTGAAACGCGGATCGGATGCCTTCTGGGGCGGCTATACGGGATATTTCTCGGACCCCGACGGTCATGTCTGGGAAGTGGCGTGGAACCCGCAAGGCATCATCGGCGCGGACGGGTCGTTCCGTTTTCCCGCAAACTGAGAACTGAGAGGCATCGCCGATGCGCGAGATCGTTCTCGACACTGAAACCACCGGCCTCTCGCCGCAGGACGGCCACCGGCTGGTCGAACTCGGCTGCATCGAGATATTCAACCACGTCGCCACCGGAAAATTCTTTCACGCCTATCTCGATCCCGAACGCGACATGCCCGAAGGCGCCTTGAAAATTCACGGCCTGACCGGCGACTTCCTGCGCGGCCAGCCGAAGTTCGCCGACAAGGCCGACGAATTCCTGGCCTTTATCGGCGACGATCCGCTGGTGATCCACAACGCAAGCTTCGACATGGGCTTCATCAACGCCGAGCTGAAGCGCATCGGCCGCGAACCGCTGCCGATGGCGCGCGCCATCGACACGCTCGACATCGCGCGGCGGAAATTTCCGGGCGCGCAGAACAATCTCGATGCGCTCTGCCGCCGCTTCAACATCGACAATTCGGCCCGCGAAAAGCACGGCGCGCTGCTCGACAGCGAATTGCTGGCCGAAGTCTATCTGGAGCTGATGGGCGGCCGTCAGCCAGGCCTGGTGCTGCAGGCCGACATCGAGGCCGCGCGTTCGCCCGGCATTGAAACGGTGAAGATAGAAGTGCGGGCCCGCCCCGTGCCGCTGCCGCCCCGCCTGACCGATGCCGAACGCGAGGCGCATGAGGCCTTCGTCGCCGGGTTGCGCGGCGAGGCGTTGTGGAACGCCGCGAAGAGCTAGTTCGCTGAAATCAGTTAGGCTGCCCGTCGCCCGCCGGCGCCTGCGCCATCTGCTGGCGGCGCTGCTGATAGAGGCTGACGAAATCGATCGGGTCGATCATCAGCGGCGGATAACCGCCGTCGCGCGTCAGGTCGGCGACGATCCGCCGCGCGAAGGGGAAAATCTGGCGCGGGCATTCGATCACCAGCACCGCTTCGAGATTTTCCTCCGGGATGTTGGTCAGCCGGAAAAGCCCCGCATAGTCGATCTCGACCAGGAACATCGTCTTGTCCTTGGTCCTGGCCTCGGCGCCGAGCTTCAGCGCCACTTCATAGTCTGTGTCGCTCATGCGATTGACGCCGACATCGACCCTGACGGAGATGTTGGGCTGCTCGTCGACCGGTCCGAGCGCTTGCGGTGCGTTGGGATTTTCGAACGACACATCCTTCACATACTGGGTCAGAACGCGAAGCTGCGCCACGGCCGGCTGGCCGACATTACCCGCATCGCTGGAATTCTGGTCCGACATCCTCGCCGCTCCCGGTCTTCGTCAAAACGTCTCTGGCAAAATCGCGAGGCTGCTGGCTATCACGGAACCTTCCCCGCGACAAGAAATCCGGCCTCCGGACCTTGCTCAATCCGGACCGGATTTCGGCGGTAGCCGCCAGTCCCCGTCCTGGCCTCTGCCGTCCCTGCGCGGCTCGTCCTCGACCTCCCATTCCTCGGCCTCGATGATCGGTCCGCCGCCGGGGCCGCGTCTCATATGGGCGGTGCGAATGTGAACCTCGGCCCGCATCGCAAGCCGCCGCGCCGCGAAACGGGCTGCCAGCCGGCGCAGCGGCGCGATCAGCAGCAACAGTCCGATAGATGAAGTCAGAAGACCGGGAGTAACCATAAGAATGGCGGCAACGAACAGCGCCGCGCCATCGAGCATCTCGGCGACGGGCGCTTCGCCGCGCTCGATCGTCGCCTGCGCGCGCCTGAGCGTCGCCGGGCCTTGCGCCCGCATTAGCCAGACGCCGGCAAAGGCGCTGAGCGCCACAAGTCCGATCACCGGCCAGACGCCGAGCGCCTCGCCCGCTTCGATGAAGAGGGCGATCTCCGCCAGCGGCAGGCCGGCAAGGATCAGGAAAACAAGGACAGGCAAAGCACTTCCAGCGGCGAATGAGGCCCCTCGACGAGGAATGGGGGCGATTGAGGGCAATCCGTCGCGCCGGCTCCGGTAGCAAAACCGCTTCGATTGCCCTAGGTTATAAACAATAGCGGGAAGCGGTCCGCCCGTCACCCATGGGGCGACGGGAAGCTGTTCCTGCGCTTCCGGTTTACAAGGCAAGGCTCATCGAGCGAATGGACGGCGGCTTGACCCTTCTCAACATCATCCTGCTCGCGGTAGCGGTCGGCGTCTTTCTGAAACTCAGAAGCGTGCTCGGCCGCCGCACCGGCCATGAGCGCCCGCCCTACGATCCCTATTCCGACACCGGGAATGCCGGTGGCGCCAATCCGGCCGGCAACGACAAGGTGGTGACCTTGCCGAAACGCCCGCGCGCGCCGTCCGAAAGCACGAGCAGCGGCCGCACCGTCGACGCGGCCGGCGACCCCTTCGCCGAACCCTTCGGGGTCCGCAACCGCTGGCGGGGCATCGCCGAGGACAACACGCCGCTTGCCGACACGCTGAGCGCGATCGCACGCCTCGACCGGAATTTCGATGCCGAGGCGTTTATCGGCGGCGCCCGTGCCGCTTATGAGATGATCGTCACGGCCTTCGCCGAAGGCGACCGCGCCGCGTTGCGGCCGCTGCTGAGCGCTGAAGTCTTCGGAAGTTTCGAGGCCGCCATCGCCGAACGCGAAAAGAAGGACCTGCATGTCGAGCAGAGTTTCATCGGCATCGACAAGGCAAAACTCGCCACCGCGACGCTCGACGGCACGCGCGCCCGCCTGACGGTCAACTTCCGCAGCCAGCTCACCTCCTGCACCAAGAACGCCGACGGCGTCGTCATCGAAGGCGATCCGGTGACGATCCGCGAGGTCAACGACGTCTGGACGTTCGAGCGCGACGTGAAGAGCCGCGATCCGAACTGGAAGCTGGTCGCGACCGGCGCTTCGGCCTGACGGACGCGGCGATGCGCCGGGCCGCGCGCCTTCTCCTTTCGGGCTTTGTCGTATTTGCGGTTCTTTCCTGTGCGCCGGGAGCGAATGTGATGAATGCGCGTGCCGATGCCCGTGCGATCACTTTCGCCGATCTTCCCGGCTGGGCCGGCGACGATCATGCCGCCGCGCTCGCGACCTTCGCGCGCTCCTGCGCGCGCATCACGCGACTCGACGCATCCGCGCCGCTCGACGGAAAATCGGGAACATCCTCGCTCTATGGCCGCGCCGGCGACTGGCAACCGGCTTGCGCCGCCGCCTTGCAGAGCGTTGCGCCGGGTTCGGCGCGCGGCTTTTTCGAACACTGGTTCCAGCCGGTACGCCTTGCCGCCGAACGCGGACTTTTCACCGGCTACTACGAACCGGAAATGCGCGGATCGCTGACGCGTCACGGGCCCTACCGGACGCCGGTTCTGGCGCCGCCGCCGGGCTTCGTCATGCGCGCCGGCGGCGCCGGCTTTCCGGCCCGCGCCGAAATCGAGGACGGTGCGCTCGATCACGATGCGCTGGCGCTGATCTGGCTCGAAAGCCCGGTCGATGCCTTCTTCCTGCATGTGCAGGGTTCGGGCCGCGTGCGTCTCGAAAACGGCGAAACGGTGCGTCTCGCCTTCGCGGCGAAGAGCGGCCACGAATACACCTCCATCGGCAAGGTGCTGATCGACCGCGGCGCGATCCCGCGCGAGGAGGTTTCGATGCAGACGATCCGCGCCTGGATGGAAGCCAATCCGGCGGAAGGCCGCGATGTGATGCGGCAAAACCGGTCCTACATATTCTTCCGCATACTGAGGGATATCGATCCGGAACTCGGCCCCCCCGGCGCCGAGGGCGTCAACCTGACGCCGCGCCGCAGCCTTGCCGTCGACCGCGCCCATCATCCGCTGGGTTCGCTGTTCTGGCTGACGACGCGCCATCCCTCGCCCGATGGCCGCAGCGAGATCCCTTTCGCGCATCTGATGGTCGCGCAGGATACCGGCTCGGCGATCAAGGGTGTGCAGCGCGGCGATATCTTTTTCGGTTCCGGTACCGAGCCCGGCGAGATCGCCGGCCGCATGAAAGCCGAAGGTGAGATCACGGCGCTGGTGCCGAAAATCATCGCCCCCCGATAGGCCGGGAAACGCGGAATGGCAGCCGGCGGCGACAGGACCGACAACGGGAAACCCGACAACAAGAAGAAAGCGTCGCCACGCCGCACCCGCCCGCTGACTGAGGAAGAACACAAGCTCTGGCGCGCGGTGGTGAAGGACGCAAAGCCGCTCGTCCGCCGCCGCCGGAAATCCGCCGTCGAAATTCCGCTGGCCGAGGCCGACGAGCTCGCCCCCATCGTTCCCCCGCCGCCGCATGCGGCCGCCGCGCCGGCCGCGCCGCTGCCGCCAAGGGCGGCGAAAGCCCGTCCGCCCGAGCCGCCGCTGCTGACCGGCCTTGACCGCCGCGTCAGCCAGCGTCTGGCCCGCGGCCAGATGGAGGTCGAGGCGACGCTCGATCTCCACGGCCACAATCAGCACGAGGCGCATGACGCGCTGCTTTCGTTTCTGACCCGCGCGCGGGCACGCGGCCTGCGCTGTGTGCTGGTGATTACCGGCAAGGGCGCCTCGCCCTATGCGCGCCACACGCTGCATGGCGCCGATTTCTACGAAGTGCCGGAGCGTCAGGGCGTGCTCCGCAGCGCCGTGCCGCGCTGGCTGGCGGAGGCGGCGTTCCGCGCCCATCTGACGGGCTTCCAGCCGGCGCATCCGAAACATGGCGGCGGCGGCGCCTTCTATATCTGGCTGCGCAAGAAAAGATGACACCCTTTGGCCGCAAACTGCGCGAGCTGCGCAAGGCGCGCGGCACGACGATGAAGGAGATGGCCGCCGCGCTGCGCGTGACACCGGCCTATCTCTCGGCGCTGGAACATGGGAAGCGCGGCCGTCCGAGCTGGCGCCTGGTGCAGGCGATCGTCGGCTACTTCAACATCATCTGGGACGAAGCGGAGGAGCTGGAGCGTCTGGCGCGGCTTTCCCATCCGCGTGTCGTCATTGACACGTCGGGTCTTGCCCCCGAGGCAACGGAGGCGGCAAACCGTCTGGCCGAGGAGATCGGCAACATGAGCCCGGCCGAAATCGCACGGCTTCTGTCGATTCTCGATGCACGCAAGCGCCGCCGGGCCAAGTGACTCGCTGCCGGTGAAGAGGCTCATCCGCCCGGACTCGCCGCCGGCGAAGCCGCGAAAAAACGGATTCGCCGATTGCGATTTAACCCGGCCCGCAAAGATTCGCGGGCAGGCGCATGGACGGATGCGTGCAAAGCCGCTTCAATGAAACCCCCCTCCTTTTGCCGTCACGGCCACCCATGTCCGAACGCAAACCCGATCATTCGAGCTTTCCCCGCCATGTCGACTGGAACCTGTTTCGCATCTTCCACGAGATCGTGCGCGCCGGCGGCATCGGCGCGGCGGCGCGCAAGCTGAACCGCCAGCAGCCGACATTGAGCGCCGCATTGAAACGCCTCGAGGACGATCTCGGCACACCGCTTTTGCGCCGCACCGCGCAGGGCGTCGAGTTGCTGCCGGCGGGCCGCGCGCTTTTCGAATTGTGCGAAACGATGTTGGGCGCGGTGCGCGCCGCGCCGCATGAAGTGGCGAAGGCGGCCGGCCGTGTCGAGGGTGCCATCAACATCCGCATGATCTCGTCCGTCGTCTCGGCGGATTTCGACGCGGCGCTTGTCGCCCTTCATCGCCACCATCCGGGCGTCGGCATCCATATCGATGTCTGTCCCTGGCGCGACGTGATCGCGGCGCTGAAATCGGGCGAGGCGGAGGTTGGCATCGCCTGCGACAGCGCCCCCGATACAGGTCTGCGCTACCAGCCGCTGATGAAGGAAGTGCAGCAACTCTATTGCGACAGGAACCACGAGCTTTTCGGCATGACGGTGCCCCGGCCGTCGGACCTTGCCGACCGCGCCTTCGTCGCGACCGGCGCCGACGAGCCCGCGGAACTGGCAAGCTTCCGCCGCCGCTACGGGCTCGGCCGTCACGTCGGCGGCATCGCCGAGAACCTGCACGAGGCCAAGCGCCTGATCGAGCTTGGGGTCGGCATCGGCTTTCTGCCGACCTGCGTCGCCGAAACGCTCGACAATAGGGGCGCCCTCTGGCCGCTGCTGCCCGCAACGGCGCTGCCCACCTATCAGGTCTATCTGGTGACCCGTGACGAACCGGCCCGCAACACGCCGACCGAGCTTTTTCTGGCGGAAATCCTGGGGCGGCTGGGGAGTGCGCTCGCTAATACATAGACAAAATCTATGTCATGCATCGAAATTTACTCTCTATCCCCATGACCCTGCGCGGTGCAGCATCGGCCCATGTCCACCGCCGAACCTCTTCTGAAGCCCGCCGCCGAACCGTCGCTCGAAAGCCTGACGGGCCTCTGGCGGCGCTCTCTGATCCTCTGGCCGGACGGGCGGCGCGACGAAACCTCATGGGTCAACTGGTTGCAGGGGCCGGGCCTTTATCTCGACCTTCGCCAGCCCGAAAGCCGCCCCGACTTCTCGCATGCCGCTTCGCTCTCGGATCTCGCGCCCGGCGACCTGGACTGGCTGGCGCGCCAGGAGGGCTTTGCCGGCGAACTCATATATGAGGACGACTGGTTCGAGTGGCGCCGCGACATCGACTTCCAGCCCGAAGCAATCTATTCCGACCGCGGCCGGCTCCGGCTGGAGGACGGCATGATGGTCGAGCAGGGCGCCGACATTCCCTATATCGAGCATTGGCATCGCGAGCCGGTCGAGGCGCGGCCCGCATGGGCGATGCGGCTCGGCGACCGCGAGACCGGGCAGAAGGCCGCGCTGATCCGCCTCGGTCCTCTCTTCATGTATGCACGCGAACGCAGCGCCGTGCCGCCGCCGCATCTGCATCTGCGCGACTGCGTGGCGGGCGCCGCGACGCTCGACGCGGCGCGTGCGCTTGTCGATTGCGAGGTTTCGCAAGGCGCGGTGACAAGCGCCGGCTGGATTGTGCAGCGCTCGACGCTTCCCTTCCGGGAAGGCAAGCCGCTGACGCCGGTCCTCGGGCATATGACGCTCGCGACGGCCGACACCGGCCCCGGCGGACGAGCAATGACGCGCCATTGGGAAATCGCCGACCTGCGCGGCACCCCTGCTTTCGATGTCGCGACCAACGGAGTCTTTTCATGAGTGAGACCGAAGCAAAGGGAACGGTTTTCACCCGCATCCCGGTCGTCGACATCGCAGTCTTGTTCTCGAACGATGCGGAAGGAAAACGCAAGGTCGCCGCCGAGATGGCGGACGCCGCAAGCAATGTCGGTTTTCTATATGTGACGGGTCACGGCATTCCGCCTGAGATGATCGAAAGTCTCGAAGCCCGCGCCGCGGAATTTTTCGCCGACCCGCTCGAACGCAAGATGGAGCTCTATATCGGCAAGTCGCGCGCCCATCGCGGCTATGTGCCGACCGGCGAGGAAGGCTTTTACGACGGCACCGATCCATCGAAGATCGACAAGAAGGAGGCCTTCGATCTCTCGATCGAACTGCCGGACGACGATCCCGATCATGTCCGGGGCTACCGGATGCTCGGCCCGAACCAGTGGCCGCCCGCCCGCCCGGAGATGCAGCGGGACGTCTACGCCTATTACGAATGCGCGACGGCGCTCGGCCATACGATCTTTCGCGGCTTCGCGCTGGCGCTCGGTCTCGACGAGAATTATTTCGAAAGCCTGCTGACGAAGCCGCCCTCGCAATTGCGCCTCGTGCACTATCCGGCCGATCCGGCGCGCGCGCCAATTGAAGAAAAGAGGGCCGAATGGGGGATCAGCGCGCATACCGATTATGAGTGCTTCACGATCCTGCATGTAACGGCGCCGGGTCTCGAGGTGCTGAATGCCGAGGGCTGCTGGATCGACGCGCCGCCCGTCGAAGGGGCCTTCGTCATCAATATCGGGGACATGCTGGAAGCCATGACCAACGGCCGCTTCATCGCGACGCCGCACCGCGTGCGCAACGTGCCCGGCGAACGCTATTCGTTTCCGCTCTTCTGCGCCGTCGATTACGACACGGTGATCGAGCCGCTGCCGCATTGCGTCGATGGCGAGGCGCGCTATCCGGCTTATGTGGCCGGCGACCATCTGGTGACGCAGACGATGCGGACTTTCGGCTATCTGAAAAAGCTTGTGGCCGAGGGATCGCTCGCGCTCCCCGAAAACGAAAATCACGCAACGGCCTTCGGCCGCCCCGAGCGCAAGGAGGAACGCGAACCGGCCTGACGGGCCTCAGAGAATGAACTTCGACAGGTCGGCGTTGCGCGACAGGTCGCCGACATGCTTCTGCACATAGGGCGCATCGACCGTCACCGTTTCTCCCGCACGGTCGGTGGCGCCGAAGCTGATCTCGTCGAGCACGCGCTCCATGACCGTGTGAAGCCGCCGGGCGCCGATATTCTCGACCGTCGCATTGACGGTCGCCGCGATGTCGGCGATGGCGTCGATACCCTCGTCGGTGAAGGCGAGCGTCACGCCCTCGGTTTCCATCAGCGCCACATATTGCTTGATCAGGCTCGCCTCGGGCTCGGTCAGCACCCGGCGCAGCTCGTCCTTGCCGAGCGCTTTCAGCTCGACGCGGATCGGCAACCGTCCCTGCAATTCCGGCAACAGATCCGATGGCTTGGCGATGTGGAAGGCGCCGGACGCGATGAAGAGAATGTGGTCGGTCTTGACCGCGCCATGCTTCGTCGAGACGGTCGTGCCCTCGATCAGCGGCAGCAAGTCGCGCTGCACGCCCTCGCGGCTGACATCGCCGCCCTGCCGTTCGGCGCGGGCGCAGATCTTGTCGACCTCGTCAAGAAAGACGATGCCGTTCTGTTCGACCGTACCGATCGCCTCCTGCGTCACCTGTTCCTGGTCGAGCAGCTTGTCGCCTTCTTCGGCGACCAGCACGTCATAGCTGTCGCGCACGCTCATGCGCCGCGTCTTGGTGCGGCCGCCAAAGGCCTTGCCCATGATGTCGCCGAGATTGATCATGCCCATTTGCGAGCCCGGCATGCCCGGAATGTCGAATGTCGGCATGCCGCCGCCGCTATCGGAAACCTCGACCTCGATCTCCTTGTCGTCGAGCTCGCCGGCGCGGAGCTTGCGGCGAAAGCTCTCGCGCGTCGCCTCGCTGGCATTGGCGCCGACCAGCGCATCGAGCACACGGGCTTCGGCGCCAAGATGTGCCTTCGCCTCGACATCCTTGCGCTTCTTCGTCCGCGTCATGGCGATGGCGATTTCGACGAGATCGCGAATGATCTGCTCGACGTCGCGGCCGACATAGCCGACCTCGGTGAACTTGGTCGCCTCGACCTTGATGAAGGGCGCTTCGGCAAGCCGCGCCAGGCGGCGCGAGATTTCGGTCTTGCCGACGCCGGTCGGTCCGATCATCAGGATGTTCTTCGGCAGAACCTCCTCGCGCAGGTTGTCCGGCAGTTGCTGCCGCCGCCAGCGGTTGCGAAGCGCAATGGCAACGGCGCGCTTGGCGTCGCGCTGGCCGACGATATAGCGGTCGAGTTCGGAAACGATCTCGCGGGGCGAAAAACTGGTCATGCGGGGAAACGAAACTCCGGTACGGGAATCGGGAAGAACGGTCAGGCCTCGATGATCTCGACCGTCAGATTGTTGTTGGTGTAGACGCAGATATCGGCGGCGATGCCCATGGCCTTGCGGACGATCGCCTCGGCGTCGAGATCCATGTCGGCAAGGGCGCGCGCGGCGGCGAGCGCGTAATTGCCGCCCGAGCCGATGCCGACCACGCCGGCTTCGGGTTCGAGCACGTCGCCATTGCCGGTCAGCACCAGCGTCACTTGGCGGTCGGCGACGATCATCATCGCTTCGAGCCGGCGCAGATATTTGTCGGTGCGCCAGTCCTTGGCGAGTTCCACGCAGGCCCGCATCAGTTGACCCGGATATTGCTCGATCTTGGCTTCCAGCCGTTCGAACAGCGTCATCGCATCGGCGGTCGCGCCGGCGAACCCGGCGATCACATCGCCCTTGCCGAGCGGCCGCACCTTGCGCGCGTTGCCCTTCATGATCGTGTCGCCCATCGAGACCTGCCCGTCGCCCGCGATCGCCACCTTTCCGTCCTTGCGCACCGAAAGGATCGTCGTGCCGTGCCAGTTGATCGGGTCGTGCGAGGTCATATCTGTTCCTGTCAGGCGCTGTCGGGAGGGCCGGGGATTGCCGCTACCATGTGGCGGCTTCGCGCCATAGGGTCAAGTCCGGGGTCAGGCCCGGCGGACAAGCGGGCTGGCGTCCGGATGTTGCAAGTGATAATCCTTCTCAAAATAAAATCGCTGGGAGATTCCAATGTCCGGTCCATTGAAAACCGAAGAGGCGCTCCGCACGGTCTATCCCGAGCCTTCGGGCGGGGCGCTCGGCAAGCAGCTCGATTTCATCGATCCGCATTCGCGGCGTTTCATCGAGCTTTCGCCCTTTCTCTGCATCGGTTCGAGCCGGCCGGACGGGCTGGCCGACGTATCGCCCCGCGGCGGCGAGCCGGGCTTCGTCCATGTGCTCGACGAAAAGACCCTCGCGATGCCGGACCGGCCGGGCAACAACCGGCTCGATACGCTGACCAATATCGCCCATGCGCCGGCGGTCGGCCTGCTTTTCTTCCTGCCCGGTTTCGAGGAAATGCTGCGCATCAACGGTCTGGCGACGACGTCGGTGGTGCCGGACCTGATGGCCCGCTTCGCGGTTGACGGCAAGCCGCCCCGCTCGGTTCTCACGGTCGAGGTGAAGGAGGTCTATCTGCACTGCACCAAGGCGCTGAAGCGTTCCGGCCTCTGGAACCCCGAAAATCACGTACCGCGGACGGAGCTGCCGAGCTTTGGCGAAATGCTGCGCGACCAGATGAAGCTCGACGTCGCCCCGGCCCTGATCGACACAGCACTTGAGAACGACGCGAAGAAGAACCTCTATTGAGGTATGGATCGCGCCAACCCGATCAATATATGGCGTCCGCGAGTTGGCCGAATACTAGGATAGATTAGCAGCCTCAATTTGAATCAATGGCTTACAGCTATCAACGCATGGAAAAATCTAAACACTTAAAGTAACATGTAAGATAAGCTCAGGATTATTGGTTAATGCTCTGTAAGCCTTTGTGATTCAAATTGAATTGCTACTTTAACTGGAGAGGCAGGCCGCCTCGGGGGCTTTGCGCTGGCCGGTTCCCGCGCCGCCTGCTAAAAGCCCGCTGAAATCACCCTGCCGGAAATTCGAAATGTCCGCTTCCCGCACTGCCAAGCTCGAACGCCAGACCAAGGAGACCTCGATTTCGGTCGCCCTCGATCTCGATGGCAAGGGCGAATACGACATCGAGACCGGCATCGGCTTTCTCGACCACATGCTCGAGCAGCTCTCGCGTCACTCGCTGATCGACCTGAAGTTGCGCGCCAAGGGCGACCTGCATATCGATTTTCACCACACGACCGAAGATACCGGCATCGTCATAGGCGAAGCCGTGCGGAAAGCGCTTGGCGACTTCAAGGGCATCCGCCGCTACGCAACGGCCATCATCCCGATGGACGAGACCTGCACGCGCGTCTCGATCGACGTGTCGCAGCGCCCCTATCTGATCTGGAAGGTCGACTTCACCAAGCCGAAGCTCGGCGACATGGATACCGAGCTCTTCAAGGAATGGTTCCAGGCCTTCGCCCAGAACGCCGGCATCACGCTGCACATCGAAAACATGTATGGCGAGAACAACCATCACATCGTCGAGAGCTGCTTCAAGGGCCTTGCCAGGGCGCTGCGCGAAGCCGTTGAGATCGACCCGCGCGCGTCGACGCAAATTCCCTCGACCAAGGGCAAGCTCGGCAGCTGATCCGCCAGTCTTGGAACCATCTGGCCTTTTCGAGCCGTCTGGCCTAGATAGGGACCGAACGCAACGCCGCCCGGAACGGGCTTCATGTCCATGCGCATCTACACGGTTCACGAGCTTTCCGGCGCCCCGCTCGACGGCGCCGGCATCGTGCTGGTCAAGGAGGGTTTCTCCTTTCCGGCTTTCGCTTTCTCATGGGCGTGGCTGCTCTGGCATCGCTTGTGGATCGCCGCCGCGCTCTGGATTGCGTTGCTCATTGCCGTGTCGCTGTTCGCGCAAAATCTTTTCGGCGCTCAGGGCGCGGCCGTCTGCTCGCTGGCGCTGCAACTGATGCTCGGCTTCGAGGCCAACGACATCCGCCGCTGGACGCTGGCGCGCCGCGGCTATCGCATGGCCGGGCTTGCCGGCGGCGGCAATCTCGAAGAGGCCGAGCGGGCTTTCTTCGCCAAATGGGACCGGCCGCTCACTGTCGAGCCCGCGCCGGAACGGAAGCCGGTCTGGGGCCACCGGGCAAACACGGCGGCGAAGCCGGACGACGTTTTCGGTCTCTTTCCGAAGGCGGGAGGCTAGCGTCCCGTGAAAGTCGCGATCATCGATTACGGCTCGGGCAATCTGCGTTCGGCGGCCAAGGCTTTCGAGCGCGCCGCCCGCGACAATGCCATCGTGGCGGATGTCCTGGTGACGAGCGATCCCGACGCTGTGCGCGGCGCCGACCGCGTCGTGCTGCCGGGCGTCGGCGCCTTCGGCGATTGCCGCGCCGGACTTCATGGCGTACCCGGCATGGTCGAGGCGCTGACGGAAGCCGTGCGGCGCGACGCCAAACCCTTTTTCGGCATTTGCGTCGGCATGCAGCTGATGGCCGCGCGCGGTCTCGAACATGGGCAACATGAGGGCCTCGGTTGGATCGAAGGCGACGTCGTCGTCATGAAGCCCGGCGACGCAACGCTGAAGATCCCGCATATGGGCTGGAATACGCTGACGCAAACGCGGCCGCACATCCTGCTCGACGGCATCGAAACCGGCGACGAGGGCTTGCACGCTTATTTCGTCCATTCCTATTTCCTCGATGCGAAATCGGAGGGCGATGTGCTCGCGCGCACCGATTACGGCGGACCCCTCACCGCGATGGTGGCGAAGGACAACATGATCGGCGCGCAGTTCCACCCCGAAAAAAGCCAGACGCTGGGTCTGGCGCTGATCGGAAATTTTTTGAAGTGGCGGCCATGAAGGAAACGAAATGATCCTGTTTCCGGCAATCGACCTGAAGGACGGCCAATGCGTGCGCCTGGTCCACGGGCTGATGGACAAGGCGACCGTCTTCAACGACGACCCGGCGGCGCAGGCGCGTGCCTTCGAGCAGGCGGGTTTCGAATATCTGCATATCGTCGATCTCAACGGCGCCTTTGCCGGCGCGCCGGTCAATGCCGCGGCGGTCGAAAGCATTCTGGCCGCGATCTCGATGCCGGCGCAGCTCGGCGGCGGCATCCGCGATCTGGCGACCATCGAGATGTGGCTCGCCCGGGGCATCGCCCGCGTCATCATCGGCACGGCGGCGGTCAAGAAACCGGCGCTGGTGATCGAGGCTTGCAAAAAATTTCCGGGCCGCATCGCCGTCGGCCTCGATGCGAAGGGCGGCCGTGTGGCGACCGAAGGCTGGGCCGATGTCTCCGACCTCACCGTGCTCGACATGGCGCGCCGCTTCGAGGATGCCGGCGTCGCCGCCATCATCTATACCGACATCGACCGCGACGGCGCGCTGGAAGGGCTGAACATCGAGGCGACGGTGGCGCTCGCCAACGCGATTTCGATCCCGGTCATCGCTTCGGGCGGTCTCTCCTCGATCGACGATGTGAGAAAACTTCTGGCCGCCGACACGACGAACATCGAAGGGGCGATTTCGGGCCGCGCGCTTTACGACGGCCGCCTCGACCCGAAGGAAGTGCTGGCGCTGCTGAAGGATCGGGCCCGATGCTGAAAGCGCGCCTCATCCCCTGCCTCGATGTGAAGGACGGCCGCGTCGTCAAGGGCGTCAACTTCGTCGACCTGCGCGATGCGGGCGACCCGGTCGAGGCCGCGCGCGCCTATGATGCGGCCGGCGCCGACGAACTCACTTTTCTGGACATCACGGCAAGCCACGAGGAACGCGCGATTATTTTCGACGTGGTGCGCCGCACCGCCGAACAATGTTTCATGCCGCTGACGGTGGGCGGCGGTGTCCGCACCATCGACGATGTGCGCAAGCTCCTGCTGGCGGGCGCCGACAAGGTGTCGATCATGACGGCCGCCGTTTTCGATCCGGATTTCGTGCGCGCCGCGTCGGAAAAATTCGGCAACCAGTGCATCGTCGTCGCGATAGACGCCAAGCAGACCGCACCCGGCAAATGGGAGATATTCACCCATGGCGGGCGCAAGCCGACCGGCATCGACGCCGTCGAATACGCGGTCAAGGTGACCGAACTCGGGGCCGGCGAAATCCTGCTGACCTCGATGGACCGCGACGGCGCGAAATCCGGCTTCGACATCGCGCTGACCCGCGCCGTGTCGGACGCGGTCTCCGTTCCGGTCATCGCCTCGGGCGGCGTCGGCACACTCGACCATCTGGTCGAGGGCGTCCGCGACGGTCACGCAAGCGCGGTGCTGGCCGCCTCGATCTTTCATTTCGGCGAATACACGATCGGTGAGGCCAAGGCGCATATGGCGGCGGCAGGTGTTGCAGTCCGCCTCTAGGACGGATTCAACATCTTGTATATCCGTCGCGCGAACACGCCATTGATCCTGTGGGTAAATGTCGCAGCCCCGGCATAACGCGCCGAAATCGCAAATGTGACAATTGCGCGCCGTCATGCTGCCCGGCAGAATGCGCCTGCTTGCGTATCGGCGTGACACTTCACCCCCGGGGAGCGGCGCGAAGCAGCAATTGAATGTCTGACCGCGAAATCGAACTGAAGCTGGTCTGCGAACCTGCCGAGCTGGAACGCGTCCGCCGCGCGCCGGCCCTGATGCGGCTGAAGAGTGGCCGTGGCAGCGGCAAGCATTTGCATTCGATCTATTTCGATACCGACGATCTGGCGCTCGGAGGTCACGGCCTGGCCTTGCGGTTGCGGCAGTCGGGCGGCGCTTGTCTGCAGACGTTGAAAACCGACACCGGATTTTCCGGCGGCGAGACGGGGGCGCTCGCCCGCGATACCGGCGAATACGAAGCGCGGCTGCCGCGCGGCGCCGATGGTCCCGATCTCAACAAGCTGCCCGCCGGTTTGAAGTCGCGCATCCAGAAACTCGCAAACGGCCGCCCCATTGCGCCGCGCCTCGTCAGCGACATTCGCCGTACCATTCACAACCTGACCACGCCGGAAGGCGATGTCATCGAACTGGCGCTCGACAAAGGCGCGCTACGCGCCGGCAAGACCAGGGAATTGCCGGTCAGCGAAATCGAGCTGGAACTGAAGGAAGGCTCGCCCGAAAGCCTCTACAGGCTGGCGCTCGATCTCAACGACATCGCGGCGCTGCGCGTCGGTTTCGAGAGCAAGTCGGAGCGCGGCTTTGCGCTGCTCCATCCCAAAGCGCCGGCCGCCGTCAAAGCCGAAACGTTGACGCTCGCGCCGGAAGCGGAGCTCGAAGACGTCTATGCGACAGTGCTGCGGCACTGTCTCGTGCATCTGACCTCGAACGAAGCGGCGACCATCGAGGCCCGCCTTCCCGAAGCGCTGCACCAGATGCGGGTGGCGCTGCGCCGCGCGCGCTCGGCGCTGGCCGTGTTTCGTCCCGCCATCGGCGGCGGCATGGCCGACAGGCTGGCCGAGGAAGCAAAGTGGCTCGCAAACGAGCTTGGGGCCGCGCGCGACCTCGATGTCTTCGTCGATGAAATTCTCGCCTCCGTGACACCGCGCGATGAAAGCCTGTCTCGACTTCTGGATCGTGCCGAGGCCGCGCGTGAAGACGCATGGGCGCGCGCTCGCGACGCACTGACGTCGCGCCGTTACACGCGCTTCCTTCTCGAATACGGCCTCTTCCTTGCCGGGCGCGGCTGGCGCGTCAAACGCAAGGCACCGCGTCTGGCGCGCGACTTCGCGGTCGAAGCGCTCGACCGCCGTCTCGCCAGCGTCGTCAAGCTCGGCCGCGAAATCGAAACGCTCGATCTTGAGAGCCGTCACGAACTGCGCAAGCGGTTGAAAAAATTTCGCTACGCGCTGCATTTCTTTTCGTCGCTTTTCGGCAACGATGCGGCAAAGCCCTATGTCAAACATCTCTCGCAGCTTCAGGACGTGTTCGGCGGTCTGAACGACGTCGCGACCGCGCATCTCATTCTCGACGGACCGCTCGCCGCGCCCGACAGCGCCGAGGCCTCCGCCCGCATTTTCGCCTGGTCGGAAAAGCGCGCCGCCAAGGACTGGAAGGGCGCGCTCAGGCTGTGGCGGCGCTTCCGCGAAGCCGACGCTTTCTGGCAGGACTGATTTTCCGTCATCGTCCCGAAGCGGTACGAAGAAAAAACAGCGATTTTGTGGCTTTTCGCCCCATCGCACCGCACCGTTAAGCAAATGTGAAAAGAGCCGGGCTAGCATCGCGGTCCGGGTTGAACGTCGCGCGTCGCGCGGCGACGCTGTATGCGAGGGTTGTGTATCGATGTCCGAGAGTTCGAGCAATGCGCCGCGAATGGTTGCGATCGAGCGCGAACCTGCGCCGGGGCGTAAATCGGGCGAGCCGCATGCCATCGTCGGCCGTCGCATCAGCCAGGAAGCGCTGAAGCGCCTGAGCGATCTCCACACCCGCTATATGAAAGGCGTACCCAATGGCTGGTGCGTGATCATGAAGGAATGCGACCTCTCGGGTCTCGACTTCCGCAACCTCAATTTCTCACACGGTCATTTCATCGGCTGCGACTTTACCGGCGCCAATCTCGAGGATTCGCATTTCGCCGGCGCCAATCTCTTCAGTGCCAATTTCGATGGCGCCAATCTGACGCGCACCGATTTTGCACGCGCCGATCTGCGCGGCGCGCAATTCGAAAACGCCGAACTTGAGGGTGCGCGTCTGGAAGGTGCCGATCTGCGCCGTGGCGCCGTCATTCGGCGCGGCGCCTCCGCGCCGGTCGGCAAGGAAAATTCGAGTTTCCGCGGCGCGCGCATGTACGGCACCAACATGACCGAATGCAAACTGCTCGACGCCAATTTCGATGGCGCGGCCATGTCGGGCACGAGCCTGCAGGGCGCCGATCTGCGCGGCGCGAGTTTCGCTGGCGCCGAATTGAAAGGCGTCGAACTGTCGGGCGCGAACCTTGCCGATGCCGATTTCCGCCGCGCCGTCCTTGATGAGGCGACGGCCTTGCGCGGCGACATGATGCGCTCCGTGAAACCGCGTACCGCGCCGGGGCCCGAACGCATGGCAAAAATCCTGGCCGATCACATGCTCTGGATCCAGACGGGTCAGCAAAAAGGTCATCGGGCGGACTTTGCCCGCATGGACCTGTCGCGAACCGACTTTTCACGCGCGGTGCTGGCGGGCGCTGTTTTCCGCGAAACGATCCTCGCCGACGTCAATTTCGAGAATGCCTTTCTCGCCGCGGCCGACTTCACCGACGCGATCCTGTTGCGCGCCAATCTGCTGGGCGCCGACCTTCGCGGCGCCGATCTGCGCGGCGCCGAGATGAAGGACGCCCGCCGCGACGGCGCCAAGACCGGCGAATTGTCCGGCACCAGTCTCTCGACCCGGCTCTAATCCGCCCCCTTCCCCGCTGCTGGCCTCCGGGCCCCAAATCTGCTACGCAAAGCCGCCGCGCGGGCGCCGTTTCGGGCCTCCGCCGGATTGTGTTAACGCTTCCGGAGCCTGCCGCGCATGGCCGCAGACGCCAGCCAGCTTGATCGACTGTTCGCGACGATCGCCGCCCGCAAGGGCGCCGATGCCGCTTCGTCATGGACCGCCAAGCTGCTCGCCGGCGGTGTGCCCCGGTGCGCGCAGAAACTCGGTGAAGAGATGGTCGAAACCGTCATCGCCGCGATGCAGGGCGATGCCGAGGCGACCGTCTCCGAAAGCGCCGATCTCCTCTATCACTGGCTGGTGCTTCTCGCAGCGCTCGAAATCGATCCCGCCGATGTCTATGCCGAGCTGGCGCGGCGTGAAGGTCAGTCCGGCCTCGACGAAAAAGCCGCCAGAAAACCGAGCTGAAAACCGATCTGAGAACCGAGCTGATTTCATTGACCTCCGTAGCGGAAACCGGCCCATGCCTTTGAGCGGCACCGACACAACGCTTCTTTCGCCCTATCGCCATTTCACCTCGCAAGCCTGGGGCGATTTGCGCAAGGACACGCCGCTGCCGCTTTCCGAGGCCGAGCTTGAAGAGCTGCGCGGCTTCGGCGAGCGCATCTCGCTCGACGAAGTGTCGGAAATTTTTCTGCCGCTCTCGCGCCTGCTCAATCTCTATGTCGGCGAGATGCAGGAACTCTACCGCGTCACTTCGGATTTTCTCGGCCGCGACCAGGACAAGGTGCCCTACATCGTCGGCGTCGCCGGTTCGGTCGCGGTCGGCAAGTCGACCACGGCGCGCATCCTGCGCACGCTGCTGGCGCGCTGGCCCAATCATCCCAAGGTTGACCTCATCACCACCGACGGCTTTCTCTATCCGAACAAGGTGCTCGAGGAACGCGGCCTGATGCAGCGCAAGGGCTTTCCCGAAAGCTTCGACATCAAACGCTTGCTGCGCTTCCTGTCCGATGTGAAAGCGGGCTCGCCCCGCGTCGAGGCGCCGGTCTATTCGCACTTCACCTACGACATTCTCGACGGTGAAACCGTAACCGTCGACCAGCCCGACATTCTGGTCGTCGAAGGGTTGAACGTGCTGCAGCCCTGGAAGCCGGCCGATGGCGACGATCCGCAGCCTTTCGTTTCGGATTTCTTCGACTTCTCGATTTACCTCGACGCCGACGAGGAAGCGATCCGGCGCTGGTATATCGAGCGCTTCCTGAGCCTGCGCCGCACCTCGTTCAAGGACCCGGCCGCTTACTTCCACCGCTATTCGAAGCTGAGCGAAGCGGAAGCGGTCGAAACGGCGGATGCGATCTGGACCTCGATCAACCTCGCCAATCTCCACCGCAACGTCCTGCCGACGCGCCAGCGCGCCGACCTGATCCTGCGCAAGGGCGACGACCACCGCATCCGCGACGTGTACCTCAGGAAGATCTGAAGCTCAGGCGAGACCTTTTTCCTTCGCGAGTTTCGCCAGCGAAACCTGCGGCCGCGGTCCGTAATGCGAAATCACTTCGGCCGCCGCCATCGCGCCGAGCCGCCCGCATGTCACCGGGTCCTTGCCGCGCGTAAGCCCGTAGAGGAAACCGGCGGCGAAGAGATCGCCCGCGCCCGTCGTGTCGACAACCTTCGAAACCTTGTCGGCATCGACCACATGCACTTCGCCATCGGCGACAATGACCGCGCCAGCCTCCGAACGCGTCAGCGCCGCGAACTTGCAGTCGGCGCGCACTTTCTGCAGCGCATCGTCGAACACATCCGTCTGGTAGAGCGACAGGATTTCGGCCTCGTTGGCAAACAGCAGGTCGACCTCGTCTTTTGCCAGACGGCGGAACTCTTCGCGGTAGCGGTCGACGCAGAAACTGTCCGACAGCGTCAGCGAGACGAGACGCCCGGCGTCATGTGCGATCTTCGCGGCCTTGAGGAAAGCCTGCTTGGCGTCCGGCTGGTCCCACAGATAGCCTTCCATATAGGTGATGGCGGCAGCGCGGATTGTCGCTTCGTCGATGTCGTCGGGTCCGAGCTTCTGCGCCGCGCCGAGAAAGGTATTCATGCTGCGCTGAGCGTCAGGCGTCACGAGGATCAGGCAGCGCCCCGTCGGCGCGCCGGCAGTTGCGGGCTTTGCCGGGAAGTCGGCGCCCAGCGCCGCGATGTCGTGCATGAAGACGTCGCCGAGCTGGTCGCGTTTGACCTTGCCGAAAAAAGCACCCTTGCCGCCGAGCGAGGCGAGCCCCGCGATGGTGTTGGCGCAGGAGCCGCCCGACATTTCGACCGCCTGGCCCATGCGGCCATAGAGATCGTCGGCGCGCTTGTCGTCGATCAGCGTCATCGAGCCTTTTTCGATGCCGTTGGCGGTCAGGAATTTGTCGTCGGCGTCGGCGATAACGTCGACCAGCGCATTGCCGATGCCGGCAACGTCATATTTGAGATCGGTCATGGTCCTCGGAATTTATTGAAGTTCAGGGAGGGTTCGGGCCGGAGTATAGGGAACCTGCCCCATATGTCCAAAAACGCCGTCATCTGCGGACATTGGCCCGGTTGAGATCCCGGTTGTGACATTGCGTCTCGACCCGCTCGCCCTGCCCGGGCATTCTGTCGGGCGCCGGTCCATATGGTTTGCGCAGACTGGCGATGCACGGAGATTGAAATCATGCTGTCCGATGCCGCGCGCGCCTTGCGGGAAACCTTCTCCGCCCCCTTCCGCCGCGTCATGTGGCTGTCGCTGGGGCTGACGTTGCTGGTGCTGGTGCTGTTCGGCGCCGGACTGCAATGGGCGCTCGCCACGCTGCCCGAATTCGGCATCGGCTGGATCGATACGGTCGTCGCCATCGCCGCGCGGTTTCTGGCCGTCATTGTGCTGATCCCGCTGGTGCATCCGGTCGTCTCGCTGGTTGCCGGCCTCTTTCTCGAAAAGGTCGCGGCGCGCACTGAGGAAACGGCCTATCCATCCGATCCGCCGGGAAGCGACCAGCCCTTCTGGCAGTCGCTGGTCATTGCGCTGCGTTTCACCATCGTGCTGATCGCGGTCAATCTGCTGGTTCTGCCGTTCTACCTGATCCCGGTCGTCAACATTTTCCTCTTCTGGGTCGTCAACGGCTATCTGATCGGCCGCGAATATTTCGAGCTGGTGGCGTTGCGTCACCTGGCGCCGGCCGACGCCGTTGCGCGGCGTCGCCGTCACCGCACCCGCATCCTCGCCGCCGGCATTCTCGTTGCGCTTTTTGCAACCGTGCCGGTTCTCAATCTCTTTGCACCGCTCTTCGGCACCATCCTGATGGTCCATACCTACAAGAAAATCGCCAATCCGGAGGGCTTCGCATGAAGCGCGTTCTGATCGTGCTGCTGCCGCTGCTGCTCGCCGCCTGCGAAACGGCGCCCGGCGCCGGCATCGATGCGCGCGGCGGCGCCATGGCGTCGCTCCCGCCGGGCGGCTTGACGCCGGCAAGCCTTGTCGGCGCGGCGCCGTCGGCTATTTCCGCGCGCCTCGGCGCGCCCGATTTCCGCCGCAGCGAACCTCAGGCCGAGGTCTGGCAATATGCCGGCGGCGATTGCAGCCTCTTCGTCTATTTCTACAAGACCCCGTCCGGCGCGCTCGGCGCGCGCCATGTCGACGCCCGCAAGCTCGAAGGCGGAGCGGCCGACAAATCGGCCTGTCTCGCGGCGGTGATGGCCCGGCGCAACACGCCGGTGTCGTGAGGCGTCAGGCGACGGTCGTCTTCGCCTTGAACTGGCAGAGATCGGCAACGGCGCAGGCCGGACAATCGGGCTTTCGCGCCTTGCAGACATAGCGCCCATGCAGGATCAGCCAGTGATGCGCGTGCAGGCGATAGGCCGCCGGCACCGCCTTTTCGAGTTTCAGCTCGACCGCCAGCACATCCTTGCCGGGTGCAAGACCGGTCCGGTTCGAGACGCGGAAGATATGCGTGTCGACCGCGATGGTCGGTTCGCCGAAGGCGACGTTGAGCACCACATTGGCGGTCTTGCGCCCGACGCCGGGCAAGGCCTGCAGCGCCTCGCGGTCGCGCGGCACCGCGCCGCCATGCCGCTCGATCAGCAGATGCGACAGCGCGATGACGTTTTTTGCCTTGTTGCGATAGAGCCCGATGGTCTTGATGTGCTGCGTCAGCCCCGCCTCGCCGAGCTTCAGCATCTTTTGCGGCGTATCGGCGATCTTGAAGAGCTTTTCGGTCGCCTTGTTGACGCCGACATCCGTCGCCTGCGCCGACAGCACCACGGCCACCAGCAGCGTATAGGTGTTGATATATTTGAGTTCGGTTTCGGGCGCCGGCAGGGCGGCCGAAAGGCGGCGGAAAAACTCCTCGATCTCGGGTTTCTTCATCGGCATGGTTGCCCGAGACTTTGGCCATAACGCGCCCGCGCCGCAAGGCCGCATTGCAGGCACCGCCGCGGCGATCTAACGTCGGCCCATGACCGCCGCCACCGCCAGACCCGCCGACGCTCCTGCCGCGCCGCTCGCGCCGCCGCTGCATTTCAACGCCCTGCTGACGCCGCACAGATCATTGTCGCGCAAGGGCTTCTTCATTGTGATGGGCATCGTCGCGGCGGTCAATTTCACCGCCGGCGCGATCTTCATGGCCAAGGGCGCCTGGCCGGTCTTCGGCTTTTGCGGTCTTGAGGTGCTGCTGGTCTGGTGGGCTTTCCGCGCCAACTACCGCGCGGCGCGCGCCCATGAAACGGTACAATTATCGGATGGGGAATTGCGTGTCCGCCGTGTCGATGCCAAAGGCCGCGCCCGCGCCTTCAGCTTCCAGCCCTATTGGGTGCGTCTCGCGCTGAAGGAAAATCCCGACAAGTCGACCCATCTTCATCTGCTGAGCCACGGTCAGGCGCTGGAAATCGCGTCGTTCCTCTCGCCGCCCGAACGGCAGGATTTCGCCCGCGCCCTCGAAGCCGCGCTGGCGGCGCAAAAGGCCGCCCGTCCGGCTTAATGCGCTTCGCGCTCGATCAGCATTTCCTTTTTCAGCACATTGCCCTTGCCGTCGAGTTCATAGACGATCGGCGCGCCGGTCGCGATGTTGAGCGCCAGCACCTCGTCCTGGCTCAGCTTGTCGAGCAGCATCACGAGCGCCCGCAGGCTGTTGCCATGCGCGGCGACAAGCACCCGTTCGCCCTTCAGCAAGCGCGGCAGGATCGTGCTTTCGTAGTAAGGCAGCACACGCTCGGCGGTCATCTTCAGGCTCTCGCCGCCCGGCGGCGGCACGTCGTAGGAACGCCGCCAGATATGCACCTGTTCCTCGCCCCACTTCTCGCGCGCATCGTCTTTATTCAGGCCCGACAGGTCGCCATAGTCGCGCTCGTTCAGCGCCTGATCCTCCACGATCTCGATATCCGTCTGCCCGAGTTCCTCAAGCATGATACGGTTGGTTTCCTGCGCGCGACCGAGCACGGAGGTAAAGGCCACATCGAACACGAGGCCGCGCGCCTTCATCGCCTGCCCCGCCTCGTGCGCCTCGGCGACGCCCTGTTCGGTCAGGCCCGGATCGCGCCAGCCGGTGAAAAGATTCTTCTTGTTCCATTCGCTTTGTCCGTGGCGGACAAGCACAAGCAGGTTCGACAAGTCGCGCTCCCGTATTTATCTGTAGACGGATTATTTTATGCCGAGCACGTCGGCCATGCTGAAAAGACCGGGCCCCTTGCCCTGCCCCCATTGGGCGGCCTTCAATGCGCCGCGCGCGAAGATGCCGCGATCCTCGGCAATGTGGCCGAGCACGATCCGCTCGTGTTCGCCGGCAAGGATCACCTGATGGTCGCCGACGACGGAGCCACCGCGAAGCGAGGCAAAGCCGATCGCGCCTTCCGCGCGCGCGCCGGTCAGCCCGTCGCGCCCGCGCTCTGAATGATTGCCGAGCGAGATGCCGCGCCCCTCCGCCGCTGCTTGCCCGAGCAGCAGCGCCGTGCCCGAAGGTGCGTCGACCTTGTGACGGTGATGCATTTCGACGATCTCGATGTCCCAGGACGCATCGAGTGCGTGTGCCGCCTGCCGCACCAGCGCCGCCAGAAGATTGACCCCGAGGCTCATGTTTCCGGCCTTGATCACGGTCGCATGCCGCGCCGCCGCCGCGATCCGCTCCTCGTCGGCCTCCGAGAACCCCGTCGTGCCGATCACATGGACGATCCGCGCCTGCGCCGTCAGCGCCGCGAATTCGACGCTCGCCGCCGGCACCGAGAAATCGACCAGCGCGTCGGCATCCTTGATGACGGAAAGCGCGTCCGCGGTCGCGGCCAGGCCGAGCGGCGCGAGGCCGGCAAGCGTCCCGAGATCGGCGCCGAGATGGGACGAACCTTCGGCCTCGATGCCGCCGGCAAGCGCCAGCCCCGCCGTTTCGTGGATGAGCCGGGTCAGCGTCCGGCCCATCCGGCCGCCCGCCCCCGTCACCGCGATTTTGATGTCAGCCGCCATGTCGATCGTTCCAAGCGTTTGGGGCTCTATAGCAGCCCACCATCAGCCCCGAAAGACGAAATAAGCCCCGAGCGCGATCAGCGAAAAGCCGATCAGCGTGTTCCAGGTCGGCCCCTGCCCGAGATAGAAGGCCGAAAAGCCGACGAAAACCGTCAGCGTGATGACTTCCTGGATCGTCTTGAGTTGGGCGGCCGTGTAGACCTGATAGCCGATCCGGTTGGCCGGCACCGCCAGCATGTATTCGGCCAGCGCAATCCCCCAACTGATCAGAATGACCGTCAGGATCGGCATGGTCCTGAATTTGAGATGCCAGTACCAGGCGAAGGTCATGAAGACATTCGAGGCGACGAGCAGCGCCACCGGCAGGAGATGATTTTGCATGTGCCGAGCGCCCACGAAAAAAGCCCCGCCGGGATGTCGGCGGAGCCCTTGAAGGATAGCGCAAAGCCTCAGCTCTGGAAGCCGTCCCAGAACTCCTTGACCTTGGCGAAGAAGCCGGAGCTTTCCGGGTTGTTACTGTCGCTCGACGCGGTTTCGAACTCTTTCAGCAGCTCTTTTTGCTTCTTGTTGAGTTGGACCGGCGTCTCGACCGTGATCTGGATATAAAGGTCGCCCGTCTCGCGCGAATTGACGACCGGCATGCCCTTGGCCTTCAGGCGGAACTGGCGGCCGGTCTGCGCGCCTTCAGGCACTTTCACCTTCACCCGCTTGCCGCCCAGCGTCGGCACCTCGATTTCGCCGCCAAGCGCCGCCGTCGCCATCGAAATCGGCACGCGGCAGAAAAGGTCGGCGCCGTCGCGCTCGAAGAGCCGGTGTGGTTTGACCGACAGGAAAATGTAGAGATCGCCCGCCGGCCCGCCGCGCATCCCGGCCTCGCCCTCGCCGGCAAGCCGGATGCGCGTCCCGTCCTCGACGCCGGCCGGAATGTTGACCGACAGCGTGCGTTCCTTCTCGACGCGGCCCTGTCCGTGACAGGCGGTGCACGGCTTGTCGATGGTCTGTCCGCGCCCGTGGCATGTCGGGCAGGTGCGTTCGATGGTGAAGAAGCCCTGGGAGGCGCGCACCTTGCCATGGCCCTGGCAGGTCGTGCAGGTGACGGGGCTCGATCCGGGTGCGGCGCCCGACCCGTTGCAGGTCTCGCAGGCGACCGACGAGGGCACACGCACTTGCGCCTTCTTGCCCTCGAATGCTTCCTCGAGATCGATTTCCATATTGTAGCGCAGGTCGTGGCCGCGCATGCGGCCGCCGTCGCCGCCGCGCGGGCCGCGCCGGCCGCCCATGAATTCGCCGAAGAGATCGTCGAATATATCCGACATCGAGGCGCCGCCGGCAAAGCCGCCCATGCCGCCGCCGGGCCGCCCGCGTCCGCCGCCCATCCCGCCGTCGAACGCCGCATGACCGAACTGGTCGTAAGCCGCGCGGCTCTGTTCGTCCTTCAGCGCGTCATAGGCTTCGTTGAGCTCCTTGAAGCGCTGCTCGGCTTCCTTGTCGCCCTGGTTCTGGTCGGGGTGATATTTCTTGGCGAGACTGCGATAGGCCTTTTTCAGCTCATCCGCGCTCGCATCGCGGCCGACCCCCAGGACGTCGTAAAAATCACGCTTCGACATCGAAGATCACCGTGAGCAAGGAACGGCCGTCACGGGCGCGCCTGCGCGCGCCCGTCCGGCATCTTGTGTGGAGAAAAAGGGCGTCATTTCGAGGCCCCGGATCAGGCGGACTTGCCTTGGTCTTTCTTGTCGTCGTCGACTTCCTCGAAGTCGGCATCGACGACATTCTCGTCGCGGCCTTCGGCATCGCCGCCCGCGGCTTCGTCCGCTTGCGCGTCGGCCTGCGCGGCCTTGTAGAGTGCTTCGCCGAGCTTCATCGACACCTGCGTCAGCGCGTCGGTCTTCGCCTTGATATCGTCGCTGTCGCCGTCTTTCAGCGCGGTCTTCAGCGCTTCGAGCGCCGCCTCGACTTCGCTCTTCACATCGGCCGGCACCTTGTCGGCGTTCTCGGCCAGCATCTTCTCGGTCGAGTTGGCAAGCGCCTCGCCATGATTGCGGGTTTCCGCCTCCGCGCGCCGCTTCTTGTCTTCCTCGGCATGCGCCTCGGCGTCCTTGACCATCTTTTCGATGTCGGCTTCCGAAAGCCCGCCCGACGCTTCGATGCGGATGGTCTGTTCCTTGTTGGTCGCCTTGTCCTTCGCCGACACAATGACGATGCCGTTGGCGTCGATATCGAACGCGACTTCGATCTGCGGCACGCCGCGCGGCGCCGACGGAATGCCGACCAGATCGAACTGGCCGAGCAGCTTGTTGTCGGCCGCCATTTCGCGCTCGCCCTGGAAGACGCGGATCGTCACCGCCGACTGATTGTCTTCCGCTGTCGAGAACACCTGCGCTTTCTTGGTCGGGATCGTCGTGTTCCGGTCGATGAGGCGTGTGAACACGCCGCCCAGCGTTTCGATGCCGAGCGACAGCGGCGTCACGTCGAGCAGCAGCACGTCCTTGACGTCGCCCTGCAGCACGCCGGCCTGAATCGCGGCGCCCATGGCAACCACTTCATCCGGGTTGACGCTCTTGTTCGGCTCTTTGCCGAAGAACTGTTTGACCGCATCGCGGATTTTCGGCATGCGCGACTGGCCGCCGACCAGCACGATTTCGTTGATCTGTCCGGCTGTGACGCCGGCGTCTTTCAGCGCCGCCTTGCACGGGTCGATCGTGCGCTGGATCAGGTCCTCGACAAGCGCTTCGAGCTTGGCGCGCGTGATCTTCATGGTGAGATGCTTCGGACCGCTCGCATCCGCGGTGATGAACGGCAGATTGACTTCGGTCTGCGTCGAGGAAGAAAGTTCGATCTTGGCTTTCTCGGCCGCTTCCTTCAGACGTTGCAGCGCCAGCTTGTCGCCGCGCAAGTCGATGCCGTTCTCTTTCTTGAATTCGTCGGCGAGATAGTTGACGAGACGCATGTCGAAATCCTCGCCGCCGAGGAACGTGTCGCCATTGGTCGACTTCACTTCGAAGACGCCGTCGCCGATTTCGAGGATCGAGACGTCGAAGGTGCCGCCGCCGAGGTCGTAAACCGCGATCAGCTCGCCCTCCTTCTTGTCGAGACCGTAGGCGAGTGCGGCGGCCGTCGGCTCGTTGATGATGCGCAGCACTTCGAGGCCCGCGATCTTGCCGGCATCTTTCGTCGCCTGGCGCTGGGCGTCGTTGAAATAGGCGGGAACGGTGATGACGGCCTTCTCGACCTTTTCGCCGAGATAGCTTTCGGCCGTCTCTTTCATCTTCTGCAGGATGAAAGCGGAAATCTGCGACGGCGAATATTTTTCGCCATGCGCTTCCACCCAGGCGTCGCCGTTCGGTGCCTTGACGATGTTGTAGGGCACCATGCCCTTGTCTTTCTGGGTGGTGGGATCTTCGTAGGAGCGGCCGATCAGGCGCTTGATGGCAAAGAGTGTGTTGGAAGGATTGGTGACGGCCTGGCGTTTGGCGGATTGTCCGACCAGACGCTCGCCGTCGGCGGTAAAGGCGACCATGGAGGGCGTGGTGCGCGCGCCTTCGGCGTTCTCGATCACCTTGGCGGTCTTGCCTTCCATCACGGCGACGCAGGAATTGGTTGTGCCGAGGTCGATACCGATGACTTTAGCCATTGTCTTGGTCCTCACGTTGCGGCGGGCCGGGCGGGCCACATTTGGCGCCCACAGGGTTTTCCGGATGCGCCCGTGCGGGCGCTTCCGGTCGAAACCGGCCCCCTGAAAAGGGTTTGTCCGTCCCGGCGGGCGCAAGGGCTCCCCAAGGGCGGGCCCTCAAAGCCCCCCGGCGTCCGGGGGTTGAAACGGTTGCGCTGTATATAGGTTTGGGTTTCACGCCCCGCAAGCGTTGATGCGGCAATATGGCCACAGCGGGCGAGGCTTTTGGGACTCAGGGGGTACTGCTGCACATTCCCTTTTGGAACCCGGGCTCTTTTCGGCAGCGGCAAAACGCAAAACGGACGGCGCGTACCCACCCGCCGTCCGTCAGCACTCGATCTGTTCGGAACCCTAAAGCTGGTTGTCCGGATAGACCGCGTTCCATTCGCAGGCCTGGGTTTCCCAGTCCTTCTGGCGCAGGCTCGCCTGCATCCGTTCGGCGGCCGTCATGTCGCCGCGGAGATCCGCGGCCTCTTCCGCCGCGTCCTTGTTGCCGGCCTCGGCCGCGAGGTTGAACCACATCAGTGCCAGCGGCTTGTTCTCGTGCTGCGTCGTCACCAGAGCGCCGAGTTTCGCCGGCGCGTTCATGCCGCGCACGAGATCGCCCGAATAGATGCGCCCGAGCTCGTATTTGGCGCGCGGATCGCCGGCCTTCGCGGCCTTGCAATACCACTCGGTCGCCTTCTGGTTGTTGAGAACGCCGGCCGACCCTGCGATGGTGCAGCAATGGCTGTCGCCCATCTTCATCTGCGCCTCGACGTCGCCGGCCGCGGCCGCATCCTCGTTCGCGAGAATGCGGGCATTGTCGCCCGCCCGCGTTGCACCCTGCATGGCAACCGCCGCGCAGCCCGACAGCATCGCCGCCGCCAGCAAAATTCCGATAATCCTGATCATGGCACACCCCCTCTGCCCCGAAGCCGCGCGCTTGCCGCCCGGCACCCGATAATATGACACTATAACTGCCAAAAAGCGAGGCCCGTTTTTGCCGCTGGACTGCCCGCCATGAAACCGGTCGAAACGGAATTTGAAGGTCTGACGCTCTATCCGCGCCATCTGGATGAGGCGGCCCAAAAGGCGCTTGTCATCGAGCTTGCGCAGGCCTTCGAGCGCGCCCCGCCCTATCGCCCGAAAATGCCGCGCAGCGGAAAACCCTGGTCGATCCGCCAGACCAATTTCGGGCCCCTCGGCTGGGTCTCGCGACCGGACGGCTATGGCTATGCGTCAACGGACGAAGTTAATGGCGCCCCCTGGCCGGCCATACCCAAGGCCCTACTCGGCCTTTGGGACGAAGTGGCGGCCTGGCCGGCGCCGCCCGAATGCTGCCTGGTCAATCTCTACGAGGAGCCGAAGGCCCGCATGGGTCTCCACCGCGACGAGGACGAAGCGGCGCTCGACGCGCCAGTCGTTTCGGTTTCGCTGGGCGACACCTGTGTTTTTCGCGTCGGCGGATTCGCCCGCGGCGACAAATCGAAAAGCTTCAGACTCTCCTCCGGCGACGTACTGGTGATGGGCGGCCCGTCGCGCCTGCGCTTTCACGGCGTCGACCGTGTGATTTCCGGCTCCTCGCAACTCGTCCCCGGCGGCGGCCGCATCAACCTGACCTTGCGCCGCGTGACGAAGCCCGCGTGAGTTTCGTCAGTAGGGATACCAGCCCGGCACCGGCGAAACGCCGAAAGCCCATAAGTGCCCGTAAAACAAGGCCCCGAACACGACGAGTGCGGCAAGGATTCGCCACCAGCCAAGTTCGCCGGGCTTCAATGTGTTGCGCCCGGCGATAATCGCCAGGAAAGGCGGGTTGGAGGTCTTCGACGCGAAATCACGCCAGCCTTCGCCCAGTTTCTTCTCGCGCTTGTCGTCGATCGAGAAGGTGCCGAGTATGGCCAGTAGCGCGAAGGTGCCGAAGAAAATGATCGCCGCCTGGTCGCCGTTAACGAGCACATGCCAGCCTGCCCAGACCGCGACACCCCAGAGGAAGGGATGCCGCGTGATCCGCAGCATGCCCTTGACCGTTTTCGGGTCGGCCGCCAGCGCCTCGGCGCCGGCCGCCGTCGGATTGGGCGTCGTGACGCCGACAACGGCGAAGAAGGCGGCGATGAGAATGACGAGCGGCGACAGATGCAGCGTCCAGAGCGGCGCCGCCCAGTAAAGCGGGTTGGGGCCGAGCACCGCCGCGTTATAGGCCATCACCAGCCAGACGATGCCGCCAAGCGAGGCGAGCGAGAATAGCCCGAGATAAGGCTTCTCGCCGATGATGCCGACAATCCGGCCCCTGAGTCCCGAGCCCGCGATCACGAGATGTATCGCCAGAAAAAATGCCGCCGCAGCCCAAAGTTCGAGCATGATCCGCCTCCTCCCCTGTCCAGTCTATAACAGCGTTATAATTATGGACTCGCGCATCGCCGGTTTCAAGGCATGCGATGAGGGTGGAGCTTCGCTTTTTCAGGCCGTCGTGTCGACATTGGCGCCCTTCTCGGCGCCCTCCGCCTTGGCGACGCCGACCCGCGCGGCGCGCAGCAGCCGTTCGCCGATCGTGTAGCCGGCTTCGAGCACATGGACGACACTGCCCGCCGGATGTTCGGTGCCGGGCACCTCGAACATCGCTTCATGCAGGTTCGGGTCGAAGCGCTCGCCCGGTTGCGGGGTGATTTCGCGAATCCCGTGGCGCTCGAAGATCGACAGCAATTGCCGCTCGGTCATCTCGACGCCTTCGATCATCGCCTTGACGCTTTCGGCGGCGCCGTCGCGCTCGTCGTCCTTCAGCGTCGCGACGGCGCGGCGCAGATTGTCGGAAACCTGCAGCATGTCGCGGGCGAAATTGGCTGCCGCATAGCGCGACGCATCCGCCTTGTCGCGCTCGGCGCGCTTGCGGGTGTTTTCCATTTCGGCCGCGACCCTGAGCAGCCGGTCCTTCAGATCGGCGATCTCGGTCTGAAGCGCTGCTGCGTCCGGTCCGGCCTCGACCGTCCCGGGCGCCGCGGCGTCGGCCGCCTCGCCCTGCCGGGCAGGCTCGGCCGCCAGCGTTTCGGCCAGTTTTGCGGCTGTTTCGGGCGTTCCGGTGTCGGGTTTGCTGTTTTCGTCGCTCATGGGGCTTCGTCTCGCGTCCACGTCGTTTATCGGCTCTTCCGGCGAGTGCATGTGCGCGCCGGGGGCCGATATGTCAACCCGGCAGCATGTCTCACGCGCCCTGCCCTAATTGATCAGCCGGCCGACCAGCTTGGCCGTGTAGTCGACCATTGGAATGACGCGCGCGTAATTGAGCCGCGTCGGCCCGATCACGCCGAGCACGCCCACCACATGCTGCTGGGCGTCCATATAGGGGCTGACGATCAGCGATGAGCCCGACAGCGAAAAGAGCTTGTTCTCCGAGCCGATGAAGATGCGCACCCCGTCGGCCTGCTCGGCAAGCCCCAGCAACTGCACGAGATCGCGCTTGTTTTCGAGATCGTCGAAAAGGAGGCGGATGCGTTCGAGGTCCTCCATCGCATGCACGTCCTCAAGCAGCCGCGAGCGCCCGCGCACGATCAGCGATTTGCCGAGCGGGTCGTTGCCGCCGCCGTTGGTGCCCGACCAGGTCGCAAGCCCCGCCTCGATCACCTTGGCGGTCAGCTCGTTGAGTTCGGCCTTGCGCGTTTCCATTTCGCGGGCGAGATGCGCCTTCGCCTCGTCCAGCGTCTTGCCGCGCAACTGCGCGTTGAGATAGTTGGTGGCTTCGGCCAGCGCCGAGGGCGTCAGCCCCTTGGGGATTTCGATGACGCGGTTCTCGACCGCGCCGCCCTCGGTGACGATGACGACCAGCGCCCGTTCATTGTCGATGGGCACGAATTCGAGATGCTTCAGCGCCGCATCATAGGTCGGCGCGACGACGAAGCCGGCCGCATGGGAGAGGCCCGACAGCAGCTTCGAGGCCTCGTCCAGCACATCCTCGACATTCTTGTGCGAGCCCATCACCTGGCGCTCGATCGACTGGCGTTCCTCGTCCGACAGGTCGCCGATTTCGAGCAGCCCGTCGACGAACATCCGCAGCCCGGCCTCGGTCGGCAGCCGTCCGGCGCTGGTATGCGGCGAGAAGATCAGCCCCAGCGCCTCGAGATCGGACATCACATTGCGGATCGAGGCCGCCGATAGAGAGATCGGAAGCTGGCGCGAGAGGATGCGCGAGCCGACCGGCTCGCCGGTTTCGAGATAGCTCTCGACCACACGGCGCAGGATCTCGCGCGAGCGCTCGTTGAGATCCTTGACGGCTACCATGTGCTTCCCTGTCCCCGGTCCCTAAGTGATTGAAAGAGGGAGGTAAATCTAGGTAGCACCGGCGCTCCCGTCAATTCGCGGGCCGCCTTCCTTTACGCAAGCCACCGCTCAAGGTAGGTAAGGCCTCCGCAAATCCCGAAAGCAACAGATTGGAAATCCGAGAATGCGTCCCTCCGGCCGTCAGCCCCACGAAATGCGTCAGGTCTCCTTCGAGCCCGGCGTCGCCAAACATGCCGAGGGTTCCTGCCTTGTCCGCTTCGGCGACACCCATGTGCTCTGCACCGCAAGCCTCGAAGAGCGCGTACCGCCTTTCCTGAAGGGCGGCGGCAAGGGCTGGGTGACGGCCGAATACGGCATGCTGCCGCGCTCGACGCATGAGCGGATGCGCCGCGAGGCCGCGCAGGGCAAGCAGTCGGGCCGCACGCAGGAAATCCAGCGCCTGGTCGGCCGGTCGCTGCGGACCGTGGTCGATCTCCGGGCGCTCGGCGCACGCCAGATCTCGATCGACTGCGACGTGCTGCAGGCCGATGGCGGCACGCGCACCGCCTCGATCACCGGCGCCTGGGTCGCGCTTCACCAGTGCATCGAATGGATGCGCGCCCGCTCGATGCTGTCGGGCCCGGTGCTGAAGGACCATGTCGCGGCGATTTCCTGTGGCATCTACAAGGGCCAGCCGGTCGTCGATCTCGATTATGCCGAGGATTCGGCCGCCGACACCGACGCCAATTTCGTTATCACCGGCAAGGGCGGCATCTGCGAAGTGCAGGGCACCGCCGAGGGCGAGCCCTTCAGCGAGGACGAACTTTCGGCGCTGCTCGGTCTGGCGAAATCGGCCATCGCCGACCTCGTCATTCGCCAGAAGGAAGCGGTCTCCGCATGACGCGCAAGCTCGCAGGCGGCAGGCTCGTCGTCGCGAGCCACAATCCGGGCAAGGTGCGCGAGATCGGCGACCTGCTGGCGCCGTTCGGCATCGAAACCGTCTCGGCCGCCGAACTCGGATTGCCCGAGCCGGAAGAAACCGGCGCGACCTTCCGCGAAAATGCCGAGCTGAAGGCACTAGCGGCGGCGCGAGCGGCGAACCTGCCGGCGCTCGCCGACGACAGCGGGTTATGTGTCGACGCCCTCAACGGCGCACCCGGCATCTATTCGGCGCGCTGGGCCGGGCCGACGAAGGATCTCGACTTCGCGATGGAAAAGCTCCGCCGCGGCATGCTCGAAACCGGACCGGTTGACGCGCACGCGCATTTTATCTGCGGGCTCGCGCTTGCCTGGCCCGACGGTCACGTCGAATATTTCGAGGGCAGGGTGGACGGAGAACTCGTCTGGCCGCCGCGCGGAGACAAAGGCTTCGGCTACGATCCGGTTTTTGTCGCCGCTGGCCACGACATCACCTTCGGCGAAATGGAGCCGGAGAAAAAACATGGCATCTCGCATCGCGCCCACGCCTTCCGCCAGCTCGTCGATGCCTGCTTCGGCTGAAAAAATTCCGCAGGCGGACGATCCGCGCGGGCCGGGTTTCGGCATCTATGTCCATTGGCCCTTCTGCCAGTCGAAATGCCCCTATTGCGATTTCAATTCCCATGTCGTCGCCTCGGTCGATCAGGCGCGCTGGGCGGCGGCGTTGACGCGCGAGCTCGAACACATGCGCTGGCTGACGGGTCCGCGCCGCGTGCGTTCGATTTTTTTCGGCGGCGGCACGCCCTCGCTGATGGAGGTCGCGACCGTCGAGGCGGTGCTGGCGCGCGTCCACGCGCTCTGGCAGGTCGACGAGGATGTCGAGGTGACGCTGGAAGCAAACCCGACCAGTGTCGAAGCGGCGCGCTTTCGCGGCTATCGGGCAGCGGGCGTCAACCGCCTCTCGCTCGGCGTCCAGTCGCTCGACGATGTGCAACTGAAATTTCTCGGCCGGCTGCACACCGCCGACGAGGCGCTGCGCGCGATCGGGCTTGCCCGCGAAACCTTCCCACGCCTCTCCTTCGACCTGATCTATGCGCGCCCCGGCCAGACGCGCGAAACCTGGGAACGCGAACTGCGCGCCGCGCTGGCCCATGCTGCCGACCACCTGTCGCTCTATCAACTGACCATCGAGCCCGACACGGCCTTCGCGCGCCTCTATGAAAAGGGCGCATTCGTTCTGCCGGCGGAAGAAGACGCGGCCGCGCTTTACGAATTGACCGGCGAAATCTGCGCTGAAGCGGGCCTCGCGGCCTACGAAGTGTCGAACTATGCCAGGCCCGGCGCCGAGTGCCGGCACAATCTCGTCTACTGGCGCTACGGCGATTATGCCGGTGTCGGGCCCGGCGCGCATGGACGTGTCAGGGCAGGGGAGGCGCATCTCGCGACGCGCACGCACCGCGCCCCCGGCCAGTGGATCGAGGCGGTCGAACAGGGCGGCCACGGTATCGAAGCATCGGAAGAAATCCCGCAAGCTGCACAGGGCGACGAAATGATGCTGATGGGCCTGCGTCTTGAGGAGGGCGTCTCGCTGTCGCGCTATGCGAAGCTCACCGGGCAGCCGCTTGCCGATACGCGCATCGCAAATCTGGTCGCGGGCGGGTTGCTGCTGCGCGACGGCGACCGCATCCGCGCCACGCCGCAAGGCCGCCTCGTTCTCGATGCGCTGCTGGCGCGGCTTCTCGCCTGAGCGCCGGAAAATCGAATCCTAGAAAACCGGCGGACGGAAACTCGTCGGCGCCGGATCGACAACGACCGCGCCGCCGGCCCGGACTTCCATCACCGCAAGTCCGCGTTCGGTGCGCCCGTCGGGCATGAACCGGAAAATGCCGTCGACACCGGCAAAGCCGTCGGGATCGGTCAGCGCTTCGGCGGTAAAGCGGTCGCCGGGCGCCCGCGTCGACAGCGCCACGGCAAGGCTCGCCGCGTCGTAGCCGAGGCTTGCGATGCGCGGCGGCGTCGCCGCTCCATAGGCGCGTTTGTAGCGCGTCAGGAATTGCGCATGGCCTTCCGGCGGCGGCGCCGGGAACCAGCCGCCATGCAGCGGCGGTTCGAGCGCCAGCGACGGATCGTCCCAAAGGCCGGTGCCGAGAAACTTCACCTCGCGCGGATCGAGATCGTAATAGGGGAGCAGCGGCGAAATGGTTTTGAGCTGCGCGCCGCCTTCGGGCAGGAACAGCGCCTGGAAATTTCCGCCGCCATAGCTCGCCGCGAGGCGCCGCGCCGGTTCGTACATGCCGTCCGAACTTGCCGGATAGGAGGTCGAGGCGACCACCTGGCCCGCGCGCGACGAAACCGCGCGTTCGAACTCGGCCCGCGCCCGGTCGCCATAGCTGCCTTGCGGGTATAGCGCGCCGAACGAAATCATGCCCTGCAGCGTCGCATATTCGACGATGCGGGAAATATCCTCGTGCAGCGGAAAGGAGAGCAGGTAAACACCGTTGCCCGCGACCGCGCTGTCCGACGAGAAGGCGACAACGGGCACATTGTATTGCGCCGCCAGCGGCGCGACGGCGGCGACCTCCTCGGCAAAGAGCGGCCCGAGAATGAGATCGGCCCCGGCGTTGAGCGCTTCCTGCGTGGCGCGTTGCGCGCCGCCCGCCGTGCCGCCTGTCGCCTTGGGGATCAGCAAGACCTGCGCGTTGTTGAATTCGAACAGCGCAAGCTGAGCGGCATTGTAGAGCGCATTCGAGAGCGCCCGCACATTGTCGCGCGGCGAGTTGAACGGCAGCAGCAGCGCGACGCGCACCGGCTGCTCGCCCGCCATATGCGCCGGCGTGTAGAAATTGGCCGGATCGCGCATTGCCGGCGTCTCGACGCGCGGCGGCGGCTGCACCTGCACGGTGGGCGGCGGTGCGACCACCGGCGGTGGCGCTGTGCGTCCGCCAAGCCCGTTACAGGCGGCGAGCATCAGGCCGAAAAAGAGGATGACGACCGCCCGAAGGCCGGAAGAGAAGAAACGGGCGTCTGTCACCGGAATGTTCCTTGAACGAAGAGGGTCGGGGCTCGGCAAAGGGTACTGGCCGCGCCGGAGCAAGTAAACCTGAGCCTTCTTGCCAAAAAGTGTCTTCCGGGCGCAAGGTCGCGGACGATGAACGAAAAATCCGGATCCCCGCTCGCGCCCGGCCTTTATGTCACGGCGACGCCCATCGGCAATGCCGGCGACATCAGCCTGCGCGCCCTTGATGTGCTGTCCCGCGCCCATCTGGTCCTGTGCGAGGACACGCGCGTGACGGCCAAGCTCTTCGCCATTCACCATGTCGAGGCCCGCACCGCGCCCTATCACGACCACAACGCGGCCGAAATGCGCCCGCGCATCCTGAAGCGGCTGGAGGCCGGCGAGGCGATCGCGCTGGTCTCGGACGCCGGAACGCCGCTCGTCTCCGATCCGGGCCTGAAGCTGGTCCGCGAGGCGATTGCCGCCGGTCACACCGTCACGGCGCTGCCGGGCGCCTCCTCGGTGCTGGCCGCGCTGACGCTGGCGGGCCTGCCGACCGACCGCTTCTTCTTCGGCGGGTTTCTCGCCGCCAAACAGGAAGCCCGGCGCAAGGAACTGGCCGAACTGGCGGCTGTTCCCTCAACGCTGGTTTTTCTTGAAAGCGCCAACCGTCTCGCGGCCTCGCTGGCCGACATGGCCGAAACGCTCGGGCCCCGTGAAGCGGCGGTCGCCCGCGAACTGACCAAGAAATTCGAGGAAGTGCGGCGCGGTCCGCTGGCCGCGCTCGCGGCGCATTACAGCGAGGCCGGCGCGCCGAAGGGCGAGATCGTCGTCGTCGTCGGCCCGCCCGAAAAACGCGCGCCGCTCTGCGCCCACGAGATCGACGCGATGCTCGAAAACGCGCTCAGGCGTTCGAGCCTTAAGGACGCGGTCGCCGAAGTTGTGTCGATGACGGGCCTGCCGCGCCGCGAAATCTATGCCCGCGCCCTCGAAATCGCGGACGCGAAGGAATGAAGCTCAGCGCAAGAAAAGGCGATCCGTCGCGCGGCCTGGCCGCCCATCGCCTTGGCCTGCGCGCCGAAACGATTGCCGCCTTGTGGCTGCGCCTCAAGGGCTACCGCATTCTGGCCCGTCGGTTGAAAACCCATGCCGGCGAGATCGACATGGTGGCGCGGCGGGGCAGGGTGCTGGCCGTCGTCGAGGTCAAGGCGTCGGCGCAATCAGCGATGGCGGGCGAGCGTGCCGTCGAGGCCCTGCTGCCGCGCCAGCAGCAGCGTCTGGCCCGTGCCGCCGCGCATCTGCTGACGATGCGCCCGGCGCTGGCGGGCCTCGACCTGCGCTTCGACCTGGTGCTGGTCGCGCCGCGCCGCCTTCCCCGCCATCTGCCGGACGCCTGGCGGCCATAATCTCGCCGCACCGCTCCCCTCATTGTCGCTCCGGCTTGGGTCCTCATTTCCGGAGATCGATATATGCGCGTGTCCATGGCGATGCTGGTTGTTGCGGCTTTGGCGCTTGGTGGCTGCGTGCCGCTCGCCATCGGTGCGGGCGGTGCGGCCGCGGTCGGCGCTTCGCAGCAGCGCGGCCTAGAACAAGCGGTCGACGACAACGAGATTTCCTTCGAGATCAACCGCAAGCTGCTGGCCGAAGACGGTAATCTTTTCAAGGGCGTGGCGACCCAGGTGCGCGGCGGCCGCGTCCTTCTGTCCGGTGTCGTGCCGAAAGCCGAGGACCGCGTGCGGGTGGTCCGCATCGTCTGGACCGTCGGCGGCGTCAAGGAAGTCATCAACGAGTTGCGGGTCGGCGAGAGCGCCGGCTTCGGGCAGGCGATGGCCGACACGACGATCACCACAAAACTGCGCGCCCGCCTGACCGGCGATCGCAACGTCAGCGGCATCAATTACTCGATCGAGACCGTGCACGGCACCGTCTATCTGATGGGCACCGCGCTCGACCGCGCCGAGCTCGACCGCGTCATCGCCCATGCACGCGACATCTCGGGCGTGAAGAACGTCGTCTCCTATGTCCGCATAGACAAGCGATGAGAGCACTTGCATCCGCCGCCCCGGCCGCGCCATGATCGCCGCATGGACGAAGCGATGCACGACATGGAAAGCGAGTTGCAGCGGGCGGGCGCGATGCCCGACGGCGAACTCGACCTGGCGCGGCTCGCCTTGACGCTTGCCGCGCTCGACCGTCCGGAACTCGAACCCGATCCCTATCTCGCGCATCTCGACGAACTTGTTGGCGCGGCTGGCGATGCCTTGCCGGGCGGCGCGGGTGAAGCGCCCGCCGGCGTCGTTGCGGGCGCATTGGCGGGCGTCGTCGCCGGCCGCTTCCGCTATCTCGGCGACACCGAAACCTACGACGATCCGCGCAACGCCAACCTCGCCCATGTGATCGACCGCCGCAAAGGCCTGCCGGTCACGCTCGGCATTCTCTATCTGCATGTCGGCGCGAAGCTCGGCCTCGACCTGACGGGCCTGAACTTTCCGGGCCATTTCGTGCTGCGCCTGCGGGCCGCCGGCGACGCGGTGGTGCTCGACCCTTTCAATGGCGGGCGGCCCTTGACCGCCGCCGACCTGCTGACGCTGCTGCGCGGCGTCGAGGGGCCGGACGCGCGGCTGACGCCGGAGGCCTGCGAGCCGGTCGGCCCGCGCGACATCCTGTTGCGGCTTGAAAACAACATCCTGAGCCGCGCCATCAAATGCGGCGACTTCGCCCGTGCCCGCGCCGTAGTGCTGCGCATGATCTGGCTGGCGCCGCAGCGGGCGGGCCTGCGTTTCGAGCTTGGCCGCCTGGAGGTCCATGCCGGTCACATGGGCGCCGCCGCCCATGCCTTCGAGACCTGCAAGGACCTCGCATCCGACATCGGCGAAACCCGCATCGCCGGCATGGCCGAAGAGGCGCTACGCCGCCTGAAGACCCGCCTCAACTGATTTTTTTCTCGCAAAGGGCCGCACCTCCCCCCATCTTTCCCCGAGCCTGCCCGCCCGCGAATGAGTGCGAGAGAAAAACATGAGCCTTGCCGTCGCCATCCAGATGGACCCGGTCCACCAGATCAACATCAACGCGGATTCGACCTTCGCGCTGGGGCTGGAGGCGCAGCGCCGCGGCCACACGCTTTTCTATTACGAGCCCCGGGACCTTTCGATGCGCGACGGCCGCGCCTATGCGCGGATGCGCCCCCTGACGCTGCGCCGCGAGGCCGGCAATCATTCGACGCTCGGCAGCCTCGAAAAGACCTTCCTCGAAAATGTCGACGTGGTGCTGATGCGTCAGGACCCGCCTTTCGACATGAGCTACATCACGGCGACGCATATCCTCGAAACCGTGCATCCGAAAACGCTGGTCGTGAACGATCCCGCCGAGGTGCGCAACGCGCCGGAAAAGCTGTTCGCGGTGCGCTTCAAGGGGCTCTTGCCGCCGACTCTGATCAGCCGCGACCCCGAGGAAATCCGCGCCTTCCGCCGCGAATTCGGCGACATCATCGTCAAGCCGCTCTTCGGCAATGGCGGCATCGGCGTTTTCCGCATCCGCGAGGGCGACGAGAACCTCAATTCGCTGCTCGAGATTTTCGGCCAGATGAACCGCGAGCCGGTGATCGTGCAGAAATATCTCCCCGAAGTGCGGCAGGGCGACAAGCGCATCATCCTGGTCGATGGGCTTCCCGTCGGCGCCATTAACCGCGTGCCGGCCGAGGGCGAATCGCGTTCCAACATGCATGTCGGCGGGCGGCCCGAAAAATGGTCGCTGACGAAGCGCGAGCGCGAGATTTGCGAGACGATCGGCCCGGAACTGAAGAAACGCGGCCTGATTTTCGTCGGCATCGACGTGATCGGCGACTGGCTGACCGAGATCAACGTCACCTCGCCGACCGGCATTCAGGAGATCGACCGTTTCGACAACGCCAATCTGGCGGGGCTGGTGTGGGACGCGATCGAGGCGCGCAGATAGAGCGGAGATGAATATGGCGCGGGGGGCACATATCAACTGGACGCGGTATGCGATCGTGGCGGCGGCGATTGCGCTGATTGTCGGCGCCATCTGGACGCTGCGCCCGGTCTTCATCTCCGATGCGCCGCCACCCACCGCCGAGGAAACCGCCGCCCGTATCCATGCATCGGTCATTGCCATCGACACCCATGTCGATATCCCCTCGACTTTTGCGACCGGCATCTACGATCCCGGCAAGCCGGGCACATATCCCGTGCAGGTCGATCTGCCGCGCATGCGCGAGGGCGGGCTCGACGCGGTCTTCTTCATCGTCTATGCGGGGCAGGGCGCGCGCGACGATGCGGGTTATGCGGGAGCTGCCTCCGAGGCCTTCGCGAAATTCGCCGCCATCCGCCGCATGACGGATAATCTGTATCCGGACGAGATCGGCCTTGCCCGTTCCGCCGCCGACATCCGCCGGCTCCACGCCGAGGGCAAGCTGGTCGCGCTGATCGGCATCGAGAACGGTTATGTCGCCGGCCGCTCGCCCGAATTGCTCGACATCTATTACGAGCTCGGCGCGCGGTATCTCGGCCTTGTTCACAACGGCCACAACGACATTGCCGACAGCGCGCTGCCGCAGGAAAAATTCGCCGACCGCACGAACGAGGAAGGCGGCGAACATGGCGGCCTGTCGGATTTCGGCCGCGCCCTCGTCGCCCGCGCCAACGATCTGGGGCTGATGGTCGATGTCTCTCACGCCTCGAAAGCCGCCGCCCTCGAAGCGATCGAGGTCTCGCGCGCGCCGGTCATCGTCTCGCACTCGTCGGTTCACGCGCTCCACCCCCATCCGCGCAACATGACGGACGAGGAAATAATGGCGCTTGCGGCAAAGGGCGGCGTCATCCAGATCGTTGCCTTCGACGCCTATCTGCACGACGTGCCGGAAGAAAAAGTCACGGCGCGGCGCGAGCTGGCGGCGTCGCTCGGCCTGACCTCGCTCGACGCCTTCTTCGGTGCTTCCGAGGAGACCAAACGCAAATTCGCCGAAGGCGTCGCCGCTCTCGACGCGAAATGGCCGCGCGCCACCGTGGCGACGCTCGCCGATCACATCGATCATGCGGTGAAGCTCGCCGGCATCGACCATGTCGGCATCTCGTCGGACTTCCAGGGCGGCGGCGGCATCGAGGGCTGGTCCCATGCCGGCGAAACGCTGAACGTGACGGCCGAGCTCGTCCGCCGCGGCTACACCGAAGAACAGATCGCCAAACTCTGGGGCGAAAACCTGATGCGCGTGATGGATGCGGCCGAGGCGGCGCGGAAATGAACCGTGTTCCCATTTCGTTCTTGCGCCCGGCAAATCCTTCCGCTAGCCTTTCCCCATAACGCAGGCCTCCCGGCCGGCGGGCAGGGGGCCGAAACATGGTCGCGCATATCGAGACGGTGGCCTTTCAGGGCGTCGAGGCGCGGCCTGTCGATGTGCAGGTCCATATCGCCAGCGGCGTCATCGGCTTTGCCGTGGTCGGCCTCGGCGACAAGGCGGTCGCCGAAAGCCGCGAGCGCGTCCGCGCCGCGCTGCATGCGATCGGCCTCGGCCTCCCGGCGAAACGCATCACGGTCAATCTCGCCCCCGCCGATCTGCCTAAGGAAGGCAGCGACTACGATCTCCCCCTCGCGCTCGGTCTGCTGTTGGTCATGGGGGTCCTTCCGGCGCAGGAGCTGGAGCGTTTCGTCGCCATCGGCGAATTGTCGCTCGACGGTACGATCAATCCGGTCGCCGGCGCATTGCCCGCCGCCATTGCCGCCAATGCGCGCGGCAAGGGGCTGATCTGCCCCGAGGCCTGCGGGCCGGAAGCCGCATGGGCCGGCATGGATGCGGGCAATCCCGGCGGCGTCCTCGCGCCGCGCTCGATCATCGCGCTGGTCAATCATTTTCGCGGCACGCAGGTCTTGTCCGAACCGGCGCCGATGAAGGCGGTCGAGGCGGGCCCCGTGCCCGATCTCCGCGACATCAAGGGACAGGAATCGGCCAAGCGCGCGCTCGAAGTGGCGGCGGCGGGTGGTCACAATATGCTGATGGTCGGCCCGCCCGGCTCCGGCAAGTCGATGCTGGCCGCGCGTTTGCCTGGAATTTTGCCGCCGCTTTCCCCGCGCGAGATGCTGGAAGTTTCGATGGTTTCCTCGCTTGCGGGGGAGCTTTTGAAAACCGGCGTCGGCCGCCGCCGCCCCTTCCGCGCGCCGCATCATTCGGCCTCCATGCCGGCGCTGGTCGGCGGCGGGCTTCGCGTTCGCCCCGGCGAAATCTCGCTCGCGCATCGCGGCGTCTTGTTTCTGGATGAACTGCCGGAGTTCCCGCGCCAAGTTCTGGATAGCCTCCGCCAACCGCTCGAGTCCGGCGAGGCGGTCGTTGCCCGCGCCAATGCGCACGTCACCTTTCCGGCCCGCTTCCAGCTCGTCGCGGCGATGAACCCCTGCCGCTGCGGTCATGCGGGCGATGCGGCGCGCGCCTGTCCGCGTGTGCCCCGCTGCATCGGCGACTATCAGGCGAAGCTCTCGGGCCCGATGCTCGACCGCATCGATATCCATATCGAAGTGCCCCCCGTCGCGCATGCCGATCTTGCCTTGCCGCCGCCCGCCGAAGGTTCGGCCGAGGTGTCCGCCCGCGTTGCCGCCGCGCGCGAGGCGCAGGAGGCGCGCTTCACCGAAATCGTCGGCCCGCAATCCATGCTGCTCAACGCCCATGTCGAGGGCGAACTGCTCGACCGCATCGCAACGCCGGACGATCCCGGCAAGCGTCTGCTGGTCGAGGCGTCGGAGCGCATGGGGCTCACCGCGCGCGGCTATCACCGCGTGCTTCGCGTCGCGCGCACGCTGGCCGATCTCGAAGGCGCGGGCAGCGTCACCCGCATCCATATCGCCGAGGCGCTTGCCTACCGCGAAACGGTGGCCGGCAAGCTCGGCGCGGCGGCCTGACGCGTCCGGACGATTCACCTTCCGCTAACCATACGCCTTAGCGCTTTCTCAAGTCCGGGGCGGGCAAAGTCGGGTCTTGTCGACATGCCCGGCCGCGCGGCCGGCAGCCGCGGAACCCGTATGCCCGTCTTTGCCTTCGACCAGATGCCCCTCTTCCTGCTCGGGCTGGCCGCCGTTCTGTTCCTCGGCGTCGAGGCCTGGCGCCGCGCCTCGGCGCGCGCGGCTGCGCATCTTGCCGAAATCGAGGTGCTGCGGGCGCGCATCGAGACGCTGCGCGACGAGAAATGGGAAATCGCCGAACGCGAGGCGCGCCTCGCCGATCTCTTGCGCGCGCAGGGCGACGTCATCATCCGCAAGGATCTGCAGGCGCGCCTCACCTACGTCAACGATGTCTTCTGCGACACTTTCGGCAAGAGCCGCGCCGAGGTGATCGGCCGCCCCTTTCTGCCCGACGTTCCCGAAGGCGATGCGCCGCGCATGCTGGCGAGCTTCGCCGGTCTCGCGACGCCGCCCCACCGCATCCGCTTCGACGAGCGTGTGGTGACCACGCGCGGCCCCCGCTGGATCGCCTGGGAAGAATTCGCGATCCGCGACGACGACGGCAAGCTCGTCGAGATCCAGTCGGTCGGCCGCGACGTCACCGATCGCAAGCTGGCGGAGGAAAAGCGCGCCGAGGCCTTGCGCGAGGCCAAGGAAGCCAATCGCGCGAAAAGCCTCTTTCTCGCCGCGATGAGCCATGAAATCCGTACACCGATGAACGGTGTCATCGGCATGACGCAATTGCTGCTCGACACCAGGCTCGCGCCCGCCCAGCGTTCCTACGCCGAGGCCGTGCGCGCTTCCGGCCAGGCGCTGCTCGCCATCATTAACGACATTCTCGACTATTCGAAAATCGAAGCCGGCAAGGTCACGCTCGACGAAGCGCCGTTCGATCCGCGCCATGTGCTCGAAAGCGTCGCCGAGTTGCTGGCGCCGCGCGCCTTCGACAAGGGCCTTGAAGTCGTCACCGACATTTCGGCGTCGGTCCCGAAGCGTCTTCTCGGCGACGAGCCGCGCATCCGCCAGATCCTGATCAACCTCGCCGGCAATGCGATCAAGTTTACGGGCGCGGGCGGCGTCGCGCTGCGTCTCTCCCGCACCGGTTCCCACAGCGGAGACTGTGCCGACCTGCTGCTCGAGGTCGAGGACACTGGCATCGGCATGGACAAGACGAGCCTCGAACACATCTTCGACGAATTCGCACAGGCCGATCAATCCCATGCCCGCCAGTATGAGGGCACCGGCCTCGGCCTTGCGATCACGCGCCGTCTGGTGCTCGCCATGGGCGGCCGCATTGAGGTCGAAAGCGAACGCGGCAAGGGCTCGGTCTTCCGCGTTCACCTGCCGCTGAAGGTCGCCGAACAGGCGGCAGGTGTCGCCTCGTTCTCCGCGCTCGAAGGCGTGCGCGTGCTGATCCTCAACGACCGTCCGTTGCTGGCTGCGGGTCTTGCGCGTGCCGCCGGCGCCGCAGGTGCCGAAACGCATCTCGTCGCCGATGCCGCCGCCCTCGCTCGCGCGCTCGCCGCCGCGCCCGCCGATGTTTTCATCTGTCCGGCCGACGGGCCGGCCGGCGACGGTGCGGCGCTCGCCATCGAGGCGCGCCTTCTGCAACCCGGCATCGGCACGCTGGTGCTGTTGCGCCCGCAGGATCGCGAGCGCCTTGAAGCGCTGACACAAGCTGGAGACGCTCCCTTCGACGGCTATCTGGTGCGCCCCGTGCGCGCCGCCTCGCTGCTCGGCCGCCTGACCGATCTGCGCGTGCGCGGCTGGGCAGGAAACATCGGCGCGCCCTATGCGCCGGATTTCGCCGCCGCCGAACCGGAAGCGCCGCCCGCGCCGAAGCCGCGCAAGAAGATGGCCGCCCCCGCACTGTCGCTCTGCGTGCTGGTCGCCGAGGACAACGATATCAACGCGCTGCTGACGCGCACCCTCCTCGAACATACCGGCCACAAAGTCCGCCTGGCGCGCAACGGCGTCGAGGCCGTCGCCGCCATCGAAGCCGATGCCGCGGGCGAGATCGACCTCGTGCTGATGGACCTTCACATGCCGGGCATGGACGGCTTCGAGGCGACGGCGCGCATCCGCGCCCTCGACACGGTGCATGCCGCCCTCCCCATCATCGCGCTGACGGCCAACGCCATGGCCGAGGATCGTCAGGCCTGTCTCGACGCGGCGATGGACGATTATCTCTCCAAGCCCGTCGCCGCCGACGCGCTCACCGAGGCGCTTGCCGCCTGGGCCGGCCGTCGCTCGGCGCATGGAACGCGCGCTGGCGAAACGGCGAATCTCGCCTAGAGTGAAGCCGGTTGAACGGCGCGGGGAATGATTCGATGTCGGTGGCGGAAAGCAAGCGCGACGGCCGCATGAGCTTTGCCGATTTGTGGAAGCTCTATGCCGAGCCGCGCATGATCATCATGCTGCTGCTGGGCTTCTCGGCCGGTCTTCCCTATCTCCTCGTCTTCTCGACGCTTTCGGCATGGCTGCGCGAGGTCGGCATCACGCGCACCGAAATCGGCCTGCTGAGCTATGTCGGGCTTGCCTACACGATCAAGTTTCTCTGGGCCCCGCTGCTCGACCGCATCCGCCTGCCCGTGCTCGACCGCCTTCTCGGCAAGCGCCGCGCCTGGATGATTTTCGCCCAAGGCATCGCGGCCGCCGCCCTCGTCGTCATCTCTTTCAGCGACCCGGCGGTTTCGCTGGTGCCGGTCGTCTTCGGTGCACTGGTGCTCGCTTTCGCCTCCGCGACTCAGGACATCTCGATCGACGCCTGGCGCATCGAGGCCGCGCCGGAGGAAAAGCAGGGCGCGATGGCCGCCGTCTACCAGCTCGGCTACCGCTTCGCGTTGATCGGGTCGGGCGCCGGCGCGCTCTATATTGCCGACTTCATCTCGTGGCAGGCGGCCTATCTTTCGATGGCCGCCCTGATGCTGGTCGGCATCGGCGCGGCGCTGCTTGCGCCCCGTCTGCCGGAAGCGCAAGCGCCGATCATCGGCGAGGAGGCGATGGCCGAGATCGTCCACCGCTTCCACATGCAAGGCCCGCTCGAAGCTGCCTTCGCCTGGACCTGGCGCGCCGTCATCGCCCCCTTCGTCGATTTCTTCGGCCGCTACGGCTGGTGGTCGCTTGTCATGCTGGCGCTGATCGGTCTTTACCGCGTGCCCGACTTCGTGATGGGCGTGATGGCCAACCCGCTCTATATCGACATCGGCTTCTCGCTCTCGACCATCGCCACCGTGGTCAAGGTCTATGGCGTCTGGATGACGATTGCGGGCGCCGTCATCGGCGGCCTTGCGGTGGCGCGCTTCGGCGTCCTGCGCACGCTGCTGGCCGGCGCGCTCGCCGCCACGCTGACCAATCTCGTCTTCGTCTGGCTGGCGATGCAGGGAGCCGACACGACCGCACTCGCCGTCACGATCAGCGCCGAGAATTTCTCCGGCGGTTTCGCCGGCACCTGTCTCATCGCCTATATGTCGAGTCTGGTGAACCACCGCTTCGCGGCCACGCAATATGCGCTGTTCAGTTCGGCCTTCGCGCTGCCGGGCAAGATACTGGGCGGTCTGTCGGGCGTCATGGTCGACTGGTACGCGGTCCGCCCCGCCATCGCCGAAGCGCTGGTCGGCGTGGCGCCGGGCCTTACGCCGGCGACCGTCGGTTATGTGCCCTTCTTCATCTCGACCGCGCTGATGGGCGTACCGGCCATCCTGCTGATACTGCTCGTGATGTGGCACCGGACAAAAATGGAAGCAAAAACAACGATGTAGGATCGACATCTTGATGTCGCCGTCTGCTGCGACAAGGAGACCGGCAAGCGTTCTTGCCCGTTAGCTTGGCATCGGGCGGCGATGATGAAAGTATGGCGGCACGACGATGGAAGGCCCGGGTTCGGGTGGGGCTGAACCGGCGACGCGCGGCGACACGGCCCCGCTTCGTGCGCCGCGTCCCGGCAATGTGAACGATTTGGGTTTAGGGTCCGCAATAATGCCAACGATAAAAACGGACAAAAGCGGCGGGCCGCTTGCATCGGCGGCTGTGCGCCCGGCGGATGCGGCGGCAAGCTATGGCCGCCGCGGCGATCTCGAAGTCCGTCTCGCCTCCTCGCCGCGTGAGATCGATGCCGCGCAGGCCATCCGCTACCGCGTCTTCTACGAGGAAATGTCGGCGATCCCCGACGCCGAAACCCGCGCCCGCAAGCGCGACGCCGACCGTTTCGACGAAATCTGCGATCACCTGCTGGTGCTCGATCATGCACTGGTGCCGGGCGAGGACGGCGAGCTGCCGCCGGAAGATCCCGAAAGCCTGAAAAAAGTCGTCGGCTGCTATCGCTTGCTGCGTCAGGACGTCGCCGAGCGCCACGGCGGTTTCTACACCGCCAGCGAATACGACATCGCCCCCTTGCTGGCGCGCCATGCCGATCTCAAATTTCTGGAGCTTGGCCGTTCCTGCGTGCTGAAGCCCTACCGCACCAGGCCGACCGTCGAACTGCTCTGGCACGGCATCATGCATTATGTGACCGCGCACAATCTCGACGTGATGTTCGGCTGCGCAAGCTTCGAGGGCACGGACCCGGCGGCCCTCGCCGAACCGCTTTCCTACCTGCATCATTTCCATGCCGCGCCGGAAGACTGGCGCGTCCGCGCGCGGCCCGAATGCTACGAGGAGATGAACCTCATTCCGAAAGAAGAGGTCGATCCGCGCGAGGCGTTGCGCGCGCTGCCGCCAATGATCAAGGGTTACTTGCGCGCCGGCTGCTATATCGGCGAGGGCGCGGTGGTCGACCGGCAGTTCGGCACCACCGACGTGCTGATCCTCTTCCCCGTCGCGCAGATCTCCGACCGCTACCTGTCGAAGTTCGGCGCCAAATTCGGTACGCCGAGCGGCAGGGGCTGAGCCTCAGCGGTCGAGATTGTAGGCCGCCAGCGCCGCCATGTTGACGAGATCGGAAACGTTGGCCGTCATCGGCACGATCTGCACCGGCTTTTCGAGGCCGACCAGCAGCGGCCCGATCAGCGTCGAACCGCCCAGCACGCGCAAGAGCTTGGTCGAGATCGATGCGGCATGGATTGCCGGCATGATCAGCACATTGGCCGTGTCGGAAAGCCGGCAGAACGGATAAAGCGCCATCGTCTCGCGGTTGAGCGCGACGTCGGCTGCCATCTCGCCGTCATATTCGAAAACGACATTGCGCGTATCGAGAATGCGCACCGCGTCGCGTACCGTCGCCGGCCGTTCATGCGTATGCGTACCGAAGCTCGAATTGGCAAGCAGCGCCACGCGCGGTTCGTAGCCCAGACGCCGCGCCACTTCGGCAGCCTGCGTCGCGATGTCGGCCAGCTCCTGCGCGGTCGGCATCTCGTAGACATTGGTGTCGGCGACGAGCACCGTGCGCCCGCCCGCCACCACCAGCGTCACGCCGATGGGCTTGCGCCCGTCCACCGCGTCGATGACGCGGCGCACGTCTTCGAGCGCCACCGAATAGGTGCGCGTGACGCCGGTCACCATCGCGTCGGCGTCGCCGCGCTCCAGCATCAGCGCCGAAAAGATGTTGCGGTCGTTGCTGGTCAGCCGGTGACAGTCGCGATAGAGAAAGCCCTGCCGCTGCAGCTTGCTGTAGAGAAAATCGGCATATTCGTCGACCTTCTCCGAGGTGCGCGCGTTGCGGATGTCGAGGTCGGTCCGGGGATCGAGCCCCATCTGGCCCAGCGTATTGCGGATCTGTTCCTCGCGGCCGACAAGGATCGGCTGGCCGAGCCCGCCATCGCGAAAGGCAAGCGCCGCGCGGATCACGCGCTCTTCCTCGCCTTCGGCAAAGACGACGCGCTTCGGGTCGCGCCTGACCTTGTCCATGATGACCTGCAGCGTGCCCGCCGTCGGATTGAGCCGCGCCGAAAGCCGGTTCTTGTAGGCTTCCATGTCGACGATCGGCAGGCGCGCGACGCCTGAATCCATCGCCGCCTTCGCCACCGCCGGCGGAATTTCGCGAATGAGGCGCGGGTCGAACGGCACCGGAATGATGTAGCCGGGCCCGAAGCGCGGCCGCTCGTCCTGGTACGCCGCGGCCACCTCGTCCGGCACGTCCTCGCGCGCCAGTTTCGCCAGCGCCTGCGCGCAGGCGATCTTCATGTCCTCGTTGATGGCGCTGGCGCGCACGTCGAGCGCCCCGCGGAAGATGTAAGGGAACCCAAGCACATTGTTGACCTGGTTCGGATAGTCCGAACGCCCCGTCGCGATGATCGCGTCGTCGCGCACCTGCAAGACTTCCTCGGGCGTGATCTCGGGGTCCGGGTTCGCCATCGCGAAGATGATCGGCTTCGCCGCCATCGAGGCGACCATCTTCTGGTTGATCGCGCCCTTGGCCGAGAGGCCGAGAAAGACGTCGCAGCCCACCATCGCCTCTTCAAGCGTCCGTGCGTCGGTCGTCGCCGCATGCGCCGACTTCCACTGGTTCATGCCCTCGACGCGGCCCTTGTAGATGACGCCCTTGGTGTCGCAGAGGATCGCGTTGTCGTGCGGCAGCCCCATCGCCTTGATCAGTTCGAGACAGGCAATGCCGGCCGAGCCCGCGCCGTTGACGACGACCTTGATATCCTTGATGTCGCGGCCGGTCAGGAAGAGCGCGTTGATGAGGCCGGCCGCGGTGATGATTGCCGTGCCGTGCTGGTCGTCGTGAAAGACCGGAATGTCCATCATCTCGCGCAGGCGGCTTTCGATGACGAAGCAGTCGGGCGCCGAAATATCTTCCAGGTTGATGCCGCCGAAAGAGGGCCCGAGATAGCGCACGGAATTGATGAAGGCGTCGACATCCTTGGTGTCGACCTCGAGGTCGATGGAATCGACATCGGCGAAGCGCTTGAAGAGCACCGCCTTTCCTTCCATCACCGGCTTCGAGGCAAGTGCGCCGAGATCGCCGAGCCCGAGGATCGCGGTGCCGTTCGAGATCACGGCGACGAAATTGCCCTTCGAGGTGTAGTCGTAGGCCGCGTCGGGGTTTTCGGCGATGGCGCGCACCGGCGCCGCGACGCCGGGGCTGTAGGCCAGAGACAGGTCGCGCTGCGTCGCCATCGGCTTGGTGGCGTTGATTTCGAGTTTCCCGGGCTTGCCCTGGGAATGGAAGAGGAGCGCTTCCTCGTCGGTAAACTGGCGCCGCTTTTTCTTGCTCATGCGATCGGACATCCGGAATTTCGGCTGGAGGCGCGCAAATTCCGGAACACCGCCGGAAGCCCGCCCCTCCGGGTCCCGCCCCGGAAGCCGCTTTGTAGGCTGGCGATCCGTCAATAACAAGCCGCCGCCGTTGATTCTGCCCGATTTTCGGCGCCCCGGCCCCCTCTTTCAGGCAGCGGCGGTTCTGCGGGAGCGTTTCCAGGTGAAGTGGAATCCGGTTCACCGTCCGGAAACGCGACAAGACAAAATCTGGAGCGTTTCATTGATTCCACCAAACAATGAAACGCTCTAGTCTGCCCCTCCATGTCAGAGCCCGCCGCCCATCCCTTCATGCAGGAAAACCCGCCTTCCGCTGCGGTGCCGCCGCCTTCGCCGGACGCGACACCGATGATGGCGCAATATCTGGAGATCAAGGCCGGTCATCCGGGCGCGCTGCTCTTCTATCGCATGGGCGATTTCTACGAGCTCTTCTTCGACGACGCGGCCGCCGCATCGGAGGCGCTCGACATCGCGCTGACGAAGCGCGGCAAGCATGCGGGCGCGGACATCCCGATGTGCGGCGTGCCGGTCCACAGCCACGAGGCCTATCTCGAACGCCTGATCCGCAAGGGCTTCAAGGTCGCGGTCTGCGAGCAGGTCGAGGACCCGGCGGAAGCAAAAAAGCGCGGCGCGAAGTCCGTGGTCGCCCGCGCCGTCACAAGGCTGGTGACGCCCGGCACGCTCACCGAGGACACGCTGCTCGATGCCCGCGCCCACAATTATCTGGCGGCGCTGGCCCGCACCGGCGCCGAAGCGATGCTCGGCCTTGCCTGGGTCGATGTTTCGACCGGCCGCTTCGAGGCGATGGCGTTGCCGCCGGCAGCCCTTGCCGCCGAGCTGGCGCGGCTCGCCCCCGGCGAGTTGCTGATCGCCGAAGGCACGGACGACGACGCCGTCGCGCAATCGGGCGCCGCGCTGACCGAACTGCCCGCCGCCCGTTTCGACAGCGCGTCCGCCGAGCGTCGCCTGAAAGCCCATCTCGGCGTCGCCGCGCTCGATGCTTTCGGCGCCTTCACCCGCGCCGAACTCGGCGCCATGGGCGCGTTGCTCGGCTACGTCGAACTGACCCAGGTCGGCCGCATGCCGGCGCTCTCGGCGCCGCGCCGCGTCGCCAGCGCCGACGCCATGACCATCGACGCCGCGACCCGCGCCAATCTCGAACTGGTGAAAACCCTGCAGGGCGAAAGCGCCGGCTCCCTGTTGTCGGTGATCGACCGCACGGCGACGGGCGCCGGCGCGCGCGAACTGGCCTCGCGCCTCGCCGCGCCTTTGACCGATCCGGTCTCCATCGCGGCGCGTCTCGATGCGGTCGAATGGTTCCTCGACAGCCGCGACATCCGCCGCGATCTGCGCGCCGCGCTGAAATCGGCGCCCGACATCGCCCGCGCGCTGTCGCGCCTGTCGCTGGCGCGCGGCGGTCCGCGCGATCTCGCGGCAATTGCGGGCGGTCTCGCCGCCGCGCACAAGCTGGCCTCGGCGCTCGACGCCGCGCCGCCGGCCTTGCTGCCGCTGCCCGATGAAATCGCCGGCGCGGCGAGCGCCTTGCGGGGCACCGCCGCCGGTCTGAAAACGTGTCTCGACGCCGCGCTCGCCGAAGAACTGCCGCTCATGGCCCGCGACGGCGGCTTCATTGCGAAGGGCCATGACGCCGCGCTCGACGAAACCCGCGCGCTGCGCGACGATGCGCGCAAGCTGATCGCCGGCTTGCAGACGAAATATGCGGGCGAGACCGGCATCGCCGCCCTGAAGATCCGCCACAACAATGTGCTCGGCTATTACATCGAGGTGCCGCCGCGCCACGGCGAAAAGCTTGTCGCGCCGCCTTTTTCCGACAGCTACATCCACCGCCAGACCATGGCGAACGCGATGCGTTTCACGACGCCGGAACTTGCAGGGTTGGCCAGCCGCATCGCCGAGGCCGCCGGCCGCGCGCTCGAAATCGAACTGGCATTGTTCGACGAACTTGCCGCCGCCGTGATGGCCGAAGCACCGGCGCTTTCGCGCGCCGCATCGGCGCTCGCCGCGCTCGACGTTGCCGCCGCGCTCGCCGAACTCGCCGCCGAGCGCCGCTATGCGCGTCCCCGCGTCGACGCAAGCCTCGCCTTCGACATCAAGGGCGGCCGCCACCCGGTCGTCGAAGCGGCGCTGGCGCGCACCGGCGAACAATTCGTGCCGAACGACTGCAACCTTGGCGCGGACGATTCAGGCGCGGAGCAAGGAGCCCACAGGTCCGGCGATGAGCCGGACCGCACTCAATCAAGCTCCCGCCGCGAGGCACCACCTCAAAAGAGCATCTGGTTGCTCACCGGCCCCAACATGGCCGGCAAGTCGACATTCCTGCGTCAGAACGCGCTGATCGCCATTCTGGCGCAGATGGGAAGTTTCGTGCCGGCGGAAGAGGCGCATATCGGTGTCGTCGACCGCCTGTTCAGCCGCGTCGGTGCCGCCGACGATCTGGCGCGCGGCCGTTCGACCTTCATGGTCGAAATGGTCGAGACGGCGGCGATCCTCAATCAGGCGGGCCCGCGCGCGCTGGTGATCCTCGATGAGATCGGCCGCGGCACCGCGACCTGGGACGGCTTGTCGATCGCCTGGGCCGCCGTCGAGCATCTGCACGAGGTCAACCGCTCCCGCGCGCTGTTCGCGACGCATTACCACGAGCTGACGGCGCTCACCGAAAAGCTGCCGCATCTCGCCAACGCGACGATGCGCGTCAAGGAATGGCAGGGCGATGTCGTTTTCCTGCACGAAGTCGGGCCCGGCGCCGCCGACCGTTCCTACGGCATCCAGGTGGCGAAACTTGCGGGCCTCCCGGCGCCCGTCATCGCGCGGGCACAAGCCGTGCTCGCCGCGCTCGAAAAAAGCGGCGAGGGCGCACGCAGCGCCAAACTGATCGACGACCTGCCGCTCTTCACCGTGAGTGCAAGGCCCGCTCCCGTCGAGAAGACAAGCGCCGTCGAGGATGAATTGAAAACCGTCAACCCCGACGCATTGACGCCGAAGGAAGCGCTCGATCTGATTTACAGGTTGAAGGCGCTGACGGCGAAAGACGGCGAATGAGCAGGCCTTACTTCCTCGCGATGAAAATACATTCGTCGCGCAGCAACCCCCACTTCACTTCTTCCTCCGGTTTGCGCCGGTAGGTCTCGACCTTGAAGCCCGCCGCTTCGAGCTTCGCCGCGAAGTCGCGCCCGTAATAGCGCTTGTGGTCGGTGCCGCCGAAATGCGCGAAGCGTTCGTCGGGGTCGGTGATCGCGGCGTTCTCGTAGGTCTCCTCGCGCGACAGGTTGATCGGCACCGAGAAGAAGCCGTGGCCGCCGGGCTTCAGCACACGGAACATTTCGCGCATCGCCGCCTTGTCGTCGTCGACATGCTCGAACACGTGATTGGCGATGACGACATCGAAAGAATTGTCCGGCCGGTCGATCCGGGTGATGTCGAGCCGGAACTTGGCGATCGGCGCATAAAGATCGGCCGGTTCGTAATCCGGATTGTTCTTCATCGCCCGCATCAGCCATTTCTCGGGACCGAACTGCAGGATCTTCTTGGTCGCGAGGTCGATCCCGTGCTCGTCGAGATAAAGCTGGATCAGCCGGTGGCGTTCGCGCGAGCCGCAATTCGGGCAGCGCGTGTCCCAGCGCGACGGCCGCCCGACCGACAGGAAAATGCCGTGATAGCCGCAGACCGGACAGTCGCGGCGGATTTTCTTGCGCGAGAACTGCCCGCGATCCTTCCACCAGCCCTGCACGAGCCGGCTGAAAATCTTTCGCCGGTCGATCCCGGTTTGCTTGTCGCTCAAGGTCCGCTCGCTCAACTGTTGCCGTCCACTGCCGCCGCTATTGGTGCGAGCGCACAATGTCGGCCTCTGAAAAGCCTTGTCAAGCCGCGGCGTCAAGCGGCGAGCGGCCGGGCCTCAAAGCCGGTCGGGTTCGACCCCGATCTTCCGCAGCGCCTCCCGGAGGTCGGCAATGCCGGCCTGCGGATCGCCGTTTTCGCATTTCTCGACGCCGCTTTGGTGCAGTTCGCGCGCCTCGCCGGCCTTCGGAAAGTCCTGCCGGTACTTGAAATCGAACTGGAACCGGTAATCGAGCCGGTCGCAGATGGTGCCGGTATCGTCCTCGGCCGTTTGCGCGGCGGCGGGTCCGGTGAGCGCTGCGGCCGCACCGAGCCCCGCGGCGGCGAGAAAGAGGGCAATGTTACGCATCGTGCTCTCCTCGCGGGCTGCTCAGGCCGCCGGTTCCACCAGCAGCGTGCGCAGCGCCCCGCGCAACCGGTCGGCGCCCTCCTCGGTGTTGTCGGCGCGGCAATTTTCGACCGCCGCTTCCTGCGCGGCGTGTGCCTCGTCCGCATAGGGCAGATCCGCCTTGAATTTGGAAACGAACCTGTACTGCGCGTTGAGGCGCGCACAGGTGTCGTCGTCGAGCGTCTGTGTCTGCGCGTTGGCGGCCGGTGTCATCGCGATGCCGGCGGCCAGCAGGGCCGCGCCCAGCGCCGCGGCGAGCGAGGCATCTTTCGGAAAGGTGGTTGTATGGCGCATGGCTTTTGTCCTCCGTCCGTGTTGCCTGTTTGCATTGTCTCGGCTGCCGGACGGGATCGCCCCTCCGGCACCTCCGAAATGGAAACCGAACATGGCGAGAATCTGACGAAATCGGCTGTGATTCTGAAAAATGCGTAATGATTTAGCGCGACGGGGGTGATGTGATAGAGCTTGCGCCGCAAGCCCCCGACAAGGAGCCGCCCCGCCATGGGCCGCACGATGCCGAGCCTTCTTGAAATCGCCGATCCGGAGCGCATCCGCGGCGACATCGATACCGCCGCCGCCCGTCATGCCGGCGACGGCGAGGCGCTGAAGCGTGCCGTCGTCGACATCCTGAAGGCCGTGCTGGCGCAAGGCCGCGCCAAGGCCCATGAGCGGCTGGAGCAGGGCGCGCACAGGGGCCGCGCTTGCGCCGAAAGCCTGAGCTACCTCCAGGACCGCGTCATCGAGGAGCTCTACCGCTTCGCCACCACCCACGCCTTCACGGCCTCGAACCCGTCGAAGGCCGAACGCATCGCGATCGCCGCCGTCGGGGGCTATGGCCGCGGCACGCTGGCACCGGGCTCCGACGTCGATCTCCTGTTCCTGCTGCCCTACAAGCAGACCCCCTGGGGCGAGAGCGTCGTCGAATACATGCTCTATGTGCTCTGGGACCTCGGCCTGAAGGTCGGCCACTCGACGCGCTCCATCGCCGATTGCATCCGGCTCGCCCGCGCCGATTTCACCATCCGCACGGCGCTGCTCGAGGCGCGCTTCATCTATGGCGACCGCGAGCTTTACGACGATCTTGAAAAGCGTTTCGACGCCGAGGTGGTGAAGGGAACGGCCAACGAATTCGTCGAGGCCAAGCTCGCCGAGCGCGACCAGCGCCACACGCGTTCCGGCGAAAGCCGCTACCTGGTCGAACCCAACGTCAAGGAAGGCAAGGGCGGTCTTCGCGATCTCAACACGCTGTTCTGGATCGCCAAATATGTCTACCGCGTGAAGCAGCCCTCCGACCTCGTCAAGGAAGGCGTTTTCACCAGGGAGGAATACCAGACCTTCCGCAAGGCCGAGAATTTTCTCTGGGCGGTGCGCTGCGAACTCCACTTCCTGACCGGCCGCGCCGAGGAGCGCATCACCTTCGACCTTCAAACCGAAATGGCAAAGCGCCTCGGCTACCAGACGCATCGCGGGTTGAAGGCGGTCGAGCGCTTCATGAAGCACTACTTCCTGATCGCCAAGGATGTCGGCGACCTGACGCGCATTTTCTGCGCCGTGCTTGAGGATCAGGAGAAAAAGAAGAAGCCCTCCATCGGCCGCTTCATGCAGGCGATGCGTCGCAGGAAAATCATTCGCGGCTTCAACGTCGAGAACGGGCGCCTCGCGGTCACGAAGCAGGATTTCTTCGACACGGACCCGGTCAACATCATCCGCCTTTTCCATGTCGCCGATCAGCACGGTCTCGACATTCATCCCGACGCGCTGAAGCTGCTGACGCGCTCGCTGAAGCTTGTCGACGGCGCCTTGCGCAAGAACGAGGAGGCAAACCGCCTCTTTCTCGAAATCCTCGCCTCGCGCAAGAACCCCGAAACGACGCTGCGCTGGATGAACGAGGCCGGCGTGCTCGGCCGCTTCGTCCCCGATTTCGGCCGCATCGTCGCGCTGATGCAGTTCAACATGTATCACCACTACACGGCCGACGAGCATCTCTTGCGCGCCATCGGCATCCTGTCGGAAGTCGAGCGCGGGGTGAATGCCGAGGAATATCCCAAAGCCCATGAACTGATGGGCAAGATCAAGAGCCGCAACGCGGTCTACATGGCGGTCTTCCTCCACGACATCGCGAAAGGCCGCGACGAGGATCATTCGGATGCCGGCGCCGCCATCGCGCGCCGTCTCTGCCCGCGCCTCGGCATGGGTCCCGGCGAAACGGAATCGGTCGCCTGGCTGGTGCAGAACCATCTCGTGATGTCCGACGTCGCCCAGCGCCGCGACATCGCCGATCCGCGCACCGTGCGCGACTTCGCCGATCTGGTGCAAAGTCCCGAGCGGCTGAAAATGCTCTTTGTCCTGACCGTCGTCGACATCAAGGCCGTCGGCCCCGGCGTCTGGAACGGCTGGAAGGCGCAGTTGCTGCGCCAGCTCTATTTCGAAACCGAGGCCGTGCTGCAGGGTGGCGATAACGCGGTCAACCGCAAGACGCGCGTCGCCGAGGCGAAGCAGGCCTTGGCCGCGCATCTCGGCGACTGGTCGAAAGCCGCCCGGGACCGCTATTTCACGCGCCATGCCGACGGCTACTGGCTCTCGCTCGACACCGGGACGCAGGTCCGCCACGCGCATCTGATCGAAGGCGCGAAGGACGCGCCCCTCACCATCGCCGCCGAGCCCGAGCCCGACCGCGACGTGACGCAGTTGACGCTCTACACGCAAGATCATCCCGGCCTCTTCGCGCGCTTCGCCGGTGCCTGCGCGGTGCTCGGCATGAACATTGTCGATGCGAAAATCTTCACCACCCGCGACGGCATGGCGCTCGACATGCTCTGGGTGCAGGACGCGTCCGGCGGCGCCATCGCCGAGCCGCGCCGCCTGGCCCGCCTTGAGGAAACGATCCGCAAGGTGCTGTCGGGCGAAATCCTGCCGCCCGACGCGATCGAGCAGCGCGCGCGCCGCGAGCGCCGCACCGAAGCCTTCTCGGTCGCGCCCCAGGTCTTCATCGACAACCAGGCGTCCGACGACTACACGGTGATCGAGGTCAACGGTCTCGACCGGCCGGGCCTCGTCCACGCGCTGTCGCGCGCTCTCTTCCATCTCGGCCTCACCATCGGCTCGGCCCACATCACCACCTATGGCGAGCGCGCGGTCGACGTTTTCTATGTGAAGGACGTGATCGGCCACAAGGTCACGAACGCCAACAAGAAGAAAGCCGTCGAACGCCATCTGCTCGAAGCACTGGCCGACCCCGTCAAGAAGTCCCGCCCCGCCAAGCGCGCGAAGCGCGAGGAAATGGCGGCGGCGGAATAGAAACGTCGTTCTGCCTCTTCACCCCCAATTCGTCTTTGCCGGGCTTGACCCGGCAACCCAGAAGCCGCGCTTCGCGCGGCGTCTCTCTTCACAAAGATTCTTCGCTCCGCCTCTCTTCGTCCTGCGGTATCCGTCCTGCGCGAACGGCCAAGCCTCTCCGTCCGCTGCTTACAGAAGATCTTCGATTCTGACCGGAATCCCCGGGCTCTCCCTGCCGTTCCAGCGCTTTTTGAATGTCTTCGAGGTCTTCGAGCCGCTCGATCATCCATTCATAAACCTTGGCATCGATAAGATAGGCAATGGGCTCATTGTGTATGAGGATGGCGACCGGTCCTTTGGCGGCATCGCCAATGACGCGGCCGGGACTGCGCCTGAGTTCGCCGACGCTGGTCGTGCGGTTGGCGAGTATTTCGTGTTCCATCGGTCGGTTCCGTTTCCAGCTTGCCGCGCATTTCCGACAATCGGCGTTCTGGGCCGCTTGGCCAAGATCGATCTGTTCGCAATTTTGCCCGAACAGCGCTAGAGATTTGGGGGACACCAAGCGCCAGTCTAAGCTCCAGTCAAAACCGCTTTGCCCATGAACCCCAAACCCGCCAGCATCGCCCGCTCCGCCGCCACCATCGGCGGCACCACGCTGGTCAGCCGCCTGCTCGGCTTCCTGCGTGACGTGATGATGGCGGCGGCCCTTGGCGCAGGCCCCATCGCCGACGCCTTTTTCGTCGCCTTCCGCTTCCCCAACATGTTCCGCTCGATCTTCGCCGAAGGCGCTTTCAACGCGGCCTTCGTGCCGCTTTTCTCAAAGCGCCTCGAAGGCGAGGGCAGGGAAGCGGCCAGACGTTTCGCCGAGGATGCCCTGTCGGTGCTGCTCGTCGCGCTGCTGCTTCTCACCATCGCCGCCGAAATCGCCATGCCCTGGATCATGCTGGTCTTCGCGCCGGGCTTTGCCGAAGACCCGCAAAAATTTGCCTGGGCGGTCGAGTTCACGCGCATCGCCTTTCCCTATCTGCTGTTCATTTCGCTGACCGCGCTGCAATCGGCGATCCTGAATTCGCTCGGCCGCTTCTTTCCGGGTGCGGCCGCGCCGGTGATGCTGAACGTCACGCTGATAATCGCGATCCTCTTTCTGGTGCCGCTGACCGATAATCCGGGTACGGCGCTTTCCTGGGGCGTGGCGGCGGCGGGCGTCGTGCAGTTCGTCTGGCTTGCCGTCTCGCTCTGGCGCGCCGGTTTCGTGCTGCGCCTGCGCCTGCCGAAACTGACGCCCGATGTGCGCCGCCTCTTCCGTCTCGGCTTGCCGGGCGTCGTCGCCGGCGGCATCACGCAGGTCAACCTCACCATCGGCACCATCATCGCCTCGCTGCAGGCGGGCGCCGTGTCGTGGCTTTATTATGCCGACCGGATTTATCAACTGCCGCTGGCCGTCATCGGCATCGCGATCGGCGTCGTGCTGCTGCCGGATCTCTCGCGCCGCCTGCGCGCCGGCGATGGCGCGGGCGCGCTCGGCGCACAGAACCGTGCCCTCGAATTCGCGATGCTCTTGACCGTGCCCGCCGCCGCCGGCATCGTGGTGCTGGCCTTCGACATCATCGGCATACTGTTCGAGCGCGGTGCCTTCACCGCCGCCGACACGCAAGCGACCGCGCTGGCGCTGATTGTCTATGCCGCCGGCCTTCCCGCCTTCGTGCTGATCAAGATTTTCCAGCCCGCTTTTTTCGCCCGCGAGGACACGAAGACGCCGCTGCGCTTCGCCGCCGTCTCGATCGTCGTCAACATCGCGGCGAGCATCCTGCTCTTCCAGTTCATCGGCTATGTCGGCATCGCGGTCGGCACCGTGCTGGCCGCCTGGACCAATGTCGGCCAGCTCGCGACCCGCCTCTGGAAGCAGGGCGATTTCGCGCCCGACGCGAGCCTCGCCCGCGTGCTGCCCCTCGTCGTCATGGCCGCCATCGGCATGGGTGTCACGCTCTGGTTCGGCCGCGCCGCGCTCGAAACCCCGCTCGCCGCCGCGCTCCCCCTCGCGCTCGCAAGCCTTCTCGGCCTGATCGTGGGCGGCATCCTCGTCTATTTCTTCCTCTGCCAGGTCACCGGCGCGGCACGGCTTTCCGACCTCCGCCGCGCCTTCACGCGCCGTTGAGGCCGGCCCTTCCCTTCATCATTGACAGGGGGCCGCCGCACGGGCTGGGATAGCCGTTCAAATGGCGCAAGAGGGGAAGGGGGCCGTCATGCTGAAGGAACGGCTCCATGCCGTGGGTCACGCCGAGAAGTGGCAACTCGACTATCTCTTCGATCTGAGCTTTCAGGCCTGGCTCGTCCATATCGGCGTCGTCACGGCAACGGTCGCGCTTCTCGTCTATGCCTGGCCGGGCGAGGCCTGGCCATGGATCTGGTATGCCGCCATCTGCGGTCTTTCCGCCGCGCTTGCCGCCCTCGCATGGCGCTACACGCATGACCGCCCGGCGGACGAGGACGCCGCCCGGCCCTATGGCGTGGCGCATACCGCGCTCACCTTCTTCGTCGGCATAAGCTGGGGTCTCGGGGCCTTCGGCGCGGCGACGGGCGAATTTCATCACCTGCTGGTTTACTCGCTGGCCCTTGGCGGCACCGCGCTCGGCGCCGTCTCATCGCAACATGCGCTGCCGCGCTCCTGCTTCATCAGCCTCTGGACGTCCGTGCCGCTGCTTGGCCTCGCGCATCTCTACCACGATTCCAGTTTTTTGGGCGTGACGGTCATGGCAATGATCCTGCTTTATGCAGGTGTTCTCTCGATCCTCAGCTTCCGCATGTTGCGCTTCATGACGGCCAACGTGACGCTTACGCGCTCGCTCGACGGCAAGCTTGCCGAGATCACCGGAATGGCGGCGGAACTTGAAGAAGCCCGCCGGGAGGCGGTGGAGGCGAACCTCTCGAAATCCCGCTTCCTCGCTCATGCGAGCCACGATCTGCGCCAGCCGGTACATGCCATCGGCCTCTTTACTGCCTGTTTGCGCGACCTGCGGCTCGACGGCGAGGTGCGGCAGCATGTCGCCAGCATCGACAATGCGGCCCGCTCCGTGAGCCGCCTGCTCGGCTCGCTCCTCGATATTTCGCGTCTCGATGTCGGCGGCATCGTGCCCCAGCCCGAGCGCATCTCTCTCGACGATGTGCTGCAAGGCATCGGCGGGCAGAACGCGGACGCCTTGCGCGAGAGCGGCTGCACACTCGTGCTGGAGCCGTCCGGCATCTTCGTGTCGGTGGACCCGGCCCTGTTCTCCACCATGATCCAGAACCTCCTCTCCAATGCGCAGAAATATGCGCGAGGCGCGACGGTTCGGATAACCGCCCGCACCGATGGCGAGGACCGCGCGGTCCTCGAGGTCGCGGATGACGGACCGGGCATCGGGGAGGCCGATCTCCGCCATATCTTCGATGAATTCTACCGCGCCGAAAACGATGCGCGGCACAGGGAAGAAGGTTTGGGTCTCGGCCTCGCCATTGTCCGCCGCCTTGGCGGGCTCATGGGGCTCGATGTCGGCATCGTCTCCGCCGAAGGACGCGGCACCGCGGTTCGCATCGCCGGTCTTCCCGTCGTGGAGCCGGGCGCTGTCTCCGCCCCGCGCGCCCATCGCCAGCATCCGCTCACCGGCCTTGCCGTCTGCGTCATCGACGACGATCCCGAAGTGCTCGCCGCCACTGCGACGCTCCTGCGCCGCTGGGGCTGCGAGGTCATGGAGTTCGGCGGCCTGCCGCAGGAAGCCGCCGGATGCGATGCGATCGTCAGCGATTTCGATCTCGGTGGCCCGCTGGACGGGCTCGGTGTTGTCGCACGGATACGCGAGATGGAGGGCTGGCCCGTGCCCGCCGCCATCCTCACGGGCCGCTCCGAGCCGGAAACGCTGGCGCATCTCGCCCGCTCCGGCATCCCCTTTCTGCGAAAGCCCGCGCATCCCGCCGAACTGCGCGCGCTCCTGACCGGCTTCGCGCTTGGCGATGAAGCAAAGGAAGATGAAGCAACCGCTTCCTGACCGTTCAGAGCAGCTTCACCGCCACGCCCGCGGCCGCGGCGCGGCTCGCGACGCCGAGTGTCCTCAGCAGCGCCGACACATGCATCCGCGCCGTCACCGGCGAGATACCGAGCTGGCGTCCGATCTCCTTGTTGGTCATGCCGGTGGCGACGAGCCGCAGCACTTCGCGCTGGCGCGGCGAAAGCTGCACCTCGCTTTCCCCCGTCCCCGTGCTCGCGCCCATGCCAGCCCGGACGGCCGGTGTCGGCAGATGCGCCGCCGCCGGCCTCACCACGATCTCGCCGCCATGGATCGCGGCAATCGCCTCGGCGATCTCCTCCGGCGGCACGGCCTTGCCGACAAAGCCGTCCGCGCCCGCCGCCATCACCGCGCCGATGGTTTCCCTGTCATCGGCCATGGAGACGATGGCGAGCGTCGCGCGCGGGAATTGCCGCCGCAGCATGCCGATGGACTGGTCGGGCACGAAGCCGGGAAACAGCAGGTCGAGCACGAACATGTCCGGCGCCTTGCCGTCCCGGGCCGCCGCCAGCACTTCCTCGAACGACCCCGCCTCGCATATCTCCGCGCCGGGGCAGGCCCTGCCGAGAATATGCCGCATCCCCATCCGGAACACCGGATGATCGTCTGCCACGATGATGCGTTCCTCGGCCAAGCGCCCGCGTCTCCCTGAATTGGCGGCCTCTTGCCGGAGTCTATCCCCCGGCAGGGTTAATGACACCTGTACATCTGTACATCTGTCATCCGGTGTGCCGCAGCGCCAAAATTCCGTCGGCTTGTTTTGAGGAAAGGCCGGCGCTGACGCACCGGCGCGCCGCCAAGGGGGAAAGATGAACAGGTTCTACCGCCACATCTGGTCGAAGACGCTCGGACAAGCGATTGTCGTGCCCGAATGTGCCGGGGGCGGCGCCGGACGCAAGGCGGGCAGGCGGAGAGGCGGGAGCCTTGTTGCCTTGATGTTCATGCTTGCGGCTTTGCCGGCCGGCACCGCGCTTGCGGATACGAACTGGACGGGCGCCGTCGACGGCGACTGGTTCAACGCGGCCAACTGGACGAATGGAGTTCCGGCGAATACCGGTGCCTATTCAAACATCAATGGACCAGTCACGGCTGTCGTAGGTGCACCGGGTGGCACGACTGAAGACCGCACAAGTGTAGGCTCCGGCTCTGGCGTCAGCGGGTCTGTGACAATCGAAAACGGAGGGAGTCTGACCACCGGTTGCTGCTTCTATCTCGGCAACAATGGCGGCACCGGCACCATGACAGTGAGCGGCACGGGCACGGTCACCACCACCGACATCTTCATGATCGGCAACTACACTTCGACAGGCCATCTCACCATCGAGAATGGCGGCACGGTCAATAGCGGCTCAAGTACATTCGTAGGTCGCTGGGATGGTTCCACCGGATTCGCGACGGTAACGGGTCAGGATTCTGTCTGGAACACGAGTTGGAATCTGACACTTGCAGGAGAAGTATCATCCAGCCTCACCGCCCATGGTGAGTTGACAATCTCCGATGGCGGCTTGGTGCGCGTGAACAGCGGCAATAGTGCGCTTAGGATCGGGTATGCAGCCGATTCGACCGGTCTGCTCAATATCGGCGCTGCCGAGGGTGACCTTGCGGCGGCGGCAGGCATGCTTCAAGCAAGCTCTGCAGTGTTTGGTGCAGGCAACAGCTCGATCGTCTTCAACCACACCGATGCAGGATACATCTTCTCGACCCCGATTTCCGGCAATGGCGAAGTCCGCCAGCTCGCGGGCACCACCAGCCTCACCGGCTCGAATAGCTGGGCGGGAAGCACCGTGGTCGAAGGCGGCGTGCTGCGTGCGGGCGGCGCAAGCGGCTTGTCGGGCAATGCCACCTACGAGGTGAATGGCGGCACGCTCGATTTCAACGATTTCAGCCGCACCATCGCCGCCCTCTCGGGCACGGGCGGCACGGTCGATCTCGGCAGCGCGACGCTGACTGTCGATCAGAGCGTGAAGACCGTCTTCGCGGGCGCGATCGGCGGCAGCGGCGGCAGCCTCGTCAAGACCGGATTCGGTACGCTGACGCTGACGGGCACCAACACCTATACCGGCGGCACCACGATCGCGGGCGGGAGCCTCGTCGGCAATTCGGCAAGCCTCGCCGGCGATATCGAAATGGCCGC
>JAVJOG010000022.1:0-192668 GCA_040216885.1 Parvibaculum sp.
GAGATGGTGATGCCGGGCGACAACGTGAAGATGAACGTGACGCTGATCGCGCCCATCGCGATGGAAGAGAAGCTCCGCTTCGCCATCCGCGAAGGCGGCCGTACCGTCGGTGCCGGCGTCGTCTCGAAAGTGTTGAAGTAATCAAGGTTGAAGGGGCGCGGTCCGGCCGCGCCCCTCACGTTTCAAGTCGCGAAAGCGCAGGGCCGAGAGGCACAGGGACCGAAAATGCAAAGGCAGAAAATTCGCATCCGGTTGAAAGGGTTCGATCATCGCGTACTCGACGTATCGACGCGCGAAATCGTCAACACGGCGAAACGCACCGGCGCTCAGGTGCTTGGTCCGATCCCGCTTCCGACCCGGCTCGAAAAGTTCACGGTGCTTCGCGGCCCGCATATCGACAAGAAAAGCCGCGAGCAATTTGAAATCCGGACACACAAGCGTGTGCTCGACATCGTAGACCCCACCCCCCAGACGGTCGATGCGCTTATGAAGCTCGATCTTGCTGCCGGTGTGGACGTCGAGATCAAGCTCTAAAACGTGCTTGCGCTCGGATCAGAACGAGGAATGGGACCCATGCGTTCCGGAGTGATTGTCAAAAAGGTCGGTATGACCCGTCTCTTCATGGAAGACGGCCGTCATGTCCCGGTCACGGTGCTGAAGCTCGACAACTGCCAGGTTGTCAGCCAGCGTACGGAAGATAAGAACGGCTACACGGCCGTTCAGCTTGGTGCTGGCCGTGCCAAGGCCAAGAACGTGCCGAATGCGCAGCGCGGTCAGTTCGCGCGCGCCGAGGTGGAGCCGAAGCTGGAGCTCGTCGAGTTCCGCGTAAGCCCCGACAACCTGCTCGACATCGGTGTCGAGATCACCGCCGACCATTTCGTGGCGGGTCAGTATGTCGATGTCAGCGGTACCTCGATCGGCAAGGGCTTTGCGGGCGTCATGAAGCGCCACAATTTCGGCGGTCTGCGTGCCACGCACGGCGTATCGGTCAGCCACCGAAGCCACGGCTCGACCGGTCAGAACCAGGATCCGGGCAAGGTCTTCAAAGGCAAGAAGATGGCCGGCCACATGGGCGCGGCGCGCGTCACCACGCAGAACCTCGAAGTTGTCCGCACGGACGCCGAGAAGGGCTTGATCATGGTGAAGGGCGCGGTGCCGGGTTCGAAGGGCGGCTGGGTGCTGCTGCGCGACGCGGTGAAGAGCAAGCTGCCGGACAGCGTGCCGATGCCGGGTGCGTTCCGCCGCAATGGCGAAGCGGCTGCGGCGCCTGTGGCCGAAGAAGCGCCCGCGGTTGAGGAAGCGCCTGCCGCCGCCGATGTGGCGGAAGCCGGTGCCGAGAAGGTAGGTGCGTGATGAAGGCCGACGTTAAAACTCTTGCGGCCAAGAGTGCCGGCACGGTCGAGCTGACGGACGCGGTGTTCGCGCTCGAGCCGCGCGCCGACATCCTGCATCGCATGGTGACGTATCAGCTCGCCAAGCGGCAGGCCGGCACGCACAAGACCAAGGGCCGTTCCGAGATCGCGTTGACGGGCAAGAAGTTCGTCAAGCAGAAGGGTTCGGGCGGCGCCCGTCACGGCGACCGCAAGGCGCCGCAGTTCCGCGGTGGCGGCAAGGCTTTCGGCCCCGTCGTTCGCAGTCATGCGATCGACATGCCGAAGAAGGTTCGCGCGCTGGCGCTGAAGCTGGCGCTGTCGGCCAAGGCCAAGAGCGACAACCTCGTCATTCTCGACGAAGCGAAGCTCAAGGACCCGAAGACGAAGGCCGTCAAGGACGCATTTGCAAAGCTCGGCCTCAAGTCGGTGCTGATCGTCGACGGTGCAGAGCTCGACGACAACTTCGCGCTTGCCGCGCGCAATGTTCCGAACGTGGACGTGCTGCCGGTGCAGGGGATCAACGTCTACGACATTCTGCGCCGCGAGACGCTGGTGCTGACCAAGGCTGCGGTCGAAAGCCTGGAGGCTCGCTTCAAATGAATGCGCATCTGTACGACATCATCCTGTCGCCGGTGATTACCGAAAAAGCGACGATGGCATCGGAAGCCAATCAGGTCATCTTCAAGGTGGCCCGGAAAGCGACGAAGCCGCAGGTGAAGGAAGCGGTCGAGAAGCTGTTCGACGTCAAAGTGAAGGCGGTGAACACGCTGGTCCGCAAAGGCAAGACCAAGCGGTTCCGCGGCATTGCGGGGCGGCAAAGCGATTTCAAGAAAGCGATCGTGACCCTCGAAGACGGTCATTCGATCGATGTGACGACCGGGCTCTGAAACCATGGCATTGAAAAAATATAAACCGACCAGCCCCGCGCAGCGCGGCCTTGTGCTTGTCGACCGCTCCGGCCTTTACAAGGGCAAGCCGGTCAAGGCGCTGACAGAGGGTCTGACGAAGTCGGGCGGCCGCAACAATCACGGCCGCATCACGGTGCGGTTCCGGGGTGGCGGGCACAAGCGCAGCTATCGCATGGTCGACTTCAAGCGCGCGAAGGCCGATGTGCCGGCGACCGTGGAGCGGCTCGAATACGACCCGAACCGCACCGCGTTCATCGCGCTGGTGAAGTATGCGGACGGTGATCTCGCCTACATCCTGGCGCCGCAGCGGCTTGCCGTGGGCGACACGGTGATCTCGGGCAACCGGGTCGACGTGAAGCCGGGCAATGCGATGCCGCTGGCGAACATTCCGGTCGGCACCATCGTCCACAATGTGGAGATGAAGCCGGGCAAGGGCGGACAGATCGCGCGTTCGGCCGGCACCTATGTGCAGCTCGTCGGCCGCGACCAGGGTTATGCGCTGCTGCGTCTGTCGTCGGGCGAACAGCGGATGGTTCCGGGCAGCTGCATGGCGTCGATCGGTGCGGTGTCGAACCCGGATCATTCGAACATCACCATCGCCAAGGCTGGCCGCAACCGCTGGCTCGGCAAGCGCCCGCATGTGCGCGGCGTCGTGATGAACCCGGTCGACCATCCGCATGGCGGCGGCGAAGGCCGCACCTCCGGCGGCCGTCATCCGGTTACGCCGTGGGGCAAGCCGACCAAAGGCAAGAAGACCCGCGCCAACAAGGCCACCGACAAATATATCGTCCGTAGCCGTCACCAGAAGAAGAAGGGCTAAGGGATCTCGATATGGCACGTTCTGTCAAAAAAGGGCCCTTCGTGGATGGCTACCTTCTGAAGAAGGCGGAAGCCACGCGCGGGTCGGGCCGCAAGGAAGTCATCAAGACGTGGAGCCGCCGCTCGACGGTCCTGCCGCAGTTCGTCGGCCTGACCTTCGGCGTCCACAACGGCAAGAAGCACATTCCGGTGCTCGTGACCGAGGACATGGTGGGTCACAAGCTCGGCGAGTTCTCGCCGACACGCACCTATTTCGGGCACACGTCCGACAAGAAAACGAAGAAGGCATAAGTCATGGGCAAAGCTGCTTCAAAGCGTCGCCTGCCCGATAACGAGGCGCAGGCCGTCGGCCGGATGCTCCGGGTGAGCCCGCAAAAGCTCAACCTCGTGGCACAGCTGATCCGCGGCAAGAAGGTCGACACGGCGCTCGCCGATCTGACTTTCTCGCGCAAACGGATTTCGGACGACGTGAAGAAGGTCCTGCAGAGCGCGATCGCGAATGCGGAAAACAATCACGACCTCGATGTCGACGACCTCGTCGTCGCCGAGGCCTATGTGGGCAAGAACCTGGTGATGAAGCGCTGGCATGCGCGGGCGCGCGGACGCGTCGGCCGCATTGAAAAGCCGTTCAGCCAGATCACCATTGTCGTTCGGCAAGTCGAGGAGCAAGCCTGATGGGTCACAAGGTCAATCCGATCGGGCTGCGGCTCGGCATCAACCGGACCTGGGATTCGCGCTGGTTCGCCGGCCGGCACGAGTACGGCAAGCTGCTGCACGAAGACATCAAGATCCGCGAAATGCTGGAAGGCCAGTTGAAGCAGGCCGGCGTCTCGAAGATCGTCATCGAACGTCCGCACAAGAAGTGCCGCGTGGCGATCCACACGGCGCGTCCCGGTGTCGTCATCGGCAAGAAGGGCGCAGATATCGAGAAGCTGCGCAAGGACATCGGCAAGATCACGGCGTCGGAAGTGCATCTCAATATCGTCGAGGTGCGCAAGCCCGAGATCGACGCGACGCTGGTCGCCGAGAATATCGCGCAGCAGCTCGAGCGCCGTGTGGCGTTCCGGCGGGCGATGAAGCGGGCGGTTCAGTCGGCCATGCGCCTCGGCGCTGGCGGCATCCGTATCAACTGCGCTGGCCGTCTCGGCGGCGCCGAAATCGCGCGGACGGAGTGGTATCGCGAAGGCCGCGTGCCGCTGCATACGCTACGCGCCGACATCGACTACGGCGTTGCGACCGCGAAGACGGCCTATGGCACCTGTGGCGTCAAGGTCTGGATCTACAAGGGCGAGATACTGGAGCACGACCCGATGGCTTCCGAGCGCCGTGCGCTTGAAGGCAGTGGCGAGGGCGGCGGTGGTCGTCAGCGCCGCGAAGACCGGGCCTGAGCACCGAAGAACTGAGCGAAGAGAGTTTCGACCATGTTGCAACCGAAGCGCACGAAGTTCCGCAAGGCCCACAAGGGCCGCATCCATGGCAAGGCCAAGGGCGGAATGAATCTCGACTTTGGGGCTTTCGGCCTCAAGGCGCAGGAGCCGGCGCGTATCACCGCGCGCCAGATCGAAGCGGCGCGTCGTGCGATCACGCGTCACATGAAGCGCGCCGGTCGCGTGTGGATCCGGATTTTCCCGGACGTGCCGGTTTCGTCGAAGCCGACCGAAGTCCGCATGGGCAAGGGCAAGGGCGCGCCGGAATACTGGGCGGCGCGCGTGAAGCCGGGCCGGATCATGTTCGAGATCGACGGCGTACCGCTTGCCGTTGCCGAGGAAGCGATGCGTCTCGGGGCGGCCAAGCTGCCGATCAAGACGCGCTTTGTCGCACGTCCCGGCGAACACGCCTGAGGCATAACGACCCCGCCGCCGGGCGGATCGAATGAAAGGGTAAGGCCATGAAGGCCAGCGAAGTAAGAGACATGACGCCGGACCAGCTCGATGACGAGCTCGTCAAGCTGAAGAAGACGCAGTTCAACCTGGGTTTCCTGGGCGCGAGCGGTCAGCTCGAGAAGATTCACCAGATGCGTCAGGTGCGCCGCGACATCGCGCGCGTCAAGACCATCCAGCGCCAGCGCGAAGCCGCGCAGGCGAACAAGGGCTGAGGACAGCGAAATGCCGAAGAGAATCCTTCAGGGTGTCGTGGTCAGCGACAAGAACGAAAAGACGGTCGTCGTGAATGTCGAGCGCCGCTTCAAGGACCCGCTCCTCAAGAAGATCGTGCGCAGCTCGAAGAAGTATCACGCACACGACGAGAATAAATCGGCGAAGGTCGGCGATCTGGTGAAGATCCGCGAATGCCGCCCGATTTCGAAACTGAAGAAATGGGAAGTTTTTACGGACGAGGCCTGATCCTTTTCGGATTTCAGGAACCGGTTCGAGCAAGGCGGATGAAGTTATGATCCAGCAAGAGACAAACCTGGAAGTGGCCGACAACTCGGGTGCGCGTCGCGTGATGTGCATCAAGGTGCTCGGCGGCTCCAAGCGGAAGTACGCTTCCGTTGGCGACACCATCGTCGTCAGCATCAAGGAAGCGATCCCGCGCGGCAAGGTGAAGAAAGGCGACGTCATGAAGGCGGTCGTCGTGCGCACGGCGAAGGACATTCGCCGCGCCGATGGCAGCGTCATCCGCTTCGACCGCAATGCGGCGGTGCTGATCAACGCCCAGGGCGAACCGATCGGCACGCGTATTTTCGGCCCGGTGACACGTGAGTTACGCGCCAAGAACCATATGAAGATCGTTTCGCTCGCGCCGGAGGTGCTTTGATGGCCGCGAAGATTAAAAAGGGCGACAAGGTCGTCGTGACGACCGGCAAGGACAAGGGCAAGAAGGGCGACGTGATCGCCGTCTTCCCGAAGGAAGAACGCGCGCTGGTCCAGGGCGTCAACATGGTGAAGCGCCACGAGAAGCCGTCGCAGACGACGACGGGCGGCATCGTGACGCGCGAGGCGAAGGTGCATTTGTCCAATCTGGCGATCCAGGATCCCAAGACGGGCAAGCCGACGCGAGTAGGTTTCAAGACGCTGGACGACGGCCGCAAGGTCCGGTTCGCCAAGGCGTCGGGAGAGACGATCGATGGCTGAAGCTCAGTATATCCCGCGGCTGAAGACGCAGTATCTGGAGAGCATTCGTCCGGAGCTGACGGAGCACTTCAAATACAAGAACCTGCTCCAGGTGCCGCGCCTCGACAAGATCGTGCTCAATATGGGCGTGGGTGAAGCCGTCGCGGACTCCAAGAAGATCAAGAGTGCCTTCGAGGACCTGCAGGCGATTGCCGGCCAGAAGCCGGTCATCACCAAGGCCAAGACCTCGATCGCGACCTTCAAGCTGCGCGAAGAGATGCCGATCGGCGTCAAGGTCACGCTGCGCAAGGACCGCATGTACGAGTTTCTCGACCGGCTGGTCACGATCGCGCTGCCGCGCGTGCGCGACTTCCGGGGCCTGAACGCGAAGAGCTTCGACGGCCGCGGCAACTTTGCCATGGGCCTCAAGGAGCACATCGTGTTCCCGGAAATCGACTACGACAAGGTCGACCAGGTCTGGGGCATGGACATCATCGTGTGTACGACGGCGAAGACGGACGACGAAGCGCGCGAGCTGCTTCGGAAGTTCAACTTCCCCTTCACGAAATAAGTTTTTGAGCGGTTCGCGAACGGCGAACCCGACGGAGGTTTGAATGGCTAAGAAGAGCGCCATAAATCGGGATCAGAAGCGGCGCAAGCTGGTGGCGCAGTATGCCGCCAAGCGGGCGAAGCTGAAGGCCGCCACGCTGGACGAAAGTCTGTCGATGGAGGACCGGTTCCAGGCGCAGCTCAAGCTCGCCGAGTTGCCGCGCAATTCGTCCAAGACCCGTGTTCACAACCGCTGCGAAATCACGGGCCGCAGCAAGGCCTATTACCGCAAGCTGCGCATGTCGCGTATCGCCCTTCGGGACCTCGCGTCCAAAGGGCAGATTCCCGGCATGGTGAAGTCGAGCTGGTAGGAGAGACGCGAATGACGATGACCGATCCTCTTGGCGATATGATCACACGCATCCGCAATGCTCAGCTTCGCGGCAAGAGCAAAGTGGTGACGCCGGCCTCCAAGCTTCGCGGCTGGGTGCTGGACGTGCTCGCCGACGAAGGCTTTATCCGTGGCTATGCGCGTGTCGAATATCCGGGCGGCAAGAGCGACTTCGAGATCGAGCTGAAATACAACGAAGGCGCGCCGGTCATTCAGATGATCGAACGCGTGTCGACGCCGGGCCGGCGTGTGTACTCCTCGGTGAAGACCATGCCGACGGTGCATAACGGCCTCGGCATTTCGATCCTCTCGACGCCGAAGGGCATCATGTCCGACAACGCGGCGCGGGAACAGAATGTGGGTGGCGAGGTGCTCTGCCGCGTCTTCTAGAGACGTGGGCGGCAATCGGCGAATACAGACGACAGGAAACAGAGACCATGTCGCGAATTGGTAAGTACCCCGTCGGAATCCCCAAAGGGGTGACGGTGACGCTGAACGGCCAGGAAGTGGCCGTGAAGGGTCCGAAGGGTGAGCTGAAGCTCACGCTGGTGGATGACGTAACGATCGAGCAGGGCGAGGCGGGCCTCACCGTACGCCCGCGCGAGGACTCGCAGCGCGCCCGCGCGATGTGGGGCCTGTCGCGCACGCTGGTCGAAAACCTTATCGTCGGCGTGACCGACGGATTTTCGAAGACGCTTGAGATCAACGGCGTCGGCTATCGCGCGGCGATCCAGGGCAAGAACCTGCAGCTCAATCTGGGCTTCAGCCACGATGTGCTCTATCCGATCCCGGCCGGTATCGACATCAAATGCGGCAAGCCGACCGAGATCACGATCAGCGGCATCGACAAGCAGAAGGTCGGCCAGGTTGCGGCGGAAATCCGCGGCTATCGCGGACCGGAACCCTACAAGGGCAAGGGCGTGAAGTACGCCGGCGAATATATCTTCCGCAAGGAAGGCAAGAAGAAGTGAGCGGATGCGCGCCATGAGCAAATTGAAAAACACGTCCCAACGCCGTGCGATGCGCAATCGCAGCAAGCTCGCAAGGGTCGCAACCGAGCGTCCGCGGCTGTCGGTGTTCCGTTCGTCGAAGCACATCTATGCGCAGGTCATCGACGACCGGCGCGGCGTCACGCTGGCGGCCGCTTCGACGCTCGACGAAAAGTTCGGCAAGAAGGCCGGTGCCAATACGGCCTCGGCCGAAGAAGTAGGCAAGCTCGTCGCCGCGCGTGCGAAAGAAGCGGGCTTCACCGATGTTGTCTTCGATCGTGGCGGCTACATCTATCATGGGCGCGTCAAGGCGCTCGCAGAGGGCGCCCGCGAAGGCGGTCTCAACTTCTAAGGAATTCAGGCTGTGGCACGTAAAGAGAACAGGGACCGCGAAGAGCGCGACAGCGAGTTTGTGGACAAGCTGGTCCACATCAATCGCGTCGCCAAGGTGGTGAAGGGCGGCCGGCGTTTCGGCTTTGCCGCGCTCGTCGTCGTCGGCGACCAGAAGGGCCGCGTCGGCTTCGGCCACGGCAAGGCGCGCGAAGTGCCGGAAGCGATCCGCAAGGCGACGGAAGCCGCGAAGCGTGCGATGATCCGCGTGCCGCTGCGTGAGGGCCGGACGCTGCATCACGATGTCGACGGTCGCCACGGGGCGGGCCGCGTCGTTCTGCGCGCGGCACCTCCCGGCACCGGCATCATCGCCGGCGGTCCGATGCGTGCCGTGTTCGAGACGCTCGGCGTCCAGGACGTCGTGGCGAAGTCGCTCGGCTCGACGAACCCCTACAACATGGTGCGCGCGACTTTCGATGCGCTGAAGAACGAGCAGAGCCCGCGCATGGTTGCGACGCGCCGCGGCAAGAAGGTCAGCGAGATCGTCGGCCGCCGTTCGGATGCCGCCGCCGAAGCGACCGCCGAGTAAGGCTTGAGAAGAGGAAGCGAGCGATGTCAGCGAAGAAGTCAGACAGCAAGACAGTGACCGTGCAGCAGATCGGCAGCCCGCTCCGGCGCGAGCCGTCGCAGCGCGAAACGCTGATCGGGCTCGGCCTCAACAAGATGCGCCGTACGCGGACGCTTCAGGATACGCCGGCCGTGCGCGGCATGATCAACAAGGTGGCCCATCTCGTCCGCGTCGTGGACGAAGTTTAAGGCTCGCGAGGCAATTCGATGAAACTGAATGAAATCACCGACAACGAAGGCGCCCGCAAGTCGCGCATCCGCGTCGGCCGCGGTATCGGCTCGGGCAAGGGCAAGACTGGCGGACGCGGCTTGAAGGGCCAGAAGTCCCGCACCGGCGTCGCCATCAAGGGCTATGAAGGCGGCCAGATGCCGATCCACATGCGCCTGCCGAAGCGCGGCTTCAAAAACCTGTTCCGCCTCGACTTCAACACGGTCAACATTGGCCGCGTGCAGGTTGCTGTGGATGCCGGCAAGCTCGACAAGAGCGCGACGGTCGATGCGGCGGCGCTGGTCGCGGCAGGCGTCATCCGGCGCGCGAAGGACGGCGTTCGTCTGCTCGCCAAGGGCGAGATCAAGGCGAAGCTCAATTTCGAAGTCGCCGGTGCTTCCGCGAGTGCGGTGGCGGCGGTGGAAAAGGCGGGCGGATCGGTGAAGGTGACCGCGCCGGCCAAGGTTGCCGCCGAATAATTCGGTCTCGGGAGCGGGCACTCTCTGAAACATGCGCGCACGCGGATACGGTGTGCACAAGGTGAGATGTAATGGCATCAGCGGCTGAACAGCTCGCGGCAAATCTGAACTTCGCCGCCTTCGCGAAAGCGACCGAGCTGAAAAAGCGCATCTGGTTCACGCTGGGTGTGCTGATTGTCTATCGTCTCGGCACCTATGTGCCGCTGCCGGGCATCGATCCCCTGGCGCTGGCGCAGGTGTTCCAGCAGCAGCAGTCCGGCCTCCTCGGCGTTTTCGACATGTTCGCGGGCGGCGCCGTCGGCCGCATGGCCATTTTCGCGCTCGCGATCATGCCCTACATCTCGTCATCCATCATCATGCAGTTGATGACGACGGTGTCGCCGCATCTCGCCCAGCTCAAGAAAGAAGGCGAGCAGGGCCGCAAGCAGATCAACCAGTACACGCGTTACGGCACGGTCATCCTCGCGGCACTTCAGGGCTACGGCATCGCCGTCGGTCTCGAAGGCGCGCAGAATGTCGTCATCGATCCCGGCGTCTTCTTTCGCATGACGACCGTCATCACGCTTGTCGGCGGTACCATTTTCCTGATGTGGCTCGGCGAGCAGATCACGGCGCGCGGCGTCGGCAACGGCATCTCGCTGATCATCTTCGCCGGCATCGTCGCCGAGTTGCCGCGCGCACTGGCCGGCACGCTGGAGCTCGGCCGTCAGGGCGCTCTCTCGACCGCCATCATCCTTTTTCTCGCGGTGATGGTCGTCGTGGTCATCATGATCATCGTCTTCGTCGAACGGGCGCAGCGGCGTCTGCTGGTGCAGTATCCCAAACGCCAGGTCGGTAACAAGCTTTATGGCGGCGACAGTTCGCATCTGCCGCTGAAGCTCAATACGGCCGGCGTCATTCCGCCGATCTTTGCCTCGTCGCTGCTGTTGCTGCCGATGACGATCGCCAATTTCAGTTCGGGCCAGGGCCCCGACTGGCTCAATACGATGACGGCGATGCTCGGCCATGGCCAGCCGCTCTACATGGCGCTTTATGCCGCCGGTATCGTCTTCTTCGCTTTCTTCTATACGGCCATCGTCTTCAATCCGGCGGACACGGCTGACAATCTGAAGAAGTACGGCGGCTTCATTCCGGGTATCCGTCCGGGCCAGCGCACCGCCGAATATATCGATTTCGTATTGACCCGGCTCACCGCCGTCGGCGCGCTTTATCTCGCCATCGTCTGTCTGCTGCCGGAGCTTTTGATCTCGCAGTACAGCGTGCCTTTCTATTTCGGCGGCACCTCGCTGCTCATCGTCGTCAGCGTGACGATGGACACGGTCTCGCAGATACAAAGCCATTTGCTGGCCCACCAGTATGAAGGGCTCATCAAGAAGTCGAAGCTGCGTGGGGGCAAGCGATGAGACTGATCCTGCTCGGACCGCCCGGTGCCGGCAAAGGCACGCAGGCGAAGCGGCTTGAAGACAAATATGGCTTCATCCAGCTTTCGACCGGCGACATGCTGCGCGCGGCGGTTGCTGCCGGTTCCGACATCGGCAAGCAGGCCGAGAACATCATGGCGCGCGGCGACCTGGTGCCGAACGAGATCGTTGTCGGGATCATCGGCGAACGGATCGCCAAGCCGGATGCGGCCAAGGGCTATATTCTTGATGGATTTCCGCGCAACGTCGCCCAGGCGGAGGCGCTTGACGCGATGCTGGAGGGCAGGGGTGCGCAGCTCGACGCGGTGGTCGAACTCGAGGTCGATGACGGTATCCTGCTGCAGCGGATCGAGACCCGCGCGGCCGAAACCGCAGGCGGCCCGCGCGCCGATGACAATGCGGAGGCGCTGGCGAAGCGCCTCAAGGTCTATCACGAGCAGACGGCGCCGCTCGTCGCCTACTTCAAGGGCAAGGGCACGCTCAAGACCGTGGACGGCATGAAGGATATGGATGAGGTAACCCGCCAGATCGAGGCGGTCCTCGGGCTTTCAAACAAGAAGGGGAACTGGCTTAAGCGGTTGACTGGGAAGAAGTAAATTCTATAATCCCGGCCTTCGCGGCGGTACTTTCAGGGCAAATTACGGTTTGGGCCGAAAAATGGCGGAATTCCGCAGTTTTCGGGCGATCCCAGCCGGGATTTCACGCAAGTGCCGTCCTAAGCGATTCCCGAAGTTCAGGAGAGACAAGTGGCTCGTATCGCTGGCGTCAACATCCCGACCAACAAGCGGGTGGTTATTGCGCTGACCTATATTCACGGCATTGGCGACACCAAGGCCGTCGAAATCTGCGGCAAGGTCGGCATTCCGGCCGAGCGCCGCGTCAACGAGCTGACGGACGCCGAGGTCATCCAGATCCGCGAAGCGATCGACAGCGACTACATCGTCGAGGGCGATCTCAGGCGCGAAGTCGCGATGAACATCAAGCGGCTGATGGATCTCGGCTGCTATCGCGGCCTCCGGCACCGCAAGGGCCTGCCGGTGCGCGGCCAGCGGACCCACACCAATGCCCGCACCCGCAAGGGTCCGGCCAAGGCAATCGCCGGCAAGAAGAAGTAACAGCGCTCGGAAATTGAAGCCGGGGCGCTTTATCTTGCGGCTCCCGCGTGACACGAAGGTTCAGGACGAATGGCGAAGGAAAAGACGCGCATCAAGCGCAAGGAACGCAAGAATATCTCATCGGGTGTTGCCCATGTGAATTCGACGTTCAACAACACCATGATCACGATTGCGGATGCGCAGGGCAATGCGATCGCCTGGTCGTCCGCCGGGATGATGGGGTTCAAGGGCAGCCGCAAGTCGACGCCCTTCGCCGCGCAGATGGCCGCGGAAGATGCGGGCAAGAAGGCCATGGAACACGGCATGCGCACCCTCGAAGTCGAGGTTTGCGGTCCGGGTTCGGGCCGCGAGTCGGCGCTTCGCGCGCTGCAATCGGTCGGTTTCACCGTCACCACGATCCGCGACGTGACGCCGATCCCGCACAATGGCTGCCGCCCGCCCAAGCGGCGTCGCGTCTAGACCGGTATCCGGCCGGCCGCCCTCCGGGGTCTTCGCCGGCCACGTCCGCTCGCACGATTGAATGGTGGGGTGGACGTTAAAGAGATCAGGTGGCGGATGTCTCCCGCCCGGTGCGCCCGCAAGGTGCGCCGCAAACGGCACGAGGTTATCAACGTGATCCAGAAAAACTGGGAAGAGCTTATCAAACCGAACAAGCTCGAAATCAATCCGGGCCACGACGCGCAGCGTTTCGCGACTGTCGTTGCCGAGCCGCTGGAGCGTGGTTTCGGCCTGACGCTCGGCAATTCGCTGCGCCGTGTGCTGATGTCGTCGCTGCAGGGCGCGGCCGTCACCGCCGTCCAGATCGATGGCGTGTTGCATGAGTTCTCCTCGATTGCCGGTGTGCGCGAGGACGTGACCGACATCGTTCTCAACATCAAGCAGCTTGCGCTGCGCCTTCATGCCGAAGGCCCCAAGCGCATGTCGCTGTCGAAGAAGGGCCCGGGCGTCGTCACCGCCGGCGATATCGCGGCCGGTGCCGACATCGAAGTGCTCAATCCCGAGCTCGTGCTCTGCACGCTCGACGAGGGCGCCGATATCCGCATGGAATTCACCGTCGCGCTCGGCAAGGGCTATGTCGCGTCGGATCGCAACCGTCCGGAAGATGCGCCGATCGGCCTCATCCCGGTCGACAGCCTCTACAGCCCGGTGCGCCGCGTGTCCTACAAGGTGGAAAATACGCGCGAAGGCCAGATCCTCGATTACGACAAGCTGACCATGCAGATCGAGACCAACGGCGCGATCACGCCGGACGATGCGGTCGCCTATGCCGCGCGCATCCTGCAGGACCAGCTCCAGACCTTCGTCAATTTCGACGAGCCGGAGCAGAAGCATGTCGAGGAGAGCCGCCCCGAACTCGAATTCAACGCGGCGCTTCTGAAGAAGGTCGACGAGCTCGAGCTTTCGGTGCGTTCGGCCAACTGCCTGAAGAACGACAACATCGTCTATATCGGCGACCTGATCCAGAAGACGGAAGGCGAGATGCTTCGCACGCCGAACTTCGGCCGCAAGTCGCTGAACGAGATCAAGGAAGTGCTGGCGCAGATGGGCCTCCATCTCGGTATGGAAGTGCCGAACTGGCCGCCGGAAAATATCGAAGAGCTGGCCAAGCGCTACGAAGACCAGTACTGAGTTTTGAAGAAACGCCGCGTCCCGGAGACGCCGCAGGTAACGAGGAGAAGGGCACATGCGTCACGGTAATTCCGGCCGCAAGCTCAACAGGACGGCAAGCCACCGCAAGGCCATGCTGGCGAACATGGCGGTCGCGCTCATCAAGCACGAGCAGATCGTCACGACGCTGCCCAAGGCCAAGGAGCTTCGCCCCTATGTCGAAAAGCTGGTGACACTGGGCAAGCGCGGCGACCTTCATGCGCGCCGTCAGGCCTATGCGGCTCTGCCGGACAAGGTCTGGGCGGCGAAGCTGTTCGACGTGCTCGGGCCCCGCTACCAGGAACGCGCCGGCGGCTATATCCGCGTCCTCAAGGCCGGCTTCCGGCATGGCGACAGCGCGCCGATGGCCGTCATCGAATTCGTCGATCGCGACGAGAGCGCCAAGGGTCAGGATTCCGGCCCGGTTCTGGTCGAGGCGGACGAAGACGCCGCCTGAGCGGCAGGCCGAAATCTCAACAATAAGGGCAGCGCCGGCATCCGGACGCTGCCCTTTTTGCTATCTGTGCCTTTTCGAGCCATTTCGGTCTTGTCAGCGCCCGCGCCAGACCACAGAATTTTGCCGGCGGCGGGGTGGTTTCCGGGCGTGGGGTCGATTTGCCCGTCCTTGTATCAGGGCGCGGGTCATGGTGGTTGAGATGTTGTCCGAGTCTTCCTGGGCCGGGGCGTTGTCGATGGCGCTGGCCGCAATCGTGCTCACGGCCTCGCTGGTCTTCCTGTCGTCGGGTGCCGCCGCGCAGGAGCGGCAGGTGCCCGGCAGTCTCGGCGAGGTGCGGCTTTCCTATGCGCCGGTCGTCAAGCGCGTCGCGCCCGCCGTCGTCAATGTCTACACCAAGCGCGTCGTGCAGGAACAGGCCCGCTCGCCCTTCTTCAACGACCCCTTCTTCCAGCAGTTCTTCGGCAACCGCTTCAGCTTCGGCATGCCGCGCGAGCGTGTGCAGCAGTCGCTCGGTTCCGGCGTCGTCGTCGATCCGTCGGGCCTCATCGTCACCAATCATCACGTCATCAAGGGCGGACAGCAGTTCACCGTGGCGCTGGCCGACCGGCGCGAATTCGACGCGCAGCTGGTGCTGGCCGACGAGCGCACCGACCTTGCGGTGCTGAAGATCGACGCCGGCGCCGGCAAGCTGCCGCATCTCACCTTCAAGGATTCCGACACCATCGAAGTCGGCGACCTCGTGCTGGCGATCGGCAACCCGTTCGGCGTTGGCCAGACGGTGACGTCGGGCATCGTCTCGGCGCTGGCGCGCACGCATGTCGGCGTGTCGGACTACCAGTTCTTCATCCAGACGGACGCGGCGATCAATCCCGGCAATTCGGGCGGCGCGCTGGTCACGATGGATGGCGGTCTCGTCGGCATCAACAGCGCCATCTATTCGCAGACCGGCGGCAGCATCGGCATCGGCTTTGCGATCCCCTCCAACATGGTCGAGAGCGTCGTTGCCTCGGCGCGCGACGGGGGGCATGTCAAGCGGCCGTGGTTCGGCGCGCAACTACAAGCCGTCGACAACGATCTCGCGCAGTCGCTCGGGCTCGACCGGCCGGGCGGCGGCATCGTGCGCGACGTGCATCCGGGCGGACCCGCCGACAAGGCCGGTCTTCGCGTCGGCGACGTCATCCGTTCGATCGACGGCTTCGATGTCGAGGATCCGCAGGCCGTGCGCTACCGCCTTGCGACCAAGGGGCTCGGCGGCGAGGCGCGCATCGGCTATCTGCGCGACGGACGGGCGGGCGAGGCGCGTGTGGCGCTGATTGCGCCGCCCGAGGAGCCGCCGGCCGAGGAAACCGAAATCGACGGGCGCAACCCCTTTGCGGGCGCGACGGTCGCCAATCTGTCGCCGGCCATTGCCGACAGGCTGGGGCTCGACGCGATGGCGGCGCGCGGCGTCGTTGTCACCAATGTCGGGATCGGGTCGCCGACCGGCCGCATGCAGCTCCAGCGCGGCGACATCATTGTCGAGATCGCCGGCACCAAAATCGCCACCGTGCGCGATCTCGTCCGCGTCACCGCCACACCCCGCGCCCAGTGGGATTTCTCGATCAAGCGGGGCGAGCGCACTTTCCAGGCGACGGTGGGTGGTTAGCTCGCTTCCCCGCCGCCCATCTGCGATTGCAGGTAGTTCTCCAGCCCGACCTTCTTCACCAGTTCAAGCTGCGTTTCGAGGAAGTCGATGTGTTCTTCCTCGTCCTCCAGAATGTCCTCGAATATCTCGCGGCTGACATAGTCGCGCGCCTGCTCGCAATGGGCGACAGCCTCCTTGTAGAAGGCGTGGCCGGCATATTCGAGCTTCAGGTCGCATTCCATGCATTCGACGACGTTTTCGCCGATCAGCAGCTTGTCGAGGTCCTGCAGGTTCGGCAGGCCTTCGAGGAAAAGAATGCGCTCGATCAGCTTGTCGGCATGCTTCATCTCGTCGATCGATTCGCGGTATTCGATCTCGCCGAGCCGCGTGAAGCCCCAGTTCCTGAACATGCGCGCATGGAGGAAATACTGGTTGATGGCCGTCAGTTCGAGCCTCAGGGCCTTGTTCAGATATTCGATGACCTTGGCGTCGCCGCGCATGTGCCGCTCCTTGTGACTCGGAATGCGACATGGTCGTCCCGCGCGTGCGCGGCGTCAAACGCAATTCGAAAAAAATCGAACGGCGACAAACGGTTGCGAATGATCTTGAGAGTATCTCGCGAAAGCGGCGGCGTCAGTCGGCGGCCATCAGCGCGGCAAGCGTTTCGTCGGCGCGCGCTTCGGCGATCAGCTCGGCCAGCGAGGGCAGGCAGCGGCCGCATTGCGGCTTGCAGCCCATGGCGCGGTGGAGGGCGGCGGGCGTGTCGATATGCGGCGCGCCGGCCAGCGTCGTGCGGACGGTCTGGCAGTTCTTGGCATTGCACACGCACACGATCATCTGGGTGGGTTTCCTGTCCGGATATTCTTGCCCTTGCCCCCGGGCGGGGCCCGAGAAGGCAAAATTGCCACCCTTGAGAATGGCTTGCAAGTGCGTTGTGAATGCGAATCCATTGCAAAATTGTCGCAGGGTTAAGGAGGGCTTGCCGGGCCGGTGAGGGCCGCCCCGAAACGTGCTAAACACCGGCCATGAGCAATCTTTTCGAGGCGGCGGGGATGGATGAGGGGGCGCCGCGCCCGCTCGCCGACCGGCTGCGCCCGAAGGTTCTGGAGGAGGTCGTCGGCCAGGAGCACCTGATCGGGCCCAAGGGGCCGCTCGGGCGGATGCTGGCCGCCGGGCACTTGTCGTCGATCGTCTTCTGGGGTCCGCCCGGCACCGGCAAGACCACCATCGCCCGGCTGCTGGCGGATCGCGTCGGGCTTCATTTCGAGCCGATGTCGGCGATCTTCTCCGGCGTCGCGGACCTCAAGAAGGTCTTCGAGGCCGCCCGCGCCCGCCGTTCGACCGGCAAGGGCACGCTGCTGTTTGTCGACGAGATCCACCGCTTCAACCGCGCCCAGCAGGACGGCTTCCTGCCGGTGATGGAAGACGGCACGGTGACGCTCATCGGCGCCACCACCGAGAACCCCTCCTTCGAGCTCAATGCGGCGCTCTTGTCGCGCGCGCAGGTGATGGTGCTGAACCGGCTCGACGACGCGGCCCTGGAGGAGTTGCTGACCCGCGCCGAGGCCTTCCAGGAAAAGAACCTGCCGTTGACCGGCGACGCCCGCGCCAGCTTGCGCGCGATGGCCGATGGCGACGGGCGCTACGCGCTCAACCTCGCCGAGGAAATTTTCGCGCTGGCGCCGGCCGAGCCCTTCGACACGGCCGGCCTCATCGCCGCCGTGCAGCGCCGCGCGCCCCTCTACGACAAGGGCAGGGAAGGGCATTACAACCTCATCAGCGCGCTCCACAAGTCGATCCGGGGGTCGGATTGCGACGCAGCGCTTTACTGGCTGGCGCGGATGCTGGCGGGCGGCGAAGACCCGCTCTACATCGCGCGGCGGCTGGTGCGCGCCGCCATCGAGGATATCGGCCTTGCCGACCCGGAAGCCGTGCATCAGGCGCTGGCGGCGAAAGACGTGGTCGATTTTCTCGGCGTGCCGGAAGGCGAGCTGGCGCTGGCGCAGGCCACGATCTATCTCGCCACCGCGCCGAAATCGAATGCCGCCTATGTGGCCTTCGGCGCGGCGCGGCGGTCGGCGCGCGACACCGGCTCCGTCGCGCCGCCCGCACACATTCTCAACGCGCCGACCCGGCTGATGAAAGACCTTGGCTATGGCGCCGGATACGAATACGACCACGACGCGCCGAACGCCTTTTCGGGGCAGGACTATTTCCCCGAGGAAGTCGGCCGCCAGAATTTCTATCGCCCGGAAGAGCGCGGCTTCGAGCGCGAAATCGGCAAGCGGCTCGCGTACTGGCAGAAGTTGAGAGAGGAACGGCAGGGATGAACCAGTTTTTCGCGGTCGCCATCGGTGGCGCCATCGGCGCGGGCGGGCGCCATCTCTTCAACATCCAGATGCTGCGTCTCTTCGGCCCGAACTTTCCCTGGGGCACGTTCGGCGTCAACATCCTCGGCTCGCTGCTGATGGGGCTTCTCGCCGGCGCCTTCGCATTGAAATACGATCTCTCGCCCGAGATGCGCAGCTTCCTCACCACCGGCATTCTTGGCGGCTTCACCACCTTCTCGGCCTTCTCGCTCGACGCCGCCAACATGATCGAGCGCGGCGATATGGGGCTTGCGGGACTATATATGTTCGGCTCCGTCGCCGGCGCCGTCGGCGCGCTTTTCGCCGGTTTGTGGATTTCGCGCATGTTGTTTTCCGCATGAAGGAAGTCGCGCAGATCGGCGTCGCCGCCGACGAGGACGGCATTCGCCTCGACCGCTGGTTCAAGCGGCATTTTCCGGCGCTCACGCATGGCCGTCTCGAAAAGCTGCTCCGCACCGGGCAGGTGCGTGTCGACGGCGCGCGGGCGAAAGCCAATGCGCGGCTCGAAGCCGGGCAGACCGTGCGCGTGCCGCCGCTCGGCGAGGAAGCGGCCAAACCGGCGCCGAAGCCCGAGCGCGCCTTGAGCGACAAGGACGCGGCCTTCGTCCGCTCGCTGGTCATCCACAAGGACAAGTCGCTGATCGTGCTCAACAAGCCGGCGGGTCTCGCCGTGCAGGGCGGCACCAAGACCGAGCGCCATCTCGACGGCATGCTCGATGCGCTGACGTTCGAGGCGAAGGAACGCCCGCGCCTCGTCCATCGCCTCGACCGCGACACGTCGGGCGTCATCGTGCTGGCGCGCAGCGCGAAATCGGCCGCTGCGCTCGGCCGCGCCTTCCAGCAGAAGGATGCGCGAAAGATTTACTGGGCGCTGGTCGTCGGCACGCCGGCGCCGCTTCAGGGAACCATCGATCTTGCGCTCGCCAAGCAAGGCGGCCCGCGTGCCGAGCGCGTCTCGCCGGCGGACATAGGCGACGAGGACGCGCAACACGCCGTCACGCATTATTCGGTCGTCACCAGCGTCTCGACCAAATTCGCCTGGGTCGCCTTCATGCCGCTCACCGGCCGCACGCACCAGATCCGCGCCCATGCCCGCGCCATCGGCACGCCGATCGTCGGCGACGGAAAATATGGCGGCATCACCGCGCATCCGGGCGGCGAAATCCCGCGCCAGCTTCATCTCCATGCCCGCTCCATCGACATCGCGCATCCCGACGGCGGCCGCTTTTTCATCGAGGCCGAATTGCCGCCGCATATGAAGAAAAGCTGGAAACTCCTCGGCCTCGAAGAGCGCGACGCCGAAGGCGCGTTTGACGGGCTGGAGAGATGACCGCTCCCCTCCGCCTCGTCGTCTTCGATTGCGACGGTACGCTGATCGACAGCCAGCACATGATCGTGGCGGCGATGGCGCATGCCTTCGCGGCGCATGGGCTGGTGGCGCTGCCGCGCGCGGATGTGCTTTCGATTGTCGGCTTGTCGCTCGACGAGGCGCTGGCGGCGTTGCTGCCCGATACCGAGCCGGGCCTTCGCCGCCGCATCACGCAGAGCTACAAGGATGCGTTCTTCGAAATCCGGCACCGCACCGATCTCGCCGAGCCGCTCTTTCCCGGTGTCCGCGAGGCATTGGCGGCGCTTCATGTCCGGCCCGGCACCGTGCTCGGCATCGCCACCGGCAAGTCGCAGCGCGGCCTTGCCCATGCGCTCGAAACGCACGGTCTTCGCGACTATTTCGTGACGCTCCAGACGGCCGACGACGCGCCATCGAAGCCGCACCCCGAAATGCTGCGCCGCGCCATGCGCGCGGTCGGGGCGGCGGCGGCCGATACGGCGCTGATCGGCGACACCAGCTACGACATCGAGATGGCGCGGGCCGCCGGCGCCCATGCGTTCGGCGTCGAATGGGGCTATCATGCGCCCGAGACCCTCCGGTCGAGCGGTGCGCATTTCGTCCTGTCCGATTTTGCGGCGCTCGCGCCCGCGCTCGATGCGCTGTGGACCGGAGAGCCTCGCCAGGCCGTCCGGGAAAGAACGGTTCACGGGAGACGGGAGCCATGAGAAAACTGCTGCGTTTCATCGTCGTCGTCGCGCTGCTTCTGGCGGGCGCGCTTTACGCTCTGACCTTCGTCGATCTCGGCCGCTTCGCGCCGCAGATCGAGGCGGCGGCAAAGGATGCCACCGGCCGCACGCTGAAGATCGAGGGCGGACTTCACATCGGCTTCTCTCTGGTGCCGACCGTCGTTGCCGAGAAGGTCAGTTTCGGCAATGCCGATTGGGGCGCGCGCCCGCAAATGCTGACGGCGGACGAACTCGGCCTGCAACTGGCGCTGGTGCCGCTGTTTTCGGGCAATGTCGATCTGCGCGAAGTGACGCTGACAGGCGCCGACATCTTTCTTGAGACCGATCGCCGGGGCCGCGGCAACTGGGAGTTTGGCGACGCGCAAGCCGCGCCGGCCGGCGAGGGCGGCGGCATGTCGCTCGCCGGCATTCCGCGGGTCGAGCTGTCCGCCGTCAAGATCGCCTATCGCGACGGTGCGACCGGCGAGGTCACGGAAGCGACGCTCGACGAAGTGACGGTGCAGCCGAAAGGCGCCGGCGTCCATGCCGTTATCGGTGGCACTGTCAACGGTTCGGCGGTCGCCTTTTCCGCCGATGTCTCGGGCGATGCCGCCCGCATGGCACTCGACAATGCCGCGCTCGATGTTGCCGGCACCAGCGTCGGCGGCGATCTCGCGCTCGACCTCTCCGGCCAGCCGACACTGACCGGTGCGCTGTCGAGCCCGAAATTCGACGTGACGCCTTTCCTTGGCGGTGGCGGTGGTGGCGGCAAGGGCGGGCCGGTCTTCAACCGCGATCCGCTGCCGCTCGACGCGCTGGAAGCGCTCGATGCCGATCTCACTTTCGCGCTGGGCGCGCTGCATTACGGCAAGCTCGTTCTCACCGACATCAAGCTCCCGGTGAAGATCGCGAACGGCAAGCTTTCGGCGCCGCTCACGGCCGCCTATCGCGACACGCCGCTGAAACTCGCGCTTGCGGCCGACGGCAAGGCGAAGTCGGTGTCGGTCGATGCGGGCGCCACCAATTTCGATCTCGGCCGTCTCCTTGCCGATCTCGACCTGACGACCATGCTGGCGGCACGCGCCGATTTCGGCGCGAAGCTCAATGGCCGCGGCAACTCGCTGCATGCGATTGCCGCCTCGCTTGGGGGCCAGACCAATCTGGCGGTCGGCGCGGGCACGATCAATTCGCGCGCGCTGGCGATCGTCTCCGACGATCTCGTCAACGTGCTCGCCCCCGGCGGCAAGACCGGCGACAGCGCAAAGCTCGTCTGCGCGCTCAGCCGTTTCGATTTCGCCGGCGGTGTCGGCACCTCGAAGGCGCTGGCGCTCGAAACAACCACGCTCGTCACCACCGGCTCCGGTACGGTCGATCTCGGCCGCGAGCGGATCGACCTTCTGTTCAAGCCGAAACCGAAAAATGCCAGCCTCCTCAGCCTCGCTTTCCCGGTGCGCCTGTCGGGCCCGCTCAACGCGCCCTCGGCCGGTCTCGATCGCGCCGGCGCGGCGACCGGCATTGCGACGGCGGTGGGCGGCGTGGCGCTGACAGGGGGTATCGGCGCATTGCTGCCGCTGATGAGCACCGGTTCGGGCTCGGTCGCCGGCGGCGGCGAATGCGGTGCGGCGGCCGCCGCCGCGCAACAGGAATCGGGCGGCGTCACCGGCACGGCCCGCGACGTCGGCGGCGCGGTGGGAGGTGCTGCCGAAGGTGCCGCCAAGGGCATTGGCGACGCGGTGCGCGGAATTTTCGGGCGATGAGCGGCGAGGAGGAAACGGCCGCCATTTTCGATCTGGCGCGCAACCGCACGCTCGACGAGCAGCCGCCGCATCCCGGCCGCGACGGCCCGCGTTTGCCGAAGCGCTTCTACAGGGTGGCGCAAGCGGGCGCGGTGGAAGGCGGACATGCGATCCTGCTCGACGGACGCTCGGTCAAGACGCCGTCACACCAGGTGCTCGCCGTGCCGCATGCGGCGCTGGCCCGTGCGATGGCCGAGGAGTGGGCGGGGCAGGGCGAATATATCGATCCGCGTTCGATGTGGCTCACGAAGCTCGCCAACACCGCGCTCGATCTGGTGCTGCCGCGCCGCGCCGCCGTCATCGCCGAAATCGTCAATTTCGCCGGCACCGACCTCTTGTGTTACCGCGCCGATGCACCGGCGGCGCTGGTCGCGCGCCAGACCGCCGAATGGGAGCCGCTGCTCCGATGGGCGGCGGAGGCGCATGGCATCCGTCTGAAAGTCACCACCGGCATCGTCCATGTCGCGCAGGACGCGGCGGCGCTCGCCGCCTATGGCCGGGCGCTCGAAAGGCTCGACCATTTCCGCCTCGCCGCGCTCCACAATGCGGTCACGCTGACCGGCTCGGCCATCATCGGGCTGGCGCTCATCGAGCGCCGTCTCGATGCCGGGTCGGCCTTCGCCGCCGCGCATCTCGACGAGGCCTGGCAGATGGAGATTTCGGGCCGCGACGCCGAGGAGGAGGCGCGTCTCGCGCGCCGCCGCGCCGAGCTCGACGAAACCAGCCGTTTCCTCGATTTGTTTACTGACGTAACGTAAACCCTGCCCTTTGGAATGGCCGCCAAGCCATTGGCAAAAAGGAGATTTCGGTGCTATTCAAAGCCCGCAACGGCCTGTTTGCGACACGTGTGGCGCCGGGGGTTTTTCTCCGTTCGACGGCGCGAATTCTCCGGTTTCAGGGGGTGGTATGAAGGACATTCTTCGTCGGCTTGAGGAGCGGCGCGAGATCGCGCGGCTCGGCGGCGGCCGCAAGCGTATCGACGCACAACATGCGCGGGGCAAGCTGACGGCGCGGGAGCGCATCGAACTCCTGCTCGACGAGGGCTCCTTCGAGGAGTTCGACATGTTCGTCGAACATGACAGCCATGAATTCGGCATGGAGAAGCAGAAGATCCCCGGCGATGGCGTCGTCACCGGCTGGGGCACGGTCAACGGACGCCCGGTCTATGTCTTCGTCAAGGACTTCACGGTGTTCGGCGGCTCGCTGTCGCGCAACCACGCGAAGAAGATGACCAAGGTTCAGGACATGGCGCTGAAGACCGGCGCGCCGATCATCGGTCTGTTCGACGCCGGCGGCGCGCGCATCCAGGAAGGCGTCGACGCGCTGGGCGGCTATGGCGACGTCTTCACGCGCAACGTCATGGCGTCGGGCGTCATTCCGCAAATCTCGGTCATCATGGGCCCCTGCGCCGGCGGCGACGTTTACTCGCCCGCCATGACCGACTTCATCTTCATGGTGCGCGACACATCCTACATGTTCGTCACCGGCCCCGATGTCGTCAAAACCGTCACCAACGAAACCGTGACGTCGGAACAACTCGGCGGCGCCTCCATCCACACCACCAAATCCTCCGTCGCCGACGGCGCCTGGGACAATGACGTGATCGCGATGACGCAGATACGCCGTCTCGTCGATTTCCTGCCATCCTCCAACCGCGACGAAGTGCCGGAGCGTCCGTTTTTCGACGACGCGCAGCGCATCGAGAGCTCGCTCGACACGCTGATCCCCGCCAATCCCAACATGCCCTACGACATGAAGGAGCTGATCCTGAAGGTTGTGGACGAGGCCGACTTCTTCGAAATCCAGGAAAGCTTCGCCAAGAACATCGTCACCGGCTTTGCGCGCATCGAGGGCCGCACGGTCGGCATCGTCGCCAACCAGCCGATGGTGCTGGCCGGCGTGCTCGACTCGGATGCCAGCCGCAAGGCGGCGCGCTTCGTGCGCTTCTGCGATTGCTTCTCCATTCCCATCGTCACCTTCGTCGACGTGCCGGGCTTCCTGCCGGGCACCGCGCAGGAATATGGCGGCCTCATCAAGCATGGCGCCAAGCTGCTCTTCGCCTATACCGAAGCCACCGTGCCGAAAGTCACCGTCATCACGCGCAAGGCCTATGGCGGCGCCTATGACGTGATGGCGTCGAAGCACATCCGCGGCGACCTCAACTATGCCTGGCCGACCGCCGAGATCGCGGTAATGGGCGCCAAGGGCGCGGTCGAGATCATCCACCGCGCCGATATCGGCGATCCCGACAAGATCGCCGCCCACACCAAGGCCTATGAACACCGCTTCCTCAATCCCTTCGTCGCGGCCGAACGCGGCTATATCGACGAAGTCATCATGCCGCATTCCACGCGCATCCGCATCGCGCGGGCGCTCGCGCTCCTCCGCCACAAGGAGCTCGAGAATCCGTGGAAGAAGCACGACAACATTCCATTGTGAGGGGATGCGGGAGTGACTCTATTGCCAAAAACTCAGTGTCATCCCGGCGAAAGCCGGGGCCCACTCGCAGCGCCTCTTGCCGCAGATTCGAATTGCGCGCTTCGGCGTTGGCGCCGCGCGCAATCGCATTTGCTGAGGGAACCAATGGACCCCGGCTTTCGCCGGGGTGACACTTTTATGTTTGGTGGCCGCCCTCATTCAGTTTCGAAATTTTCCTGCCATTTGTCCGATTCCGCTCCGCAAGGTTCCTGCTGATGTTCAAGAAAATCCTGATCGCCAACCGGGGCGAAATTGCCTGCCGCGTCATCAAGACGGCGAAGAAAATGGGCATCGCGACGGTCGCGGTCTATTCGGCCGCCGACAAGGACGCGCTGCATGTCGAGATGGCGGACGAGGCGGTGGCCATAGGCGCGGCGCCGGCGTCGGAATCCTATCTGGTGATCGACAAGATCATCGCCGCCTGCAAGGAGACGGGCGCGGAAGCCGTGCATCCCGGCTACGGCTTCCTGTCGGAGAATTCGAAATTCGCGCAGGCGCTGGCCGACAACGGCATCGCCTTCATCGGCCCCAACATCAAGGCCGTCGAGGTGATGGGCGACAAGATCGAGTCGAAGAAATTCGCCAACGCCGCCAAGGTCAACACCGTGCCGGGCTATCTCGGCGTCATCAAGGATGTGGCGGAAGCGACGAAGATCGCCAACGAGATCGGCTATCCGGTGATGATCAAGGCGTCGGCCGGCGGCGGCGGCAAGGGCATGCGCATCGCCTGGTCGGAAAAGGAAGTCGCCGACGGCTTCACCTCCTCGATGTCGGAAGCCAAATCCTCCTTCGGCGACGACCGCGTCTTCATCGAAAAGTTCGTGACCCAGCCGCGCCACATCGAAATCCAGGTGCTGGGCGACAAGCATGGCAATGCGATTTACGTGATGGAGCGCGAATGCTCGATCCAGCGCCGCAACCAGAAAGTCATCGAAGAAGCGCCGTCGCCGTTTCTCGACGAGGCGACGCGCAAGGCGATGGGCGAACAGGCGGTCGCGCTGGCGAAAGCGGTGGACTATGAAAGCGCCGGCACCGTCGAGTTCATCGTCGACAAGGACCGCAATTTCTATTTCCTCGAAATGAACACGCGGCTCCAGGTCGAGCATCCCGTCACCGAACTGATCACCGGCATCGACCTTGTCGAACAGATGATCCGCGTCGCCGCCGGCGAGAAGCTGAAAATCAAGCAGTCGGATGTCAAGATCAAGGGCTGGGCGATCGAGTCCCGCGTCTATGCCGAAGACCCCTACCGCAATTTCCTGCCGTCGACCGGCCGTCTCGTGCGCTACCAGCCGCCGGCGGAGGGAACGGCGAACGGCCTCACCGTGCGCAACGATACCGGCGTCTATGAAGGCGGCGAGATTTCGATGTTCTACGATCCGATGATCGCCAAGCTCTGCACGCATGGGCCGGACCGCATCGCCGCCATCGACCGCATGGCGCTGGCGCTCGACGAGTTCCACATCGAGGGCATCCAGCACAACATTCCCTTCGTTAACGCGATCATGGAGCATCCGCGTTTCCGCTCCGGCAACATCACGACGGGCTTCATCGCCGAGGAATATCCGGACGGTTTCCACGGCGTTCCGCTGGCGGATGAACGCGCGGTGCGCTTCGCGGCGATTGCCGTCTACATCAACTCGGTTCATGCGGCGCGCGCGGTGCAGATTTCCGGCCAGCTTTCGGGCCGGCCGCGCAAGCTCCCCTCGGAATGGGTCGTCTCGGTCGGCGACTGGAACCAGCGCGTGACGGCGGAAGACGCCAACGGCGCGCTCCGCGTCATCTTCCTCGACGACGAAGGCGCGCGCGGCGCCAGCCATCTGGTGCGCAGCCAGTGGGTGCCGGGGCAGGCCGTCTTCCGCGGCGAGGTCGACGGTATCCCGATGACGGTCGAGATCGTCCGCGCCAAGCAAGGCTATGTGCTGCGCTATCGCGGCGCCTCGGCGCACGCCGTCGTGCGCACTGAAGTCGGCCACCGCCTCAACGCGCTGATGCCGGAGAAGGTCGCCGCCGACACCTCGAAGCTGCTGCTCTGCCCGATGCCGGGCCTGGTGAAGGCCATTCACGTCACCGAAGGCCAGGAAGTCAAAGCCGGCGAGGCGCTTGCCGTCGTCGAGGCGATGAAAATGGAAAACATCCTGCGCGCCGAATTCGACTGCACGGTCGAGAAGGTCAACGCCGCGCCGGGCGACAGCCTCGCGGTCGATGCGGTCATCATGGAGTTTGCGTAAGAGGGGTGGTCCGCCTCGGTGTTTGCCGCTGCGCTTGCCCAAAATAAAAAAGTGTCACCCCGGCGAAAGCCGGGGTCCACGGGCCTCACCTTGTGCCGCGCCGCCCATGGTTCCCGGCTTTCGCCGGGATGACACCTCATGTTTGGGGCAGGTCCGGGGCAGACGACACCCCCACTCCCCATGCGCCTGCCACATTCCCGCGCTATAGTCCTCACCGGGGCTGAAAGAATATGCGAGGAGAGGCCATGCGTAGCGCGATCCTGTCTTGCCTGTTTGCCGTGGTGACGCTTGCCGCCGCCCATGCCGAACCCGCTTCCGGGCGCGCGGTCGAGTGGGCGAGCGGCAAGGATGTCTTCGCGGCGGCGGAAGAACTCACCATCGACCGCCGGATCGACGGCGCGCTGACGGCGGCCGGGCAGATCGTCATCCTGACGCGCGATGCGCATGTGAAGGGCGATGCCTGGGTCGCGGCGCGGCGCGCGGCGATCGAGGGCGAACTCGAGGGCGATCTCTCGATCCGCGGGCAGGAGGCCCTCATCAACGGCCATGTGAAGGGCGACGTCACCTTCTATGGCGGCGAGCTGTCGCTCGGGCCGGATGCGCGGATCGACGGCGATGTCGACTATTACTCGGCCTCGACCGCGCGCATCGACAAGGGTGCCGTCGTCAAGGGCGAGGTCAACGGCAAGGCCTTCCGCATCGGTGGCGACACTGTCACGCGCGACACGCGCGAGCGCTGGCGCGCGGACCACATGCGCGACCGGCGCGGGCTGGCGGCGCCCGGCTACCACATGTCGGCGGGCGGCGCGGTTGTGTTCGGCGGGCTCGCCCTGCTGCTCGGGCTCATCGCGCCGGGTGCTGCGGCGCGGATGCGCGACGCGGCCACCGCCGAGCCGTGGCAGGCGCTTGGCCTCGGTTTCGTCTGGCTCGTCGGCGTGCCGGTGCTGGCGGTCGCGACCGCGATCACGCTGGTCGGGTTGCCGGTCGCCTTCCTGCTGATGCTTCTTTACCCGCTCGGCATCGTCTTCGGCCTCGTCGCGGCGCTCACCGCGCTTGGCGGGCTCATCGCGGCGCGCATCGGCTCGGCGGGCGAGGGCGCGCTCGGCCTTGTCGTCGGCATCGTGCTGGCCGCGGCCCTGCTCTGGTTCGCCATCTCGATCCCGGTCGTCGGCGCCATCGTCTGGCTTGCCGCCGTCGCCGCCGGCCTCGGCCTTATCGTCATGGCGCTGTGGGGGCCGGAGCGGTCGGCTTCGTAGGGTGACACCAAAACCGGGGATAAGTATTTTTGTCTTTCTTGACGAAAAACTTGTCCCCGCTTTTTCGTCATCGTCCGGCGCGGCGTGTCAAAGCGGGGATAAACCCGAGGATAAAACCTCCATCAATCCGTATACGGATATTTGCTTTCGCGGTTTGTGACAGATTTTTGACAATCGTGTGACAGATCCTCGTCCGGAATCTGCACTTGCGCGACGAAGCCCTTCGGGTGACAGCGAAACTCCGGATTATCCCCGTAACCATCCGTCTACGGACATAATTCAGTGCGCGCCAAAGACCTCGCCGAAGGTTTCGCGCAGTGCCGCGTCGACATGGGCCATGGTCGCCGTCCGCCCCAGATCGGCGAGGCTGGTGACGCCGTGTTGTGCGATTCCGCAGGGCACGATCCCCGAAAAGTGATCGAGGTCGGGGGCGACGTTCAGGCTAACCCCATGAAACGTCACCCATTTCCGCAAGCGCACACCGATGGCGGCGATCTTGTCTTCCGCCGTCAGCCCGCGCTCCGGCCGGCGGACCCAGACGCCGACGCGGTCGTTCCGCGTCTCGCCGGTGACCTCGAACCGCGCCAAAGTGGCGATCAGCCAGGCTTCGAGGTTCTGCACATAGGCGCGGACATCCGGTTTCCGCCGCTTCAGGTCGAGCATCACATAGGCCACCCGCTGGCCGGGCCCATGATAGGTGTACTGCCCGCCGCGCCCGCTCCTGAAGACAGGAAAGCGTTTGGGATCAATGAGATCGGCCTCGTCGGCGCTGGTCCCGGCCGTATAGAGCGCCGGGTGCTCGAGCAGCCAGACCAGTTCCGGCGCGGTCCCCTCGGCAATCGCCGCTACCCGCGCCTCCATCTCGGCCACCGCCATTTCATAAGGCACCGGCGCATCCGCAACACGCCATTCGACGTTATGCAGATTCGTCTCCGGGAGCGGCAGGGGCTTAACCATCGGGTAACTCTAGCATGGCAATTTGGTAGTCGTGTAAAGCACTTGGGGCGTTCGGGCCTCGGGGTGAAGTGGGGTTGCGCGTGAATTCGGTCAACAACGTCTATGTCGAAATCTCGGTCGTCCTCGGGCGGACGACGCTGCCGATCCATCAGCTTCTGCGGATGGGGCGCGGCGCCGTCATCGAGCTCGGCACCGTCCAGGACGAGGAAGTCTGGATACTTGCCAACAACGTGCCGATCGCGCGCGGCGAGATCGTGGTCAAGGGCGAACGGGTCGCCGTCTCGATCACCTCGATCGTTTCCAGCATCGAGGCTGGCGAGCGACAGGACTGAAATCATTCAATAATTTCGTTTCAGTCAGGGCTCCATCCGGAGCCCTTTTTGTTTTTCTACATTTATTTCTGTGTGAATTATAGAATTATACGGACTTGAGTTGAATTATTCGGCACAATCGCTATCTCTAGCGGGAATTGAAGGCCCGTGCCTTGGGAGGCGCCCATGTTTCCGGTCATGCTCGATCTCGGTGCGTTGAAGGCCGTACTCATCGGCGAGGGCGAATTGGCTGAAAGGCGGCTCGCCGTGCTCGATGCCGCGGGTGCGGCCCATCTGGAGGTCTATTCCGGGTCGCCCACGCCTGCGCTGGTCAGGCAGGCCGGCAAGCGCCTCAAGGGCGCGCGGCCCACCGGCGAGGCATTCCGGGGCGCTCGCGTCGTGTTCATCGCGGGCCTTGGCGACGCCGAAAGCGTGGCGCTGGCCGGGCAGGCGCGGGCGGCAGGGGCGCTGGTCAATACCGAGGATGTGAAGCCGCTCTGCGATTTTCATGTGCCCTCGGTCATGCGGCGCGGCGACCTGACGATCACCGTTTCGACGGGCGGCAAGGCGCCGGGCCTGTCGCGGCGGTTGCGGCGGCATCTTGAGGGGTTGTTCGGGTCCGAATGGGCCGGGCGTCTCGACGAACTGGGCCGGCAGCGCAAAACATGGCGCATGCAGGGGCTCGAAGCGGCCGATGTCGGCCGTCGCGTCGACGCCTATATCGAAGAGAAAGGCTGGTTGCCATGACGGCACTGGATTTGAGCCGGCGTCCCCGCGCCACCGCGGTCACCGAAGGCCGCGCCGCGATGATGGACGCGCCGACGCTCGTTTCGCCGCGGCTGACCGCATTGCGCGAGGCCCATCAAGGGCTTACGGGGCAGGCGTTGCTCGAGCAGATGATCCGCACCGAGTTTCCGGGGCGCATCGCCGTTGTCTCGTCCTTCGGCGCTGAATCCGCCGTGCTCCTTCACATGGTCGCCGAGATCGATCCGTCGACGCCGGTGATTTTTCTCAACACCGGCAAGCTCTTCGGCGAGACGCTGCGCTATCGCGACCGGCTGCAGGAGAAGCTCGGCCTGACCGATCTGCGCGCTGTCGGTCCGCACCCGGCCGACCTTGCCGCGAAGGATCCCAATGGCGGTCTGTGGAACAGCGATCCCGATGCCTGCTGCCATGTCCGCAAGGTGTTGCCGCTGGAGCGCGCGCTGACGGGCTTCGACGCCTCGATCACCGGCCGCAAGCGTTTCCAGACTTCCACCCGCGCGACCATGTATCCGATCGAGGAAGAGCGTGCGCGCGGCACCGGCGAACCGGGGTCTGCCGCCGGAAGCCGCTTCAAAATCAACCCGCTAGCCTTCTGGGGCGAGGCGGAGCTCGATGCCTATGTCGACGCGCACAAGCTGCCGCGCCATCCGCTGGTCAAGGACAACTACCTCTCCATCGGTTGCATGCCGTGCACCGAGCGCGTACCGGAAGGCGGTTCCTATCGTGATGGCCGATGGGTTGGCCGCGACAAGGACGAGTGCGGCATCCACCTGCCGGCCAATCTGGACGGCGACGGGATTTGATCGGTTTCCGCTAAACCCCCGTACCGCCTCAATTTGCAGCTTGAGCAAGCCATCCGGATTTGTTACATCGGCGCGGCTTGCGAACATGCGGTCGTGGCGGAATTGGTAGACGCGCAGCGTTGAGGTCGCTGTGGGGTAAAACCCGTGGAAGTTCGAGTCTTCTCGACCGCACCAAGTTCAAGCAAGCCTTCAAAGCCGGTCGCCGGTGCTTTCCGAAGCGCTGGCGCCGGTTTTTTGTTTCAGGGCCCGGCAGTGGCGGGAACCGACCAAATAACGCACACTCGCGACCAGTTCCACGAACAAGATTCGCAGGCGCCGATTGACCGAAATTTCGACACCGGACACGAGCGAAGAAACGACCGACGAGGCGTTGTCGCCCGCCTTCGTCCGTTCGGTTGTCGACGCGGTGGACCGGGGCGACAAGGCGCAGGCGCGCGAACTCGTCTTGCCGCTGCGACCGGCCGATACTGCGGAACTCCTTGAACTTTTGCGCAGCGACGAGCGCCGCGACCTTGTCGAGATGCTCGGTTCCGACCTCAATCCGGAGGTGCTGAGCGAGCTCGACGAGAGCGTCCGCGACCATGTGATGGAGCTGCTGGATCCGAAGGACATCGCCGCCGCGCTGACGGAGATGGATTCGGACGACGCCGTCTACCTTCTGGAGGACATGGACGAGGCCGAGCAGCGCGAAATCCTCGATCGGTTGCCGGCCAGCGAACGTGCGGTCCTCGAGCAGTCGCTCGACTATCCGGAGTACAGCGCCGGCCGCCTGATGCAGCGCGAGCTTGTTGCCGTGCCGCCGTTCTGGGATGTCGGCCAGACGCTCGACTATCTGCGCGAAGCCGAGGAACTGCCGCACGAATTCTACGAAATCTTCGTCGTCGATGCGGGCTACAAGCCGGTCGGCACCGTGCCGCTGTCGCGTGTCACGCGCTCCAAGCGTCCGGTCCGGATTTCCGAGATCATGGAAACCGAGCAAACGCTGATCCCGGTCGAGATGGACCAGGAAGAGGTGGCACTGCAATTCACCAAATACGATCTCATCTCGGCCGCCGTCGTCGATGGCGAGGGACGTCTCGTCGGCGTCATCACGGTCGACGACATCGTCGAGGTTATCAGCGAGGAAGCGGCCGAGGACATCCGCCTGCTTGCCGGCATCGGCGAGGAAGCGATTTCCGACACGGTGCTGCAGACGAGCCGCAGCCGCGTTCCCTGGCTTGCGGTCAATCTGGTGACGGCGGTTATCGCGGCATCGGTGATTGCGCTGTTCGATGCCGCGATCGAAAAGATGGTGGCGCTCGCCGTGCTCATGCCTATCGTCGCCTCGATGGGCGGCAACGCCGGCACGCAAACGATGACCGTGACGGTGCGCGCGCTGGCGACGCGCGACCTCGTTCATTTCAACGCACGGCGCACCATTTTGCGCGAGGTGCTGGTCGGGTTGCTGAACGGGCTGATTTTCGCCGTTCTGCTCGGGGTTATCGGCGGGCTGATATTCCAGAATGTCTGGCTTGGCGGCGTATTGGCCGCGGCAATGATGATTAACCTGGTGATTGCCAGCCTGACGGGCATTCTCGTTCCGCTCGGTCTTGATAAACTGGGCGCCGATCCGGCCGTTTCCTCGGCCGTCTTTGTGACAACGACGACGGATGTGGTCGGTTTCTTTGCGTTTCTGGGACTTGCGGCGTTGATCCTGTTTTACTGAGCGTGCTGGCGGGTGTGGGAGAGTTCAGCGATGCGTAGTGCGATTGGTTCCGGCGTATCCGGACTTCTTCTGGTTGCCGGGTTTTGGCTCGCGGCCGTACCGGCGCTGGCCGAAGGCTGGCGCGACGGGACGCCGATGACCACGGCGCGCGCCTTTGCGGGTGCGGCGCTGCTTGGCGATGACTTGTATGTCGTCGGCGGCGACAGCACATCGGGACCGCGTTCGGTCGCGGAAATCTACGATGTACGGGGCGACATCTGGCGCGCTGCCGTGGCGTTGCCGGTCGGGTTGCAGCATTTCGGCATGGCCGAACTTAACGGCCGGCTCTTCATCGCCGGCGGGCACGCAGCGCCGCCGCCCCGGCGCGCCGCCGATTTTGGTGGCCCGGGCGCCACCGCGTCCAGTGCGGTTCCGGATGGTGGCGATACCGACAATGTCTGGATATTCGATCCCAATATAGGCACCTGGATTTCCGGTCCGTCGATGCCGGCCGCGCGCGCCGGCCACGGCCTTGTCGCCGTCGACGGCAAGCTCTACGCAATCGGTGGGCGCGGCGAGGGCGCGTCGCGGGTATTCGTCTACGACCCGGGCCGCGACCGCTGGAGCGTTTCGGGGTCGGCGATGCCGGCGCCGCGCGTCGCCTCCGCTTATGCGGTGGCGGGCGGGTTGATTTACGCAATCGGTGGGCTCGACAGCGGCGGGTTGGCGTCGTCTCGGGTCGATATTTTCGATCCGTCGAACGGAAGCTGGAGAACGGGTCCCTCATTGCCTGAGCCGCGCGCCGGGCATGTCGCGGCGGTTCTCGATGGGCGGCTTCATGTGACGGGTGGCGAGCAGCGGCGGCCGTTGCGCACCTATGCCGATCACTTCGTGCTCGACCCGGCGGCCAATGCCTGGCGGCGCGCGCCGTCGATGCCGACGCCGCGCCACGGCGCCGTTGCGGCGGCCTCGGACGGCCGCTTCATCGTCGTCGGCGGCAGCCCGGGCGCCGGCGTCTACACCGTCTTCACCGAGTCCGACATGGTCGACATCTATTCGGAGTGACGTGCTCCTATTTGAGTGCGACTTCGTGGGGCGGGTGTATTTGGAAGTCATACTTATACTTGGAATTATCATTGCCGTCATTTGGGGTGGCGTCACTGTTTCCGACTGGCAAAGAAAATCCCAACTCTATGACAAAAGCATTGAGGCGCGGCGTCGTGCCGACGCGGTGTTGGCATCTATGGAGCGTGATCGCACCGAATTTGAAAACGAGAAGGTGTATGAAAGGAACCGCATCGAGACTGAGCGAAAGAGAGCTCTAGCACTTGTTGGTGAAAAAGAGCATGCACTGGGAATCCTGGCCCAACAAAAATCGCAAGGCTTTCCATATCTCGGGGAAGCATGGAGTGAGTATCTTCGACTAGTCGATGAGCGCGTTGCTTCTCATCTGCGCAGGAAGAAGCGTCCAGCGCTGAAGGCAGCAGAAGAGCTAAGCATTATTTCTCGGGAAAGGCGTGACGTTGTTCGACGCCTCAAGATTAACGAATATAAAATCAAGCTCTATGAAAGCCTGTTTCCTTGGATTCAGGAATTCACCGATGAAGGTATTGACGAGGCATATCTGACGGTTGGTGATGACAGTACAAGTACCGGAAATGATCCTGTCGCGCGGTGGCTGACCGTCGGTGAGTATGAGTCTCTATCCGAAAGCGAACGAAATCAACGCGCGCTAGACAGATTCAGTTCGCGAAAGAAAACGAACTGGGAAATTGGCCGCGACTATGAACGTTATGTCGGATACCTCTATGAACAACAGGGCTTTCGAGTCAATTATGTAGGTGCGATTGAAGGCCTAAACGACTTGGGTCGAGATTTGATTGCCCAGATTGGTGACGACATTAGAATTGTCCAGTGTAAGTATTGGTCTGCTCGGAAGGAAATTCACGAGAAGCATATCTTTCAACTCTTTGGTACGTCTGTTGAGTATGCGCTGAGGCATGGCAATCGACCTGCTGCAAGGCAGTTGACGATGTTTGAGAGTAAGCTTTTGTCCGGTATTCAACCGGAGTTCTATACGTCAACAACCCTGAGTGAACGTGCAATGGAGTTCTCAGGAGTGCTTGGCATCAGAGTCTATGAATCATTTCAGCTCTCACCCTATCCACTGATCAAATGCAATGTGTCGGCTGCAAACGGTGAACGAATCTATCACCTTCCTTTTGATCAACAATACGACCGGGTACGCATAGAGCCGCAAAAAGGTGAGTGCTATGCGTTGAACGTGGCAGACGCGGAGCAGATGGGCTTTCGTCGGGCATTTAGGTGGCGAGGTTCGGTGCGCTAGCGCAGGCTTCAGATATACATGTTTGCTGCTTGCTATTTCATCAGCCGCAGCGCCCGGAAGCCCATCGGCGCAAGACCTGTCATGTAGAAGCCGAGAATGGCCGCACCGAGGAACAGAATGACGACCGGCGGCAAGCCGGCGGCGGTGCCGCCCGTTTCGACCGCCCAGCGCAGCGCAAAAAGCACCACGATGCCGCCGACAGCCATCACGGCCATCTGCCAGATCGCTGGACGTGGCCCGCGCATAGGGACCAGTCGATAGTCAAGCGTCTGTCCGGCGACCCAGCCGAACAGCAGGAACAGCACCGAAGTGTGGCCGTAGAAACTGCTGCCCGCTTCGCCTTCGGGCGGCCAGACCATCCAGAGCAACGGCACCAGCGCCACGATGACCGCCATGTGGACGAGGACGGGCAGGCGGCGCCAGAAGTCGAACGACGGGCCGAGCAGCCAGATGAAGAGGACGATGCTCGCCAGGCCGAAGGCCGTGCCGGTCAGGATGTCGTCGACATCGTGTACGCCGACATAGATGCGGCTCAGCGAAACACCGGCTGCGATCAGGATCGCCGCGACCCAGGCCCAGCGGCGGCGCATCTCGTAGGCGAGCCAGAGCCACATCGCGACCGCGACCTGGGCATGGCCCGACGGACGGCCCGGCGAACCTTCAACGCGATTGTCGATCCAGTAGCGCGGGTCGGGGCGGGCGTCCTGCCAGAAATCCTTCAGCCAGCCGTTGACGACGGCGGTGATGGCGATCAGGACCGCAAGGCGCGTAAACATCGCGCGGTCCCAGAGCCAGTATCCCAGCGGCAGGAACATCAGGAAAAACGGCGTGTAGCCGAGCCAGGTGAAGCCATTGGCAATCGGCGTCGCCCAATCGCTGCGCAAGGGCAGCACCCAATCCATGTTGTGCAGAAAATCTTCCACCGAGCGTCCCCCTCATCGGCGCGGCCTGTTTGGCGGCCGCCTGTTTTAGGCTAGGGTTCTGCCCCGAATCCCGGCCTCGGTCGCCAGTCTAAGCGCGGAGACAGCCTCATGTCACAAAACCGTCACCAAACCGATCCCGTCGTCATCGTCAGCGCGGCGCGCACGCCGATGGGCGGTTTTCAGGGCGCGCTTTCGGGCCTCACGGGGCCGGAGCTTGGTGCCGCGGCGGTCAGGGGCGCGGTGGCGCGGGCATCGCTCGGGCCGCAGGACGTCGATGAGGTGTTGATGGGCTGCGTGCTCTCGGCCGGAGCGAAGCAGGCGCCGGCGCGGCAGGCGGCGCTGAAGGCGGGCCTCGACGAAAAGACGCCCTGCACGACCGTCAACAAGATGTGCGGCTCGGGCATGAAGGCCGTGATGATGGCGCATGACGCAATCGTCGCCGGTCACGGCGATATCGTCGTCGCGGGCGGTCTCGAAAGCATGACCAACGCGCCTTACCTGCTGCCGAAGGCGCGGGGCGGGTTGAGGCTCGGGCATGGCGAGATCAAGGATCATATGTTCCTCGACGGTCTCGAAGATGCCTATGAAGGCCGCCTGATGGGCTCCTATGCGGAGGACACAGCACAGCATTACCAGTTCACGCGCGACGCGCAGGACGCCTATGCGATGGAGTCCCTGAAGCGGGCCAAGCATGCGGTCGAGGGCGGCACGTTCGCACCGGAAATCGTGACCGTCAGCGCGCCGGGCCGCAAAGGTGCGGTTGAGGTCGTGCAGGACGAGCAGCCGCTGACAGCGGATGCGTCGAAGATCCCTATGCTGAAGCCTGCCTTCGCCAAGGACGGGACGGTGACGGCGGCGAATTCAAGCTCGATTTCGGACGGCGCGGCGGCCCTCGTGCTGATGCGGTTGTCGGCGGCCGAAAAGCGCGGCCTTGCACCGCTTGCCGCCATTCGCGGTCATACGATGCATGCGCAGGCGCCGGCCTGGTTTTCGACCGCGCCGGTCGGTGCAATCTCGAAGCTGCTGGACCGCACCGGCTGGACGACGAAGGATGTCGATCTGTGGGAGGTCAACGAAGCCTTCGCCGTCGTCGCCATGGCGGCGATCAAGGAACTCAACCTCAGCCACGACAACATGAACATCTACGGCGGCGCCTGCGCGCTGGGTCATCCGATTGGCGCTTCGGGCGCGCGCATCCTCGTGACGCTGCTCAATGCCCTGCAGCAGACCGGCGGCAAGCGCGGTGTCGCCTCGCTCTGCATCGGCGGAGGCGAGGCAACGGCGGTTGCGGTGGAGCGGCTGAACTAGGCGGCGGCACGTCCGAGCGACGCCTTCACATGCTCGGCCAGTGCGATCAGGCCGTTCAGCGGACGGATCAGCACTTCGATATGGCTCATCCGGCCGTCCGTGTCGACTGTGATCCGGTCAATGCCCTTCAGCTTCGTCTCGCCGATTCGCGACTCGAATTCGAGAATGATCTCGTTGCCGTCGATCCATTCCTTCGTGTAGGTGAAGTCCTCGAAACCGGCGACGACCGTGGTCAGAATGGCGATCACATAATCCTTCGAGGTCTTCGGCTTGTAGAAGGCGGGGGAGGAGATCGTCGCGCCGTCGGCGACAATGGTCTGCAACAGCGCCGGATCGTGGTTCTCGACATAGGCGTACCAGCGGGTCAGAAAGGTCTGGGCGGGATCGCTCATCTGCAGGCTCCTGTCCGGTGCGTTTATAACGGTGTTATAGATTAAGAAGAGATAGCCCGTCAATGCCTCTCCACCTGATCAAGCTGTGCGTCGGCGCAGAAGACATTGCAGATCTGGCGACATGGCAGATGGCCCGCCTCGCCGAAATGAAAAAGCGCCGGCAACCGCAGAAGCTCGTTCACGTCACGCGCATGGTACCGAAGCGAGCCGACGAAATTCTGGCCGGCGGCTCGCTCTATTGGGTGATGAAGGGCGTTATCCGGTGCCGTCAGCGGCTAATTGGTATCGAGCCGTTCAAGGATGCCGAGGGCATTGGCCGCTGCCGGCTGGTGCTCGACAAGGAGATCGTGGCGACACGCAGGCAGGAGCGGCGGCCCTTTCAGGGCTGGCGCTATTTCGAGTCCAAGGACGCGCCGCCCGACGTGAAGAAGGGCGATCCCGGCACCGACATGCCCGACGAGATGCGGCGCGAACTGGAAGAACTCGGGCTGATCTGACGCCCCGCGCGTCGGGGCGGGTGACAGGGCTTGCCGTCTGTGGTCGGCTTTGGAAAACGGAGCGGGGGAGAGCGATGCGCCGGGATCTCGAATTCAAGACCGAAGACGGCGTGACGTTGCGCGGCTGGTTCTATCCGGCGAAAGGCGTGACTGGGCCTGCGCCCGCGGTCGTCATGGCGCATGGTTTTTCCGCCGTGAAGGAAATGTATCTCGACGATTTCGCCGCCTTCTTTTCCGAGGCCGGCGTTGCGGCGCTGGTCTATGACCATCGCAATCTCGGGGCGAGCGACGGCGAACCGCGCGGACATATCGATCCCAGACAGCAGATCGACGGCTATCGCGACGCGATCAGCCATGCGCAGACGATGAAGGAAGTCGATCCGAACCGCATCGGCATCTGGGGATCGAGCTATTCGGGCGGGCATGTGCTGGTGGTCGCGGCGATCGACCGGCGGGTCAAATGCGTCATCGCGCAGGTGCCGCTGGTGGCCGGGCTCGAAACGGCGCGGCGGCTTATCCGGGGCGATCACTGGAAGGGCTTGCGCGCGGGTTTCGATGCCGACCGTATGGCGAGGATCGGCGGCGCGGCACCCGCTCGCGTGCCGGTCACGGCGCCGGAAGGCGAGCCTTCGGCCTTGCCGACCGCCGACACCTTTGAATTCTTTACGAAATTCAGCAAGGAGCGCCAGACACCGTGGCAGAACGAGGTAACGCTGCACTCGGTGGAGCTTTTCACCGAATACGAGCCCGGCATCTACATTCCGCGCATTTCACCGACGCCGCTGTTGGTGGTGGCGGCGCTTGAGGACCATCTGACGCCTTTCGACATGACGGCGGCAGCCTATGAAACGGCGCGGGAGCCCAAGAAGTTCCTGGCGCTGCCCTGCATGCATTTTGAGGCCTATACCGGGGATATGTTCGCGATGTCGGCGCCCGTGCAGCGCGACTGGCTGACGACGCATCTCAAGTGAGACGTCAGACCGGCATGTTATCGATCAAGCGCGTCTTGCCGATTTTCGCGGCGACCAGAATGCGGGCGGGGCCGGTCGGTTTGTCGTCCGGAAATGCGGCCAGCGAGGCAGCGTCGCGGATTTCAAGATAGTCGGGCTTGTCGAAACCGAGAGCGAGAATTCTTTCCGCGCCGGTTTTCGTTGCTTCGGAAATAGGTGTGCCGCCAGCAACACTTGCGGCCGTTTCCTTCAGGATCACATTCAATCGGCCGGCCGCCTTTCGTTCGGCCGGCGTCAGGTAAACATTGCGCGACGACATGGCGAGGCCGTCGGCTTCGCGCATGATCGGGCCGCCGAGAATTTCGACCGAAATGTCGAGATCGGCGACCATGCGGCGGATCACCATCAATTGCTGCCAGTCCTTTTCGCCGAAGATTGCGATATCGGGCATGGTGCGCAGGATCAGTTTGGCAACGACCGTCGCGACGCCGGCGAAATGCGTGGGCCGGAACTGTCCTTCGAGCGGCTCGGAGACGCCGCTGAGCGAAATCGTCGTCGAGAAGCCTTGCGGGTACATATCCGCGGCATCAGGCGCGAAAATCAGGTCGGCCTTGCCTTCAAGCTTCGCCGCATCCGCTGCCTCGGTGCGTGGATAGGCCGAGAAGTCCTCATGCGGTGCGAATTGCGTCGGGTTGACGAAGATCGAAACGACGACACGCGCCGCCTTTTCCCGCGCGAGATCGACCAGCGACAGATGCCCCTCGTGAAGCGCGCCCATCGTCGGCACCAGCGCGACGGTTTCATCTCTCGTGCGCCATTCGGCGACGGCGGCGCGGAGATCGGCGGCGTTACGGGCGACGGGGATTTTGTGGCTCGCGGTGTCGAGCGGCATGGCGGGTTCTCCTGAGGTCGCGCGGAAGATAGCGGCAGGGCCCGGCGACATCAATCGACTGGTGGTTTCGGGCGTTTGTCGCCTTATATCAAGAAGATGAAACGGATTGTCGCCACCGCGCTGGCTGCCTCGCTCGCTGTTCCGGCGGCCGCCGAAACGTCGATCTTCACCGATGTTGGGGCACCGAAGATCGTTGAGCCTCAGGGGCCGCGCGTCGCACCGCTCAAAACCTGGGTGCCGGGCCATCACAGCGAGCATGGCGGCTGGGTACGGGCCCATGAGCGCGAGGGCGGACCTGTGCCGCTGCCGCCGCCGGGCCAGAAATCACGCGGCTATGTTCCCGGCCACTATGACGAAGACGGTGCATGGGTGCCGGGGCATTCGGAATAAGTCAGGCGAGTTTGCCTTCAATCGCCCTTGCGAACAGATCTTCATAGACCGGCACGCTCATCGGCAGCGGGTTGCCGCCGGTGCAGGGGTCTTCGAGTGCCATGGCTGCCAGTTGCGGAATGATGCCGCTGTCGATGCCGATCTCGTTCAGCGTATTCGGAATGCCGATCTCTTCACGCAATGCCAGAACCCAGTCCACGAAGCCTTTGAAACTGCGGTCTTTCAGGGCGAGATAGTTGGCGGCCGCGACGATCTTTTCCTCGATAGCCTTGCGGTTGTGCAGCAGCACGTAAGGCATCACGACCGCATTGGTGAGACCGTGATGGGTTCCGCGCAACGACGAGCAGGGATGGCTCATCGCATGCATCGAACCAAGCCCCTTCTGGAAAGCCGTCGCACCCATCGACGAGGCGGCAAGCATGAACGAACGTGCCTCGACATTGCTGCCGCGCTTGACAGCCTCTGGTAGCCACTCCTTGCAAAGCCGCATGCCTTCGAGCGAAACGCCCTGCGCCAGCGGATGCCAGAAGGGTGCGCAATAGGCTTCGAGATTGTGAGACAGCGCATCCATGCCGGTGGCCGCCGTGATGTTCGGCGGCAGGCCGATGGTCAGTTCGGGATCGCAGATCACGTCGACCGGCATCATCTTCGGGTGGAAGATGATCTTCTTGGTGTGGTCGCTCTCGTCGGTGATGACGGCGGCACGGCCGACTTCGGAGCCGGTGCCCGCCGTTGTCGGCACGGCGATGACGGGCGCGATGCCGTTCGGGTCGGCGCGTGTCCACCAGTCCTCGCGATCCTCATAGTCCCACATCGGCCGTGTCTGGCCGGACATGAAAGCGACGGCCTTGCCGGCGTCCATGGCGCTGCCGCCGCCGAAAACAATGACGCCGTCATGCTTGCCGCGCTGGAAGGCCTTCAGACCCAGTTCCACATCGGCGCTGACGGGGTTGGGATGCACGTCGGCGAAGAGCGCGGCAGCGAGACCGTTCCTTTCGAGGAGGGCCAGCGCCTCGGCGATCATCGGCAGCGGCTTCAGGCCGGGGTCGGTCACCAGCAACGGCCGTTCGATGCCGGCCGCGCCGCAGGCTTCGGCCAGTTCCTTGATACGGCCCGCGCCGAAGCGCATTTTGGTCGGGAAGTTCCAATTGCCGACGAGACTGGGATAGGTATCGATCATTTTGTTTGCGTTCTCAGGTGATAGCTCTTGGGGCGCGTCAGGCTTTCATAGCCGACGGGCGACAGCGTTGCGCCGCGGCCGGTGTTTTTGACGCCGGTCCAGGCGAGCGCGGGATCGAGATAGTCGCAGCGGTTGAGGAAGAACGTGCCTGTTTCGAGCCGGTTACCAAGCTTCTCGCCGGTTTCGACATCCTCGGTCCAGACAGACGCCGTCAGACCGTAGGGACTATCGTTCATCAGTGCGACGGCTTCATCGTCCGACGACACCTTCATGATCCCGATCACGGGCCCGAAAGTTTCCTCGCGCATCACTTCCATCTGATGGTTGACGTTCACCAGTACCTCGGGACCGAGATAGGGCGAGCCTGGCCGCGAGGCCGGGAAATGTGCTTCGCCGATCAGCGCTTTCGCGCCACTGCGGACGGCCTGAGCGATCTGGCCGCGCACGAATGTGGCAGCGGAAGTGCGCACCATCGGGCCGACCGTCGTGTCGGAATCGAGCGGGTCGCCGAGCTTGTATTTTTTCGTCAGGTCGACGAAGCCTTCGACGAAATCGTCATAGACATCGGCGTGGACGTAAAGCCGCTCCTTGCCACAGCAGGACTGGCCGGAATTGAAATAAGCACCGTCAACCAGGTTTTCGACGGCGAAGGGGAGGTTGGCGTCGGCGCGGACATAGGCCGGATCCTTGCCGCCAAGTTCGAGCCCGATGCCGATGAAACGGTTGACGGCGGCCTTCACAACGGCGCGGCCGCCTGCGACCGAGCCGGTGAACTGCACGAAATCGACGCGCGGATCGCCGATCGCTTGCTCGGTCATGTCGTGGCTCATGTGTATCGCCTGAAAGAGACCGTCCGGCGCGCCTGCCTTCTCGAAGGCCATCGCGAAGCGCTCGGCGCAGAGTGGCGTCTGGCCGGAATGTTTCAGGATGATCGCATTGCCGGCCATGATTGCCGGTACGACCGAATTGACCGCGATCAGGTAGGGGTAGTTCCATGCGGCAATGGCGAGCACGGTGCCGACCGGCTCGCGGCGGACCCAGCGGCGGAAGCCTTCCTTGGGACCTGCGTCGATGTCGGCCAGTGTCTTGGGTGCAATCCCGATCATGTAGCGCGCGCGCTCCTCGAAGCCGCGCAGTTCGCCGGCGCCATAGGCGACGGGGCGGCCCATCTGCCAGGCCAGTTCCGGTACGATTTCGTCTTTCATCGCGACGAAAGCTTCGGTGAAGCGGGTGCAGAGTGCCGCCCGTTCGGCGAGGGGAACGAGCTTCCATGCTGCCTGCGCCGCGCGTGAGGCATTCAGCGCGCCGTCGACTTCTGCCCAGGAGGCAAGCGGCCGTTCGGCATAGATGCTCCCGTCAACCGGAGAAATGACTTTCAGTGTGCCGCTCATCCGCGTTCGAAGCCTCTCTTCAATTCCCAATCCGTCACCCGCCGTTCGTATTCGAACTGCTCCCACCGGCCGGTATGGAGATAGTGCTCCACAACGTCGTCGCCGAGAGCGGCGCGGAGCGTATCCGACTTTTCCAGCTCGGTCAGGGCGTCGCGCAGGTTCTTCGCCAGCGACGGAATGCCGCTGCCGACATAGGCGTCGCCCGAAAACTCAGGCTCCAGCGTCATTTTCTTTTCGACGCCGTCGAGGCCGGCAGCCAGCAGCCCGGCATAGGCGAGGTAGGGGTTCAGATCGGCGCCGCCGATGCGGCATTCGATGCGCAGGCTCTTGCCCTGACCGCACATCCGGAAGCCGGCCGTCCGGTTGTCGTTGGACCAGACGATATTGGTCGGCGCGAAGGAGCCGTTGACGAAGCGCTTGTAGGAATTGACCTGCGGCGCCAGGAAATAAGTTAGTTCGCGTGCGTGCCGAAGCTGGCCCGCCAGGAATTGCTGACACAGTTCCGACATGCCGTGGGGCTTGGCGTCCTTTTCGAAAAAATGCGCCTCCTTGGCCTTCTCATCCCAGAGCGACATGTGAATGTGACATGACGAACCGGCCAGTTCGTAGTTCCACTTGGCCATGAAGGTGACGGCCTTTCCGTGCAGCCAGGCGATCTCCTTGATGCCGTTTTTCAGGATCGTATGCCGGTCGGCCATTTCGAGCGCCTCGGCATAGCGGATGTTGATTTCCTCCTGACCCGGCCCCCATTCGCCCTTCGAGTTTTCGACCGGAATGCCGGCGCCTTCGAGACCATTGCGGATGGCGCGCATGATGCCTTCCTCTTTCGAGGTGGCGAGCACGTGGTAGTCCTCAATGTACCAATTGGCGGTCTTGAGCCCCTGATAGCGTTTTTCATGCGCCGCTTCATAGGTGTCGTCGAAGAGATAGAATTCGAGTTCCGATGCGGTGAAGGCTTTCATCTTCATGGCCGCAACGCGTTTCAGCTGTTTTTTCAGGATGGCGCGCGGGGCATGGGGCACATCCTGGCCGTGATGGTCGAGCGTGTCGCAGAGGACGAGAGCGGTTGCCGGCAGCCATGGAATGCGGCGCAAGGTTGTCAGGTCCGGCTTCAGCACGAAATCGCCATATCCTTGCGCCCAGCTTGCGGCCTTGTAGCCCGGCACCGGCTCCATGTCGGTGTCGACGGTCAGGAGATAATTGCATGCGTGAGTTTCGTGGACGGCGGTGTCGAGAAAGTATCCAGCGGCCATGCGTTTTCCGACCAGACGGCCCTGCATGTCCGGCATGGCCATGACCACCGTGTCGATTTCGCCAGAGGTAACGAGGTCGGAAAGTTTGTCGAGCGTGAGCATGCCGTTCATTCGAAATGACCCCTCGAGATTGCCGCTTCAGGGAGAGCGGCGGAATTGGCGTTTCGGTGCAAGTCCGACGGCCGAGCCGGTCGAGTGTAGCCGGACGGACGGGGGGGACCGCAAGAGCCGTGCTTTGCGGCGTTTCGGTGTTGGAACGGTTGACGCTCATGGCCGGACTACCCACACTCCGCTCGCGATTCGAGCGGCTGGTTTTGCGGGGATATATGACTGAATCCGGGGGCGGGCGCCGGCCTGCCCATGTGATTGTTCTGGGCAATGAAAAGGGCGGGTCGGGCAAGACGACGACCGCCATGCATGTAATTGCGTTGCTGTTGCACGAGGGGCTGCGGGTGGGGTCGATCGACCTCGACGGGCGGCAGCGTTCGCTGACGCGCTATGTGGAAAACCGCCGGGCATGGGCCGATGCCGCGGGGGTCAAGCTCGTGATGCCCGACCACGAAGTGATTGCGCGCTCGGCGCTTGGAACGGTCAGCGAAGCTAATGCCGCGGATGAAGCGGCGCTCGATGCCGTCATGGCGCGGTTCTCGGCGGCGAACGATTTCATTGTCATCGACTGTCCGGGCAGCGACAATCATCTGTCGCGGCTCGGCCATGCCCGCGCGGATACGCTCGTTACGCCGATGAACGACAGTTTCGTCGATTTCGACCTGCTGGGGCGTGTCGACCCGCAGACTTACCGCATCAAGGGCCCTAGCGTTTACAGTGAAATGGTGTGGGAGAGCCGGAAGCGGCGGGCGGTGCACGACGGGGGCGAAATCGACTGGGTGGTGATCCGCAACCGTCTGTCGCATCTCGACGCCAAGAACAAGCGCCGGGTCGAGGCAGTGCTTGACGCGCTCGCGAACAGGATCGGCTTTCGGACCGGGCCGGGCTTCGGCGAGCGCGTCATCTTTCGCGAGATGTTTCCTTCAGGCCTGACACTGCTCGATTTGCGGGAAGAGGGGGTTGAGGCGCCGATGTCGATGTCTCATGTCGCGGCGCGCGCCGAAGTGCGGGCGTTGATCGACGCTCTGGCATTGCCTGTCGAGGAACGGCGCTTGTCGGCCTAGCCGCGGCCTTCGGCGTTGGCAGTCTGGGGCATGGCCCAGTTTGCCGGCGGAATGGCGATGCACGGAATGCTCTGACGTGCGAGACGACCGCAAGCGGTCTTTGCCGATGTTTCATTGTCGAAGCCGCCGAAGCGCGAACGATAGAGCGTACGATTGTCGGCGGTCTTGACCGGGATCGTGACCGGAACGGCGGTGCCGAGTTCACCCGGTGCGGCCCGAAGCGCCTTGCGGATGCTCCCCACAGCGTCGGCCTGATCGGCATAGGCGCCGATCTGGATGATCCATGTGCCATCGGGAATAAGAGGATCGCCCTCGCGCCATGACTGCATGGCGGCCGGTGCTGTGCGCGCGGGATCGAGCGCCGCTTCGCGGATCAACGGATTTGCCGCCGCGTCGGGGCTGATGCTGGCATTTGCCGGCGCGACGAGGAAGTTGCCGATCTCGCGCCCTGCCTGGCGGCCCGCATCCTCGGCGGTGCGGAGTGCGGCCACGGCGTAGGCGGTGACATTGTCGACAGGCGCCGCAGTTTTTGCGGCGGCTGGCGCCGTTTCGGTGAGTGTCGCCGTCATGACAGGCAAAGGTGAGGGAAGAGGCGTCGCGGCGCCGGCGTCGCCTTCGGCGTTGATCCCACCGGCATTGGCGCTTTCGTCAACGGCCGCAGCAAGCTGGAGCATCGCCGCACGATCTTCCGCGGGAATGAGGCCGGCGGGAGCCTCAGGCCTTACAACCGGGACAGGCGGCGGGGTTGCCGCGATCTGCGTACGTCCGGTCTTCATCGCGATTGCCTGGGGGAATGCGCGATCCAGAATCGCGATCATCTGCTGGTCGCGCGACTTGGCTTTCTCGCCGCCGATGACGACGCCGATCAGGAACTTGTCGTCGCGTTCCACTGTTGCCGTCAGGTTGAACCCCGACGCATTGGTATAGCCGGTTTTGAGGCCTGTCGTGCCGCGATACTCACCCAACAGACGATTGTGATTTCGAATCCGGGACTTCCCCCAATTGAACTGCTCGGTGCTGAAGTAGTGGTAGTATTGCGGAAAATCCTTGTGCATACGCAATGCAAGCGTTGCCTGATCCCGTGCGGTCGTCATCTGCGCACTGTTAGGCAGCCCCGAAGCATTTTTGTAAGTCGTGCGCGTCATCCCCAGTTCGCGCGCCTTCTTTGTCATCAGCGTGGCGAAATTCGCCTCCGTGCCGGCGATGAAGGCACCTGCCGCCGATGCCACGTCGTTGGCGGAGCGCGTGACGAGCGCGAGGATCGCATCCTCGACGCTGATTGTCTGGCCGGGACGAAGACCGAGCTTGGACGGCGGCTGGTTGGCGCCACGCTGGGTCATGGTGATGCGGGATTTGAGTGTGGCCTCGCCCTTTTCGAGCTTCTCGAAAAGGAGATAGAGCGTCATCACCTTGGTCAGAGAAGCCGGATAGCAAAGCTCGTCGGCACTGCGCGAATAGAGAATCTTGCCCGTGTGAGCATCCATCACGAGGGAAGCGGTTTTCGGCTTGGCGGCGTGAGCGGGGACAGCGGCCATGACCGCGAGCAGGACGGCTGCCATCACAATGGCGCCACCTCTGATTCCCTGAGAGATGCGCACGATACTCGCCAGCGCAGACCCCGACATCTTCCCGAAAACCCCTCTTGCCGGCAAATTCGGGTTAACCCGAACATGCCATTCCGACATCAACCCCAGCAAACTGTAGCGCCGGGACCACAGTTTGCGAAGGGGCTTTGGTCCGAAAACCACAAAAAATCTTATATTTCCCCGACGCTTGCGTTGATCGGCCCAAGATAAGCTGTAGGTGTTACCATTTAATTAATAGCGTTAAGGATTCGTTAACAGGCTGGCCGGCGATGCCAGAATCGACGTATCCGGGTAGCCGGGGAATTGTATGAGGTGCGATGAACTTCCAGAATTTGAGGCTCACGGCCAAGCCAAACCAATATCTTGTGGCCCCAGAGGGGCTTTGCGCGGGGGCAAAACCCCACCTTGCCGCCCCGGAATTCGCTGTCGCCCCCGCGGCGCTCAGGGCCCGATTTCGCGATGTGGCGCTGGCTCAGCCCCGCGTCATCCTGGCCGGCGCCGACGATGCGGCCCTTACGGATATCTATGTGCAGCGCAGCGCGCTTCTTGGCTTTCCCGATACCGTTACCGTCCAATTTCTCGCTGCGGGGACCGGCAGATCGAGCCTCGCGATCTACAGCCGTTCGCGATATGGCTATTCCGACCTGGGGGTCAACAAGGCGCGTATCGATACATGGCTGCGCAAGCTCGCCGCAAAATGCCCGGCTTGATTGGGTTAGGCTTTGAAATTCGCTATGGTCGACTATGTAATAGTGAGCGTTGATGCCGGCAGGAACGCCGATTGTCCGGCGGCAACACTTCCCGGCACAGGTGAAACCGGGATCGACACGACGATTTGGCAGGAACGGGGAATGTCGGACGACAGGCGGCGCGGCGATGAAGACGGTGGTACGGGCGCCGGGGTCATCACCCAGACGAAGCCGAAGACAAAGAAGCCCTCGCTCTACAAGGTTCTGCTGCTCAACGACGACTACACTCCAATGGAATTCGTCGTTCACGTTCTGGAGCGGTTCTTCAACAAGGGGAGGGACGAAGCGACGGTCATCATGCTCCATGTACACCAGCATGGGGTGGGTATTTGCGGCCTCTATACCTACGAGGTGGCGGAGACCAAGGTGACGCAGGTGATGGATTTCGCGCAGCAGCATCAGCATCCGCTGCAGTGCACGATGGAGCGAGAGTAGCGCGTTCAGGCTGTAGCCCAGCAGAAGGGAAGGTTCGGAGTGCCGACGTTTTCACGCAGTCTAGAGGAGGGGCTTCATCGCGCGCTGGCGCTCGCCAATGAACGCAATCACGAGTACGCGACGCTCGAACACCTCCTGCTTTCGTTGGTGGACGATCAGGACGCAGCGGCTGTGATGCGGGCGTGCAACGTCGATATGGATGTGCTTCGTCAGCAATTGACCAACTATGTCGACAACGAGCTTTCGAGCCTTGTCGTCGACGATGGGCAGGAATCCAAGCCTACGGCCGGTTTCCAGCGCGTGATCCAGCGCGCCGTCATTCATGTACAGTCGTCCGGGCGCGAGGAGGTGACAGGCGCAAATGTGCTCGTCGCGATGTTTGCCGAACGCGAAAGCCACGCCGCCTATTTCCTGCAAGAGCAGGACATGACGCGCTACGACGCGGTCAACTATATCAGCCACGGCATTGCCAAGCGGGCCGATATGACCGAGACGCGTCCGGTGCGCGGCGCGCAAGAAGAGCCGGATGCCGGCGAACGCGGCAATCGCAAGGACCGCACGACCGAAGCGCTCGACAACTACTGCGTGAATCTCAACGAGAAAGCCAGGCAGGGCAAGATCGACCCGCTGATCGGGCGTGAGCGCGAGGTCGAGCGGACGATCCAGATTCTGTGCCGCCGCTCCAAGAACAACCCGCTTTTCGTCGGCGATCCAGGTGTCGGCAAGACGGCAATCGCCGAGGGGCTCGCGCGGCGCATTGTCAAGGGTGAGGTGCCCGATGTGTTGCGGAATGCGACCATCTTCTCGCTCGACATGGGTACGCTGCTGGCGGGCACGCGGTATCGCGGCGATTTCGAGGAGCGCATCAAGGCCGTCATCAAGGAGATCGAGGCCTATCCCGGCGCGATCATGTTCATCGACGAAATCCACACCGTGATAGGTGCCGGCGCGACGAGCGGCGGTGCAATGGATGCGTCCAATCTGCTGAAGCCGGCGCTTGCCAGCGGCAATGTGCGTTGCATCGGGTCGACAACTTACAAGGAATATCGGCAGCACTTCGAGAAAGACCGGGCGCTGGTGCGGCGTTTTCAGAAGATCGACGTCGCGGAGCCTTCCGTGCCCGATACGATCAAGATTCTGAAGGGGCTCAAGCCCTATTTCGAGGACTTCCACAAGGTCCGCTACACCAACGATGCAGTGAAGTCGGCGGTGGATCTGTCGGCAAAATACATGCATGACCGGAAGCTGCCGGACAAGGCGATCGATGTGATCGACGAAGCGGGCGCCTCGCAGATGCTGCTGCCCGAGTCACGGCGCAAGAAGACCATCGGTGTCGCCGAAATCGAGGCCGTTGTGGCGACGATGGCGCGCATTCCGCCGAAATCGGTGTCGAAGAGCGATACCGAAAAGCTGAAAGATCTCGACACGGAGCTGAAGCGGGTGGTGTTCGGTCAGGATACCGCGATCGAAGCTCTCGCGGCGTCGATCAAGCTTGCTCGTGCGGGATTACGCGAAGCGGAAAAGCCGATCGGCTGCTACCTGTTTTCTGGCCCGACAGGTGTCGGCAAGACGGAAGTGGCACGCCAGCTTGCGTCCGTGCTTGGCGTCGAAATGCTGCGGTTCGACATGTCCGAATATATGGAACGGCACACGGTTTCGCGCCTTATCGGCGCGCCTCCCGGATATGTCGGCTTCGATCAGGGCGGGCTGCTGACCGACGGTGTCGACCAGCATCCGCATTGTGTGCTGCTGCTCGACGAAATCGAGAAGGCGCATCCCGACCTGTTCAATATCCTGTTGCAGGTGATGGATCATGGGAAGCTGACCGACCATAACGGCAAGAAGATCGATTTCCGGAATGTCGTTCTCATCATGACGACCAACGCGGGTGCCGCGGACATGGCCAAAAAACCAATCGGCTTTGCGCGCACCAAGCGTACCGGCGACGACGAGGACGCCATCAAGCGGCTCTTCACGCCGGAATTCCGCAATCGCCTGGATGCCACGATTCCTTTCGGTCACCTGCCCGAAGAGGTAATTGCGCAGGTCGTCGAGAAATTCGTGCTGCAACTCGAGGCGCAACTGGCGGATCGCAATGTCACTATCGAGCTGACACCCGAAGCCAACAAGTGGCTGGCGACACGCGGCTACGACGAGCAGATGGGCGCGCGGCCGCTTGCGCGCGTGATCCAGGAGCACATCAAGAAGCCGCTGGCCGACGAAGTGCTATTCGGGCGGTTGGTGAAGGGCGGCCATGTACGCGTTGCGGTCAAGGACGATGTGCTCGATTTCGATGTCGAGGCGGCAACGCCGCGCAGTTCTGGCCACTCAGGCGACGAAGGGCCGAAGAAGCCGCGGGCTCGCAAACCGAAGGACCGGCCGGGCGACGGTTCGGGCGGCAGCGTGCCCAAGGTTCCGTTGCTTGTCGAATAGAGGCGTCCGGCTTTCCGCCGGCGCTTGCGGATTGAAGACGGCCATGAAGCGGTATGCTTCGTGGCTGTTTTCAGTGGTAAAAGGCAAAAAATGAAACTCAACTCAGGGAGAATATAGATGATCGGCTATGTGATGGTGGGAACCAACGATCTCGACCGGGCAATCAAATTCTACGACGAACTTCTCGGCGAGATCGGCGCAAAGCGTGCGATGGCCGATCCGGGCCGCTTCCAAGGCTACAGCAATGGTGGCCCGATGCTAGCGGTTACGAAGCCGCATGATGGCGGCAAAGCCACTTTCGGCAATGGCACGATGATCGCGCTTGCCGTCGGCTCGCGCGCCAATGTCGACAAGGTTCACGCGAAGGCGATGAGCCTCGGCGGCAAGGACGAAGGCGCGCCGGGCGTACGCGGCGGCAGTTTTTACGGCGGCTATTTCCGCGATCTGGACGGCAACAAGTTTGTTGCTTTCCACATGGGCGAATAGGAAACAGCTACTCGACACGAAGGCCGCCGCGCGAGCACGGCGGCCTTTTTTCTTTCCCGGCATTCTTTCCCGAACGTCAGTTCTTCTTCTTCAGCCGGTAGATGGCGACGTCGATGTCGGACGAATAGTAGATGTCGCCATTGGCCGCGACAGCAACGCCGGTCGGAATGTAGAGGTCGGGCGCGCCGTCGGGCGCTTCGAAGCCGATCGGAAGATCGGCTTTCAGGACCGTCGTCTTCCCGTCCGCCATGTTGATTGCGGATATCCGCTTTGCGCCAACCTCGGCAACGATGATGCGTCCGTCGGGGGCAATGTCGAAACCTTCCGGCCCTGCGAGGCCTTCGGCGACCACCGTGCGTTCGCCGCTATCCAGGTCCACGCGCGAGATGCGGCCGCCTGTTCTCTCGCCGACATAAAGAGAGCCGTCGAGGCCGAGTCTCATCATTGCTGGGCCGGAGAGGCCCGTGGCGAGGTCGGTGCGGCTGGACCAGTCGTCGCTGCCGACGCGAACAATCGCGCCGCGCGTATATTCGGTGACCAGAACGCTGCCGTCCAAGAGCACCAACGCCTCCGCCGGTGTCGTGAAGCCATGGTGAATGCCGAGCGAAGCGCCCGTCTCCTCGTCAAACAGTTGCACGGCGCCGGCCGTCAGCGCGGCAAAGGCGATACGTTTATTGGCAACCGAAACGCTCAGCGGATAATCGATGTCGGAAGCAAAGACGCGGCCGAGTTCCGTCACTTCGCCCGACGCCGGATCGACCATGCGCGCGGCAAACAGATCGGCCACATAGAGAGCACCGGCGTCCGACATCTCGATGTCGCCCGCAACGGCCAGAGCGCCGGAAACGATCGTCCGCGCCTCGCCGGTCTCGGTATCGATGGCAATGACGGCGTTGTCCGCCATGTTGGTGATATAGAGATTGTCGTCGGCGTCGAGCGCCAGGTTGTCGATTGCCGGCGCGACCTCCGAGACCAGCGTCTTCTCGTCACTTGCCACGTCGATGCGGTAGACATGACCGGCGGCCGTATCGACCGCATAGAGATTGCCTTTTGAATCGAAGTTCACGGCCGCGGGTACGTTGAAGCCGGTGGCCACGACCTCGATCGTCGCCGCCTCAACATCGACACGGACGACCTGCTTCTTGAACCAAAGGGGCCCATAGAGCTTGCCGTCCGGCCCGAAATCGAATCCGTTGAGGCCGCCCATGCCTTCCATGATCTTGCGCGGCGGGCTTGTGCCGGACGGATCGAGTTCGTAGAGCGCATCGCCCAGGAAAACCTGAGTTGCGAACAGGCGGCCGCCGTCGGTCCATGCCAGCGAATTCATGCCGGGCAGGCCTTCCGCCAGCGTCAACAGGCGGCCGTCCGGAGTACGCGCGAAAACCTTGCCGTCGAGGAAGGCCGTCCATGCGATGGTGCCGTCCGGACCTTGTTCGACGTCGTCGGCCATGCCTTCAGGCGGGCCTTCGACGATGCTCGTCTCGCCTGTATCGCGGTTCACCTCATAGAGCGCCCGGCCAACGACGCTGCCGGCCAGCAATCGTCCGTCGGGAGTAACGGTCAGTCCGTGGATGCCGTGGAAGGGCGAAGGTGCAACGACAGTTTCCTGCATGTAGCTTTCGCCTTCGGAGCAAGCAGCCGCGAATGAAAACACGAAGGCGAGCGCCGCTGCTGTGCGGACGATCTTCATTGACTTTTCCCCTCCCATGTGGCGGCAGGCGCGCCTTGCTTTCATTTCATCGACGCCTTTATGCGTTCGGCATGTTTCTTCAGTTCATCGAAGTCGGCCATCTGCCGTGCGTGCAATTTGAGGTCGATACCCTGCGAGCGCGGAATGATGTGAGTATGGATGTGAAAGACGGTCTGGCCGGCCGGCGCGCCGTTGAGCTGCGCAACCAGTATGCCCGGCGCGGCGAAGGCTTTCTTCACCGCAGCGGCGATCTTCTTGACCGTTTTGGCCATGGCGGCCGCGTATTCCGGATCAAGATCGAGCAGGTCCTCGGCGGGATATTTCGGGATCACCAGCGTGTGACCTTCCGCCTGCGGCATCACATCCATGAAGGCGAGCGTCATCTCATCTTCATAGACCTGGAAGCAGGGCGCCTCGCCCCGGAGAATTTTGGCAAAAATGTTGTTCGGATCGTAAGCCACGGTCAGAATTCATCCTCTCGATGGTCGTCATTGCCGCCATCGTGCCGGAAGGGCGCGTATTCGCCAAGGGCGGCGATGTCCCGATCGACATATTCGCGTTCCCGGCACAGGTATTCGGCCACGGCTTCGCGGAACGACGGGTTGGCGATCCAGTGTGCCGAATGGGTTCTGGCCGGCAGGTAGCCGCGAGCCAGCTTGTGCTCGCCCTGCGCGCCGGCCTCGACCCGTGCGAGACCCCGGACAATGGCGAATTCGATTGCCTGGTAGTAACAGCATTCGAAATGCAGGAACGGGTGATGCTCGACGGCACCCCAGTTGCGGCCATAGAGCGCGTCGCCGCCGATGAAATTCAGCGCGCCGGCGATGAGGCGCCCGTTGCGGCGGGCCATCACGAGCAGCGTCTCCCGCGACATGCGCTCGCCGATCATGCTGAAAAATTCGCGGCTGAGATATGGTGTGCCCCATTTGCGCGAGCCGGTGTCCATGTAAAACGCAAAAAATGCGTCCCAATGATCCTCCGTGAGGTCGGCGCCGGTAACCCATTCGACGCTGACGCCGTTTTCCCGCGCCCGCTCGCGTTCCTTGCGGATCATCTTGCGCTTGCGCGAAGAGAGGTCGGCCAGAAAGTCGTCGAACGAACCATAACCGCGATTGTGCCAATGGAATTGCTGATCGGTGCGCTGCAGAAAGCCAAGCCGGCCGAGCCGGTCCCATTGCCGCTGTGCGAGGAAGGTGATGTGGAGCGACGAGACGGCGAGGCGTGTCGCGAGTTCGATTGCGCCGGCTGCAAGTGCGTCTTCCACCGCTTCGCGGCCGGGCCCCGGCGGCACCAGCAGGCGTGGCCCGGTCGCGGGCGTGAACGGAACCGAGGCTTGCAGCTTGGGGTAGTAGCGGCCGCCGGCATTTTCAAGCGCGTTGGCCCAGCCATGGTCGAAAACGTATTCGCCGCGGCTGTGACTTTTCAGATAGAGCGGCATGGCGCCGGCCAGCCGGCCGCGATCATCCTCAAGCAACAGATGTTGCGGCAGCCAACCCGTGCGGCGCGTTGCCGACCCGCTTTCCTCGAGTGCTGAGAGGAAGGCATGCGATACAAACGGGTTGGCTGGCTCGTCTGGCGGATTGGCGCAGGCGTCCCATGCAACGCTATCGACGCCGGTGAGGCTGTCGGCGACACGGATGATGGCCTGCTCGCTGTCTCCCATGCGGTAATTCTAGAGAAGGGTTCGGCTTCACGCGATCTCGAAAATGGCCTCGATTTCGACTGTGATCTGGAAGGGAAGGCTCGGGGCGGCGACCGCCGAGCGGGCATGGCGTCCGGCGTCGCCGAAAATCTCGACAAGGAGGTCGGACGCCCCGTTGATGACGGCCGGCTGCTGGTCGAAGTCGGGCGTCGCGTTGACGAAGCCGAGGATTTTTACGGCGCGCGTCACACGGTCGAGATCGCCGCCGCAGGCGGCCTTCAGTTGGGCGAGCACATTGAGCATGGTCAGGCGGGCGGCAGCCTTGCCGGCGTCGATGTCATGGTCCTTGCCGAGCTTGCCCTGATACGCGATGCCCGAGCCGCCCATCGGCCCCTGGCCGGAAATGAAGACCAGATTGCCGGTGACGACATAGGGCACATATGTACCCGCGGGCCCGGCGGGCGCCGGCAGCTCGATTCCCAGTTCCTTCAGGCGTCCGTCGATTTTTCCGGCCATCCGTATTCTCCCTTCGGTGCCCGCGCTTGCCGCGTGTGTTACAGAAGCTATACCTAACCTTTCGGACGAACAGACGAAAGCCCGACGGGCATGAGAGGGGCTGCAGAATGAGCGAAACACGCAGGCCGATGGATGATGGCCTCTTCGTGCCTGCCGAATGGGAGCCGCATGAGCGCTGTTGGATGCAGTGGCCGAGCCGTGGCGAGCTGTGGGGCGAACGTTTGCCACAGGCTTATGCCGCCTATGCCCAGGTTGCGCGGACGATTGCGGGCTTCGAGCCGGTATCGATGATTTGCCGCCCCGACGATGAAGCCCAGGCTCGGCTTGCCTGCGGCCGTGAGGTCGAGATCGTGCCGCTGCCGATCGACGATAGCTGGGCGCGGGACTCCGGCCCGATTTTCGTTGTCGACGGCAAGGGGGGGGTCGCCGGTACGCATTGGCGCTTCAACGCTTGGGGCAACGCCTATCAGAACTACGATCACGACGCGGCAGTCGGGGGCCTCGTTCTCGAACGTCTTGGGATGCGCATCTACAGGGGGAGCATGGTGCTGGAGGGCGGTTCCATATGCGCGGATGGATATGGAACGCTGCTTACGACCGAGGAATGTCTGCTCAACGACAATCGTAATCCCGAACTGACGCGCCAGCAGATCGAGGAGAATCTCGCGCTCAATCTCGGTGTGTCGCGCATCGTCTGGCTCGACCGGGGGCTTGAGGACGACGAGACGAGCGGCCATGTCGACATGATTGCCTGTTTCGCAGGCGAGGGGCGTGTGTTGCTGCATATGCCGGAAGATCGCAACGACCCGAATTTTGCCCGGATGCAGGACAATCGCGCGCGGATCGAAGCAGCGCGCGATGCGCGCGGAAAAAAACTCGAGGTCATCGAAATTCCGCAACCCCGCCGCAATCTGCTACGGCCGGACGGGCGGCGGCTCTGCACATCCTATGTCAATGCCTATATCGCGAATGGCGGCGTCGTGATGCCGACCTATGACGACCCAAACGACGGCAAAGCGGCCGAGATCATGGCTATGGCCTTTCCGGGGCGTCAGGTGATGCAGGTGCCGGCCCTTGAAATTGCGCAAGGCGGCGGTTCGATCCACTGCATCACACAGCAACAACCGAAGGGGACGGCGCTGAAATAAACGGATCAGCCGTGCGTCGTCAGGCGTGCCGCGCGTCCGCCATTTTTCTTGTCGGCATACATGGCGCGGTCGGCGCGGTCGAGCAGCTCCTTCGGCGAGGTTTCGCCGGTATATGAAGCAAAGCCGAGGCTGGCGCTGACAGAGATCGTGTGCGATTTACAGGCGATTTCGAGCTGCGCGACGCCGCGCAGCATCTCGCGTGCGCGGTCGCGTGCGCGTTTGTGGTCGGCTCGCACGAAAAGAATGGCGAATTCGTCGCCGCCGAGGCGTGCAGCATAGTCCGTGGCGCGGATGCTCTTGCTGAGGAACGTGCCGACCGCGCGCAAGACTTCGTCGCCTGCCGCGTGTCCGCAGCGATCATTGATCGTCTTGAACCCATCGAGATCGATATAGGCGAGCAGCCCGGCTTCTTCGTAACGTGCGGCGCTCAGCAGGTTGCGGCGCAGCACTTCGTCGAAACCGCGCCGGTTGAGCAGGCCGGTCAGTTCGTCGGTCTGTGTCAACGCCTCCAGCCGGCGCACTCTCTCATTGAGTTCGCTAATGCGTGTTTCGGCTTCGTTGGCGAAAGCGAGCGCCCTGTCGACCAAGTCGCGGCTAGCCGGCCCGCGCGAGATGGCGCCAATGCTTCGGCGGAATCGCTCCGCCGACGGATCGACCTGCAGCGCCCCTTCGTTCAAAGAAAGCACCCGCGTTCCAGTGCCTGCCATGCGCTTCACATAGCCCATCGTTCCCCTCGCAATCTTCTTGCGATCCCCTTCAAGGCCGGTTTATCCCGCTATGGGAAATGCAAAGGCTTTGCCACAGAGAAATTCTTTTAAAATCAAGGGGATGAAAGCGGAGGGCAGGGCGGGTGCCCGGCAAAAACTTCCTGTGTGACTCAGTTTTTCCGGGTCAAACGGGCCCCTGGTCGAGGTCGCGGACAAGGCGAAATCCGGCGATTGAAAGCCGCTCGTCCGGGAGACGGCTTTCGCGCGCACCGATCCGCACAGGCCCCGGTGTGTCTGTCCATGAGCCGCCGCGAAGTACGCGAAGGCCGCATTTTTCGGCGACGTTCGGGCTGCCATCGCGCGGCCCGAGCCTGTAGTCGCCGAGCCAGCAATCGGCGAGCCAAACCCAGGCGTTGCCGACCACGTCATAGAGACCGAAGGGATTGGGGAGGAAGCTGCCAACCGGGCTCGTGTACATGAAGCCGTCGTCGCAGGGCTCCGCGACCTTTGCGACCTTGTTCTTGGCGGTGAGGTCGTTGACGCTGGCGTAGTCGCAGGTGAGGCTGTCGTCGTTTCCCCAGAAGTTCATATCCGTTGTGCCGCCGCGCGCCGCATATTCCCATTCGGCCTCGCTCGGCAGGCGATAGGGCTTGCCGGTTCGTTCGGTCATCCATGCGGCGTAAGCCGTCGCATCGTGCCATGAGACGCAGACGACCGGATGCGACGGGCTTTGCGGAAAGCCAGGCGCGCGCCAGTTCGACGCCTCGTCCACATGCCAGCCGTCGTCCGTCAGCGTGTAGCAACCGCCGCGGGGCTCGTGTCCTGTCGCGGCAGCGAAGGCCGAAAATTCCGCAACGGTAACGGCGACGGTCGCGACGGCGAACGGCCGTTCGATACGCACCTCGTGGCGCGGAAACTCGCTTTGGTCGGCGGCGGGATCGTCAGGCGCCGCGCCGCGCATGAATGTCCCGGATGGCAATACGACGAGCTCGGGGCAGTCGTCGCAATCGCGCAGCTTCTCGAATTCGGGTTGTGCATTGTTGCAAGCGGCAAGGCCGCCAATCGCCAGCGCGAGCATGAAGCGGATCATGTGCACACCTGATCGCGCGGTGGGCGTCCGGCAAAGAAATCATCGAGATTGTCGAGCGCGCGAAAACCCATGGCGTTGCGCGTTTCGAGTGTTGCGCTTCCCAGATGGGGTAACAGAAAGGCGTTTGGCAATCCGAGATAGCCCGGATGCAGGTTCGGCTCGTTGTTGAACACATCGAGACCGGCGGCGGCGATGCGATCGGAGGCAAGTGCAGCAATCAACGCGTCGTCGTCCACAATGTCGCCACGCGCCGTATTGACGACGACGGCGTCCGGCGGCAGCAGCGCCAGGGTTTCGGCATTGACGATGCGACGTGTTTCGGGCGTCGATGCGCAATGGACCGACAATATATCCGAGGCACGGAAAAGCGAGGCGGCGTCGGCATGGAAGACGGCGCCTTGTTCGGCATCGGGATCCAGGCGGTTGCGATTGTGATAATGGATTGTCATGTTGAAGGCGCGGGCGCGCCGGGCGACGGCCTGCCCGATACGCCCGAGCCCGAGAATGCCGAGGCGTTTGCCGGAAATTTCGCGGCCGAGCATGCCGGTCGGTGCCCAGTTTTTCCATCGACCCTCGCGGATGGCCGCGGCACCGGAAGCGGCGCCACGCGCCGCGCCGAGCATCAGCAGCATCGCGATTTCAGCCGTTGCATCGGTGAGCACATCCGGCGTGTTGGTGACGACAATGTCGCGCGCCGCGGCGGCCGCGACATCGATGTGGTCATAGCCGACCGAAAAGGTAGCGACGATACGGATGCTTTGCGGCAAGGCGGCGATCAGCTTTGCGTCGATCCGGTCGGTCACCGTCGCAAGAAGTGCCTCCTTGTTTGTCGCGTGCGCCAGCAACTCCTCGTGCGTGTAGAGATGGTCATCGGAATTCAATTCAGCTTCGTAGTCGCGGATTGCGCGGGCTTCGACGTCTGGCGGCAGTTTGCGGGTCAGCAGAATACGGGGAGGGGACATCGGAGCCTTGGGGTGTGCGGTTGACGATCCGGTTTAGCCGATGATGTAGGATCGCAACAGACCGGGGATAAGAAAGTGAAGGAAAGCCCGAAAATGCCAATAACGCGAATGATTTCGATTGCCACCTTTCTCTTCGCCATCGCATTGCATCCTACTGCCGCAGCGATCGGTGCGGATATGCAGATGCATCGCGCCGTCTACGAATTGTCGCTCGGGCGCTCGCAACCGGTCAGCGACATTGCCGGCATCGAAGGGCGGATGGTCGTCGAGTGGCGCGGTGGAGCGGAGTGCGGCGGCTATACGTCGATGCAGCGGGTGGTGACGCATGTGACCGGCGGCGATGAGGCGTCGGTCAGCAACGATGTGCGCCTGAGCACCTGGGAGGCGGCGGACGGGGGCGATTTCCGGTTCACGCGCACCGAATATGTGAACGGCCAACTTATTGAAACTGAAAGCGGATTCGTCCGGCGCGATGCGGCGAAGGAGAAGACAACCATCGAGCGGGAGGGCGAGGCGCCGATTGAGATGTCCGGCGATGTGCTGTTTCCGATTGCCCATAGTCTGGCGTTGATGGCGGCGGCGCGGGCCGGCAAGCAGATATTCAGTGCGCCGCTTTTCGACGGCACGGAGAAGACCGAAAATCCGACAAATGCCTTTATTGGCAAGGCCTTAGCAGCGCCGCGCGAGACAGTGGAGGCGGCCGTTGTGTCGGGCGAGGGCGCGCGGCTTGGCGACATGAAGGCCTGGCCGGTGCGGCTCAGCTATTTTGATGGCGACAACCTGGAGGGCCTGCCGGATTTCGAAATGGGCTATCTCCTTTTCCCCAATGGGGTTTCGGCCGCGCTGGTGCTGGATTATCTGGATGTCGAAATGATCGGACGGCTCACCGAACTGCATTATTTCAAGCCCGGCTCGTGCTGAAACGGCAGTTGTGTCATCGAACTGTCACTGAACTGTCAAAAAACTGTCACAAACCGATTTGGCCCCGGGGATAAGTCGAACTTGTCCCCGGCTCAGCGCCTCAGCCCGCGACCCTTGCCGATCGACTTATCCCCGAATTTGGCCCTGAGCCGGTCCATCGCCCGTTCGGCGGTGGCGCGGCGCGTGGCGGCCGGGTCGAGCATGTCGGGCGGGTCGGCGAGATCGCCATCTGTGAGTTGCGAAATGCCGACGCCGAGCAGGCGGAAGGCCGTGCCGGTCGCTTCCTTCGCCAGCAGGGGCGCGGCGATGCGGTAGATCACCTCGGCAAGCTGCGTCGGATCGTGGAGGGTCTGGTTGCGGGTGCGGGTCTTGAAGTCGGCGGTCTTCAGTTTCAGGACGACGGTCGCGCCGGACAGGCCGGCCGCCTTGGCGCGGCGCGAGACTTTTTCGCAAAGGGGCCAGAGGATGCGGTCGAGCGCGGCGGCGTCCGAAATATCGTCCGTGAACGTCGTTTCGGCGGAGATGCTTTTCGCGCCCTGCGACGGCTCGACGGTGCGCACATCGAGGCCGCGAGCGAGGCGCCAGAGCCGGCTTCCCATCGAGCCGTAGCGCGCCATCAATTCGTTTTCCTCCATGCGCTGAAGTTGCGAAATGCGCGTGATGCCGTCGCGGGCGAGCTTCGCCTCGAAGGCCTTGCCGACGCCCCAGATCAGCGACACGGGCTTTGCGGCGAGGAAGAGTAGCGTCTCGGCGTGACCGATGATCGAGAAGCCTCGCGGCTTGTCGATGTCGGAGGCGATTTTCGCCAGGAACTTGTTGTGGCTGAGGCCGACCGAGACCGTGATGCCGATTTCCTTTTCGATGCGGTTGACGAGCCGGGCCATGCTGAGCGCGGGCGATCCGTGATGCAGGCGCTCGGTGCCGGCGAGATCGAGAAAGGCCTCGTCGATCGAAAGCGGTTCGACCAGCGGCGTCAACTCGCGCATCAGCTGGCGAACCTCGCGGCCGACCTCAGCGTATTTCGCCATGTTTGGCGGCATGACGACGGCCTCGGGACATGCGGCCAATGCCTTGAACATCGGCATGGCGGAACGCACGCCGCGAATGCGGGCGATGTAGCAGCAGGTCGAGACGACGCCGCGCTTGCCGCCGCCGATGATCAACGGCTTGTCGCGCAAGCTTGGATCGTCGCGCTTTTCGACGGCGGCATAGAAGGCGTCGCAATCGAGATGGGCGATGGCAAGATCGTGCAGTTCGGGATGGAATTTCAGGCGCGGCCGGTTGCAGGCGGGACAGCGCGTCGCGCCTTCGGGGACGGGAGAGAGGCAGTCGCGGCAGAAGCCATCGCTCATGCGCTGCTTCCCTCCGGCCAGAGCCATGCCGCGACGCGGACGCCGCTTGAATCGCCGAGGCTGTTGCGGGCGAGGCGGTTGACCAGCTTGTCGGAAAAAACATAGGCGCCCCAGCGGGCGGGGACTTCTTCGTAGAGGGCTTCGATGTTCGACATGCCGCCGCCGAGGACGATCACTTCAGGGTCGAGGATGTTGATGAGGTGGGCGAGCGCGCGGGCGAGACGGTCGGCGTAGCGGCGCAGCGCCAGGCGGGCGGGGCGGGCGCCCGCTTGCGCCGCGGCGACGATTTCCTCGGGCGTCAGCGCCTCGCCTTCTTCCTCCTTGTAGAGGCGGGCGAAGGCGGGCCCCGAAACCCATGTTTCGATGCAGCCTTTTTTTCCGCAATAGCAATCCGTACCCGGATATTCGTCGGGGTGAATCCAGGGCAGCGGGTTGTGGCCCCACTCGCCGGCGATGGCGTTGGGGCCGGACAGAAGCGCGCCGTTGACGACGATGCCGCCGCCGACGCCGGTGCCGAGGATGACGCCGAAGATGGAGGCCGCGCCGGCGGCCGCGCCATCTGTCGCTTCGGAAAGCGCAAAGCAGTCGGCGTCGTTTGCAAGACGGACCGGGCGGCCTAGCGCCGCCTCAAGGCCGGCGCCGAAGGGATGGCCGATCAGCCAGGTGCTGTTGGCGTTTTTGACAAGGCCGGTCGCTGGCGAGATGGTGCCAGGCATGCCGATGCCGACAGTGCCTGTCTGTCCGGTTTCGGATTCGAGGGCTGCGACCAGATCGCGGATCGCCGCGACGGTGGCGTCGTAGCTCCCTTGCGGGGCGGCGATGCGGCGGCGCGCCAATTCGCGGCCTTGCGTATCGAGGGCGAGGGCTTCGATTTTGGTGCCGCCGAGGTCGATGCCGATGCGCATGGGGAGATTTCACGATTCAGGTTGTGCGGGGTGTTTATATTACGATGAAGGAAGGCGTGGATGGCCCGAATAAATCGGGCCATGACGGATTTGGGGGATGGGGTGCATGGCGTTTGTTGCGTTCGATGTGGAGAGGGGAGTCCCCCGCCCCGAAAAATTCCGGCCGCGCCTGAATTTTCCGACCCGCCCCCAGGGGCGGGTGGGAAGATTTGCCTCGCTCTGTTTTTTTGCCTTGGCCCTGTTTGCTACTCTCGCCCAAGCGGATGACCGGCTGACGGTGGTGCTGGCGGGCGATACGGGGCTCAATGCGAGCGGGGCGCCGCTGGATGCGCGGGGCGGATGGAAGGGCGGGGTGCGGGTGACGGGCGCCGAGGCGCTGGCCGGGATCGCGCCGTGGCTTGAGGGCGATGTCGTGTTCGCCAATCTCGAGACGACGGTGATGGACCGCAACGACATCGCGGCGCGCGACAAGATGTTCGTTTTCCGGATGCACCCGGAAGGTCTGCGGGAGTTTGCCGAAGCGGGCATCAATGTGTTTTCGCTCGCCAACAATCATGCGCTCGACTACGGGACGCGCGGGGCAGGCGAGACGCTTGCCCATGTCGCGGCGGTGCCGGGTGTGCACGCCTGGCCCGGGCTCGGGTGGACGCGCGCCGAGGCGATGCGGCCGCATGTCTTCGAGTTGCGCGGTGTTCGGGTCGCGGTATCGGCGGTGGGCAATGCGGGTGGCGGGTTGCCGGCGCGCGAGGGCCGGGCGGGCATGTTGCAGGAACGGGTGGATTTTCCTGAAGTTGCGGCGCGGTTGAGGGAAGAGGATGCGGACCTGCGGATTCTCTCGGTGCATTACGGGCGCGAGTTCGATCCGCTGACCGATGCGGCAGATGCGGCCCGGTTCCGGGGTGCGGCGGCGGGCGGCGGCGCGAGCATTGTTGCCGGGCATCATGCGCATGTCGCCAAGGGGGTCGAGATTTCGGGTTCGCATCTCGTTGCCTACGGGCTCGGGAATTTTCTGCATCTCGGCACGCAGAACATGGCGCGGTTCGACATCTGCCGCGATTTCGGGCTGCTGCTGCGGGTGGGGCTGACGCGGGGCGATGCCGGGCTCGCTGTCGAGACGGTGGAGGCGGTGCCGCTCAAGGACATGCATCTGCGGGTGACGCCGATGGGCGGCGAGGCGGCGCGGCTCAGGCTTGAGGTGTTGAATTATCTCGGGGGCCGGCTCGACGGGGCAGACGCACGGGGCTTGCGGTTTCGTCCGCAGGCGGATGGGTCGGGGCTCTGGTGCGCGGCGGGTGCGGGCGATGCGCGGTGTGCGGGATGGACGGAGCCGGCGGCTTCGGCGCGAGAGGCGGAGATTGCGGCGGCTTGTGGACGCGTGGTGACGCGGGGGAGTTTTTGAGGGAAGGGTTTCACGCGGAGGCGCCTGTGAAATCCCCTCGCTATTTCCCAATCATCGTCATTGCCGGGCTAGACCCGGCAATCCAGAAGGCGCGTTAGCGCCGTCTTCCTTCGCAAGAATCTGTCTTTGACGCCTTTGAAGTTGTGGGAAGAGTCTTTTTGAAGCGAGACGCCGCTTTGCGGCTTCTTGACCCCCGGGTCAAGCCCGGGGGTGACAAGTTGGGGGTGTGGGAAAGACGCAACGCAGATGCGCGCGGCAGCCCTAAAACCCGTCGGCCTTCAGCTTTTCCGAAATGAAATCTTCGGCCGCGCTCCATTCGGTGGTGTGGAAGTGGCTGTCGGGGGCCTGGCCGAGGAGTTTGGCGAGGCGGGGGTCGGCGATGAAGTGGATCAGGTGCGTGGGGGCGTGGGCCCTGGCGACCGATGAGATGTTGTGGGGGATGTCGTCGAGGAAAACGACCGGGGCGTTGACACGCTCGGCCATGCGGCGGACGGCGCCGCCTTTCAGGCCCTTGTTGGCGACAACCGGATAATCGATGCCCTGCGCGGCGAGGCTGGCGGCGCGCGCCTCGCGCGCCTCGAAGGGGACGTTGGTCAGGACGACGATCTGCGCGCGTTCCGAGAGGCGGGCCAGCGCCTCGGCGGCGCCGGGTACGACCAGCAGGGAATGCGTCTGCGCGGCGAAGAAGCCGTCGAGCAGCGCCGGCATGGCGGCGGGGAGCACGGGCTCGCCGGTTTCGCGGCTTTTGATGTTGCCGGTCAGTGCGAAGCTCTGGAGGTCGAGCCAGAGGCCTTGCGTTTCGAGATAGAGCTCGAGGCCGGCGACGAACTGGATCAGCACCTCGTCGGCGTCGGAGACGACGAGCGGGCGGCCGGGGATGAGGTCGAGGGCGTCGATCTGGGGAATCACCGCCTCGTCGATCGCCAGCGGATCGGGCTTTTGCGGCTTCGGGCTTTCGGCATTCATGACCAATGGACCTCTTCGCCGCCGGGAAGCGCGCGGCGGGCGGCGGCCGGAAGCTCCGGCGCGAGGCCGGCAGCGGCGCAGAAGGCCAGCAGGCGGGGCTCGTCACCCAGCAAGTATTCGAGCACGAATCCGAGGAAAACCGGGTCGGCGGCGCGGGCGCGCAGCTCGTCCTGGGCGAGGCCGGAGCGGTCGAGAAAATCTCCCAATAAATCCTCGTCGGCCGCGATGTGGCCCAGGGCATGGATCGCCACGAATTCAGCCTCGTCTCCGGTCATTTGCGCCTTCATCCGGTTTGCACACGCAACGTTAATCATAGGCACAGTTTAATTAGAAACCGAAGGAAAGCCGGGGGTCAGGCACCCCCCGTTAAAGACTTAGTTAAGGATATTCGGGTCATATGACCTCTAGCGGCGTCCCTTTCGGGCGCCCCGGAAGCCGGGGATTCGGTTCGCAGACGGGCATGCCCGGCAAGGTGGAGTTCTGGAGCTATGGACGCAATGTCTAAGAAGGTCCTGATCGTTGAAGACAATGAGCTCAACATGAAGCTCTTCCACGATCTTTTGGACGCGCACGGCTATCAGACGCTGCAGACGCGGGACGGCATCGAGGCGCTGGAAATCGCGCGCACGAATCGCCCCGACCTGATCCTGATGGACATTCAGCTTCCGGAAGTGTCGGGGCTCGAAGTCACCAAATGGATCAAGGAAGACGACAGCTTGCGCTCGATCCCGGTGGTGGCGGTGACGGCCTTCGCCATGAAGGGCGACGAAGAGAAGATTCGCGAGGGCGGCTGCGAGGCCTATATCTCCAAGCCGATCTCGGTGACGCAGTTTCTGGAGACGGTTCAGCGTTTCCTTCGCTAATTCCTATTCGCTCGGCAAGGACGGGATACAGTGACCGCTCGCGTATTGATCGTCGATGACGTTCCCGCCAATCTGAAGCTGCTCGACGCCAAGCTCACGTCCGAATATTTCGATGTGCTCAAGGCTTCGTCCGGCCCGGAGGCGCTGGAGGCTGCCAAGGAACAGCAGCCGGACATCATCCTGCTCGACGTGATGATGCCGGGCATGGATGGATTCGAGGTCTGCCGCCGCCTCAAGGCGATGCCGGAGACCGAACATATTCCCGTCGTCATGGTGACCGCGCTCGACCAGCCGTCCGACCGCGTGCAGGGACTTGAAGCCGGCGCCGACGATTTTCTGACCAAGCCGCTCAACGATCTCGCGCTGTTCGCGCGGGTGAAGAGCCTTGTGCGCCTGAAGATGGTGACCGACGAACTGCGCATGCGCGAGGCGACCGGCCAGCGCATCGGCGCGTTGAGCTCGAATGGCGGCGACAATTTCCTGATGAAGGAGCCGGGACGCATTCTCGTCATTGACGACCGGCCGACATCGCTGAAACGCATCACCGAGACGCTTTCGGCCGAGCACATGCTGACGGTGGCCGAAACGCAGGAAGAGCTGCTGGAGCTGGCAAGCAAGGGAAGTTTCGACCTGCTGATCGTCAGTCTGACCTTGCAGGAATATGACGGTTTGCGGCTGTGCTCGCAGTTGCGCGCGCTCGAAGCGACGCGGCAGACGCCCATTCTCGCGATCGTCGAGGAAGGCGATACGGCGCGGCTCGTGCGGGCGCTCGACATGGGCGTCAACGATTATCTGGTGCGGCCGATGGAGCGCAACGAGCTGGTGGCGCGGGCCCGCAGCCAGTTGCGCCGCAAGCGCTATCAGGACTATCTGCGCGACAAGTTCCAGCAGGGGCTGGAGCTTGCGATTACCGACGGGCTGACCGGGCTCTATAACCGGCGCTACATGGAAGGTCATCTGTCGACGCTGGTCAGCGACGGCATCAAGACCGGCAAGCCGGTGGCGCTGCTGATTTTCGACATCGATTACTTCAAGCCGGTCAACGACACTTATGGCCATGCGGCCGGCGATGCGGTGCTGAAGCAGTTCGCCGAGCGCCTGGCGCAGAATGTGCGCGGGATCGATCTCGCGTGCCGGCTGGGCGGCGAAGAGTTCGTCGTCGTGATGCCGGACACCGATCTCGTTTTCGCGATGACGGTCGCCGAACGCTTGCGCCAGTGCATCGCGATGCGGCCATTCACGATCGACGACAGCGGCAAGACGCTCGACATCACCGTCAGCATCGGCATTGCGGTGACGGGCGGGACGCTCGACACGGCGTCGAAACTGCTTGAACGCGCCGACCAGGGGCTCTACCGGGCCAAGCGCGACGGGCGCAACCGCGTGGTCGCCGAAGCCGCCTGACGGTTTTATTTTCCGGTTCAGTCGAGTTGCAGTCTTCGCGAGATTTCGCGCGGATGTGTATGCCGTTAACCTTGTGTTTTCATGGTTAACGCGGTCGAGGCAAGAAAAGCCGCGCGCATTCCTTTATTGGCACAGCAGAGCGTGGTACATTCTTCAAGGCACATCGGTTTCGCTGCCGGATGCGCGTCCGCTCTTGCTGGGGGGTAAGTCGGGCGCGGTATACAGGCGGCGATGTGTGTCCTCGTGGGGCGCTCAGGTCCGCCGCATCTCCTGGGTCCGCGAGGCACGGCCGGTCGGGGCGTGGTTCATGGAGTGGCCTCCTCTGATAAGCCGCGATCACCCCGGCCGGCCACCTTTTCTCTTCGGCTCCAACGAAAAAGCCGGTCCCCGAGGGACCGGCTTTTTTGCGTTCAGTTTGTTTCAAGTGGCGCCTGGAGGCGGCTCTTACTTGATCTTGGTTTCCTTGAACTCGACATGCTTGCGCGCGATCGGGTCGTATTTCTTGATGACCATTTTTTCGGTCATGGTGCGGCTGTTCTTCTTCGTGACGTAGAAGTAGCCGGTGTCGGCGGTGCTTTCGAGCTTGATCTTGATGGAGGCGGGTTTCGCCATGGCCGGAAATCCTTGCAGTTACAGGGGCTTGCGGTTTATGCCCCGGAGACCGCGGCGGACTGACCGGGCGGCCGATTTGGGCGCAGACTACTCACGGGCGGCGTTAAGTCAAGCGGGCGGGCGGTCGCGGGGCGCGGTGAAATAGCGCCAGCCCGCGACGGCGAGATAGAGGCCGCAAAGGCCGGCCATGACGACGATCAGGCCGTGGGGGTCCCAGAGGTCCATGCCGATGCCGGCCATGGGCGGACCGATGAGGGCGCCGGTCGAATACATCAGCACGAAGGCCGCGTTGGCGGAGGCGAGGTCGGCGCCGCGGAAGCGCTGGCCGAGCAGCGTCAGGCCGACGGTATAGAGGCCGACCACGACGCCGCCGAAGACGAAAAGCACCGGCGCAAAGAGCCAGAGATTGTGGGCGACCAGCGGGATCGCCGAGGCGCCGAGCAGACCGACAAGAGCGCAGACCAGCAGGACCATGCGGCGGTCGGCGCGGTCGGCCCAGATGCCGATCGGGATCTGGCAGAAGATGTTGCCGGCGGCGAAGATCGAGAGGACGAAGGCGGCGGTCTGTTCGGTCATGCCGGTGCGCACGCCATAGACCGGCAGCAGGTTGAAGATGTTGGTTTCGGTGGCGCCGTAGACGAGGCCGGCCAGCGTGGCGGCCGGGGCGACAACGAGAAAGCTCACAAAGCTCCTGGTCGGGCGCTCGGTGACACGGGGGGCAAGGCCGCGCCCGAACAGGATGAGGGGCACGCCGGCGGCGAGGATCAGCGCGCCGATGGTGGCGAAGGGCAGGAGGCCCTGCGTGCCGACCAGGAAGAGCAGCACCGGGCCGGAAGCGAAGCCGCAGGACAGCACGGTGCCGTAAATGCCAATCAGGCGGCCGCGGTTTTTCTCGTCGGCCAGCGTGTTGACCCAGAACTCGCTGACGACGAAGAGGCCGGTGAGCGCGAGGCCGTTGGCGAAGCGGATCGGGAACCAGAGCCAGACATTGGGGAAGATGTAATAGGCCGGCATGGCGACGGCCGAGACGAGGATGCAGACCATCAGGAACGTGATGGCCGGGACGCGGCGGAGCAGCGCCGGGATGAAGGGCGTCAGCAGAAAGGTGGCGAGCGCCGGCATGGCCGTGTTGAGGCCGATGATCGAGGCGGGGACGCCCTGACGCTCCATCAGCAGCGCAAGCAGCGGGATCGAGACGCCGAGTCCCATGCCGACGACGCTGATGCAGGCGATGACCGCGACGAGGCTGCGGCGGCGCTCCGCGGGCGAGAGCGGCGCGTCGGCCAGCATGGTGAGGGCTGTCGGGTCTTGCATGGTTCGCAGCACTCAGGCGCGAATGACGGGTTTGTCGTTGCGGTAGGAATAGAGCGGGATGCGGGTGCGCGGGCCTTCCTTGTGACGGCGGCCGATTTCGTTGAGGACGAATTCGGTGACGTCGATCACCGGCAGTTTCAGCGCATCGGAAAGCGGATACCAGTCGAGTTCGCTGAGTTCGCCGCTGCCTTGCAGCGTGCCTTCGGCGCTCGATGACGGGGCGGCGAAGAAGCGGGCGTGGAAACGGATCGGGCTCGATGCCGGCGTGATGGCGCGGGCGACGAAATCGAGCACGTCGAGACGCGGTGCGATGCCGCGCTCGCGGAAGGGCTGCCAGCCTTCGCCGGCCGTGTCGCCGACATGGCCCTTGCGCGCGACGATGAGGCCGGTTTCCTCGAAGGTTTCGCGGATGGCGGCCATGGCCAGCGCCTCGGCTTTTGCACCGGCGGCGGCGCGCTGCATCATCCGCGCGGTCTCGCCGCTGAAGGTCGTCGCGGGCCGCGCGAGAAGATCGCCGGCATCGAGCTTGCCGCCGGGAAAGACGAAGGCGTCGGGAATGAATTTCATGCGTGCGTGGCGGCGGCCCATCAGGATGCGGGGTTCGCTGCCCGTGTCGTCGATCAGCACGAGGCTGGCCGCGTCGCGCGGACGGATCGCGCGGGGGCGCGGCGTTTCGACATTCACAGGCTTCAATCTCCGATGACGTCGCGGATGGCGTTGCCGCCGCGGAAATGGATGAAGGGGACGGCGCGTGCGGACTGTGCGGCGGTCGCGAGGCGCAGACGCTCGTCGATCTCGTCGAGGACGACGCGGGTAATGTTGGGCAGGTCGAGATCGCGCGCATCGCCGATGGTGAGCCAATGCAGGCCCTGCAATTCGCCGGAGCCCGCGACCTTCAGCGGATCGCCCTGGATCGCTTCCGCGTCGGCGATGAAGAAGCGCGTATCGAAGCGGCGCGTGCGGTAGGGCGGGGTAATGGCGCGGGCGACGAAATCGAGCGAGCCCAATGCGGGCGCGACGCCTTGTGCGAAGTATTCGTTCCAGTCGGCATGCTTGCTGCGCGCCGGCGCGGCAACCGGACGACCGATGACGAGGCCGGTCTCCTCGAAGGTCTCGCGGATCGCGGCCATGGCGAGTGCGCGGGCGCGGCGCTCGGTCGGCGTGCCGCGCATGCGCGCCATCAAACGCCGGGCGACCGGCGCGCGCAAATCCTCGATCGGTACGATGCGGCTGTCGGCCGGATCGACGCGGCCGCCGGGAAAAACGAATTTGTTGGGCATGAATTTGTGATCGGCATGACGCTGGCCCATCAGCACACGCGGTGCCGAACCGTCGCGGCGCACGATGATGAGGGTCGATGCGTCGCGCGGACGCACGGCGCGACCCTGCGTCATCTCGCGATATTCCTGCTCGCGCGACATTTTGGGGTCGAAGGCGCCCCGTTGTTCGTCAGCCATGTATTCGTTCCGATTCCCGAATTTCGATATGCGGGCAGGATGCTCGCAGGCGGGGAGGCTGTCCAGAGAGGGCGGAAAAGGCCGCTTTATCGGCCATTTACGCGCGATACACAAATATGCCGCTATCGTAGGGGAAGTGTGGTCTATTCCCGCACAATCATTGTACCGCTCGTGCCGTTCGCCCTTTCAGATGCGACCGTCCGGGTTCAACACGGGTCTTGCGCATTTGAGTATTGGGCACAACACCGGCGCACCCGGCGTCGCAGCACGTACCTGGATACAAATTCTCAACCGCTACAGGGAACCGAGCCATGGACGTGGTGCCATCGAGCTGGCGATCACGGCCTTGCCGCTTGTCGCGCTGTGGTTTGCCGCCTGGTTCACCTATTCGCTCGGCTACTGGTGGGCGCCGCTCGCCATCGCGATACCGGCCGCCGGATTTCTGGTGCGACTGTTTGCGATCCAGCACGATTGCGGCCACGGTTCGTTTTTTCCGCAGCGCTGGATGAACGACTGGGTCGGCCGCGCACTCGGCGTGCTGACGGTGACGCCTTACGACGTATGGCGGCGCAACCATGCGATCCATCACTCAGCGGCCGGCAATCTCGACAAGCGCGGTATTGGCGATGTCGACACATTGACGGTGCGCGAATACCTGGCGCTTTCGCGCTGGGGGCAGTTCAAATATCGCCTCTACCGCAATCCGCTGGTGCTGTTCGGCATCGGGCCGGCTTATCTGTTCCTGCTGGAGCAGCGGCTGCCCATCGGCATGATGCGCGGCGGCTGGCGGCCCTGGATCAGTACGCAAGTGACCAACGCGGCGATGCTGGCAATCGCGGCGGGGCTGATCTGGCTTGTCGGCTTCAAGGCTTTTTTTCTGGTGCATGTGCCTATTGTCGTCATCGCATCGTCGATCGGCGTCTGGATGTTCTATGTGCAACACCAGTTCGAGGACACGTTCTGGAGCGAGGCCGGCGGCTGGGATTTTCATGAAGCGGCGCTGCGAGGCTCGTCCTATTACGACCTGCCGTGGCCGCTGCGCTGGCTGACCGCCAATATCGGCATTCACCACGTCCACCATCTTCACGCGCGTATTCCGTCGTACCGGCTGCCGCGCGTGTTGCGCGACCACCCGGATCTTCGCGAGATCGGCAGGCTGACGCTGCTCGACAGTTTGCGCTGTGTGCGGCTGGTGCTTTGGGACGAGGGGAAAAAGCGGCTGGTGACGTTTCGCGAGGCGCGCGCACAGGGCTGATCGCGGTCAGTCGTCGGTTTCGCCGCCGAAGCCGTGCATGCGCAGCGCCCATTGCCAGCCGACGATGGCGCCCTTGAGGCGCGGCAGGAACCAGAGCGAGAGCGCAAGCGTCATGGCCGGCCAGAGTGCGGCATGGACCCAGATGGGCGGCAGGTAGGCGAGCTCCGTCCAGAGCATCATCGGCACGACGATGTGGCCGACGATCATGATGGTGAAATAGGGCGGGGCGTCGTCGGCGCGGTGATGCAGCAGCTCCTCGCCGCAATGGCCGCATGTATCGGCGATCTTCAGAAACTGCCGAAAGACGTTGCCGTGACCGCAGGCCGGACAACGCTGCGCGAAGCCGCGACGGATCGCCGCGAAGGCGGGGCGGGGCGCTTCATCCGCTGCCTCGAAGATGCAGGGTTCGGTCATGTGCATCGGGTACTCGTTGCGGATCGTACAAGACAAGCGGCCGAAAGGGCCGGACGGCGGGCCGCTGCCGCAACGTCTCCCAGCAAAATGGTCGGATTTGGCGCAAGATGAAATGTGGCAGGTTGCCGCGCGGCGCGGTGGCCAAGTCAGCGGCGGGTTTTGGCTTTCCGTGCCGTGCCCTGCTTGCCGCGCGGCGGGCCGCGGCGGGCGGCTGGACGGCGGTTTCCACCGCGGCCGGCGGGCTTGCCCTCGCTGCCGCCTTCGAGAAGTTCGAGGCGGAGGCCGCCGGTGATCGGCACGGCTTCGACGAGGCGCACCAGCACGCCGTCGCCGAGGCGATAGGTGAGGCCGGTGCGTTCGCCGACGAGGGCGTGCAGGATTTCGTCATGGTGGAAGAAATCGCCGCCGAGCGTCGAGATCGGCACGAAACCGTCGGCGCCGGTTTCGTCGAGCTTCACGAACAGGCCGAAGCGCGTGACGCCGGCAACGCGGCCGCGGAACTCGGCGCCGATGCGCGCTTCGAGGAAGGCGGCGATAAAGCGGTCCTTCGAGTCGCGTTCGGCCAGCATCGAGCGGCGTTCGGTCATCGAGATGTGTTCGGCGATTTCGGCGAGGCCCGAGGCTTCGTCGTCGGTCTGGCCGTCCTTTCCGAAATCGAGGCCGGCGACCAGCGCGCGATGGACCGTGAGGTCGGCGTAGCGGCGGATCGGCGACGTGAAGTGGGCATAGCGGCGCAGGTTGAGGCCGAAGTGACCGATATTGTCCGGCGAATAAACCGCCTGCGCCTGCGAACGGAGGATGACGTCGGAGACCATGCGGTCGTGTTCGGTGCCGTCGACCGATTTCAGGATGCGGTTGAAATTCGCCGGGCGGACCGTTTCACCCTTCGCGAAACTCAGATTGAGCGTTGCCAGGAATTCGGCAAGTGCGACCAGCTTTTCGCGCGCCGGCGCGTCATGGATGCGGTAGATGACCGAGCGGTGCCTCGCCTCGGCGCTTTCGGCGGCGCAGACATTGGCCTGGATCATGAACTCTTCGATGAGTTTCATCGATTCATGTTTTTCGCCGACGCGGATCGCGCCGATGCGGCCTTCGGCGTCGATGTCGATCTTGTATTCCGGCATGTCGAGATCGAGGGGCCCGCGCGCCTCACGCGCCTTGGCGAGAATGCGATAGGCGGCCCAGAGCGGTTTCAGCACCGGCTCAAGCAACGGGCCCGCGATGTCGTCGGGGCGTCCGTCGATCGCCTGCTGGACCTGTTTGTAGCTGAGGCTCGCGGCCGAACGCATCAGGCCGCGGATGAATTCGTGGCCGCGCTTCTGACCGTTGCGGTCGAAGACCATGCGCACCGCGAAACAGGCGCGGTCCTCGCCGTCGACCAGCGAGCAGAGATCATTGGAGATGCGTTCGGGCAGCATCGGTACGACCCGATCGGGGAAATAGGTCGAGTTGCCGCGCTTGCGCGCTTCGCGGTCCATCGGCGAGCCGGGCTTCACATAGGCCGCGACATCGGCGATGGCGACGATGGCGACGACGCCGCCTTCGTTCTTCGGATCGTCGTCCGGCGCCGCCCAGACCGCGTCGTCATGGTCGCGGGCGTCCGGCGGGTCGATGGTGATGAGGGGGATGTCGCGCAGATCCGTGCGGCCCTTGAGGCCGTGATGCTTTGCGGCTTCGGCTTCGGCGATCACGTCGTCGGGGAATGCGTCGGGGATGCCGTGTGTGTGAATGGCGATCAGGCTGATCGAGCGCGGGTCGGCGCTGTCGCCGAAGACTTCGCGGACGCGCGCGCGCGGTGTGCCGTGGCGCTTGCCGGGGATGGTTTCGGCGAGCACCAGGTTTCCGTCCTCGGCGCCGTTTGCGTCGTCGAGACCGATCTCGAACTCGACGCGGACTTTCTTGTCGACCGGGATCAGGCGCGCGATCTTCGCGCCTTTCACACGGCGGAAGAGGCCCATGACACGTTCGGCGCCCTTGCCGACGCGGCGGATGACGCGCGCTTCGAAGGGCCATGTTTCGTCGCCGGTCTTTTCGATGCGCGCCAGCACACGGTCGCCGACGCCGGCCGGCGGTTCGTCGACGGTTTCGTGCTTGCCGCGACGCTTCATGTCGGGCGCGACGACGATTTGCGGCGGCGGCGTTTCGCCGGGCCACGAAACGGGGCGGGCGATCAGGTCGCCGTCGGTGTCGGTGTGGGTGATTTCGATGACGGTGACGGGCGGCAGTTCGCCGACGCGGCGCAGGCTTTTCGTTTCGTCCTTCGCGATCAGGCCTTCGTCCTTCAGCTCCTTCAGCAACTGCTTGAAGGGCAGGCGGTCGTCGCCCTTGATGCCGAAGGCGCGGCCGATTTCGCGCTTGCCGAGCTTGCCGCCGTTTTCGGCGATGAATTTCAGGATGTCGTCGCGCGAAGGGAGGCGGCCGCCGGACTTGCTTTTTTTTCCGACGCCGGATTTTTTCGGCTTGCTGCGCTCGGCCAATGTCAATCCGCCGGTTCTGTGACGCTAACGGTGCTTTTCGATTTCGACGCCGGCTTCTTCGCGGACGCTTTCTTTTTTGCCGCGGGTTTCTTTTTCGCGGCCGGTTTTTTCGCCGGTTTGGTTTCCTTCGGCGCCTTCTTCGCGGCGGCTTTCTTTGCCGGCTTCTTCTTGCCGCTTTTCGCTTCGCGTTCGGCGATGAGGGCGAGCGCTTCCTCGAGCGTCACCGACATCGGATCACCCGATTTCGGCAGTGTCGCGTTGGTAGAGGCGTGCTTGACGTAAGGCCCGTATTTTCCTTCGCGCACCTGCACTGGCTTGCCGGTTTCGGGGTGCTCGCCCAGTTCCTTCAGCACCTTGCCGGCGCGCTCTTCGGCGCGGGCCTGCTTTTCGGCGAGGACGGTGATCGCCCGGTTGAGGCCGATGTCGAAAAGTTCCTCGGGGTCTTTCAGATTGGCATAGGTGCCGTCGTGCAGAACGAAAGGTCCGAAGCGGCCGAGGCCGGCAGTGATCTTCTTGCCGGTTTCGGGATGAATGCCGACTTCGCGCGGCAGCGTCAGCAGGCGCAACGCCTTTTCGAGATCGACATCGGCGGCCGACATTTTGGCGGGCAGGCCGCTGCGTTTCGGTTTTTCGTCGGGCTCAAGCGGCGCACGTTCGACGTACGGACCGAAGCGGCCGGTCTTCAGCGAAATCTCGGCGTTGGTTTCCGGGTCGGTGCCGAGCACGCGGTCGCCGGATTGTTCCTCGCCGTCGGCGCCGACGGTGAGCTGACGCGTGAAGCGGCATTCGGGATAGTTCGAGCAGCCGACAAAGGCGCCGAAGCGGCCGACCTTCAGCGAGACGCGGCCATCGGCGCAGACCGGGCATTTGCGCGGGTCGGAACCGTCTTCCTTTTCGGGGAAGACATGCGGCGCCAGCACTTCGTTGAGGCGGTCGAGCACTTCGGTGATGCGCAGTTCGAGCGCCTGGGCGACGTCGACCGTGAATTCCTTCCAGAATTCGCGCAGCAGATCCTTCCAGTCGAGTTCGCCGGCGGACACCTTGTCGAGTTTTTCTTCGAGCGCCGCCGTGAAATCGTATTCGACGTAGCGGGTGAAGAAGTTTTCGAGGAAGGCGGTGACGAGGCGGCCCTTGTCGTGCGGCACGAAACGGTTCTTGTCCATGTGGACATATTCGCGGTCGCGCAAGGTCTGCAGCGTCGAGGCGTAGGTCGAAGGGCGGCCGATGCCGAGTTCTTCCATGCGCTTGACGAGCGTCGCTTCGGTGAAGCGGGGCGGCGGCTCGGTGAAATGCTGTTCGGGACGCACCTTGTCGAGGCCGAGTTTATCGCCGCGCGCGACTTTCGGCAGGCGGCCGCCGTCTTCGCCTTCTTCCGGCTCGTCGCGGCCTTCCTGATAGAGGCGCAGGAAACCGTCGAAGACGATGACGGAGCCGGTGGCGCGCAGGCCGATGGGCGCGTCGTTTGCCTCGATCTCGATGACGGTGCGTTCGAGTTGGACGCTTTCCATCTGGCTGGCAACGGTGCGGTTCCAGACCAGTTCGTAGAGACGGCGCTGGTCGTCGTCGAGGCGGCCGGCAACGTGTTTCGGCAGGCGGGCGAGATCGGTCGGGCGGATCGCCTCATGCGCTTCCTGCGCGTTCTTGGCTTTGGTCGTGTAGACGCGCGGCGCGTCGGGCAGATAGGCCTCGCCGAATTCGTTGTTGATGACGGTGCGGGCCTGGGCGATCGCTTCCGGCGCGATCTGCACGCCGTCGGTTCGCATATAGGTGATGAGGCCGGTCGTTTCGCCGTCGATCTCGACGCCTTCATAGAGGCGCTGCGCGACCTGCATGGTGCGGCTCGCCGAGAAGCCGAGCTTGCGCGAGGCTTCCTGCTGCAAGGTCGAGGTGGTGAAGGGCGGGTTGGGGTGGCGGCGGGCCGGTTTGCTCTCGACCGATTTGACGGAGAAGCGCGAGGCCTTGATGCGCGCTTCGATCTCGTGGGCGGATTTCTCGTTGGGGATGTCGAATTTGTCGAGCTTCTTGCCGTCGAGATTGACCAGACGGGCGACGAAGGCGGCGTTCGAGCCGGTCTTCATGTCGGCTTCGACGGTCCAGTATTCGCGGGCGCGGAAGGCCTCGATCTCGAGTTCGCGGTCGCAGATCAGCCGCAGCGCGACGGATTGTACGCGGCCGGCCGAGCGCGAGCCCGGCAGCTTGCGCCAGAGCACCGGCGAGAGCGTGAAGCCGACCAGATAATCGAGCGCGCGGCGGGCCAGATAGGCGTCGATCAGCTCCTTGTCGAGGCCGCGCGGATGCGTCATTGCCTCGGTGACGGACTGCTTGGTGATCGCGTTGAAGACGACGCGCTGGACCTCGACGTCCTTCAACACCTTCTTTTTGTTGAGAATTTCCAGCACATGCCAGGAAATCGCCTCGCCCTCGCGATCCGGGTCGGTGGCGAGGATCAGGCGGCCGGCGCCTTTGACGGCGGCGGCAATCTCATTGAGACGCTTCTGGGACTTGGCGTCGACGTCCCAGGCCATGGCGAAGTCTTCGTCCGGCAGGACCGAGCCGTCTTTCGAGGGCAGGTCGCGGACATGGCCGTAGGAGGCCAGGACCTTGTAGCCCTTGCCGAGATACTTGTTGATCGTTTTCGCCTTGGCCGGCGACTCGACAATGACGACGTCCATCGAACGCTCGAACTCTCTTTATAATGTGGCCTGCCGTCTCCGGGCGCCGCCAGCGCGCGGGCGATCCGGTCGCCGAAATGCCGTGAGAAACCGGGGGCCGCCGCTGCATCCGGCTGCCTTGAGCCGCCGGGTGAACATGGTGAAAAGGGCGGAGACTGTCAAATCCGGCGGAAATCCTTGGAAAAGTGGATGCCGCGCTGCGGTCAAACCGGATTGGACCTTGTCGGGCAGGTCTGACGCCCCCTGTTATGAAGAATTGATATAGCCTAAGGGTCTAGATCGTTAGACCTGAGCGGTGCCTTGCCATTGCGTCGCGCAGCGTAAGGATGCGGAGGATACGGATGAGTGTCATGCATGTGGAAGCGGCTGGATTCCCGAGGGCGACGACCGACGCGGGCTTCCAGAAAAAGGCGGCGGTGCGTCCGGAACCGCTGGAAAGTGCCGAGGATGCCGAGATTGCGGCTTATCTTCTCGACCTGACGATTGCGGCGCGGCGCATGGCGATGGCGCGGGGGTTTGAATTCCTCGCCTATCTCGTCGGGATTGCGGCCGAAGAGGCGCGGATGCTGAGCCTCGGGAAATCCGCAGTGAAGAAGAAAAAATAGACCGAACAAAGGGTTAGATCAGGCTGAGGCGGTCGCCGGGATCGCGGTGCAGGCGGCCGGCCAGCTCCAGTTCGAGCAGGATGGCGCGGACCACGGGTACCGAAACGCCCGACTGGCGGACGATTTCGTCGAGCGGCGTCGGGGTCGGGCCGAGGGCGGCAAGGACGGAATCGCGGGCGCTGTCATCGAACTGTCGAAAAACTGTCATGTTCGACTTGTCCCCGTCATAGGCGTTGGGTCCGGGTTCGCGCAGCGAGCGGCCGAGAGGGGTCGCGAGGGCGGCGATCACGTCCTCCGCTGTCTCGACCAAGGGCGCCCCGTCCTTGATGAGACGATTCGAACCGCCGGCGCGTGGATCGAGCGGCGAGCCGGGAACGGCGAAGACGTCGCGGCCCTGTTCCAGCGCGAAGCGTGCGGTGATGAGGGAGCCTGAGCGGTGTGCCGCCTCGACCACGACGACGGCCAGCGCGAGGCCGGAAATCAGGCGGTTGCGGCGCGGGAAGTGACGGGCCTGCGGGCTGGTGCCGGGCGTCATTTCCGAAACCAGGGCGCCGGTTTCCGCGATCGACGTTTGCAGTTCGCGATTTTCCTCCGGATAGACGATGTCGACGCCGCCGGCGAGAACTGCGATGGCTCCCGTGGAGAGCGAGGCGCGGTGGGCGGCCGTATCGATGCCACGGGCGAGACCGGAGACGACAGCGAAACCTTCCGTGCCGAGATCTTTTGCGATGTCGCCCGCGATCTTGCGGCCGGCGGCCGAGGCGTTGCGCGAACCGACGATCGCAATCGACGGGCGGGCCAGAAGTTCGGTGCTGCCGATAACCGAGATCACCGGCGCCGGCGGATCGAGAACGGCAAGACGCGGCGGAAAATCGGCATCTCCCCAGACGAGAAGGCGGGCGCCCAATCTTCCGAGACGCGACATTTCGGCATCGGCCTCTTCGATTGAGGCAACCTTGATCGCGCGCTTCGCACCGCCGCGCGCCGCGAGATCGGGCAGGGCGTCGATGGCGGCGACCGCGTTGCCGCAATGTTGCAGCAGGTCGCGGAAGGTGACGGGACCGACATTTTCGCTGCGCGCGAGACGCAGCCGCGCGATCCGCTCGGTCTCGGGGAGCGGTGCGCTCATGGCGGTCAGGACCCGGCCGATTTCTGTCCGATGCGGGATTCGGTGCCGGCGAGCAGGCGGCGGATATTGTCGCGATGGGCAATGTAGATCAGCACCGCCAGAACAACGCCGAGGCCGACCAGATGCCAGTGGTCGAGCCAGGCGAGGTAAACCGGCGTCAGCAAGGCGGCGACAAGCGCCGACAATGACGAGTAGCGCGAAATCGCGGCGACAAGCGCCCATGTGGCGCAGAAGAGCAGACCGACCGGCCAGTGCAGCGCCAGCAATACACCGATGAGGGTCGAGACACCCTTGCCGCCCCTGAAGCCGAGCCAGACCGGATAGAGATGGCCGAGGAAGGCGGCGAGCGCCGCGACCGACGACATCCAGCCTATGTCGGTGCCGGTGATCGCGCCGAGGCGGGCGGCGAGGAGGACGGCGAGCGCACCCTTGCCTGCGTCGCCGACGAGCGTGCCGGCGGCGACCCAGCGGTTGCCGGTGCGAAGGGCGTTGGTGGCGCCGATATTGCCCGAGCCGATGTCGCGGATGTCACCAAGGCCCGCAAGGCGCGTCAGCAGCAGGCCGAACGGGATGGAGCCCAGCAGGTAGCCGAGCACAGCTACGGCAAGCAGCAGCGGCGCGGCGGCCATGAAATCGATTTCAGCGGGCATTCAGTGTTCCTCCCCCAAAGCCAACCGGCGGAAAGACTAGCGCCCCGCGTCCTCGCCGTGAACATAAACCGTGCGGCCGCCGACCATGGTGCGGATGGCGCGGCCCTGGAAGCGGCGGTCCTCGAAGGGCGTGTTCTTCGAAATCGACTTCAGCTTTGCCGGATCGAGCACCCAGGGGGTGTCTGTGTCGATGAGGACAAGATCGGCGGGAAGGCCGGCGGCGAGACGCCCGCGACCGAGACCGAGCAGGTCGGACGGTGCGTGGGTGAGCGCGGCGAGCAGGCGGGCGAGCGAGATGTCGCCGGCGTGGACGAGCGCGAGGCCGGCGGGAAGCAGGGTTTCGAGACCGATGGCACCGAAGTTCGCCTCGGCGAAGGGGCGGCGCTTCACTTCGGCGTCCTGCGGGTCGTGGCTTGAGACGACGACATCGATCGTGCCGTCGGCAAGGCCCTCGACCAGCGCGCGCCGGTCGGCCTCGCTGCGCAGCGGCGGCGAGAGCTTGAAGAAGGTGCGGTAGCTCTGCACATCGTTTTCGTTGAGTTGCAGATGCGCCGCCGAGACGCCGCAGGTAACGGGCAGGCCGTGGCGCCGGGCGCGGCGGATGATTTCGACCGAGGCCTCGCAGGAGATCTGGGCGACGTGATAGCGTCCGCCGGCGATCTCGAGCAGGCGCAGATCGCGCTCGATGACGATGGTTTCGGCGACGGCGGGGATGCCGGTGAGACCGAGGCGGGTCGCGAGTTCGCTTTCGTTCATCACGCCGCCCGAGAGCGAAGGTTCTTCCGCATGCTGAACGACCAGCGCGCCGAAATGCGCCGCATAGGTCATGGCGCGGCGCATCACCTGTGCGCTCGCCAGCGCCTTGTCGCCGTCGGTGAAGGCGACCGCGCCGGCATCGCGCAGCAGGCCGATCTCGGTCATCTGTTCGCCGTGGAGGCCCTTGGTGAGCGCGGCCATGGTGTGGACATTGACGATGGCGGTGTCGCGGGCGCGGCGCTCGATGTAGTCGACAAGGGCGACATCGTCGATCACGGGATTGGTGTTCGGCATCACGATCATCGTCGTGACGCCGCCGGCGGCCGCCGCCTGGCTCGCCAGCGCCAGCGTTTCGCGATATTCGGCACCCGGTTCGCCGGTGAAGACGCGGCAGTCGATGAGGCCGGGCGCGAGAACATGGCCACCGCAATCGACGATCTCCACGCCATCGGGCAGGCCGTCGTTGAAGAGCTGGGGACCGAGATCGGCGATGAGACCGTCCTCGACCAACAGGCCGCCTTTTTCGTCGTAGCCGCTTGCCGGGTCGATCAGGCGCGCATTGGTGAAGGCGGTGCGGCTCATGCGGCACCTCCGTTTCCGTCGCTGCGCTCGTTGGGCAGGTTGCGGGCCAGTGCGTCGAGTACCGCCATGCGAACCGCGACGCCCATTTCGACCTGTTCGCGGATGACGCTGCGGTTGATATCGTCGGCGACGGCGCTGTCGATCTCGACGCCGCGGTTCATCGGGCCGGGATGCATGACCAACGCATCGGGCTTGGCGACCGCGAGCTTGGCGTAGTCGAGGCCGTGGAAGTGGAAATATTCGCGCTGCGAGGGGACGTAGGAGCCCGTCATGCGCTCGAGCTGGAGGCGCAGCATCATCACGATGTCGACGCCTTCGAGACCCTTCATCATGTCGTGGAAGACCTCGACGCCGAGGCGTTCGATGCCCCTCGGCAGCAAGGTCGGCGGGGCGACGACGCGGACGCGGGCGCCCATGGCGTTCAGCAGCAGGATGTTGGAACGGGCGACGCGGCTGTGCATGATGTCGCCGCAGATCGCGACGGTGAGCCCTTGCAGCTTGCCCTTGCGGCGGCGGATGGTCAGCGCGTCGAGGAGGGCTTGCGTCGGGTGTTCATGGGAACCGTCGCCGGCATTGATGACCGAGCAGGAGACTTTCTGCGAGAGAAGCTCGACGGCGCCGGAGGAACCGTGGCGGATGACGATGAGGTCGGGGTGCATCGCGTTCAGCGTGACCGCGGTGTCGATCAGCGTTTCGCCCTTTTTCACCGAGGAGGCGCCGACCGACATGTTCATCACATCGGCGCCGAGGCGCTTGCCGGCCAGTTCGAAGGAACTCTGGGTGCGGGTGGAGGCCTCGAAGAAGAGGTTGATCTGGGTGCGGCCGCGCAAGACCGCGCCCTTCTTGTCGACCTGGCGGTTCTGCTCGACATAGGTGTCGGCGAGATCGAGAAGCGCGGTGATGTCGGCGGGGGAAAGGCCCTCGATCCCCAGCAAATGCCGGTGCGGGAAGAGGGTTTGGGGCTGTTTTTCAGCGCTGGTCATTAAAGCCGCATTGTATAGGGCGGATTTCCGGGGGCGGCAAGGCGGAATTGGCCGGGTGCGGGACCGGGTGTTAGGCTGCTCAACAAAAGCCCAGCAAGAGAAAGAGGCTGCTATGGAAAACCGCGCGGAAACGCCCGAGGCCTTCGCGACGCATGAGGTCTTCAACCAGCCGCCGCCGCTGGAGGACGTCAACCTGTTTACCGCCGACAAAGCGCTACAGGAGACCGTGGAGCGGGAAGGCGCGGGTGGGGCGAAGGCATCGCTGACGGCGTTCGGGAAAATTGCCGGGAGCGCCGAGACGATCGATCTCGGGCGGCAGGCGAATGCGTATCTGCCGGTGCTGAAGAGTTTCGACCGGTTCGGGCATCGCGCCGACCGGGTGGAGTTTCATCCGTCCTATCACAGGCTGATGGCGATTTCGGTCGCGCAGGGGCTGCACGGCTCGCCCTGGGACCATCTGAAAGACGGGCTTGATGCGCGCCCGAAGCCTGGCGCCGTCGTGGCGCGGCTTGCCGGCACCTACATGATGACGCAGGTGGAGGCGGGGCATGGCTGTCCGATCACCATGACCAATGCGGCGGTGCCGGCGCTGATGTTCCAGCCGTCGCTGGCCAAGGAATGGGTGCCGCGGATTCTTTCCCGCGACTATGATGAACGGTTTGTGCCCGCGAAGGAGAAGCGCGGCGTGACGCTCGGCATGGGGATGACCGAGAAGCAGGGCGGCACCGATGTGCGCGCCAACACGACGGCGGCGGTGCCGGTGAATGGCGGCGGGCCGGGGGCGGAATATCGCATCACCGGGCATAAGTGGTTTTTCTCGGCGCCGATGTGCGATGCGTTCCTTGTGCTGGCGCAGGCGCCCTCCTTGAATGGAAAAGGTGGGGGCATCTCCTGTTTCCTGATGCCGCGCTTCACGCCGGACGGCGCGCCGAACGCGATCCGCATTCAGCGGCTGAAGGACAAGGTGGGGAACAAGTCGAATGCGTCTTCCGAGGTCGAGTTTCAGGCCGCGTCGGGCTGGCTGATCGGCGAGGAAGGGCGGGGGGTCAGGAACATCATCGAGATGGCGACCTATACGCGGCTCGACTGCGCGGTGGCGACGGCGGGGATGATGCGGCAGGCGGTCGCCCAAGCGGTGCATCATTGCTCTTACCGGACTGTGTTTCAGAAGAAGCTGATCGACCAGCCGCTGATGGCGAATGTGCTGGCCGATCTCGCGCTGGAGATGGAAGCGGCGACGGCGTTGTCGTTCCGCGTCGCGCGGTCGTTCGACCGCGCGCATGAGGACGAGGCGGAGGCGGCGTTCCGGCGGATCATGACGCCGGTGGCCAAATACTGGGTGTGCAAGCGGGCGCCGAACCTTGCCTATGAGGCGATGGAGTGTCTCGGCGGCAATGGCTATGTCGAGGAAGGGATTGCGGGGCGCATCTATCGCGAGATGCCGGTCAACGCGATCTGGGAAGGCTCGGGGAACGTCATGTGCCTTGACGTGTTGCGGGCGCTGGCGCGGGAGCCGCAGGCGCTCGATGTCGTGTTCGCCGAGTTCGACGGCGTGCGCGGCGCGAACGCGGCTTATGACGGGGCGCTGGATGCGCTGAAGGAGGCGTTCACGGATTTCGGTTCGCTGGAAGCGCGCTCAAGGCAGGTGGTGGAGCAGATGGCGAAGGTGGCCGCCGGGTCGGTGCTGCTGCGGCACGCGCCTTCGGCGGTGTCGGACGCCTATTGCGCGACGCGGCTCGGGCGCGACTGGGGCGATGTTTACGGGACGCTGCCGGTGGGGGCGGATATTGTCGCGATTGTCGAGCGGGCGCGGGTGGCTTAGCTACCCCAATACCCACAGCATCAGCGGCATGGTGATGGCCGCGAGGATGGTGGAGCCGGTGATCAGGCTTGCCATCAGCGTCGCGTCGCCGCCGAGCTGGCGGGCGAGGATGTAGGAGGAGGTTGCGCCCGGCACCGCGCCGCAGAGGATGACGACGGCGGCGGGGAGGCCCGTCACGCCGAAGACGAAGCACCAACCGGCCATCAGCACCGGCATGACGAGAAGTTTCAGGCCGCTGGTCAGGGCGACGATCCAGCCGGTTTCGAGCGCGTGTTTCGGTTGCAGGCCGGCGCCGATGGCGATGAGGCCGATGGTGAGCGCGGCGGCGCCGAGAATGTCGAAGGTGGAGGCGAGCGGGCCGGGGAGGCCGATGCCGCTGACGTTGAGCGCGATGCCGGCGGCGCAGGCGAGGATCAGCGGGTTCTTCGACAGCAAGCCCAGCACCGCGACGATGCCGGCCGGTTCGTCGCCGGCATAACGCGTCAGGATCAGCACCGAGAGCACGTTGACCGTTGGCACCAGCACCGCGAAGGCGACGGCGGCGAGCGTCACGCCTTCGGGGCCGAAAAGCGAGCCGATGGCGGCGAGCGCGACGAAGCCGTTCCAGCGCGCGGCGCCCTGAAACACCGACGAGAATTGCGGGCCGGAAAGCGGCAGCGTCTGCTTCATCAGCATCAGGATCGCGACCATCGAGAAAAGGCCGGCGCCGAGCGCGGCGGCCATGGGTCCGATGTCATGGTCGGTGAGGTTGGCGGTTGCCAGCGTATGCAGCAGCAGGGCGGGGAAGAAGATGTAATAGGTCAGACGGTCGAGCGGTGCCCAGAGGCCTTCCCCCGGAAAATCCATCCGCTTGATGACGAAACCGAGCGCGATGACCAGGAAGACGGGGATCAGGGAATTCAGGATGGGGAGCATCGCGTTTCTTCTTGTTCTTGGCTCAGAGCTTCTTCAGCCGGTCGAGCGCGCCTTGCAGAATGTACGCCGCCGCCATCTTGTCCACCAGTTCAGCGCGGCGGGCGCGGCTGGCGTCGGCATCGAGCAGCGTGCGGGTGACGGCCTGGGTGGACATGCGCTCGTCCCAGAAGGCGATAGGGAGGGCGGTCAGTTTTTCGAGATTGCGGATGAAGGCGCGGGTCGACTGGCAGCGCGGGCCCTCGGTGCCGTCCATGTTGAGCGGCAGGCCGACGACGAGGCCGCCCGCATCGTGTTCGGCGGCCAGCGCCAGCAAGCGGGTGGCGTCGGCGGCGAACTTCGTGCGCTTGATGGTTTCGAGGGGGCTTGCGATCGACAGCGAGACATCGGAGAGGGCAAGGCCGATGGTTTTCGAGCCGAGATCGACGCCGATCAGGCGCTGGTGGCGCTTCAGCGCCGATTTCAGCTCGTCCAGTGACTTCAGATTGCCGCTCAAGTGTCTGTCATCCTTGAAAAAACCCGTCCGGGCGGACAATAGTGAGGCGGCAGGAGCGGCGCAATCCGCTTGCTTCATATAAAGAGAGCGGCGGCGTTGCGGCGCGGGCCCGCCGCTTGTTATGTTCCCCCGCGATTCAGCGAGCAAGGGGCGGCTTCCGCCCCCGGACCCCGCTCTCAAAACCAGGATAAGGCAGGCCCATGTCGGTCGATCAGAAAACGGTCCGGCACATCGCCCGGCTTGCGCGGATTGCCGTGCGGGACGATGAGCTGGAGGCGCTCGAAAAGGAACTCAACGGCATTCTCGACTGGGTCGAGCAACTGGGCGAGGTCGACGTCACGGGCGTCGAGCCGATGACCAGTGCCGTCGAGACCGCCATGAAGATGCGCGACGACGTGGCGGTGACCGAGAACCTGCAGAAGGAAGTGACGCGCAATGCGCCGGGCGCCGAGGACGGCTTCTATGTGGTGCCGAAGGTGGTGGAGTGAGCATGAGCGAGTTGACGAAACTGACGCTTGCCGGCGCGCGCGATGCGTTGCGGAAAAAGGAAATCAGTTCGGTGGAGCTGACAGGGGCCTATCTCGCGGAGATGGAGGCGGGCGCGGCGCTCAACGCCTATGTGACGGCGACGGGGGCGAAGGCGCTGGAGATGGCGCGCGCGTCCGACGCGAAGCTCGCCAAGGGCGAGGGCGGGCCGCTGGAAGGGCTGCCGCTCGGCATCAAGGATCTCTTCTGCACCAAGGACGTGCTGACGACGGCGTCGAGCCACATTCTCGACGGGTTTCATCCGCCTTACGAGTCGACCGTGACCGCCAATCTGTGGCGCGACGGGGCGGTGATGCTCGGCAAGCTCAACAATGACGAATTCGCCATGGGTTCGTCCAACGAGACGAGTTTCTACGGACCGGTCGTCAATCCGTGGCGGCGCAAGGGCGACGCGACGAAGCTGGTGCCGGGCGGTTCGTCGGGCGGTTCGTCGGCGGCAGTGGCGGCGAAGCTCTGCCTCGCGGCGACGGCGACCGATACGGGCGGTTCGATCCGCCAGCCGGCGGCCTTCACCGGTACGGTCGGCATCAAGCCAACCTATGGGCGCTGCTCGCGCTGGGGGATTGTCGCCTTCGCCTCGTCGCTCGACCAGGCGGGGCCGATCACGCGCGACGTGCGCGACGCGGCGATCATGCTGCGCTCGATGGCGGGGCACGACGAGAAGGACACGACCAGCGTCGACCGGCTGGTGCCGGACTATGAGGCGGCGCTCGGGCAGGGCGTGAAGGGGCTGAAAGTCGGTATCCCGAAGGAATACCGGGTGGATGGTATGCCGGCCGAGATCGACGCCTTGTGGTCGCGCGGCATCGAGTGGCTGAAGGCGGCGGGTGCCGAGATCAAGGAAGTCAGCCTGCCGTATACGAAGTACGCGCTGCCGACCTATTACATCGTGGCGCCTGCGGAATGTTCGTCGAACCTCGCGCGATATGACGGCGTGCGCTACGGGCTGCGCGTCGATGGCCGCGACATCACCGACATGTACGAGAAGACGCGGGCGGCCGGCTTCGGCGCCGAAGTGCGCCGGCGAGTGCTGATGGGCACCTATGTGCTTTCGGCCGGCTATTACGACGCTTATTATCTGAAGGCGCAGAAAGTGCGGACGCTGATCGCTCGAGATTTTGCCGCGGCTTTCGCCGACGTCGATGTGCTGCTGACGCCAACGGCACCTTCGGCCGCGTTCGCTATTGGCGAAAAAACCGACGATCCGCTGTCGATGTATCTCAACGATGTCTTCACCGTCACGGTCAACCTGGCGGGACTGCCGGGGATTTCGGTGCCGGCCGGGCTTTCCGCCGAGGGGCTGCCGCTCGGCTTGCAGCTCATCGGGCGGACGTTCGACGAGGAGACGCTGCTCAGGGCGGCCCATGCGGTGGAGCAGGCGGCCGGTTTCAGCGCGGAACCCGAAGCGTGGTGGAAAGCATGACGACGATGGTGAGCGATTTCGAACGCACGATGCGCAAGCGCGAACCCCGCGCGGAAGACCTGATCCGGGGCGCGACAGGCGACTGGGAGATCATTCTCGGGCTCGAGGTCCATGCTCAGGTGACATCGAAGGCCAAGCTCTTTTCGGCATCGTCGACCAAATTCGGGGCCGAGCAGAACAGTCAGGTCAGCTTTGTCGACGCGGCGATGCCGGGCATGCTGCCGGTCATCAACCGCTATTGCGTCGAACAGGCGGTGAGGACGGGGCTCGGGCTCAAGGCGCAGATCAACCTGCGCTCGGTCTTCGACCGGAAGAACTATTTCTATCCGGACCTGCCGCAGGGCTACCAGATTTCGCAGTTCAAGCAGCCGATCGTCGGCGAGGGCGAAGTGGTGCTCGACATGCCGGACGGGCGTACCGTCGTGGTCGGTATCGAGCGGCTGCATCTCGAACAGGACGCCGGCAAAAGCCTGCACGACCAGCATCCGTCGATGAGTTTCGTCGACCTCAACCGGTCGGGCGTGGCGCTGATGGAGATCGTTTCGAAGCCGGACATGCGCTCGGCGGATGAGGCGCGGGCCTATGTAACCAAGCTGCGGACCATCCTGCGTTATCTCGGCACCTGCGACGGCAACATGGAGGAAGGCAGCTTGCGCGCCGACGTTAACGTTTCGGTGCGCAAAGCCGGCGCGCCGCTCGGCACGCGCTGCGAGATCAAGAACGTCAACTCGATCCGTTTCATCGGCCAGGCCATCGAGTACGAGGCCCGCCGGCAGATCGACATCCTCGAAGATGGCGGCGCCATTGTTCAGGAAACTCGGTTGTTCGATCCGAAGACCGGCGAAACGCGGTCGATGCGCTCCAAGGAGGAGGCGCATGACTATCGCTATTTCCCCGATCCAGACCTTCTGCCGCTCGTGCTGAAGCAGGACGACGTGGATGCGATCCGGGCGTCGCTGCCGGAACTTCCGGACGAGAAAAAGGCGAGGCTGATCTCCGCCTACGGGTTGTCGGCCTATGACGCAACCGTCCTGATCGGCGAATCCGCGCGTGCGGACTTCTTCGAGGCGGTGGCGAAGGGGCGGGATGCGAAGCTTGCGGCGAACTGGGTGACGGGCGATTTCTTCGCTGCGCTGAACCGCGAAGGGCACTCGATCGAGCAGTCTCCGGTCACCGCAAACCAGCTCGGAGAGCTCCTCGACCTGATCTCCGACGGCACCATCTCCGGGCGAATCGCGAAGCAGATTTTTGATTCGATGTACAAAACGGGCCGTGACCCCTCCAAAATCGTCGAGGAAGAAGGCCTAAGGCAAGTCACGGATTTTGGGGCGATCGAGGCTGCAATCGACGCCGTCATCGCGGCAAACCCCGATAAAGTCGAGCAAACGAAAGTCAAGCCTCAACTTGCGGGCTGGTTTGTCGGACAAGTGATGAAATCCACGTCTGGCAAGGCAAATCCGCAAGTCGTGAACGAAATCCTCGCGCGAAAACTCGGTCTATCATCCGACTGCTGATTAAAATTTCCGGCCTCGAAGTGAACCGTTTGTAAACCTATCTCGGCGGAGAGTGGGGCGGGCGCGCTTGCATAAAACTGTTGCAATGTGTTGCCGAGCGCTTTTTCGGCGCTCATATTATTCGTGTGCGCCTGAGGGGTACGAGGGCGCTCGTAGTGTGTGCGTTGCGAATACACAGATTGTCGCCAACGATAACGGCACATCAGGAGCTAGAGAAATATGGCTACCAAGACAAAAGCTAAGCCGAAAGCGGCGGCCAAAAAGGCCCCCGCCAAGAAGGCCGCGGCCAAGAAGAAGCCCGCTGCCAAGAAGAAGGCCGTGAAGAAGCTCGCTGCCAAGACCAGCGCAGCGAAGAAGGCTCCGGCGAAGAAGAAGCCGGCCGCCAAGAAGAAGCCGGCCAAGAAGAAGACCGTGAAGAAGGCTGTTGCCCGCAAGACCGCTGCCAAGAAGGCGCCGGCGAAGCGGAAGCCCGCGGCCAAGAAGAAGCCCGCGAAGCGGAAGCCCGCCGCCAAGAAGACGGCTGCGAAGAAGGCTCCTGCGAAGCGGAAGCCTGCCAAGAAGACGACGGCTGCGAAGCGCAAGCCCGCTGCCAAGAAGACAGCCGCCAAGAAGGCCCCCGCGAAGCGGAAGCCTGCGGCGAAGAAGAAGCCGGCTGCGAAGCGCAAGCCCGCTCGCAAGAAGGTCGCCAAGAAGGCCTGAACGAAGGATACTCGCCGGCCAAAACCCGCGAAGGCGGCGGCGAAGCGTTCTTCCGACTGGCGGAGTCCTGCATCCAAGCGGGACAAAGCCGAAGCGACTGGAGAATGCAAGCCGCCTTACGCGGTCCGGCCGGTGAATATCGATGTTGGTGACCGTTCAAGCGATCCTTATGAAGGTCGCGTCGAACAACCGGATGCCAGCCATCGCGGACCCTGACGGTCCCGGGGGGAAACCGATTTCGATCTTCGAGTCGGGGCTATCCTTCAATATCTCGGTGCATGGCGGGAAGGTTCTATTCCGCCGGCGAAGGTTCGAGAGTTGAGGTCGACCAATGGCTGTTCTGGCAGATGGCTGGGCTTGGTCCGACAACGGACCAAGCCCATCGTCTCGCTGGAAAACGAGATTCCATTCCCGACAGACAGGTTTGAACGGGTGTACACCCGACCGGCCGTCCAGAGGGAGTTTGCCCTGGGTGCCTTTGGCGCCGGGGTTCCATCGGCGACAAGACCAAGGACGCCGGACAGACCATGCAAAGTCCTGTTCGGGCAACGCACACAATGAGTTAACGGGCCGGTCTTAACGTCCGGTTCTCATATGCTAAGCTGGCGGCGCCTGCGGGAAACCGGAGGCGCCGTTCGCATTCCGGGGAGCCCCATCATGCGCGTCTACATGCAGGCAATGCTGCTCGCGGCGGCTATCGCGTTAGCTCCATCGGCGGCCGGTGCCGAGACGGTGACCGGAACCGGAAGCATGATCAAGAAAGATGCGTATGGCACACAGAGCCAATGGGGCCGGGCGCTGGTCGTGCCGCGCGACGGCACGGTGATCCGGGTCATGTACGGCACTTACGGCTTTTCGATCTTCGACGCAGAGGGCCGAACCGTCGGCGATTTTCTGGCTCCGGAAATGGCCGTGGGCACCCATCTTGCTGCTGGCGAGTATCGCATTGAGCCCTATGTTTGCGAAAAGCACCGGCATCATCACGTCGAAGTGACTGTCGCCTACTGAGCGCCGCTCGTATCGGTGCGTCTGCTTCCTATATGTCCTCGATCAACATCCATGCAGGCTTGCCGGAAGCCCGCAATCCCGCATATGCGAAAGGTACCGCGCGATGATCGATCTCTACACGTGGACGACACCCAACGGCCGCAAGGTCTCCATCATGCTCGAGGAGACGGGGCTTCCGTACGACGTGCATTCGGTCAATATCGGCAAGAATGAACAATTCGCGCCCGCGTTCCTGAAAATCAGCCCCAACAACCGCATTCCGGCGATTGTCGATAACGATGCCGATGATGGCCCGCTTCCGGTTTTCGAGTCCGGTGCGATCCTGATCTATCTTGCCGAGAAAACCGGGAAGTTTCTCGCGGCCAAGGGCGCGCAGCGGGCCAAGACGCTCGAATGGCTGATGTGGCAGATGAGCGGTGTCGGTCCGATGTTCGGGCAGCTCAACCATTTCGCTAATGTGGCCCCCGACAAGATTCCTTATGCCATCGACCGCTATGCGAGCGAGGCTGCGCGTCTGATTGCCGTGCTCGACAAGCGGCTCGGCGAGGTGCAGTTCCTCGGCGGCGACTATTCGATCGCCGATATGATCACCTATCCGTGGATTGTACCGGCGCTCGACCTGATTGCCGGCATGAAGCCCGAAATCGCCGGCGAGGCAGTTAATGCGCGGCGCTGGCTGGCGGACGTCGGTGCGCGGCCTGCGGTGCAGCGCGGCATGGCGGTACCGAAAGTTTGACGGTGGTTCCGGCCCGCAATTCTGATCCAGGAGCCGGCGCCGTGACGATGCTGATACTCTACGATTTCCGTGGCGATTGAGTGGGCGTTGCAAAGCCTTGTTTGGTGAGTCCGGCGTTAACCATTTTTTCAGGGGGGTCATGGAAAGTGGTCTCATGGGCAAGGGGGAATTCCTTGCCTCTTCGATGAACGGCGGGCGCGGATGGGCAATGGGCCGAGGCGTACCGTTCCTTTGAGGAGGGACCGATATGGCGCGCATGCAGCTCGACGAGATCGGGAAAGGCGAACTGGCTGGCGATGTCGGCAAGTGCGACGCGCTTTATAATCTCGGTCTGATGTATTCGACGGGCCGGGGTGTCGATGTCGACCTTGTGACTGCGCATAAATGGTTCAATCTGGCGGCGATGCAGGGCAGCGACGCGGCGCGGATGTGCCGGGCAGAGTTGACCGTCGAAATGACGCCGGCGCAGATTGCCGAGGCTCAGCGCCAGGCGCGCGAGTGGCTGGCGAACCAGTAGGCCGCCGCCATTCCGTCGTCTTTCCGACTTTTCCAAAGACGGTGACAGCCCCGCAACGGACGCTTATGTTCCGGCTTTCCGAATGCCTCGCGCGACAGGAGAGACCGGGCCCATGACCGACAAATCCCCGAACGACGCCGCCAGCGCCGACAAGGACGCGGTCGAAGACCTCATTCAGATTCTTGACCTTGAGCAGATCGAGGTGAACCTGTTTCGCGGCCACAGCCCGGATGTGAGCTGGCAGCGCGTGTTCGGCGGACAGGTGATCGGACAGGCGCTGGTGGCAGCCTACCGGACCGTTGAGGAGCGGATCTGCCATTCGCTGCATGCCTATTTCATCCGGCCGGGCGATCCGAAAATTCCGATCCTCTATGAGGTCGACCGCTCGCGGGACGGCAAGAGCTTCACGACACGGCGCGTCGTGGCGATCCAGCACGGCAAGCAGATTTTCAATCTGGCGGCGTCGTTCCAGATGCCGGAAGCCGGTTTTGAGCATCAAGCGGCGATGCCCGACGTGCCGTCGCCCGAAGACTTGCCGAACGAACGGGAGCTGCGAAAAGCCATCGAGGGGCGGCTGCCGCCGGAAATCGCCAAGCATTTCGCGCGGCCGCGCCCCATCGAAATACGTCCGGTCAATCCGCAGGATTATATCGACCCATCGCCGATGGAGCCGTTGCAGCATGTCTGGTTCCGGGCCCGCAAGGAGGTCGAGGACCTGCCGTCGCTGCATCAATGCATCACGGCCTATGCCTCCGACATGACGTTGCTCGACACCTGCATTCGGCCGCATGGCGTGAGCTGGCTGTCGGGGAAGCTGCAAACCGCCAGCCTCGACCATGCAATGTGGTTCCATGCGCCGTTCCGCAGCGATGAATGGCTGCTCTATACGCAAGATAGCCCGTCCGCCTCGGGCGCGCGCGGCTTCAACCGGGGCAGCATCTATACGCGGGCCGGCCGGCTGGTTGCGTCCGTGGCACAGGAAGGGCTGATCCGCTATCACGACAAGGCCGGGCGCTGAACCGCCGGGGGCCGGTGCCAGATATGGCGCTTGAAGCGGCGCCCGATCTTGGGCATACACGGGGGAGCCGGAGAGGTGGCCGAGTGGCTGAAGGCGGCGGTTTGCTAAACCGTTGTGCAGTGTAAAGCTGTACCGTGGGTTCGAATCCCATCCTCTCCGCCATTTCCCGCTTGTCATCAATGCGTTCCGCAAGACTGTCTTTCAGGACGGCATGGTGGCCGGTTAAGCTCCTTACCGGGGGTTCTCCGATTGGCGGGGCCGGTTGACGGGGGTGACGGCGATGCGGACATGGCAGTTGGTGACGGGACTTTTCGCGGCCGGGTCGGCATTTGCGGTGGCGGCATATGCGGAAGGCGATGGCGGCCACCAGGAATGGGACTACGGCGCCGAGCACGGGCCGGAACACTGGGCCGGGATCGACCCGGCCTTTGCCAGTTGCGGCATCGGGTTGCGCCAGTCGCCAATCGACATTCCGGACGATGCGGCTGCGGATGCCAGCGGCGATATTTCAATCTCATTCGACTATGCGGACGGCGCGGCCTCAATTGTCGATCTCGGTCATACGCTGCAGGTCAACCCCGCGCCGGGCAACCGGCTGGATATTGCCGGCGCGTCCTACGAGTTGCTGCAATTCCATTTTCACACGCCGAGCGAAAATACCTTCGACGGTGCGCATTGTCCGTTGGAAGTCCATCTTGTGCATCGCAATGCCGAGGGGCGGCTTGCCGTGGTTGCGGTGATGGTCGACGCAGGCGAGGCGGGCGTTCTCGATGGTTTGCCGCGGCCAGATCAGAAAAACGTGCCGGTTCCGCTGGACGCGCTTCTGGATCCGACGGATCTGCTGCCGGCGGAAAGAGACTTTCTTGCCTTTGACGGGTCGTTGACGACGCCGCCCCGCAGCGAGGGTGTGCAATGGGTCGCGCTGCGCGAGGCGACGATGGCGACAGAGGAAACGCTGGCACAGATCGCCGCGACGATCGGCCCGAACAACCGGCCGACGCGCCCGCTGAACGGCCGGCCGTTTCTTGCCGGCGATTGAGCCGATGCCGTGACCCATTTTCATCTCCTGATGTCGCTGCAATTCGTCGGCATAGCGGCTTTCGCGGTGTCGGGAGCGCTGGTGGCTGGCGAGCGGCAGATGGACTGGTTCGGTGTGATGGCGCTCGGCATCATCGTGGCGGTCGGGGGCGGGACGTTGCGCGACTTGCTGCTCGGTGCACCGGTTTTCTGGATCGGCCAGTCCTGGTATGTCGCAGCGGCGGCCGCCGCGGCGCTTGCGACGATCCCGGTGGCGCGCTGGGCGCAAAAGGCGCGCCGCCCGGTGGCCATCGCCGATGCCGTGGGGCTTGCGGTTTTCGTAACGCTCGGCACACGCAAGGCGCTCGAGATGGACATGTCGGGTTTCGTCGCCGTCATCATGGGCGTCGTGACCGGTATCGCGGGCGGTATCATCCGAGATGTGCTCGCCAATCGAACGCCGATCATTCTCAAGAAAGAGGTCTATGCGCTGGCGGCATTGACGGGGGCGGCGCTTTATGTTGTTGCCGACAGCTATGGCGTCGATCCGGTTTTCAGCCTGTGGGGCTCGATTGCGGCGGTGCTCGCTATCCGGCTCCCGGCGATCTTCTATGGGTGGTCGATTCCGACGATGAAGGTTGATCCGGACGAAGGCGGTTAGCGATGCGCGCGCGGCGCGAGGGGCGAGTCTCTTCGTTCGGATGGGTCGCATGGTGCGTGATGCTTGCGTCTGTGCTGTGGCCGGCCAGCGGCATGGCCGCCGACACTCATCGTATTTTCGTTTCCAGCAATGGGTGGCATACGGGCATTGTTATCGCGATTTCCGATATTCCAGATGGGCGCATTCCGGAGGCGGCGGATTTCTCGGGGGCCGTCTATCTCGAGTTCGGATGGGGGGATGCGGAATTCTATCCGACGCCCGACCCCAGCGTCGGCATGACATTGCGCGCGACGATTCCCGGGCCCGCCGTCGTTCATGTCGCGCCGCTCGATGCGCCGCCAGGAATGGCATTCAGCGATGTCGCGGAAATCCCGCTGCTGCTGGGTGCCGAACAGTTCGCAAGGCTTGTCGACTATCTGCATGACAGTTTCGAACGCGACGGCAAACACCGCGTCTGGCCGAACGCCCGCGGACTATACCGCTTCAGCATGTTCTATCCGGCGACCGGCCGGTTTCATCTCTTCAATACCTGCAACACGTGGACGGCGCGTGGACTTGCGCAAGCGGGGCTCGATATTCGTGTCGCGGGCGTGCAGCGTGCGGAAGACCTGATGCAGCAATTGCGCGATCTCAATCCGGAGTGACGCGGCTGCATTTCGCGCCTAAACTTTGTCAAACAGAACGGGAGGGCGGTTTTGAGCAAGTGGCAGATCGGTGCGGTGACGATTACCAAGGTCGTCGAGGTGGAGGCGACGGGTGGAACGAAATTTATCCTGCCGCAGGCGACGCCGGAGGCCGTCGCACCCTATGACTGGATGAAACCGCATTTCGTCGACGAAAACGGCAGGCTTCGCATGAGCGTTCACGCGCTTGTTGTCGAGACACCGTCGCGGCGGATTGTTGTCGATACCTGTCTTGGAAACGACAAGGAAGGCCGTGGCGTCCCTGGCTGGAACAAGCTGCAGGGACCCTTTCTCGAAAACATGGCCAAGGCCGGCTATGCTCGCGAGAGCATCGATACGGTGATGTGCACACATCTGCATGTCGATCACGTCGGCTGGAACACGATGCTGGTCGATGGCAAGTGGCTGCCGACATTCCCGAACGCGCGCTATCTGATGGCGCGCAGCGAGTTCGAATACTGGCAGTCGGAAAGCGGCAATGCCGAGCAACGCGCCGTGTTTTCGGATTCGGTGCAGCCGGTTTTCGATGCCGGTCTTGTCGATCTTGTAGATACGGATCATCGAATTTGCGATGAAGTCTTCCTGATTCCGACTGTCGGTCATACGCCTGGACATGTCAGTGTGCGCATATCGTCGGAGGGTGAGGAGGCGTTGATTACCGGCGATTTCATTCATCATCCCTGTCAGATGGCGCGGCCCGACTGGGCGGCGACCGTCGACTACGACCCCGTGCAGTCGACAAAAACGCGACGCGAAATGTTTTCGAATCTAGCCGGTTCAGGTGTGCTTGTTGTCGGTACGCATTTCGCGGCGCCGACCGCCGGACATATCGAGCGCGATGGCGAAGCATTTCGTCTCGATGTGTGACGTCGCTTGATTGTTTGCGCGCTAATGCGCTGTTATAGGGCGAATTTCGTATATTTCGTCCTTGCAGGTTGATCCGCGCGGCGCGCTTTGTTAGTTTGCATTCGCTGAGTGGGCTTATCTGTGCTGTGCAACTGCATATGCAGCACACGTCCCCAGTCGCATCCCTGCGGCATCTGTCGCTTTCGTCGCACGATTTATCGTCGACTTCCATGGGATGCGGCCCGTTTTCGTGCGTCTTGCGCGACTGAATTTTGCGGGCAAAAGAAACAGTTTTCATAGGCGCCGGCCACGCGATGACCCGGAGCCGTTTATGCGTCTGGCAGCAGCGGAAACGCGCGTGCGCGATGTACCCATCATTCCCGAAGGAAAACCGATGAAACCAATTGCCAACAAGAAGCAGGAATTCGGCGACGACCCGCTCACCGTGAGGGAGACCGACCACTACGTCGAGGAGTACGTAGAGTCGTTTGTCGAGAAGTGGGACGACCTGATCGACTGGGAAAGTCGCGCGGAGAGCGAGGGACAGTTTTTTATCGATATTCTGAAGGAGCGCGGCAAGCACAAGATTCTCGACGTGGCGACCGGCACGGGCTTCAACTCGGTGCAGCTTCTGAAGGCGGGGTTCGACGTGACGAGTGTCGATGGCAGCGCCGACATGCTTTCGAAGGCCTTCGCCAATGGCCGCGATCACGGGTTCGTGCTTCAGGCGGTTCATGCGGACTGGCGTTGGCTCAACAAGGATGTGCACGGCAAATTCGACGCCATCATCTGTCTAGGAAATTCGTTCACGCATCTTTTTGAGGAGCGCGACAGGAGGCGCGCGCTGGCGGAGTTCTATGCCGCGCTGAAGCATGACGGTTTGCTCATTCTCGACCAGCGTAACTATGACGCCATTCTCGACAAGGGATTCAGCAGCAAGCACAAGTACTACTATTGCGGCGACCAGGTGACGGCCGAACCCGAGCATGTCGACGACAGCCTGGCTCGCTTCCGCTACGAATTTCCCGACAAGAGCGTCTATCACCTCAACATGTTCCCGCTGCGCAAGAACTACACGCGGCGCCTGATGCACGAGATCGGTTTCCAGAAAGTCGTGACCTATGGCGACTTCCAGGAGACCTACAAGGACGAAGATGCCGACTTTTTCATTCACGTTGCGGAGAAGACCTATCATGACGAAGGCTAGATCGACCGCGGTGGAGCAGGCAGAAGCCTATTACGACAGTCCGGACGCGGACGCATTCTACTTTCATGTATGGGGCGGCGAAGACATCCATATCGGCATGTACGAAAACGACGACGAACCGATCGTCGCGGCGAGCCATCGCAACGATGAAACGCTGGCGTCGATGCTGAAGGGATTGGGGCCGGCGCATCATGTGCTCGACATCGGTGCGGGCTACGGCGGCGCGGCGCGGCATCTGGCCAAGACGCGGGGATGCCATGTGACATGCGTCAACATCAGCGAGACGCAGAACCGTCTCAACCGCGAGCTGACGCATAAAGCGGGGCTCGATAGGCTGATCGACGTGCAGTATGGCGATTTCGAGAACATTCCGGCCGGCGACGAGAGTTTCGATTTCGTGTGGTCGCAGGACGCTATCCTCCACAGTGGCAACAGGCGGCGCGTGCTCGACGAGGTGAAGCGTGTGCTGAAGCCGGGCGGGCAGTTCATATTTACCGATCCGATGCAGGCGGACGATTGTCCCGACGGCGTTTTGCAGCCGATCCTCGACCGCATTCATCTCGAAACGCTTGGCAGCTTCGGCTTCTACGAGAAGGAGCTTGCGGTGCGCGGGTTCGAGAAGGTTGATGTCAGGGAGATGACGCACCAGCTTCGCCGACACTATGCACGGGTCGCCCGCGAGCTGACCGGGGACTACGACCGGCTGTCGGACATTGCTTCCCGCGACTATCTCGACAACATGATCAAGGGCCTCGGCCATTGGGTGAACGGCGCCGACAAGGGCTATCTCGCCTGGGGCGTCATGCATTACCGCTTGGCAAAATGAGGCGGCGGACATAGATTTGCCGTTGCCGGACAAATCCGGCGCGAGGACAGAACGATGATCGAACCGATCCGCATCAATGACGCATGGTGGACCACCTAGAGGGTGGCCCCGTTTCGTCGTCTGTCGTTTGACCCGGACAAGGCCGCCCCGCTGGGGGCGGCCTTTTCGTTTGTGGATTTTCCATCGAAGGCGCCTCCCGGATGCGGTTCCGGATTTTCGAGGAACTGGAGATGGTCAGGGAAATACAAAGCATTTTATCGCCGGAATTCGATTTCGATGGCGTTGTGCCGTGGGGGCGGCGCCTCAGCGAGTATCGGGCGTTTTTTGCGCTCGACGGCATGGCCGACGTTGGGCCGGTGCTGGACGCGGGAGGGGGGCCGTCGTCCTTTGCGGCGGAGGCCGCGTCGGCGGGCGTGCGGGTCGTCGCGGCCGACCCGATTTATCGAATTCCGGGCGCGACAATTGCCGCGCGTTTCGAGGAGACTGCGGTCGCGATGCATGAGGGCATGCGGCGTGCGGCCTATCGTTTCGACTGGCGCTACTATGGCTCGGAGGACGCGGTTCACCGGTTGCGGCGGGAGGCGCTGGCGCTTTTTCTCGCCGACTTCGAAGCGGGCAAGGCGGTGGGGCGCTACGTGCCGGCGGCCCTGCCCAAACTGCCTTTTGCCGACGGCGCGTTCAGGTTGGCGTTTTCCTCGCATCTGCTCTTTCTCTATGGCGACAGGCTCGATTTCGATTTTCATGTGGCGGCAATGAGAGAGCTCCTGCGGGTGGCCGGCGAGGTCCGGATTTTTCCGCTGTTCAATCTCGACGGGCGGCCGTCGAGCCATTTGCCGGGTGTGGTGGAGGCGTTGCGCGGGGACGGCGTGCGGTGCGCGTTGCGGGAGGTGCCGTTCGAGTTTCAGAAGGGCGCACGGCGGATGCTGGTGGCGTGGCGGGGATGAAGCGCGGGGGTCTTCCTTCGGTCCCGGAAGTTGCGATAATCGGCGCGGCGGAAGGAATGTTTGATTCATGAGCATCGAAAGCGCGACCGGCCTTCTGGGCGGACTTGGGCTCTTCCTCGTCGGCATGTGGCTGATGACCGAGGGGCTGAAGGTCGCCGCCGGGCCGTCGCTCAAGACGCTGCTCGAGAAGTGGACCAATTCGCGCGTCAAGGGGCTCGCTTCCGGCTTTGCGCTGACGGCGCTGGTGCAATCGTCGAGTGCGGTGACCGTCGCTGCCATCGGCTTCGTCAATGCAGGCGTCCTGACGCTCGGACAGGCCGTTTGGGTGATTTTCGGCAGCAATGTCGGGACCACGATGACGGGCTGGATCGTCGCGATCGTCGGCTTCAACGTCAACATCGAGTTCCTGGCACTGCCGTTGATCGGCCTCGGCATGGTCGTCCGGCTGACGGCGCCGGGCACGGCGCGGGGTGCGCTGGGCGAAGCATTGACCGGCTTCGGCCTGTTTTTCCTCGGTGTTGCAGTCCTCAAGGAGACGTTTGAAGGTATTGCCGCCGGCGTTCATATCGAAATGTTCACCGGCGGTTTTTTCCAGGATGTGCTGTTCGTTCTGGCCGGATTTGTCATTACGGCGCTGGCACAATCGTCCAGCGCGTCGATTGCGGTCGCGCTCTCGGCGGTTTCAGGCGGGCTGATCGGTTTCGAGACCGGCGCGGCAATGGTGATCGGTGCCAATCTCGGTACAACAGTGACCGGTCTTCTCGCCGTTCTCAATGCAACGTCGAATGCAAAGCGGGTCGCGGCAAGCCATCTGATCTTCAATCTGACGACGGGTGTTATCGCACTCTCTATCCTGCCGGGATTTGTTGCGATTATCGGCTGGATGGTCGCGGCAGGGTGGTTCGACGCCGGACCGGCGACGGTTCTTGCGTTGTTTCACACGCTCTTCAATGTTTTCGGCGTCGTTATTTTCTGGTTCGCCGCCGGCCGGCTCATTTCGTGGCTTGAAACCAAATTCGTGTCGGCGGAAGAAAACGAAGCGCGGCCGCGCCACCTCGATCGGACGCTGCGCGATATGCCGTCGCTCGCGGTGCCGAGCCTCCTGCTCGAGCTGAGGCGGCTAGGGGCCATCGTGACGGACGCTGCCGCGCGCTATCTGCTGTCGCCGGCGCGGGAAGTCGGGTATGTCCGCCGACGATCGGTTGTCGCGGTACGACTTTCAGATGCGGTGCGAGACTACGCGGCGGCGCTGTCGGAAGTGCGATTGCCCGTGGGATTGCCGGATGCACTCGCCCACATCTTGCGCGCGCTGCAGCACTACAACGGCGCTGTCCACGAACTACAGACCCTGATTGCCTATGCGACCGCTGAAGAGCGGTTGCCCGCCCGTCCCCGCGGCAGTCTGGCGCGCTACCGGTCGGGATTGGCAGCGTTTCTTGCCGACGTGCGTCTTGAAGCCGAGCGTGCCGATGGCGAATGGCTGGCGGCGTCGGGGCGTCAATTCGAAGAGCAGTATCAACAGGCAAAGCAGGAAATACTGTCGGCCGCGGCGCAAGGCGACTTTGTTCATCTCGCCTACCTCGACGACGCCATGCGCGAAGCAGATCTCGTCCGGCGGATCGCGCATCACATGGTCAGGGCGACGATGCGTCTGCAAGCGGCACAGGACATCGTCACCGCTCCGGCAAAACCACCGCCGGACGGTTCCACCGCCGAGGTCGTGCGTAACGAATGAACGCGTTCAGCCGACGTCGTTTTTGAGAAAATCGTCGATGGCGGCCAGCACTTCCGGCTCGTCGAGGAAGGGCGCGTGGCCGCGATCCCGGGCGACGACGGATTTCATGCCGGAATGTTCGGCTGCCATGCGTTCGACGATTTCGGCTGTCAGCAGATCTGAGTTCTCGCCGCGGACGACCAGCACCGGCACCTGGGCCAGCGCCTTGAACTGGGGCCAGAGCGTCGGTACCTCGCCTTTGGACGCCTCCATGCCCTTGCGCATTGCCGTTCCGATCTTTGCGTCATAGTCGAGCTTCGGTGCGCCGTTTTCCTCGGCGAAGGTTCGCCGGGCGAAAGTGCGCCATTCCCCGGCTGTCAGATTGGGAAACTCGCGTTCGTTCATCATTCGCAGTTTAACGGCCGCTTCGTCCCATGTGGCGGGCGTCTCCATGACGCCGACATAGCCGGCGATGCGCGCGATGCCTCTGGGGTCGACTTCCGGGCCGATATCGTTCAGCACCGCCGCCTTGATGACATTGGGCCGGAAGGCGGCCATGAGCATGGTGACGAGGCCGCCGCGGGAGGTGCCGACGAACACGGCGTTGGAAATGCCGGCCGCGCCCATCAGGTCGAGCGTATCCATCATTTCGTGGACGGGCGTGTAGTCGTCCCATTTGTCGGAGTATTGGGAGCGGCCGCGACCGCGAAAATCCGGGCAGAGTACGCGGTGGCGCTTGGCAAGATGCGTCGCCAGCGGCTGGAAGTCCTTGGAATTGCGCGTCAGGCCCGGCAGGCAAACGACCGGCGCACCCTTGGCCGTGCGCTCGCCATAGTCGAGCGCGAAGAGCTTCAGGCCGTCCTGGCTGGTGTAGAAGATTTCGCGAATGGGGGGCTTTGCCATGATCGTCTCCGGGCCAAAGGGAAGGGGATCATGTGCGAGACGAAGCGAACCGGCAAGGCGAGATGATGCGCCGTCAGCGAACCGCCGAAACCTCGTCATCTTCCACAACCGGGGCCATGGCAGCGGTTCCTGCGGGCGGTGCCACGGGTGCGGGCACCGAAGCCGGCGTGGCTGCCGGTGTTGGTGCGGCGGGTGGTGCGAGCGGTATGCTCGACGGGCGCGGCGTCGGTGCGGGCGTCGAGAAGGGAGCGCCCGTGTGGCGGCGCAGATCATCCTCGATACGCGTCGGCTGAGCCTCGCCGGCCAGACGGCCGCGATAGACTTCCAGATTTTCGATGACGCGTTGGACGTAGTTGCGCGTTTCCGAGAACGGAATGGTTTCGATCCAGTCGATCGGGTCGACTGCGCTGGAACGCGGGTCGCCGAACTGGCCGATCCATTGGCGGACTCGCGAGCCGCCGGCGTTGTAGGCGGCGATGCTCATGATGTAGGAGCCGGCGAAATCGTTCTCGATGAGATCGCCGAGATGGGCCGCACCGAGCGTTGCGTTGTAGACCGGATCGGTCAGCCGATTGGCGGCGTAGGACACACCGATCTGACGTGCGACAATGCGCGCTGTTCCGGGCATCAACTGCATCAATCCGCGCGCGCCGGCGGGACTCAAAGCCTTCGGATCGAATTCGCTTTCCTGCCGGGAGAGACCGTAAACCAGTGCCTTTTCGACCGGCGGGCCCTTGTGCGTCCATTGTGGCATCAGCGTGGTCGGGTAGGCGTGTTCGGGAAGGATGATGTTGCGCGAAGCGGCGGCTTTGGCGATGCGCAGCGACAATTTCTGGTCACCGAAGCTTCGGGCAAGGTCGGAAAGTGCCGCCAGTTCAGCCGGATCGGTTAGCGTGTCGGCCATGTGCAGCATGACCGTCCAGCGCGTGCGCTCGCGATCCAGGTCCTGAAGGATGTTTGCGGCATGCACCAGTTCCCGATTGTTGAAGCGCTGTTTCGCTTCGGCGGAGCGCGTGGGGTTGGCGGGCAAGTGTAGCTTGCCGTCGCCGCCCGTGCCCGCAAGCGCCGCTGTCGCGAGCTGACCGTAGAAACTGACGGGATAGGTTGCGGCCTGACGGTAATAACCGTCTGCGGCTTCCTTGTTGCCGGTGGCAGAGGCCGCGCGGCCGCTCCAGTAGTAGGCGCGTGCCTTGCTGATCGGCGTCGAGACGCCATCGCCGAGACGCTTGAAGTGCGCGAGCGCCAGATCAGCCTTGTTGAGGAATTGCAGGGCAATCCAGCCGGCCATGAATTCGCCTTCGGCGAACTCGACGCCTTCGGTCAGCCCATGCGCGGCGCTGAGATCATAGGCCTGCCGGTAGAGGCCGCCGGCGAGCGCCTTGCGGGCGAGTATCTTGCGCTCGACCCACCAGATGTCGGGGCGGATCATCTTGTGCGGCTCGGTCGGTGCGGTCAGCAGCAGCGGAAGCGCGGTGTGATCGTTACCGCGGCGGCGCTCGTAGCGTACCTGGTCGTAAAGCAGGCCCGGATCGGCGCGCAATGCGTCGGGCACGCGCGACAAGGCGGCGTTTGCCTGGCTGGAGCCGGCGATGAACTGGATGCGGGCATCGGCCAGCATGCGCGCGTCCTGACCGATCAGATTTGCGGCTGTCTTTGCGTCCGTCGTGCGCTGTTCCCAGAGCAGGCGGGCAAGGCGGGTCTTCTGGGTCTCTGCATCGAAGTGGCTTCCATAGGACGCCAGAATCTCCTTCTGGCGCGTCGCCGAGAAGTCGTGATCGGTCCAGCCGCGCCGGATCCACGTCACGCCTTCGCCGGCCTTGCCGGTGTCGATCAGGGCTTTGCCATAGCGGATCTTGCCTTCGCCGGTGGCGGGTGGATTGGCCGAGAACCAGGCTACGACGTCATCATTCGACATCGGGTAGGCGAGAAGCGCGTTTTCAGCGCGAAGGGCGAGCGTGGCGAGCCGTGGCCATTCGGGGTTCTGCTCGCGGAAGGCGGTAATTTCGGCGAAGGTCGAACCGCTGTCCTCGGCCTGCAGACGGGTCCAGAGGACAAGCTTCGCCGCGACGGGATCGGAAATGCGTGCCGCGTGCTGGCGCGTGGCGAACCAGTTCGCCCGGTCGGCCTCGGCAAAGGCGTCGCGTGTTGCGGCGAGATCGGCGGCGCTGAGCCGGGAGACGGTGCCAGTCGTGGCGGCGGCGACGCGCGTGGCGGCATTGGCGATGGCGCTTGCCGGTGTCGAGGCGCCGGGCCGCGGCAGCGGAACGGCCGACGCTGCCGCGCCGGAGGTGGACAGTATCAGGCAAACAGTCACGACGACCGCGCTCCGCGCCCGCTCTTTCAAGCTAAATCCCGTGTCACTTGTCACAGCGCGTATCCAAACTCCAGAGGCGCGGGGACCTGTCGAAGCGGCCTCCGCTGGAGGCTCTTCCGGTCCGGGATTTCCGCATCGGGACATCCGGCGCGGCCGACCTCGGCGTCACGGATTATCCACCAAGGAGACTACCTGTGTGCTAACGCTTCCGGCAATAGGCCGCAGGCCTCGAAGATGGCTGTTTTCTTGCCGCTGGTGCCGCTTATGGGTATCTTGCGCGCCTTCGGAGCAGCCGAAGCATTTATCGCCCGCCAGGCCGGCCGGGCGGCACCGGAGCCAAAGCCATGTTCAAGGGATCGTATGTCGCGCTCATAACGCCGTTTCGCGACGGTGCGGTGGATGAGGCTGCGTTCGTCAAACTCGTGGAATGGCAGATCGAACAGGGCACGCATGGGCTCGTTCCCTGCGGCACGACCGGCGAGTCGCCGACGTTGAGCCATGACGAGCACAAGCGGGTGGTCGAACTTTGCGTCAAGACCGCCAGGGGCCGGGTGCCGGTGATCGCGGGGGCGGGTTCGAACAATACGCTCGAAGCTATCGAACTGACGAAGTTTGCGAAGAAGGTTGGCGCCGACGCCGTTTTGAGCGTGACCGGCTACTACAACAAGCCGTCCCAGGACGGCATCTACGCACATTTCAAGGCCGTCAACGACGCCGTCGATATTCCGATTGTGCTCTACAACATTCCCGGCCGGACCATCGTCGACATCAGCCTTGAAACGATGACGCGGCTGTTCGAATTGAAGAACGTGGTCGGCGTCAAGGATGCGACGGCGAACCTTGCGCGGGTCAGCCAGCAACGGCAGGCGATGGGGCCGGATTTCTGTCAGTTGTCGGGCGAGGATGCGACCGCGCTCGGCTTCAACGCGCATGGCGGCGTTGGCTGCATTTCGGTGACCGCCAATATTGCGCCGGCGCTTTGCGCGCAGTTTCAGGAGGCGACGCTCGGCGGCGACTTCGGCAAGGCGCTCGACATCCAGGACCGGCTGATGCCGCTTCATCATGCGTTGTTCCTCGACCCCAATCCGGCGCCGGCCAAGTTTGCCGCGAGCCTGCTCGGGTTCTGCGCCAATGAGTTGCGGTTGCCGCTGGTGACCGCCTCGGCGGCGACCGAGCAAAAGGTTCGGGAGGCCATGCGGGCCGCCGGACTGGTCAACTGAGACGGCCGGGCAAAGGGCCGGAGAACCATGTCCTCCAAAAGCGGCGGCGCCAAGAAGAAGGCTGGAGATGGCCGGAAGATTATTGCGGATAACCGCAAGGCGCGCTTCAATTACAGTATATCGGAGACCTTCGAGGCCGGCATCGAGCTGAAAGGCTCGGAGGTCAAATCGCTGCGTGCCGGTCAGGGCAGCCTCAATGAAGCCTATGCGCAGGCGACGAAGAGTGGCGAGATCGTGCTGGTCAATGCCTATATTCCTGTCTACCTGCAAGCCAACCAGTTCAATCACGAAACGCGCCGGCCGCGAAAGCTGCTGCTGCACAAGCGCGAGATCGAAAAGCTCATCAACGCGATGCAGCGGCAGGGCATGACTGTTGTGCCGCTGAAGATGTATTTCAACGATCGCAACATGGTGAAGGTCGAGATCGGGCTGGCGCAGGGTAAGAAGCTTGCCGACAAGCGCGAGACGCTGAAAGAGCGAAGCTGGGCGCGCGACAAGGCCCGGTTGTTGCGCGAGAAGGGTTAATCCAGGAATTTCCTGACATCGGCGAATACCGAGCGGAACATCTCCTCGGTCAGGCGGCGTGTGTTGGTATTGTAGCGCGAGCAGTGGTAGCTGTCGAAAAGGCGGAGGCCGCCGCCTATATCGTGCGCCGCGCCGTGGCCGAAAGCAGCGGATGAGCGCCTCAGCCCGCGTGCCGACAATGCGGCATCGTGAGCGATGCGGCCAAGCGCCAACACCGCCTTGAGGCGCGGCAAGGCGGTCATCCGGGCCGTCAGGAAACCGAGACAGGTCTTGGCCTCAGCCGGCGTCGGCTTGTTCTGCGGCGGCACGCAACGCACAGCGTTGGTGATCATTGCGTCGACAAGTTCCAGGCCATCGTCGGCGCGGGCTGCGTACGTTCCCTTCGCAAATCCGAAGTCCAGCAATGTCGAATAGAGAAGGTCACCTGCGAAGTCGCCGGTGAAGGGCCGGCCGGTGCGATTCGCACCCTGAACGCCGGGCGCCAGTCCGACGATCAGCAGGCGCGCGTTTTCGGTGCCGAATGAGGGCACGGGCGCATTAAACCAGTCGGGGTGCGCGGCGGCGTTGTCGCGGCGATAAGCGACGAGCCGAGGGCAAAGCGGGCAGTCGCGCGGGGCTTCGGGACGGGGTGTCGGCACGAGCGGCGGCTCAGGCGCGGGCCGGCCGGTCGAGGGCTTCCTCGTCGTCGTCATATTCGTAGTCGAGATCGTTGCGCAGGGGCGCAGGCGCCGATGTTGGACGGTCGCTATGGGCCCGGCCGACGGCGTCGCGCAGCGATTCGAGTTCGATGAACTGGTCGGCCTGGCGGCGCAGTTCGTCGGCGATCATCGGCGGCTGGCTGCGCATGGTCGAAACCACGGTCACGCGCTTGCCGCGGCGCTGGACCGCGTCGACCAGGCGTCGGAAATCGCCGTCGCCGGAGAAGAGGATCAAGTGGTCGATCTTGTCGGCCATTTCGAGGGCGTCGATGGCCAGTTCGATGTCCATGTTGCCCTTGACCCGTCGGCGGCCGTCGGCCCCGGTAAACTCCTTGGCAGGCTTCGTCACGACCGAATAGCCGTTGTAGTCGAGCCAGTCGATCAATGGCCGCAGTGGCGAATATTCCTGATCTTCGAGGAGGGCGGTGTAGTAAAAAGCGCGGATCAGCGTGCCCTTGGCGCGGAAATGGTCGAGGAGGCGTTTGTAGTCGATGTCGAAATTCAGGCCTCGGGCCGCCGAATAAAGATTGGCGCCATCGATGAAAAGCGCCATGCGTTCATGGGCATAAAAGATCATCCTGAAACTCCTGTGTATTAAACGGTTTCAATCAAAATTCGGCGCTGGAATCGGATAGTTATTCGAAGTGACGGTAAAGCATTACGAGCAAATGACCGAATTCGGCAAGTCTTTCCGCCGTATTTTAAGAGGACCGGCGCCATGAACAGCCTTGCTGTCAAAGACATAGAGCGGTCGTCCTTCGCGGCCAGTTCTGTCCTCGTGGCGCTTGGCAGCAATCTGGCGAGTGCGGCGGGCGGGCCGCAGCAGACGCTGCAAGCGGCATTGGGGTTGATGCCCGCATTCGGCCTCAGGGTCCGCATTCGGAGCCCGTTCTACCGAACACCGTCGCTCAAGGAAGATACACAATCTGATTATGTGAATTCTCTGGTCGAGGTTGAAACGGCGTTGCCGCCCAAGGCATTGCTGGCGCTCCTTCACCGGATCGAAGACCAGTTCGGGCGCGTCAGGCGGGACCGCTGGGGACCGCGGACTCTGGATCTCGATTTGCTGGATTATCGTGGCCTGATTGTCCCGGCGGCGGGGCGGCGCGGTCCGGAGGCGGGCATTGGGCCGTTGCCGCTGGCGCTGCCGCATCCGGCGCTCGCCGAACGGGCCTTCGTGCTGCTGCCGCTGCGGGATGTTGCGCCGGGGTGGCGGCACCCGGTGACGGGGGTGAGCGTCGACGCCTTGATCCGCAGTCTTCCGGCGGATGCCTTGCGGGGAATTGAGTGGCTCGGCGGTTAAAATTGCCGCAGATTGACTTCTAAATGCCTGTTCTTGCTTGCGTTCTGCTATTCTGACCCCTACATAAAGGGCCAAATCAGGTTCCCGCCCATACTGGAGTTTTGCAATGGCCCGCGTGACCGTTGAAGATTGCGTCGACAAGGTGCCCAACCGATTCGAGCTGGTTCTGCTTTCGGGGCACCGCGCCCGGGCGATGTCGGCCGGTGCGGAATTGACCGTCGAGCGCGACAACGACAAGAATCCGGTGGTGGCGCTGCGAGAGATCGCCGAGCGGACCATCCTGCCGGAAGATCTGCGCGAAGACCTGGTCGCCAGCATGCAGAACCGGGTGGAGACCGAGGAGCCGGAAGTCGAGAACATGCAGCTCCTGATCTCGGGCGAAGCGGCAGGCGAAGTCGCCGATACGTTCGGCGCGGCGGAGGGCTCGTCGGACCGTATGAGCGAGGAAGAGCTGCTGCGCGCGATCCAGAGCCAGATCGACTCGCCGCAGCAAAAATCGGCCGACGCGGACGATATGGACGGGGAAGACTGAGAACGGGCGAGGAGGGCTTGGTCCCACCGCAGACGTCAATCGGTTTGAGTGCCGCCCGGCCGGAAGGTGAGGGGCGGCGCTTTTCGTTTGTACGGACGTGCCGTTTGTACAAGGCGGGGCGTTAGGAAGTTGGCAAGACGCGGCGCAGGAGAATCGTTGAATGTTGCGTCAGTATGAGCTCGTCGATCGCGTGCTCGGCTACGATCCGAAGGCGGACGAAGCCCTGATCAACCGCGCCTATGTCTATGCCATGAAACAGCATGGCAGCCAGATGCGTGCCAGCGGCGATCCTTATTTTTCCCATCCGATCGAAGTCGCCGGCATCCTGACGGAATTGAAGCTCGATACCGCGACCATCGTGACGGCGCTCCTGCACGACACGATGGAAGATACCGGCTCGACGATGGACGAGCTGACGAAGCTGTTCGGTTCGCAGGTCGCTGGCCTCGTCGACGGCGTGACCAAGCTGACGCGCCTTGAGCTCACCTCCGAACGTTCGAAGCAGGCCGAGAATTTCCGCAAGTTCCTGCTCGCGATGTCGAACGATATTCGTGTGCTGCTGGTCAAGCTTGCAGACCGGCTGCACAACATGCGGACGTTGCATTTCATCGATTCCGCCGACAAGCGCCAGCGCATCGCGCAGGAAACGATGGAGATTTATGCGCCGCTTGCCGGGCGCATGGGCATTCAGGAAATCCGGGAAGAGCTTGAGGACCTCGCATTCAAGGAACTCAACCCCGAAGCGCGCGAGGCGTTGTTGAAGCGTCTCAACGAGTTTCGCGAGGAAAGCGGCGATACGGTGAAGCAGATCGCCGCCGAGATCGAAGCGAAGCTCAAGGAGGAAGGTCTCGCCGCCGAAGTGATCGGGCGCGAGAAGCGCCCCTATTCGATGTGGCGAAAAATGGAACGCCGCGGCATTTCTCTGGAGCAGCTTTCGGACATTTTCGGGTTCCGGGTCGTTGTCGACGAGGTGCCGGACTGTTACCAGGCAATCGGTATTCTGCATACGTCATGGCCGATGGTTCCGGGCCGGTTCAAGGACTACATCTCGACGCCGAAGAACAACGGTTATCGTTCGATCCATACAACGATGATCGGGCCACAGAAGAAGCGTGCGGAGGTTCAGGTTCGGACGCGCAAGATGCATGAGATCGCCGAGTACGGCATCGCCGCTCATTGGCTCTACAAGGAAGGGCCCGTGGACAGCGAAGCGTCGGGCGAATTCGCGGCGACGTTCAGTTGGCTTCGGCAGTTGATCGAAATGCTCGAGCATGGCGGTACGCCCGAAGAGTTCATGGAGCACACCAAGCTCCAGATGTTTTCCGACCAGGTTTTCTGCTTCACGCCCAACGGCATGCTCATCACACTGCCGCGCGGCGCGACGCCGATCGATTTCGCCTATGCCGTACACACGGAGATCGGCGACACCTGCGTCGGTTGCAAGATCAATGGCCGTCACATGCCGCTGCGCACGCGGCTCGAAAACGGCGACGAAGTCGAGATCATCCGCTCGCAGGTGCAGCGGCCCTCGCCGGCATGGGAGGCGTTCGTCGCGACGGGCAAGGCGCGTTCGGCGATCCGCCGTTCGATCCGCGCCGCCAAGCAGGCCGAGTTCAGCCGTCTCGGCCGACAGATTCTCAAAAGCGCCTTCGAAGCGGCCGGCAAGGATGCTTCCGACACGATCCTCGAACGCGCTCTCGGCCCGCTCCGCAAATCCGATGTTGCCGAGCTCCTTGCCTCGATCGGCGACGGCACGGTGAGCGCCGAGCAAGTGCTGCACACCGTCTATCCCGAGGAGCCCGTCGCCAAGCGCGGCCGCAAGCGGGTATCCAGCGCGAATGGAAAGGACGAGCGCAATGGTGCCGTGCGCGTGACGGGACGGGGCGCCGGGCTCGGCATTCAATTCGCGCCCGATACATTTCCGCTTCCCGGTGAACGCATCGTCGGCATCATGATGCCGGGTGAGGGCGTTACGGTCTATCCGATCGACGCGCCGGCGCTTGAAACGTTCGACGGCGAACCGTCGCGCTGGATCGACGTGACATGGGATATCGACCCGGAAGTGCCGCAAACCTTTCCGGCACGGCTGCGCGTGACGGCGCGCAACGAAGTCGGTTCGCTCGGACACATTGCGACGCTTATCGCCGATTACGGGAGCAATATTTCCAACCTGACGCTGGCGCAGCGCGACGCGGACTTCTACGACCTCCAGATCGATCTGGACGTGCGGGATATCAAACACCTGACCCGCATCATGTCGGCCTTGAACGGACTATCCTGCGTCAACACCGTTGCGCGTCCCCGACATTGACCGCCATTGCCTCAACATCCGAAAGCCGGTGAGCACGAAATGAAAGAAGCCAAGGTCCTCAAGGAATTCGAAAAAGCCGGTGCGCTGCTGAAGGGGCACTTCATCCTGTCGTCTGGCCTGCACAGCCCCATATTTCTTCAGAAAGCGCTCGTCTTCATGAATCCGAAGCGGACGGCACGGCTTTGCAAGGCGCTGGCGGCGAAAATCGAAGCGGAAGTCGACGGTCCGATCGATGCCATTATTTCGCCCGCTGTCGGGGGAATCATTCCAGGCTACGAGACGGCGCGTCATCTCGGGGCGCCGGCGATGTATGTTGAACGCGAAAAGGGTGAGTTCGTTTTGCGACGCGGTTTTCCGTTGAAAAAGGGCATGCGGGTCGTGATGGTCGAAGACATCGTGACGACCGGGTTGTCGTCGCGCGAATGCATTCAGGCGATTCGCAAAACTGGTGCGAAGGTCGTTGCGGCGGCGTGTCTTATCGACCGGTCGGGCGGCCGGGCGAAGGTCGGCACGAAGCTGATCTCGTTGGCGCGCATCGACATTCCAGCCTATCCGGCCAACAAGTTGCCGAAGGAGCTTGCGGCGTTACCCGCCGAGAAGCCCGGCAGCCGCGGCATCGCCTAGAGGAGACGGTCCCTTGTTTCGGCGTCGCGTCGAACTTCATCCGTTGCGGAAGCTGCGCGAGACCTTCTGGCCGAGCGCCGGCTGGAAGCGCGCGATCCAGTATGGGTGGCGGCGGGTTTGGCGTTTGTCGGGAACGCCGCATGCGATTTCAATGGGCATCGCCGCAGGCGTGTTTGCGTCGTGTACGCCGTTCATCGGCTTTCATATCCTGATCGCAATGCTCATCGCCTGGGTGTTGCGCGGCAATCTGATCGCGAGCGCAATCGGCACGTTTGCGGGAAATCCACTGACTTTTCCGGCGATCTGGTTCGTAGTCTATGAGGTTGGGCGCTATATGGTCGGCGCGCCGGTGGCCGCAAACCCCGACATTGCGGAGACGCTGCAGAGCGACCGCGCTTTCGACATGATCCTGCCGCTGCTGGTACCGCTGACCGTCGGTGCTGTTCCCGTCGGCATCGTTCTTGGGGGTGTCGGCTATGTCATGACGCGCAGCGGCGTGGAGGCCTATCAGGTGCGCCGCCGTCGACGGCTTGCCGAACGGGTGCAGGCACCTGCGCCGTTTCTCGACCCGAGACCACCGGCCGGCGAGGCGCAGGAATGACGGCAGGAAAAAAACGGAAACAGCAACAATGAGTCCGAAGTCTCATCTGCGTCTCGGCGTCAATATCGACCATGTCGCGACGATCCGTAACGCGCGGGGCGGCGAGCACCCGGATCCCGTGCGCGCGGCGAAACTGGCCGCGGCGGCCGGAGCCGACGGCATTACCGCACATCTGAGAGAAGACCGGCGCCATATCCGAGACGGCGACATTGCGCGACTGAAGGGCGAAACAGGATTGCCGCTCAACCTCGAAATGGCGGCGACGCCTGAAATGCTCGAGATTGCGCTGCGTCACAGCCCGCATGCCTGCTGCATCGTGCCGGAGCGGCGCGAGGAGGTGACGACGGAGGGCGGGCTCGATGCGTCGGGCCTTCACAACCATCTGGCGCCTGTGGTTGCGCGGCTTTCCGACAAGGGCATTCGTGTGTCGCTGTTCATCAATGCCGAGACGCGACAGCTTGAAGCGGCGCGTTCGCTTGGCGCGCATATCGTCGAGCTGCATACGGGGGCCTATTGCGAGGCGGCGATAGGGCGCGAAAGCGCCAAGCGCGACGCGGAACTGGCGCGGCTCGCGGAGGCGGCGCGCAACGGCGCGGCGCTGGGGCTGGAAGTACATGCAGGTCATGGACTTACGTTCGACACGGTGGCGCCGGTGGCGGCGATGCCGGAGCTTGCGGAACTCAATATCGGTCACTTTTTGATTGGCGAAGCGATTTTCACGGGGCTCGATGCGAGCATCAAGCGGATGCGCGCGGCGATGGACGAAGCGCGGCACGGCGCCGATTCCGGCGAGGCGAAGGGCCGCGCATGATCATCGGAATTGGCAACGATATCATCGACATACGGCGCATCGAACAGACGCTTGAGCGCTTCGGCGAACGGTTCATCGGCCGGATATTCACCGACATCGAACGCGCGAAGTCCGAGGGACGGCGGATGCGTGCGGCGTCTTATGCCAAGCGTTTTGCCGCGAAAGAGGCTTGCTCGAAAGCGCTGGGAACAGGTTTCCGGCGCGGCATCTTCTGGCGCGACATGGGGGTGGTGAACCTGCGTTCCGGACAGCCGACGATGGCGCTGACGGGCGGTGCGCTGGCCCGCCTCCAGGAGATCACGCCGGCCGGAATGGAGGCCGTCATTCACCTGACGATCACGGACGATCACCCGCAAGCACAGGCTTTTGTTATCATTTCCGCAATACCCCGACCTTGAACCGCGGGGCAGACGCGACGGCGGATTGTGGTATGGTCCGCCGTTTTCGAGGGGCAGGAGCCGAGAGATGACGTTGATGGAAAATGCCAAGAAGCTGCGCAGCGGGTCGCTGGCCGAGAATGTCCGGACCATCGGCTATGCGCTGCTGATCGCGCTTTTCATCCGGGCGTTCCTTTTCCAGCCCTTCTTCATTCCCTCGAGTTCGATGGAATCGACGCTGCTGATCGGCGACTATCTCTTTGTTTCCAAATACAGTTATGGCTATTCGCGGCACTCGCTGCCGTTCAGTCCGGGGCTGTTCGACGGCCGCATCCTGGGGGCGTCGCCGCAGCGGGGCGACATCGCGGTGTTCAAGGTGCCGACCGACAACCGGACCGATTTCATCAAGCGGGTCATAGGTTTACCGGGCGATACCGTGCAGATGAAGGGCGGGGTGCTGCATATCAACGATGTCGCGGTGCCGCGCCAGCGGGTGGACGACTTCGTCGAACGCAGTCCTTCGGGCAATGTACGCCGTATTCCACAGTATCTGGAGACGCTTCCCAATGGCGTTTCATATATTACGCTGGACATGACGCCGAACAGTGTGTGGGACAATACCGGTCTCTACATCGTTCCCGAAGATCATTACTTCATGATGGGCGACAATCGCGACAATTCGAGCGATAGCCGGGTGCCGGATTCTGTCGGATACGTGCCATTCGAGAACCTGGTGGGCCGCGCCGAGATCATTTTCTTCTCGGCCGACGGCAGCGCCTCGTTCTGGCAATTCTGGAAATGGCCGTCGGCGATCCGATGGGACCGGATCGGCAAGTGGACCGATTGAGCGCCGCGCTCGAAAAGAAATTGTCCTATAAATTCAAGGACATGGATCTTATCGCGCGGGCGCTGACGCATCCGAGCGCCGGGCCGGACAACTATCAGAGGCTCGAATTTCTCGGCGACCGTGTGCTGGCGCTCACCGTCGCGGATTGGCTGATGCGGCTTTTTCCGGAGGCGGACGAAGGCGAATTGGCGATCAGATTCAATGCGTTAGTACGCAAGGAGGCGTGCGCGGAGGTGGCGGCGCGCATCGACCTCGGCGCTCATATCACGATGGGGCCAGGCGAGGAAAAGGCCGGCGGAAGGGGGAAAACCGCGATTTTAGCCGAGGGCTGCGAAGCGCTGATCGCGGCGCTTTATCTCGATGGCGGAATGGCGGCGGCGACGCAATTCATCGAGCGCGAATGGTCGCAACTCGTTGATAAACATGCAGAAATTCCGCAGGACGCCAAGACGGCGCTGCAGGAATGGGCGCATGCGCAAGGGCTTCAAGCGCCGACTTACCGGCAGACGGGGCGCAGCGGGCCGGACCATGCGCCGGAATTCACGGTCGAGGTCGTGGTCGGGGATGCCAAGCCCTTGACCGGCAAGGGAAATTCGAAGCGGCAGGCGGAGCAGGCGGCAGCGCAGGCCGCGCTCGAATCCGCGAATGTGCGAAATCGCTAAGCCATTGATATTCCACACTGTCATCCAACTGTCATCGTACTGTCAAAAAACTGTCACGTAACTGTCACAAACGAGATTTCATGGAAAACCAGACCGACCGGACCGAACCGACACGCTGCGGGTTTGTCGCCATAATCGGGGCGCCGAATGCCGGCAAGTCGACGCTGGTCAACCGGCTGGTCGGATCGAAGGTCGCGATCGTCACCCACAAGGTGCAGACGACGCGGGCGCGCATCCGCGGCATCGCGATGGAGGGCGCCACGCAGATCGTGTTTGTGGACACGCCCGGCATCTTCAAGCCGAAGCGGCGGCTCGACCGGGCGATGGTGGATGCGGCCTGGGGCGGGGCGGGCGACGCCGACCTGATCGTGCTGATGGTCGACATGGAGAGCGGCCGCGACAGCGATGTCGAGCGGATCGTCGAGGGGCTGAAAGCCCAAGGCAGGAAAGCCATCCTTGTGCTGAACAAGTCGGATGCCTGCGACCGCGAGAAACTGCTGAAGACGGCGGCGAAGCTCAACGAGACCGGGATCTTCACCGAGACTTTCATGGTGTCGGCGCTGACGGGGGACGGGGTCGCGGACCTCAAGCGCCACATCGCGGCGCTGCTGCCGGAAGGCCCCTGGCATTATCCGGAAGACCAGGCGGCCGATGTGCCGCTCAGGTCGCTTGCCGCCGAAATCACGCGCGAGAAACTTTTCCTCCGGCTGCATGACGAGCTGCCCTATTCGCTGACCGTCGAGACCGAAAGCTGGGAGCAGAAAAAGGACGGCTCGATCCGCATCGCGCAGGTTATCTATGTCGAGCGCGACAGCCAGAAGAAGATCGCGCTGGGCAAGGGCGGACAGACGATCAAGACCATCGGCCAGATGGCGCGCGAGGAATTGCAGGAGATGCTGGAGACGAAGGTGCATCTGTTCCTGTTCGTCAAGGTGCGCGAGAACTGGTCGGACGACCGAGAGCGCTATCGCGAGATGGGGCTCGACTTTCCGAAGGAGTGAGTGGGAGAGCCATGGTCTATATCGAAGTTCTGGTTGTCCTGCTTCTGATCGCCGTCAACGGTGTGCTGGCGATGTCGGAGCTTGCCGTCGTGTCTTCGCGCAAGGTGCGGCTCGAACAGATGGCGCGGGAGGGCAGCGCGGGCGCGGGTCAGGCGCTGGCGCTGATCGACGATCCGAGCCGGTTTCTCGCCACGGTGCAGATCGGGATCACGCTTGTCGGCGTCGTCGCGGGCGCGTTCAGCGGCGCGACGCTCGGCCTGAGGCTCGGCGACTGGCTTGCGACCTTCTCCATGCTGCCGGTTCATGGGCATATGGCCGGTATCGTCATCGTCGTCGTCGCGATCACCTATCTGTCGCTCGTTGCCGGCGAACTGGTGCCCAAGCGCATCGCGCTGCTGAACCCCGAGCGCGTGGCGACCGCGATCTCGCCGCCGATGCGGCTGTTGTCGCTGGCCGCGGCGCCGGCGGTGTGGGTTCTCAAGGTATCGACCGACGGCGTGCTGAAGCTTCTGGGGCTGAACGGCACACGGCAATCGACGGTGACCGAAGACGAGGTGAAATCGCTGATCGCGGAAGGCACGCGGGCCGGCGTCTTCGTGCCGCAGGAACGCGAGATGATCGAAGGCGTGCTGCGGCTCGCCGACCGCACGGTGCGGGCGATCATGACGCCGCGACCCGAGCTTGCGTGGATCGACCGGCATGCGACGGCACAGGAGATCGCCGAGACCGTGCGCGGGAACCGCTTTTCGCGGCTGCTTGTTTGCGATGGATCGGTCGACGAAGCGATCGGTGCGGTGCATGTGAAGGATCTGCTGGCGGCGGCGCTGGACGGCGGAACGTTGGAGCTGGAGCGTTTTCTCGTGCCGGCCATCGTCGTGCCGGAGAGCAAGGAAGTGTTGCGGCTGCTCGACCGGTTCAAGCGCGAGAAGGTGCATTTCGCGGTCGTCGTCGACGAATACGGATCGACGCAAGGCATCGTGACGCTGACCGATATTCTGGAATCGATTGCCGGCGAGTTGCCCGAGCATGGCGAGACGCCCGAACATACGATGCAGCGGCGGAGCGACGGCTCGTGGCTCGTCGACGGGGCGACACCTATCGACGAATTCGCGGCCCGGATCGATGCCGGCATTGTCGGCGGCGACTTCCAGACGGTCGCCGGTTTGACGCTTTCGCAGTTCGGTCGTCTGCCGGAGGCGGGCGAGGCTTTCACGCTCAAAGGCCATCGCTACGAAGTCGTCGACATGGACGGGCGCCGCGTCGACAAGATTCTGGTGACGCCGATGCCGGAGGGTGCGGAAGAGGGCGCAGCCTGAACTAGATCGGCTGCGCGGGGGCCGTCCGCATCAGTGCGACATCGGGGCAGGGGAACTCGCAGGTCCAGCCGCGTATGTCCGCGACGGTGCGCAAGGTCGTCTCGTTGTAGAAGACGACATGGGTCGGGTCCTTGCGGTAGTGCCAGTTTACGAAATCCACTTCGCTGGCGGGGCGGAAGGCGGTCATCAGGGCGAGCCAGCCGCCGGGGCGCAGCAGCGTGTCGAGGCGGTCGAACTCGTCGGCCGGGCGGTGGAAATGTTCGGCGGTTTCGGTGCAGGCGATGAAGTCGTAGGTGCGCGCAAGCGCATTTTCGTCGGCGTGGAAGAAGGGGTCGTAGAGCGCCATATCGTGGCCGGCTTCGCGGAGCATCGCGGCTAGAGCGGGGCCGGGACCGCAGCCATAGTCGAGGCCGGACGATCGCGGCGCGAGGCGGGCGAGCAGCGGCGTTGCGAGTTTCGACAGGAAATTGCGGTAGCGCGGATCGGCGGGATCGTTTTCATGGGTCAGGTAGTGCGCGCGTTCGGCGTCAGGCGCGGGGTGCTGCGCCGGATCGAGGAAGCGGGCATCGCAGGTTTCGCATTTCCAGTAGCGTTGCGGACCGACATCCATGAAGGGTTGCGGCGCGGGCGCGCGGCAGACGGGGCAGGCGGCGGTTCTCTCCATTGGCGCCATCAATGGCATAATAAGGCCGGGCGCGCTACGCTCTGACACGAGGGACCCGATGAACGAGAAGGAACTTGCCGCGCGTTTCCGGCCGCTGCTCGAAGCGGAGCTTGCGGATTTGCGCGCGCAATCCGAGATGACGGCGGAAGGCCGGGCGCCGGTGACGCTGGACCAGCAGAGCGTCGGGCGGCTGTCGCGCATGGATGCGTTGCAGTCGCAGGCGATGGCGCAGGCGACCGAGAAGCGGCGGCACCAGCGGCTGTCGCAGATCGAGGCGGCGTTCCGGCGAATGGAGGCCGGCGAGTACGGCTATTGTGCGACCTGCGGCGAGGCGATTGCCGGGAAGCGGCTCACGGCCGATCCGGCGGCGCATCTGTGCGTCGGGTGCTCGAAGGGGCGGTGAGGGCTTCCGGTCATTTCTCCGCCGTCGTTGCGAGGCGCGGCGAAGCCGCAACGAAGCAATCCAGAAGCGGCGGTTTCAGCGGGTGCGGCCTTCTGGGTTGCTTCGTCGCTTCGCTCCTCGCAATGACGATATAAGGTTAGCGGAAGCGAGCGAATCGAAACGGGATAGCAACCTTTATGGAATGGCGCGACGAGGGTTTTGTTTTGTCGGCGCGGGCGCATGGCGAGAACGGGGCCATCGTCGAGCTGTTCACGCGCGCGCAGGGGCGGCATCTGGGGCTGGTGCGCGGCGGCGCCGGCCGGCGGATGAAGGGCGTGCTGCAACCGGGCAACAAGCTGGCGGCGCATTGGCGGGCGCGGCTGACCGAACATCTCGGCACCTATCAGGTGGAACTCGTCAAGCCGCTGGCGGGGCTCCTGATGGACGACGCAACCGCGTTGACGGCGCTGAGCGCGGCGAGCGCCATTGCCGAGGCGATCCCCGAAAGGGAGGCGCATCCGGCGCTTTACGACGCCTATGACGTGCTGCTCGGGACGATGGAGGACGGGCATGTGTGGCCGGCGGTTTTCGTGCGCTTCGAACTCGGGCTGTTGCAGGAGCTGGGGTTCGGGCTCGATCTGACGCAATGCGCAGCGACGGGCGCGCGGGACGACCTGATTTACGTGTCGCCGAAAAGCGGGGCGGCGGTGAGCCGCGAAGCGGGCGAGGCCTACAAGGACAGGCTTTTCCGGCTGCCGGGTTTTCTGCTGTCGACGCAAGGCGGCGAGGCGAGCGCGGCGGAGGTCGCCGAGGGTTTGCGCATGACCGGGCATTTTCTCGAACGGCATCTCTATGCGCCGCAAGGGCGGCATTTGCCCGATGCGCGGATACGCCTGATGGAGAAGCTGGCGCGGGGTTTGTGAGGGCGAATCGCTGGTATGATAGAAGTGCGCATCAACAAAGCCGTCATTGCGAGCCCACGGGTATCGCCTTTGGCGATCCCGAGGGCAGGCTCCGCGAAGCAACCCAGAAGGCGGCATATTCCGAGTTTGTGGCTTTCTGGGTTGCTTCGTCGCTTCGCTCCTCGCAATGACGGTGAGGGAATAAAGAGTTCGAGAACATGACCAAAGCCGTTACGCCGCCGCCGATCGAGCCGGAGCATGAAGTCAATCTGCGCGAGGCGCTGGAGGAGCGGTATCTGGCCTATGCGCTGTCGACGATCATGCATCGGGCGCTGCCGGATGTGCGCGACGGGCTGAAGCCGGTGCATCGGCGGGTGCTGTTCGCGATGCGGCAGTTGAAGCTCGATCCTGGGTCAGGGTTCAAGAAGTCGGCGCGCGTGGTGGGCGATGTGATCGGCCGCTATCACCCGCATGGCGATCAGTCGGTGTATGACGCGCTGGTGCGGCTGGCGCAGAGTTTTTCGGTGCGCTATCCGCTGGTCGACGGGCAGGGAAATTTCGGCAATGTCGACGGCGATAACGCGGCGGCGATGCGCTACACGGAAGCGCGGCTGACGGCAGTGGCGGGGCTGCTGCTTGAGGGGCTCGAAGAAGACACGGTCGATTTCCGCGAGACGTATGACGGCGAGGACAGCGAGCCCATCGTGCTGCCGGGGGCCTTTCCGCAATTGCTGGCGAACGGCGCGGCGGGGATCGCGGTCGGCATGGCGACCAGCATTCCGCCGCACAATGCGGCCGAGCTGTGCGACGCGGCGCTGCATCTGATCAAATATCCGAATGCGCGGACGGCGAAGCTTGTCGAGTTCGTGCAGGGGCCGGATTTTCCGACCGGCGGCATTATCGTCGAGCCGCGCGAGGCGATCCTTGAAGCCTACGAGACCGGGCGCGGCGGCTTTCGCGTGCGGGCGCGGTGGGAGAAGGAAGATCTGGCGCGCGGCGGCTGGCAGATCGTCGTCAGCGAAATTCCCTATCAGGTGCAGAAGTCGAAGCTGGTGGAGAAGCTCGCCGAACTGCTGCAGGCGCGCAAGCTGCCGCTGCTTGAGGACGTGCGCGACGAGAGCGCGGAGGAAATCCGGCTGGTGCTGGTGCCGAAGTCGCGCAGCGTCGAGCCCGCGCAACTGATGGAGACGCTGTTCCGCTCGACCGAACTCGAAAGCCGCTTCCCGCTCAATCTCAATGTGCTGTCGGCGGGGCAGGTGCCGGGCGTGATGAATTTGCGCGAGGCGTTGCGCGCCTGGCTCGAACACCGCAAGGAGGTGCTGGTCCGGCGCTCGAATTTCCGCCTCGACAAGATCGCGCGGCGGCTCGAAGTGCTGGAAGGCTATCTCGTTGCCTATCTCAACCTCGACGAGGTGATCCGCATCATCCGCGAGGAGGACGAGCCGAAGCCCAAGCTGATGAAGAAATTCAAGCTCAGCGACAACCAGGCCGAGGCGATCCTCAACATGCGGCTGCGGAGTTTGCGCAAGCTTGAGGAAATGGAGATCAAGGGCGAGCACAAGAAGCTGTCGGCCGAGCAGAAGGAGCTGAAGGGGCTGGTCCGGTCGGATGCCAAACAGTGGGAACGGGTGGCCGCGGAGATAAAAGAGGTGCGGGCAACGTTCGGGCCGAAGACGGAACTCGGCAAGCGGCGGACGACATTCACCGATGCGCCGAAGATCGAGTTCGTGCCGGTCGAGGCGATGATCGAGAAGGAGCCGATCACCGTCGTCTGTTCGAAGAAGGGCTGGATCCGCGCGATGAAGGGGCATCTCGGGGCCGATGCCGACATCAAATACAAGGAAGGCGACGGCGAGAAATTCATGCTGCATGCCGAGACGACCGACAAGGTGCTGATTTTCGCGACCGACGGACGTTTCTATACGCTGAGTGCCGACAAGCTGCCGGGCGGGCGCGGGCATGGCGAACCGTTGCGGCTGGCCATCGACATGGACGAGAGCCACGATGTGGTCGAGATTTTCGTACACCGGCCGGGACGCAAGCTGATCGTCGCCTCGCATGAGGGCAACGGGTTCGTGGTGCCGGAAGACGAGGTGGTGGCGATGCGGCGCGCCGGCAAGCAGGTGCTGAATGTCGGCGGGACCGACGAGGCGGCGGCCTGTGCGGCGGTTCAGGGCGATCATGTGGCGGCGATCGGCGAGAACCGCAAGCTGCTGATTTTCCCGCTGAAGGAACTGCCGGAGATGACGCGCGGCAAGGGCGTGCGCCTGCAACGCTACGGCGATGGCGGGCTTGCCGACATCAAGACCTTCACGCTGAAAGAGGGGCTGACGACCTACGACAAGGGCGGGCGGGCGCGCAACTTCCCCGATTTGAAAGACTGGATCGGCGTGCGCGCGCAGGCCGGACGTCTGCCGCCGAAGGGTTTTCCGGCGGACCGGAAATTCGGCGGCGCGTTCGGCGCGGTTTGAGGGCCGCTACCTGACCGTGAAGGGCTGGCGGATCTCGTGGCCCCAGTAGCGGGCGAGGAGGCGGTATTCGCCGGGTTTGACGCGGGTGGGATCGAGCTCCAGCGTGTAGGCGCCGGTCAGCGAGTGTTTCGGATCGAGGAAGCCCGAAACCGGAACCTCGACGCAAGCCTCGCCGCCGGACTGCGACTGCACGAATTCGCTTTCGGCGTCGAGGACGATCCAGCGGAAAATCTCGCATTGCGATGAGACCTCGAGCGGGAGGCCCTCGTCGCTGTTGTTGACGATCTGCACTTCGACATCGAGCTTTACCGGCGCGCCGGCGATCCATGTGCCGACCTGGACCGGCGTTGCCGTGACGACGAGCGGTTCGTCAAGTTCGACGCGGCCGGTGGCGATGAAGAAGGTGACGACGCCGACGACCGCCATCGCGACCAGGCCGATGCGCATCATGTTGCGGCCGGCCGAGTCGGCAACGTCGTTGGGGTCGCGGGACGGCGGTACTCTGGACATAAGGTTTTACAATCCGCTGAAGAACAGTTTCGGGAGCCATGTCGCGAGCGCGGGGAACATGGCGATGACCGCGAGCGCGAATATCTGTATCAGGACGAAAGGTACGGCGCCGCGGTAGATCTGCATGGTGGTGACGGTGTCGGGGGCGACGCCGCGCAGATAGAAGAGCGCGAAGCCGAAGGGCGGCGTCAGGAAGGAGGTTTGCAAGTTGATCGCCATCATGATGCCGAGCCAGACCGGATCGACGCCCATCATCAGCAGGATCGGCGCGACGATGGGCACGACGACGAAAATGATCTCGATGAAGTCGAGGAAAAAGCCGAGCAGGAACATGATCGCCATGACGGTGATGACGGCGCCCATGGGGCCGCCCGGCATGGAGGTCAGAAATTCGCGCACCGTGTCGTCGCCGCCGAGGCCGCGAAAGACGAGGCTGAAGAGCGCCGCGCCGATCAGGATGACGAAGACCATCGAGGTGATGCGCGCCGTCGACTGCATGACATCGGTGAGGACCTTGCCGCCAAGGAGGCGGATGAGGCAGGCGAGGAGGCCGTAGGCGACGCCGGCGCAGAGCGCATAGGCGAGCCAGATGCCGGCCTGGTCGGCGTCGGAGATTTCGCTGCGCGCGGTGCGCAAGTCCATCGCCCAGGTGAGGGTCAGGAGCGCGATCAGCGAGAGCGCGGCGAGGCGGGCCGGGAATTTCATGCCCTGCAGGCGGTCGCCGGCCAGCAGGATCGAACCGATGGCGCCGAGGGCGGCGGCTTCGGTGGGTGTCGCGATGCCGCCGAGGATCGAACCCATGACCGCGACGATCAGCGCGACGGGCGGGATCAGCGCGCGCAGCGTGCGGCGGTAGAGCTCGGCGGTCGAGAGTGTGTCGTCGGCGGGCATGGCGGGCGACGATTTCGGATCGAGCGCGGCGCGGACGATCTGGTAGAGGATGTAGAAGACGACCAGCATCAGGCCGGGGATCAGCGCGCCGGCGAAGAGATCGCCGACCGAGAGCGTTTCGGGGGCGAAGATGCCCTGATCGAGCTGGGCGCGCTGATAGGAATTGGCGAGCTGGTCGCCGAGCAGCACCAGCACGATGGAAGGCGGGATGATCTGGCCGAGCGTGCCGGCCGCCGCGATCGAGCCCGAGGCCAGCGCCGGGTCGTAGCCGCGCCTCAGCATGGTGGGGAGCGCCAGCAGGCCCATGGTGACGACGGTGGCGCCGACGATGCCAGTGGAGGCGGCCAAGAGCGCGCCGACGACCGAGACCGAAATGCCGAGACCGCCGCGCAGACGGCCGAAGAGGCGGCCCATGTTTTCGAGCAATTCCTCGGCGACGCGGGAGCGCTCCAGCATCGTGCCCATGAAGACGAAGAGCGGCACGGCGATCAGCACGTCGTTGGTCATGTTGCCGTAGATGCGTTGCGGCAGCGCGGCCATGAAGCCGAAATCGAAGACGCCGAAAGCCATGCCGATCAGGCCGAAGATCAGCGCGATGCCGGCCAGCGTGAAGGCGACCGGAAAGCCCGTCAGCAAGACGACGCAGAGCATCGCGAACATCAGGAGGTCGAGCGAGTCGCGCAGGTCCATTGGCGGGGCCTAGAGAACGGGCGAGGCTTCCTCGACAGGCTTTTCGAGCCCGGCGAGAACGCGCAGCGAATGAATGACGGTTGAAAGGCCCTGCAGCGCCAGCAGGACGACGAAAACGAGGATGACGCTTTTCAGCAGGTAGACGCCCTGAATGCCGCTGGTCTCGCGGCTGCCTTCGCGCACCGCCCAGGAGCTTTCGACATAGGGGAAGGCGACGTAGAAGATCAGGAAGCAGACCGGCCAGAGCAGAAGCAGCGTGCCGAGGAGATCGACGCGGGCCTTATAGGCAGGCGAGGCGGTGCGGTAAAAGACGTCGACGCGGACATGGCCGTTGTGCAGCAGCGTGTAGCCCGCCGCCAGCATGAACAGCGTGCCGTGCATGTAGACGATCGATTCCTGCGCCCAGACCGAACCGACGCCGAAAATGTAGCGCATCAGCACGACGGCGAACTGCGCCAGCACCATGGCGAGCGCGAGCCACGCGACGGCGCGGCCGACGCGCTCGTTCAGGGCGTCGATCAGGGTGGCGAGGCGGGCGAGTGCGTTCATGCGTCCGGTCGAGCCCCGCTTCAGTTGCGGCGCGCCTCCACGAAACCTTCGTCGCCGATGCGCGTCCATTCCTCGGAGATATCGAGGGCTTCGCGGAAGCTTGTATAGATTTCGGCGGTAACGGGATCGCTTGCGGCGGCATCTTCGAGAACTTCGCGCGAGGCCTTCTTGAAGCCGGCCAGCACGTCGGCCGGAAACTTGCGCATCTGGACGCCGTGCTGTTCGACCAGCGTTTTCAGCGCGCTGCCATTGTGATGGGTGTATTCGGCCAGCGTGTAATCGTTTTCGGCGGCGCAGGCGGCGCGGACGACAGCCTGTTGCTGTTTGGTGAGGCTTTCCCAGACGCCGAGATTGAAGCCGGCGGCGAGGCTCGATCCCGGCTCATGGAAGCCCGGCCAGTAATAGAACTTCGCGATACGGTAGAAACCGAAGGCCATGTCATTCCACGGCGCGACCCATTCGGCGGCGTCGATGGTGCCGTTCTGCAAGGCCGGGAAGATGTCGGGGCCTGCCAGGGTGACGGCGGCGGCGCCGAGGCGGCGCATCACTTCGCCGCCGAGGCCCGGCATGCGGATCTTCAGACCTTTCAGATCGTCGAGCGAATTGATTTCGCTGCGATACCAGCCGGAAAGCTGCACGCCGGTGTTGGCGGCCATGAACGGCTTGATGTTGAAGCCCCTGGCCAGATTGTCCCAGAGCTGCTGTCCGCCGCCATGATAGATCCAGCCGTTGATTTCGTTGGCGGTCATGCCGTAGGGCACGGCGGTGAAGAAGTTGTAGGCCTTCGACTTGCCCTGCCAGTAATACTCCGCACCGTGATAGATATCGGCGGCGCCGCTCGACACGGCGTCGAAGGATTCAAGCGCGGGGACCAGTTCGCCGGCCGCGAAGACCTTGATGTCGACCTTGCCCTCGGTCATTTCGTGAATGCGGGTCGCCAGACGTTCGGCCGAGGTGCCGAGGCCGGGATAATTCTTCGGCCAGGTGGTGACCATTTTCAGTTGCCGCGGCGCGCCTTGCGCGATGGCCGGCGCGGGCATGGACGCGGCGGCGAGGGCGGCTGTACCGGCTCCCGCCAGAAACGAACGGCGCTTCATCGATGACTCCCGAATTACTTCTCCCCTGACGCCGACGCGTCGAAGCGGGGCCAGTATAGGCGTGCCCGCGCGGGGCGCAACGGCATTTGAAAACAAGGGGTTAGGAGGCAGGGTTGAGGTCAGCCGGCGGACGGCGTCATTTCGCTCCAGCCGTGGAAGCCGAGCGCTTCGAGCGGCTGGAAGCGGGTCTTGTAGGCCATCTTGCGGCTGCCATCGACCCAATAGCCGAGATAGACGTAGGGCAGGCCGAGCAGGCGGGCGCGCTCGATGTGGTCGAGGACCATCCATGTGCCGAGGCTGCGGGCGGTCTCGGAAGGGTCGTAGAAGCTGTAGACCATCGACAGGCCGTCATCGAGCGTGTCGGTCAGCGCCGCGGCGGCGAGCGGTCCCGGGCCGTCGGCGTCGCCGCTGTGCGGCAACCGGTATTCGACGATGCGGGTGGCGACCGTGGTGTCCTCGATCATGGCCACATAGTCGACCGGCGCCATGTCGGCCATGCCGCCATCGGCGTGGCGGCTGTCGAGATAGCGGCGCAGCAGCGCGTATTGCTCGTCGGTGGCGCGGGGCGCGCGCAGGCCGACCGAGAGATCAGCATTGCGGGCGATCAGGCGGCGGAAAGTGCGGCCGGGCCGGAAGCGGTCGACGATGACGCGGACCGAGACGCAGGCCGTACAGTTGTCGCAGGCGGGGCGGTAGGCGATGTTCTGGCTGCGGCGGAAGCCGGCCTGGGTCAGCATGTTGTTCAGCGAAACGGGTTCGTCGCCAAGGAGATGCGTGAAGACCTTCTTCTCGTAGTGGCCGGCCAGATACGGGCACGGCTGCGGCGTCGTGATGTAGAACTGCGGGAAGCGGATGCGGGATTGGTCGGTCACGGTCTGTCAGCGCCTGTCAGCTCATTTCACCGGCGCCCCGGCGGATCACAGTCCGTAGTACCAGGGCGCGAAGAAAGAATAGGCCAGCCAGAGCAAGATGACGAGGGGGGTGCCGGCGCGCACGAAATCCCGGAATTCATAGTGGCCGGGTCCCATAACCAGGAGATTGGTCTGGTAGCCCATGGGCGTGGCGAAGGAGCAGTTGGCGGCGAAGATCACCGCATAGACGAAAACCATCGGATCGACGCCAAGCTGGTTTGCGGTGCTGATGGCGATGGGGGTGAAGAGAACGGCCGTCGCGTTGTTGGTGAGGACGTTGGTGGTGATGGCGGCGGCGAGGAAGAAGGCCGAGAGAATCACCGGGACGCCGTAGCCCGAAAAGAGTGCGACGGAGGCCTGGGCGATCGCCTGCGCGCCGCCGGTGACGTCGAGCGCGGTGGCGACGCCGAGCATCGCGCCGACCATCAGGAAGATGCGCCGGTCGATGGCGCGGGCGGCCTGGCGGACGTTCAGGACGCCGGTGGCGATGATGGCGCCGGCGCCGGCAACGGCCGCGATTTCGATGGGGAGCCAGCCGAGCAGCACCGTCGCGACCATGATGCCGAAGACGGCAAGCGCCCGGTGGGCGAGCTTCGGGTCGGGCAGTTCGGTTGCCGACCATTCGAGCAGCAGCACGTCGCGGTTGTGACGCAGTTCCTGGATGTGGGCGCTCTTGCCCAGCACCAGCAAGACGTCGCCCGCTTCGAGGCGGATGTCGTTGAGGAGGGTGCGGATCATGCGGCTGCGGCGCTGGACGCCGAGCACGATGCAGCCTGTCTGGTGGCGGAAGGCGATCTGTTCGATGGTCTGGCCGATCATGCGCGAGCCGGGCGCGACGACGGCCTCGACCAGCGTCAGCTCGCCGCCCGGCCGGGACGGCGCGTCGCCATTGCCGGCGCCTTCGGCGAAGCGTTCCTCGAGCATGCCCTCGAATATCTTCGAGCCCGATTTCAGCGAGGCCGTCAGCGTCTGGCGCGTGGCGGCGATGATGATGACGTCGCCGGGCACCAGTGTCACATCCTCGAAAGGCGGCAGGATCGGATGCTCGCCGCGCTGGATCATGCGGACCGTCATGTCGCGCAGCGGCGGGAAAAGGCCGGCAATGGCGCCGATGCCGACCAGCGGGTGGCCGGCGTTCACCTCGATCTGGGCGATGTATTGCTTGCCGCTGCCCTGATCGGCACCACCGATCTCCTGTGCCGGTCCGGCGCGGTCCGGGACGAGGCGCGGCACGACGAGCGTCGCGTAGAGGAAGCCGATGGTCGCCAGAAAGACGCCTGGCACGACGAAATCGAAAATACCGATGGGTGGCAGATGCGTGTTCAGCACAACACCAGCGGCGAGCAGGTTGGTCGAGGAGCCGATCAGCGTCGTCATGCCGCCGAGGATCGAAACGAAGCTCAGCGTCATCATCACTTTCGGCGCGCGCTGGCCGAAGCGGCCGGCGAGCGTCGCGAGTACCGGAATGAACATCACGACGATGGGCGTGTTGTTGAGGAAGGCGCTGGCGAAGCCGATCAGCAGAAATGTCAGGAAGATTGTGCGGGCCGGATGGCGCGAGCCGAAATCGGCGACGGTGCGCGTCACGCCGTCAAGCGCGCCGGTCTGGAACATGCCTTGTCCGATGACAAGCAGCGCGAGCACCGCGATCAATGCAGGATTGGCGAAGCCCGACATCAGCGCCGTCGTGCCGAGCAGATTGCGGCCGTCGGGACCGGGGACCGGGAAGAGATAGAAGAAGACCAGCAGGGCGGTCAGGATCACCAGCGCCGAAATTTCCAGCGTCAGGCGTTCCATGCTGAACAGCACCACGGCCGCCAGCACCATCGCGTAGACGGCCCACATCTGCCAGACGAAGGGGGTCAGCGTTTCCATGCGCGCATCAGCCTCGCGGGTTCACGGGACGGCGGCTAAACGGAACGGCGGACGAAAACGGTGCCGCAGAGATAGTCGTGGAGACAGCGGCGGCGCTCGTTGAAGAGAGGAACGAGCAGGACGAGCGGCGTGATGGCCGCGGTCGTGACATAGAAGAGGATCGTCTGCAGCGCGCCCTGCAGGTAGCCGGGGCGGCGGCCGTCCCAGGTGCGCAGTTCGATGCCCTGCCAGCGCATGCCCGGCGTCGCCGAATGGCGGCCGCCCAGGGTCAACGTGAAATAGGCCAGCGCGATCAGCGGCGTCAGCGCGGCGCCCGGCCAGAGCAGGCCGAAGGTCAGGATACCGAGGAACACAAAGAGGATGTTCGCCGCGAGAAGAAGGACGCAGATCACCAGCAGGTCGGCGAGAAAAGCGAAGCAGCGGGCAGCGATTACGCCGCGGAATGCGTCGGCCGACCAGCGCCACTCTTCAGATGGAAATGGAGAAGTGCGGGCTATCTGGTTCTGTTCGCTCATATTTTCTCCAGGCGCCGAACTGGGGGTCCCGACGATCCGAGAGGTGAGACTTAAGACCAGATCGGCGCCAAGGCAAGGGCCGATGGTCAGGGCAATCGGGTGGCCCCGATTGCCCTTCCCCTTTGTTGCCCTCAAGCGCCGGGCGGGCGCATCCGCGCCCTTGGCTTGCGGCGCATAAGCGCCGACGGCCATAGGTTTTGCTAGAATGTCCCGGGCCGAGGGCTCAGGGGCTGAAGCCCGGCGGAGTGACCGGCGCCTCGCGCAGCAGCACGATCGACAGGCGGCGGTTGGCGGCCATATAGGGGTCTTCGGGGAAGAGCGGGTCGCTGTCGGCCTTGCCGATGACCTGGTAGATGCGGTCGCTGGAGAGGCCGGCCTGTTCGACGATGCGACGGGTGGCGTTGGCGCGGTCGGCGGTCAGTTCCCAATTGCCATAGCCGGCCTTGCCGGTCACCGGGTTGGAGTCTGTGTGGCCGGAAATGCTGACGCGGTTCGGGAGCTTGATCAGTATTTTCGCCACTTCGTCGATCAGCTTGCGCGTCCGTTCATAGGGCTCGGCCATGTCGGCGGGGAACATCGAGCGGCCGTCCTGATCGACGATCTGGATGCGCAGGCCTTCCGGCGTTTCGTCGACGATGACGTTGCGCGAAAGCTGGGCGAGGTCGGGGTTTTCGCGCATGGCCTGGCGGATGCTTTCGGCGGCGCTGCGGAAGTTGCGTTCGTCGCGCGCCGATTTTTCCTTGAGCAGTTTCTCCATCTGCGCGGCGGCGGCTTTTTCCTCGGCCGTTTCCGGGCTCTTCGGCTGGGCGGGCGTCGAGACCGTCATCACGATTTGCGGTTTGGTGCCGGGCATGCGGGCGCCGGTTTCGTCGAAGGCGGTGCCGCCCATGATGCCGCCGGCGCCGCTCGTCGAGCGGCTGACATTGGCGGGCGCGAAATAGTCGGCGAGGCCCTGCTTCTGTTCGGGCGTTGTCATGCTGATCAGCCACATCAGCAGGAAGAAGGCCATCATCGCGGTCACGAAATCGGCATAGGCGATCTTCCACGCGCCGCCATGATGGGCGTGGACGACCTTCTTGACCTTTTTCAGGATGATCGGTTGTTCGTTCTTCGCGGCCATGCCGGAACTCCCCGCGCCGCTTTAACCGGCGGCGCCGGGCTGCAGCGCGGCGGTCGACTGTTCGACCTCGATGAAGGTCGGGCGTACTTCCGTCATCAGCGCCTTGCGCGCGAATTCGATGGAAACGGCGGGCGCATAGCCTGCCATGTGGGCAAGGAGGCCGGCCTTCATCGACAGGTAGTATTTCGCCTCGGCTTCATAGGTGTTGCGCAGCGACTGCGCCATCGGGCCGAAGAAGCCATAGGCCACGAAGACGCCGAGAAAGGTGCCGACAAGGGCGCCGCCGATGAGGCCGCCCAGCACTTCGGGCGGCTGGTCGATGGAGCCCATGGTCTTGATGACACCGAGCACGGCGGCAACGATGCCGAGTGCGGGCGTGCCGTCGGCGAGGGCCTGGACGGCGGAGACGATGCGCTCGTGTTCCTGATGATGGGTTTCGAGTTCCTCGTCCATCAACGACTCAAGCTCATGGGCGTTTTCTGTGCCGAGCGTGATCATGCGCAGGTAGTCGCACATGAATTCCACTGCGTGCTTGTCGGCGGCGAAGCGCGGGAACTGGGCGAAGATCGAGGACTCGCCCGGATTTTCGACATGGGCTTCCAAAGCGAGGTTGCCCTTGCCCTTGGCGAGTTTGAAGAGCGTGTATTGCAGGCCGAGCAGTTCGAGGAACGAGGCCTTGTCGTAGCGGGGGCCCTTGAAGAGCGTGGCGAAGATGCCGCCGGCGGCTTTCAGCACCGAGGGCGGATTGGCGATAAAGAAGGCGCCGAGCGCGGCGCCGAGAATGATGACGGCTTCGAAGGGCTGCCACAAAACCTCGAGGTGCCCGCCCATCGCGGCGTAACCGCCGAAGACGCTCACCAAAACTATTACGATGCCGACGATAAGCCGCATTTGCCCCAGCACTCTCTTCGTACGTATCTCGCCCCGCAGACCTGCCGGGATGCAGGCCAGCCCCGCCTTCGCGCCCATTCTTGCGGCGGGGCTCTTAACAGCGGGTTTAACCAAAAGGATTTGCGCGGATTTTCGCGCGTTTTGCGCCGGATCGTGGTTGCGCGACCCTGGCCGAATGGCTTAAACCGGGCCAAGGCTCTCGCAATGCGTTAACGCGTTGTTGACAAAGGGGCCGACGGCGAGAGGAAAAAGGCCGCGCGATGAGCGACACCAGGGACGCGAAAATGACGGAGGTGGACGTCCATGACGCGCGCCGGTTCCGCAATGCGCTCGGCTGGTTCACGACCGGCGTCGCGGTGGTGACGACCCGGGTTCGTGGCGGCGAGCCGATCGGCATTACCGTCAATTCGTTTTCATCCGTCTCGCTCGCCCCACCGCTGGTGCTGTGGTGCCTCGACAAGAAGTCGGACACGCTGGAGATGTTCGAGGCGGCGACGCATTTCACGGTCAATGTGCTGCGCGAGGAGCATCAGGAAATTTCGTCGCGTCTGTCGCGCAAGGGCGATCACAGCCTTGCGGGACTTGCAGTCGTCGAACGCGGGAGCGGGTGTCCGGCGCTGCGCGACGCGCTTGCCCATTTCGAATGCGAGGTCGAGGCGCGGCACGACGCGGGCGATCATGTGATCATGATCGGACGGGTGCTGAATTTCGATCATGCGGAGGATGGACGGCCGCTGCTTTATCATCGCGGCGGCTACCAGATGCTGCCGCCGCTTTAAGCCTTCAGGCGCCGGTTTTTTTGCGGTCGCTTACGTCGAGTTTCGAGACGTTGTCGCGCATCCGCTTCAGGCAATCGAGCATCGTCAGATAATCCTTGCGCGCAACGCCTTCGATCGCCGTGCCGTGGATGGCGGCGTAGTGTTCCTGACCGACATGCTTGTTGGCGTGGAGCAGCGGTGTCAGAAAGATGCATTTCGCGCGGCCGTCGGTCGGGTGGGTTCGGCGTTCGACCAGCCCCAGTGCCTCAAGCTCCGCGACATAGATGCCGACCGAGACCTTATGGATGCTGAGCGCGTTGGCAAGCTCGGTCTGTGTCTGACCGTCGTTCTGCAACAATTCGATGACGATGCGGGTCTGGTTGCGCGTCAGGCCGGTGCGCCGGTCATAGACGGCGGCGAGCAGGGTTCCGAGATCATTGATGACTTCGAGGAAATGCTGGGGCGAGAGCAGGTCGTCCGAAGGCGGCGCCTGTTCCGGCACGATGTCGATTTTTGCTCGCGACATGCCTGTCTGCCCCCTCGATCTTCGCCGATCAATCGTCCGATACTCGTATATTGAAGCTATCGCCGCAGCGAGGCCACGGAATTTACACTGAACAAAAAAAATGATGCCATGCCGCGCTTGATCGCTTGACGGCTCGGCCCGGCGGTGATTTCGTAAATGAAGTTTACTAAAATGAACCGCCGCCGTCACGCTCTTTTGGGGGAGGGACGGAAGGTTGTGGCGGATCGCGTAGCTGGTCAGTCGGGAGGAAGTCGAGAATGCCTGAGGAAACGCCCGTAAACGATGAAGCCGCGGTAGAAGGCGCCGGGGAGGCGCTGAACGGCGCCGCGGAGATTATCGCCGAATCGGGGGGCGCCGAGGCCTGGTATGCGCTCGGGCCGCTGCTCGACAAGGGCGGACCGATCGTCGCGATCCTGCTGGTCCTGTCCGTCATCTCGGCGGCGGTGATCCTGCTCAAGATATTCCAGTTCTGGTCAGCCGGGCTTTCGCGCCGCAGCTTCGTCGACCCGGCGGTCGACCGCATCGAGGCGGGCGACGCGGCGGGCGCGCTCGACATCCTCAAGAAGCACAAGACGCCGCTGGCCCGCGCCATGGCGGCCGGCGTGCGCGCAAAGGTGCGCGGCGATTTGCGCGACGAGGACGTTGCGGCGGAAATCGCGCGCGTCGGTGCGATGGAACTCGGCGCGCTGCAGCGCTACCTGCGCTGGCTCGAAGTGATCGGCATCATTTCGCCGTTGCTCGGCCTGCTCGGCACCGTGATCGGCATGATCCAGGCGTTCCAGCGGCTCGAGGAAGCGGGAACGCAGGTCGATCCGGCGCTGCTGTCGGGCGGCATCTGGGTGGCGCTGCTGACGACGGCGGTGGGCCTGATCGTCGCGCTGCCGGCGATTACCGCGCTCAACCTTCTCGAAGGCAAGATCGACCAGGTCCGGTTGTCAATGCGCGATGCTTCGGCGCGCGTGATCGCGGCGCTACATGCGCGGCCGGGTGCGGGCGCGGCGAGAGCCGCGCAGTAAGACGAACGGGGAGCCAACGCTCATGTTCGACGAACCCGCACGGCGGAGAAACATGGCCAGCCTGACGCCGCTGATCGACGTGGTGTTTCTGCTGCTTATTTTCTTCATGCTGACGACCTCGTTCCTGAAGACGCAATCCCTGTCGGTGGTGACGCCGGCGCCGAGTGCCGACGAACTGCCGACGGATGCGCGCGTCGTCGAAATCTGGCTGATGGGCGACGGGACGTTGCGCGTCGACGGGACGCCGGTGGAGCGCGAGAAGCTGGCCGATGCCGTCAAGGCTGGCATCGGCGCTCGCAAGGACATGACCGTGACAATTCTCGCCGAGAGCGGGTCGAAGACGCAGGCCTTCGTTTCCGCCATCGAGGCGGCGCGGCAGGCTGGTGCCCATGACGTCGGCACGGCACGGGTGGAGAAGATCACGCCATGATGAGCGACATCGATCAGGATCCGCCACGGCGCCAGTTCGAGACCTTGATCCCGCTGATCAATGTCGTGTTCCTGCTGCTGATCTTCTTCCTGCTCGCGGGCACCATGACGCCCGCCGACAATGTGGCGGTGAAACTGCCGGTCGGTGCGTTGAACGACGCGGAGCGCGAGATGCCGGCGACCTTGCTTGTCGAGGCCGATGGTTTCGTGTGGCTTGGCGAGCGGGTGGTCGATCCGAAGATCGCGCATGGTCCGCTCCGCGAATATCTGGCCGACAAGGGCATGGACCGCGTCGCCGTCAAGGCGGATGCGGAAGCATCGGCGGAATCGTTGCTGCTGCTGATGGAGGCGTTGCGCGAAATCGGCGTGAAGCAGGTAACGATCGTGACAGAGAGAGGCCGGTAGCGATGGCGGCGGCAGCGCATAACGGGGTGCTGGCGGCGATGGAGGGCCGGACGTTCAACATCCGGAAGTTCATCCTCGTTTCGATCCTGCTGCACATGCTGCTGTTTCTGGCGATGTTGCTGACGGTGGGCGGTATTTTCGGCGGGCCGGGACCGGGCGGCGGCGACTCCGTGACATTCGAGCTTTCGGCGGGTGTGGCCAACGACCGTTTCGCGGCGCCGCCCGAGCCCGTTGCCGAACCGGAAATTCCGCAGCCCGAGCCCGTGATCGTGCCGCCGAAGAAGCCGGAGGCGCCGCCGCGACGTTCCGAGGAAACGCCGCCGCCGGAAGAAGAGGCCGAAGAGATCAAGGAAGTCGTCGATGCCGCGCAGGCGGGCGGCGGCGTCGATGCGGGCCAGGCGCTGGGCGCCGGCGGCGATGCGGCCGAGACGATCCTCAACCGCAAGGGCGATTCCCTGTCGGCCGGGCAAATCCGCGCGCAGGTGGTGGGCAAGACCTTTCATCTCGAGATGGGGCGGCTCGACCAGCAGGGCGGCAACCGGCTGACCAACACGATCATCCAGCTCAACGCGGACGGGACGACAAAAATCACGCTGATCCAGTATTTCCACCGGATGTATCATTCGCAAGGTTCGGGCACGCGCAGCCGCAGCGGGCGCGGCACATGGTGGATCGAAGGCAACCGCTGGTGCCACAGTTCGCCCGAAATCCAGTATGGCACGCGCGACTGCTACGACATGACGCGCGAGGGCAATATCGTGCGGCTCTACTATGCGCCCTGCAGCGGGACTTCCTCGCAGCTTTGCCGGAGCGGCCGTATCGCCGCCGAAGGCGAAATCCGCTAGCACACTCTTTCCTCCGCTGTTTTGCGCCGCCCGGCTCCCATCTGCTAGACAGGTCTGGCTGTAAATCCGTGGGAGGCCGACGTCATGGGCAAGGTTGCATTTCTCGGGCTCGGGGTGATGGGATACCCGATGGCCGGGCATCTCAGGAAAGCCGGGCATGACGTAACCGTCTACAACCGGACGGCGGCCAAGGCGGCGCGCTGGACGGACGAGCATGGCGGTGCGAGCGCGGCAACACCGAAGGACGCGGCGCGGGATGCCGAAATCGTTTTTGCCTGTGTCGGCAATGACGACGATTTGCGGCAGGTGACATGCGGGTCCGATGGTGCCTTCGACGGCATGGCGCGCGGCGCGGTTTTCGTCGATCACACGACGGCATCTGCGACGATCGCGCGCGAGCTTCATGCGCTGGCGGCGACGAAAGGGATCGGCTTTGTCGACGCGCCGGTTTCGGGCGGGCAGGCGGGGGCCGAGAACGGCGTGCTGACCGTGATGGCGGGCGGCGACCCGGCCGACTTCGCCAGGGCCGAGCCGGCAATTGCGGCCTATGCGCGGATGGCGCGGCTGATGGGACCGAGCGGCGCCGGGCAGCTCACCAAGATGGTCAACCAGATTTGTATTGCAGGGCTCGTGGAAGGGCTTTCCGAGGGCATCCATTTTGCGAAGTGCGCGGGCCTCGACGCCGCCGCCGTCATCGAGGTGATCTCGAAGGGCGCGGCGCAAAGCTGGCAGATGGAAAACCGTTACAAGACGATGATAGACGGCAAATTCGACCACGGATTCGCTGTCGACTGGATGCGCAAGGATCTCGCCATATGTCTTGACGAGGCGCGCAAGAACGGCGCGCATCTGCCGGTGACCGCAACGGTCGACCAGTTTTACTCGGAGGTGCAGGCAATGGGCGGCAAACGCTGGGATACGTCGAGCCTGATTGCGCGCCTGGAGCGGAAATGAGCAGCGCCGCGCGCGAGCTGCGCTTTGCTTCCGTCGCCGATGTAATCGCGAGGCTCAATCCGTCCTATCCGGTGTTCTGTGTTTTTCCGGATGTGCTGCGGGAGCGGGCGCGCGATTTCGTGGACGGGTTTCCGGGCACGGTTCTTTACGCGGTCAAATGCAATCCGCATCCTTTCGTGCTGAAAGCCTTGTGGGAAGGCGGCATTCGGCATTTCGACACCGCGTCGATTTCGGAAATCGCCAAGGTCAGCGAGCAGTTGCCCGAGGCGCATTGCTATTTCAACCATCCGGTGAAGGGGCGCGGCGCGCTGGAGGCTGCGGCCGATGTCTACGGTCTCAAGGATTATGTTGTCGACACGCTGAGCGAACTCGACAAGGTCACGGAGATTGCCGGCACCGACATCACCATCGAAGTCCGGATCGCGACACCGAAGGGCAAGGCCGTTTACGATCTCTCGTCGAAATTCGGCGCGACGCCCGATGAGGCGGTGGCACTGTTGGCGGAGACTTCGCGGCGCGGCTGCAGCACGGCGCTCGCGTTTCATGTCGGCAGCCAGTGCCTCGACCCGGACGCTTACCGGGTGGCGATGGAAATGTCGGCGGATGTGGCGGCGCGGGCCGGCGTCAAACTCGAATATCTCGATATCGGCGGTGGCTTTCCGGCGATCCACGGCGTCGATGTCGCTTCGCTGCAGGGCTATTTCGATGTCATCGCCGCGACGAAAGAAAGGCTCGGCCTCGACATGCCGCTTTTTGCGGAGCCGGGCCGCGCGCTGGTGGCGGAAGGCGGCTCGGTGTTGACGCAAGTACATCTCAGGAAGGGCGACAACCTCTATATCAATGACGGCATCTATGGATGCCTGTCGGAAATCCGTGACGGCGATTTCGATCCGCCGGTGCGCGCGATCTCGAAAGAGGGACCGGTCGAGGGCGCGCTCCGGCCGTTCCGGATTTTCGGGCCGACCTGCGACAGCCTCGACGTTCTGAAGCAGAAATTCGATTTGCCGGAGTCCATTCGTGAGGGTGACTGGATCGAGTTTGGACTGATGGGGGCCTATTCGATCGGGATGCAGACCGGCTTCAACGGTTTCGTTACCGATACGATCGTGCGTATCGACGGGCCGCAGGACGGATTCATTTCTTAACCATTGGCGGTCGACACGATTCTCCGTTCACGGATCGTTCGCAAATTAACGTTGACTTTTATGTTAACGTTGCTAACATGGCGAATATTGAGACAAAGAGGGAACGATAGGGCGGGTTGATATATGCGGGCGCGGCTTCGCGGACAGAAAACTTCCTATCATCACGGCGACTTGAGGCGCGGGCTGATGGATGCCGCGATCACGCTGATCGACATTCGCGGGCGGCATGCGCTGACGATGCGCGAAGCGGCGCGGCGCGCCGGCGTTTCGGAAGCGGCGCCCTACCGGCATTTCGCCAATCTCGACGAGCTGTTGGGGGCGGTAGCGCTGGAGGGCTACGAGATATTGATCGGGGATCTCGAAACGGCGTCGAGCGCGCGGGCGTTGCATGACGCCTATCTCGCGTTCGCCGACGACTTTCCCGGCCGTTATGAGTTGATGTTCGGACGTCTCGGGGACCGCAAGGCGGCGGCCAGACGCCGCAAGCTGGTGGACGAAGTTGCAGACCTCACCGAGGAGGCGGGCGGCCTTGCGGCGCTTCACGGCATCGCGTCGCTGAGGCTGGCAGGGCTTGGTTAGCGTGCGAGGAGTTTTGCCGCGTCGAGCGCAAAATAGGTGAGGACGCCGTCGGCGCCGGCGCGCTTGAAGGCCATCAGGCTTTCCAGAATGACGCGGTCGCGGTCGAACCAGCCGCGTTCGATGGCGCCGGCGACCATCGAATATTCGCCGGAGACCTGATAAGCGAAAGTCGGCATGCCGAACTCGGCTTTCACGCGCGCCACGATGTCGAGGTAGGGCAGGCCCGGTTTCACCATCACCATGTCGGCGCCTTCGGCGATGTCGAGCGCTACTTCACGCAAGGCCTCGTCGCCGTTTGCCGGGTCCATCTGGTAGGTGCGCTTGTCGCCTTTCAAGGCGCCTGTCGATCCGATCGCATCGCGGAAGGGGCCGTAGAAGGCGGAGGCATATTTCGCCGCATAGGACATGATCTGCGTGTCCCTGTGTCCGGCCGCTTCGAGGGCCGAACGGATCGCGCCGACGCGGCCGTCCATCATGTCGGAAGGCGCGATGATGTCGCAGCCGGCCTCGACCTGGACCAGCGCCTGGGCAACCAGCGCTTCGAGCGTTTCGTCGTTCAATATGACGTCGCCCTTCATCAGGCCGTCATGGCCGTGGCTCGTATAGGGATCGAGTGCGACGTCGCAAAGGACGCCGATATTCGGCACCTCGGCCTTGATGGCGCGGGTAGCGCGGCAGACGAGATTTTCAGGATCGGTTGCGAGCGAGCCGTTTGCGTCGCGCTTCTCGACCGCCGTGTAGGGGAAGAGGGCGATCACCGGAATGCCGAGCGAGGCGGCTTCAGCGGCGGCGCTTACCGCTTCGTCGACGGAGAGGCGCGAGACGCCCGGCATGGTCGCGACGGGTTCGCGCACGCCCTTGCCTTCGGTCAGGAAGAGCGGCCAGAGCAGGTCGTTCGGCGACAGTGCATTTTCGGCGACGAGACGCCGCGACCAGTCGGCCTTGCGGTTGCGCCGCATGCGGATGGCGGGAAAGGCGGGGGCGGGGCTCTGCTTGTCGCTCATGCGCCACTCATAACGCCTGGGCGCGACGGGTGCAATGTGACCTTACGCTGCGGCAGGAGCGCCGTTCGTTGACAGGGTTAAGGGGGGCGATTATCACCGCTTCGACGCCTTTTCGGGCGCCATTCGGGGAGGACGACGGATGCGGTTCGAGCTGACCGAGGAACAGCAGGCATTTCAGGACGTGGCGCGGCAATTCGCGGCCGACGAACTGGCGCCCTTTGCGGCCGACTGGGACCGGGACGCGTTCTTTCCGGTCGAGACGATGCGCAGGGCGGCGGCGCTCGGCTTTGCCGGTATTTATGTGCGCGAAGATGTGGGCGGTTCGGCGCTGACGCGGCTCGACGCGGCGCTGATTTTCGAGGCGCTCTCGGAAGGCTGCACGTCGACGGCGGCCTTTCTGTCGATCCACAATATGGCGTCGTGGATGATCGACCGTTTCGGCAATGAAGAGCAGCGGCAGAAATGGCTGCCGCGGCTGACGCCGATGGAACTGATTGCGAGCTATTGCCTGACGGAGCCGTCAAGCGGTTCGGATGCCGCGTCGCTGAAGACGAAGGCGGTCAAGGACGGCGGCCATTATGTGCTGAATGGCTCGAAAGCCTTCATCTCGGGTGCGGGAACCTCCGACATTTATGTCTGCATGGTGCGGACCGGCGAGGCGGGGCCGAAGGGCGTGTCGTGTCTCGTCGTCGAGAAGGGAACGCCGGGCCTGTCGTTCGGCGCGCCGGAGCGCAAGATGGGCTGGAACAGCCAGCCGACGGCGCAGGTGATTTTCGAGGATGCGCGTGTGCCGGTGGCGAACCGGATCGGCGAAGAGGGCGAAGGCTTCAAGATCGCGATGATGGGCCTCGATGGCGGGCGGCTCAATATCGGTGCCTGTTCGCTGGGGACGGCGCGGGCGGCGCTGAAGCGCGCGCAGGACTATCTCGGCGAGCGCGAGCAGTTCGGCAAGAAGCTCGCGCAATTCCAGGCGTTGCAGTTCAAGCTTGCCGACATGGCGACCGAGCTTGAGGCGGCGCGGCTGATGATCATGCAGGCTGCGACCAAGGTCGACGCCAAAGCGCCGGACGCGACGATGCAGGCGGCGATGGCCAAGCGTTTCGCGACGGATGTGGGCTTCAACGTCATCAATGAGGCGCTGCAGATTCATGGCGGTTACGGCTATCTGAAGGATTTTCCGCTGGAGCGGCATCTGCGCGATGCGCGCGTGCACCAGATCCTTGAAGGCACCAACGAGATCATGCGCGTTATCATCGCGCGCGAGATGTTGAAGGGCTGACGATGAACGAGGAAGCCGAAGTCCTGTTCGAGCGGCGCGGCGCGGCCGGCTTCATCACGCTCAACCGGCCGAAGGCGCTGAACGCGCTGACGCTCGGCATGGTGCGGGCGATCCATCCGCAACTGATTGCATGGGCAGACGATCCCAAGATTCATTGTGTCGTCGTGGAGGCAGCGGGCGACAAGGCGTTCTGCGCGGGCGGCGACATTCGCGCGCTCTATGATTGGGGACGCGCGGGCGATCCGGCGGCACTCGATTTCTGGCGCGAGGAATACAAGCTAAACACTTTCATCAAGCGCTACCGCAAGCCTTATGTGGCGCTGATGGACGGGATCAACATGGGCGGCGGGGTCGGCGTTTCGGTGCATGGCTCGCATCGCGTCGCGACCGAGAAGCTGACCTTTGCGATGCCGGAAACGGGGATCGGACTCTTTCCCGATGTCGGCGGCACCTACTTCCTGCCGCGCTGCCCGGGCGATACGGGGATGTATCTCGGTCTGACGGGAACGCGATTAAAGGCGGCGGATGCGATCTATGCCGGTATTGCGGATGCCTATGTGCCGTCGGTGCGACTCGACACGTTGAAGGACAGGCTGGCGGGCGGCACCGATCCGCGCGTGGCGCTGCGCGAGGTTGCGGAAGAAGAGGGGGCCCCGCCGCTGGCGTCGATGCAGAAGGAGATCGGCGCACATTTCTCGAAGGGGTCCGTCGCGGAAATACTTTCGTCGCTGCGCGCCGATGGCGGAGAATGGGCGACGAAAACGGCCGACACGATCGAGACGAAGTCGCCGACGAGCACGCTGGTTGCCTTCCGGCAGATACGTGAGGGCGCAACGCGCGATTTCGAGGACTGCATGAAGCTCGAATACCGGCTGATCGAGCGTTTCGTGAAGGGTCATGATTTCTACGAGGGGGTGCGGGCGGTCGTGATCGACAAGGACCAGGCGCCGAAGTGGAAACCGGCGACGCTTGCCGAGATGCAGGCCGGAGATGTGGACGAATATTTTGCGCCGCTGGGCGCGCGGGAACTGACGCTTCCCTGAGAAGCGCCGATGGAGGACGCGATGGCGAAGGTCGGATTTATCGGGCTCGGCAATATGGGCGGGCCGATGGCGCGCAATCTCCTGAAGGCGGGACACGCGCTCAAGGTGTTCGATCTCAGCGAGAAGGCGGTGGCGGGTCTTGTGGGGGCCGGGGCGGCGAAGGCGGCGCGCGCAAGCGACGCGGTGCGCGATGTCGAATTCGTCGTGACGATGCTGCCGGCCGGCGAGCATGTGCGCTCGGTCTATCTGGGCGATGACGGGCTGATTGCCGCGGCCATCAAGGGCACGGTGTTCATCGATTCCTCGACCATCGATGTGCCGTCGGCACGCGAAACGATCGCGGCGGCGGAGAAGGCGGGCATGCAGATGGTCGATGCGCCGGTGTCGGGCGGTGTCGGCGGGGCGGAGGGGGGCACGCTGACCTTCATGGTGGGCGGCAGTGACGATGCGTTCGGCAAGGCGAAACCGCTGCTCGAAAAGATGGGCAAGAACATCTTTCATGCCGGTGCGGCGGGCAATGGGCAGGTCGCCAAGGTCTGCAACAACATGATCCTCGGCATCTCGATGATCGGCGTGTCGGAGGCCTTTGTGCTGGGCGAGAAGCTCGGGCTCGATGCGCAGACGCTGTTCGATATTTCCTCGACCGCTTCAGGCCAGTGCTGGTCGATGACCTCTTATTGTCCGGTGCCGGGACCGGTGCCGGCATCGCCCGCCAACCGCAATTATGCGCCGGGATTCAGCGCGGCGATGATGCTGAAGGATTTAAGGCTGGCGCAGGATGCGTCCAAAACGGCACGCACGCCGACGCCGCTCGGGGCGCAGGCCGCGCAGCTCTATGCGTTGATGGAGGCCGCCGGCGAGGACGGTCTCGACTTCTCCGGCGTCATCAAGCTCATTCGTGGTGAAATATAGTTTTAAGCATGTTTCCTTCGGAACGGTGCGCAAGGCGGCGGGTTTAAGGCCTCGTTAGGATGACGGCGAATATGGTGGCGCGAAGCTGGGCCAGAAGGCTCCGCTGCGGTGCTGTTTCGTGCGAGTTCGAGGGCCAACCCATGGGTATGACCAACATCAAGACCACCGATGCCATTGCGGATCAGGAAGATTCGGGTAAGAAAACCGCGTATCTGGAGGCGCTGACCTATGTCGAGCGTCTGCATCGGCGACTCCTCGATGTGATCAAGGACGAGCTCGACCGCATAAACGTTTCCGAGATCAACAGTGTGCAGGCGCTGCTGCTGTTCAATATCGGCGACGCGGAGATGACGGCCGGCGAACTCAGGACACGCGGCCACTATCTCGGCTCGAACGTTTCGTACAACCTCAAGAAGCTCGTCGAGGCCGGCTATATCCATCACCAGCGCTCGCGTTCGGACCGGCGCTCGGTTCGCGTCAAGCTGACCGACAAGGGCCGGACGATCTGCGCGGCGATCGACGATGTCTACAAGAAGCATTGCGCGATGATCGCCGATGTCGCCGACATCACGGCGGACGAACTGAGGCAGGTCAATGCGACCCTGTTCAAGCTCGAACGCTTCTGGACCGACCAGATCCGCTATCGTCTCTGATTTTCAGGCACCGCCGCCGGGCTCATCGCTTCCGTTTCGGCGGCAGCGGAATGAAGCCGCTTGTGCGCGCGACATACTCGTCGTAGCCGGGGCGCGATTTCCTGAGGCCGCGTTCCAGCAGCGCCTTGCCGGAGATGTTGATCAGGAACCAGGTCATGACGGCGGGGCCTATGGCCGTCCACCAGAGGGTGGGGACGGAAAAGGCGATGACGAACAATCCCCACCAGACCAGTGCGTCGCCAAAATAGTTCGGATGGCGCGTCCACGCCCAGAGGCCGCGGTCCATCACCTTGCCCTTGTTGGCGGGGTCGGCCTTGAAGGCCATCAATTGCGCGTCGCCGATGCTTTCGAAGGCGAGGCCGGCAAGCACCATCAGCGCACCCACGAGGTCGAGGGCGGTCAGGTGCGCGGGCGCCGGCGCCATGATGCCGAACTGAACCGGCAGCGAGACGAGCAGCATGATGACGGCCTGAAGGCCGAAGACGATGTAGAGGCTTTGCCACCAGAATGCCGGTCCGCGCTTCGCGCGCATTGCGGCATAGCGGCGGTCCTCGTGGGGTTCGCCGCGCCAGCGGATGAACAGATAGAGCCCGAGGCGCAGGCCCCAGAGCATCGTCAGGCCGGCGATGAGCGCCGCGCGGGCGCCGTGGCCGGGATCGGCGGCCCAGGTCACCAGTGCGATGACCGCGAAACCCGGACCCCAGAAAATGTCGACAATGCCGGCGTCGCGCAGGGCGAGGCTGAGGGCCCAAACGGCCAGCATCAGGGCCAGAATGACCCCCGCATTGAGCACGAAAGTTGCAATTTCATCACTCATCACAAGGAGACTGGCCGATTCTGAGCCGGACGGCCACAAATGTTGATGTTTGCTGTTACATAATCCGGGCAGTTTCCGCGAAATGCGGAGGCCGGTTTCGATATACTGTCCCAAATTGACAAGGCTGGGGCGGGCGACATCCGGCCTTGAAGGAGGGCGTGGCGTTTTGAAGTGGGTTTTCGGGGCAGTTGCGAGTTGCGTTTCGCTTCGCCGGGCTTTACTGGCGGCGCTGCTATGCGCGGCGGGCGGTGCCGGTGCGGCATCTGCCGAGACGGCGACGCAATATGGACAGTCCGAGACGCATTGGGTCGATCCGTGGCAAGCCAATGCCCAAGCCGCGCCGATGGCCGACGCCGTGCAGCGGTCGGCCGCGCCGGTGCTTGCCGAGGACGGGTTGCTGCCGCTGACGCAGGCGATTGCGATGTATCGCGAGATTGCCAATTGGGGCGGCTGGGAGCGTGTGCCGGCCGGCGAGCGGCTCGAACTCGGGGTACGCGACGGGCGCGTCGCGATGCTGCGCAAGCGGCTGCTGGCCGAAGGCGATATGGCGGTGTCCGACGGCGACTCCTATCTCTACGACGAAACGGTGTATGAGGGCGTGAAGCGCTATCAGGCGCGCAACGGGCTCGAGCCCGACGGCATCGTCGGCCGCCGTACCGTGGCGGCCATGAACGTGCCGGTGCATACGCGCATCCGCCAGCTCGAACTCAACCTGCGCCGGCTCGGCGAGATCATTCCGAAGCTCGAACGCCGCTACGTATTCGTCAACATCGCCGGTCAGGAAGTCGAGGCGGTCAACAATGGCGTCGTCGAATTTCGCGAGCGTGTGATCGTCGGTACGCAGGGCCGACAGACGCCGGAGATCGACAGTCAGGTCACGTCGATCACTTTCAATCCCTATTGGTATGTGCCGAAGTCCATCGCGATGGCGGACATGCTGCCGAAGATCAGGGCCAATCCCGATTTCCTGACGCGGCAGGGCATCCGCGTCATGCAGGGTTGGGACACGAACATCCGCGAACTCGATCCGCACCAGGTCGACTGGTCGAACCCGCGCATCAACGAAGCCTATTATCTTCGGCAGGATCCGGGACCCTATAATTCGCTCGGCACGGTCAAGATCAATTTCCCGAACAACCAGGCGATCTTTCTGCACGATACGCCGACCAAGACGCTGTTCGGCCGGCAGGGGCGAAACTTCAGCTCGGGCTGTGTGCGCGTCAGAAACGTACGCGGTCTCGTGACATGGCTGATGCAGGGCGACGATGCCGAGTGGGATGCGGGCCGTGTCGACCGGATGGTCGAATCCCGGCAGTATCGCAACACCTATCTGACGCAGCCGGTGCCGATTTATCTTGTCTATCTGACGGCATGGGTTGCCGACGACGGTGTCGTCAATTTCCGCGACGATGTCTATTCGCGCGACGGCAGCGTCAGTACGAGTGCGCTTGAAAACTAGAAAAACAAGAAGCGGCAGGCGGAACGATGCGGCCGGCGAAATATCCCTATCTCGAACATGACGGACTGCTGGCTTTCGCGCATCGCGGCGGCGCGGGCGCATGGCCAGAGAATACCATGCCGGCTTTCCAGGGCGCCGTCGATCTCGGCTACCGCTATCTCGAGACCGACGTTCATGCGACGCGCGATGGGGTGTTGCTGGCGTTCCATGACGACAAGCTCGACCGGGTGACAGACCGGACCGGCGTCATTGCCGAGATGGATTATGCCGATGTGAAGCAGGCGCGGGTCGACGGGCGGGAGCCGATCCCGCTGATGGCCGACCTGCTCCTGGCGTGGCCGGAGGTCCGGATCAACATCGACCCGAAGCGCGACAACGCGGCCGGACCGCTGATCCGGCTGCTGAAGGACATGAACGCGATCGACCGCGTCTGCGTGACCGCGTTTTCAGGCAAACGGACGGCCGGCATTCGCGCCGCGCTCGGTCCCCGCCTGTGCACGGGCATGGGCCCGATGTCGACCGCGCGGTTGCGGTTTTCGACCTGGAGCGGACCGCTCGGTTTCGTCTGGGGCGGGTTTGTCGAGGGCTGTGCGCAGATCCCCGTGCGGCAATACGGCATCCGGCTGGTCGACCGGGCCCATGAGCTTGGCCTGCAGGTGCATGTCTGGACCATCGACGATCCGGTCGAAATGCGGCGGCTGATCGATGCCGGTGTCGACGGGTTGATGACGGATGAGCCTGCCTTGCTGAAAACGGTTCTCATCGAGCGGGGCCTCTGGCCCTCTTAGCGCCCCTGGCAAGACGGCTGGCCGAACCCCATGTATTTTATGCGACAATTCGCGTCTGGCCGGGCTGCGAGGGCGGCCTAAGGTGTGCTAGACATGAAATGCCGGTTCTCCAGCGGGAACGGCCCGGGACGGGATGCGGCTGATGAGCTTCGACGCCATGGACTACGAACAAAAGCTGGCCGAGGCCCTGCGGGCGGTGAAGGATGAGGGGCGCTACCGCGTCTTCGCCGACATCGTGCGTCATCGCGGTTCCTTTCCGCGCGCGACGTTCCACACGCCGGATGGCCAGAAGGATATCGTCGTCTGGTGCTCCAACGACTATCTCGGCATGGGCCAGCATCCGGCGGTGCTTGAAGCGATGCACCAGGCGATCGACGAGGTGGGCGCGGGTTCGGGCGGTACCCGCAATATTTCCGGCACGACGCATTATCATGTCGAGCTTGAGCGCGAGCTTGCGGACCTTCACGGGAAGGAAGCGGCGCTGCTGTTCACGTCGGGCTATGCGGCCAACGACGCAACGCTATCGACGCTGGCGCGTATTCTCGGCGATTGCGTCATCATTTCCGACGAGATGAACCATGCCTCGATGATCGAGGGCATTCGCCGCGGCGGCGGCCCGAAGCGGCTGTGGCGTCACAACGACCTTGCGCATCTCGAAACGCTGCTGAAGGAAATCGATCCGGCGCAGCCGAAGATCGTCGCCTTCGAATCCGTCTATTCGATGGATGGCGACATTGCGCCGATCGGAGCGATTTGCGACCTGGCGCGGAAATACGGCGCGCTGACCTATCTCGACGAAGTTCATGCGGTTGGTCTCTACGGGCCGCGCGGCGGCGGCATCGCGGAACGCGACGGCGTGCTCGACAAGGTCGACATCATCGAGGGGACGCTCGCAAAGGGCTTCGGCGTGATGGGCGGTTACATCGCCGCGTCGTCCGCGCTTGTCGATGTGATTCGTTCCTATGCGCCGGGTTTTATCTTCTCGACGTCGCTGGCGCCGGTTCTCGTCGCAGGCGTGCTGGCGGCGGTGCGGCATCTCAAGGCCAGCGATGCCGAGCGGGAGCGGCACCAGGAGCGCGCGGCGACGCTGCGCCGGTTGCTGGCCGATGCCGGTTTGCCGGTGATGATGTGCGAGAGCCATATCGTGCCGGTGATGGTCGGCGACCCTGTCGTCTGCAAGCAGGTCAGCGACGACCTCCTGCAGGATCACAATATCTATGTGCAGCCGATCAACTACCCGACGGTACCGCGCGGCACGGAGCGGCTTCGGTTTACCCCTTGCCCCGTGCATACCGACGACATGATGCGCGATCTTGTGAAGGCGCTCGACCAGGTATGGACGCGCCGCAAGATACGGCGTGCCGCCTGATCGTCCCCAGGACGGCGATGCCGGCTCCAGGAGCGGAGCAGGCGGGGTGCGCCGTGAGGTCATCTTCGAATTCACGCCGATCGGCACCAGCGTCAAGGTGACGGCGCTCGATGTGGCCAGCGATCTCGAGGTGTCGGTCGTTGCGCCGTCTTCGGCGTCGCGAAACGAACTTGAGCGTATAGCGCTGCAGAAGCTGCGCTACATGCTGAACCGGCAGGGCGAAGCGGAGGCTGGTGCGAAGAAGCCCGGCGACCGGGAGGAACCGGGCGGCGGCGGGGGGATCGTCGTCTAGCGGATCAGCGCGTCGCGCGCTTCTTCTTGCGGCCGCGCGCCGGGCCGCTATTGCCGGCGCCGACACGGCCGAGACCGATCTGTTTAGCCAGCTTCGAGCGCTGGGCGGCATAGTTGGGCGCGACCATCGGATAATCGTGGGGCAGCCCCCAGCGGGCCCTGTATTCCTCGGGCGAGAGACCGTATTGCGAGCGCAGATAGCGCTTCAGCATTTTCAGTTTCTTCCCGTCTTCAAGACAGACGATGTAATCGGCCGTGACGGACTTCTTGATTGGAACGGCCGGCGTCAACTCGGATTCCTTGTGGCCACCACCCTGCTCGATGTCGGTGAGTGTCGTGTAGACCGTTCGGATTAGCCCTGAGAGATCGGCTGTCGCCACGGAATTATTGCTGACATAAGCGGCGACGATTTCAGTCGCCAGGCTCAACATTTCCGTTGCATCGGATTGCGGGGAAGATTTGGTCTCGTTCATTCGAGCGTGATGCCTCTTAGGGGAACTTCGTCCGCCGTCTGTACATGCGGCAACAGTAACAGGCATCTTCTAGCCCGATTTGGACACGACAATCAAGGATATCGCGTATCTCTTCTATGATGAATTCCGTCTAAATTTGTCTCGATTAAGGTGAATTTCAAACAGGCGCCCCCGCTCGATAGGAGAATGACTTGGGTCTCCAAGTAAATTTTCGATTTCTAGTCAATGATACATGAGACACGGCAGTCGGCGCGACGCCGGCACTTGTGTAGTGCGGATTTCGTCCCGGGGATCGTGGCGCCGGCCGGTCGCTGAAGATTTGTGGTGAATTGGCCCCTGCCGACAATATGTGGTATCACGCCCCATATCGATCCCGGGCGGCCCGTGGAGCGCGCGGTGGCGCGTTTGCCTGTGGCCGCGAGTTCATCCGGAATAGAAGGTAGGTCTATGTCATTGAGCAACGCAGCCGCCACGCCCGGCGGCTTTTCCGGCTTTTTTACCGACGGTCTGGCCAGCAGCGACCCCGATGTCCTCAAGGCGATCGAGCTGGAGCTGAACCGTCAGCAAACCCAGATCGAGCTGATCGCGTCGGAGAACATCGTCTCGCGCGCCGTGCTGGAGGCGCAGGGCTCGATCATGACCAACAAGTATGCGGAAGGGTATCCGGGCAAGCGGTACTACGGCGGCTGCGAGTTTGTCGATATTGCCGAGGAACTGGCAATCGACCGCGCCAAAAAACTGTTCGGCTGCGCTTATGCCAATGTGCAGCCCAATTCCGGTTCGCAGGCCAATCAGGGCGTGATGATGGCGCTGCTAAGGCCGGGCGACACCATCATGGGCATGAGCCTCGCGGCCGGCGGTCACCTGACGCATGGCGCGGCGCCCAACCAGTCGGGCAAATGGTTCAACGCGGTGCAATACGGCGTCCGCCAGCGGGATCATCTGGTCGACATGGACGAAGTGGCGTCGCTGGCGAAGACGCACAAACCGAAGATGATCATTGCCGGCGGGTCGGCCTATCCGCGCGTCATCGACTTCAAGGCATTTCGCGAGATCGCGGATTCCGTGGGGGCGCTGTTCATGGTCGACATGGCGCATTTCGCCGGGCTGGTCGCCGGCGGCGCGCATCCGAGCCCGCTTCCTTTCGCCGACGTCGTGACGACGACGACCCACAAGACGCTGCGCGGCCCGCGCGGCGGCATGATCCTGTCGAACAACGAAGATATCGGGAAGAAGGTCAATTCGGCGATCTTCCCCGGCATCCAGGGCGGGCCGCTGATGCATGTGATTGCTGGCAAGGCGGTCGCGTTCGGCGAGGCGCTGCGTCCGGAATTCAAGGCATATGCGCGCTCGGTCGTGGACAATGCGCGCGTGCTTGCCTCGACGCTGGTCGATGGCGGCGCGGCGATCGTTTCGGGCGGCACCGACACGCATCTGATGCTGGTCGATCTGCGGCCCAAAAAACTGACCGGCAAGGTTGCGGAAGCGGCGCTCGAACGCGCGCATATCACCTGCAACAAGAACGGTATTCCCTTCGATCCGGAAAAACCGATGGTGACGTCGGGCGTCCGGCTCGGTACACCGGCCGGCACGACGCGCGGTTTCGGGGCCGCGGAGTTTGCGACGGTCGGGCGTCTCATCGTCGAAGTGCTGGACGGGCTGGCGAAGAACGGTGAAGAAGGCAACACTGAAGTCGAGGCGGATGTCCGCGGGCGCGTCGTCGAACTTTGCCGGCGCTTCCCGATCTATGGCGGGCCGAAGTAAGAGGTCCGCGGAGGCGGCGGACATTTCAAGTCAGGGGGCTGGCGGCGCATGCGTTGTCCATATTGCGGAAACGAAGATACCCAGGTCAAGGACTCGCGTCCGACGGAAGACAATACGGCAATCCGGCGACGGCGGTTCTGCACCGCTTGCGGCGGCCGGTTTACGACCTTCGAGCGGGTCCAGCTCCGTGAGCTGACGATCATCAAATCCAACAACCGCAGGGTACCTTTCGACCGCGACAAACTCATGCGTTCCGTGCAAATCGCGATGCGGAAACGCCCGGTTGAGCAGGAACGCATTGAGCGTATGGTGAGCGGCATCGTCCGGCGCCTCGAAAGCATGGGCGAGAACGAGATACCGTCGGCGATGATCGGACGGCTGGTGATGGAAGGGCTGATGTCCCTCGACGAAGTCGCCTATGTCCGGTTCGCCTCGGTTTACAAGAATTTCCGCGAGGCCCGGGACTTCGGGACGTTTCTGGATGAGCTCGGCGGTCCCGTGCGCGACGAGGTCGACGACGACCGATAAAGCCGATGTCGCCGGGCATGCGCTTGCAGGGAACAAAATGAGCCGGCCCCACGACACACATTTCATGAAAATGGCGCTGACGCTTGCCGAGCGCGGGCTCGGGCAAGTCGCGCCCAATCCGGCGGTCGGCTGCGTGATCGTGCGGGAGAGTGAGGGCCATCGCATCGTCGGGCGCGGATGGACGCAGGCGGGTGGACGGCCCCATGCCGAGACGGAAGCGCTGGCGCGCGCCGGCGCCGAGGCGCGGGGCGCGACGGCCTATGTCAGCCTCGAGCCATGCGCGCATCAGGGCAAGACCGGTCCTTGTGCGCAGGCGCTGATCGATGCGGGCATCGCGCGCGTCGTCGGCGCGGTGGGCGATCCCAATCCACAGGTCGGCGGACGTGGCTTTGCGATGCTCGAAGCCGCAGGCGTCGAGGTAACGGAGAATGTCTGCGGCGACGAGGCGCGGCATCTCAATGCGGGTTTCTTTCTGACGATGTCGGAAGCGCGGCCGCTCGTCACGCTGAAGATCGCGAGCTCGCTCGACGGGCGCAGTGCGACGCATGAAGGCCAGAGCCAGTGGATCACCGGCGAGCGCGCCCGCAATCGCGGGCATCTGCTGCGCGCGACGCATGACGCGATCATGGTGGGCAGTGCAACGGCGGTGGTCGACGATCCGCAACTCACCTGCCGCCTGCCCGGGCTCGGCACCCGGTCGCCCGTGCGGATCGTTGCCGACGGACGGCTGCGGCTGCCGCTGACCTCGAAGCTGGTGCGCGATGCGCGCAAGACACCGGTCTGGATTTTGACGCTGCCGCAGGGTGATGAGGCGCGGCGCAAGGCGTTCGAGGATTGCGGCGTGACGCTGATCGACGTCGCGCCGGGCGAGGGTAGGGTGATGGACATGCGCGATGCGCTCGAGAAAATCGCGGCGCGCGGCGTAACGCGGCTGCTCGTCGAGGGAGGCGCGCGTCTTGCCGCCTCGCTGATGCGGGCGCGGTTGATCGACCGGATCGAATGGTTCCAGTCGCCCAAGGTCATTGGCGGCGACGGCTATCCGGCAATCGCCGGGCTCGGCGTCAAGCATGTCGAGAATGCGCCGGTCTTCGCGCTGCGCGAGTTGATCTCGCTCGGCGAGGACTCGCTCGCCAGCTATGTGCTTCGGAGCTAGTTGTTCATGTTCACGGGTATCGTCACCGATGTCGGCCGCGTTCGCTCGCTTGAGAAGCGCGGCGACGCGCGCTTCGTTATCGGCACGGACTACGATTCCGGCGGCATCGACATCGGCGCATCCATCGCCTGTTCCGGCTGCTGCCTGACCGTGGTCGAGAAAGGCCGCGACGCTGACGGCGACTGGTTTGCGGTCGACGTCTCGGCGGAGTCGCTCGATTGCACGACGCTCGGTACATGGCGCGAGGGAACGCGGATCAATCTCGAACGAGCGCTCAAGGCCGGCGACGAGCTTGGCGGTCATATCGTCAGCGGGCATGTGGACGGCGTGGCGCATATCGTCGACATACGACCGGAGGGCGCGTCCCGCCGGTTCGTCTTCGAGGCGCCGGAGGAGCTTGGCCGGTTCATCGCGCCCAAGGGGTCCGTCACCCTCGACGGCACTTCATTGACGGTCAATGAGGTCGAAGACGTCGCTCCCGCAGGGGCAAACGAGCGCCGGACCCGCTTCGGCATCAATATCATTCCGCACACCCAGGCGGTCACGACCTGGGGGATGGCGAAAGCCGGCGATCCCGTTAATCTTGAAATCGACATGCTGGCCCGCTATGTGGCTCGCCTGGTTCAGAAGGACTGAGACCCCGTGTACAAAGAATATCTCTCTCCAATCGAGGAAGTCATCGAGGATGCCCGCAACGGCAAGATGTTCATTCTTGTCGATGCGGAGGACCGCGAGAACGAGGGCGACCTCGTTATTCCGGCGCAGATGTGCACACCCGAGGCCGTCAACTTCATGGCGAAATACGGCCGGGGACTGGTCTGCCTGACGCTGACCAGCGACCGGGCGAAGCAGCTCAACCTGCAACTGATGTCTGCGACCAACCAGTCGCGCCACCAGACGGCTTTCACCGTTTCGATCGAAGCCCGCGAAGGCATCTCGACCGGCATCTCGGCGCATGACCGGGCCCACACCGTTTCCGTCGCTATCGATCCGACCAAGGGCGCGACCGACATCGTTTCACCGGGGCACGTGTTTCCGCTGGTGGCAAAGGACGGGGGCGTGCTGGTGCGCGCGGGGCATACGGAATCCGCCGTCGACATCGCGCGTCTGGCGGGCCTTTATCCGGCGGGCGTCATTTGCGAGATCATGAACGACGACGGGACGATGGCGCGGCTGCCGGACCTTGTGCAGTTCGCGCAGCTTCACGGGCTGAAGATTGCGACCATCGCCGACCTGATCGCCTATCGCCGCCGTTACGACAATTTCATCCATCGCGCGATCGAAACCGAAGTCGAGACAAAGGCCGGCGGCGAATTCAAGCTGATGGTCTATCTCAACACGGTTGAATATGCCGAGCACCTGGCGCTGGTGAAGGGCGATATATCGACGCCGGAGCCCGTGCTGGTGCGGATGCACGCCATCAATGTTTTCGACGATATTCTGGGCGCCACCGGGCCGCGGTCGGACCTGCTCGATCAATCGATGCGGATCATCGATGAGGAAGGCCGCGGCATCATCGTGCTGATCCGGGACACGACCGCGACCGTCGTTTCCGACATGTTGCTGCGCAAGGGCGAGGGGGGCGAGCAGGGCATGCCGCGGCGCTTGCGCGAATATGGCGTCGGGGCGCAGATTTTGCTCGATCTCGGCGTCCATGACATGGTGCTCTTGTCCGATACCGACCGGAGCATCGTCGGTATCGACGGGTATGGATTGCGGATCGTCGAACAACGGCCTATCACCAAGACGAGCGCCGCCGATGCGAAGCCCGGGCGAGCCAAGGAGACAACCTCTTGACGACAGTCAATGCTCACATTCTGATCGTCGAAGCACGCTTCTACGAAGAACTCGCCGAAGAATTGGCGCGTGGCGCCATCGCGGCGATCGAAGCGCGCGGCGCGACGTGGCAGCGCATTGCCGTTCCCGGTGTGCTGGAGATACCCGCAGCGATAATGTATGCGATCGACGCCATGAAGCATGGCGCCTTCACCAAGGCCATCGACGGGTTCGTGACGCTCGGCTGCGTCATTCGCGGCGAGACCACGCATTACGACATCGTTTCGAATGAGTCCGCCCGTGCGCTGATGAATATCGCGGTCGAACGCTCTCTGGCCTTGGGCAACGGCATCCAGACGGTCGAGAACGAGGCGCAAGCCTGGGCGCGCGCCAAGGTGGACCAGAAAAACAAGGGCGGCGGCGCGGCCAACGCCTGCCTCGACATGATCGCACTCAAGCGCAGCATGGGAGCGTGAGCGGTCGCTCGGGATGAAATGACCTCTGTGCCCGAACAACCAACCTCAGACCAAGGCGTCGATCCGCGAGCGCGAAGCGCAGCGCGTCTCGGCGCCGTGCAGGCGCTCTACCAGATGGACGTTGCGGGCACGCCGCTTGATGACGCCATTGAGGAATTCACGCAGCACCTGCTTGAGCGGCCGGCCGAGGACGAGGAAATTGCCGAGGCCGACACGGCACATTTCGACGACATCGTGCGCGGCGTCGTGCGCGAGCAGCGCGAGCTCGACCGCCAGGTCAACGGCGCGCTGGCGAAGGGCTGGGCGCTGGGACGGCTCGATGCAACGTTGCGCGCCATTTTGCGCGCCGGCGCCTACGAGCTTCGCCGCTGCAAGGACATCCCTGTCAAAGTCGTCATCAACGAGTATGTCGACGTGGCGCATGCCTTTTTCGAGGGCGACGAGCCCGGCGTCGTCAACGCCGTGCTCGACCGGCTCGGCCGCGAGATCAGGAGCGGCACGGGAGCGGATCATGGCGCCGCCGGACAAGGCTGACACGCCCGACGAATTCGCACTGATTGCGGAACTGTTCGCGCCGCTGGCGGTGTCCGCGCCTGAGGCGCTGGCGCTCAAGGACGACGCCGCCCTCTATGCCGCGACGCCCGGTTGCGAGACCGTGCTGACCGTCGATGCGATGGTCGAGGGCGTGCATTTTCTTCCCGACGACCCGGCCGAAAGCGTGGCACGCAAGCTCATGCGGGTGAACCTTTCGGACCTGGCGGCCAAGGGCGCGACGCCTAAAGGCTATCTCCTGGTGACGGCGTGGCGGGAGGGGACGCCGCTTGAATGGATGCGCGCCTTTGCGCGCGGGCTCGCCACCGACCAGAAGATTTTCGGGATTGACCTTTGGGGCGGGGACACGGTGCGGACGCCCGGCCCGGCGAGCTTCACGCTGACCGCCGTCGGCGAAGTCCCGGCCGGACAGATGCTGCGGCGGGGTGGTGCCAGCGCCGGCGAGGGGCTCTATGTCACTGGCACGCTGGGCGATGCGGCGCTTGGCCTGACGGTCCTGCAGGGCGGTCTTGAGGGGCTCGGCGCCGCGCACCGGGGCTACCTGGCGGACCGCTACCGGCTGCCGGAGCCGAGGGTGGCGGCCGGCGGACGGCTGCGCGAGATTGCGAGCGCGGCGCTCGACGTTTCCGATGGACTGATGGCCGATCTGGGACACCTGTGCGCGGTATCCGGGGTCGGGGCGCGAATCGAACTCGAGCGGCTGCCATTGTCCGAGGCCGGGCGTGCCGCGCTGGCGCTCAATGGCGAGCTGATCGAGGCGATTGCCGGCGGCGGCGACGATTATGAAATCCTGTTCGCCGCGCCGGAGGGCAAGGATGCCGGGATTGCCCGTGTCGCTGCGGAAACCGGGACGCCAATTGTCCGGATCGGGACCGTTTTGCCTGCGGCCGACGGCATAACTCCGGTCGATGGCACCGGCCGGCCGGTCGCTCTCAAGCATTTGGGATACCGTCATTTCTAGGTCCGGACCCCGGCCGGACGGGCGGTTGCTTTCCCATGCCGTATTTGGCATCTTTCCGCGCGATTTCTGCATTCGGCAGGGGGAGGACTTCCGGCGCGCCCCGCGCCGGAGGCCGAGTGGAAAATTCCCGCCGGTACAATCCGTCAAGGAAACCTAAGGACAAAACAATGAGCACTGCTTTGTGGGCAATTATCGGCTGCGGGCTGCTCGCGCTCGTCTACGGCATCTGGGCTGTACGCTCGGTGCTGGCGATGGATGCGCGCAATGCGCGCATGCAGGAGATCGCAGCGGCGATCCAGGAAGGCGCCAGCGCCTATCTCGCGCGCCAGTACACGACCATCGCCGCCGTCGGCGCCGTCATCTTCCTCATCGTCTGGTATCTGCTGACGCTGAAGGTCGCTGTCGGCTTCCTGGTCGGTGCGACCCTTTCGGGCGCGGCGGGCTATATCGGCATGCTGGTTTCGGTGCGCGCCAATGTGCGCACCACGCAAGCCTCCAGCGTCAGCCTTGCGGCCGGACTCAACGTCGCCTTCAAGTCGGGCGCGGTGACGGGCATGCTCGTTGCCGGTCTCGCGCTGCTGTCGGTCGCGGTCTACTACGCCGTGCTGACGGTTCACCTCGGCCTCGACGCGGGCTCGCGCGAAGTCATCGACGCGCTGGTGGCGCTCGGTTTCGGCGCCTCGCTGATCTCGATCTTCGCCCGTCTCGGCGGCGGCATCTTCACCAAGGGCGCGGATGTCGGCGGCGATCTCGTCGGCAAGGTCGAAGCCGGTATTCCGGAAGACGATCCGCGCAACCCGGCGACCATCGCCGACAATGTCGGCGACAATGTCGGCGACTGCGCGGGCATGGCGGCCGACCTCTTTGAAACCTATGCGGTGACGGTCGTCGCCACGATGGTTCTGGCTTCGATCTTCTTCGTCGGCGCGGGTCTCGGTAACATGATGCTTTACCCGCTGGCGATCGGCGCGGCCTGCATCGTGACGTCGATCATCGGCACGTTCTTCGTGCGGCTCGGCAAGAGCAACAACATCATGGGTGCGCTCTACAAGGGCTTCATCGCTTCGGCGGTGCTGTCGCTGATCGCGCTCTATTTCGTGACCGATGCCGTGATCGGCCTCGACACGGCCTACACCGTGGGCGCCAAGAGCTTCACCGGCTTCAGCCTCTATATCTGCGGCATCGCCGGCCTGATCGTAACGGGCCTCATCATCTGGATCACCGAGTACTACACCGGCGTCAATTTCCGTCCGGTGAAGTCGGTGGCGGCGGCCTCGACCACCGGTCACGGCACCAACGTCATCCAGGGTCTGGCGATTTCGATGGAAGCGACGGCGCTGCCGGCCCTTACCATCGTGGTCGGCATCCTCGTGACCTATGGGCTGGCGGGGCTCTTCGGCATCGCCATTGCCGTGACGACGATGCTGGCGCTGGCCGGCATGGTGGTCGCGCTCGACGCCTTCGGTCCGGTGACGGACAACGCGGGCGGCATCGCCGAAATGGCGGACCTGCCGGCCGACGTGCGCAAGACCACCGATGCGCTCGACGCCGTCGGCAACACGACGAAGGCCGTTACCAAGGGCTATGCGATCGGTTCGGCGGGCCTCGGCGCGCTAGTGCTGTTCGCAGCCTACACGGAAGACCTGAAGTTCTTCGCGGCCAACTCGGAGACCTATGGGTACTTCGCCGGCGTCAGCCCGGACTTCTCGCTCTCCAACCCCTACGTGGTGATCGGCCTCTTCATCGGCGGCTTGCTGCCTTACCTCTTCGGTTCGATGGGCATGACGGCGGTCGGCCGCGCGGCGGGCTCCGTCGTCGAGGAAGTGCGGCGTCAGTTCAAGGCCGATCCGGGCATCATGGCGGGCACGTCGAAGCCCGACTATGCGCGTGCCGTCGACATGCTGACCAAGGCGGCGATCAAGGAAATGATCGTCCCGTCGATGCTTCCGGTGCTTTCGCCGGTCGTGCTGTACTTCATCATCCTTGGCATTGCCGACAAGTCGGCCGCCTTCTCGGCGGTCGGTGCGATGCTGCTCGGCGTCATCGTTACGGGTCTCTTCGTCGCGATCTCGATGACGTCCGGTGGCGGCGCCTGGGACAATGCGAAGAAGTACATTGAGGACGGCAACTACGGCGGCAAGGGCTCGGAAGCCCACAAAGCCGCTGTCACAGGCGATACGGTCGGCGATCCCTACAAGGATACCGCCGGCCCGGCCGTCAACCCGATGATCAAGATCACCAACATCGTGGCGCTTCTGCTGCTTGCGGTGCTGGCACACTAAGCCGGCCTCAAGGCCGAAAAGGAAAGGCCCCGAGGGAGATATCCCGCGGGGCCTTTTCGTATCGCGGGACGTTTGACCGCCGGACGGAATAGCCTGAGACTGCAGGCGATGCGACAGGGAGGGGCCGGTGCCGGAAGCGACAGTTTTCTATGAAATAGCGGCTCTCCTGATGCTGGCTTCGCTGATCGGGCTGTTGGGCATCTGGTTGCGGCAGCCGATGATCGTCAGCTTCATCATTGTTGGCATGCTGGCCGGTCCCGCCGGTTTCGACATCGTTCAGTCGACCGACTATCTGGAACTGCTTTCAGAGCTCGGCGTAACGCTGCTGCTTTTCCTGGTGGGGCTGAAGCTCGATCTCAATCTGGTGCGGACGCTCGGCGTGGTCGCGTTGAACACCGGCGTCGGGCAGATTCTCTTCACGTCGGTCGTCGGATTTTTTATCTGTCTCGGCCTCGGCATGTCGCCGATTGCGAGCCTTTATGTCGCGGTGGCGCTCACGTTTTCCAGCACGATCATCATCGTCAAACTGCTGTCGGACAAACGCGAACTCGATGCGCTTCACGGCCGGATCGCGCTTGGTTTTCTGATCGTTCAGGACCTTGCGGTCGTGCTCGCGATGGCCGTTATGTCGGCGCTGACCGCGAGCGCCGCCGAAGAGACCAGTCTTGTCGATGCCGCGTTAGCGCTCGCGGCTGGCGCCGTGCCGCTGATCCTGCTCTGGCTGGTCGTCAGCCGCGTTGCGCACCCCATCCTCAGCCGGATGGCCAAGGCGCCCGAATTGCTGATCGTGTTCGCGCTGGGTCTTGCGGCGGCCTTCGCCGCGCTCGGCGAATATCTCGGCTTCAGCAAGGAGCTTGGCGGGTTGATCGCCGGCGTTGCGCTGGCCTCGACGCCGTTCCGTGAAGCCATCGGTTCGCGGCTGACGAGCCTGCGCGATTTCCTGCTTGTGTTTTTCTTCATTTCACTCGGCTCGCATCTCGACCTGCGCGTGGTCGGCGATGCAGTCGGCCCTGCGCTGCTGCTCTCGCTGTTCGTGCTGATCGGCAATCCGCTGATCGTGATGATCATCATGGGGCTGATGGGCTATCGCAAACGGACGGGATTTCTTGCTGGGCTGACCGTGGCGCAAATCAGCGAATTCTCGCTGATCTTCATTGCCCTGGGGCTCGGCCTCGGCCATTTGAGCGAGGATGCGGTCGGCCTCGTGACGCTGGTCGGCGTCATCACGATCGGCCTGTCGACCTACATGATCCTCTATTCGCAGCCGCTCTATACGTTCCTCGAACCCTATCTCGGTATTTTCGAGCGCAAGATCGCGCATCGCGAGGAGAAGATTTCCGACGGTGCGCATGCCGCCCGGTACGACGTCATTCTTTTCGGCCTCGGCCGTTATGGACGTGCGCTGCATGCGGGTTTCCGGGAACGTGGTCTCAGCGTTCTCGGCGTCGACTTCGATCCCGATGTGATCCGCGACTGGAGCCACGATCGCGCCAATGTCATGTATGGCGATCTGTTCGACCCGGACATGCACGAGTCGCTGCCGCTTGGCGCGGCGCGATATGTCATCATTGCGGTACCGCCGCACGAGATCGGCATCACGCATCAGGATCCGCGTGTGGCGCTTGTCGAGGAAATTCGCGGGCGGGGGTTCACCGGGCATATCGCGGCGATTGCGCGCAATGATGCCGACAGTGCGATGCTGAAATCGAAGGGCGTCGATACGACGCTCCGTCCTTTTTCGGATGCGGCCGAACGGGCTGTTGAAAGGCTCTTCGAGAAACCTGTCGCTGCCGCGGGATAGCTCGGGTTATCTGCGGGTGGGGTTGCCGGTTCCGGTGGAGGGGATGCCGGCACCCGGTGCGTTGTAACGGCCGAGATTGCCGAAGAGCTGGCCGAGGATCGTCAGTTCCTTGCCACGGGTCGGTGTCGTGCGGTCGACAAAATTGACGATCTGTCCGTCTTCGAGGCCGTAATAGGCGATTTCCTGCACGACGTCGGTCTTTTCGAAATAGAACGCTGCGATGGCACGATCGATTTCCTGCGGACGATAGAACGTGTAGGTTTCGAACTTGCTCGAGATGTAGTACCAGGCCTCGCCGTCGACAGTTGAGGTTGTCGAGGGCGATCCCATGATCGTACGGACCTGCTCCTTGCTCGTGACGCCGGCCTCGATCTTCGTCAGATCTTTGGGATCGAATATGTAACCCCGTTCTTCCACGAGCGGCGAACAGGCGGCCAATACCGCACCCGCCATTGCAAGGCAGGCGGCGGTCAGTATCGACCGGGTGGTTCGGCGCAAACGCGGCGGCATCATGGTGGGGCTCCTCGGATCGAAAGTTCTTACGTTGACCTACCCTTGTCGCCGGGTAAATTCAATCGGCATATGCGGCCCCGGGCAAGCCGTATGCAGCCCGGCGGGAGCGAAACCATGATATGGAAACGAATTTTCGGGCGCCAGCGCGGCGAGGAGGAGGCCTTTTCGCTGTACCGGGCGGTGGTGGCGCAGGCGCGCCTGCCGGCGTTTTACCTCCATGGCGGCGTTCCCGACACGATCGAAGGCCGATTCGAGATGGTTTCTCTGCATGTCTTCCTGGTTCTGCGGCGGCTGCGCGGCGGGGGAGCGGAGGGCCGTGCGCTCGGTCAACGGGTTTTCAACGTGCTTTTCGACGATATGGACCAGACCTTGCGCGAGATGGGTGTCGGCGACCTGTCGGTCGGCAAGAAGATCAAGGCGCTGGCCTCGTCCTTCTATGGTCGAATCGGCGCCTACGAGGACGGATTGCGCGCCGATGGCGACGCAGTACTGGCGGACGCGATTGCCCGCAATGTGTTCGGGGAACCGGCCATGACGGATCGCGCGGCGGTGCTCGCCGGCTATGTGCGGCGTTGCGATGCCGTTCTCGCTGCGCAGCCCGCCGGCGACATTGTTGCCGGCAGCGTCGTGTTCGCGGCGCCGCCAGCAGCAACCGGCGCCGCGGCAACGCATGTTGCCGGAGGCTGAGACGTGACGCCCGTGTCGTCGTCCTTACCCACTCCGGAATTCAGCCTGAAGCTCGCCGCAAAGGATGTGCCTCCATCCGGCACGACCATCGAGTTCAGCGCCGATGCCGAAACATGCACGGCGCTGGCGCGGCGTCTCGGTATTCTCGAACTGCAAGGCCTCAGGGGAACAGCAAAAGTCAGGCCGTTTCGCAAGCACGGATTGACTGCTGATTGCCGTTTCAAGGCGACAGTCATCCAGGCTTGCGTGGTGACGCTGGATCCCGTGACGCAGCAGGTCGACGAACGCTTTACGCGGCGCTGGCTGCCCGAGCATCCAAACGAACCGGATGCCGGCATCGAGGCCCGCGAGGTGCTGATCGAGGCTGAAAGCGAGGATGCGCCCGAACCGATGGCCGGCGGCGCGGTCGACATCGGCGAGGCCGTCGCGGAAGAGCTGGCGCTGGCGATCGATCCTTATCCCCGCGTACCGGGCGTCGCGTACGATCTGCCGCCCGAGGCTGCCGAAGACGCTGCGGAAGAGCGGCCGAATCCCTTTACTGTATTGGAAAAACTCAAGAAAAATGATTGATCGCGAAAAATATCCGTCCGCATCTGCCTATTGTCTCGCATCGTCAACCTTGTATCTTCTGGGCGCGCGCCGGCTGGCGGCGGGCGCAGACATTTGAAAAAGGGCGCCCGGGTGACACGAGGCCTAACCATAGCGCTGGACGGCATGGGCGGAGACCACGGCCCCGCGACCGTTATCGGCGGTGCCGAAATTGCGTCGATTCGTCACCCCGATGTCCGGTTTCTGATCTACGGCAACGCGGCCGAAATCGAGCCGCTGCTCGAGAAGCATCCGCGCGTAGCGTCGGTGAGCGAAATCATCCACACCGATGTTGCTGTTTCGATGAACGACAAGCCGAGCCAGGCGCTGCGTCGTGGCCGCAAGACGAGCAGCATGTGGCTTGCCATCGACGCGGTGAAAGAAGGCCGGGCGCAGGTTGCGGTGTCGGCGGGAAATACCGGCGCGCTGATGGCGATGTCGAAAGTGATCCTGAAGACGATGCCGAATGTCGAACGGCCGGCGCTGGCGGCGCTCTGGCCGACGGCGCGGGGCGAAAGCGTGGTGCTCGATCTCGGCGCGACGATCGGACCCGATGCGGCGCAGCTCGTTCAGTTCGCGGTCATGGGCGAAGCCTTTGCGCGGGTGATCTTCAACCTCGAACGCCCCTCTGTCGGTTTGCTCAATATCGGCGAAGAGGAAGTGAAAGGCACCGAGCAAGTCAAGGACGCCGCGCAGATGTTGCGTGCCGCGCGGTTGCCAATGTTGTTCCACGGTTTCGTCGAGGGAGACGACATTGCCAAGGGTACGGTCGATGTGGTCGTGACAGACGGATATACGGGCAACATCGCGCTGAAGACGGCCGAAGGGACCGCGCGTCTGATCATGGATTATTTGCGTGCCGCCATTGCCGGTTCTCTGATGGCGCGCATCGGCTATGTCTTTGCACAAGGCGCGTTCAGGGCGCTTGCCAAGAAGCTCGATCCCCGCGCTTCGAACGGCGCGGTCTTTCTTGGCCTCAATGGGCTTGTCGTCAAAAGCCATGGCGGTACGGATGCGACGGGCTTTGCATCCGCGGTCGATGTTGCCGTCGATGTCGCCTCAGCCGATCTCGTCAGCAAGATTATCGCCGACCTAAACCTGATCGCCGGGTTTGGAACCGGCGCAACCGGCCAGGGCGAACACACAAAAACACCGGCATCCGAGGCAGTTCTTTCGTGAGTACAATCAGGACAATTGTAGCGGGCACGGGGAGCTATCTGCCGGCCCGGGTGATGACCAACGGCGATTTGTCGAAGGTCGTCGATACGACCGATGAGTGGATTGTCGAGCGGACCGGCATTCACAGCCGGCATATCGCAGCCGATGGCGAGCTGACGTCGCATCTGGCGCTGGCGGCGGCGCGGGCGGCGATTGCCGATGCCGGCATCGACGCGCAGGAGATCGACACGATCATTCTGGCGACGACGACGCCCGACAACACGTTTCCGGCGACCGCGGTCACGGTGCAGGCCGATCTCGGCCTCCATCACGGTGCGGCCTTCGACATCCAGGCGGTCTGTTCGGGCTTCGTCTATGCGCTGACCATTGCCGATACCTTCATCCGCACCGGGCAGTCGAAGACCGCGCTGGTGATCGGCGCCGAGACCTTTTCGCGGCTGCTCGACTGGACCGACCGCACGACCTGCGTGCTGTTCGGTGACGGCGCGGGGGCCGTGGTCGTCAAGGGCGCAGAGGGCGAGGGAACGAATGCCGATCGCGGTATCCTGACCGCGCATCTCCATTCCGACGGGCGCTACAAGGACAAGCTCTATGTCGATGGCGGGCCGTCCTCGACGCAGTCGACGGGCCATGTCCGGATGGAAGGACGCGAGGTTTTCCGCCATGCGGTGGTCAATATCGCCGAGGCGATCAACGAATCGCTGGCGGCGACCGGCCTGAGCGCCGACGATATCGACTGGTTCGTGCCGCATCAGGCCAACAAGCGGATTCTCGATGGTACGGCCAAGCGGATCGGCCTGCCGCCGGAGAAGGTGGTGCTGACGGTGGCCGAGCAGGGCAATACCTCGGCGGCATCGGTGCCGCTGGCCTTCGACACGGCGGTCCGGGACGGCCGGATCAAGAAGGGCGATCTCGTGTTGCTCGAGGCGATGGGCGGCGGGTTTACCTGGGGATCTCTGCTGCTGCGATTCTAGGGCAGGCGTCAAATTAGCACTTGAATAAAATCCGCCATCCCATTGATATTGACGGGTTTCCTGGGGAGCAATAGGCTTCGGTTGAAACTACAGAGGTGGAGGCCATGGGGGAAACTGTGACGCGCGCGCATCTGAGCGAGGCGGTCTATCAGGAAGTCGGGTTGTCGCGGAACGAGTCCACCGAGCTCGTGGAGCTGGTGCTGTCGCAGATCGCGGACAGCCTGGCGCAGGGCGACACCGTGAAGCTGTCGTCGTTCGGATCGTTCTCGGTACGGAAGAAGGGCGGCCGCATGGGCCGTAACCCGAAAACCGGCGAGGAAGTGCCGATCAAGCCGCGGCGTGTGCTGGTGTTCCGCCCGAGCCATGTGCTCAAGGAACGCATCAACGGGGCGCTGAACGGCAAGTCGGCGGCGGCCGACTGAGCGGCGGCGGGCGAGGCAATTGAGCAGATCCGCGTTCATCCATCGGATTGGAGAAGGCCAGCAGGGACCTGATTTGACGATACAAAAGTCAGCGGACGCCTTTCGTACAATCAGCGAGGTCGCGGCCGAGCTCGATGTGCCGCAGCATGTATTGCGTTTCTGGGAGAGCAAGTTCAACCAGATCAGGCCGCTGAAGCGCGGTGGCGGCAGGCGCTATTACCGGCCCGAGGATGTGGACCTGCTGCGCGGCGTCCGGACGCTGCTCTACAATGACGGCTACACGATCAAGGGCGTCCAGAAAGTCTTTCGGGAACAAGGCGTTAAGTTCGTCACCGAGACCGGCAAGGGCATGGTCGACGCATCTGTCGCGGAGCTTGCGCGCGAGGCGGTGGAGCGCGGCGAACAGGACGAGCGCGACGGACCGGCGCGTCCGATCGGCGCGCGCGGCCGCAAGCAGCTTGCGGCGGTGCTGGAAGACCTGATTTCGCTCAAGGACGAGATCGATGAGACGCTGTGGGCCGACGAGGAAGAGGAAGGCTAAGGGCCTTCAAAAATAACGGAAAAAGGCCGGTTTGAGCCGTTGCCGCGATGGGGGCGCGCGTCTATAGTCCGCGCCGCCCGAGGGGTTCGCTCCTCGTCCGGTCGGAGCGTAGCGCAGCCCGGTAGCGCACTTGTCTGGGGGACAAGGGGTCGTCGGTTCGAATCCGGCCGCTCCGACCATTTATTGCCACGCTACAAGGAGTTAGCCGATGATCGACGCCATTCTTCAGATCGTTCTTTTCATCGTCGTCATCTTCGAGGTCAACAAGGTCGTGACAGGCCGCTTCGGCTGAAACGGCTCTTCCGGCGTTCGGCTGTCATCGAACTGTCAAAAAACTGTCACAAATCTGTCACGGGCGCTTCGGCGCGTGCTGCGGATGGCCCTCGAGGGCGGGGATAAAAATACTTGTCCCCGGTTTCAGGCCACGTCGGGACGGACCATCCAGACGATCAGATATTTCGCCGGGAAGGCCCAGGCGACACCCGCCGTCAGGTAGTAGAAAAACTGCACCGCGCCGTTCTCCGGCAGATGCCCGCTGACCGCAATCGTCATCACCAGAAACGAATAAAGCGTCAGGCCGATCAACAGCACGACGGTGCCGATCAGTTTGCGCGTGCGGATGCCGAGACGCATGGGAACTCCGAAATGGCCGGGCGGAACAACGAGGCCTTTCGATTAGCCCATCCGGACGCGCCTGCATAGACCGGCGCGGCGAGGCGTCGCGGGCCGGGTGGGCTAGGCGCGGGCGGCCCCAGCGGCTATTCCTAAGGTCCATGAGCCTTCTGTCCCGGATCAATGCCGCCGAACGCAGCGACGCCGACCGTCGCGCCATCGCGATATGGCTCGGATGCGTCGCCGCACTCGTCTTCATCATGGTGGTGGTGGGCGGGCTGACGCGGCTGACCGAGAGCGGGCTGTCGATCACCGAGTGGAAGCCCGTGACCGGCGCCTTGCCGCCGATGAGCGAGGAACACTGGCAGGCCGAATTCGATCTCTATCGCCAGATCCCGCAATACCAGCTCATCAACAAGGGTATGTCGCTTGCCGCGTTCAAGACGATCTACTGGTGGGAGTGGAGCCATCGCTTTCTCGGACGGCTGATCGGGCTTGCGTTCTTTGTGCCTTTCGTCTGGTTTCTCGTGACGCGGCGCGTCGAGCGGGCGCTGCTGCCGCGGCTTGCCGGGCTGTTCGTGCTGGGCGGCATGCAGGGCGTGCTCGGCTGGTGGATGGTGATGAGCGGGCTGACCGAGCGGACCGAGGTCAGCCAGTACCGGCTGGCGGCGCATCTGGGGCTGGCGACGCTCATCTATGGCGCGCTGGTCTGGACGGTACTCGATCTCACGCGCGGCAAGGCGACGCGAGCGCTTGGCGGCATCGCCAAGGCGGCGCTGGCGCTGGTCATCTTCGTCTTTCTACAGACGATCCTCGGCGCTTTCGTGGCGGGCTTGCGGGCCGGCGCCGTCTACAACACCTGGCCGTTGATGGACGGCGCATGGCTGCCGGACGGGCTGCTGCGCATGTCGCCGCTCTGGCACAATCTTTTCGAGAACCATCTGACCGTGCAGTTCCAGCACCGGATCGCAGCCTATCTCTTGTTGCTGGCGGCGCTGTGGCACTGGTTCGCGGCGCGCAAGACGGCGGCGGCGCAAGGGGCGGGGCTGTTGCTGCTCGCAATTATCTTGCAGGCAATGCTCGGCATCTGGACGGTGTTGTGGGTCGTGCCGATCCCGCTCGGCGCGGCGCATCAGGCCGGCGCGCTGATCGTGCTGACGGTGGCGCTGTGGCATGCGCACCGGGCGATGCGGTAGGGGTGTGGGATTTCCCGGGACGTCATTGCGAGGAGCGATAGCGACGAAGCAACCCAGAGAGCCGCAGATGCCGAATTTTCGGCTCTCTGGGTTGCTTCGCTTCGCTCGCAATGACGAGGTTGGAAAAGCGAGGCAGGCACAAGCGCAGCATGTGTCGCGCCCCCTCACCCTTCCGCCATCTGACGATGGCTCCTTCCCTCTCCCCGGAGGGGAGAGGGAAAAGGGGACTCGCTCCTCTACGCTCCCAACGCCTGTTCGAGGTCGGCGATGATGTCGGCGGGGTCTTCGAGGCCGACCGAGAGGCGGACGACGTCGGGGCCGGCGCCGGCGGACTTCTGTTGATCCTCCGTCAACTGACGATGCGTCGTCGATGAGGGATGGATGATCAGGCTGCGGGTGTCGCCGACATTGGCGAGGTGGCTCAGCAGCTCGACCTTGCCGACGAGCTCGACGCCCGCCTCGTAGCCGCCCTTGACGCCGAAGGTGAAGACGGCGCCGGCGCCTTTCGGCGAATATTTCTTCATCAGCTTGTTGAAGGGATCGCTGTCGAGGCCGGCATAGGAGACCCATGTGACCTTGGGGTGGTCCTTCAGGAACTTCGCGACCTTCAGCGCCGAGTCCGAATGGCGCTGCATGCGGAGCGGCAGGGTTTCGATGCCGGTCAGGATCATGAAGGCGTTGAAGGGCGAGATGGCGGGGCCGAGATCGCGCAGGCCCAGCACGCGGCAGGCAATCGCGAAGGCGATGGGGCCGAAGGTCTCGGCGATTTTCAGGCCGTGATAGGAGGCGCAAGGCTCGGTCATGGTCTTGTATTTTCCTGACTTCACCCAATCGAACTTGCCGCTGTCGACGATGATGCCGCCCATCGAATTGCCGTGGCCGCCGAGGAACTTGGTCGCCGAGTGAACGACGATGTCGGCGCCGTGTTCGATCGGCCGGCAGAGATAGGGCGAGGCCAGCGTGTTGTCGACGATGAGGGGCACGCCCGCGTCATGCGCGATTTTCGCAATCGCCGCGATGTCCATGACGATGCCGCCCGGATTGGCGAGGCTTTCGATGAAGACGGCCTTGGTCTTCGGACCGATGGCGGATTTGATCGAAGCCGGGTCGGTGCCGTCGGCCCAATCGACGTCCCAGCCGAACTTCTTGAAGGAGTGGCCGAACTGGTTGATCGAGCCGCCATAAAGCTGCTTGACGGCAACGAAGCGGTCGCCGGGTTCGAGCAGGGTGTGGAAGGCCAGCATCTGCGCCGCGTGACCGGAGGCGACGGCGAGCGCCGCCGTGCCGCCTTCGAGCGCCGCGACGCGCTCTTCGAGCACGGCGGTCGTCGGGTTGGTGATGCGGGTATAGATGTTGCCGAAGGCCTGAAGGCCGAAAAGCGAGGCTGCGTGATCGACATCGTCGAAGACGAAGGAGGTCGTCTGATAGATCGGCGTGGCGCGGGCGCCGGTGGTCGGGTCGGGCTTGGCGCCGGCATGGATCGCGAGGGTGTCGAATTTGCGGTCGGTCATTTGAAGCCTCGTTTGTTTTCTTCGTTTCGACTCTTTTTCATAGTCGTCATTGCCGGACTTGATCCGGCAATCCAGAAGGCGCGGCACGCGCCGTCTCGCTTCGCAAGAATCTTCGCTTAAGTGGCACGTACAGGAGGCGAAGATTCTTTCGAAGACAGACGCCGCCTTGCGGCGGCTTCTGGACCCCCGGGTCAAGCCCGGGGGTGACAATAAAAGGGATGAGGGGTCGCGCGATCAAGGTCACCGCCTCACCCCCAATTTCGGTATCTCGATTTTCGGGCAGCGGTTCATCACGACTTTCAGGCCGGCGGCGCGGGCGCGGGCGGCGGCTTCCTCGTTGACGACGCCGAGCTGCATCCAGATGTATTTTGCGCCGACGGCGACGGCTTCGCCGGCGACGGGCCCGGCGGCTTCGGAATTGCGGAAGACGTCGACCATGTCGATTTTTTCGGGAATGTCGGCAAGTGTCGCATAGACCTTCTCGCCGTTGAGGCTCTGGCCGGCGAGGCCCGGATTGACCGGGATGACGCGGTAGCCTTGCGACTGCAGAAAGCGCATCACCTCATAAGAGTCGCGGCGCGGGTTGGAACTGGCGCCGACAAGGGCGATCAGTTTCGTCTCGCGCAGGATGTGTTCGATGTCGCCGGGCTCGACCTCATTTGCGGTTGGCATCAGCGGTCTTCCCATTTCGGGTCGCGCTTTTCGATGAAGGCGCCGATGCCTTCCTCGGCATCGCGGGCGAGCATGTTTTTCACCATCACTTCGCTGGCGTAGTCGTAGGCTTCGGCCAGCGGCTTTTCGAGCTGCTCGTAGAAGGCGCGCTTGCCGATCGAAACGGTGTGGGCCGATTTCGAGGCGATGAGACGCGCAAGCTCGGCGACCGTAGCGTCGATTTCCTCGGCCGGCACGGCGCGGTTGACGAGGCCGATCTCGACGGCGCGGGCGGCCGAAATCATTTCGCCGGTCAGCAGCATTTCCATTGCGTGCTTGCGGGCGACGTTGCGCGAGAGGGCGACCATCGGCGTCGAACAGAAAAGGCCGATATTGACGCCGGGCGTTGCGAACTTCGCGTGGTCGGCGGCAACGGCAAGATCGCAACTGGCGACGAGCTGGCAGCCGGCGGCCGTGGCGATGCCGTGGACGCGGGCGATGACGGGCTGCGGGCAGTGGACGATCGCCTGCATCAGCGCGCTGCACTGGCGCATCGTCGCCTCGTAGAAGGCGCGGCCGCGATCATCCTCGGCGCGGGCGGCGGTCAGTTCCTTCAGGTCGTGGCCGGCGCAGAAGCCGGGGCCGGCGCCCGTCAACACGACGACGCGGATGGCGCGATCTTCGGCGATATGCGCGAATTCGGCCTGCATCGCGTCCATCAGGTCGCGCGACAGGGCGTTGCGTTGCGCCGGGCGGTTCATCGTCAGATGGGCGACGCCGGATTTGTCCTCGCGGATCAGCAAGGGTTCGGCGGCGGCTTTCGCGGCGGGCTGGCTCATGGTGGCTTCTCCCGGTTTTGCTTTTGAGGAAGCATAGCGGGGGCGGAGCGGAGAGTCAGGTGGGGTGTGTTTGTCTGCGCCAACAACACATTGTGTCATTCCGGCGAAAGCCGGGATGACACCTTTATTTTAAGTCCCCGCTCGAAGGCGATAGAGAACATGGCGCCTCAGCTTGTGGCCGGGGGCGAGGTTCGGGTGGTCGAAGTCATCCTTCGGGTCATGCGTCATGCCGAGACGCTGCATGACGGCTTGCGAGCGGGTGTTGCCGGTGACGGTGAAGGAGATGATTTCGGGCAGACCGGCTTCGAAGCCATGGGCCAGCGCGGCGCGGGCGGCCTCCGAGGCATAGCCCTTGCCCCAATGGGCGGGGGCGAGGCGCCAGCCGATTTCGACGGCGGGCGTGAAATGCGCCTCGAAGGTGACGGGGCGGATGCCGGTGAAGCCGATGAACGGGGCGATGCCGGGCACTTCGAGCGCCCAGAAGCCATAGCCCATGATTTCGATGTCGGATTTCAGGATCTGGGCGACATTGTCGCTTTCGGCGCGGGAGAGCGTGGCCGGGAAATGCTCCATCACTTTCGGGTCGGCCGACATGGCGGCGAAGGGCGCGAAGTCGGTGTCGGCCCAGGGGCGCAGGATCAGGCGTTCGGTTTTCAGCGTGACGGGAGGCATGGCGGTTTCCTTTGCGGCGGGGGCGGAGTTTAACCGCGCCGCCGCTTCGGGTAAAAGCGGCGGGCAACAAGGGGAGGGGCGGGTGGCCGATCTGAAGCCGGTGATGAGCGTCGAGGCGCTGGAGGACTTCATGGCGCGCGAGTTTCCGCAGATGCGCGAAGGGGGCGCGCTGACGCGGATCGAGGCGGTGGGGCCGGGTTTCGCGCGGCTCAGGCTTGCCTTTGCCGAGCGCAATCTCCGGCCCGGGGGCACGATTTCGGGGCCGGCGATGATGGCGCTGGCCGATTATGCGATGTATGCGGCGGTGCTGGCGCATATCGGGCCGGTGGCGCTGGCGGTCACCACCAACCTGTCGATCAATTTCCTGCGCAAACCGAGGCCCGCCGAGATTATCGGCGAGGCGCGGCTGCTGAAGCTCGGCCGCGCGCTGGCGGTGGGCGAGATCGGGATGTGGCAGGAAGGGGCCGAGGACGACCCCGTGGCCCATGCGGTTTCGACCTATTCGATCCCGCCGAAGTGAGGCCGGTGGCGGGTCGGGCGCGGTTTCCGCCGAACTCAAACCAACGTGTCACCCCGGCGGAAGCCGGGGTCCATCTGACTCTCCTGTTTGCCGCAGCCGCCCATGGATCCCGGCTTTCGCCGGGATGACATTTTTGGGTTGGGTGAACTGGTATTTTGTGGAACAGGCCGTATGAATCGCGGCGACGGCGTGTTCATTGTTGGGGTATTATAATACCCCATCGGCAAAAGACTGTTATTTCAGCGTTTTTCGGGCCTCGGGTGCGGCGGATGTTGTTGACAGGCCTCCGGGGATCGCCTAGAAGCACGCCGAACCGGGGCCGCAAGCGTGGCCCCTCTTTGATTTGCAGGATGTTTCGCAATGAAGACCTATTCCGCGAAAGCCTCGGAGATCGAGAAGAAGTGGATCGTGATCGATGCCGAAGGCATCGTGCTCGGCCGGCTTGCGTCCTATGTCGCCAATGTGCTGCGCGGCAAGACCAAGGTGACCTACACGCCTCATCTCGACTGCGGCGACAACGTGATCATCGTCAATGCGGCGAAGGTGGCTCTCACCGGCGCCAAATACGACGACAAGCGCTACTACCGCCACACGGGCCATCCCGGCGGCATCAAGGAAACGAGCCCGAAGCGCATCCTCGAAGGGCGCTTCCCGGAGCGCGTGATCGAACTGGCCGTCAAGCGGATGATCCCGCGCGGGCCGCTCGGCCGCAAGCAGCTCGGCAATCTGCACATCTATGGCGGCGCCGAACATCCGCATGAGGCGCAGCAGCCGCAGAAGATCGACTTCGCGGCGCGCAACCGCAAGAACCTCAGGATCGCATGACCATGTCCGAAACAACCACGCTTGAAGACCTGAAAGAAGCGATCGCACCGGCGGCGGAAGCCGCGCCTGTCGCGCCGAAGCTCGACAAGTTCGGCCGCGCCTATGCTACGGGGAAGCGCAAGAACGCCGTTGCCCGCGTCTGGATCAAGCCGGGCTCGGGACGCATCAGCATCAACGGCCGCGCGCTCGAGGTTTACTTCGCGCGCCCGGTGCTCAGGATGATCCTCAACCAGCCGCTGGTGACAGCCGCGCGCGAGAAGCAGTACGACATCACCGCGACGGTGGTGGGCGGCGGCTTGTCGGGCCAGGCGGGCGCCATCCGCCACGGCATTTCGCGGGCGCTGACCTTCTTCGAACCGGGCCTGCGTCCGGCGCTGAAGAAGGAAGGCTTCCTCACCCGCGACAGCCGCGTGGTCGAGCGCAAGAAATACGGCAAGGCGAAGGCCCGCCGCAGCTTCCAGTTCTCGAAGCGCTGATCCCCTCAGGGGTTCACGGAAAGGCGCTTCGTGGAACCGAGGCGCCTTTTTTGTTTTCGGAGAGAGTGACATGACGACAAGGGTTTTCATCGACGGCGAAGTCGGGACCACGGGTTTGCAGATCCGGGCGCGGCTTGCGGGCCGCGACGATCTGGAACTGATCTCGCTCGGCGAGGCGACGCGCAAGGACGCGGGCGCGCGGAAAGAGGCGCTGAACGCGGCCGACATCGTGGTGCTGTGCCTGCCGGACGACGCGGCGCGCGAGGCGGTGTCGCTGATCGAGAGCAAGACCACGCGCGTGATCGACGCCTCGACGGCGCATCGGGTGGCCGAGGGCTGGGTTTACGGCTTTCCCGAGATGACGGCCGAGCAGCGGCAGCTCGTGTCGGGCGCGTCGCGGGTTACCAATCCCGGCTGTTATCCGACCGGCGCTATCGCGCTGACGCGGCCGCTGGTCGCGGCGGGGTTGCTGCCCGCCTCATGGCCGCTCACCGTCAATGCGGTGTCGGGCTATTCGGGCGGCGGCAAGCAGATGATCGCCGAGTTCGAGGACGAGGCGTCGTCGAACTACACGCTCGAAGCATTCCGCGCCTATGCGCTCGGCCTCGCGCACAAGCATGTGCCGGAGATGCAGGCGAATATGGGGCTTTCGCATCCGCCGCTCTTCACGCCGAATGTCGGGCGCTATGCGCAGGGCATGATCGTCGAGGTGCCGCTGCAGCTCTGGGCGCTGCCGGACAAGCCGTCGCTTGCGGCTGTGCATGCGGCGATCGCGGCGGCTTATGAGGGCGCGCGGTTCGTGTCGGTGGCGGCGCTGGAAGAGAGCACAAGCATGACGAAGCTCGACCCGGAGCAGTTGAACGGCACCAACGCGATGAAGCTGTTCGTTTTCGGCAATGAGGGCACCAAGCAGGCGCGGCTGGTGGCGCTGCTGGACAATCTCGGCAAGGGCGCGTCGGGGCAGGCGGTGCAATGCCTCAACCTGATGATCGGCGCGGATGAGGGGCTCGGCGTCAATCTCTAGAAGCGCAGCAAGATGACGCCCGCCGCGACGACGCAGGCGGCGGCGATGGCGCGCCAGCCCAAGCCTTCTTTCAGCAGGAGGCCGGAGATGAGGGCGGCGAAGACGACGCTGGTTTCGCGCAAGGCCGCGACGGGGCCGAGCGGCGCCAGCGTCATCGCCCAGATCACCAGCCAGTAGGCGACGACCGACATCACGCCGCCGGCAAAGCCGATGGCCATGGCGCGCTGCGGCACCAGGAATTTCCGGCCGCGCCGGGCGAGCACCAGCAGGAAGAAGATCAGCCCGTCGCCGGCGAAGAGCCAGATCACATAGATGTGCGGGCTTTCGGCGATGCGGCCGCCGAGGCCGTCGTTCAGCGTGTAGGCGGCGATGAAGAGCGAGGTGCCGAGCGCATAGGCGAGCGCGCGCGGGTCGTTGGGCAGGCCGGCGCCATTGGTGCGGCGGAAGGCGAGGCTGACAATGCCGAGGGCGACCAGCGCGATGCCGACGAAGGCGGGGGTCGGCAGGATTTCGCCGAGCCAGATCGCACCGACGATTGTGACGATCGCCGGGGCGAGGCCGCGCGACAGCGGATAGACCTGGCCGAAATCTCCGTGTTCGTAGCATTTGACCAGGAAGAGCTTGTAGCCCGCATGCAGCGCGAAGGAGAGCGCGAGGATTTTGGCGACGTCCCAGCCGGGCAGCGGAATGAAGGGCAGGAAGGGCAGCGCGACAAGGCCCGTCGCCGCCGCGATCCAGCCCATGGTCATCAGCCGGTCGGCGCCGGTCTTGACCATCGCGTTCCAGGTGGCGTGCAGGACGGCGGAGAAGAGGACGGCAAGCGTGACGGTGAGGGTCAAGGAGAAGCGCTCCGGCGGGACCGCGGAATGGCGGCGGAGGGGAGGCTAGCCGGTTGGGATGAGTCTGCCGAGAGGGGATTTAGGCGAAGGGGATTGCTTGAATATAACGTCTTGCGTTATATAACGTAATGCGTTATGGTTTGGCATGATCCGGAGCTTTGCCGACTCAGAAACCGAACTGATCTGGACCGGCCGGCAAAGCCGGAAACTGCCGTCCGACATTCAGGCGGTGGCTTTGCGCAAGCTGCGTCTGATCAATCAGGCGCGTGTGCTTCAGGATTTGCGTGTTCCACCCGGCAATAGACTGGAGCCCTTGAAGGGGCGTCGTGCCGGACAGCACAGCATACGGATCAACGATCAATGGCGTATCTGCTTTGTCTGGCAGGAAGGAGGAGCGAGCGATGTCGAAATCGTCGACTACCACAAATAGGCTTCTGCCCAATCCGCATCCGGGCGAAATCCTGCTTGAGGAATTCCTGAAGCCGATGGGGCTCAGCCAGAATGCGCTGGCGCGGGCCGTGCACGTATCGCCGCGCCGCATCAACGAGATCGTGCTCGGCAAGCGCGCGATGACGGCGGATACCGACCTGCGCCTTGCTCGTTATTTCGGCATGTCGGAAGGGTTTTTTCTCGGGTTGCAGGGCGACTACGATTTGATGGAGCGGCGTCGGGAGATCGAGGAAGAGTTGAAGAGGATCGGGCCGAGGGCGGCTTAGGGGACATATGCCTTTTCGGTTTTGGTGCCATGTGAGAATCTAAATGAACAATATCAAAAACATTCTGATTATCGGCGTCTTCCTGCTCATAGCGGCCCTTCTTTCGGGCGGACGATACGAAATTTCAAGTACCGGACTTGGTGTTGCATATGTTGTAGATCGACACATGGGAACTGTTTGGTTTTGCACGTCCAATAGTTGCAAGCGGGCTGACGAAGAAATTGGAAGAAGTGAAAATGCGGCGGCGAGATTTGGAGACAAAGAAGGAGACTATCGAGTCATCTCTAGGCCCGGCGACCAATAGGCGGCTGAGTTGCGCGCGCCAGTTGTGACTGTCTTAAGCTGAACGAAGTGAGATGGTAAGCGCTGACGGTATTCGTAAACAAATCCCGGGGTGACATGCGTTATATTTGTCAGTCCACGAATTTTTATCTTAAGACTCTCGCGAAGTGTGACGCCGCTGGCGCGGCTTCTGGATTGCCGGGTCAAGCCCGGCAAAGACGAAATGGGAGTGTGTACGGAGTATCTCCGCCCCCTCAATCCTCGCTCTTCACCAGCACGTAAGACCCCGGCGCATCTTCCAGCACCTTGAGCTTGCCGTCGCCCGGCTTGCGCGCAGGGACCATTTCGCCTGACTTTTCGCTCAGCCATGCTTCCCAGTCCGGCCACCAGGAGCCCTTGTGGTCGGTGGCGCCTTCGATCCATTCGGCGGCGGTGGCGGGGAGGTTGTCGTTCAGCCAGTGGTTGTATTTGTTCAGCGCCGGCGGGTTGATGACGCCGGCGATGTGGCCGGAGCCGGCGCAGATGAAGCGCACCGGGCCGCCGAAGAGTTTCGTTGCCTTGTAGACGGAGTTGTAGGGCGAGATGTGGTCTTCGCGGCTCGATTGCAGATAGACCGGCACTTTGACTTTATGCAGGTCGAGCGTTTCGCCGCCCAGCACCATGCGGCCTTCGGCAAGCTTGTTTTCGAGATAGCATTCGCGCAAGTAACCGACATGCATGGCCGAGGGCAGGCGCGTTGCGTCGGCGTTCCAGAACAAGATGTCGAAGGGCATCGGCTCGCGGCCGAGCAGGTAGTTGTTGACGACGTAGTTCCAGATCAGGTCGTTGGAGCGCAGCATGTTGAAGGTCGAGGCCATGGTCGAGCCCTTCAGGTAGCCGCCTTCCTGATGCATCTGGCGTTCGATGTCGGCGATCTGTTCCTCGTCGATGAAGACTTTCAGCTCGCCGGCTTCGGTGAAGTCCATCTGGGCGACAAGGAAGGTCGCCGATTTGATGCGGGTGTCGCCGCGCGCCGCCATGTGGGCGAGCGAGCAGGCGAGCAGCGTGCCGCCGATGCAATAGCCGACCGCGTTGACTTCCTTCTCGCCGGTCGCAAGCTCCACCGCGTCGAGCGCCGCATAGACGCCTTGCGTCATGTAGTCCGCGAAGGTCTTCAGCGCGAGGCGCGCATCGGGGTTGACCCAGCTTGCGATGAAGACCGTGTAGCCGTTGTCGAGCGCATGCTTGATGAAGGATTTTTCCGGCGTCAGGTCGAGAATGTAATATTTGTTGATCCAGGGCGGGAAGATGACCAGCGGGCGCTTGTGGACCGTCTCCGTCGTGGGCTCATACTGGATGAGCTGCATCAACTCGTTCTGGAAGACGACCTTGCCGGGCGTCGTGGCGATGTTGACGCCCAGCGTGAAGGCCGTCATGTCGGTCTGCTGGATGTCGATATGGCCGTGGCCGCGCTCGATGTCTTCGAGCAGGTGTTCCATGCCGGCGACGAGGTTTTCGCCGTTCGAGTTCAGCGTCGCGCGCAGGATTTCGGGATTGGTGAAAATGAAGTTCGAAGGCGAGACCGCGTTGGCGATCTGGCGGATGTAGAAGTCGGCCTGTTCGCGCGTGTGCGGATCGACACCCTCGGCGGCGCGCACGCGGTCGGTCAGCCATTTGCCGGTCAGCAGATAGGCCTGCTTCATCAGGTCGAAGACGATGTTCTGCTGCCAGTCGGGATCGCGGAAGCGCTTGTCGCTGCGGCTCGGTTCGGCGACCGGCGGCACCTCCTCGCCGAGCAGGAAGCGGCGGGTCATCGCGCCGGCCAGCGTCAGGTAGCCCTGCCAGAGCGCCATCTGCGCCTCGACGATTTTCGCGGGGTTGGTCATGTAGCTGCCGGCGACCGTCATCAGCGTGCGGCCGACGCGCTGCAACTCGTGCAGGCTGCGATCGGCGCCGCCGGGCGAATCGTCGGCGCTCATCAACTGCCGCGCCGCCTTCTGGCCGAGCAGGGCGGCCTGCATCAGGTTGACGGCGAGCGCCCCCATGTCGGGCACGGTGTAGCTCTGGAGTGGCGCTTCGGCGGTTTTTTCAGGCGCGGACTTTTTGGGCGGGGAGGGGCTTTTCCTGTGGTTTTTCGGGCGGCTTTTCGGGGAGCTCATCTGCGGGTGCGGTCCTTGGGGGCGGGCTGCGGCGGGTGCATTTCCTGTCGATATGGGGCGGTGGGCGCTTCTGTCACCCCCCTGTCACCGACAAATTCTTTCGTTAGCGGAGCCTATACTATACGCTCTCCCATGTCCGCCGGATGACGCTGCCTGCAGGCGCGGCCGGACGGGCGAGACGGAAGAAAATTCAAGGGAGTTCGAGAGATGTCCGCTCTGGCGAAGGTGGGGCCGGCGACGGCGGCGGTGCTTCTGGCGGGGCTGATGCTCGCCGGATGTACCGCGATTCCCGACTCGGCCAAGCCCGAGGCGCTTTATGGCGGCACGCCCGCGCCGGCGTCACCCGAAGCGGCCTTCCCGGACCTGCGCAGCGTGCCCGCAAAGGCGCCCCAGACGACGCCGCCGGCCGAGCAGCAGCGGATCGCCGACGGGCTCGCCGACGATCGCGACCAGGCGCGCTATGCCGACCAGCTTTTGCGCAGCGGCACCGCCGCGCCGGCTTCATCGCGGCCCGCCGGCCCCGTGCCGCCACCGCTACAGCCGCTCGAGAATATTCCGCCGGGGATCGACGAGAAGCGGGCGCTCTACGAGAACGCGCCGATCATTCCCATGCCGGAGCGTGGCGGCCACCGCGACATGACGGCCGTCTTCACGATCGAGACGGCGTCCCGCGCGCCGACCGACGAGGAGGCCGCCACCGTGACCGAGGACGGCGCGCCCGCAGCCTCAGGCCCCGATACCGGCCCGGAAGTGACGCCCGCGCCGACCAAGCGGGTCACCGTCAAGCCGGTGATCGGCCAGCCGTAAAGGCACTGGACAGCCGATCGGCCGCGGCGGCCACCTTTCCGCCGGATTTTCCACTTATCCGACCGCTCGCAGGGCTTTGGCGGGGCGGGCTTTGGCGTTATAAGGGCGCCCAGTGCCCCGGGCTCCGCGCCCGTTCGCGTCTCCAGGAAATTGCCATGAGCGAAGAGTTTCATCGCATAAAGCGTCTGCCGCCCTACGTCTTCGAGAGCGTCAACAAGCTCAAGGCCAAGGCGAGGGCGGAAGGCCGCGACATCATCGATTTCGGCATGGGCAATCCCGATATGCCGACGCCGCCGCATATCGTCGAAAAGCTGATCGAAGCCGTGCGCGATCCGAAGACGCACCGCTATTCGGCGTCGCGCGGCATTCCGGGGCTCAGGCGGGCGCAGGCGGCCTATTACCAGCGCCGCTTCGGCGTGACGCTCAATCCGGAAACCGAAGTCATCGCGACGCTCGGCTCGAAGGAAGGGCTCGCCAATCTTGCGCAGGCGATCACGGCGCCGGGCGACGTCATCCTCTGTCCGAACCCGAGCTATCCGATCCACGCCTTCGGCTTCATCATTTCGGGCGCCGTCATCCGCTCGGTGCCCTTCGAGAGCGAGGACGGATTTTTCGAGATGCTGGAGCGCGGCGTGCGCCACAGCGTGCCGAAGCCGGTGGCGCTCGTCGTTTCCTATCCGTCGAACCCGACGGCGCAGGTCGCCGATCTCGATTTCTACCGCGAGGTGATCGCCTTTGCCGCCAGGCACGACCTGTTCGTGATTTCCGATCTCGCCTATTCGGAAATCTATTTCGACGGCAATCCGCCGCCCTCGATCCTGCAGGTGCCGGGCGCGCGCGAGCGCACGGTCGAGTTCACCTCGCTGTCGAAGACCTATGCGATGCCGGGATGGCGCATGGGCTTTGCTGTCGGCAACGAACGCCTCATCAACGCGCTTGGCCGCGTCAAATCCTATCTCGACTACGGCGCCTTCACGCCGATCCAGGTGGCGGCGACGGCGGCATTGAACGGCCCGCAGGATTGCGTGCGCGAAATTCGCGGCATCTATCAGAGCCGCCGCGATGTGCTGGTGGACAGCATGGCGCGATCCGGCTGGGACATTCCCTCGCCGCCAGCGAGCATGTTTGCGTGGTCGCCGATCCCGGAAAAGTTCCGCCATCTCGGCTCGATGGGTTTTGCGACGCTGCTGCTCGAACAGGCCGACGTCGCCGTCGCGCCGGGCATCGGCTTCGGCGAGTATGGCGACGGGCATGTGCGCATCGGTCTCGTCGAAAACGAGCAGCGCATCCGGCAGGCGGCGCGCAACGTCAAACGCATGATGGCGCATGCCGACCAGATCGTCGCCGAATATGAAGAGCGCATTGGCATCAAGGGAAGCGTCGTGCCTCACCCCAGTTCAACGAGGGCGGGCCGGACGTGACAAAACCACTGCGGATCGGAATTGCCGGCCTCGGCACGGTGGGGGCGGGCGTGGTCAAGATTTTGGCCGCGCGGGGCGCTCATCTGGCCGCCGCGACCGGCCGCGCCATCGAAGTCGCAGCCGTGTCGGCGCGCGACAGCAGCAAGGATCGCGGCATCGACCTTTCGGGCATCCGGTGGGAGCGCGACCCGCTGGCGCTGGCGGCGGCGGACGATGTCGACGTCGTGGCCGAGATGATCGGCGGTTCGGAAGGTGTGGCGCGCGATCTCGTCGAGGCGGCGCTGAAGGCGGGCAAGCATGTCGTCACCGCCAACAAGGCGCTTGTCGCGCATCATGGCGGGAGCCTCGCGCGGCTCGCGGAAGCCAGGGGCGTCGCGCTCCATTACGAGGCGGCGGTGGCGGGCGGCATCCCCATCGTCAAGACGATGCGCGAGGCGCTGGCGGCCAACGAGATCCGCAGCTTTCACGGCATTCTCAACGGCACCTGCAACTACATCCTGACCGAGATGGAAACGACGGGGCGCGATTTCGCCGACGTGCTGAAGGACGCGCAGGCGCTGGGCTATGCCGAGGCCGATCCGTCGTTCGATGTCGGCGGCATCGACGCCGCGCACAAGCTGGCGATCCTGACCAGCCTTGCCTTCGGCACGGAGGTCGATTTCGGCGCCGTGCAGATTGAGGGCATCGAGAAGATCAGCGCCACCGACATCTCCTTCGCGCGCGAGTTCGGCTACAAAATCCGGCTGCTGGCGATTGCCGAGAAGCTCGAAAGCGGCATCGTGCAGCGGGTGCATCCGGCGCTGGTGCCGGACGGGACGCCGCTTGCGGCCGTCTCGGGCGTCTACAACGCCGTGGCGGTCGATGGCGACCGGGTGGGTCACATGGTGCTCGAAGGCCGCGGCGCGGGCGAGGGGCCGACGGCATCGGCCGTCATCTCCGACATTATCGACATCGCGCGCGGGCTGGTGCTGGCACCCTTTATCGTGCCGGCGGACCGGTTGAAAAAATTGGTGCAACCTCCTGTCGATACACATAAAAAAGCGTTTTACCTGCGGGTGCGCGCGGTCGACCGGGCCGGCAGCATGGCGGCCATCACGCAGGCGCTGGCGCAGGCTTCCGTCTCAATCGAGCGGATCGTGCAGCGCGGCGACCGGCAGGATGGTAGCGGCCGTCTGCCCGTCGTTTTCGTGACCCACGAGACCGACGAGGGCACAATGGCCCGCGCGCGGGCACATTTGGCGGAACATGAAGATGTGGCGGGCACACCGCTGGTTTTGAGAATAGAAGACGGGGAGCTGCGCTGAGAGGCGGGGCCGACAACACACGCCCATAGGCAAGGGCGAAGACCTGATGGGGATTTAGATGGCGACGAAGATTACGAACCTGAACCGCATGCTGGCGCTCGAGATGGGGCGCGTCACGGAGCGCGCGGCGGTTCGCTCGTCCTTGTGGGTCGGCCGCGGCGACGAGAAGTCGGCCGACCAGGCCGCCGTCGACGCCATGCGCAAGGAACTCAATGTGCTCGACATCGACGGTGTCGTCGTGATCGGCGAGGGCGAGCGCGACGAGGCGCCGATGCTCTATATCGGTGAGAAGGTCGGCACGGGCAAAGGTCCCAAGGTCGACATCGCGCTCGATCCGCTGGAAGGCACCACGCTGACCGCCAAGGCGATGCCGAACGCGATGACCGTGCTGGCGGCGGCCGAAGGCGGCACACTGCTGAATGCGCCCGACACTTATATGGACAAGATCGCCATCGGCGGCGGCCTTCCCGACGGTGTCGTCGATCTCGACGCGACGCCGTCGGAAAACCTCAAGGCGCTGGCGAAAGCCAAGAAGGTTGCAGTGTCGGAACTTACGGTCTGCATACTCGACCGGCCGCGTCATGCCGATCTCATTCGCGCGGTGCGTGAATGCGGCGCGCGGGTGACGTTGATCACCGATGGCGACATTGCCGGCGTCATCGCGACGACCGATGCCGAGACCGGCATTGACCTTTATATGGGTGTCGGCGGCGCGCCGGAAGGCGTGCTGGCGGCGGCGGCGCTGCGCTGCATCGGCGGCCAGATGCAGGGCCGCCTTGTCACCTCGGTCGAGGAACAGAAGGCGCGCGCCGCGACGATGGGTGTCAAGGATTTCAACAAGAAGTACACGATGAACGAGATGGCGTCGGGCGACGTTATTTTCGCCGCGACCGGCGTGACCGATGGCTGGCTGCTCGATGGCGTGCATCATGTGAATGGCGGCGTCACCACGCACACGATCGTCATGCGCTCGGCGACCGGTACGGTCCGGCGCCTCAATTCGTTTCACTCGAACATCGAGAAGTTCGGCTAGGCCGGAAGCTTGCAAGGAGGCGCGGTGTCCGGGGCGTTGACGAGACATTTCCTCGGCGTCGACCGGTCCGTCACGGGCCGCGCCTGGGTGAGCCGTCTGGCCGACGACCGGCTGGCGCTGGCCATCGCGCAGCGCGAGGGCCTGCCGGAAATCGTCGCGCGCGTGCTGGCCGGGCGCGGCGTCGCGCCCGAGGACTGCGCGGCCTATCTGGCGCCGTCGCTGAAAAATCTGATGCCCGATCCGCGCGTTCTCGTCGACATGGAGAAGGCGGCCTCGCGCGTGGCGCGCGCCATCATGGACGGCGAGAAGGTCGCGGTCTTCGGCGATTACGATGTCGACGGTGCGACGTCCTCGGCCTTGCTCTACCGTTTCTTCCGCGCCGCCGGCCGCGAGCTTCGCGTCTACATCCCCGACCGTATCCGCGAGGGCTACGGGCCCAATGCGCCGGCGCTGTTGAAGCTGAAGCAGGAAGGCATCGGCCTCGTCGTTACCGTCGATTGCGGCACCATGGCGCACAAGGCGCTGGGGCTTGCGGCCGATGCCGGGCTCCCCTCCGTCGTCATCGACCATCACCAGGCCGAGCCGGCGCTGCCGCCGGCCTATGCACTGGTCAATCCAAACCGTCTCGACGACGAGAGCGGCCTCGGCCAGCTTGCGGCGGTCGGCGTTGCCTTTCTCTTTGTCGTCGCGATCAACCGGGCGCTGCGCGAGGCGGGCTACTATGCCAGCCGCGACGAGCCCGATTTGATGCAATGGCTCGACCTCGTGGCGCTCGGCACGGTTTGCGACGTCGTGCCGCTGACCGGGCTCAACCGCGCCTTCGTCGCGCAGGGGCTTCGCGTCATGGGGCGGCGGCGCAACGCCGGCATGGCGGCGCTGGCCGATGTGGCGCGGATGAACGGCGCGCCCTCGACCTATCATCTCGGTTTCCTGCTCGGTCCGCGCGTCAATGCGGGCGGGCGCGTCGGCCGCGCCGATCTCGGGGCGCGGCTTCTGGTGACGGAAGACGAGGAAGAGGCGCGTCACCTTGCCGAAGAGCTGAACGTGATGAATGCCGAGCGGCAGGCGATCGAGGCGCAGGTGCTGGAAGAGGCGCTGGCGCAGGTCGATGCAAGGCTCAGTGCTTCCCGCGCCAACGCGCTGCCGCCGCTCATTCTGGCGCAGGCGCCGGGGTGGCATCCCGGCGTCATCGGCATCGTGGCGAGCCGCCTCAAGGACAAATACGACCGGCCGTCGATGGTGCTGGCTTTCGACTCGAAGGGCGAGGGCAAGGGTTCCGGACGTTCGATCCAGGGCGTCGATCTCGGCCGCGCCGTCACCGCAGCGCTTGAGGCGGGCCTCATCGTCAATGGCGGGGGCCATGCGATGGCGGCGGGTGTCACGCTCACCGAGGACAAGCTTGAGGCCTTCGAGGATTTCCTGATGAAGCGGCTCGAAGATGCCGTCAGCGCGGCCTCGGAGGCGAAGGCGCTCCGGCTCGACGGTGCGCTTTCGGTGCGCGGCGCGACCCGTGACCTCTACGATCTGGTCCAACAGGCGGGCCCCTATGGCGCGGGCAATGCCGAACCTCGTTTTGCCGTGCCGTCGGTTCGTGTGGTGAAGGCCGACATTGTCGGCAAGGCCCATGTGCGCTGCATCCTGACCGGCGAGGATGGCGGGCGGCTGAAGGCGATCGCCTTCCGCGCCGCCGGGACGCCGCTCGGGCAGACGCTGATGGACCGGGGCAGCGGCTTGCTGCATGTCGCGGGGCGGCTCACGGCCGACGACTGGCAAGGAAAACGCGACGTGCAGCTGACGCTGGAGGATGCCGTTCCGACTCGCGACGCGACACCCTGAAAACCCAGTTGAAAATCCCGGCTTTTCGGCGGGTTTCCGGGGGGTTGCCAGCCGCGCCCCGGCCCCTTATAAGGCGCGCTCATGGCCGGTTTGCCCGGCCTTCGCGTGCGCCCTTCGTCTATCGGTTAGGACGCCAGATTTTCATTCTGGAAAGAGGGGTTCGACTCCCCTAGGGCGTACCACATCTCCCGCCGGTCGTGCATTCGGCTCAGCAATATCCGAGATTGGTCTGGCTGCCCGGCAGGAGGTAGCTCTGGCCCTGCGCCTCGCGGCATTCGCCGGCGTGCGAGGTGGCCATGCGGCCGGCCGCGTCGGGACCGTTCATCGTCACACTGCGGCAGGCGCCCTGCGGGGTCGCGGCTGCTGCCGAAGCCGCTTCGTTCGGGGAAGATGCGCGAATAGAGGACCGCGTCCGGCGGCGCGGCGCCTGGCCGGCCCCATTCGTTCGGCGTCTGCGTCTGGAAGCCGGGCGCGCCAAAGGCGCCGGGGCGCATGCTGTCGTCAAGGCCGTAATGGAACTGCGTGGCGGGCGCGGCCAGTGCGCCGCCCGGTCCTGCCAGAAGCACCGCCATCAGTGCCGCTATGAGGCTTCCGCGTGAATGGATGCCAGCCTCGCGCAAACGCTACCAGTGCCCCGTATTCGGCATCGAGGCCCAGGGCTCGGCGGGGGGCAGCGCGCCGCCTTTTTGCAGCAATTCGATCGATATATTGTCGGGCGAGCGCACAAAGGCCATGCGGCCGTCGCGGGGCGGGCGGTTGATCGTGACGCCGGCCTTCATCAGCTTGTCGCAGGTCGCGTAGATGTCCTCGACCTCATAGGCCAGATGGCCGAAATTGCGGCCCTCGCCGAGCTCTTCCTCGTCCCAGTTCCAGGTCAGCTCGACCTGCGCTTCCTTCTGGCCGGGGGCGGCGAGGAAGACCAGGCTGAAACGGCCGCCCTCATTGTCGTAGCGGCCCAGATTTTCGAGGCCGAGCTTGTCGCAATAAAATTCGAGCGCCTTGTCGAGATTGCCGACGCGCACCATCGTGTGCAGATATTTCATGTCGAGCCTTTGCCGGATGATGGGGTTTCGGCCATCATCCCCCATCGGGCGGGGCCAAGTCAAAACGGGGGAAGATGTCCAGCGCGCTGAAACGGGCCATCGAGGAGGCGTACCGCGTGGTGGTGTTCACCGGCGCGGGCATCAGCACGGAATCGGGGATTCCGGATTTCCGCAGTCCGGGGGGTCTGTGGACCAAGATGTCGCCCATCGACTTTTCGGATTTCATCCGCTCCGAGGAGTTGCGGCGCGAGGCATGGCGGCGGAAATTCGAGATCGACAAGACCATCGTCGCGGCTGAACCCAACAAGGGGCACATGGCGATCGCCAAGCTTGTCGACAGCGGCAAGGCGAGCCATGTCATCACGCAGAACATCGACAACCTGCACCAGAACTCCGGTGTGCCGGCCGAGCGCATCATCGAGCTGCACGGTAACGGCACCTATGCGAAATGCCTCGATTGCGGCGCGCGGCACGAGCTGCATGAGGTGAAGGCGATCTACGATGCCTCGCCGGCAGCACCCGTCTGCAAGTCGTGCAAGGGCATCGTCAAGTCGGCGACGATTTCCTTCGGGCAAGCGATGCCGGAGGAGGAGATGCGCCGTGCCGAGGAAGCGACGCTTGGTTGCGACCTCTTTCTGGCCATCGGTTCGTCCTTGCAGGTCTATCCGGCGGCGGGCTTCCCGATCCTCGCCAAGCGCAACGGCGCGACGCTCGTCATCCTCAACCGCGAACCGACGCCACTCGACGAGATTGCCGATCTTGTGATCCATGAAGAGATCGGCCCGACGCTGGCGCCGATCGCGATGCTGAATTGAGGGGGGTTTCGCAAAACAACCAACGTCGTCACCCCCGGACTTGATCCGGGGGTCCAGAAGCCGCCGCAGGCGGCGTCCCTCTTCGGAAAAAATCTTCGCGCTTTCCGGATGTGATGATGGTGTTTTTTGAAGATCGACGGCGCTGGCGCGCCTTCTGGATTGCCGGATCAAGTCCGGCAATGACGAATTGAATAAGTTGAAAACACGACTGAAGGAATCCCGATCCGTGACACAAACTCCCGACTGGTGGAAGGGCGCCGTCGTCTACCAGATTTATCCGCGCAGTTTCCGCGATACGAATGGCGACGGCATCGGCGATCTTCGCGGCATTGAGGAGAAGCTCGATCATGTCGCCGGGCTCGGGGCCGATGCGATCTGGCTGTCGCCGATCTATCCCTCGCCCAATCGCGATTTCGGCTATGACGTGTCGGATTATTGCGCCATCGCGCCCGAGATGGGAACGATGGCGGATTTCGACCGGCTGCTCGCCGCGGTTCATAAACGCGGCATGAAGCTCATTCTCGATCAGGTGCTGGCGCATTCGTCGGACCAGCACCAATGGTTCGCCGAAAGCCAGCTCTCGGCCGACAATCCGAAATCGGACTGGTATGTCTGGGCGGATGCGAAGGAAGACGGGACGGTGCCGAATAATTGGCTCTCGGCTTTTGGCGGGCCGGCATGGTCGTGGAACCCCGTCAGGCGGCAGTATTACCATCACAAGTTTCTGAAGAGCCAGCCGAAGCTCAACTTCCACAATCCGGATGTCGTGAGCGCTTGCATGGATGTGTTGCGCTTCTGGCTCGACAAGGGCGTCGACGGTTTCCGCCTCGATGTCGCAAATTCCTATGTGCATGATGCGAAGCTCACCGACAATCCGCCGCTGCCGCGCGACGAACGCTCCTTTCTCGACTGGGCGCATGCGCCGCGTCTACAGCGCCACATCCACGACGCCAACATGCCCGAGAACGAATGGGCGATGAAGCGCGTGCGGGCGACGATGGAAGAGTATGAAGACCGTCTTGCCTTTGGCGAGTTTTCCGAGCGGCCGGAAATGTTCGGTCTCTATGCGGGCGGGCGGGAGCGGCTGCATACCGGGTATACGTTCGACTTTCTTGAGGACTGGAGTTTCGCGCCCGCCATCTTCCGCCGTTACTACGAAGAACTGCTGGCGCCGATGCCCGATCTCTTTCCCTGCGTCACGTTTTCAAACCACGACATCGTGCGTCCGGTCACGCGGTGGGGCGGCGGGCGCGGTGACGACGCGCTGGCGAAGCTTGGGCTGACGCTGCTGGTCGCGCTCAAGGGCACGGTGCTGATGTTCGAGGGTGAGGAACTCGGGCTGCCGGAAGTCGATCTCGAACGCCATCACATCAAGGATCCGGTCGGGGATCTCTATTTTCCGTGGTCGAAGGGCCGCGACGGCTGCCGTACGCCGATGCCGTGGGAGCGGCACACGCATGAAGCGGGCTTCACCGCCGCCGCGCCCTGGCTGCCGATCCCCGACTATCACCGCGAGCGCGCCGTCGATGTTCAGCAGACGGACAAGAACTCGGTGCTCGCCCATGCCCGCGCCGCCGTCGCGCTCCGCAAGGCGCACCCGGCGCTGGCGCGCGGCGCGATCCGCTTTCTCGACGCCGGCGAGCCCGTGCTGGCCTTCGAGCGCGAAGGCGAGGGGGAACGCCTCCTCTGCGTCTTCAATCTCGGGAAGAAACCAGAAGCGACGGCGTTCGAGCTGCCGGCCGGCGCGGGCGAAGCGGTGTTCATGCTGGGCGACGTCGCACGCGATGGATCGGTGTTGAATCTCGGCGCGCGGGCGGCGGCGATTTTCAGGGACTGATTGTCCCAAGGGTAGCCGGTACTAACGACCTCCCCGCAAGGGGGAGGTAGGGGATGCGGGGCGTCCCCCATTTCCTCCGTATTAAGATTAAAAACAGAAGCCGCAATCCGGCCTTTATCCCGCCGGAATCGGGGTCCAGATTCTGGAGACTACGCGGGGGATTTGGGCAACCTGAAAGAGGGGCCCGCGTCCAATCCGCGGGCCGGAGGACATGAAGCACTCCCCGGTTTCCCGGATGTCGCTTCGACAGCGGCTCTGGGCTTCTTCCCTTCTCTTCCTGCTGATTGCGGCCGTCGCCGGGCTTTCCGCCCGCCCGGCATTGGCGGCGCCGGACGAGCCGTTGCCGCAAGGCTCGCTCTCCTTCGCCGCGCCGCTGTCGCCTCTCGCACCGCAGACCTTCTGGTTCAGCACGCCGGCAAGCCTGCCGGACGAGAAGGCCATCGATCTGCGCCTGCATCACGCGCTCGGCATCACGGTCTCGCCGCGCCCAGCGGCCACCGCGCCGCGCGGGGTCAAGCGTTCCAAGAGCACGCTCTCGACATCGTTGCGCTCCGCCGTCGAGCGGGTCAGCGACAGCACCGGCCGCCGCATCGAATTCCGCAAGGGCGATCTGATCCTCAACATTTCCGACACGCTCTACTGGCGCCTCGACGAGCCGGAGATCACCTACAGGATCAGGTTTTGAGGGGAAGGGCGCTCACTTCCCGCGCCGCCGCTCCATCTCCTCCATCGTGTCGACATCCTTCAGCGCCGCGTCGTCTTGCATCGCCACTTCGCAGACGGCGTCGGCATGTTCGCCGATCAGATGTTTCGCGCCCGTGTCGCCCTTCGTCTCCGTCATCGCGGCGAACCATTCGCGGCCCCACAGGACCGGGTTGCCGCGTTTTCCGCCTACGGTCGGCACGCAGATGGTCCGGCCCTCTTCCGGGTCGAAGGCGGCGATCAGGCGGTCGAGGTGGTGGCTGCGGATGTCGGGCATGTCGCCCAGGCAGATCAGGGCCGCGTCGATGTCATCGGGCAGGCCGTTTATCCCCACCCTCAACGAGGTGCTCAGCCCCTCTTTGTGACAGTTGTTTGACAGTTTCGTGACAGCGAGCCCTTCGAGCGCCTGTTCGACCTCTGCCGCGCGGTCGCCGGTGACGACGATCACCGGGTCCGCCGACGAGGCCAGCGCCGCTTCGGCGACGTGGCGGACCATGGGCTTGCCGTCTACGGCCATGGTCAGCTTGTTCGGTCCGCCCATGCGGCGCGACTGGCCGGCGGCCAGAATTATCGCGGCAACACGGGGGCTTGGCGGCGTCGCGCGGGTGCCTTCGCGCGGTTGCGGGCGCGACGGGATTTCCTTCAGCAGGCCGCCGACGCCCATGGCGGCGACATCGGCCGGCGTCACGTCGAGGCCGGCCAGCAGCCGCGCCAGCACCCAGTCGAAGCCGTTGAGCTTTGGCGAGCGCGCGCAGCCGGGCAGGCCGATGACAGGTGTTTTATCGTGGCGGGCCAACAACATAAGGTTGCCAGGGTCGACCGGCATTCCGAAGTGCAACACCTCGCCGCCCGCTTGCGCGATGCCTGCGGGCACGACGTCGCGGCGGTCGACCGTTGCCGAGGCGCCGAAGATCAGCACCGGCGAGCAGTCCTCGGCCAGCAGTTCGCGCACCGCGCCGGCGACCGCCAACTCATTGTGTTCGCAGCGGATTTCGCGCGCGATCATGCTTCCCATCGCGGCGAGGCGCGCGTCGAGGATGCCGCGGCTCTTGTCCATGACGCTCGTTTTGGTGTCCGGCAGTTGCGTCGCGACAAGGCCGAGGCGGTGCGGCTTGAAGGCATGCAGCGTCATCGCGCTGGTGCCGTCGCGCGCGATTTCCAGCGCGCGGTCGAGTTCGGCGCGCGGTGCGGCAAAGGGAATTATCTTAATGGTGGCAAGCATTTGCCGCGCAGTCACGCTTTCAAATGGCGCCAGCGTCGCCACCGTGATCGCCTCGCCGATGGCGTTGATCGCGGCGATGCGCGTGGCGTCGATCTCGACGATGCCGCCGGCCTCGGCATGCAGGTTGGCGCGGCCGGTGAATGGCGCCGCGGCGCGAATTCCTTTTCCTGCCAAGGCCTCGGCGAGCGCCTCCGCCGCTTCGTCTTCCGCCACGTCGCTCGCTTCGAGGCGCGCCGCGATGACGGTGGCGACGCCCGCCGCTTTCAGCGCCGCGACATCGGCGGTGCTCAAGTGCCTGCCTTTCTTGAAGGTTTCGCTTCCGACTTTTCGCGAATGGGCGAGGATCGCGCCTTCGGCTTCGTCGGGTGTCAGCTCGCCGAAGATCATTGGCGCAAGCTCCCGGTGATCTCGGCCATGATCGAGATGGCGATCTCGGCCGGGCTTTTCGCGCCGATGGACAGGCCGACTGGCCCGTGAATGCGAGCAATATCGATATCTTCGAAGCCCGCTTCCTTCAGCCGTGCGACGCGGGCGGCATGCGTCTTCTTCGAGCCGAGCGCGCCGATATAGAAGGAGGGGCTGTTGAGCGCGGCCTGCAGCGCCGGGTCGTCGAGCTTCGGATCGTGGGTCAGCGTGACGACCGCCGTGCGCGTGTCGGGGGCGAGGGCGGCCATCGCGTCGTCGGGCCAGTCGTGACGCAAGTCGATGTCGGGAAAGCGGTTTTCGGATGCGAAGGAGGTGCGCGGATCGATCACCGTCACGTCGTAGCCGGCAAGCGCCGCCATACGCGCCAGCGGCTGCGCGATGTGGACGGCGCCGACGACGAGGAGGCGCAGCGGCGGATTGAAGGGGTTGAGGAACCAGTCGCCATCGGGACCGGCAATAACGGATGCACGATCGCTCGCCAGCACCTCATGCGATACTTCAGTTAACCAGCTTTCTTGTTGTTTTTCAGTTGGATAGAGGAGTTTCCCGAATCCATCCGTTAACCGCGTCGCCAGCACCACGGGGCGCTTGGCGGCGCGATCCTCGACCAGTTTTGCGAGAATTCCGGCGTCCATCTCAGCCCGTCACCGGTTCGACCATGACGCGGATGCGCCCGCCGCAGGCCAGCCCGACTTCCCATGCCATCGCATCGGAGACGCCGTATTCGAGGATTTCCGGTTGGCCACTTGTCAGTGTTTCGAGTGCGCGCGTTACCACGTCGCCTTCGATGCAGCCGCCGGAGACGGAGCCCACAAAGGTGGCGTCGTCGCGGATCGCGAGCTGGCTCCCGACGGGGCGGGGCGCGGAGCCCCAGGTTTCGATGACGGTGGCGAGCGCCACCTTGCGGCCCTGCTCAAGCCAGCCGGCGGCTTCCTCCAGCACGTCGTCATGTTCGCTCATGCCGCTCTCCGTTCGGGTTTCCGTTCGATATGGGCATCGGACAGGGCGTCGACCAGTGCGGCGAGCGAGGCGATGTTGTGGACCGGGCGAAACTCGTCGACATGGGGCAGCAGCGCCTTGACGCCGAGGGCCTTCGGTTCGAAGCGCTCATAGCGGAGCAGTGGATTGAGCCAGATCAGCCGCCGGGCGCGCCGGTGCAGCCGCGCGATTTCGGGACCGACGCCTTCGCCGGCGTCGCGGTCGAGGCCATCTGTGACCAGCAAGACCGTTGCGCCCTGACCAAGCACGCGCCGTGCCCAATCGATGTTGAAGCGGCGCAGCGTCTCGCCGATGCGGGTGCCGCCGTCCCAATCCTCGACCCGGGCGGCAACAAGCGCCAGCGCCTCGTCGACGTCGCGGTGCTTCAGTTCGCGCGTGACATTGGTCAGCCGTGTGCCGAACAGGAAGACATGCACGCGATCGCGGTCGTTGGTCAGCGCATGCAGGAAGTGCAGGAAGACGCGGCTATAGGCCGACATCGAGCCGGAAATGTCGCAGAGCACAACCAGCGGCGGGCGGCGGTGGCGGAAGTCGCGGTGCCTCAGCGGGATGACGCCGCCGGCGCGCAGGCTCGCTCGCAGGGTCGCGCGCATGTCGATCATCGGGCCGCGCGCGGCTGGTCTCGTGCGGCGAATGCGGGCCTCGTCCTGCGTCAGACGCAGGCGGGCGATGGCTGCTTTTGCCTCGGCGAGTTCAGCGACCGACATCTGCTCGAAATCCTTGTGGCGCAACAACTCGTCGGCCGAGAAGGTTTCGCTGCGGTCGATTTCAAGATCGGGTTCGGCCGTCTCGCGCGGCCTACCGTCGCCAAAAAGCGCTTCGGCGAGGCGGCGGCTTTGCTCCTCGCGTGAGGCATCGGGCGGTGTTGCGATCTCGGGCAGCATCAGCGCCATCATCCGGTCGAGCAGCTTCGGATCGCGCCAGAAGACATGGAATGCCTGATCGAAGAGGTGATGCTGGTCGTGACGTTTCACCAGCGTCGCATGAAGCGTCCAGTAGAAGTCGGACCGGGCGCCGATGCCCGCGGCTTCGACCGCCTCGACTGCGTCGAGCACCTGACGCGGGCCGACCGGCAGGCCGGCGCGCCGCAGCACGCGGGCGAAGTGGACGATATTTTCGGCAAGACGGCCCATGTCAGTCGGCGGCCTGCGCCGCCATCCTGATTTCTTCGAGGAGGCGCGCCGCCTCGCTGCCGGCGACGCGGGCAATGTCGTCCTGGTATTTCAGCAGCGCGCCCAGCGTGTCGTTGACCATCTCCTTGTCGAGCGCCACGGCATCGAGCGCGGTCAGTGCTTCCGCCCAGTCGATCGTTTCGGCGATGCCAGGGCTTTTGTAGATGTCGAGGCCGCGCAGCTTCTGCACGAACGCCACGATGTCGCGGGAGAGATTGTCGGGCGTCTTCGGCGCCTTCAGCTTCAGGATTGCCAGTTCACGTGCCGCATCGGGATAGTCGACCCAATGGAAGAGGCAGCGCCGCTTCAGCGCGTCGTGGATTTCGCGGGTGCGGTTCGACGTCACGATGACGATGGGCGGTTTGGCGGCCTTGATGGTGCCGATCTCGGGCACCGTCACCTGAAAATCGGAAAGGACTTCGAGGAGATAGGCTTCGAAAGGTTCGTCGGTCCGGTCGAGCTCGTCGATCAGTAGCACCGGCGGCCCTTCGACGGCGGGCTCCAGCGCCTGAAGGATCGGGCGACGGATCAGGAAGCGCTCGGAGAAAACGTCCTTGCCAAGTTCCGAGCGGTCCTCGACGCCTTCGGCCTCGGCCAGACGGATCTCGATCATCTGCGCCTGATAGTTCCACTCATAGACGGCGGCGGCGGTGTCGAGGCCTTCGTAACATTGCAGGCGGATCAACCGGCGGCCGAGCGCCTCGGCCAGCACCTTGGCGATTTCGGTCTTGCCGACGCCGGCCTCGCCCTCAAGCAGCAGCGGGCGGCCCATCTTGAGCGCGAGGAATATCACCGTCGCCAACGCGCGGTCGGCGACATAGGCGCCGCGCGCGAGAAGTTCGACGGTCTCGTCGATGGAAGAAGGCAGGTTCATCTTGTCAGCCTATGCCCGACGGGTCGCGTCCGCAAAATCAGCCGGCCGCCGCGACGGCGCGCTTTGCCATGACGGTGATCAGGTGTGCGCGGTATTCGGCGGTGCCGTGGAGGTCGGCGTTGAGGCTCTTGGCCGGTACCTTGATGCCAGCGACAGCATCCGGCGACCAGCTTTTCGTCAGCGCGTCTTCCATTTCCTTGACGCGGAACACGCCGTCCTGGCCCGCACCGGTGACGGCGACGCGGATGCCCCAAGGGCCTTTCGACACGAAGACGCCGACCATCGCGTAGCGCGATGCGGGGTTCGGGAACTTCATGTAGGCGGCTTTTTCAGGATGCGGGAAGGTGACCTCCTTGACGATCTCGCCGTCTTCCAGCGCCGTTTCGAACATGCCCTTGAAGAATTCGTCGGCTTCGATCAGGCGCTTCGTGGTGTGTATCTTCGCGTCGAGGGCGAGGCAGGCGGCCGGGTAGTCGGATGCCGGGTCATTGTTGGCGATCGAACCGCCGATGGTACCCATATGGCGGACGGCGGGGTCGCCGATGCCTTCGGCGAGTGCGGCCAGCGCCGGGTTGTGCTTCTTCACATCGGCCGATTGCGCGACCGTCGCATGTTTCGTTGCCGCGCCGATCATCACCGCGTCGCCTTCGGCGCGGATGAAGTCGAGTTCCTTCAGGCCGCCGATGTCGATCAGGTCGCTCGGCATAGCGAGGCGTTGCTTCAGCGTCGGGATAAGGGTCTGGCCGCCGGCGAGGAGTTTCGGATCGTCGGCTTTTGCCAGCATCGCTTCGGCTTCGGCCAGCGACTTCGGGCGGGCATAGTTGAACTGGTACATCGGGCTCTCCTTATTCGGCGGCGGCGCGCGGGCGGGACTTGATAGCCGCCCAGACGCGGGCAGGCGTCGCCGGCATTTCGATGTCGCGGATGCCCAGCGCATCGGTGACGGCATTGATGATGGCTGGCGGCGAGGCGATGGCGCCGGCTTCGCCGCAGCCTTTCATGCCAAGCGGATTGGACGGGCAGACCGTCTTCGTGAAACCGAGATTGAAACTCGGCAAGTCGTCGGCGCGGGGCATGCAGTAATCCATGTAGGAGCCGGTGACAAGCTGGCCGGATTGCGGATCGTAGATGCCGTGTTCCAGCAGCGCCTGACCGATGCCCTGCGCGATGCCGCCATGCACCTGACCCTCGACGATCATCGGATTGATGATGGTGCCGAAATCGTCGACGGCAACGAAATTGACGATGTGCGTGACGCCTGTGTCCGGGTCGATCTCGACTTCGCAGATATGGCAGCCGGCGGGGAAGGTGAAGTTGGTCGGGTCGTAGAAGGCGCCTTCCTTGAGGCCGGGTTCGATCTCGGCGGAGGGGAAGCCGTGCGCCGTGTAGGCCGAGAGCGCGAGTTGCGCCCAAGGCAGGGATTTGTCGGTGCCTTGCACGGTGAAGATTCCGTTCTCGAAGACGATGTCCTCGACGGCGGCTTCCATCAGATGGGCGGCGATCTTTTTCGCCTTGGTCTCGATCTTGTCGAGCGCCTTGACGATGGCGCTCATGCCGACGGCGCCGGAACGCGAGCCGTAGGTACCCATGCCGAATTGCACCTTGTCGGTGTCGCCATGGACGATCTCGACCTGTTCCATCGGAATGCCGAGGCGGGAGGCGACGAGTTGCGCAAAGGTGGTTTCGTGGCCCTGTCCGTGGCTGTGCGAACCGGTCAACACTTCGACATTGCCGGTCGGATTGACGCGCACTTCGGCGCTTTCCCAAAGGCCGACGCCGGCGCCGAGCGAACCGACAGCGGCGGACGGCGCGAGGCCACAGGCTTCGATGTAGGAAGAAAAGCCGAGGCCGCGCAGCTTGCCGCGCTTTTCGGCTTCGGCCTTGCGTGCCGGGAAGCCCTTGTGGTCGACTGCTTTCATGGCGGCGTCGAGCGAAGCTTCATAGTCGCCGGCGTCATAGGCCAGGATGACCGGCGTCTGATGCGGGAAGGTGCGGATGAAATTGCGGCGGCGGATCTCGGCGGGGTCGATACCGGTTTCGCGCGCCGCCGTTTCGACGATGCGTTCGACGAGATAGGTCGCTTCGGGGCGGCCGGCGCCGCGATAGGCATCGACGGGTGCGGTGTGGGTGTAGACGCCGTCGACCTCGACATAGATCGCCGGAATGTCGTATTGGCCCGAAAGCAGCGTGCCGTAGAGATAGGTCGGCACCGAGGCCGAGAAGGTCGAGAGGTAGGCGCCGAGATTGGCGACGGTCTTGACGCGCAGCGCGAGGAATTTTCC
>JAVJOG010000023.1:0-127811 GCA_040216885.1 Parvibaculum sp.
GAGATGGGGAAAGCTTTCGTCCTCGTGCCTGACGACCGATGCCAGCGTGTCGCCATAGCGCCCAGAGAGCCACCGCAAGGAGCGCGTTTCCCACACCGCGTAATCGGCGCGGGAGCGCTCGTCCATGTCGGCCAGCGCCACGGGATAGGAAAGAACCCCAGCGAGGACGACGGGGGCATCCTTGCGCAGCTTCCTTCCCTTCGCGTCGCGCGCCTCTTCGGCCTGGCGCAGCGTTGCCCGCTCGACGTCAGGCAGGGTCAGGCCGAAGAGGCGCTTCGGAGTTCGCGGCGTTTCGATGTGCGGGCAAGCAGCAGTTTCCCGACCGGCCTCCGCCAGCACCTCACGCAGCGACCACCGCTTGGCCGTCGCTTTTTTCGGGACGGCGCGGGCAACAATGTCGATATGGAGAAATTGAAACGCCATCGCCGCACCTTCCTTCTCCGGTCTACCTAAGAACCGAAAGGGTGTGGTCAAATGCGTGGCGTATGTTTTTGAGGAGGGTAGAAATGTAGTGACCGACTATATTTGTTCGCCAGCCTTGAGGGGCGCTCACAAAGTCGGGCCTGCGGCGCTAAGAAAGAACGATGCGATATAGGCCAAGCAGTAAAAGCACAACACCAAAAGCATCAACCGCAAGGCCCACAACTTTCGGGGCTCGTGCTCTACCTGAAATCTGGTAGGCGGGCCTTCCGACGTCATCAAACTGAATGTCGCTACGAAATGGGTGATTTATAAACTCACCCACTCCTACCAAAACAAACCCTAGGCCAACCAAGAGTGCGGCGGCATTGCCGCTCGCCGCACTGGCGGAGGCTATCACCGCACCCACCGCAATAAGCGCAACATACCAAGTGCTGTATTGCTTTAGGTCTTCGCTATCCATTTCCCGCCCCTTCGAGATTCGCAATCCCAACAAAGGTTAGAACGGACTAGGCTGCTACGCTAGGCGCGCGTCGCACGCGCCGGAGCGACGGAAGCCGCCTCAAGGAGGCGGCCTTCGACTAACCGGCACACACCTGCCGTCCGGGCGCTTCTCAACAATGCCGTTCTCCACCAACTCTTTAATCAAGTTATGCGCCGTGGATACCCGATTGGGACCCACACCTGCCGCCTGCGCCTGCTTGCGCCATGCGAGCGGTTCGAGTCCATCAGGCCCCGCCGCCCGCAGCACCTCAAGGAGCTTTTTCTCATACAAGGCACGCGATGGACGGTCTGGCTGATTGCCATTGCCGACATCGACAAGCTCGCCGCTTTCGTCGGAGACGACCAGCGAGTAGACGGGCTCGCCATCGCCATCAAAACCGCACTCGACTTTTTCGAGCACGATAGAGACGGCTGCCTTGCCGCCGTTCTTCTGCTTGTCGGTCCGCAGCACAATCTGCCCTTCGCATTCGCCCTCTTCCAGCGCAAAGAGGGTGTCGAAGTTGCCATTGATGACTGAGCTTCCGCGTGCGCCTTTCGACTTGTCTTTGCCGGAGTGATGGACCACGCAAACCTGCGTGCCCAGCGCGTTGGCAAGCCGGGTCATCGCCCCGGTGAACTGGGCCATGTCTTCCTGCCGGTTCTCGTCCCCGAAGAGACACTGCGAGAGCGTATCCACGCAGATGAAGCGGCACGGGATACCGGAACTAGCTTCAAGCCGCTTGATGCGCTCGATGAGCGTGGCAACCGTCTCCTCGCCACGCAGGTTTCTTGGCTCCTCGATGAATGCCACCGGCAAGTCCGTTATGTCGATATTGCGCGCCCGAGCCCACGCGATGGCTCGCGCCTTCATGCCCGATTTTCCTTCGGTCGAGAGATAAACCGCCATGCCTTGAAGGCTCCTGCGGCCCAGAACATCGAGGCCAGCGGCCACCGACATGACTATGTGGAAGGCGACGAACGACTTGCCCGTGCCCGGCGCACCGTAGAGGCATGAGCTACCTACCTGCGGGAACAAATCCCGTATGAGGTCAACGGGAAACTCGCGCCCGAGAATGTCGGACACAGAGGTGAAGCCGAGCGACTTTGCATCTTCAGCAAATGAACGGGGGGACGTGAAAGAAGCTGTCTGCTGCATTGTCGTTACTCCATACGGAAGACCATCACGGTCGGGATGATTTCCATATGGGTCCGTCGCTTTAACGACGGAAACCGACAGCAAGGCGATGTTCAGACCGCTTTAAGAACGGGAAGAGCAGCAGACATACTTACGCCTCCCCCCTTAAGGGGAGGAGGCGTAAGTATGTCTGGTTATCTGTTGCCGACTTACGAGCGAACATGACTAACAGGTCACCAAAACATCAATTCATCGTCGCGCGTAAAAAACACCAATCAAGCGAACGCAATTTGCTCTGATATTCAATTTCGGTTCGAAAGCTGCGATATCTATACGGCCACGACAAATGGGGCAGAGAATAAATTATTGTTATTTGCCCGCCCCAATGGTGAGTGATGGCAAGTCAAGCTTCTTTTGAAGTTCAGAATATTTGTCTTTTACCTCTTGGCTGTTCATCGGGTTGTTTTTAGACAAATCCTTTTCGCAATCATCAAAATTAGAGACGGTCGCCGTTTCGCAAGCTGACCCTTCTGGAAGCACAGTGCCCGTGAGATAGAGAAGGGCGATAAACTGCCGTTCTTTGGCGTCCATCCCAGAGGAGTCGCCGGTCATGACTGTGCGAATTGCGTCTCCCGCCTGCCTGCTATTAACATTCACCATTGCATCCCTGCTTTGGCATTTTTCGACCACAGGAAAGCCAATAATCATCGTGCCCCCAACACAAAAAAGAGTCACGTTGTTGCCTTTTGCAAATCTCCCGGCCATGGCTTCTGTCTCGTCAGCGAGATTTGCATGAACCGTTGAGAACATGCCGCCTCCATCCAAGGCCAGATAAGCATTACCAAAGGCATCCTTGTTAATGCCCCCAATCGCTCCGGTTATTACAACGGGCTTTCCCTTAAATCTTTCATCAGCCGAAATCTCATTCGCATGATAGATTGAGTAAAACTTTCGAGACGAAATTCGCTCTCCGAGCGGCACTCGTGATTTCCAGAATTCAGTCGATTTACCGCCATCCAGATAGAAGGCAAGGTCTTGCGCAAGCAGCACCTGTGCAAAGGCGGCGCCACGCGGGTCGAGCGAAATCTGCTTCCATCCTTCTGGGGTATTTGGCGATTCATCTTTTTTGCCAATGGCAATCAAGACAACTATAACGGCCCCAATTCCTAGCGCCCATTTTACAGACTTCCTCATCATCCCCCCAATTACATTCTCAAAGTTGTCATACGAACCCGCCGCCGATGAGTGGGCGATGACTTAGAAATATCGCCTCACATCGTAAAAGAGAAACTTACCCCTCTACAAGCGACGTCACCAATAATATCAATACTCGGCATCGCCTCAAAAGTCCCACAAAAGTAATCATCCCGTTAGGTTAATAACCGCTCAGCAAGCGTCCCACGCGTTGTCCGGGAACTGAGCGCGTTTCACCGTCACCATCTTTAACTAAATCCGGCGGCCCCTAAGAGAAAATCGCGACTCCGGTTTTGTTTTTTGCGATTGGACCATATCCGGGTCCATGACGCAGGCGACGAGCACAATAGGGGCAGTGACCACCCCGCTTATGACGCTAGAAGAAGTTTCCTCTCTTCTGGCGCTTGATGTGCGCGCCGTGCGGCGTCTGGCCCGCCGCCGGGAAATCGAGCACTTCGCCATTGGTGGCGAATTGCGGTTCACCCAAGAGCAGGTCCGTGTTTTCCTTGAAGCTCAACGGAGGCCCGTCGCATGTCCAACAACAGACAACCCACCGGCAAATTCTGGCTCACAAAACGCACCGACAGCCCCGTCTGGTATGTCGCCACCTACGACCCAGTCAAACGCAAGACAATATTGCGCTCGACCAAGACGACCGAGGAAGCTGCGGCTCAAAAAGTGCTCGCCGGATTCATCCTCGGACACGACACCCCACAGCAGGCCCATTCGCAGGCGGCAGGCGCAATAGAGGCACAGCCTGCGGCGGTAACCCTCGCGCGCGTCCTGGACGAGTATCTGGTCTCTATTGCCCGTCAGCCCAGCGCCGAACAGGCGAGATACACCCGCGCTCACATGGTTGCGCATTTCGGCGAGGACTTCGATGTCCACGGGCTCAGCTTCGCGAAGCAGGAAGCATATCTGGATTGTCGTATAGATGCGGGCGTGAAGGCCTCGACCGTGGAACGGGAGTTGAGTGTGTTACGCGCAGCCCTTTATTGCTTTAGCGAGCAGTTCCCGCACCTCTTCCCGGTCGTGCCAAAAATCTACAACCCGGAGCGCGAGGACAACTCCCGCAAGCGGTGGCTGACACCCGAAGAGCTTGCGGCGCTGCTCAATGCTACGAAGTCACCCCACATCCGTCTTTTCATCCTGCTTGGCATCACGACCGGCGCACGGCCTGACGCCATCCTTGACCTCAAATGGGATGCCATAGACTTCCACGCGATGCGCATCCATCTGAATCCGAACGGAAGGGCACAGAATGCGAAGCATCGGCCCATCATGCCGCTTCAAGATGTTCTGTGGACAGAGCTTAGGCAGGCATGGGAAAACGAAGTGGAGCTTGCGCAGGTCTGGCGCTCTCGCAGCAAGGGGCGACCCACCTCAGGATATGTCGTTTCCTATGGTGGCTATCCGCTGGGCTCTGTCAAAAAGGCCTTCGCGCGAGCTGTCGACGCCGCAGACCTCGACAAGGATGTAGTGCCCTACACACTGCGCCACACCGCCGCCTCATGGCTTGCGCAGGCCGGGGTGCCGCTGGTGGAAATCTCCGCTTTCCTCGGCCATAGCGATACGCGGATGGTGGAGCGGCACTATGTCCACCTACACCCCGACTACAAGGCGAAAGCCTCGAACACCATCGCTGAAAACATGAGGAAGGCGGGAATTACACCCCAGTTGCACCCCAGAAAGAAGGCTGGGGCGAAAGGGGTGTCCGCTAAGTCATTGGTGGCAATGGTGGGCGTGGCCGGGATTGAACCGACGACCCCTTCGATGTCAACGAAGTGCTCTCCCGCTGAGCTACACGCCCATTGCCATTTCCGGTCGCCGGCGGCGGGTGCCGGCGCGTCGGCGCCAAACGGCGCCGAAGGCCGTTCCTATAACGAGGATGCCCTTTAAAGACAAGCCGGAAACGCGGATATGGAGGCCGGTGCCGGGCCGCTCAGGCCGCAACCATCAGCCGTTCGACTTCGGCCACGAGGTCGCGCAGGTGGAAGGGCTTGGAAAGCACCTTGGCGTCTTTGGGCGCCGCCACTTCGGGATTGAGCGCGACGGCCGCAAAGCCTGTGATGAACATGATCTTGAGCGTTGGATCGAGTTCGGCCGCCAGCCGGGCAAGCTCGATGCCATCCATCTCCGGCATCACGATATCGGTCAACAGAATGTCGAAGACATCGTTCTTGAGCCGCCGGTGGGCCTCGTCGCCCTGTCCGTAGGACACGACCTCATGGCCGGCATTTTCCAGCGCCTTGGCCAGAAACCGGCGCATGGATTCATCGTCTTCCGCGAGGAGAATGCGTGCCATGGCCCCGTGCCCGATCCGTCCCTTGATATCCCATCATGGCGAAGGCGGTCGCGCAGCCGGCGGCCATCCCCTCACCCCACGGCTGTCACTCTAGGATTCGAATAGTAAACAGGATGTGAATTCCGCCTCCCGATATTCGCCGCCTCCCTTTTTTTGCCCCTCGGGCCCTGCGGGTCGCCCTCGGCGGAAGGGTCATGCTATGCTTGAAAAACGGTGCCCCGGCACCCGCCATCCGCAACGATAAAACAGGCATTTCGGCTTTTCTGCAAATGGACCTGGCCCCCGAAACAGCGACCACCGACCCGGCCACCGAAGGGCCGGACACGACGGAAGCTGCCTTGTTCGCGCGGCCGGTCATCGTCGAGAGCCCGCCGCGCCAGCGCATTCCCTTTGTTTTCAGTTCGCCCCACAGCGGGCGGCACTATCCGGCCTCCTTTGTCGCCGCCTCCAATCTCGATGCGCTGACGCTGCGCCGGAGCGAGGACAGCTTCGTGGAAGAGCTCTTTGCCGGCGCCGTCGGTCTCGGCGCGCCGCTGCTGCAGGCCCGCTTCCCGCGCGCCTATCTGGATGCGAATCGCGAACCTTATGAGCTCGATCCATCGATGTTCGCAGAGCCCCTGCCACCGCATGTGAACACGCGTTCGCTGCGCGTTGCCGGCGGCCTCGGCACCATTGCCCGCGTGGTCTCGGACACGACGGAAATCTACCGGGAACCGCTCTCCTACGCCGAAGCGGAGGAACGCATCCGCCGCCTCTACATGCCCTTCCACGACACGCTGAAGGAATTGCTCGAAGGCACGCTGAAGAGCTTCGGCTGCGCCATTCTGATCGATTGCCATTCGATGCCCTCGGTCGGCGGCCCGACCGACAACGACAGCGGCGCCGACCGCCCCGACATCGTGCTGGGCGATCGCTACGGCACCTCCTGCGCCGGCGCCATAACGGCCGAGGCCGAGCGGATATTGCGCCGGCTCGGCTACAGCGTCGTGCGCAACAACCCTTACGCCGGCGGCTTCAACACCGAACATTACGGGCGCCCGCGACGCGGCCTTCATGCCTTGCAAATCGAGGTCAACCGCGCCCTCTACATGGACGAAGCACGCCTCGAGCCGACGGCGGGCCTCGCCGCGATGCAGAAGGACATGACCGCCTTCATTGACGAACTGGCGGCCTGGGACTGGTCGGCCCTGACGCTGGGGACGCGCGGCGCTGCCTTCTGAGGCAACCCCGCAGCAACCGCTCCCACGCACCCTCCGCACAAAAAAAGGGGCCCTGGCGAACCAGGGCCCAAGTTTAGGGAGGAAACGCCCAGGAAGGGCTGCGACAGCGGGAGAAACCTCAACCGATGCCGCAATGCACAAGATGACATTGCAGCGCACACAAATCAAGAGGCAAAGCAAAAATCTTCTGCGAATAATGCGCCGAAATCTGCCAAAAATATCGGCAATGCGCGCCTTTTTTAGCCGTCGAACGCTATAGGTGCACCGCAGCGAAACTCGCCGGGAATCCCGGCAAACCCGCCGTTCGCGGTGTCGCAAACGTTCCTTAACGCCCCTTGTCCCATGATGACCGGTGAAACGCCGCCGGACCTGCCGGTCCTGTGGCCCCACGGCAAGAGGTGGAACGGATGGCCGCTATGGCGCGCCTTTTCAATTGCGGGCTTGCCGGCATCGCCGGCGCGGTGGCGCTTTCGATTTCGGTACTTCCGGCAAGTGCCGCAAAAACAGGCGGCGGCGACGCCGTGGCCGATCCGGCCGCGCTCTGCGAGCACGCGACGCGTCACCACGAAATCGAGAGCGGCCTGCCCCGCGCCCTGCTTGCGGCGGTCTCGCTTGCCGAATCGGGCCGTGTCGATCCGAAGACGCGGCAGTCGCGCGCCTGGCCATGGACGATCAACGCCGAAGGCCGCGGCTACTATTTCAAGACCAAGGAGGAAGCGGTGCGCACCACGCAGCGCCTTCTCGACAGCGGCATGCGATCCATCGACATTGGCTGCATGCAGGTCAATCTGCGCTATCATCCCGACGCTTTTGCCAGCCTCGAAGACGGCTTCGACCCGATGACCAACGTCGCCTACGGTGCCGACTTCCTGACGCGTCTTCATGCGCAAACCGGAAACTGGCCGAAAGCCGTCGCGCATTATCATTCGCAAACCACCTCGCGCGGCGGCCGCTACTTCGCCCGCGTGATCCGCATCTGGGAAAACGAACGCAATCGCATCGCCAACGCGGCTTATGTTGCGCCTGTGCGGCCAAATCCGCAGATCGACATATCGGGCGATCTGAAACCGGCGATCGGCCCCTCGCACGAGATTGGACTTGGGCCCCGCACGGCTGAAAGCATCGCTACCGCGAGCATTATGCGCCCGGCGCCGAAAGTGCTCGACGCGAGCGAGGGCCGGAATGTGCGCGAAGCGGCGGTCGCAGCCATCGGACTGCGCCTGTCGATTGCCGATGGCGAATTCGAGAGCGCAAGCGACAGCATGCGCCGCGAACCGCCGCGCGTGCTCGACCCGGTAATGGCGGATATTCCGACACGCGTCGCCGAGGCGGACATACCCGGCGCCTGATACCGGGCGGGGGCAATCGGACATTTCGGGGGCAGGGCTATGGGCACGTTCGGCGATGCGATGAAGAGTCTGGCGGACATTCTGAACGAATCCGTCATCTGGCAGATCGTCGACATCATGTCGGCGCTTTTCATCGTCGGCATCGGCTGCGGTGTCATTGCCATCGCCGTTCTCTTCGTCATCGACAGTACACAGACGAAGCACGCGGTGCGCCGCAACTATCCGGTGATCGGCCGCTTCCGCTATCTCTTCGAATCGCTTGGCGAGTATTTCCGCCAATATTTCTTCGCGATGGATCGTGAGGAACTGCCGTTCAACCGCGCGCAGCGCGCCTGGGTCTATCGCGCGGCCAAAGGCGTCGACACGACGGTCGCCTTCGGCTCGACACGCGATCTGCGGCCCGCCGGCACCGTCACCTTCGCCAATTGCCCCTTCCCCACGCTCGATCGCAACGCCGCCGACACCGCGCTGATCGAAGTCGGACCCTATGCGCGCAAGCCCTTCCGCACCTCGTCGATCTACAATATATCGGGCATGAGCTACGGCGCGATTTCAAAGCCCGCCGTTCTGGCGCTGTCGAAAGGCGCGCGCATGGCCGGCATCTGGCTCAACACCGGCGAAGGCGGCCTGTCGCCCTTCCATCTCGAAGGCGGTGCCGACATCGTCTTCCAGATCGGCACCGCAAAATATGGTTGCCGTGACGCCGATGGTGGCCTGTCGGATGAGAAACTTGCGGCACTTGCCGCACACGAACAAATCCGCATGTTCGAAATCAAGCTGAGCCAGGGCGCAAAGCCCGGCAAGGGCGGCATCCTGCCCGGCTCGAAAGTGACACCGGAAATCGCCGCCATTCGCGGCATTCCCGCCGGTCACGATTCGATCAGCCCCAATCGTCACCCCGAAATCGACAGCATCGGCGATCTGCTCGACTTCGTTTCTCACATACGCGAAGTGACGGGCAAGCCGACCGGTTTCAAACTGGTGCTCGGCGCCTACGACTGGCTCGACGACCTGTGCAGGGAAATCAACCGCCGCGGCATCGAGAACGCGCCCGATTTCATTTCGCTCGACAGCGCCGACGGCGGCACGGGCGCGGCGCCGATGCCGCTGATCGACTATGTCGGCTTGCCGATCTGGGAAAGCCTGCCGGTGCTTTGCGACACGCTGGAGCGGCACAAGCTGAAGTCGCGTATCCGCGTGACGGCGAGCGGCAAGCTGATCACGCCGGCCGAAGTGGCATGGGCACTCTGCGTCGGCGCCGACTTCGTCTGCTCGGCGCGCGGCTTCATGTTCTCGCTCGGTTGCATCCAGGCACTTCAATGCAACAAGAACACCTGTCCGACCGGCATCACGACGCACAACAAACGCTTGCAGCGCGGCCTCGACGTGACCGACAAGGGTGAGCGCGTGCGCCGCTATGCCGAGCGCGTGACGCAGGAAGTCTGCGTGATCGCGCATTCCTGCGGCGTCACCGAACCGCGTCGCCTGAACCGCGAACATGCGCGCATCATGGGACCGGACGGTGTGTCGGTATCGCTGGCGGACTACTACGGGCGCTGGGCCGACACGGCGGCCCTCCCCTCGCGCAACGGCATCGGCCGGCCGCGCTTCGGGGCCGACGCAGCCTAACCCGGAACCACCAACCGCAAAAATTGCGTACCCTGCTCGATCGTTTGCGGCAGGCAGCCGCGCGCGTCGCCATCGACTTCGACTTCAAGGCCCGCCGGATCCGTCACATCGACACGCCGAACGGGCAATGCCTCGACGCTGCGCAACTTCCCGACGCGGCCAAGCGCCAACGCAATCAGAAAACGGACAAAGCCGAAGCGGCTTGCGTCATGCAGCAGAAAGAGCGTCAGGCCCGGCTGCGCAATGTTCTGATCGGGCGCGAGAACGAACGGGCCCGCATAGTTGCGTGCATTGGTGACGATCGCCCAGGCGGCGCGCTTCTCGCGACCGTCGGCGACGAGCCGGATGTCGCGCGCGGCCCCGCGTATCCACGTCCTCAGACCTGACCAGACGAACGCGCCCTTGCCCCACAGGCGTTTCAGGCGCGGGTCGATGCCGTGAACCACGATGCCGTCGAAACCGATACCCACCATCAGAAGGAAAATCTCGCCATCGACCAGCCCCGTACCGACGAGCTCCGCCGGACCGCCGAGCAGCATCGATGAAATCTCCTCCGCGCGCGGACGAAGGCCGATCTCGACAGCCAGCACATTCGCCGTGCCGAGAGGCAGAACACCGAGCGGTACGCCCTGCCCCAGAAGACCGCGCGCCACTTCATTGATGGTACCGTCGCCGCCAGCCGCGACGATCACATCCGCTTCGCCGCGCCGCGCCGCCATACGCGCAAGCTCGGTCGCATGTCCGGCCGCGCGGGTGAGATCGACCGTGACGTCCGCGCCATGCGCGCGAAGCCGCGCAATGACGCGATCGAGCAATGCCGAATTGCGGCGCCCGGCGGTGGGGTTGACGATGATGTGGAAGTTGCGGCGGAGGGCCAAAACGAGGTTCCCGGAGGGTCGCTGTCATCAAACTGTCAAAAAACTGTCACATAAGCTGTGCTTGCGCCGTGCCGTGCACCGGCAGGACACAGCCTTACGTGGCAGCGAATTAGCCGGGAAAACTTATCCCCGGTCAACGCGGACCGTCATCCGGTCGCGAATCGCCACTGCGAGACTCGACAGCAGGATCGCCAGCATCATGGTGACGATGGTGTGAGAGAGGTAGTGCTGGCCGCGCGCCATCTGATAGAGACCCATGCTCCAGCCGGCGGCGAGACCCGGCAGCCAGTAGATTCCGAGGCGCTGCGCCGCCGGCGCCAGCAGGCGCAACCCCATGAGACCGAACCCCGCAGAGGCATGGCCGGCCGGCCAGCAGCGCAGATGCGTGTTGTACGAGGCAGCGGCGAACAGACGGTCCCAGATCGCGACATGCGGATAGGGTCCGCCGAAGATCGTCTCCTGCACCGGGCAGGAGACCCCGGTCAATTTCTTCAGTAGACCGACGATCAGCGGCGTCAGCACAAACACACAAAGCGCGGCGAGAACGCGCGTATCGAACGCACGCCAGCGTCGCGTCGCGGCGCGGAACAGGAGAAAAACGGCAAGAGCGCCACCCGCTACGCCGAACGCAATCTTGAGCCCCTTGTAGGCAACGAGGAAATGCCAACCGCGATCGCCCGGCGGCAATAGCCAGCGGGTATGGCCGGCATCGAAGAACACCGGCTCCAGCATCATGTCGAACCGGTGCACCGACGGCCACAGGACCATGAGCCCGATCACCGCAAGGCAAATGACGACCTCCGCTGCATGGGATGGCGCAGGCGAAGCGTGGCGCCCCCATGCAAGGTCGGTCATTGACTTGCTATCTCGGTGTTCTCCGCGAGCGCCACGGGTGCCGGTCGACGGCATCCGGCAACGATATCGAGTGCCGGCCGGTAGACGTCGGTTCGGACGTCGAGCATGCCGAGAACCGAATGGAACAGATTGTCGTGGCTGAGCGGCGCATTGCTTTCTGCCGCGATGCACGACATGTCGATATCCATCCGCTTGCGATAGCCCGGCGACGTCCAGATGACCATCGGCACATGCTTCTGGACGTCCGGCGCGAACATGTAGGGCATGCCGTGGAGATAGATACCGTTCTCGCCAAGCGATTCGCCATGATCGGAGATGTAGATCATCGCCGTATCGAAGCGCCCCGACGCGGCTTCGAGACGTTCGATCGTCTGGGCCAGCATGTGGTCGGTATAGAGCAGACTGTTGTCGTAGCTGTTGACGATCTCTTCCTGACTGCAGGACTGAAGCTGGTTGGTATCGCAGGTCGGCGTAAAGACCCGGAAGGCGTCGGTAAAGCGCTTGAAATAGGAAGGCCCGTGGCTGCCGATCTGGTGCATCACCACGACCGTGTCGCCATCGGCTTCCGTGATCGCCGTGCCGAGCTGCCGAACCAGAAGATCGTCGCGGCAATCGCCGCCGTCGCAATAGACGGTGTCGCCAAGGCTCCACGTCGTCTGGCTCGGCACGCGCGCGCAGACGCCCTTGCAACTTGAATTGTTTTCGAGCCAGAGCACGCCGATGCCGGCACGGGCGAGTATGTCGAGCAGGTTCTCGCGCATGGCCGCCTTCGACTCCGAATAACCGGCGCGACCAAGATCCGAAAACATGCAAGGCACCGACTCGGCCGTCGACGTGCCGCAGGAGCGGACTTCGCTGAAGTTGACGATGTCGATCTTCGCCAGTTCGGGATTGGTCTGGCGTTCGTATCCGTTGAGCGCGAAATGGTCGGCACGCGCCGTTTCGCCGACGACAATTACCACAAGCGTCTTTCGTTCGTCGCGAACATCGAGAGCCGGACCGCGAGAAACTCTCTCCGCCACCTGCGTATAGGTCGCGGCAAGGGCCGACGGTACGGCAGTCACGTGTCGCACCGTCGCATAAATCGCCGCCGACGGATTGACCATGAAACGTATTTCACGATGATTGCGCAACAGCGACGCATAGTCCTGAAAGAAGATTGCGGCAATCAGGCCGACAAGCGCGAAGCTACCAAGCACAACGCCGCTTCGGATCAAAACCTCCTGCCGCCAGGGACGAAGCGCCAGCGGCGCCAGCCACAACAGAGCCGCTGGAACGATGCCGAAAAGGACAATCTGTGCGACCAGCCGCAGAGACAGAAGGTCGCCGACTTCGCGTGAATCCGTCTCGATCACATTGGCGATCATCGTCTTGTCGATCATCGCGCCATAAGCCGAGGCGAAATAGGAAATCCCCGCGGCTGTCACAAACAGAATTGCGAGCACCGGTTTCAACACGCGCGGCGCGGCCACAACTTGAAGCACAAGGTTGAATGCAACGATCAGGAAAACGGCGATGGAGACGATGAAGGCGACGTCGTGAGCGGTGCGCCCCGGCCAGACATCAAGGATGAACGACCAAAGCTGGTTATTATAGAAAAGGACAAGCGCCCCGGACGCCACCAGCGTCAACCAGACCGGATGTACCGCCGGCAGAGCGGGGACGGACGTGGGAGCGCGGCGAAACGAACGATACAAATCCATCTGATACGGGAATCCCTGTGGCGCGCGACCACGTCCGGCGATGGCCGGTGTGGCATTTCGAGCACGATCCCGGGAAATTCATCGGAGTTGGCTTACAAGCGCCTTACGGCACGGCGTCAGGCGTCGCCCGGCGGCACGATCAGCGAAAATGCCGCACCCCGGCCGGGTTCGCGCGCAACCTCGATGCGGCCGCCATACACTTCGGCGACGCGGGCCGCGATCGAAAGCCCAAGACCCGCGCCGCCATAGGCGTGCGGCCGGGTGCGGACGAACCGCTCGAAAATGCGTCGCGCGTCGCCCGGCGCCACGCCAGGCCCTTCGTCCACGACATCGATACGGCCACCACCCAATCGGATTTCGACAGTGCCGCCATGCGGCGTGTGGGCAAGCGCATTCTCGACCAGATTGCGCAACGCAAGCGCCAGAAAGTCGTTATTGCCGCGCACGACAAGGGAGCCGGCCTCGGCGCCGGTGAGTTCGAGCGATTTCCCTGCGCCGACCGCCTGGGGACCGAGCAGACGCGCAATACCGGTCGCCACCTCGCGCAAGTCGGCCGTCTCGCCTTGCCGCGCTTCCAGCGCATCGGCTTGTGCGAGCCACAGAAGTTGCGAGACGAGCCGCTCGATGCCGCCGAGTTCCTCGACCAGTTGCGAAACCTCGTCGATTCCCGAAAGCGTTTCGAGATGCGCCTTGAGCACGGCAAGTGGCGTCCTGAGCTCATGCGCGGCATTTGCCGTGAACTCGCGCTCGCGCGCATAACCTCGCTCGATCCGGGCGAGCGCCGCGTTGACCGCCCCGACAAGCGGTACAATTTCGTCCGGCAATTCTTCCTCCGGCAGCCGGCGGTCGAGCGAGCCCGGGCCGATGCCGCGCGCCAGTGCCGACAGCCGCGTCAGCGGCGCAACCGACTGACGCACCGTCCAGATGGTGACAGCGACGATGAGCACGGCAAGAACGAGCAGAAATGCCCATGACTGCTCCAGAAATTCCGCGACAAGCGAATCCGCCAGCACGTCGGGATGGATCGAACCCTGCGCGACCTGAAGAAAAAGCGGCGGCGTTGCACCCGGAACGGGCGCCGTGACCCCGTAATAGGTGCCGCGCCCGGCCAGATCGGCAAAGGCGAAGTAAGGATCGTCGCCAGCCCCCGGCAGTGCCGCGAGCGGCGACGTGAAGTCGTGCGAGGCCACAAGGACGTGCCCCGCCCCGTCGAGCAGCGCGAACACATATTGCCGGTCGGGACGGTCATAGGCATTGTCGAGCGACGGCGGCAGCGACAATACGGGACGGCCGCTTTCCGCAAACGAAATATGCGCCGCGATGTCGGCCGCCTGCGCCAGCAACGCCCGGTCGCGCAACGAATCCCGCTCCATCGCGTACTGAACCTTGAGGATAAGCAGCAGCGACACAAAACCGAGCGCAATGATGGCGAGCATGCGGCGGGTAAGGCGGGCGGCGAGGGAATTGGAAAACATGCTCACACCTCGTCCAGCAGATAGCCGATGCCGCGCAGCGTGTGGACCTCGACGGTGGCTCCGGTATCGGCCAGATGCTTGCGCAAGCGATGAACCGCGACCTCCACGGAATTGGACGAAACCTCCTCGCCGAACGCATAGAGCTTCTCCTCGATCGATTCCTTCGGTACGACCCGTCCCTGACGGCGGAGCAGGATTTCAAGCAGGTCCGTTTCACGCCGGGTGAAGGCGACCGGCGCACCGGCGATCGAAACCTCGCGGGCCACCGTGTCGAATTCGACATTGCCGGCGACAAGCCGAACGCCCAATGCCTGTCCCGGACGACGCATCAGCGCCCTGAGCCGCGCGACCAATTCTTCCATCGCGAAGGGCTTCAGAAGATAGTCGTCCGCCCCGACATCGAGACCCGCCACGCGGTCCTCGACGCGATCGCGCGCGGTAAGAATGAGCACCGGCAACTCACTGCCCTCCCGGCGCAGACGCGCCAGAAAGTCGAGCCCGTCGCCGTCCGGCAGCGCCAGATCGAGAATGATTGCATCGTAACCGACGGCATCGAGGGCGGCCCTGCCGCTTTCCAGATCGTGACAGCTATCGACCGCGAAGCCCGCCTGACGGCAGCCCTTGGCAATAAGCGCCGCCAGACGGCGATTGTCCTCGATGGCGAGCAGTCGCATGAAAAACCCAAAAAAGCCCGGAACCCGGCCAGCCTAGCATGGGGATCGCGCCGGGCCGCGGCGGCAGACTGTCACATAAACGTCATCAAACTGTCACAAAAGCTTGTCGAACGGCGCTCATATTCGCGGCGTCGGAGAGGAGCACAAATCGACTTTTCCCCCCGCCGCCAATGGACGAACCGACCGAAGAGAACCGAAGAGAGATGAGTACAACAAGGCGATCGACGCACATATGACAGTGATCGAAACGGGCTTGCCGAGACGAATGGACGAAGCGGCGACCGCGCCGCCGCCGGTATCGGCAAAAAAATCCCGCAAGGAAGCGGTACGCGCCAAGGCGCGACGCGGCGGGCTCGACGAGAGATTGCTGGGGCCGCGCCCCAAGCACCGCAAACAGCACCGCACACTTTTCCTCTCCGACATTCATCTGGGTACGCCGGGTTGCAAGGCCGAGTTGCTGCTCGATTTCCTGCGCCACAACGACGCCGAGACCTTCTACCTGGTCGGCGACATCGTCGACGGCTGGCGCATCAAACGGTCCTGGTACTGGAACGCGGCCCACAATGCGGTGGTGCAGGAATTCCTGCGCAAGGCGCGCAAGGGCGCGACGATCATCTATGTGCCCGGCAATCACGATGAGGCGCTGCGCGACTATACCGGCCTCAATTTCGGCGGCATCGACGTGACGGCCGAGGCGATCCATGAGACGGCCGACGGACGGCGCTTTCTGGTGCTGCATGGCGACCAGTTCGACAGCGTCGTGAAATACGCGAAGTGGCTCGCCCATCTCGGCGACCGCGCCTATGGGCTGGCGCTGACGCTCAACAACTGGCTGCATGAGGTGCGGCGCTTCTTCGGCCTCTCCTACTGGTCGCTCTCGTCCTACCTGAAGAACCGGGTCAAGAACGCGGTCGAATATATTTCGAGCTACGAACAGGCGGTCGCCCGCGAAGCGCGCGAGCGCGGCGTCGATGGTGTGATCTGCGGCCACATCCACCACGCCGAAATGCGCGACATGGACGGCGTCCTCTACTGCAACGACGGCGACTGGGTCGAAAGCTGCACGGCGCTGTCGGAAGACGAGCACGGCGCGATGTCGCTGATCGTCTGGCAGAAATTCTCATGGGAAACCGAACTCGCCAACAGCGAGACGGAGCCCCATGACGAAGATGCCGAAGCCGAGCCCGTGTTGAGCGCCGCCTGATGCCCCACAGCACAACGCTCGCACCTCTTGCCCCGCTCGCACCGAAAAGGAAGCGCCGCGTCGCAAGGCTTTTGAGCCGGCTTCGCGGCGGCCCGCTGCCGAAGGATGTCGGCCGTTTTTCCGAACCCTTGCGCATCGTCATCGTTTCCGATGCCGCACCGCCGCAGGTGAACGGCGTCGTGCGCACGCTGCAACAACTGACACAGCACCTCGAAGGCATGGGTCATGAGGTGACTTTCGTCACGCCGGACATGTTCGCGACCGTGCCGCTACCGACCTACAAGGAAATCCGCCTCGCGCTCTTCCCGGGCGCCAGGATCGCGCGGATCATCCGCGAGGCGAACCCGAACGCGATCCACATCGCGACCGAGGGCCCGCTCGGCCTCGCGGCGCGGCGCTTCTGCTTGCGCAAGAATATCCCCTTCTCGACGTCGTTCCACACGCGCTTCGCCGAATATCTGAACGCGCGCACCGGCGCGCCCCTGTCATGGGGCTATGCTTTCCTGCGCCGCTTCCACGCGAAATCGGCGAGCCTGATGGTGGCGACGCCCTCGCTGCAGGCCGAACTGAAAGAGCGCGGTTTCGGCACACCGTCGATCTGGTCGCGCGGCGTCGATATCGAACGCTACCGGCCGCGGCCCGACATGCAGGACACGCATCCAAAGGGCTTCGCTCGGCCGGTCTGGCTCAATGTCGGCCGCATCGCGGTCGAGAAGAACATCGAGGCATTTCTCGAACTCGACCTGCCGGGCACCAAGATGGTGGTCGGCGAGGGCCCGCGCCTCGAACATTTGAAGAAGCGCTATCCGGATGCGCATTTCACCGGCCCGCTGTTCGGCGAGGAGCTGGCCGAGACCTATGCAGCGGCCGACGTATTCGTCTTTCCAAGCAAGACCGACACGTTCGGCCTGGTGCTGATCGAGGCGATGGCGGCCGGAACGCCGGTTGCCGGCTACCCAGTGCAAGGCCCGGCCGATGTGCTGGCCTTCACACCCGACGGCGCCAGGGCCGGCATTGTCGACGAGAACCTGAAAACCGCCTGCATGAAGGCGCTGCGCCTCAACCGCGACGACGCCCGCGCCTATGCGATGAATTTCTCCTGGGATGCCTGCGCCAAGCAGTTCATCTCGAACCTCGCGCTGGAAGAGATGCCGGGAACGGAAGAAACGGTCGAGATGCGCGCGGCGATGGAAGTGGTGGGCTGAATTCGCGTCCCGAAAAGATATCCCCAATTGTCAGCGCAACGCTCGATCCCCATATAGGGACCATCTCCACCACTACGCCCTACTCCACCCCCGTCGGCAGACCGTCGATGCTGACGCGGTTTTTCTCCTGCCAGTATTCGGCGATGCCGTCCTCGCCCTTTTGCTCGGCCCAGCGGATGAGCGACGGACGTTCTTCCTTGTACTCGTGGAGCGGCACGCCGAAGCCGCAGCTTGTCTGCACGAGATCGATGTCCTGAATGACGATCTGGCGCGCACCGGCGGGTTCGTTGCCATCGAAGAACCCGGCGAGATAGCGCGCATACTCGTCCGTGCCCTTGCGCGCGACGCGGCCGCGCCCATAAAGCCTGAGGATCATCGGCGGACCCTCGAAGGCGCAGAACATGACGGTGAGGCGGCCATCGGCCATGAGATGCGCCGCCGCCTCATTGCCGCTGCCGGTATGGTCGAGATAGCAGACTTCGTTGTCGCCCACGACGCGGAAACCGTCGAGCCCCTTGGGCGAGAGGTTGATGCGGCTGTCCGCCGTGCCGCTGGCGGTGAAAAAGATGTGCTGGCGCTCGATGAAGGCCTTTAACTCGGGCGAGATGCTCGGGAACTGTTTGGCCATATCCGGTCCTTTCGTTTCTCATCTGCCTTGGCAAAAGGGCCGCCTGAGCGTCGATGACGGTTTTGCCTTGCTCCGGCAAGGGCTGTTCTATAACATGAAATTATCTGCTTATTCGCATGGGAGTTCATGCTGTGGTCGATCTTTCCGATATTCAGTCCTTTACCGAATTCCAGCGGACGGCTCGCGATTCGATCAAGCGCCTCAAAAAAACAGGGCGGCCTGCGGTCCTGACGATCAACGGCCAGGCAGAAGTCGTGGTGCAGGACGCGAAGTCCTACCAGCGCCTGCTCGCGCGCGTCGAGGAAGCAGACCGATTGCTGGCGCTCAGACGCAGCATAGCCGAATATCGCGCCGGCCAGTTCCGCGACATCGACGACGCGCTCGACACGCTTGAAGCCCGCCACGCCGGCACGGCGCAACGCACCCGGACGAAATGACCCGCAAGGTCGTCATCACGCCGACGGCCGAAGCCGATCTCGACGGTATCCTGCATTTCATCGCGCTCGACGACCCTGCCGCCGCGCGGCGCTTCGTCGCCGGCTTGCGTCGTCGGATGAAGTCTCTCGTCACAATGGCCAAGCGCTGCCCGCTTGCACCAGAGAACGGCCTCGATGGACTCGAAATTCGACACTCGATCCAAGGCCAGTATCGCATCCTGTTCGCACTCGAACCGACACATATCGTCATTCTTCAGGTTCGTCATGGCGCCCGCCTGCCGGCGACCGGCAAGTAAAATCGCACCCTCAATCGCCGTCGATCAGCGCGCGGGAATTTGTGTCGGGGATCGTTGAATAACAGGCCGCCGCCGCGACCAGCACGAAGGCGAGGAAGCCGAAGGTGGCGCGGTAGGTGACGTCGAAGCCGAAATCCATGCGCAGCAACTGGCCGATCAGCACGCCCGACAGCGCGCTGAGCACGAAGACGCCGGCCATGTTGCCGATATTGAGGACGGTGATGCCGCGCCCGGCAAGTAGTTCGGGGAAGTTAAGCAGCCCATGCGCGAGCAGCAGCGGCGTGTAGCCGGCATTGAGACCGAAGATCACGAAAAGCGCCGTGACGAGCCAGAGCGGCGGCGCGTCGAGCGCGGCGAGGATCGCGAGAATGGCAGCCGAAAGCGCGGCGCCGGCCATGATCGGCTTCTTGATGCTGCCGAAAACGCGCTCGGCATAGCCCCAGACGAGGAGGCCGACGACCTGGCCCGCCGTCAATAGCAGCAGCACATTGCCGCGCGCCGTGAGATCGAGCCCGTGGACATCGGCGAGATAGGGCGAGGCCCAGAGCGTCTGCACGGCGGCAAAGACCGCATAACCGGTCGAGATCATCACGAAGAGCGGCGGCACGGCCGGATGGCGGACGACCTCGCCAAGCCCGCGAAGGCTCTGGCCGAGCGTTTCGCGCGGGGCATCGGACGCCGGATGGCCGGCCGGCGCGTCGCGCACGATGAAGCCCATGGCGACCGCAAGGACGCCGGTGACGACGGCGGCGAGAACGAAGCTCGCGCGCCAGCCGATCGCTTCCGCCGCAAAGGCGAGCGGCGCGGTCGCCATCAGCGCGCCGAGCGTGCCGATCGAAATCTGCAAGCCCGTCAGCGCCGCGAAACGGTCGGCCGGGAACCAGCGGCGATAGATCATCAACGGACCCATCAGCATCACCGAGCAGCCGATGCCCATCAGGATGCGCGCGACCGTGAGCCCGGTGCGGCCCTCGGCCATGGCGAAGACAAGGCAGCCGAGAACGGCGACGCCGACCGAACCGATCATGGTGAGGCGCGCACCGTAGCGGTCGAGCAGGATGCCGACCGGGATCTGCATCAGCGCGAAGGAGAGGAAGAAGGCGCCCGAAAGAATGCCGAGCTCTTCAGGGTGCAGCCCGAGATCGGCGGTCAGGTTGGGCGCGATGACGCCCGTCGACGAGCGCAGGAATTGGCTGACCGTGTAGACGAGACAGAGGATGGTGACGAGCGCCACGACATAGAGGCGGGAGGCGCGCGGGGCGGACATGCGGGAAGGCTCCTCCGGGCAGGCTTTTGCCGGGGATATGCACAGAAAGCAGGCCCCAAGGCCAGAGCCAATTCACGCAAGGGCGGTCGCGGATTTGCCGGGCCGGCCGTGCCGTTAACGCCGTTCCCCGCCCCTTTGCCGCACCTGCGAAGCAATCCTTGTGGGTCCGGCCCCGAGCGGCTATAACCCGGCCAAATTTCCGGCCGCCCCGCGCCAAGCTCGTTTCGCGCGGCTGTGCGGCCAGTTTTTATGGGTCGCGTTTTCGGACGGAAAACCGCGCGACACCTTTCCTGAAAACGCTCTTGCTCCGGCGGTCATATGTCTATTCGGAATATCGCGATCATCGCCCATGTCGACCATGGGAAGACGACGCTGGTCGATCAGTTGCTTCGCCAGTCCGGCACCTTCCGCGACAACCAGCAGGTTGCCGAACGGGTGATGGATTCGAACGACCTCGAGCGCGAGCGCGGCATCACCATTCTGGCGAAATGCACCAGCGTCGATTGGGAGCAGGACGGCACGCATACCCGCATCAACATCATCGACTCGCCGGGCCATGCCGATTTCGGCGGCGAGGTGGAGCGCATCCTCTCGATGGTGGACGGCGTGGTGCTGCTGGTGGACGCGGCCGAAGGCCCGCTGCCGCAGACCAAGTTCGTGACCTCGAAGGCGCTGGCGCTGGGCCTGCGCCCCATCGTGCTGATCAACAAGGTCGACCGCCCCGACGCGCGCGCCGACGAGGTGCATATCGAGGCTTTCGATCTTTTCGCCGCACTCGGCGCGACCGACGAGCAGCTCGACTTCCCGACCATCTTCGCCTCCGCCAAGGAAGGCTGGGCGACCGAAGACCTGAACGCGCCCGACGCGAAGGAACACGGCATGACGCCGCTCTTCGCGAAAATCCTGACGCATTTCCACGCGCCCGAAGCGCTGACCGACGGTTCGCAGCAGGAACCCTTCGCGATGCTGGTGACGACCATCGAGAGCGACCCTTATCTCGGCCGCATCCTGACGGGCCGCATCGAGAAGGGCGTCGTGAAGCCGAACCTGCCGGTGCAGGTGTTGCGCAAGCCCAAGGGCGGCGAGGCCGCAACGGTCGAGAAGGGCCGCATCACCCGCGTGATGGCGTTCCGCGGCATCCAGCGCATTCCGGTCGACGAGGCGAAAGCCGGCGACATCGTAGCGATTGCCGGCCTTGAGGAAGGCACCGTCGCCGACACGATCTGCGATCCGGTCGTGACCGACGCCATCGACGCGCTGCCCATCGATCCGCCGACGCTGTCGATCACGGTGTCGATCAACGACAGCCCGCTGGCCGGCCGCGAGGGCACCAAGGTGCAGTCGCGCGTCATCCGCGAAAGGCTGATGAAGGAAGCCGAATCGAACGTCGCCATCAAGGTTTCGGACAGCGAGAGCCGCGATGCCTTCGAGGTCGCGGGCCGCGGCGAATTGCAGCTCGGCGTGCTGATCGAGAACATGCGCCGCGAGGGTTTCGAGCTTTCGATCTCGCGGCCGCGCGTGCTCTACCGCGAGGACGAGAACGGCAAGCGCCTCGAACCCATCGAGGAAGCCACCGTCGACGTCGACGACGAATATACCGGCGTCGTCATCGAGAAGATTTCGAACCGCCGCGGCGAGATGATCGACATGCGCCCGACCGGCGCCGGCAAGACGCGCATCGTCTTCCATTGCCCGTCGCGCGGGCTGATCGGCTATCATGGCGAATTCCTGACCGATTCGCGCGGCACCGGCGTGATGAACCGCATCTTCCACGCCTATGAACCGCATCGCGGCGAAATCGAGGGCCGGCGCAACGGCGTGCTGATCTCGAACGGCGCCGGCGACGCGGTGCCTTACGCGCTCTGGTATATCGAGGAGCGCGGCGTGCTTTTCATCCAGCCGGGCGTGAAGGTCTATGAGGGCATGATCATCGGCGAGAACGCGCGCCCCGACGACCTGATCGTCAACCCGCTGAAGGCCAAGCAGCTGACCAACATCCGCACGACATCCAAGGACGAAGCCGTGCGCCTGACGCCGCCGCGCCCGCTGACGCTCGAACAGGCGATCGCCTATATCGAGCAGGACGAACTGGTGGAAGTGACGCCGAAATCGATCCGCCTGCGCAAACGCTACCTCGACCCCAACGAACGCAAGAAGTTCGCCCGGGCGGGGTGACGCCGTCCGATTTGCCTCCCCTGTCCGCCGGTGCCACTCTTCCCCGAAAGAAATGACGGGAGGCGGAAATGGCGGGAAATCCGGAATGGCTGGCGCAGGTGACGGAAGCGGCGCTTGAGCCCGAACTTCCGATCGTCGACCCGCATCACCATCTCTGGGATCATCCGGGCTCGCGCTACGAGCTTGACGAGCTCATGGCCGACACCGGCCAGGGCCACAACATCCGCGCCACCGTCTTCGTCGAATGCAAGTCGATGTACCGCGCCGGCGGTCCGGAAAACCTGAAACCCGTCGGCGAGACCGAATATGTGAACGGCATCGCGGCGAAATCGGCGAGCGGGAATTTTGGCGAGATGCGCGCCTGCGCCGGCATTGTCGGCTTTGCCGATCTGCGGCTCGGGGACAAGGTCGATGAGGTGCTCGAAGCGCATATCGCCCGTGCACCGGCGCGCTTTCGCGGCATCCGCCACGCCTCCGCCTTCGATGCGAGCCCGGATGTGCGCGCCTCGCACACGCTGCCGCCGAAGGGCCTGCTCGGCCTCGATACATTCCGCGAAGGTTTCGCGCGACTGACAAAGTTCGGCCTCAGTTTCGACGCCTGGCACTATCACCATCAGATTCCGGAACTGACGTCGCTGGCCCGCGCGCATCCCGAAACGACCATCATCTTCGATCATTTCGGCGGCCCCATCGGCATCGGCCCCTATGAGGGCAAGCGCGCCGAAATTTTCGCTCAGTGGAAGAAGGATGTGGCGGAGCTTGCGGCCTGCCCGAATGTCGTTGCCAAGATCGGCGGCATCAACATGGCCGTCAACGGCTTCGGCTGGCACAAGCGCGCCAAGCCGCCGACTTCGGACGAACTGGTGGCCGCCACGCGCGACTGGTATCTGCATTCGATCGACGTCTTCGGGCCCACGCGAGCCATGTTCGAAAGCAACTTCCCGGTCGACAAGCTCTCCTGCTCCTATGGCGTGTTGTGGAACGCCTTCAAGAAGATCGCAGGCGGGTTCACGGCAGCGGAAAAGGCATCGCTGTTTCACGACACAGCCAAGCGGGTTTACAGGCTGGACTAGCACCGCCGCCCGCCCCATGATGCGCGCGGCCTGACACCGGAATTTCGCATGCTTTCTCCGCAGAAAATCGATGAACTCGCGCATTTCGCACTCGAACTGGGCGAAGCGGCGGCCGCCGTGACGCTCCCGCATTTCCGCTCCGGCCTCAGCGTCGACAACAAGCGCGGCCGCTTCGCCTTCGATCCGGTGACGGCGGCCGACCGCGACGCCGAAGCGGCGATCCGCAAGCTGATCTCCGAACGCTATCCCGACCACGGCATCCTCGGCGAGGAGCACGGCAAGCATGACGGCGCGAGCGGCCTGACCTGGGTGATCGACCCGATCGACGGCACGCGCTCCTTCATCGCCGGCGTACCGCTCTGGGGAACGTTGATCGCGCTCAATGACGGCACGCGGCCGGTGATCGGACTGATGGAACAGCCTTATATCGGCGAAAAGTTTCTCGGCCGCCCGGGCGGCAGCGAGTTGATCGGCCCGGCAGGCACGACGCCGCTGAAGACCAGCGCCTGCACGAAGCTTGAAGACGCGCTACTCGGCAACACCGATCCCGGCATGTTTCATCGCGACGACGAGAAGGCCGTCTTCCGCGAGCTGACGTCGAAAGTGAAGCTCAGGCGCTTCGGCGGCGATTGTTATTTCTATTGCCTGCTGGCCGCGGGCTCGCTCGATCTCGTGGTCGAAAGCGCGCTCGAGCCCTACGACATCCAGGCGCTGATCCCGATTATCGAAAACGCCGGCGGCGTCGTCACAAGCTGGTCGGGCGGCGATGCGCAACGGGGCGGACAGGTGCTCGCGGCGGCGAATCATGAACTGCACGCGGCAGCGCTGAAAATTCTCTCGCCGGCCGCCAACGATTAGCGCTTTTCGAGATTGCCGATAAAGCGGTCGAAGACTTCCCAGAATTGCGCGCGCACGGGATCGGTCTCGATCAGGATTTCGTGGCGCGCGCCGCGCATGATGGCAAGCTCGCCTGCCGGCATGCCGACAACCGCACGATGCAGCGACGCGCCATCGATCAGCGCATCTTCCGTCGCCTCGCAGATGAGAACCGGCGTCCGGATTTCGGCGAGCCAGCTCCGCGCCGAGGTGAGCGCGATGGTTCGAAACGCCGCATGAAGCCAGCCGACAGTCGCCGAACCGAGGCCGAGCTCCGGCTCGGCGCGCAGCAGCGCCTGCAGCAACGCGTAGCGCTTTTCGTCATGCGTCAGGATGTTGTCGGCGAAGGTGGTTTCGTCGGCGGCTTTCGGGCCGCCGCCGGGCGAATAGGAAGCGCCGCGTCCGCAACGGTAGAGGCTCGACACAAGCGCGCGCGCCGCAAGCGCGGCCGCCGCACCGGGGAACCTCAACCCCAGCATCGGCGCCGACAGGATGACGCCTGAAAACCAGTCCGGATGATCATGCGTGGCGCGCAGCAGGATGTTGCCGCCCATCGAATGGGCAAGCGCATACCACGGCTTCGGGAAGCCGGACGCGACGTCGGCCATGACATGCGCGAGATCGCGGTCGAAGGTCGAGAAATCGTCGATATGCCCCTTGCGGCGGTCGGGAAGCATGCGCGCCGACAAGCCTTGCCCGCGCCAGTCGAGCGAGACGACCGAGAATCCGCGCTCCCGCAATTCGCCGACGACCTCGAAATACTTCTCGACGAACTCGGTGCGGCCGTTGAACAGGAACACCGTGCCGCGGCGACCCTCGCCCCATGTGAAGACGCGCAGCCGCGCGCCGTCCGGCGTCGTCGACCAGCGCGCTGCGCCGCCTGCGGGCATCGGGTTTTCAGGGATGAGGACGACGGGGGCGCTCAATCGCGCACCGCGCCTTCATGCCGCGCCATGATCGGCCGTAGGCGCGCCACGATGGTGGGATCGCCGACAATCCGGATATGTCCCTGCCGGAACGCGACATTCTGGTCGATGTGGCGCTGGAAGATGTTGAGATTGAGCACCGGATCGATATGGATCGTGCAATCGGCCGGCACGTCGCGCCGATGCACCTCGTTGGGGGTCTTCGTGCCGTCGATCACCAGCACATCGGCGCCGGGATGCACGAATTTCAGCGTCGCGCCGAGCGACATACCGCCGGTCAGTGCCGCCTTGAGCAGCGCCTCGATTTCGTCGACCGCCTGGGCGGCGGCTTGTGCCATCCGTCCGGCGGAGGCTTTTTCCGTCTGGGCCATCGCAATCCCGTCCCGCATTCTTTCGCGCATCCTATCATCGTCGCACGGCCTCTGCCCAACGGTGCTTTGGCGGGTCCGCCGATTTCCTTTAGGGTTTGCGGGCTTCGCGAAACGGGAGGGCTACGGAACGCATGAGCTGGGAAAAGGAAACGGACGAAATCAGGCGCCGCCGGACGCTGGCCAAACGCCAAGGCGGCACGGAAGCCGTCGCGCGCCAGCACGCGAAGGGCCGCCTGACGCTGCGCGAGCGCATCGCGGGCCTGGCCGACAAGGAGAGCTTTCGCGAACTCGGCGAAGGCGCCGGCGTGCCGCATTTCGACGCCGACGGAAACCTCATCGATTTCGAGCCGGCAAATTATGTGCTCGGCTTTGCGACGATGGGCGGCCGGCGCGTCGTCATCGGTGGCGAGGATTTCACGCTGAAGGGCGGCTCGCCGAACCCGGCGGGCCTGCGCAAAAGCGTCTATGCCGAGGAGCTGGCACTGACCTACAAGGTGCCGCTGATCCGCCTGCATGAGGGCGGCGGCGGCAGCGTGGCGGGTTCGGCCGGCAAGGGCAATGCGCGGCCGCTGGGTGAGCCGGTCTTCGCCAATCCGCGCTTTCGCTCGATCGCACAGGTGCTCGGCGAGGTGCCGGTGGCAAGCGCGGCGCTCGGCCCCGTGGCGGGTATGCCGGCAGCGCGTCTCGTCGCCTCGCATTTCTCCGTGATGGTCGAGAACGCGCAAGTGTTGATCGCCGGGCCGAAGGTCGTCTCCCGCGCGCTCAACGAGGACCTGACCAAGGAACAACTCGGAGGCCCGGACGTGCATGCGCGCTCGGGCGTGATCGACAATGTGGCAAAGACGGAAGAAGCAGCGCTCGCCGACATCGCGCGCTTCCTCTCCTACCTGCCGGACAATGTGTGGCAGCTGCCGCCGCGCAACGACTGCGCGGATCCGCGCGACCGTACGGACGAAAGCCTGCTCTCCATCGTGCCAAAGGACCGCCGCAAGCCCTTCAACATGCGCAAGATCGTCAAGGCGGTAATGGACGAGGGCAGTTTCTTCGAGATGACGAAGCGCTACGGCCCGTCGCTGATCACGGGGCTGGCGCGCCTCAACGGCGTGAGTTGCGGCGTCATTGCCAATGATTGCGCCTTCTATGCAGGCGCGATGACGGCCGCGGCGGCGCAGAAGCTTCGCCGCTTCGCCGATATGTGCAACACCTTTCACCTGCCGATCGTCTCCTTCGTCGACGAACCGGGCTTCATGATCGGTTCGGCATCGGAAAAGGCGGCGACCATCCGCCACGGCGCGTCGGCGATCGCCGCGGTGATGCAGAGCCGCGTGCCCTGGGCGAGCATCATCGTGCACAAGGTCTTCGGCGTGGCGGGCGCCGCGCATTTCGGTCCCGACGGCTTCGTGTTGTCGTGGCCGAGCGCGGCGACGGGCGCGCTGCCCGTCGAAGGCGGTGTGGCGGTTGCCTTCGCGCGGCAGATCGCTGAGGCCACGGACCCCGAAGCCTTGCGCGCCGAGCTGGAAGAAAAACTCGCCGCCGGACAATCGCCCTTCCCGCGCGCCGAGGGTTTTTCGGTGCATGAGCTGATCGACCCGCGCGAAACACGGGCAAGGCTTTGCGACTGGCTCGATTGGGTGGAGCCGCGCCGCGCGCTGGCGCTCGGTCCCCACATGACGACAATGCGCCCCTGACAGAAATACGTAAAAAAGGCCCCGGTGACGGGGCCTTTTTTCTTGTCGCCGTTCCGCGGTCAATACGTCGAGAACAGGATCGCGCCGGTGATGGCGCTGATGCCGAGCCAGAGCGCCACATTGTTCCGGTCGCGCGCCCGCACGTGATAGTAATCGCCGTAACGCGGGTGGGCGTGGTAGTACGCCGGCGGGCCGAACGAGTGGTAGCGATACCTCTGCACGACATGCGGCCGCCAGTGAGACCACGGCCTGTAGTTGCGGTGATAGACGACCTTGGGCGGCCGGTGATGATACGCTTGACCGTGACCGCGATGATGGCCGCCATGATAGCCGTGGTGGTTCTTGTGACCGACAAGCTGCAACGTCGCGTCGCCCTGAACGGCGAGCGAGGCCGGCAATGTGACCGCCGCCTGCGCAACGGCCGGCGCGCCGAAACCGAGCGCGACGGCAAAACCGGCAAGAGCGAGAGTTTTTCTCATCTCCTTGTCCTTCCATAATCCGTTCGTACCCCGCATGCGCACAAGGATGAACGTGTCTGGCTGAACGGCAGATGAACGGCCGCGCCCAAGGCTTTCTGCGGAAAATTTGCAGTGTGAGTAGGTTTAACCACCGAGAAAGAGACGGCCGACATCCGGATTTTCGAGAAGCTGCGCGCCCTCGCCTGCCAGCGCGACGCGGCCGGCAACCAGCACATAGCCGATGTCGGAAAAGTCGAGGCCGCGCCGGGCGTTCTGCTCGACCATGATGATGGTCTTTCTCTGCTCGCGCTGCAGCTCGCCGAGAATCTCGAACACCATGTCGATCATGCGCGGTTCGAGACCGATGGACGGCTCATCGACCAGCAGCACCTGCGGATCCATGATCAGCGCGCGGCTGATTTCGAGCAGCCGCCGCTCGCCGCCCGACAACACACCCGCCCGCTCGTTGCGGCGTCTGGCGAGACGGTCGTAATGCGAAAATACGCGCTCCGCCGCCGCTTGCGCCTTCGCGCGATCGGCCAGCAGATAGCCGCCCATCAACAGGTTTTCCTCGACCGTCATGTCGGGAAAGACTGAATTGTCCTGCAGGATATAGGCGATGCCGGCATCCTTGAGCTTTTCGCTCGGCGACAGCTTCGTGACATCGCGTGCAGCGGCGGCGACGCGGCCGGCGGTGATTTTCGTGAAGCCGAAAATCGAATGCAGCACGGTCGACTTACCGGCGCCGTTGGGCCCGACGAGACAAAGGCTCTGACCCTTGCCGACAGCAAGGTCGATGCCGTGCAGGATTTCCATGGCGCCGTAGCCGGCGTGAAGGCCGTCGAGTGTCAGCAGCGGTTCGCCCGCGACCAGCGACAGGATTTCCGCGCGCGGTACCGCGCGCGCCAACGCTTCGGCCTCGCGCGCGACATCGCCAACCGAGAGCACCGTATCGACGCCGCCCTGCCCGTAGCCGCCCGCGAGGTTGTCGCCGTTCTCGGCCATCACGCCACCCCGAGATAGGCGTCAAGCACACGGGCATCGTCGCGGATGTCGTCCGGCGTGCCTTCCGCCAGCACCTCGCCATGCGCAAGGCAGGTGATGCGGTGCGCGAGGTTCATGATGACGCGCATATTGTGTTCGATGACGAGCAGCGTGACGCCAAGCTCGGCATTGGCGCGGCGCAGGCGGTCGATCAGCCCGTTGATCAGCGTCGGGTTGATGCCGGCGGTCGGCTCGTCGAGCAGCAGCAGTTTCGGTTCGTTCATCAGCGCCATCGCGAACTCGAGCAGCTTCTGCTGGCCGAAGCTGAGGCGTCCGCCGCGCTCGTCGCGCTTTTCGTGGAGACCGACGAATGCCAGAAGATCGTTGGCGCGAACCCGCGTCGCCGCCGGCACGGGCTTCAACAGCGATAACAACCCGCCATGCGCCTCGCGGGCGCTGATCGCCATGTTCTCGGCGCAGGTCATCTCGCCATAGATGCGCGTCTGCTGCCAGGTACGCAACAACCCGAGCCGCGCAATGGGCGCGGCTCGGAGATGCAAAATCGGCCGGCCCTCGAAATAGACCTCGCCGCCATCGACCGGCAGCGTTCCGGTGATGCAACCGAAGAGTGTTGTCTTGCCGGAACCGTTGGGACCGATCAGCCCGGCGATCTCGCCTTGCCGCACCGTCAGCGAAATGCGGTTATTGGCGACGACGCCGCCGAAGCGTTTCGTGACCTCGCGCACTTCGAGCATCGCGCTCATGGGGCAGCCCCCTCGCGCGCCGCGCGGCGCTCGGCGATCCAGCCCATGATGCCTTGCGGGAAAAATACGACGATGACGACAATGAGGAGGCCAAGCGCGACGCGCTGCCAGCCGAGCAGATAGGTCCAGAAAAGTTCCTGCGTCACATGGAAAACGATGGCGCCGAGGACCGGCCCCCAGAGCGTGCCCTTGCCGCCGAGAATTGCCATCAGCACCATCCAGACGCCGAAGGTAGCACCGGCGAAGGCAACATCGCGCGGATCGATGAAGCCGATCATGTTGGCCGCGAGCCCGCCCGAGATCGCGAGGAAGAAGGCGACGATGCACCAGGCGAAAACCTTGATCTGCGTGGTACGCAGGCCCATCGCGTCGGCCTTGTCGTGATCGTCGCGAATGGCGTTGAGCGCGAGGCCGAAGCGCGTACCGTAGAGCCAGCGCAGGCTCAGGAAACAAACGATGGAGACGGCGAACAGCGAGAAGCAGAAAAAGAACTCGCGTTGCCCGAGCGCCCCGGGATAGAGCGGCAGCGCCATGCCGGAACCGGCGCCGACATAATCCCAGCCGGCCGCGATCTCTGCCGCCGCGATGCCAAGGCCGAGCGTACCGATCGCGAAATAGTGCCCGCGTATGCCGAGCAGCGCCGCGCCGAACAGAAGCGCCGCCGCGACCGCCAGCACCGCGCCAAGCGCGAGACCGAGCGCCAGCGCCTCGAAATAGGGAAGTCCCGCATCGCGCTGCACGACGGCCGCCGCATAACAGCCGATACCGAAGAAGACGATGTTGCCGAAGGAATTGTAACCCATCCGTCCGCCCAGCATGTCCCATGTCAGCGCGAAGACGACCATCAGCCAGAGAAAGGAAAGCTGCGTGATGAGGCCGGGCGCGAGGAAGGGCAACACAACGCCAGCCACGGCGAGCGCGCCCATGATGTGCCAGTCGGAGAGGCGGTTCATTTGAGATGCTCCCGCCGCCGCGCGGCCTTGAGATGGCGCCAGACAAGGATCGAGACCATCAGCGCGAAGACGAAGGCGATCTGGAATTCGGTGCCGAGCACAAAGCCGGCGACGTTTTCAAGCGCGCCGAGACCGAGCCCGGCCGCAACCACCGCGCCGACATTGCCGACACCGGCAACGACCACGACCATGAAGGAACGCACCGTATAAGGCAGGCCCATATAGGGATGGATGGTCCAGGCCATGACGGCGAGACTGCCTGCCGCGCCGCACAGCGCCGCGTTGAGCGCGTAGGTTGCGGCATAGACGCGGCCCGTATCGATGCCGAGGATGCGCGCCGCGCGCGGGTTCTGCGCCGTGGCGCGGATCGCCTGCCCGAGCCGCGCGTGGCGGAGGAAAAACCAGAGCGAGGCGCCGGCGACAAGCGCCAGCATGAAGGCGATAAGCTTGACCCAGGCAACCGTCACCATGCCGTCGAGAAAATAGACCGAGCCCAGACCGGCATCGACCGAACGCACATCGGCGCCGAAGGAGAGATTGGCAAGCTGCTGGATCAGGATGGCGAGGCCGAAAGTCGCGAGGATCGAAATGAAGATGTCCTTGTCGACGACGCGAAAGACGATGGCGCGGTAGAGCACCCAGCCGACACCGAACATGACGAGCGCCGATGCCGGCACGCCGAGAAGCGGCGGCATGCCCCATTGCACCAGCAGGAAGGTCACATAACCGCCGAGCACCACAAGCTCGCCCTGCACCACGTTGACGATGTTGAGCACGCCCCAGACCAGCGCCATGCCGTAAGCCGCCAGCGCGAAGATCGCGCCGATCAGCAGCCCGTTGACGACGACATCGACGGCGAGCGGCGGGAACTGGACGAGAAGAAGGAGATTGTCGAGCACGAGACTGCTTTCTTTCGTTCAGCGCTCGCCCCAGGGCGGCGTCGGCCAACGAATTTTCGCCTCGGCGAACTCTTCGGGATAGACGACGACATATTTGCCGTCCTGAACCTGGAAGAGCACGGTCGGCTTGGCGATGTTCTTGCCGGTCTCGTCGAACTCGATCCGGCCGTAGAACGTCATCATCCGCGTTTCGGCAAGCGCGTCGCGCACATCTTCCGGCGAGAGCGACTTCGCCCGTTCGAAAGCATCGGCATAGACCTGCACCGCGGCGCTCGACTCGGCCGCCTGATAGGGCGCGGCCTCACCATAGGTTTCCTCGTAGAGCCGCGCATAATCCGACGCGCTGCCGAAAAGATCGTCTTCATAGGTCAGGGTCGAGGCCCATTGAGCGGCGCAAAGCGCATATTCGGCCGCCGGTCCGAAGTTTTCGGCAATGCGCGCCGAATCGCAATGCGTCAGCGCCAGCATCGGCAGGTTGACTCGCTGATCGGCAAGCTGGCGGATGGCAAGCGAGGCGCCCTTGTCGTGGCCGGAAATCAGCATCAGGTCGGGCCGCAGCGCCCGCACCTTCGACAGCGTCGCCGACATGTCGTTGAGCTCCGGCGGCAGCTTGTCGTCGACCACCACCTTCATGCCGTGCCGCTTCATGTCGGCCAGAACGCCGTCGCGCACATCCTGCGAGAAGGGATCGTTCTCGAAGGCCATCGCGACGCGCAGCTTCGACGGGTCATCCGAAAGCCGCGCCGCGATGTCGACAGCGCCGCGCAGATATTCGTCGGTGGTCGAAAGCACCGCGAAGAGGTAGCGGTAGCCCTTGCGGAAGAGAGAGATGGCCGCGCCGTTGGCCTCGACCATCGGTACGCCGTATTTCTCGGTCACCGGTGCGATGGCTTCGGTGAGGCCCGACGAATAGGGCCCGAGCACATATTGCACCTTGTCCTGCTGGATCAGCCGCTCGACAAGCTGCGCCCCGCGCGCCGGCGTGGACTCATCGTCGTAGTAGATGATTTGCAGGAGATAGGGCTTGCCCGCCACCGTGACGCCGCCCGCCTCGTTGATCTTCTGGACGGCAAGGTCGTAGCCCTTGCGGGTAAAGGCGCCATTGGAGGAATATTTACCCGTAAGCGAGACGGCGGCCCCGAGGCGGACAACGCCGGGCTCTTCGGCCGCCGCAGGGCCCATGAGCAGCGCCAGCCCCAGAAAAATCCCGGAAAACAGCCCCTTCCGCATCGCCTTCTCCCCGCGCCAATCGAACCCGGACCCTTATACCCGTCTTGACGCCCGCATGTGAAATTCCCAGATAAACGATGCCGGACGCCGCGGATCGCGGGCCCGGCGGAGAGAGCGGCCACCGGCCATGATGGCGGCGGCAGAGCGTTCTCCCCCGTCGACAACATCGCTTGAATGAGGATGTAACCATGCGCAGCTTTGACTTTTCTCCGCTTTACCGCTCGACCGTCGGCTTCGACCAGCTTCAGTCGCTGCTCGATTCGGTGACCCGCGACGCGAGCCAGCCGAGCTATCCCCCCTACAACATCGAACGCACCGGCGAACACGAGTACCGCATCACCATGGCGGTGGCAGGCTTCGCCGAGAGCGATCTGTCGCTTGAGGTGAAACAGAACGTGCTGACCATCGCCGGCAAGCGGGCCGAACCGGAAGAGGCGAGCTACCTCTATCAGGGCATCGCCGGCCGCAGCTTCGAGCGCCGCTTCCAGCTCGCCGATCATGTCGAGGTGAAAGGCGCCCATCTCGAAAACGGCTTGCTGCATGTCGATCTCGTGCGCCGCGTGCCCGAGGAACTGAAGCCCCGCAAGATCGAGATTTCGGCCGCGCCCGCAGGCCGCAAGACGATCGAGGGCAACTTGGCGGCGGCCGCCGACTAAGCCGGCGCCGATACACGAACGCGAGGGACGCCCCGAAAGGGCGTCCCTTTTTTGCCGGATCAATCAGCCAGCGACAGCCGCGTCTCGACGAGGCTCGGGTCGCCTTCGATGCTGTGGCGCGTGAAGCCGAGATCGTCGCACATATCGAGCATGCCGCGATTCTCGCGCAGCACATGACCGAACACCTCGCCGATGCCGCGCTCCCGCGCATAGTCGATGAGCTTCAGCATCAAGGCATAGCCGAGCCCGTGGCCCTGCATGTCGCTGCGCACGAGAACCGCATATTCGGCGCGCTCCCTGTTGGGGTCCTCGGAGAGACGCCCGACCGCAGCGAGATGCGCGCGCTTTTCGTCGGCAAAAACGACGAAGGCCATTTCGCGGTCATAGTCGATCTGCGTCAGGCGCGCCGCAAGCTGACGCGGCAACCGCTTCAGCGGCGAGAGAAAACGCAGCCGCAAATCTTCAGGGTCCGTGTGCGCGAGGAGGTCGTCGATCAGCGGCGCATCCTCCGGCCGCACCGGGCGCAACGGAAACGACCCACCCTCGCGGCCGGCAAGCGCGCCCTCGAGCACCGAGGGATAGGGCCGGATCGCAAAGCGCGACGTGCCGCGGCCTTTCGGCGATTGCAGGCGAACCCGCGCGTCGAGCGCGACGATCCCCTCGTGATCGGCCCAGAGCGGGTTGATGTCGAGCTCGGCGACTTCGGGGTTGTCGGCGGCAAGATCGCCGAGCGCCATCAACGCACCGGCAATGGCGTCGCGGGCGGCCGCCGGGCGGCCGCGATAGCCCTCAAGCAATCGCGACACGCGGGTGCGCGAAATCAGATCGTCGGCGAGCGTCCGGTTGAGCGGCGGCAGCGCCATTGCCTTGTCGCGCACCACCTCGACCGAGGTTCCTCCCTGACCGAACAGGATAACCGGTCCGAAGGTCGCATCGTCGACAAGCCCGAGAATGAGTTCGAGGGAATTGCGCTTTTCCGCCATGCGCTGCACGGTGAAACCGTCGATCGAGGCGCCCGGGCAAGCTTGCGACACGCGGGCGAGCATCCGCGACGCGGCTTCCTCGACCGCCGCCGCATCCTCAAGCGCCAGCGCAACACCGCCGACATCCGATTTGTGGGTGATATCGCCGGAGAGAATTTTCAGCGCCGCCGGATAGCCGAGTTCATCGGCGATGCGCGCCGCCTCGGACGCCGAGCGCGCAATCCGCGTCTCGACCACGGGAATGCCATAGGCGGCGAGCAGCGCCTTCGCTTCGACCTCGCTCAGCCATTCGCGGCCGGCGGCGAGCGCCATCTCGACGAGCTTGCGCGCCGAGGCAAGATCGTGCTGCGGCATCGCCGGGCCCGCCGGCGGAATCTCCATCAGCAGGCGCTGATTGCGATTGTGCCGGACATGCAGCATGAAGGCGCGCACCGCGCCCGTCGGCGTGTCGTAGGTCGGTATCTTGTGCGCCATGAAGGCCTCGCGCGCCGCCTGCGCGCCCTTGTCGCCGAGCCAGTTGGTGAAAACGGGTTTGCTGCTCGCCTCCGCCGCCTTGATGACGGCCTCCGCCGCCGACAGGTTGTTGACGACCGCGGTCGGACAATTCATCACCAGCAGCGCATCGGTGCCCGGATCTTCGAGAAGCGCTTCCATCGCCCGCGCATAGCGCTCGGCCCCGGCATCGCCAATGATGTCGACCGGATTGGCGCGGCTCCAGGTGCGCGGCAGCACCTTGTCGAGAGCCGCGACGGTTTCGTCGGAGATTGTCGCCAGACGCCCGCCCTGGTCGATGACGAAATCGGTCGCAAGTACGCCGACGCCACCGCCATTGGTCAGGATGCCGAGACGGTCGCCAAGGATCGGGCGGCGCTCGGAGCGCGTCGACAGGGTTTCGACGGCCTCGAAAAGATCCTCGATGCCGAGCTCGCGCAACATGCCGGCGCGCCGGAACGCCGCATGATAAACAGCATCCGCGCCCGCCAGCGCGCCGGTGTGAGACGCTGCGGCGCGCGCACCCGCCTCGTGCCGTCCTGACTTGATGACGATGACCGGCTTCAGGCGCGAGGCCTGCCGTCCGGCCGACATGAACTTGCGCGCATCCGTGATCGACTCGATATAGAGCAGGATGCTTTTCGTCTGCGGATCGGCGGCGAGGAAGTCGAGCATGTCGCCGAAATCGACGTCCGACATGCCACCGAGCGATGCGATCGACGAAAAGCCGATGCCGCGGCTCGTTGCCCAGTCGAGCACGGCCGTGACGACGGCGCCCGATTGCGAGACAAAGGCGACATTGCCTTTCAGCGGTTGCACATGGCCGAACGAGGCGTTGAGCCCCTTGCCCGGCGCCATCAGGCCGAGACAATTGGGGCCCGCGATCCGCAACAGACGCGGACGCGCCGCTTCCAGCATCTTCCGCTGCAGTGCCCAACCCTCCTCACCCAGTTCGCCGAAGCCAGCCGTGATGACGACAGCCGCCTTCGTGCCGCGCGCGCCAAGCGCGGCGATGAGACCCGGCACCGTTTGCGGCGGTGTCGCGACGACGGCAAGGTCCGGCGCATCCGGCAGGCTTTCGACATCCGGCAGGAACTCGACCTCGCCGACCCGGCCACCCTTCGGGTTGACCGCCCAGACGGGCCCGTCGAGCCCGGCCCCGAGAAGATTGTTCAGGAGCACGTTGCCGACCGAGCCTGCGCGCGCGCTGGCGCCGATCAGGGCGACGGAACGCGGGGCGAACATGCGGTCGAGATTGCGGATCGACATGGGCTCTGCCTTGCGGAGAAGGGGGACGGCTGGCGGCGCGCCGACGATGGACATAGAGTATGACGAAATTACAACGGCGCCGCAGGATCGCCTTTCGCCGCATCGGCACCTTTGAGGGAGACGAAGAGCCATGGCCAGTATTCAGGCGCGCCTGACCGACCGGATGCTGCGGCTTTTGGTCAAGAGCCGCTTCGATCCCCACGCCGACCCGCGGGCGATCCGCGCCCGCACGACGAGGCTCGCGCAGCGATTTGGCGGCGTGCCGCAGGGGGGCCGGGTCGAGAAGACGATGGTTGCCGGCGTTCCGGCCGAATGGGTCCACCCGCAAATCGCGGACAACGGCAACACGCTGCTCTATCTCCATGGCGGCGGCTATTCGATTTGCGGGCCGGACACACATCGAGGACTTGTGGCGCGGCTGGCAAGCGCCGCCAAGATGCGTGCCCTTCTGCTCGACTATCGGCTGGCGCCGGAACATCCCTTCCCCGCCGCGGTCGAGGATGCCTATGCCGCATACAAATCATTGCTCGCGGAAGGGACCGATCCGTCGCGGCTGACGATCGCGGGCGACTCGGCCGGCGGCGGACTGACACTGGCGCTGCTGATGAAACTGCGCGATGCGGGCGAGCCGCTGCCCGCCGGTGCGGCGCTGCTATCACCCTGGACCGATCTTGCCATGTCCGGCTGGACGCACATCACGCATGGCAGGCTCGATCCGATGCTGAGCCTCGACGCGGCGCTGACTGCCGCACGGCACTATCTGCAAGACGCGTCGCCGACCGACCCGCTGGCCTCGCCACTCTATGGCGATTTCGCTGACCTGCCGGCGCTGTTGATCCATGTCGGCGCCAACGAGATCCTGCTCGACGACAGCCGCCGCGTCGCCGAGAAGGCGCAAACCGCCGGCGTCCAAGCAACGTTGCGCGTCTGGCCGGGCCTGCCGCATGTGTTTCAGGCCTTCCCCCTGCTCCCCGAGGCCCGCGCCTCGGTGGCCGAACTCGGCGCCTTTCTCCAGGGGCGCGCCCTTGCCGGCCACCCGACGCGGCAAGCTGCCGACTGAACCCGCAACCCTCTGAAAATAAACATAAAAATTGTCGCGCTCTTAAGCTGGATCATACGCCGCTTTAGGGCTGTCTTAACTCACCCCTGTTATGACTGTTTCACCGTACCCGGTGGGTGCGGGGGAGGGCCCGGATGGGCCATGGACGAGGGACCGGACGTTTCCGGCTTGCGGGAACACCGACGGGGACATGGGCAACCGCATCTATTCCGGCATTGGAGGCAACGCCTTTCGCACGTTGATCGGGCCGACGGCGCGTGGCCTTGCGTTGAAGATGTTCGCGCTGCTGGTGCTGATCTCCGCGATCCAGTCATATGTCGACTACCGCCATCTCCGTGAAATGATGTTCGATCATGTGGCGCAGCGCGCAGCATCGGTGAGCGATCACCTGGCGATGCGCTCGATCCTCGACGACGATTTCGGCATCGCCGAGGCGAGCCAGGCTGTCGCACGCGAAACGCGATGGCATTCCGACCTGCTTGCGGTCTACCTGGTCGACCCGTCCGGCCGGCCACTCGCCGGCCATGGCGCCGCGCGCATCGAAGACACGAACTCCTTTCTCGCCGATCCGCTCATCGGCGACATGATTCGCCGGAGCTTCGCCGAAGGCATTGCCGCCGGCTTTGAAACGAGCGCCAACGGCATCGATAGCTGGGCGCATGTCGCGGCCCTGCCCGACGAAGGCCTCGCGACCATCACGGTGGTCGATCTGCGGTCCTCGCGCGCCGAGCTCTCGGCCTCCCTCGTCTCCGCCGTCCTGCGGCGCATCGTTACCGCCGCCGCCGTATCCGTCGCCCTCTTCGTGCTGCTGCATCGTGCCGTTATCGGTCCGATTGCGCGGCTCGCCAGCGCCGTGCGCGCCAGCAGCGCAATCGGACGTTTCGACGTTCCGTCCGGAATGCCGAAGGGCGAACTCGGCGATCTCGCGGAACTCTTTGCCCGCGTGTTCAAACGCCTGCAGTCGAGCCGCGGCGAGAACGAACAACTGGCGCTGGTCGCCAACGGCACCGATGCCGGCGTGTTGATCGCCGACCGGGACGGCCGCATCGTCTGGAGCAATGCCGGCTACACGGCCATGACGGGCTTCTCGCAGCAAGAACTCGAAGACCGGACGCCGCATGAAATTCTGACCGAACATGCCGGCGCCGGCGCACCGGCGGTCCTTGCCGAAAGCATTGGCGACGGCGAGGCGCGCAATGTCGAGACGATCGGTCTGACGCGCGAGGGCAAGAAATACTGGGCAACTATCGAGGTACGCCCGATCCGCGACACCCAGGGCGAAATCCGCAACTTCATCGTCATCGAAAACGACATCACCGAGATGAAGGAAACCGAGATCGCGTTGAAACGCAGCCGTCAGGAGCTGCAGGATCGCGTTCATGACCTGCAGGTCACCTATGCGCAGCTCGAACAGGAGCGCGCCAACCTCGCCCGTACCGCGCAGGACCTGTCGGACGCAAAGGAAGCGGCCGAGAACGCCAATCGCGCCAAATCGGCGTTCCTCGCCACGATGAGCCATGAACTGAGAACGCCGATGAACGGCGTCATCGGCATCGCCGACCTTCTCATATCGAGCGAAATGCCGTCGGCACAGCGGGAGCGTGTCGAGATGATCCGCGAATCCGGTGAATGCCTTTTGACGATCCTCAATGACATTCTCGATCTTTCGAAGCTTGAGGCCGGGCGCATGATGCTTGAGCGTGCGGCCGTGGCACCTCGGGAGGTCGTCGAAACGGTCGTCGAGGTGATGCGGCCGAACGCCGAGGAAAAATCGCTCTCGCTGAATGTCGAGATAGGCGACAACGTGCCCGAGAGCATCGACGGCGATGCGACAAGGTTGCGCCAGATCCTGTTCAACCTGATCGGCAATGCGATCAAATTCACACCCGAGGGTCACATCGATGTGAGCGTCGATGCTATACCGGGCCGCGAAGCCGACGCGATGGAACTGCTTTTCACGGTTCGCGACACGGGTATCGGCATTCCCGAGGCCATGCTACCGAGCCTCTTCACACGCTTCCAGCAGGCCGACTCCTCTATCTCCCGCACATATGGCGGCACCGGTCTCGGCCTTGCCATCGCGCGCGAACTGACGACGCTGATGAACGGGGTGATTTCGGTGGAGAGCCGCGAAGGCGAAGGCAGCACCTTCCGCGTTCGCCTACCCGTTCATGTCGTGGTGGATGAGACCGCCGCGCCAGCGCCGCAACCGCAAGAGCCGGCGCCCGAAGCGACCGACGAGCCGTGCCCCCTGCGCGTGTTGCTGGCCGAAGACCAGCCGGTCAACCAGAAGCTGATGATGGCCGTGATGGAACGTCTGGGCCACGACCTGACCATCGCCGAGAACGGCGTTGAAGTTATTCGCAAGCTGCGCGAAAGCAGCTTCGACCTGATTCTGATGGACATCCAGATGCCGTTGATGGACGGCATCCAGGCGACGAAGGTCATTCGCAGCTTCGACGAACCGTGGCATGACGTCCCGATTGTCGCCGTCACCGCCCATGCGATGGACGGTCATCGGGAGGTCTATATGGCGGCAGGCATGAACGGCTTCGTCTCGAAGCCTTTCAAGATCGACCTGCTGGTGGCGGAGATGGAGCGCACAACGCGGCGTCGCGTTTCCGCGCCCGCCGGCAAGGCCGAGACCGTAACTGCCCCGGCCGCCGAAGCGGCACCTGACGCGGCGGACCCGCTGGCCGACATGCTGAATGAACTGGAACGGATGGCCGGCTAGCCGGCGCCGCGGCCCGTCAATACGTCGAGCTTCTCGGCAATGCGGCGGCCCATGTCGCCACCATCTCCCGAAATATTGTTCTCGGAAACTGTCTTCAACATGCGGATATGCATGTGGATGATATTGCGTTCATCGGCCGACAGGCGCTTGCCACTGCGCAGATAGTCGCAGAAGGAAGCGCCTATTTCTGTAACGAGGTCGTAGCCGAACGAACCGCCCTGCCCCTTGATGTTATGGGCGATACCATGAAGTTCGGCGAGCGTCGCCTCGGCCGGTGCGCCGCCTTCAAGGCGGGCCCAGACTTCCTCCAGCGCCGCGACATCGTTGGCAAGCTGTTCGCGATAGGTGTCACGCAGGGCCTCGACCGCAGCCTCGGCTTGCGCAATCAGGTCGTCATAGTCGCCCGTCGCCTCGTCTCTGGGAAATCCCATGGCTCCACCCACGCTTGCCGGACCGGCCGGCGGCCTTGATCTGACGGTAGCGGGGGAGCGTTAAGGAAATCTTGAAAGGACCGGCTTCAACCGGCTGCCAATGCCAGAAATGCGTCGATTTCGGACGGTTGCGACTGAAAAGAAGTCACAAGGCGAATGGTTCGGGCCTGCTCATCGTCACCCGGCATTGGCCATGGATAAAACCGCGCACCGCCCTTCCGGAGCCGCGCGATAGCGGTCGTTCGCAGTCTGACGAATACCTCGTTCGCCTGCGGCTCGACACACAGCGTCGCATCCGGCATCGCGGCGAAACCCTTGGCAAGCTGGCGCGCCATGGCGTTTGCATGCGCGGCGAGCCGCAACCACAAATCATTGTCCAGATAGGATTCGAGTTGCGCCGACACGAAGCGCATCTTCGAGAGAAGATGACCTGCCCGCTTGCGCCGGAAAGCGAGATCGCGCGCCAGCGCCGGATCGAAAACGATGACGGCCTCGGCCGCCAGTGCTCCGTTCTTGGTCGCGCCGAACGACATGATGTCAATGCCGGCCTTCCATGTCGCTTCGGCCGGCGAGAGCGCGAGCGTCGCCAGCGCGTTGGCAAAACGTGCGCCGTCCATGTGAACGCGCAAGGCCCGCCTGCGCGCGATTTCGACAAGCGCGCGAATTTCATCCGGCATGTAGACAGTTCCAAGCTCTGTCGATTGCGTCAGTGTCAGCGCCGCCGGCTGCACATGATGAACGACACCGGCCGGAAGCGCGGTCAGCGCTGCTTCAAGTGCGGCCGGATCGACCTTTGCGGCGGCACCCGGAAGCGGCACCAGTTTCGCACCGCCGGAAAACATCTCGGGCGCTCCGCATTCGTCGACATGCACATGCGCAAGCTCATGGCACATCACGGCACCATGCGGCGGCGTCAGCGCCGCCAGCGCCAATGCATTGGCCGCCGTGCCGGTGACGACCGGATAGACCGCGACTTCGCGTTCGAAAAGCTCAGAAAACCGCTGGCAGAGACGTGCCGTCACCGCGTCGTCGCCGTAGGAGCGCTCGGTTCCGGCATTTACCCGGGCGAGTGCCGCCAGGATTTCCGGCGCCACCCCGGCGGCATTGTCGCTTGTGAAGTCCATAATCGTCCCATCCGATAGGTTCCGGAACCGCTCTGCGGGCCAATTCCGTCACTAACGCCTTGATTCCACAAGACAAGTTATAGGTCAGTAATCCTGTCTTATTTGCTTGATTCAAGCCCCCCCGTCTGGCATGATCATGCCACTGGGAGAGCCTCGCTTTTCCGGGCCGACCGGCTGACCGAAACGGGTGCGGCTCGCCAGTCAGTAAGCCCCTGCTCCGGGCAACAGGGAGCACCCAGCAGAAAGCTCCGTCAGCGATGGCGGCACTGCGCGGGTACGCGACAAGGAGTGTGTTGGCCCCGAGCCGAACTCCGGCGCGTGCCGGACATCGGATCGCGATGAGCGATCCGGCAACGATATGTCTCGCCGGATACGGCCGGGACTTTTGCGATAACGCGTGCGATCCGCTAGCGTCCCGCGCTCCGGCAACCGGAGCTTCGGCCTGAAACGCGCCGGGGACAGGAAAGCGCGCGGGCGAGAATGGACGACGATCGAGGCAACCCGCCTCGGAGCCGGGACATAGCGGTCCCGGGATGGCGGGTCCGGGTGAAGGATGGACGGGCATGACGCATGAGCGGGAACGGATGGACGGAGCGGCCATGGCGGAATACGCCGGGCTTCCTGCCGCGCAAGGGCTCTATGACCCCCGCAACGAACACGATGCCTGCGGCATCGGCTTCGTCGCGAACATCCACAACATCAAATCCCACAAGCTTGTCGAGGACGGCCTGCGGATTCTCGAAAACCTCGAGCATCGCGGCGCCGTCGGCGCGGACCCGAAGGCCGGCGACGGCGCCGGCATCCTGATCCAGATTCCCGACGCATTTTTCCGCCAGGAAGCGAAGAAGCTCGGCTTTGATCTGCCAGCCGAAGGACATTACGGCGTCGGCCACATGTTCCTGCCGAAGGACGGCGCCGAGCGGGCCAAGATCTGCGCGCTGACCGAGAAAGTCATCGCGGAGGAGGGCCAGGTCTTCCTCGGCTGGCGCGACGTACCGGTCGACAACAGCGACCTTGGCTATTCGGTGAAGCCGACGGAACCGTTCCACCGTCATGTTTTTGTCGGCCGAGGACCGGCCTGCGCGGACCAGGACGCCTTTGAGCGCAAGCTCTTCGTCATCCGCAAGCGCATCTTCAACACGCTCTTCCACGAGACCGGTTCGATCCCGAAGGGGCTCTATATCGCCTCGCTATCGTCGCGCACCATCGTCTACAAGGGCATGCTGCTCGCCGCCCAGGTCGGCAAGTACTACAAGGACCTCGCCGACCCCAACATGGTGACGGCGCTGGCGCTGGTGCATCAACGCTTCTCCACCAACACCTTTCCGACATGGAGCCTCGCGCATCCTTTCCGGATGATTTGCCACAACGGCGAAATCAACACCAAGCGCGGCAACGTCAACTGGATTCAGGCGCGCTATTCGTCGATGCAATCCGATCTCCTCGGCGACGATCTGAAGAAGCTCTGGCCGATCGCGGTTGAAGGCCAGTCGGACACGGCCTGTTTCGACAACGCACTCGAACTTCTCGTGATGGGCGGCTATTCGCTCGCTCACGCGATGATGATGCTCATTCCCGAAGCCTGGGCCGGCAATCCGCTGATGGATGCCGAGCGCCGCGCCTTTTACGAATATCACGCGGCGCTGATGGAGCCGTGGGACGGCCCCGCCGCTGTCGCCTTCACCGACGGCCGCCAGATCGGCGCGACGCTCGACCGCAACGGCCTGCGCCCCGCCCGCTATTACGTCACCGACGACGGCTTCGTGATGATGGCGTCCGAAATGGGCGTGCTGCCCGCGCCGGAAGAAAAGATCGTCGAGAAGTGGCGCCTGCAGCCGGGCCGCATGCTGCTGATCGACCTCGAGCAGGGCCGCATCATCGCCGACGACGAAATCAAGGCCGAGCTGGCAAAGCTCCACCCCTATCAGCAATGGCTGAACGCGACGCAGATCCAGCTTGAGGACATGCCGGCACCGCTGCATCCGGCGAAGCAGCCGACCTATGCCTCGCTGCTCGATACGCAACAGGCATTCGGTTACACGCAGGAAGACCTGAAGTTCCTGATGGCGCCGATGGCGATGGAAGGGCAGGAGGCCGTCGGCTCGATGGGCACCGACACGCCCATCTCGGCTCTCTCCTCGAAGTCGAAGCTGCTCTACACCTATTTCAAGCAGAACTTCGCGCAGGTGACCAATCCGCCGATCGACCCGATCCGCGAGGAGCTGGTGATGTCGCTGGTCTCGTTCATCGGACCGCGCCCGAACCTGCTCGACCTCGAAGGCATGTCCCAGGTGAAGCGCCTCGAAGTGCGCCAACCCATCCTGACCAACGAGGACCTCGAGAAGATCCGCATGATCGGCGAGGTCGCCGACAACCACTTCCGCACCCAGACGCTCGACATCACCTACGACGTGAACCGCGGCGCCGGCGAAATGGTCGACATGCTGGAGCGTCTCTGCGCACGCGCCGAAGAGGCGGTGAAGCAGGGCTACAACATCGTCATCCTATCGGACCGGCTGATTTCGGCCGAGCGCGTCGCCATTCCGGCGCTGCTCGCGACCTCCGCCGTGCATCATCATCTGATCCGCCAGGGCCTGCGTACATCGGTCGGCCTCGTGGTCGAAACCGGCGAAGCGCGCGAGGTGCATCACTTCGCCTGCCTCGCAGGCTACGGCGCCGAGGCGATCAACCCCTATCTCGCCTTCGAAACGCTGATCGACATGCTGCCCGATCTCGACGAGGGCCTGACCCATCACGAAGTCGAGAAGCGCTATATCAAGGCGATCGACAAGGGCCTGCTGAAGGTCATGTCCAAGATGGGCATTTCGACCTACCAGTCCTATTGTGGCGCGCAGATTTTCGACGCCATCGGCCTGAGATCGGATTTCGCTCAGAAGTATTTCACCGGCACCGTTTCGATGATCGAGGGCGTCGGCATCAAGGAGATCGCAGAAGAGACGTTGCGCCGGCACAGGCTGGCCTTCTCCGATGCGCCGGTGCTCAAGAACGCGCTCGATGTCGGCGGCGAATATGCCTACCGCGTTCGCGGCGAGGACCATGCCTGGACGTCGGACAGCGTGCGCGACCTGCAGCATGCAGTGCGCGGCAACAGCCAGGACAAGTACCGGGCCTTCGCGCGGCAGATCAACGAGCAGAACGAGCGTTTGCTGACGATCCGCGGCCTCTTCGAAATCAGGACGGCCGAAGAAGCCGGCCGCGCGCCCATCTCACTGGACGAAGTGGAGCCGGCGTCCGAAATCGTCAAGCGCTTTGCGACCGGTGCGATGTCCTTCGGCTCGATCAGCCGCGAGGCGCACACGACGCTCGCAATGGCGATGAACCGCATCGGCGGCAAGTCGAACACCGGCGAAGGCGGCGAGGAAGCCGACCGCTTCAAGCCGATGGCGAACGGCGACAGCATGCGCTCGGCGATCAAGCAGGTTGCATCCGGCCGCTTCGGCGTGACGACGGAGTATCTCGTCAACTCGGACATGATCCAGATCAAGATGGCGCAAGGCGCAAAGCCCGGCGAAGGCGGCCAGTTGCCCGGCCACAAGGTCGACGCGGTGATCGCCAAGGTGCGTCACTCGACACCGGGCGTCGGCCTGATCTCGCCGCCGCCGCATCACGATATCTATTCGATCGAGGATCTGGCACAGTTGATCTTCGACCTGAAGAACACCAATCCGGACGCACTCGTCTCGGTGAAGCTGGTCTCCGAAGTCGGCGTCGGCACGGTCGCGGCCGGCGTCTCGAAGGCGCGTGCCGATCACGTGACGATTTCGGGCTTCGAAGGCGGCACGGGCGCTTCGCCGCTGACCTCGATCAAGCATGCGGGCAGCCCTTGGGAGATCGGCCTCGCCGAAACGCATCAGACGCTGGTGATGAACCATCTGCGCGGCCGCATCGCCGTGCAGGCCGATGGCGGATTGCGGACCGGCCGCGACGTCGTGATTGCCGCGCTGCTCGGCGCCGACGAATTCGGTTTCGCAACGGCGCCGCTGATTGCGGCCGGCTGCATCATGATGCGCAAGTGCCACCTGAACACCTGTCCCGTCGGTGTCGCAACGCAGGATCCGGAACTCCGCAAGCGCTTCGTCGGCACGCCCGAGCACGTCATCAACTACTTCTTCTTCGTCGCCGAGGAAGTGCGCGAGCTGATGGCCGAAATGGGCTACCGGAAGTTCGACGAAATGATCGGCCAGATGCAGATGCTCGACAAGCGCAAGGTTATCGAGCACTGGAAGGCCAAGGGTCTCGATTTTTCGAAACTGTTCTACAAGCCCGACGCGCCGAAGAACGTCGCGATCTTCCATTGCGAAAAGCAGGACCACAAGATCGTGGACGTGCTGGACCGCAAGCTGATCGCCGCCGCGAAGGAGGCGGTCGACGCCCGCAAGCCCGTGCAAATCGAACTGCCAGTCCGCAACACCGACCGCACGACAGGCGCGATGCTGTCCGGCGAGATCGCGAAGCGTCACGGCCATGCCGGCCTGCCCGACGACACCATCCATGTGAAGCTGAAGGGCACCGCCGGGCAGAGCTTCGGCGCCTGGGTCGCCGCCGGCGTGACGCTGGAACTCGAGGGCGAGGCCAACGACTATGTCGGCAAGGGCCTGTCGGGCGGGCGCCTGATCGTCTATCCGCCCGCCAATGCGCGCATCGTGCCGGAGAAAAGCATCATCGTCGGCAACACGGTGCTCTATGGCGCAATCGCCGGCGAGTGCTATTTCCGTGGCGTCGCCGGCGAGCGCTTCGCCGTGCGGAACTCGGGCGCCATCGCGGTTGTCGAAGGCACCGGCGACCATGGCTGCGAATACATGACGGGTGGTATCGTCGTCGTCCTCGGTGAAACGGGCCGCAACTTTGCGGCCGGCATGTCGGGCGGCATCGCCTATGTGCTGGACGAACACGGCATGTTCGAGCGCCGTTGCAACCTCGCCATGGTCGACCTCGAACCGGTGAAGGAAGAGCACGATATCATGGAGCGTCACCGCCACCAGACGGGCGATCTCGAAAGCCATGGCCGCGTCGACGTGATGGCCGACATGACACGCTTCGACTCCGAACGTCTGCACCAGTTGATCGAGAACCACGCGCATTACACCAATTCATCGCGCGCACGCGCCATTCTCGACGACTGGGAGGCCATGCTGCCTAAATTCCGCAAGGTGATGCCGGTGGAATATCGCCGGGCCTTGAGAGAAATGCAGAAGGCGCAGGAAACCGCGCAGGCAACGGCCGCAGCAGGAGAATAAGAGTCGTGGGAAAGATTACCGGTTTCCTGGAAATCGACCGGCAGGACCGCAAGTACCTGCCTGCCGCCGACCGCATCAGGAATTACAACGAGTTCGTGATACCGCTCGCCGAGGACGCCGTGCGCGACCAGGCGGCGCGCTGCATGGATTGCGGCATTCCCTATTGTCACAACGGCTGTCCGGTGAACAATCAGATTCCGGACTGGAACGATCTCGTCTATCGCGACGACTGGGAAGAAGCCTGCCGCAACCTCCACTCGACCAACAACTTCCCGGAGTTCACAGGCCGCATCTGTCCCGCGCCCTGCGAGGCAAGCTGTACGCTGAACCTCACCGAAGCGCCGGTGACGATCAAGACGATCGAATGCGCCATCGTCGACCGGGGCTGGCAGGAAGGCTGGATCGCGCCGCAGCGGCCGGCCGCGAAAACCGGCAAGAAGATCGCCATTGTCGGCGCGGGCCCGGCGGGCCTTGCCGCCGCGCAACAGCTTTCGCGGCGCGGCCACGAGGTACATGTGTTCGAACGGCAGGCAAAGGCCGGCGGCTTGCTACGCTACGGCATTCCCGACTTCAAGATGGAAAAGCATCATATCGACCGCCGCATCGCCCAGATGGAGAAGGAAGGTACGGTCTTCCACTACGGCGTCCATGTCGGCGTCAACAAAAGCGCGAAGGACCTCGACCGCGAATTCGACGCCGTGCTGCTGACCGGCGGCTCGGAAAAGCCGCGCGATCTCGAAGTCGAGGGCCGCGAGCTTTCCGGCGTTCATTTCGCGATGGAATTCCTGCCGCAGCAGAACCGGCGCGTCTCAGACGAACCCATCGGGCAGGTCGAACCGATCCTTGCCGGCGGCAAGCATGTCGTCGTCATCGGCGGCGGCGACACTGGCTCCGACTGCATCGGCACTTCGTTCCGCCAGGGCGCGATTTCGGTGACGCAGCTCGAAATCATGCCGGCGCCGCCGGAAAAGGAAAACAAGCTGCTGACATGGCCGGACTGGCCGCTGAAGATGCGCACCTCCTCGAGTCAGGCCGAAGGCGCCGCGCGCGACTTCGCGGTGATGACACGGCGCATTCTCGGCAGGGACGGCCATGTCCGTGCCATCGAATGCGTCCGAGTCGACGAGAAAATGCAGGCCATCCCCGGCTCCGAATTCGAAATCAAGGCCGACCTCGTATTGCTCGCGATGGGGTTCGTGCATCCGGTCCATGAAGGCATGCTGGCGGAGCTCGGGCTGCAGCTCGACAAGCGCGGCAATGTCGCCGCCGACACGGCAACCTACAAATCGTCGATCGACAAGGTCTTTGCGGCAGGCGACATGCGCCGCGGCCAATCGCTTGTCGTATGGGCCATTCGCGAAGGCCGGCAGGCTGCCCGCGAGGTAGACCTGTTCCTGATGGGGGAAACGACATTGCCGCGCTGACCGACAAGCGCCACGCAAAACGGAAAAGCCCCTGTGAGAACTCTCGCAGGGGCTTTTCGATTTTCGAGACGGAAACAACGAGAGACGAAAGAAATGAAACCTGCACTCGGCGATTATATCGCCGGTATCCGCGTCATGCTGCCGCTGCTCCCCGGTGCCGTTCCTTTCGGCATGATCGCGGGCGCGGTTGCGGCCGAAGCGAAATTTGGCGCGGCCGCCGGCATCGGCCAGTCGATCGCCATTTATGCAGGCGCCGCGCAGCTCGCCTCGACCCAACTGGTTGCCGAAGCCGCACCGGCCCTGGTCGTCGTTCTGACGGGCCTCGTCATCAACCTGCGTTTTGCGATGTACAGCGCCTCGCTCGCGCCGCATTTCGCCGGGCTCTCGTTCCGCCGCCGCGCGATGCTCGCCTATCTGATGACCGATCAGTCCTACGCGCTCAGCATCACGCGCTATACTGCCGACAGCGGTATGACCGCGTTGGCGAAAGCTCGCTTCTATCTCGGCGGCGCTGTCGCCATGTGGATCGTCTGGCTGGCGGCGACGGCCGCGGGCTTCATCCTCGGCAGCCGTGTACCGCCGAGCTGGTCGCTCGATTTCTTCGTGCCGCTAAGTTTTCTGGCGCTGCTTGTGCCGGGCATTCGCGACCGCGCCGCGGGCCTTGCTGCGGTGACCGGCGCGACGGTCGCCGTTGCCGCCTCGGGTCTGCCCTTCAATCTCGGCCTGTTTCTCGCCGCGACCTGCGGCATCGCGACCGGATATTTCTGCGAAACGAGATGGGCATCGAAAAAACCGCAACAGGGAGAGAGTTGATGGACGCGACAACACTCTGGCTGACGATCGCCGCCATCGGCATCGGCACGTTCGCGCTGCGCTTTTCCTTCATCGGACTTTCCGGACGGCTTGCGCTGCCGGCACCCTTGACGCGCGCCTTGCGCTTTGTTCCGGCGGCCGTGCTGAGCGCAATCATTCTGCCCGCGGCACTGCGCATGCCCGAGGGCGGCCTCGACATCGCGCTCGACAATCCGCGATTGATCGCCTGTATCGTCGCAGCCGGTGTCGCCTGGGCGACGAAAAGCGTACTTGCAACGCTTGCCGTCGGCATGGGTGCGTTGTGGGCGCTCCAGGCGCTGATGTGACGGGAACCTAGCCCGGCCCGCTGCCGGGCCTGCCCCGCAGCAGTCTTGCGCCCTCCTGGGCGCGGGCGCGCTCACTGTCGACCCGAAGCTCGAATTCTGCCCAGCTCGCATCGCGTAGTTCGTTGACCCTCGCGCGCGCCGCAACCGACGGATCCGTGAAGCCGCTTACCTGCATGCGCTCGTTCCACGCAGCCGAAAGCGCCACCACCGTGTCCTGCACCGGCCCGACGCCGAACCCGTTGACCCAGGTGACAAGGCGCTCACTGTTGAAGACGAGCAGAATTGCTAATGTCAGCCACATGGCACGCGTGAAGCGCGCGACAGCGCGGCGCGTATGCTCCGCCGTCTGCAGCTCGACCCGTGAGGCAGCCTCCCAGCCGTCTTCCAGATTCGTTTCGATTTCGCGAATGAGGTCCAGCATGTTTCGGCCTCAGAACTGGAAATAGATGAAAGGCGCGACGCCTTCGGGCGCCACCGCCCAGATCAGCCACACACCGCCACCGAGAATGAGCCCGAGTATCGGCGAGGGCAACCACTGCAACCCCTGCGCCAGCCAGCGGCCAAGATCGCGCGGCGTAAACTGGAAAAGCATCGCAAGCGCGATCAATCCGACCAGGAAAGGCGTCGCATACTGGCTCGGATCGGACCATCGCGCGAAGCCGGCAAGATAGCTGCCGGCGGTCGCGAAACTGTCGGCGCGGAAGAAAATCCACGCAAAGCAGACCAGATGAAAGGTCCAGAAAACGCCGACCACGTGCTGCGCGCCATGGCCGATCGCGCTGGCGATGCCGCCGGAGCCGGCATGTGGCGGCGCAAATTCGTCGAGCTTGCGTCGCCCAAAGCGTTCGGCCGCGAGCATCGCACCGTGGAAAGTGCCCCAGAAAACGAATGTCCATGCCGCACCGTGCCAGATGCCGCCGAGAAACATCGTGAGAAAGAGATTGCGATAGGTCTTCGCCTCGCCGTGCCTGTTGCCGCCAAGCGGCTTGTAGAGATAGTCGCGCAGCCAGGTCGACAGTGAAATATGCCAACGCCGCCAGAAATCCTGCAGGCTCGACGCGCGGTACGGCTGGTTGAAATTTTCGAGAAAGCGATAGCCGAGGAGCGCCGCAACGCCGATGGCTATGTCGCTATAGCCCGAAAAGTCGCAATAAATCTGGATCGCATAGCCATAGACACCGATCAGCAGATCGAGCGCCCCGACCGCCGTTGGATCGAAGAACACCGGATCGACGAGTTCGGTCGCCAGGTAGTTCGCGACCAGCATTTTCTTGGCGAGACCGGAAAGCACCAGCACCGTGCCGACGCCGACATGCGCGCGTGTCAACGCCGGTGCGCGGTGCAACTGCGGCAGGAAGTCCGCTGCACGCACGATCGGGCCGGCGACAAGCTGCGGAAAGAACGAGATATAGAGCATCACATTGGCAAGCGACCGCTCCGCCCGCACATGACCGCGATAGACGTCGACGACGTAGGAGATGCCCTGGAAAGTGAAGAACGAAATGCCGACCGGCAGGATCACCTGCATGAAAGGCAGGTCGCGCTCAAGCCCCGCCATTTCGAGCAGCGTCGAAAGCGAGGTGAGAAAGAAGCCGTAATATTTGAAGAAGCCGAGGATCGCGAGACCGCCGGTTACGGCGAGCGTGACGATCAGCTTGCGCAGTACGGGATGCGCGGTATGAGCGAGACCGAGACCCGCGACATAGTTGATCAGCGTCGAGACGAGCAGCAGCCCCATGAACCGCCAGTCCCACCAGCCATAGAAGAAATAGCTGGCGGCCAGCAGCACGAGCTTGCGCCAATGCGGCGTCCAGCGCGCGGCCCAGCTGACCGTGAACACGATCAGGAAAAAAATCCCGAACTCTATCGTCGGAAAAAGCATACCGCCCGTCACCCGCACCTGAACAGAAGTCACCCAGCCAACCATCAGGGGGGCATGACGGAACCAGACGCATCATCCCCGCCCGGACCGAAAAGCTCAATAATTCCCTTAACTTATGGTTAACCACCGCAAACCGGTTCATGGCCGGCAGATACCGCCTTTCGCCGTCTCACGGGCACCCATCAGCGCCGCCCACAACGCATCCCCCAGAAGCGCCGCGCCGGATGGACGCAAATGCACACGGTCGGCATAGGCGAGCGGCGGCGTTTCCATGGCCCAGCGATGCACGCTGCAGCGCCCGCCCATCGCCGCTGCCCCATCCCAGTAGAACGTGCCATCTTCGGCAGCGAGCGCACGCATCGTCTCGCGCAGCGGGCCAAGCTTCGGCGGCGTTGCCCAGCCGCCGCCGCAAGCTTCGCCCGTGCCCTGTCGTGCGCCGTCAAAGGGCCCGAGCAGCGCCATCGATGCGCCGGGCACCGCCGCCCGGATGCGGCCGATCAGACCGGCAAGCAGCGCCCTGTGCGCATCGGGATCGAGACCGTTGTCGAAGCCCTCATTGGTGCCGTAGCCGAGAATGACGAGATCGGGCTTCAGGGCCGCAAGCTGCGCCGCGACGATGCGTCCGTCCCAGCGCGAGGTTATGGCCGCGGTCGCCGCGACAATGCCGTGACTGTCATACCGAACGCCCGGACGGCCGTCATGGACCGCATGTGCAACCGACCAGCCGAGAAGATGGACCGGACCGTTGCCCGCCGGCCAGAGCGTGGCACGGTTTGCTGCGGCCGGTACCGTCAGGCGCACAAGCCCCGGTTCGGCCCGCCGTGTCGACAGGCGAAAGGGCGCCGCCTCCCCGAGCCTCAGCATGACGGCGCCGGTGTCCGGCCCGCCGGCGATTTCGAGTGTCAGAGCGGCGATAGGTTCGGCGGCACTCATCGTCATCACGGCATCGGGGTCGTCGGCCGCTGCGCGGAAGCCCTGAATGCCAAAGGGTCCCTCCGCCGCGGCGGGCAGGCTCGAGACGACCACCCAGGGGCCGCGCATCGAAAGCGTGAAGCCGTCAGGCGCGTAATAGCGAAACGGAACGCCCGGCATCAACCCGCGGCCTGCATCGCCGAAGCGCGCCTGCCAACGCTCGCGCAACGGTCGCGTCAGATGGTCGAGCGAGATGTGGCTGTCGCCGAGATGAAGAATAGTGAGCGGATGCGCCCGCGTTCCCCCCTGTATCGCGTCGATCGCCGCATGAAAGGATTGAAGACCTTGCGGCGATGGCGGGCAGTCAGCGGCATGGACCGGCGCGACGCAGGCAGCAAGAAGGATCGCCGCCGCGAAACGCACGGCGTGAAGGCAGGAGGTGTCAGTTGACGGGACCGGTCCAGCGCCAGTCATCGGACCTGCCGGGGCGTCTGCCGGATGTGTCATAGATAAACGGTTCCTGCACGACGGTTCGTTCTGCCGCAGACACTTCCGGCGCGGCGGCTTTGCTGCGCAATTGCGGCGGCACTTCGGCGAGACGAACGGGTGCGCTGCCGGTTTCGACATCGGCAAGCATCGCCTGCGCCACACGCTCGCCCAGCAATTCATATCCGGGCATCGTGAAGTGAATGCCGTCTTCGGCGCGCAACAACCGCGTGCGGCCAAAACGGTCGGCGCCATAAGCCGTGTAACCGCCGGTTTCGTCCGTGGCCAGACCATCGGTTCTGACGAAGGAAACGCCGTTGATGCGTGCCCGTTCCTCGAAGATTTCGTTGAACTGCGCCATGTCGCCGCCGAAACGCGGACTGCGCATCACCGGCAATTCGAGCCAGTAGATGCGGGCGCCGGTCGCTTGCAGCGTCGCGGTGAACGCATCGACGCGGCGCTCGTAGATTTCGCGCCAGCCGGGCTCGAAAAGCGCATGGCGCTTGCCTTTTTCGACGATCGGCTGGCGGTCGTTGGTGCCCATGACGACCACCGCGATGTCGATGCGCGTTTCGGCCGCGATATCGCGCACCGCTTCGTTCCAGTCGTAGTAATCGGCGCGCGAAAAACCTGTGGCGACACGCGATTTCTTGATGACGGTGAAACGCTTGTCCTGACGGAGCACGTGGTAGAGCCCGGCCCAGGTGCCGTCGCCAAGCGAGTCGCCCATGACGACGACGTTGTAACGCTTTGATTCCACGGGATTTTCAGCAGCGCGCGGCACTTCTTCCTCGACCAGCGCAGCGCTTTCGACATGCGCCGGGGTCAGTTGCATCGGCTGCGCGGCAACGGCGGTCCACCAGAACAGCACCAGCGGCAGCACGAGCGCCATCAGCACCGCGAGGCGCGATACCTGATTTTCCCGCTCTTTTTCTTGAATTTTAGCGTCGCCCCAATGCATCGAATACCCCGAATACCCCAACCATGTCCCGCAACGGGACGTTTTGAGCCGCTGAATGCCCGTAACCCGTCCCTTGTCCTGCAGAGCCTGTGCCCCGCCCCCGCCTCAAAAAGAGACAAAAGTCTAGTCGGCACATATCCATTTGCCTAGACAAGGCCATGATAACCCGGCCCGGTCGGCCGGGGATAAGTAGGCTCACGGAGGTAATCGCGCACCGTCTGTCATCGAACTGTCAAAAAACTGTCACAAACACGCCCGCGCCGCCCGCGCACGGCAAAACACATCGGGGATAAATCGCGGGAAAAAATATTTTATCCCCGCTTTCCAGGACAGCACTCAAACGGCGCTCCGCAAAAGCTCCGAGACGACGCGCTCGAGGTCCTTCAGCGAGGTACAGGTGACGGCCTTGTCGCAATAGGGTTGGAGCTTCCGCATCTCGCTGTCGCCTGAATTCCACATCGTGCGGGGCTCGGGATTGAGCCAGACGACGCGCCGCGCCCGCGCATGGATCTTCTTCAGAATATCGCCGCGCGGATCGCCGTAGTTGGAGCGCGCATCGCCGAGAATGAGAACGGTGGTGCGATGGTCGATGTCGTCGAGCGCGATTTCCTCGAAATCCATGAAGGCCTGGCCGTAGTCCGTCGAGCCGCCGCCATGCTCGCGCAGGGTCTCGACCAGCGCGTCTTCAAGTTTCTCGCGTTCGAAGAGCGAGGTCGTCTCGCCGAGCCGGCCGGAAAAGGCAAAGCTGCGAACGCCGGGCAGCACTTCCTGCAAGGAGTAGAGAAACATCAGCAGGAAACGCGCGACCTGCGCCACCGATCCGGACACGTCGCAAACCGCCATCACTTTCGGCCGGTCGATTTTCGTCCGCTTCCAGACGGTATGGAACATCAGCCCGTCATATTCGATATTGGCGCGGATCGTCCGTCGGATGTCGAGCACGCCACGCCGCGACACTTTCTTGCGGCGCGAATGCAGCGCGATCAGGCGCTTGGCCATCTTGCGCACCAGCTCACGCATGATTTTCATGTCGGAGCGGTCGATATTGGAAAGCCGCACCTGGGCCAGAACTTCCTCACGCAGCTGCCGGCCCGAATTGGCGGTGAAGATTTCGAGCTGCTTCTCGACATAGTCGCGCACCTGAGCCCGCAACCCCTCGCGCGCCCCGGCAAGCCGCTCGGCACCCGATACATTACCGTCACGCTCGCGCCGCTCGATTTCCTCGTTGAGACCGTCAAGCCCCATCAGTTCCATGATGCGGCGCGTGAACATGCCGCGCTGCGTGAAGAGACGGATACGATTGAGCTGCGCCTGACGCGCGCCCTCCGCCAGCGCCATCTGAAGTTCGGCCTGATCACCGCGTTCGAGCAGCGAGGCAAGATCGGTGGCGGGGGCGGGCTCGCCCTCGCCCGGCTCGCCGCCCATGCCGCCCGAACCCGGCGCGGACGGGCTGCCCGATTGCTGCGGCGACCCGTCCTCGCCCTCGCCGCCTTCGGCTTCCGCATTGCCGGCGGCATCCGCGCGGTCGTCATTGGCGGCCGGCGGACGGCTCTTGAACTGGTCGAAGGCAAAGAAGGCGTCGAAGGTTTCCTCGAAGGCGGCCTTCTCGTCCTCGCTTTTCGCCAGCACCTGCGCCAGCGCATCGCGGAGCGTCATGCGGTCGTCGAGACCGACCAGCCCGACGACGCGGCCGGCATCGATCGATTCCGAGGTCGAGACACGGACATCGGCCGAACGCAGCGCACGGATGAAATCGCCGAGGACTTCGGTCATGGGACGGCTCCCCTACCTCGCCTGCACCGCTTTCGTCACCAGCGCGTTGATCTCGCCGTCGACATTGTCGATGTCGTCTTGGAATTTCAGCAGCACGTTCAAGGTATTGCGGACGAGATCGGCGTCGAGCTCGCGGGCATGCAGCAGAACGAGGGTGCGCGCCCAGTCGATGGTCTCGCTGACCGCCGGAAGTTTTTTCAGGTCGAGCGTACGCAGGCCCTGCACAAAGGCAACGAGCTGGCGGCGGAGATCTTCTTCCACTTCCGGCACGCGCGAGCGGATGATGCGCTGCTCGAGATCGGTGTCGGGGAAGGGGATATAGAGATGCAGACAACGGCGCTTCAGCGCGTCGCCGATTTCGCGCGTGTTGTTGGAGGTCAGGAACACGATCGGCGTGGTGCGCGCCTTGATGGTGCCGAGCTCGGGCACCGAAATCTGATAGTCGGAAAGAAGTTCAAGCAGGAAAGCCTCGAACTCGTCGTCCGACTTGTCGATTTCGTCGATCAGCAGCACCGCCCCGCCCGGCTGCCACAACGCTTTCAAGAGCGGCCGCGGTTCCAGAAATTCCTCGGAGAAGAACGTGTCGTCGAAATCGTGCAGCCGCGTCATGGACTCTTTCAGGCCCTTGGCGCCGGCCATCAGGTCGCCGAGCTTTTCCTTCAGCACCTGCGTGTAGAGAAGCTGCTTGCCGTATTTCCACTCGTAAAGCGCCTTGGCCTCGTCGAGCCCCTCATAGCATTGCAGCCGGATCAGCGGCTTGCCGACAAGCTCGGCCGTCGCCTTGGCAAGTTCGGTCTTGCCGACGCCGGGCGGGCCTTCGACCAGCAGCGGCTTTTGCAGCCGCTCGGCCAGGAAGATCGAAGTGGCGATATGGGCGTTGCAGATATAGCCGCGCGTTTCGAAACCCTTGCGGACGGCTTCGATTTCGGCGACGGCATTCTTTTTCTCGGTGCTCAAGCGAATTGCGAGGGGCGGAAAGCGGCCCCTTCCCTGCGTTAACCTGTTGCGATTGCGGCAAGGGTAGCACAGGCGCAAGCGGCACAGGCAACGGCAAAGAAGCCGCCTGCTGTTCACCGCGCGAGCGGCGCCGAACAGAGCTGCACACGACGGCGCTCAGCCGAAGGCGGCGCGGATGACCTTGCCGACGACGGCGGCCTGATCCGCGGCGCCGAGCTTCGATTTGATGTGCGCGAAATGCGAGCGGACGGTCGCCATTGAAAGCCCCCGCTCGCGTGCAAAGGCGGCGAGGCTCGAACCTTCGGCAAAGGCCGCCGCCAGCTCCGCCTCGCGCGGCGAAAGCCCGTACCAGGCGGAAAGCGCGTCGAGGTCGATCCGGCGGCGGCGTCCTTCCTCGAATATCCGGACAAGCGCGATCGGCGGCGCGCCGGAGCCATCGGCCGGCGGCTGGATGCGCTCGCAGCGCAGAAGAAAGACTTCGCCCTTGCCGTTCGCGACGCGGCCATAGCGGTCGGCGGGCCCGAAATTGTTCCCGGCACTGACCAGTCCGAAAGCCTGATCCATCAGGATCGCGAGCGCATCCTCGCTCCGCGCATCGGCACCGGTGAGCCTGCCGTTCTTGTGGACGAAGACGCCGCCGCCCTCAAGCACCCGGCGCGCCCGGCGGTTGGCGAGAATGACATGCCGGCTGGCGCTGAGCAGCAGCATCGCCTCCGGCGCATCGGCGAAAAGAAGCGCCAGCCAGTCATGCTCGATCTGCTCCTGCGTGACGAGCGCGCCGAATTCGAGCCGCCGCTCCATGAAATGCCAGACCCAGTCGGGGTCGTGGTCGCGCGCCCATTCGAAAAGCTGGTCGAAGCGTTCGGCCATGTGCGGCTGCACGAATTCCGACATGCCGCGCGCATAGGCATCGCTGAGTTGCTGCTTCTCCGCCGCCGTCCGCACGGGCGCGCCGGTGCGCCGCCGCACGAACTGGCCGATGCTGGCCAGCGCCGCCGCGGCCTGCGGCGAAAGCGGCTGGAGGCGCTGCCATGTGTCGGGAAGCCCCTGCCAGACATGAAGATGCGCCCGCCCGCCGACGCGGCGCAGCCCCTCGGCGAGCAGCCGCGCATCGTCGAGCAGAATGTCGTCGGCGCCGGCATGGATCAGCGTTTCGGGCAGGCCCGAAAGCTCGCCGAAGACCGGCGAGGCCAGCGGATGGCGCGGATCGGCGCCTTGCAGATAGTCGATGGTCAACATCGCCAGCACCTCGACATCGGAGGCAAAGCGGCCGGTGCGGATGTTCTCGACATAGGAACCGCCCGACATTGTGAGATCGACCCAGGGCGTGAGCGCAACGAAACCGGCGGGCATCGGCGCACCCTCGTCGCGCAGCGCGATGAGGGCGGCAAGCGCGATGCCGGCGCCGGCGGTGTCGCCCATCACGACGAGCTTCGAGGGCGGGATGCCGCGCGCCAGCAGCGCCTTGCAGGTCGCAACCACATCCTCGATGGCGAGCGGAAAGGGATGTTCGGGCGCCAGCCTGTAATCGACCATCAGCACACGGCCGCGCGCATTGCGGGCCACCTGGTCGGCGATGATGCTGTGCATCGGCCCCCGGTTCATCGCAAAGGTGCCGCCATAGACATAGAGGACCGTCGGGCCGTCGGCTTCCGCCGCGCCGCACCAGACGGAAGGCCGCGGGAAGCCCGCCGCCTCGGCAAGAGGAATGGTCTCGACTGCGTTGTCCATCGGCCCCGGCCAGCGGGGACCGGCTGTCCCCCTTCCCCGTCACCTTATCATCACTTCTGATGAGGACAGAGCAATCGAATTGGCCTTACCCCCTATGGAAAGGGGCAATTTTCGCCACGGGTGCAAGCAGAGAGGGCTAACCGATGACATTGCAGACCGAGAAATGCGCCCCGGCGCGGCCGGCGAGCGCCTGGCGTCGCGCCGCCCTGACGGTCATTGCCGGCCTCGCGCTGGCGGGCGCGGCCGCGGCGGCCGATGTCGACGGCGCGAGCGACCACCCGCTGATCAAGCGCTACGAGGATGCCGTCATCATCGGCTACCACACGCAGGCCTATGACGAGTTCGACATCGCGACAGGCCCGCATACGAGCAACGCGGCGAAGCTGACACAGGCGCAAACGGTCGAGGGCGCGCATACGCGCCTTCTCTATGTGGCGCCCGAAGGCCGCTCGACGCTGGAAGTGATGCGCAACTACAAGACCGAACTGGCGGACAAGGGGTTCGAAATCCTCTTCGACTGCAAGGGCGCCGAATGCGGCATCGGCCCCGACGCGCCGCGCGCCGGCTCGGCGATCATATCGAGCGCGCTGCTGAAGCGCGCCGTCCTGACCAACAGCGGTCAGGTCACGCAATATGCCTTCTCGCAGCCGCAGGATGTGCGCGTCCTCACGGCGAAGCTCGACCGGCCGGAAGGCGCGGTCTATGTGTCGCTGGCCATCGCCATCGAGGGCTTCGACCATTTCAAGGCGACGGCGCTGAAACCGCTGGTGCTGCTCGATGTGATCGAGACCGGCGAAATGGAACAGCGCATGGTGCTGGTCGAGGCGGCGGCGATGGCGAAAGCGATTGCCGAGACCGGGCGCATCGCGCTTTACGGCATCTATTTCGACACCGGCAGCGCCACCCTCAAATCCGAATCCGGCGAAACGCTGACCGAGATCGCCCGGCTGCTGAAGGACGACGGCGCGCTGAAGCTCTATGTCGTCGGCCACACCGACGGCCGCGGCGCCTACGACCACAACATGTCGCTCTCGGCGCGGCGCGCCGAAAGCGTCGTCGCGGCGCTGACCGGCGAACACGGCATCGCGCCCGCGCGGCTGAAAGCGGCCGGCGTCGGTCTGTTGTCCCCCGTTGCGAGCAACGAAAGCGAGGAGGGCCGCGCCCTCAACCGCCGCGTCGAACTTGTGCGGCAATAGGCTCACGGTCCGGAGGTCGGCATGAACCACTCTGTCGCACGATCGCTGACGGCGGGACTGACCCTGACGGCGATGCTGTGCGGGCCGGCGCTTGCGCAAACCTTCCAGCAGCCGGCGTTACCGGTCCCCGTGATGCCGGGACCGGCGACGGGCATGCCCGGCACGCCGGCGGCGCCGGCAATCTCCCTGAGCCAGAACGATCGCCGCATTCTCGCCGATCTGAGCCAAAAAATCGACCTCATGATCGCGGAAGCCGGCGACGCCCGCGCGCAGACGATGGTGGCATTCGCGGATGGCGGCGCGCAGACCGCGATTGCGGAATCTTTCAAGCGGGAAAATGCGCGCATCGTCGGGCCGGTGACAAGCATCGACGATTCCACCGTTCTGATGCACCTGCGGGCTTCCGATGCATCGCAGGTGGCGCGCCCGGCTCGATTGTCCCGCAGCATCGACTACGGTCCGGGCACCGAAAGGCTCAATGACGAAATGGTGCGGAATATCGCGGAAGTTTTCTACGACCGATACATCGCAAAACTGAACGACGCGAAGGAAGGTCTCGCTGCGCGGCCGGCAACGATCGCCCAGCAGATCGGCGTGACGCCGCCGTCGATGACCGGGAAAGTCCGGGACGGCCTCGAAGCCGACCTGAAATATCTGCAGGGCGGACACGACCTCTGGAAGAGCGCCGAAGCGGAACTGAGGGAAACATTTCTGCCGAAATACCAGAAGCGTCTTCTCGACGTTCTCGGGCGCCACGCAAGCTACACCCAGCGCTTGGCGGAGCTGATCGACAGGCGTGAGAACGCCATTTACGACCTGGAAGTGGATTTCGTCGCCGTCCACACCGAGCGTGAGCGTCAGGTCGCCATTCTGGAAAGCTATCCACCCGGTAGCGGTCTGGGAAACGACAATATCGCACGCATACGTGAACTCGACGCCGAGCTGGAAATTCTCAACGAGAAGATCGGAGCCGCCGCGACGAACGAGGCGGACGACGCCGAGCGATTTTACAACTGTTCTCTGTCCCTCGGCGTCTGGAGCAACGAGCTGGCCGGAAGGCCGCGCGTATCGCCGCCCGTTTCGATTTACGACGCACCGCAACACGCCGTCACCCATCTCGGCGGGCGCGCTTTCTTTCGCGCCTACGAGACGGATGCGTTGATGCCGGACCTGAACGAGCATCTGAAGAAGGACGATCCTTGCGGCGCGGCGGAACCGCCCGAGGAGGTGCCCGCGCGGCTTTCGATCGTGATACCGCGCTTCGAGGCACCGCCGCCGCCGGACCTGCTCGACGACGACGACCTCGCGGCGCCGATGCCGTCCCTCGTCTTCGAGCCCGCAAGCGAAGTGCATTACGGCCACCCGTTTCACGTCGAAGCCCTGTTCGAGGAAGACCGGCCGGGCAGCACCTATAGCGTGCGCCTGAACGGACAGCATTCGGTTGTCGTCGAACAGACGGAAGAAAATCCGCGCCTCTATCGCAGCGCCACGCTGGTCCTGACCTATCAGGGCCTGATCCATGGAGGCGGGCGATGAAACTCTTCGGCTTCGACATTACGCTTCCCGGCCTCGCCACACCCGCGGGCATGGCCGCGGCCGCTGCGGGCGGCGCGGCGGCGCTGGCCGGCGCGGCCATGCTGGCGATGGGCGCTTTCGGCGGCGACGATCCGGCGCCGGTCGAACTCGCCGGTAAATGGGAAGTCGCCTATCACGACCGCATTCTCGGCCGGGTGCGGGGCAAGGCAACCGTGGCGGACGGCGAAGGCAGCGCCGAAGTCGTGCTGACGCACCCGAAGACCAGCGAGGAGTACACGCTGCGGTCGACCCGCTTCGCGCGCTCGGGCGACATACTGAAAGTGACGCTCGAAGGCGCATGGCCGGGCGCCGAAGGATATGTCGAGCCGCCGCTCGGCGAGGAACAGCGCGTCGGCGCGGGCTCGCCCTATGAATGGCAAGGGCCGGAAAAGATCACGCTGGCCCATGGCGATTCCGAGGAGACGTTCAAGGTTTTGAAGGACGATCCGGTCGGCAAGCACAAGGTCGAACTGAAGCTTTACATCGGCGACGAGGCGCTGACCGGAAGCTGGAAGCAATGGGCAAACGCGGTCACGGGACGCGACGAAACCGATGGCGGCCGTATCGCCGATTTCCGCTTCGCGGGCGACGGCACCGGCCGCGCCTACCAGACCGGCATCGAGACCTGGTATCGCCCGCGCCCGGTCATTCATCTGGTGACGCCGACATCCGACCAGTTGTCGATCGTCGAATATCTCGGCGCCCGCTATCCCTATCCATGGGACGCGAAGGGCGCGCCCGTCAAGCGGGCCGACGAATTGCGCTACCTGCTGGTGGTGGGCGACGAACTTCCGACGGAGGTCGGCGAGAAGATCAAACTGGAATCTCTCGACGACGATGTCGAGTATTACGTCCGGGCAAAGCAGTCGGACTATGCCGACGACGTGCTCGCGCGCGAGATGCTCGAAAGCGGCTTTGCCCACACCAAGCAGCAACTCAAGCGCCAGACGCAGGCCGACGGCATCGGCAACGACCGCCTGCTGCTGTCGCTCATGGCCGAAATCTACAAGAAGGACTGGGTAATCCTCGGCGCCCGGCTCAAACGCCCGGCGGTGCCGGGACGCAAGGGCTTCAAGCTGAACGGCGCCGAGGGGAGCTGGGTGCTGCGTCACGGCGATTTCGTTGCCGACTTCGCGGTGGTACGCCCGGTCGGCGACGAAACCGAGGGCGCCGATCACGTTCTTGTCCCCGAGAAAATCTATCTGGAACTGCGCACGACAGCACTGTTCCCCTTCGACGAAATCCCGGTGCAACTCTGGGTCAACGACACGCCGCATCTGTTCGGCGACAGCCGCACCATCATGGCAAAGCGCCTGCCGCGCACCAGGGAAGACGACGAAGCGCTTGCCGAATTGCGCGAGGCGGTGCGTTTCGCGGGCGGCGAGGTCGAGAACGTCAAGCCGGTTCACATCTATCGCACGCCGCCCATCGGCCTGGTCGACAAGGGACAGGAAGCCTCGGGCGGCGCCATGGACCTGCCGGAGGTTTCGGAGAACTGGCGCGTTCCGGTGAAGGACGGCGACGTCATTCAGGGCGTCAACGCGGCCGCCGACAAGCTGCGCACCGAACCTTTCCACGCCAAGGCCGTGGTAGTGAACTCGCCGGCCGAAATCGTCCGCCATGTCGCGCCCGCCCTCGGCAACGCGCAGAACCTGACCTGGACGCGCGCGGTCGCCGAAGCCGCGCGCTGCACCGGCGTACCGTTCGAGACGCCGGTCGATTTCGACGCGCTGGCAAGGCGCAAGGCCAGGACGTTTTCCAACACGGTGCTGCTCGACGATGCGGCCAAACGCGCCACCGGCAAGCAAATCCTCGGCGATCTGAGCGGGTACGGCAGAGCGGCGAATTTCGTGGCCGATCTCGGCGCCAGCGGAATTCAGAGCCCGAGCGCCTTTACCGGCGGCAAGACCTATTCGCTCGACATGCGGGTCGGCGATCACGCGGCCATGCTGATCCTGCGCGAGGCCTTCATCGAAATGATGACGCGCCAGATCGAGGAACTTTCGGCAATCAAGTCGGACGACGCGCTTTACGGCTTCCGCGCCAGCGTCGAAATCCCGTCCTCCTACGCGCCGAACCATCCCTTCGCGGACATCGACGTCAGGTCACCGAACGGCCAGACCGTCTATTACCCGTTCAGCTATGCAAGTGACGCATTGTTGAAGGCGGAACTCGGGCTCGACGCCGAGGCGGCCGAAGCCTGGCGGCTCGACGCGACGCGCCAGTTGCTCCGGCAGCACATCGCCGCGCTGCGCGAGGCGCGCGCCAAGGCGCAGGCGATCAAGACCTGCGGCGACCATCAGAAGCTGGTCGACCTGACCGGCCACGGCTTCGCCGCCGTCAACCGCTATGCGCGCAGCCGCCTGATGACCGCACAGCCGGTTCGCGGCGAACGCGACGACGCCTGGAAGGCCGACCGCGTGGCCCGGGCCTGGCTGAACGGCGTGCCGGTCTTCGCCGAGGCACTGGCGGCGCAGCAGGAACTGTCGGCGCAGGACACGAAAATCATCATGACCGCCGTCGCCATCGGCACCTCCGGGGCGGCGCTGGGCGGCGGCCTTGTTGGCTGGGCCACCGGCTTCGAGGCGTTATTCTTCAGCACGACGGCCACCCTTGGCGACATCGGCAATGCCGCACATGCGCTTTACACTCAGGTCGGTCACAAGCTGAACACGTCGGCCGAAGTGCGTTTTGCGCGCAATGCTCACGCCGTTCTCGGCAATGCGCGGCTCGAACAGGCACTGGCCGAAGACCGCCACTGGGCGGAAATCTCGGCCGGGCTTTATCTCGATGTCGTGCCGAGCGTCGCCTTTACCTCGGGCGCCGAATTCCTGAAGGGCCTGTCGGATATCGGCGGCACGTCCAAGTCGCTCTATCGCGGCGGCAAGCGGCTGGTGTCGCAGGCGCGGTCGATCACGCGCGGACGGCAAATTCTCGGCGAGGTCGGCGTCGGCACCGGCGTCGGACAGGCGGCGCCGCCGAAACTCGTGCAGCTCGAACCACCTAAAATTCCGGCCGAGGATTTCGCGAAAAACTTTCCCGACGGCAAGGACGTACAGCGCGCTTCGAACCTCGAACTCGACGATCTGATCGATCCCGCCAATCCCGGCCAACTGCCGGACGTGGAGGACCTGACAAAGACACAAGCCCTGCCGCCGGCGCAGCCGCGTGGACCGCCGGCCCCTGCCACCGGCAGCGGCGACGACACAGTTCGACTGGGCACACCGGCCACGCCCGCGCCGCGCAGTGCCAGCGCCGACGACACGATCCGCGCCGGCCAGCCGGGCGACGGCGCATCGCCAGCCACGGGCGCCGAACCTCAGCGGCTTCCGGAAGCCGAGGCCGCCAGCGCCAACGCCGATCAGCTCGACCGTCTGCGCCGCGATGCCGACGCTGCCTACGAGCGCTCGCAGCAGCTTGCGCAGGAAGCTTTCGCGCAGAACCGCGCGATCGATGCCGCGGAAGGCAACGAACTTCTGAAAGGTGCCCACACCGCGGCGGCGCAGGAAGTTGTGGAAATCGCGGTCGATCAGGCGCGCCGCGCCGGCCTGACCGAATCCGAAATTCACGCGATCATTTCGAAATACGACGTGACGAGCGGACGCGGCGACCTGATGCGCTTTGCGCTGGTCGACGAGTTGCAGCGCGTGTCCGTCCAGCGTCTCGGCTATGAACTGGTCGACGGTCTCTACGCGCAGGACGTGATGGAGCTGGTGACGCGCAGCTATACCGGCGCGGCCGAGCCCGCCGACCTTGCACGATTGAAGGTCTGGATCGACCGGGCCGCCGATGCCGGCGAGGATTTCTTCTCGCGTCTGCAACGGCAAGGCACCTACACCGATCTCGACGGGTTTGAGGTGCTCGCCGACGCCGAAGGCATCGCTTCCTTGCGGAAACTCGCCGCCGATAACGATCTGCTGCCCATGGGCCTGCTCGAAACCCAGGCGCTGACGGCGAGCGAAAGGCTGGCCGAAAGCTCGATCGGCAAGATCCGCAACCTGCCGGAACCGCAACGCATCGATGTGATGAACGCGATATTCGACGCGCGCCGCATCGCCGCCGAGGCGGGCATGGCGGCGCTCGACGCGACCGAGCGCGCGGCGCTGCGTATCGGCAACGACGTCGTCGGCGACGCGGGCGGGGTTCCGGCCTGGGCCCGCGGTCTCGACAGAGCCTCCTACGAAAGGATCGCGCATCTCGGCCGTCGCACCGACGTGCACAGCCTGATCGAGGCCGATCCGTCGCTGCTGCGCCAGATCGCGGACGATCCCGATATCCGCGCGGCAATCGAATTGCAGGCCTACCGCGACCCGGCCGACTTCCGCAAGGTATTCGCCTCTGAACAGAAGCGCACCAGAGGGCCCTTGTCGGGCGCGTTTACCGAGGCGAACGAGGATCACTGGCTGCCGAAGCAGGTGATGAAAGACGGCAAGGAGCAGCCGGTTGCCTTCAAGCATGAGCTGCTGGAAGGCGACGGGAAGAAATTCAGCACCGACAAGCTTCTGAGCGGCGGCGACGAGGTTGCCGTCGTCGAGCGCGAGCTCGGTCCCGCCGACCTGCCGGAATTCGCCGGTGCGAAGCAGATGACCTGGTCCTACATGGAAGCGAAGCTGCTGCCGGACTTCTTCGACAATGTGAACGTACCGATGATCAAGGATCGCGGCACGAGTTCGGCGGCCATGCTCAACATGCGCGCCTTCCACAATCTCGACATTCCCTATGGCGACCCGTCGCTGAAGCTCATCAAGATGTCGAATGTCGAGAATGCCAATACCAGCGTTCAGATCGCCTGGATGAAGCGTGTCTACGGCAAGGACTGGACCAAGTATCTGAAAAACACCCATTCGGTGCGCTACGCCGAATCGGCGCTCAATCAGGCCGGCTTCCGCATCAAGGAGGTGCGGCTGGGCAGCACACCGCCGCTGCGGATGAACGCGCGCGGCATGGTGGAGGGCACGTTCTTCAAGGCCAAGGAGAAGCCGATGGAGTTCCTCGCCCGCTACGGCGTCTCGCCCAACGAGGCGATCGAGACCGGGCACGACATCTACATCGTCGTCGAACCTTTCGGCGCGGCACCGCGTTCCGCATCGACCGCCCCGTTGCGCCGCCGGCGGCGCTCTCTGCCCGGCTGGCGGACCGCACGACGCGCAATGCCGGTCAGGGCCGCTCGAGCTCGCGCATAAGCCACTTCTGATGCGCGTGGATCGCACCTTCGAGGTGACTGAGGCGGCCGGCCCGCGCCGCGCCGCTCATGAGGCCGCGCTGCACGCCTTCGCAGGCCGGCAGGTCTTCCATATGGACCGCGAAAGTGCCTTCGCGCAGGAAGGTCTTGAGTGTTTCGGCGTCCGGCACATCGAGCGACTTGGGATGCGCAAGGAGATAGACGGTCAACTTGAAGCGGTCGACGCCGTCGATCTCCATGCGGTACCAGACGACGCTGTCGGCAAGCACCGCAAGCAGCATCGAGGGATAGACATTGAAGACGGAGAAGCCGCGCCGCGCGCGCTCGGGAATGCCGTCGAGCGGCTTGAAGAGCGTGTCCGAGAGACCGTTGTCCTTGTGCGGCATGCGCAGGGCGGCATAAGGCCCGTTCGTCTCCTCCGCATGGGAGATCGCGGCCGGATAATTCGGCTCGAAACTTTCCGGATGGATGGCGAAGTGGTGATAGGCCTCCATGAAATTGTCGGCGAGCACCTTCCAGTTGTAGGTCTGGTCGAACTCGATCCGGCCGGCGATTTCCATCTCGTCCATCTTCCAGGGCGCGAACTCCGCCGCGAGCGGCGCGAGAGATTGCGAAAGCGGCGCGGTCGCGCCGCTCAGATTGGCGAAGATGAAGCCGTTCCATATCTCGCAGCCGAAAGACGGCAGCGAGCACTCTTCGCGCTCGAAGCCCTCGGCCTTCTCCATCAGCGGCGCGGCCATCAGCGAGCCGTCAAGCGCATAGGTCCATTTGTGATAGGGGCATGAAATCGTGCCACTGCTTTCCGCGCCACTGCCGAGCAACATCCAGCGATGGCGGCAGACGGCGGAAAGCGCGCGCACCCCTCCCTCTTTCCCGCGCACAATGAGGAGCGGTTCGCCTGCGACATCGATGCGGAAGCGATCGCCGGGATGAGGGATTTCCGAGGCGCGGCCGACCGCGACCCAGTGGCGGCGGAAGACACGCTCGCGTTCCAGCGCGAAAATCTCCGGCGAGGTGTAGAAACCGGGCGGCAGCGTGGACGCTTCGGCAAGGGGCCGCAAGACGGCGTCCCGGCCTTCCTGCATGAGGCTTTCGAGCGGTGCTTTCATGGGACCACGTAAATTTCGACCACGCGGCGAACCGCCCGTTCCTATTCCCGGACGATGACCGGCAGTTCGGTGATGCCGCGAATGAAATTCGAACGCAGGTATGCCGGTTCGCCGACGACTTCGACTTTCTTGAAGCGCTTCATGATCTCTTCCCAGAGAACGCGAAGCTGCATTTCGCCGACCCGGTTGCCGATGCAGCGATGAATGCCGAAGCCGAAGGAGAGATGATGCCGCGCGCCTTCGCGATCGATCAGGAATTCGTTGGCGCGGTCGATCTTGCTGTCGTCGCGGTTGCCCGAGACGTACCACATGGCGACCTTGTCCCACTTCTTGATTTGCTTGCCGCCAAGCTCCGTGTCTTCGAGCGCCGTGCGGCACATATGGGCGACCGGACTCTGCCAGCGGATGATCTCGGACACCATGTTGGGAATGATGTCCGGGTTCTGCTGCAGCTTGCGGTACTCGTCCGGGAACTGATTGAGAGCCAGAACGCCGCCGGTGATCGAATTGCGCGTCGTGTCGTTGCCGCCGACGATCAGAAGCAGCATGTTGCCGAGATATTCGTTGGGCGACATGTTCCTGGTCGACTCGCCATGCGCGAGCAGCGAAATGAGGTCCGATCCCGGATTGGCCAGCCTGTCTTTCCAGACGCCGTCGAAATACTCCCAGCAGTTCCACAGTTCCTTGAAGGCGTCTTCCGGCGTCTCGAAATAGGCCGGGTCGCCGATCCGCTCGACCGTGTCCGACCAGTGGATGAGCTTGTGGCGATCTTCCTGCGGCACGTTGAAAAGCGTTGCCAGCGTGCGGCCGGTGAGCTCGACCGAGACCTGGCGCACCCAGTTGAATTCCTCGCCGCGCGGCAGATCATCAAGGATGATGCCGGCGCGTTCGCGGATAAGCGGTTCGAGGGCGGCGAGGTTCTGCGGCGTGAACATCGGCTGCACGACCTTGCGCTGCTCGTCGTGCTTGGGCGGATCTTCCATGATGAACATGGGCAGATGGGTCAGGGGATCGGGCTCGCCCTCGACGCGCATCCCGCCGAGGCGGATGCCGCCATTGCGGATGTCGGAGGAGAAAATCTTGTGGTTGGTGTCGACATACATGATGTCTTCGTATTTCGTCACCGACCAGTAGCGGCCATAAGGGCCCGTCTCGTTCAGATGCACCGGGTCTTCTTTTCTCAGCCGCTCAAAATAGGGCAGCACCTTGTTGGCCGCGAAAAGTTCGTCATGCGCGGGGTCGAGTTCCTCCAGCGGGATCGACCACGGGTCGCGGTTGACGTCGATCTTCCACTTGGAAGCCATTTCGGCATTCTTGCGGGTGTAGTCGCGGCCGGGCGCCGCTTGCCCTGTCGCCGCCTGTCCTGTCGCCGCTTGATTGTCGCTCATCGCCTGTCTCCCTCGGATGCAGCCCCGGCCGGGACTTTAACATCCAATCGCCGGAAAAGCGGAATCCAACCGCATGCTGCGCGGCATTGCCGCAGCGTTGGGCGGAAGAAGCCGCGCGGCTGAACGCCGGTGTTATTCCGGCGCACGCTGCCAGACAAATGTTTCGCCGCACAGCGCATTGCCGCAGGGCGCGATCTCGACCGCGGCGTCCTCCTCGGCGGCGATCCAGCGGCCTTCGGGACCTTCAAGTGCGGCGGCCGGCCCGGCAAGAGCCAGAGCGGCAGCCGAAACAGCAAGAATGACACGCGTCGGATATCCCTCCCCCCAAACGACACGCATATTTCGCGCACCGTCGCACCAGAGGGTCAACGATCAAAAGCCCGGCGCAGGGAAATGTGATCCGGTCCCGGTTCCGCGCGCCGCCTCAATTCGGCCAGTAGATATATTCGTCGTCCTCCGCTTGCCGCTCGCGCAGGCTCTTGTCGATCGACACCGGCATCTCGACGCGCGACGGCCAGCCGGGCTCGGCCTGCTCGGCATTGTGTGCGTCGAGCAGGGCCACAAGCTCCGCGACCTTTTCCGGACGCCTGGCGGCCAGATTGTTTTGCTCGGTCGGATCATTGTCTAGATCGAATAGCCAGACCGCGTCAGGCCGTTCGGTGCGTTGCAGCTTCCAGCCCCGATGCAGAACGGTCTGGTAGTGCCCGCTGCGCCAGAACAGTGTTTCATGCAGCGGGTTTTCGGCATCCTCCAGCACGGTCAGCAGATTGCGGCCATCGACGATCCTGTCATCCGGCACGGGCACGCCTGCCACCGCCGCTGCCGTCGCATAGAGATCGAAATGATGCACTGGATGATCGTAGACTTGTCCAGCCTCGATCTTCGCCGGCCATTTGAGGAAGAACGGGACGCGGATGCCGCCGCCGAAGAAGGTTGCTTTCCAGCCGCGATAGGGCTGGTTGATCTCCGGCAGGCCGATGTAATGCGCGCCGCCATTGTCGGAGGTGAAGATGACGAGCGTGTTCTCCTCGAGCCCGTTTTCCTTCAGCGCATCAAGCACCTCGCCGACGCCGCGGTCGAGCGCGCGGATCATGGCACCATAGACGCGCAGCGTGTGGTCCTCGATATGGGAAAGCGCATCGTAATCTTCCTGCGTCGCCTGCAGCGGCGTGTGCGGCGCCCAATGCGCCAGATAGAGGAAGAAGGGACGGTTCTTGTTGGCCTCGATCGCCTTGACCGCTTCGTTGGTGAAATAGTCGGTGAGATAGCGATCCGGCTCGAAGCGCGGGCCGCCGTTCTTGCGGGCGGCAAAGCGCATATTGGCCCAGAGAAAGCGGTCGATCGGGTCGAAATCGTTGCGCGCCTCGACCGAGGCCGGATCGTCGAGATTGAGATAGAGCCCCGACGCCATCAACAGGCTTTCGTCGAAGCCCTGGTCGTAGGCGGCCATGCCGTTCGTCTCGCCGAGATGCCACTTGCCGATATGGATCGTGCGGTAGCCCGCATCCTGCAACAGATTACCCATCGAGACTTCGCTCTGGGGCATGCCCATTTCGGTGTAGTCGAGTTCCGGTCCTTCCGCGTCGCGCAGCACGGTCTGGCGCAGCGCATTCTTGTCTTCCGCCGCAAAACGCGTGGTGATGCGCGCCATGCCGGGCGGCATCGGCGTGAATTCGAAGCCGAAGCGCGTCGGGTAGCGGCCCGACATCATGGCCGCGCGCGAGGGCGCGCAGGTGCCGCTGCCGGAATAGCCATGTGAAAGAACAAGGCCGGCTTTCGCGATGGAGTCGATATGGGGCGTCGGCACCGTGCCGCCGGCAACGCCGCCGCCATTGAGCGTGATGTTGTTCCAGCCGAGATCGTCGGCAACGATCAGCACGATATTGGGGGGGCGTGTGCCCGCAGGCGCCTCGGCGACATCCGGTCCCGGCTCCCATTCGACCGTCTGGTTGGGGCCGATCGGATCGCGCCAGTCCATCACAATGGCCGGAAGCTGGATCGCATAGCGCTGAAAGGCAAACCAGCCCAGCGCCGCCACCGCAATCAGCACACCGCCGCCGATCGCCAGACCTCTCTGTCCGATTTTCATGATTGCCCTCTCATTCCTCACCGGTCCGCCGAGTTTAATGTAACACATTAACAGGTCAAGCTTGTGGGCGGCGTACCTGTTCAACCGCCGACCGGAGCCGTGGACCGCTGCACAGCGCCGCGTCTGGCGCGGCCGGACCCCGCCGCTATAATCCCGGCCTCAAAACACCAGAAGAACAACCGCCGGGAGGCCCTTCCATGACCAAGATCAACGATGTCGCCACACTGGAGAAGGAAGGCGAGATCGCCGTTCTGACGCTGAACTCGCCGCCGGTGAACGCGCTGTCCGGTCCGGTGCGCGAAGGCATCAACAACGGCATCAAACAGGCGATCGACGACGCGGACGTGAAAGCCATCGTGCTGATCTGCGAGGGCCGCACCTTCATCGCCGGCGCCGACATCACCGAATTCGGCAAGGCGCCTTCGGGCCCGAGCCTGTTCGATGCGCTGGCGATGATCGAGCACGGGCCGAAGCCGGTCGTCGCCGCGATCCACGGCACCGCGCTGGGCGGCGGCCTCGAAGTGGCGCTGACCTGCCACTACCGCGTGGCGGTACCGTCGGCCAAATGCGGGCTGCCGGAAGTCAATCTCGGCCTGTTGCCGGGCGCCGGCGGAACGCAGCGCCTGCCCCGCATCGTCGGACCCGAAAAGGCGCTCGAAATGGTGACGAGCGGGCAGCATGTAGGTGCGAAGAAATGCCTTGAGATAGGCCTCGTCGACGAACTGGCCGAAGAAGGTAAGCTGCGCGAGGGCGCCGTGGCCTTCGGGAAGAAGATCGTCGCCGAAAAGCGGCCGCTGAAGAAGGTGCGCGACCTGAACGACAAGGTGGAAGCGGCGCGTGGGCGCCCGGAGATCTTTTCGGAATTCCGCAAGGCGAACGCCCGCAAGTTCCGCGGCTTCCTGGCGCCGGAATACAACATCCAGTGCATCGAGGCGGCGGTGAACCTGCCCTTCGACGAAGGCATCAAGGTCGAGCAGAAGCTCTTCCGCGAACTGGTGACCGGCACACAATCAGCCGCACAGCGCCATGTCTTCTTCGCCGAACGTCAGGTGTGGAAGCTGCCGGACGTGCCGGCCGACACGCCGACGATCCCCGTCGAGAAGGTCGGCATCATCGGCGCCGGCACGATGGGCGGCGGCATCGCCATGAACTTCCTGAATGTCGGGCTTCCCGTCACCATCGTCGAGACGAAGCAGGAAGCGCTCGACCGTGGCATCGCGACGATCCGCAAGAACTACGAGAACTCGGCCAAGAAGGGCCGCTTCCCGATGGAGGAAGTCGAGAAGCGCATGGGTCTGCTGACGGGCTCGCTCGACATGAACGCGCTCGCCGACAGCGACCTCGTGATCGAGGCCGTGTTCGAGAACATGGACATCAAGAAGGAAGTGTTTTCGAAGCTCGACAAGATCGTCAAACAGGGCGCCATTCTCGCGACCAATACCTCGGCACTCAACATCGACGAGATCGCGACCGCCGTGAAGCGGCCGGAAGCGGTGATCGGCCTCCATTTCTTCTCGCCCGCCAACGTGATGCGGCTGCTGGAAGTGGTGCGCGCCGACAAGACCTCGAAACCGGTCATCGCCACCTCGATGCAGATGGCCAAGAAGATCGGCAAGATCGCCGCGCTTGTCGGCGTCTGCCCCGGCTTTGTCGGCAACCGCATTCCCGCCCAGCGCCAGCGCGAAGCTCAGAAGCTGATCCTCGAAGGCGCAATGCCCTGGGACGTCGACCGCGTGCTCTACGATTTCGGCCTGCCGATGGGGCCCTTCGCGATGTCGGACCTTGCCGGCCTCGATATCGGCTGGTCGAAGGAGAAATCGAAAGGCGAGACGATCCGCGACAAGCTCTGCGAGATGGACCGCCGCGGCCAGAAGACGGGCGCCGGCTTCTACGACTATGACGAGAACCGCAACGCCAAACCCTCGCCGGTCGTCGAGAAGATCATCCTCGATCACGCCGCCAGCAAGGGTATCAACCGCCGCAAGATTTCGGACGATGAAATCCTCGAACGCTGCATTTATCCGATGATCAACGAGGGCGCGAAGATTCTTGAGGAAGGAAAAGCCATCCGCTCCTCCGACATCGACATCGTCTGGATCAACGGTTACGGCTTCCCGGTCTATCGCGGCGGCCCGATGTTCTATGGCGACACGGTGGGCGCCGACAAGGTGCTGGCCAAGATGAAGGAATTCCAGGCGCAGATGGGCGACGACTTCAAGCCCGCCGCGCTGCTGGAAAAAATCGTCGCGGAAGGCAAGAAGTTCGCGGACTTCTGATCGAATGAAAAACGGGGCGGTGCGCAAGCACCGCCCCGAGATTTTCCGGCGGGGAGCTTTTTTGCATGGGCGACAACGAAAAAATCATTCGCGACTTCGTCGACGCATGGCCGCGTCTCGACGTGAGCGAGATCGTCGATTATTTCGCCGAAGACGGCGTCTATCACAACATGATGCTGGAGCCGGTGAAAGGCCGCGAGGCGCTGACAGGCTTTATCGGTGCCTTCGCCGCCAACTGGTCGGATGTGAAATGGGAAATCCTCAACCTCGTCTCGCGCGGCGACACGGTGATTGCCGAGCGCGTCGACCGCATGAAGGTCGGCGGCAAGCCGGTCGCGCTCCCCTGCTGCGGCGTCTTCGAAATGGAAGGCGGCAAGATCAAGGTCTGGCGCGACTATTTCGACCTCGGTACGTTCACCAAGGCCGCGAGCTAAACGCCGCCTAGAACTCCCAGCCGGGCCCCGGAATGGCGCGGTAAGCCTGTGTCAGCGCATCGGACCATGAGCGGCGCAAATCGGCGAAATAGGCATCGTCGTCCTTGATCCGCCGTTGCAGCGCCACTTTCAGTGCCTTGCGGCGATAGACCATCAGGTCGATCGGCATGCCAACCGAAAGGTTCGAGCGCATGGTCGAATCCATCGAGATCAGCGCCAGCTTCAACCCGTCGCCGAGATCGGTGTCGTAGTTCAGCGCCCGGTCGATGATCGGCTTGCCATATTTGTGTTCGCCGATCTGCAGATAGGGCGTGTCTTCCGTCGCTTCGATGTAGTTGCCGGCCGAATAAATCTGAAAGAGACGCAGCTCGCCATTGCCGACCTGGCCGCCGAGCAGGATCGAGACATTGAAGTCCCCCGCCTGCGCCTCGAGCGAGGGCCCGTCGGTACGGTAGACATCGCGCACCGCCTGTCCCATCAGTTGCGCGGCGCGCACCATGGTAGGCACAGTGTGGAGGGTTTCGAGTTCCTCGCCGTCGCCGAGCCTGACCCCCTGCTCGACCGCCCGGTTGACCGCCGCCTGACTGATCGCGAGATTGCCGGCCGTCATCAGCCCGATCACGCGGTCGCCCGGATGCTCGATGACGCTCAGTTTGCGAAAGGTGGAGATATTGTCAACGCCCGCATTGGTGCGGGTGTCCGCCAGCATCACAAGGCCGCCTTCAAGCCGAAGCGCGACGCAATAGGTCATCGAAGTCTCCCAATCTCATCCGTTTCTTGTCGTCCGGGCCCGCGCTATTGCTGCGCCGCGCCGTCGTCCACCTTGAGGCGAACCTCGAGAGTTTCCTCACCGCCGCCGCGCCTGCGGCCGCGGACGGGCGAGGCCTCCAGATAGTCGAGCCCGCAGGCAACCCGCACATGGGCTTCCGTCGGGCAGATGCGGTTGGCGACGTCGAAGCCCACCCAGCCGAGATCTTCAATATAGGCCTCGGCCCATGCGTGGCTAGCCTCATATTCGGCGTCGCCCTCGAACCAGAGATAGCCGCTGACATAGCGCGCCGGCAGGCCGAGGTGGCGCGCCGCCGACAAGAAGACATGGGTATGGTCCTGGCAGACGCCGTAGCAATGCGCCAGCGCCTCGGCCGCCGTGGTCGCCGCATGCGTTTCGCCGATCCGGTAGTCAACGGCATCGCGCACCGCGTCCATCAACCGGTGGGCAAGGTCGAGCGCCGAACCGTCGGACGTGGCTTTTGCCGCAGCGGCGAGAGCGCGGATCGCCTCGTCCGGCGCGGTCAGTTCGGTCTGCCGCAGATAGAAGACCGTCGGCAGCGGCTCGGCCATGCCGCCGACAACGCCGCCCGCGTCGGAGGTTTCGACCTCGCCGGAGACGCTGAGCGTCAGCTCGTCATGCAGTTTTTCGAGATAGAGCATCTGCACGACATTGCCATAGGCATCGCGGCTTTCGCGCATCGTACCAGCGGGCGACGAGACCACGCGCCACGAGAGGACCTTCTGCGAGGCATGATCAAGTGGCCGCAGCCGAAGCGCCTGCACCGAGTAGTTGGCGGGGGTTTCGTAACGGTAGGTGGTTTCCTGGCGGATCAGAATGCGCATAAAAACAGTCTATCACATCAGATAGACGCGGCTGATTTCGCCGCCAAGTCTGTCGTTCTGCTCGATATGCTCACTGAGGAATTCGTGTAGCCCCTGGCGGAACACATCTTCGACGCGGCCGAAACGCAGCCGCGAATAGATCTGTCCGGCGACACGATGCGCCTCGTTGCGTTGACCGTATTCCTCGCCGAGCCGGTCGAGACAATCCTTGATCTCGGCCGAGCAGCTGATGAGCGAGCGCGGCATTTCCTCCCGCATGATCAGGAATTCGGCAATCAGCCAGGGCTTCAGCCCTTCGCGATATACCGAATTGTAACTGCGATAACCCGAAACGGCGCGCAGGATCGAGGCCCATTGATAGTAGTCGACGCCGCCGCCAACCTCGGCATGCTCGGGCAGCAGCAGGTGATATTTGACGTCGAGAATGCGTGCTGTGTTGTCGCCGCGTTCGACGAACGTTCCAAGCCGGGTGAAGTAGTAGCGATCGCGGCGCAACATGGTGGCGACCGTGCCGCCATAAAAAAGCAGCGAGCGGTCCTTCACCCAGTCGAGAAACCGGTGCAGGCTCCCGCCGCGCACCCGCGCCTCGCTCCAGCCGGGCAGTTCGAGCCAGGTCGTGTTGAGGCTCTCCCATTGTTCGGTCGTCAGCGAGGTGCGCACACCGCGCGCGTTGCGCCGCGCGGTTTCGATGCAGGAGCGAATGCTCGACGGGTTCTCGGTATCGAAGGCAAGATAGGAGATGACATTCTCGGGCGTTGCCTCCTCGTGCTTGGCGTAGAATTCCTCCTCGCAACCCGAAACGACGACCGCCGAGTGCCATTCGCTGCCATCGGCATCGGTACCCGACGGCATCAGCGACAGCCGGTCGGTCACGCGCAGGATGCGGGCGAGACTTTCGGCACGCTCCATGTAGCGAGCGAGCCAGTAGAGACTGTCGGCAGTGCGGCTCAGCATGGCCCTATCCCTTGCGCGCCCTTCATCCTTTCAAAACCCACGTATCCTTTGTACCACCGCCCTGGCTCGAATTGACGACCAGCGAGCCCTCGCGCATGGCGACCCGCGTCAGTCCACCCGGCACGACGCGGATTTCGGCACCGGACAGAATGAAGGGGCGAATGTCGACATGGCGCGGCGCGACACCCTCATCGACAAAGGTCGGACAGGTCGATAGCGCCAGCGTGGGCTGGGCGATGTACTTGCCGGGCTTCGCCCGGACGCGCAGCGCGAAGTCGGCGATCTCGGCCTTGGTCGCCTTCGGTCCGACCAGCATCCCGTAACCGCCCGAACCGTGAATCTCCTTGACGACCAGTTCGCCGAGATGGTCGAGCACATAGGCGGCGTCGCCCGGCTCGCTGCAACGCCATGTCGGCACGTTCTTCAGGATCGGTTGCTCGCCGAGATAGAACTCGATCATCTTCGGCACATAAGTGTAGATCGACTTGTCGTCGGCGATACCGGCGCCAACCGCATTGGTCAGATTGACATTGCCGGCGCGGTAGGCGCTCATCAGCCCCGCGACGCCGAGCGCCGAATCCGGCCGGAAGGTCAGCGGATCGAGAAACTCGTCGTCGACACGGCGATAGATAACGTCGACGCGTTTGGGCCCCTGCGTGGTGCGCATGTAGACGACATCGTCCATCACATAGAGATCGGGTCCCTCAACCAGTTCGACGCCCATCTGGTCGGCTAGAAACGAGTGTTCGTAATAGGCGCTGTTGTAGATGCCGGGCGTCAGCACCGCGACGGTCGGCTCGCCGACGCAGTTGCGAGGCGCAATCGATGTCAGCGTCCGCATCAGCTCGTCGCAATAATGGTCGACCGGCGCGACATTGTAGCGCGAGAAGAGATCGGGGAAGAGCCGCATCGTGATTTCGCGGTTCTCGAGCATGTAGGAAACGCCGGATGGCGTGCGGCAATTGTCCTCAAGCACGTAGAACTCATCCGGCCCGACGCGCACCATGTCGATGCCGGCGATATGGGTGTAGATGCCATGCGGCAGCGCAACGCCCTGCATCTGACAGCGCCATGCCTCGTTGAGCAGCACCTCCTCGCGCGGCACATGGCCGGCGGCAAGTATGTCCTGCGCGCCATAGACATCGGCAATAAAGGCGTTGAGCGCCTTGACGCGCTGCACCAGACCGTCGGAAATCTGTTTCCATTCGGCCGCCTCGAGAATACGCGGAATGATGTCGAAGGGAATGATACGCTCCGGATCGCCGCCCTCGCCATAGACGGCAAAGGTGATGCCGGCGCGGCGAAAGAAGGTTTCCGCTTCTTCGCGGCGCAGCGTCAGAATCTCGGTCGGCGTCTCGTCGAGCCAGGCTTGCAGTGTCCGGTAGGCCTGCCGGACTTCCGCTCCCGGCAATCCCATTTCGTCAAAGAAAGCCGACGCCATGATGCTCCTGTCGTTTGCGACGAATTTTTCCGTCTGTTGAGCCTACAGGGAGAGCAAGAGAGATGCCACGCCGGGAAATGAGGCATTTGCGGCATAAAACCGGGAAAACAGGCAACGGCCGTCGAAAAAACAGGCAGTCTGCCCAAATGATCTTCAGCGGCCGCGCAGTTTTTCGAGCAGTTCGGGCGTCGGGTAGCCGTCGGCCGGCATCCCCACCGTGACCTGATAGGCGCGGATCGCCTTGCGCGTGTTGAAACCGATGATGCCATCAACGCCGCCGGTATCGTAGCCGCGCTCGGTCAGCAGCCGTTGCAGGTCGAGACGCTCACTGCGACCAAGCGGGCGGTCGCCGCGCGGCCATGAACCCGCGATCTCGCCACGGCCCTTGAAGCGGTCGGCAAGGAGATGCACCGCGAGCGCATAGGAGGTTGAGGCGTTGTAGGCGAGCACCGTGCGGAAATTGTGCATGACGAGGAAGGCTGGCCCCTTGTGGCCCGACGGCAGGAAGATCGAGGACTTCTCCTCCGCCTCGCCGCTTGGGAAGGGCCGTCCATCGATGCGCGCGACGCCGGCCTTCGCCCACTCGCCTTGCGTCTTCGAAACCGACATGTCGGCCTCGGCGAACTCGAAGCCTTGCGGAAGCTTGACCTCGTAACCCCACACGCCCCCGCGCCGCCAGCCCGAATTCTGGAGATAGTGACCGGCAGACGCCAGCGCGTCGGCATGGGAGTTCCAGATGTCGCGCCTGCCATTGCCGTCGAAGTCGACCGCATGCTGGTTGTAGGTGGTCGGAATGAACTGCGTCTGGCCCATCGCGCCGGCCCAGGAACCGAGCATTTTCTCGGGCTCGATGTCGCCTTTCTGCAGGATTTGCAAGGCGGCAATAAGTTGCGAGCGGCCATAATCCTGGCGGCGTCCCTTGTAGCCGAGCGTCGCCAGCGAACGGACGACCGACATCGTGCCCTGGAAGCCGCCGTAATTCGATTCAAGCCCCCAGATCGCCACCAGCACATGACGATCGACGCCATAGGCTTCCTCGATACGGTCGAGCAGCGCCTTGTTTTCGGCAAGCAGCGCCTTTCCCCGCGCAACACGCGTGTCCGATAGCGCGCTTTCTAGATATTCCCATACCGGCCGCGTGAACTCGGGCTGGCTCTCGTTCGCCTCGACCACGCGCGGATCGGGGCGAACACCGCGCAGCGAGCGATCGAAAGTCTGCGGCGCCACGCCGGCCTTGAGCGCCGCTTCGCGGAGGCCGGTCAACCAGTCCGCGAACTCGACATCGTCGGCAAGCGCGGCGGCGCTGCCAGGCGGCGCCAGCGGGGTTGCCGGACGCGTCTCGGCGGCGCAACCCGTTACCGAAAGGCCGAACAGCACGACGGCGGCAACGGCCAACCGCAGGGGAAGCCGGGTCCGCGGGCGGAAACCCGGAAGGAAAGAAACTGGCATCGCGCACTCCAACGCATGTCGTTCGGCAGACGCTATCACGGCCCGGTGGAAAATCGAGAGACCGCGACGCCGCCGACGGCAAGCATCGGCGCCCCGAGCGCGAAATCCCTATCGGTGAAATAAGGCGAGATATCGACCGGCGCCGGCCCATAGTTGAAGATAAAACGCCACGGCCCGCGCCGCCGCGTCCTGAGGCCCGCGGGCAGGGCGCGGACCGAAAGCCCGGCATCACGCGCCAGCCGCTCCACGATCCGTTCAAGGAGGGCGCCGTCGGCCGCGCCAGCCAGATAGTGTGCCTGACCGCGCCGCGTCAGCGCCGGATGACCGTCTTCGGTCTCGGCGAGCACCTCCGTGCCCGGCGCGGGCACCACGAACTCGCGCCAGCGGTCGAAAGCGAAGGACTCGTTGTCGTAGCGAACCGGCACCGCCGAATACGACCGGAAGCTTTCGGCGCGCGTGACCTTGACGCCAAGGACATCCGCAAGCGGACCGGGCGCCAGATTGTCGGGGATGCGGTGCGACGCCGTCCGGCTGCCGCTTCGCGGGCCGACCAGCAGCGCCCCCTTGAAGGTGGCGAGTGCCGCCGCCAGAACGTCCGGCACATGCGGCATGGAGGGAACCAGCACCAGCGCGTAAGGCGAAAGGTCGGCATGGGAGGCGACGATGTCGATGTCAAGACCGAGACGCCGGAGCGCGCGGTACATCGCGAACACCTGTTCGACATAGTTGAAGTTGCGCCCCTGCGGCTGCACGCGCAGGAACCACGCCGCCTCGTAGGAAAAGACCAGCGCCACCCTGGCGGGCGCGGGCGCGCCCAGCGGCCCGAGCGCCGTGAGATCGGCCGATAATTGCTCGACCTCAAAGAGCGCCCGGTCTGGCGTGTTGTCGGGCATGTTGAGGCCGGCGTGAAATTGTTCCTGCGCGAAAGGCGCCTGGCGCCAGCGGAACCATGACATGGTTTCGGCGCCATGCGCGAAACCCTCAAGTCCCCAGAGCCGGACAAGGCCCGGCAGCGCATCGGTGTTGTACTGCGCCCAATTGACCGGTCCCGGCTGTTGTTCCATCACCCAGAAACGTCCGCGGCCCGCCCCGCGGTATAGGTCGTGATGGAAGGCCTGCAAGTCCGGGTCGCCGGTACGGGCAAACGCGGCTTTGTGGGCGGTGTCGCCGGGAAAAACATCGAGACTGCCAAGCGGATAGGAGTCCCAGGTCGCGATGTCGAGATCCTTCATCACCTCGTAATGATCGAAGTCGAGAAAGAAGGTCATGAAATTGTGCAGGATGTCGCGCCCCGGCGAGAGCGCACGGATGATTTCGATCTGCACGCGATTGAATGCCGCCACCTGATCGGACGAATAGCGGTGGAAGTCGGTGCGGTGCGACGGGTTGGTTTCGGTGACGGCGCCCGATGGCAGATCGATCTCGGCGAAGTCGCGATACTCCATGCTCCAGAAGACATTGCCCCAGGCTTCGTTGAGCTTGCGAATATCACCATAGCGCTCCGTCAGCCAGTGACGAAAGCCGACAAGCGCCTCGTGAGAGTAGGAAAGCACCGTGTCGTGGCAACCATACTCGTTGTCGGTCTGCCAGGCGGCGATGCCAGGATGCTGGCCAAAGCGTGTCGCAAGCGCCGTCACGATCCGCGCGCATTCGCGCCGGTATCCAGCATGGGAGAAACAGTAGTGACGGCGCGAGGCGAACCCGCGCGGGCGGCCGCGAGCATCGACCGGCAGCATGTCGGGCATGGCGTCGACCAGCCATTTCGGCGGCGTCGCCGTCGGCGTACCGAGTACGACTTCAAGCCCGGCGCCGTGAAGCGTATCGAGGGCACGGCCGAGCCAGTCGAAATCGAAATGGCCGGAACGGGGCTCAAGGCGCGACCACGCGAACTCACCGATCCGGACGCGCTTGATACCTGCCGCTCGCATCCGTCGCGCATCGTCCGCCCACATCGCCTCCGGCCAGTGCTCGGGATAATAGCAGACCCCGATCGTAACGTCGGTGTCGCGCGGTTCGGCCATGGATTCCCCCTCCGGTTTTCTCTAACTTGCCGGATCGGGCGGCAGGACCGCAAGGCAGCATGAGGGGCGAAGCATGACCAGGGTCTGCATGATCGGAGCGGGAAGCACGGTCTTCATGAAAAACCTCGTCGGCGATATCCTGCTGAACGGAATTTTCGCCGATTGCGAGATCGCATTGCATGACATCGACGAGGACCGCCTGAAAACCTCCGCCGTCGTCGCGGCCAAGATCGCCGACGCACTATCGGTATCGCCCACGATCACCACGACGACCGACCGGCGCGAGGCGCTGAGGGACGCCGATTTCGTGATCGTGATGATCCAGGTCGCCGGCTACAAGCCCGGCACAGTCACCGATTTCGAGATTCCGAAGAAATACGGCCTCCACCAGACCATCGCCGACACGCTCGGTGTCGGCGGCATCATGCGCGGCCTGCGCACCGTGCCGGTGCTGCTCGAGATCGCCGATGACATGCGCGAACTCTGTCCGAACGCATTGATGCTGCAATACGTGAACCCCATGGCGATCAATTGCTGGGCGCTCAACCGCATGGCCCCCGACATCCGCCATGTCGGACTCTGCCATTCGGTGCAGGGGACGGCGTATGAACTCTCGAAGGACCTCGACGTCGATTACAAATCGCTTCGCTACCAATGCGCCGGCATCAACCACATGGCTTTCTACACGAAGTTCGAACGCGAATGCCCCGACGGCACGCGCGAGGACCTCTATCCACGCCTGAAGGAAATCGCGGCGCAAGGAGCCGAACCCGGCTGGAACAGGGTGCGCTACGAAGTGCTGCGCCGCACCGGATACTTCGTCACCGAGTCGAGCGAACATTTCGCCGAATATGTGCCGTGGTTCATCAAGCGCGATCGGCCGGAACTGATCGAAAAATTCAACATCCCGCTTGACGAGTATATTCGCCGTTGCGAGGAACAGATCGCCGCCTGGGAAGCTCAGGAACGCGAGCTCGTGTCGGCGAACCGGCTGGAAGTGAAATTTTCAGGGGAGTACGGCGCGAAGATCATGCGTGCCATCGCAACCGGCAGGCCCGCGGTCATCAATGGCAATGTCGCCAACACAGGCCTGATCGACAACCTGCCGGCCGGCGCCTGCGTCGAGGTGCCTTGCCTCGTCGACGCAAACGGCGTGACGCCGACACGGGTGGGTGCACTACCGCCACATCTGGCCGCGATGATGCAGACCAACGTCAACGTGCAATCGCTGACCCTGGAGGCGCTGGCGACCGGCAAGCGCGAACACATTTATCACGCCGCCATGATGGACCCACATACTGCGGCCGAACTATCGCTCGACCAGATATGGGGGCTCGTCGACGACCTGATCGACGCGCACGGCGATTGGCTGCCACGCTTCCACTAACGGCGGAAACCAACGATTTTTGTGTCATTTCCGCGACGCGAATATAGAATCCGGAATCGGTTTGTGACGAAGCACTGCCGATTCGCGAGGCAAGAGGAAGCTTGATGGAAGTCGCGCTGTCCAGAACATGGCAATGGAAGACGCTGTTGCTCTGGACGATTCTTTCAGTTCTCCTCTTCGCGTCCTGGGGGTCCATCGGCGCAACCCGTGAGTGGTGGGATGCTTTCGACCTCTGGGTCTTCCAGGTGACGAACGGCACCGTCCCTTCGCAGCCGATGGCCGTATTCTGGGCCTTGTCAGGCGACCGGCGCTTTGCCTATCTGTCGATAATCATCGTCCTCGGAGTCCATCTCGCTCACATTTCGCGCGCCGATTTCGCGCGCTTTCGCGACGGCATCGCCTTCGGCATTGTGATGGCGGCCGTTCTGCTGATTGTTACCGTTGTTCAGAAAGAAATCTTCTCCTTTCCGCGACTCTCGCCATCGCTGGCGCTCGACACCTATCACTCGATCCGGACATTTGTGCCATGGTCGTTGGCCGGCGAGGGATCGGATTCGAGTTTTCCCGGCGTCAGCGCCACGGCGACGATAGTCGTCGCCGCGCTTTGGTGGACCGGCTTCGGCTGGCGCATGGGATTGCTCGGTGCGGTACTCGGGGTGATTTTTGCGATACCGCGTATAGCCGCCGGCGCGCACTGGGCGACGGACGTCGTGATCGGTGGCGGCACCGTGACTTTGCTGACTGTCGGCATCATGAGGGGAACACCGCTCTGCTGGTGGACATATGGCTATGCAGTCCGCTGGACCGATGCCACACTCACGGTGTGGTTCAACGCGATCGACCGTTTGAGCATCGACGGACGCGATAATGTCGATCCGACACGGCAGGCGCTGCGCGGTATGTGCGTCGGCGCCGCGGATCTGATACCCGGCGTCAGCGGCGGCACGATGGCGTTGATCCTCGGCATCTACGACCGGCTGATCGCCGCCATTGCTCATTTCGATATTGCGTTTCTGAAGCAGCTCAGGCAACGCGAACTGACCGCCGCGCTGCGCCACATCGACTTCATGTTTCTATTGCCGCTCGGTGTTGGCGCTCTTCTCGCCATCATCATCTTCACGCGCGTCGTGCCGCTGTCGGTTCTCGTGACCGAATTTCCCGAAGCGATGTTCGGCTTCTTTTTTGGCTTGATCGCCGCCTCTATTGTCGGACTTCTGTCGCATGTCGGCGCGGGCAGCCGCCTGCACTGGATATGGCTCATCGCCGGCTTTGCCTTCGGACTCGCCATTTCGGTCCTGGTGCCGGTTCGCACGCCCGACGACGTCTGGTTCGTCTTCCTTTGTGGCATGATCGCGATTGCCGCCATGCTGCTGCCCGGAATATCGGGTTCGTTCGTATTGTTGATCCTTGGCAAATACACCGAGACGATCGATGCGCTGGGCCGTTTCGACATCTCGTTCCTTGTGCCGCTGGCCGCCGGCATCGTCGCCGGCGCCCTGGCCTTTTCGCGCGTGATCGCCTGGCTGCTGGCGCATTATCATCGCCAGACAATGCTGGCGGTGATTGGCATTCTGGGTGGCTCTCTGCTGGCAGTCTGGCCGTTCAAGGAGCGCGAATACGCCCTGATCGGCGAAAAGACGCGGTTGGTCGCTTCGCACCCCTATTTCCCCGATCGCATCGACGGCACTGTCGTGCTGGGGCTGGCCGCCACGGTGGCGGGCGCCCTGCTCTTCCGGCTGCTCGACCGGCTCGCCCAGAAATCGGCCAAAAACGGCGCTTTCAACCAGCCTTAAGACAAGGTTAAGCGCCCGCATGCTCCAATCGGGGAGCATGCTGACGATTTACAATTGCATAACGGTCGAGCACGACCTGAGCCTTGTCATTCTTGCCGGGCTTGTCTGTACGCTTGCCAGTTTTTCGGCGGTCAGTCTTCTCGCTCATGCGCGGGAAGCCGGACCGGAGCGCCGTGCACTCTGGATTCTGGGCGCCGGCATCGTCGCCGGTTGCGGCATCTGGGCGACGCATTTCATCGCCATGCTCGCCTTCAACCCCGACGATCCCGTGAACTATGCGCCGGGCTTGACTTTCGCATCGCTCACTATCGCGCTCGCACTCTCGACGGCCGGGCTCTTTGTCGCCCAGCACCTGCGGCCCGCCGGTATCGGCGGCGCGGCGCTCGGCCTTGCCATCGGCGCCATGCATTATGTCGGCATGGCGGCCGTCAGCCTTCACGGCCACCTCGTCTGGGATCGCGGCTTTGTTGTCGCCTCCATCGTCCTTGGTGTCGTCCTCGGCGCAGCGGCGCTGCAAACACTTTTCACCTTGCCCGGATTCAAGGGGCGTGCAGCGGCCGCAACACTGCTGACGCTTGCGATCTGCTCTCTTCACTTTACGGGAATGGCGGCCGTTTCCATCGTCCCCGATCCATCAATCGATTTTACCGAAAGCGCGGTGGAACCTTATGCCATGGCAATTGCGGTCGCAGCCATTACCGTGCTGATCGTCGCGCTCGCCTTTGCAGGATCGGCGGTCGACGGCTATTTGTCCGACCGTTCGGTGAAGGAAGCGGAACGCCTGCGCGCCTATGTCGCCGAACTCGAGGACACCAAGAGCAAGCTCGAAGCAACATCGAAAGAACTCATGGTCGCGCTCGGCGCCGCGGCATCGGCCGACCAGGCGAAGTCGCAATTCCTTGCGACGATGAGCCATGAATTGCGTACGCCCCTCAACGCGATACTCGGTTTCTCCGAACTCATGGCGTCCGAGACATTCGGACCGCTCGGAAGCGCGCGCTACAAGGACTACTCCGACGATATTCTGAAGAGCGGCAAGCACCTGCTGTCGCTGATCAACGACGTCCTAGACTTCACCCGTGTCGATGCCGGCGCACTGCTGCTCAACGAGGAAGATGTAGATGTCGGCGAAGCGATCGGCGACGCCGCGCACATGATCGAAGCCCAGGCGAAGGCCGGCGACGTTGCCATGCACATCGAAATGGACAACCGCCTGCCGCACATCCATGCCGACCACCGCCGCGTCCGGCAGGTGTTACTGAATCTGATATCGAACGGCGTGAAATTCACGCCGCCGGGCGGTGAAGTACGTGTCGCTGCGAGCGTCGAAAACGGGTCTCTCGTCATCCGCGTCACCGACACCGGCATTGGCATCGCGCTCGAAGACATTCCGACTGCGCTGGAAAGATTCGGCCAGATCGACTCCGACCTTGCGCGCAAGTATGAAGGAACCGGGCTCGGCCTGCCCTTGTCGAAATGTCTGATGGAGCATCACGGCGGCACGCTGCAAATCGAAAGCGAGCCCGGCCGCGGCACAACGGTCAGCATCCGTTTCCCGGAAGAGCGAATTCTGACAAAAGCATCGCCGCGCCGCCCGGGTGTCTACGCCGCGCAGTAAACGACGGCGCGGCTATACGTCGCCGCCGACGCGCCACGCACCGGGATTCATGGCAGCGACGCCCGGCCACCAATCCGGAATATCCGGCGGAAACAGCGCAACAATACAACCGCCGAACCCGGCGCCGGTGAGGCGCGCACCGGCCGCACCGGCATCGAGCATGCTCTCGACCAGCCGGTCGAGGGCTGGAATCGACACCTCGAAATCGCGCGCCAGCGAAGCATGGCTCTCATTCATCAACGTGCCGAAGCGCGGAAGGTCGACGGCTTCCAGCGCCGCTACTGCGGAGAGCACCCGTTCGTTTTCGGTAACGACATGGCGCGCGCGCTTCAGCAATTCGTCGTCGGCAAGCGCTGCCAGAGAAGCGGCGTCCGCGTCGCGCAACGCCGGCAGACCGAGCTGGCGCGCGGCTTCCGCCGTCGCCGCGCGCCGCGCGCCGCGCATTGTATGCGCCGCCCGCCAGCCGCCTCGGTTCACCGCAATGCACGATCGCGAAGCGGAATTCCCGCGGCACGGCGACGAGGCGGCCGGTACCGGTACGGCAGTCGAGCAGCAGGGCTTGCGACGGCCGCCCGGCAGCACTCGCCATCTGATCGAGAATGCCGCACTGGACGCCGCAATAGTTGTTCTCACCGGCCTGCGCGAGACGCGCGACCACGCCATCCGAAAGCGCCTGCCCGGTGAGCGCCAGCATGGCGCGCAACGTGGCAACCTCGAGCGCCGCGGACGACGAAAGCCCGGCGCCAGACGGGACCGACGAGCGCACCGACACCTCGACAGGAGGCACGTCAAAACCGGTCCTGGCGAGTTCGGACAACGCTCCGGCGATATAGTCTGTCCAGTCGCCACGCGGCGGGCCGAACGGATCGAAGGAAAGCGTCGCGCCCATTTCCTCGCTGTGGGCCTGGAACGTGGCAGCTGGCGCCAGCGCCACCGATGTTCCCAAGGCCAGCGGCATCGGCAGGCAGAAGCCCTCCGCATAGTCAGTGTGGTCGCCGATCAGGTTGACCCGGCCCGGCGCCGAAGCCTCGACCGCCGGCGCACGCCCGAACACACGCAAGAAAGCACCGCTCACGCGCCGCCCTCCGGATCGACGGCTTTCAGCCGCGCCGCCGCCTGCTCCGGCGGAATGTCGACGAGGAAGATGCCGGCACCCTGCTCGACGCCCGCGAGATATTACAGTTTGTCGCCGTCGCGACGGAATGGTCGAATTTCGATCGTCATGTGGAAACTGTCTTCAAAGCCGCGCGGCGCCGTCTGCACCGTCAGGATGTAGGGCATCGGCTTGCCGAAGAGCCCGTCGAGGCGGCGCACCGCGCGTCCCAGCAGGCGCGCCAGCATCTCTGCTTCGGCAGATGATAGCGCGTCGGGCCCCGGAACGCGGCGGCGCGGCGCAAGCCATATCTCGAACGGATACATCGCGAAAGGCGGCACGAAAGAAACCGCCGCGTCGTTCTCGTCGAGCCGCAAATCGGGCGAGCCGCCCTCGACGAGTCGCGCGACGACCGGCGCATCCGCTTGCGCCTGCGCAGCCCGCAGCGCGCGTTGCGGCACGAAGGAGAAGGCATAGATCTGGCCATGCGGGTGATGCAGCGTCACGCCGATCTCCTCGCCCCGGTTCTCGAAAGGGAGGACGAAGGCAAAGCCCGCTTGGTCGCGCAGTGCCTTGAGCCGGGCACCCCAGACTTCGATCAGCAGCGCGAGCCTGTCGACCGGCAGCGTACCGAGCCCGCCCGCATGATCGGCCGAAAACACCACCACTTCGCAGCGCCCCTCGGCCGGCGATGCGGTGACGCCTTCGATCGCCGGCAATCCCACCGTCCCGGCAACCAGAGCCGGGAACCGGTTTTCGAAGACGGCGATCTCGAAATCGGCAAAGGGAATCTCGCCGAGCCGGCCTTCGGCCGCCGGGCAAAGCGGACAGGCCGCCGCTTCGGGCAGGAATGTCCGCCCCTGACGCGCGCCCGCATAGGCAACCCACTCGCCAAGCAGCGGATGCCAGCGCAGATGCGGCGATGCGGCCGGGGGCTCAGCCGGCAGCGCCGCGAGCGGCAGCGCCTCATGAAGCCCGCGCCCATAAAGCAGCAACTCGCGGCCGCCCGGCATCGAATGTCTTCTGAAGGTAAACAACAGCGGCCTCACGTTTGCATTAACCCCGAATTAACCGCGTTCAACAGCTCAATTCGGTACACGGCATTCTGGCGCACAACTTGCGCTCTCACGAAGCAATTGTCGCATTCGGACACATTGTAGGCGTGAGTACCGTGACCGCACTGAACAACCGGATTTCAGCTTTCGAGGCCGCCACCCCCGTTGCCTCGCCCCTGGCGCCCCCGGCCGAGGCCGCGCCGCGCGAGCAGCAGGTGGCAGGCTCGCGCCTGACGCCGCTCGCCGACCGCTTCATGCTGCTGATGGGCGATATCGGGGCTTTGGTGCTCGCCCAGTTGATCGCCGGTACCATCGCCTTCGGCGTCAATATTCAGCTTTTCAACACCGATTTCGGCGCCCTGAACGCCGAGGAACTGACAGGCCGCCTCGTCCGCATCGGTTTCCTGCTGATGCTGCCAGTCCTCTGGTGGGCCGCCAAAGGCCACTATTCGAAGCGCACCCCTTTCTGGTCGGAGGCCAAGGAAATCGTCAAGGCGATTGCCCTGGTCGCGCTGGTTGACGGGTTCCTGCTCTACCTGACCAAGGATTACTTCTCCCGCCTCTGGATGCTCCAGGCCTGGGTCTGGGCGCTGGTCCTGGTCCCGGTGGCGCGTATCGGCATGAGACATGTCCTGAAGCGGTACGGTGGCTGGACCGCGCCGGTACTGCTGATCGGCTCAAAGGAGAACACCGACGAGGCCGCACAGGTGCTCGAATCCGAGCCTTATCTGGGCTACGAGATCGCCGGCACGGTGGACCTCGCCGACCTGACCTCGGAAAGCAACGCCTCCAGGCCCGGCAGCCTCCTTTACCGCGCCGGCGGCCAGCTTTCGGCGGCCCTCCGCCTCGCCTGCAGCAGCCACGGCGCCCGTTTCGTGGTGCTGGCGCCCTCGCCCGAGGAGATGGCCAAGCTCGACCACATCCTGCGGGCACTGCACCGGGCCCGCATTGCCTTCTCGATCATCCCGCCGGTCAAGGGCATCGGCGTGATGGCGCTCGAGACCGGCAACTTCTTCAGCCACGATCTCGTGATGCTGACACTGGCCGACAACCTGAACCGGCCGATGGCCCGCATCGTCAAGCGCAGCTTCGACCTTGTTGTCGCTTCCACCGCGCTGCTGATCCTTTCGCCCTTCTTCTGGGCCGTTTCGGCGCTGATCCGCCTCGATGGCGGCCCGGCCTTCTACGGCCACCGCCGCGTTGGCGAGAAGGGCCGCGAGTTCATGTGCCGGAAGTTCCGTACCATGCATGTCGACGGCGACGCGATCCTGAAGAACGTGCTGGACAGCGATCCGCTGCGCGCCGCCGAATGGGCCCGCGCCCAGACACTGCGCGAGGATCCCCGCATCACCCGTGTCGGCGCGTTCCTGCGCAAGACCAGCCTCGACGATCTGCCCCAGCTCCTCAACGTGATACGTGGGGAAATGAGCCTTGTCGGCCCGCGCCCGGTCACCTATCCGGAAGTGCTGCGCTACGGCGAGGACGCCGAATACTACCTCTCCGCCAAGCCGGGCATCACCGGTCTCTGGCAGGTCAGCGGCCGCAACGACACGACCTATATGCGCCGTGTCCAGCTCGACGCCTGGTACGTCAAGAACTGGTCGCTGTGGCAGGACATCGCGATCATGTTCAAGACGCTGCCCGCCGTGCTGCTGCGCAAGGGCGCCTGCTGAGCCGCACCGGACCTGCCGTTCGGCAAGAGTCGACGGAGCCGGCGACCGAAAGGTCGCCGGCTTTTGCCGTTTCGCATAGCATCGAACTAATGGAATCAATGATTTGGATCGGGCCGATCGGCCGCGCCCGACACGGGAGTCCTGCCCCGGTAACCTTTCGGAAAGGCTAATTAAGGCAAGAATGAGCGGTCGGCAGATAAGGGCTGTGAGACTATCTGCCACCGCACGACCGCGAATCACCCGGAGGGGGCAGAGCCGAGGCCATGATTGCAGACAAATCGATCCTGATTACGGGCGGGACGGGATCGTTCGGGAAGAAGTTTACCCGCACCCTGATCGAACGGCATCGTCCGCGCCGCCTCGTGATCTATTCGCGCGACGAACTGAAGCAATACGAAATGGCGCAGCAGTTCGGCGGCGCCGAGATGCGCTACTTCATCGGCGATGTGCGCGACGGCGAGCGCTTGCGCCAGGCCATGCAGGGCGTCGACATCGTGATCCACGCCGCCGCCCTGAAACAGGTGCCGGCCGCCGAATACAATCCGATGGAATGCATCAAGACCAACATTCACGGCGCGGAGAATGTCATCAAGGCCGCGATCGAGAACAAGGTCGGCCATGTGATGGCGCTCTCGACCGACAAGGCGGCCAACCCGATCAACCTCTACGGTGCGACGAAACTGGCTTCCGACAAGCTCTTTGTGGCGGCCAACAACATGGTCGGCGACGCGCCGACGCGATTTGCGGTCGTTCGCTACGGCAATGTCGTCGGATCGCGCGGCTCGGTCGTGCCTTTCTTCCGCAAGCTGATCGAAGATGGCGCGAAGGAATTGCCGATCACCGACGAGCGCATGACGCGCTTCTGGATCACACTGCAGGAAGGCGTCGATTTCGTACTGAACAATCTCGAACGCATGCAGGGCGGCGAGATTTTCGTGCCGAAGATTCCCTCCGTTCGCATTACAGACCTGGCAACAGCGATGGCGCCTGATTTGACGACGAAGGTTATCGGCATCAGACCCGGCGAAAAACTGCATGAAATCATGTGTCCGGCAGACGACAGCCATCTGACCGTCGAATTCGACGACCATTACGTGATCCGGCCAACGATCAGGTTTTTTGCAAGGCAGACGGATTATCTCGCCAACAGGCGTGGCGAGACCGGAAAGCCGGTCGATCAGGGCTTTGAATACAATTCGGGCACGAATCCGCGTTTCCTGAACACCACCGAGATCGCCGCGTATAACGCGCGGGCCGAAGCATGATCAAGGCCGTCATCGTACAGGCACGCATGACATCGACCCGGCTGCCGGGCAAGGTGCTTGAGGTGGTCGCCGGAAGAACGGTGCTCGACCATGTGTTGACGCGCTGTGCGGCCATTCCCGGCATCGACAAGGTCTGCTGCGCCGTTCCGGAGGGAACCAGACACGATCCCGTCGCCGCCGAGGCAGAGCACGCCGGCGCCGTCGTCACGCGCGGCTCGGAGCTCGACGTGCTCGACCGCTACTTCCGTGCCGCCGAGGAAATTGGCGCCGACGTCGTGATGCGCGTGACGAGCGACTGCCCGCTGATTGATCCCGGCCTTTGCGGCGAGGTCCTTGCCACATTGACGTCCGGCGGAGCCGCGGACTACGTCGCCAACAATTTTTCCCACCGCTATCCGCACGGCCTTGACTGTGAAGCCTTCACACGCAGCGCGCTTGAGACCGACTGGCGCGAGGCGACAGAGACATATGACCGCGAACATGTGACGCCTTGGCTCAGGCGCGCGCCGGAAATTCACCGGATTTCGCTCGACGGCCCGGACGCCGAACTCGGAAAACTGCGCTGGACGCTGGACTACCCTGAAGATCTCGCATTCTGCCGCGCCCTCTTTCCGCTGCTCGGCGGCGGCATCCCGGACTGGAAGGAGACGTTGCGTGTCTGCAGGACCAATCCTCAGATCGCGGCGCTCAACGAAATGCACCGACAGCGATGACCTCGAAGTACTGGCAACGATCGGCAGGACCATGACATTCAGGACCGAGCAGGAGAAGTTCTGGACCGGCGAATTCGGTACCGAATACACCGGCAGAAATCAGGGCGAACATATCGTCGCATCGAATGTAGCGCTCTTCGGCCGCATATTGCGGGCGGCACCGCACGTGCGGTCCATTGTCGAGCTCGGCTGCAACATCGGCCTGAACCTGCAGGCCCTGCACCGCATCAATCCCCGGTTCGAACTGCGCGGCCACGAGATCAACGCCACCGCCGCCCGAGCCGCGCGCGAGCTTGCCATCGCCGAAATCGTCGAAGGAACGATCCTGGATGAGCTTGCGGCCGGACGGACGTTCGATCTCGCATTCACCAAGACCGTGCTGATTCACATCAATCCGGATGAACTGAACCGCGTCTACGACAACCTTCACGCACTTTCGACGAGGTGCATTCTCGTTTGCGAGTACTACAATCCGAGCCCGATGGTGGTGAATTATCGCGGAAACGACGACCGTCTTTTCAAGAGGGATTTCGCCGGCGAGATCATGGACCGGTTCGGCCTGCGCCTCGTCGACTACGGCTTCACCTATCACCGCGACAATTATTTTCCCCAGGACGACGTGACATGGTTCCTGATGGAAAAATGATCGAACGCGCTGACCTGCCGGCAGGAAAGCGGAACAGGCAATGAAGACGCTCGTTCTCGGCAGCACGGGGCTGCTCGGCCAGGAAATGGCGCGGGAGGTGCGGCGGCGCGGCCATTTGCTGCGGGAAGCGGCGCGCTGCGGAGCCACCATTGCACTCGACATTGCCGACGACGGCGCGCTCGACGCCGTGCTGGCGGCCGAAGCACCGGACCTGGTTGTCAATTGCGCTGCCCTCACCGATATCGAGACCTGCGAACGCGATCCGCTGTCGGCCTGGCGGACCAATGCACGGCCTCTCGCGGCGCTGGCTCTCTGGTCGCGCCGGACGGGCGGACGCCTCATCCACATATCGACGGACCAGTATTACAGCGGCGGCGGCGCGGTCGCGCATGACGAGAAGGCGCCGGTCTCCTTCTTCAACGAATATGCGCGAAGCAAGTTTGCCGGCGAGGCCTTCGCGCTGACAGCCGCCAACACCCTTGTCCTGCGAACGAGCATTGTCGGCATTCGCGGCTGGGAGCGCCCCACATTCGCCGAATGGGCAATCGACGTCGCGGCGAACGACCGCCCGGCCACGGTCTTCAGCGATGCCTATACGTCCTCGATCGACGTTATCGCCTTCGCGCGCGCCGCACTTGATATGGTGGATGCCCGCGCCACCGGCCTTTTCAACCTCGCGGCGAAGGAAGTCTACACCAAGGAAGACTTCGTTCGTGAAATCGCCCGCCAGCTCGGCACGCCGCTGACGGCCGCTACCGCCGGCTCGGTCCGCACGCTCGACACCCGCCGCGCGGACAGCCTCGGCCTCGATGTGCGCCGCGCCGAAACCTTGCTGGGCAACGCACTGCCCGGCCTCGCGCAAGTCGTCGCTTCCGTTCTCCGTCAATACAACGAGACAAACCGCCATGAGCTACCGGACATCGCTTCTCATCGGCACGCGTAAAATATCTCTCGACGCGCCGACCTATTTCATCGCCGACATCGCCGCCAATCACGATGGCGAGCTTTCGCGCGCGAAGGATTTGATCTGGAAGTCGAAGGAAGCGGGCGCGGACTGCGCGAAGTTCCAGCACTTTCTGGCCGACCGGATCGTCAGCAAGGTCGGCTTCGGCGGGCCGGAGGCACAGGTTTCGCATCAGGCGAAATGGAAGAAATCGGTCACCGAAGTCTACGATCAATATCACACGCGGCGCGACTGGACGGACGAGCTGGTCGATACCTGCCGGAAAGCCGGGATCGACTTCATGACGACACCCTATGACAGCGAAGCCATCGAGATGTTCCGCAACATCGTTCCGGCCTACAAGATCGGGTCGGGCGACATCACATTCCACGCGGCGGTCGAACAGATCGCCCGCACCGGCAAGCCGGTGCTGCTGGCCTGCGGCGCGGCCGCCATGGCCGAAGTCGAGGAAGCCGTCGAACTGATCCTGCGCCGCAACGATGCGCTCTGCCTCATGCAGTGCAACACCAACTACACCGGCAGCCTGGAGAACTTCAAATATGTCAATCTGCGGGTCCTGCAGACTTTCGCCGCGCGCTGGCCGGGACTGGTGCTTGGCTTTTCGGACCACACGCCCGGACATTCGGCTGTGCTCGGCGCCGTCGCGCTCGGCGCCCGCGTTGTGGAAAAGCACTTTACCGACGATACCTCCCGCGACGGGCCCGATCATTCATTCGCGCTCGATCCGGTGACCTGGCGCGCGATGGTCGATGCAACGCGCGAACTCGAGGCGGCACTCGGCGACGGCGTCAAGCGCATCGAAAACAACGAAGCCGAAACGGTCGTCATCCAGCGCCGCGCCCTGCGCGCAAAGCAGACATTGAAGCCGGGCACGGTGCTCGCCGAAGAGCATCTCGAGGCGCTCCGCCCCTGCCCCGCGGGCGCGGTCCCGCCGAGCCGCCTCGCGGAAATTCTCGGCAAGAAGCTCGCCGTCGGCAAGGAAGCGGGGAAGGAACTGCTGTGGACAGATCTCGTACGGCCGTCCTGATCCCGGCTTTCCGCGAAGGCGCAACAATCGCCGCGGTCGTCGCGGCGGCACGCCGGCAGGCCCCGGTGATCGTTGTCGACGACGCCTCGCCGGACGACACAGCGGCACAAGCGGAAGCGGCAGGCGCGATCCTGGTGCGCAATACGGCCAATCTCGGCTATGAAGCGTCGCTCAACCGCGCCTTTGAAAAAGCGCTGGAGATGAATTTCGAGTTCGCGATCACGCTCGACGCCGATGGCGAACATGATCCGTCGCTGGTCGCGAAATTTCGCTCGCTGCTCGAAAGCGGCGAGGCCGCGCTGGTCATCGGCATCCGCCCCCGCAGACAACGCATCGCCGAATCCATCATGGGGCTCTATGTCAGGGCGCGTTACGGCGTCCGCGACATTCTTTGCGGCATGAAAGGCTACGACCTCCGGCTTGCCGTCGAGAATGGCGGCTTCGACCGCTCGAACTCGATCGGCACCGAACTCGCCGTCAACGCGATCCGGCGCGGCGCGCCCTTCCGTCAGGTCGGCGTCAACGGCACCCCCCGGCAGGACGCACCGCGTTTCGGCCGCCGCTGGCGCGCAAACCGGCGCATCCTCGGCGCGCTCTGGCGTTTGGTTCGCCGTGACCTTGGCGGCGTGCCGGGACTCAGGCGATAAGCGATGCGCCGCCGATCAGCGCCAGCGCCAGCACGGCCCCCCAGGCAACCGGCATCGCCTTCCGGATTCTCCGGCGCAGCCCACGCCGCAGCGGCGCCCGCGCCGTCTGGAAGCCGGCCAGCATCGCCGCGACGCCATCGCCGCTACGCTCGCCCTCTTCGACGATGCGAACCTGGGCCGCGATGATCGCACCGCGATGCGTGACGAGACGTGCGCATTTGACGTCGCCATCGATACGGGCCGAGGCACGCAGAATGATCTCGCCCGACGAGACCAGCGTACCGTCGAACGCACCCGAAATTTCGGCGCGCTCGACAAGGGCCTGACCTTCCACCCGGCCGGTCGTGCCGATGGAGAGAAACCCGGCATTGAGGTCGGCATTGATCGCCGCGCCGTCGACGAACATCGAGCCGCGCGTGTCGAATGATCCTTCGAGAACGCTGTTCTCGCCGATGGTGATGTCTTCATTGCCGGGCCGCACCAGCCGCACCGGCGGTTCGGGCGGTCGCCGCCGCGCCGCGCCGCCACCGGCCGCCGCCATGGCCGAACTCTGTTCATTGAGCGTCATGTGGATCTCCTCTTCATGTGAATCCGGAAACGCCCTCACGGAATTATCCGCCAGCGGACGAACCGGTCTTCACCACTTGTCGCGAGGCAAATCCTGCCCGGCGGCAATGTAGAAAGAGTTTCGATTGAGCATGGACGCGACCGTTGTGGAGCGAACGGCGCAAAAACACATCCGGAATGGAGAGATGACGGGGAGAAAACCGGAACGGCGCGGCTATTCCGCCGCCGGCTTTTTGACGTCGCGGCCATAAACATCGTCGAACCGCACGATGTCGTCCTCGCCGAGATAGGCGCCTGATTGCACCTCGATAATCGAAAGCGGCTCGCTGCCGGGATTCTCAAGCCGGTGCTTCGTTTCGACCGGAATATAGACCGACTGGTTTTCCTCAAGGATCGACACCTTGTCGCCGACCGTCACCTGCGCCCGGCCCCTGACCACGACCCAGTGTTCGGCGCGCTGGTGATGCATCTGCAGCGACAGCGCCGCACCCGGATGCACCATCAGATGCTTGACCTGGTGCCGCTCCCCGGTGTCGAGGCTTTCATAAAAACCCCAGGGCCGGTAAACGCGGCGATGGGCGCTGTGCTCGCTCCGCCCGGCGCCGGCAATCCGCGCGACGATTTTCTTGACGTCCTGCACCCGGTCGCGCGACGCGACAAGCAGCACGTCGCCGGTTTCGACGATAACGAGATTTTCAACGCCGAGCGTCGCGACAAGCCCAACCTCGGCACGGATATAGCTGTCCCGAGTCTCCTCTGCGATCACATCGCCGACCGTGACATTGCCCGCCTCGTCCTTTGCGCCGATTTTCCACAACGCGCCCCATGAGCCGATATCGCTCCAGCCCATATCGACGGGGATGACGGCCGCCTCGGCAGTCCGCTCCATCACCGCATAATCGATCGAATCCGACGGACAGGCGGCGAACGCCGCGGCATCGAGGCGCAGGAAATCGAGGTCGTGCGATGCCTTGACCACCGCTTCGCCGGCGCGCGCCGCGATCTCGGGACAATGCGCCCGCATCTCCGCAAGCAGGCAGTCGGCGCGGAACATGAAGATGCCGGCATTCCAGTCATAGCCGCCCTCGGCGAGACAGGCTTCCGCCGTGGCTCGGTCCGGCTTCTCGACAAAGCGAGCCACCGCATAACCCGGTCCGTCGCCGAGCGCCGCGCCGCGCTTGATATAGCCATAGCCGGTTTCGGGTGCCGACGGCACGATGCCGAAAGTGACGAGTTTGCCGTCTTGCGCCAGTCGCACGCCTTGATCGACCGCACGGCGGAATGCCGCGACATCGCCGATATGATGATCGGCCGGCAGGACCAGCAGGATGCCCCGCGGATCGCGCGCCTGGACGAAAGCCGCCGCGGCGGCGGCCGCCGCCGCGGTGTTGCGGCCTTCCGGCTCGAGAATATGGGCGAGTATCGCTTGCTCCGCCTCCTGCATCTGCTGGGCGATGACGAAGCGCTGATCGCCGTTCGAAACGATGATCGGCGCCGCGCAATGCGGCAGCCCGGCAACACGGGCAGCCGTCTCCACCAGCATGGTGCGGTCTGAAACCAGTGGCAGCAATTGCTTCGGATAGAGCGCCCGCGAAGTCGGCCACAGCCGCGTGCCGACGCCGCCGGAAAGGATCACCGGATAGATCGTAGAGCTGCTCATTCTGCGCGCACCGGATTTCTGCTGGACCTTGACGCCCTGTGGCGGCCGACGGGTAAAAGGCTAACGCATCGTCGGGCGATTTTCCATGATCGCTCTGTGATGCTGGTTAACGCTCACACGTCCGTTGCGATGCTCACGCCCGGATCCCGCCATTGACAGCCAGGCTGTCGGCGGTGCGGCGCATATCGGCCTCGACCATTTCGGCGACAAGTTCGGCGAAACTGGTCTTGTGAACCCAGCCCAGCTCGTCGCGCGCCTTGCTGGCATTGCCGACCAGCGCATTGACTTCGGCCGGGCGGTAGAAAGACGGATCGACCTCGATCACCGTCTTGCCGGTTTTCCGGTCGATGCCTTTTTCCTCGACCCCCGATCCGTCCCATTCGAGCGGCCGCCCGACCATGTCGAAGGCCAGCTGGACGAAATCGCGCACCGAATGTTCCTCGCCGGTCGCCAATACATAGTCGCCAGCGCGCTCCTTCTGCAGCATCAGCCACATGCCCTCGACATAATCGCGCGCATGGCCCCAGTCGCGCCGCGAATTGATATTCCCGAGATAGAGCCGGTCCTGCAGGCCATGATGAATGGCCGCCACGGCCCGCGTGATCTTGCGGCTGACGAATGTTTCGCCGCGGTTCGGGCCTTCATGATTGAAGAGGATGCCGTTCGAGGCATGAAGCCCGTAGGCTTCGCGGTAATTGACGACGGTCTGAAAGGCGAAATGCTTCGAAATCGCATAGGGACTGCGCGGCCGGAACGGCGTCGTCTCGCTTTGCGGCGTCTCCTGCACATTGCCGAAGAGCTCGGATGTCGAGGCCTGGTAGAAGCGCACGGTCTCGCCCATGTCGAGAAGCCGGATCGCCTCGAGAAGCCGGAGCACACCGGTTGCGTTGACGTCGGCGGTATATTCGGGCTTGTCGAAGCTGACCTTCACATGGCTCTGCGCGGCGAGATTGTAGACCTCGTCGGGCTGCACGTCCTTCAGCACCCGGAACAGGCTGGAGCCGTCGGTCATGTCGCCGAAATGCATCTTGAGCGCGGAATTGGCGCCGCGTTCCTCACCGTAAAGATGGTGAATCCGGTCGGTATTGAAGGAGGAAGAACGGCGCATCAACCCGTGGACTTCATATCCCTTGTCGATCAGCAGCTCGGCCAGATAGCTGCCGTCTTGCCCCGTAACGCCCGTGATAAGCGCGACCCGCTTGGTCATACCCGCTAGTCTCCTGCAATTGCCGCCCGATATTTCGGCCGGCCGGCGCCGAAAACGCCATCCGCCGACCGACCGTAACGGCCTCTAGATACATGGATTTTCACGAGACTGGAACTGTCTGCGGCCGCCGCGCTTGCCGGACCGGGCGCGGCATGCCAAAACAACCCGAAGACAATCAAATTTGGTACTGATATTAAGTACTTAGCCGAGAAGCCCGCAGATCCTCAGGATGAACCCCGCGCTCATGCACAAGAAACCCCGCAAAGCCGTTTTCCCGGTCGCCGGCCTCGGCACCCGCTTTCTGCCGGCCACCAAGGCGATCCCGAAAGAGATGCTGACCGTCGTCGACCGTCCGGTGATCCAGTATGCGGTCGACGAGGCGGTCGAGGCCGGCATCGAGCATTTCGTCTTCGTGACCGGCCGCGGCAAGGGCGCCATCGAGGATCATTTCGATCTGGCCTACGAGCTTGAAGCGACGTTGAAGGCCCGCGGCAAGACCGCTGAAATCGCACAGCTTGAAGTGACCCGTCCGGCGGCCGGCGCCGCGAGCTTCGTGCGCCAGCAGGAACCGCTGGGGCTCGGCCACGCGGTCTGGTGCGCGCGCGACATTGTCGGCAACGAGCCCTTCGCGCTGGCGCTACCCGATATGCTGATCCACGCACCCCGCGGCTGCTTCGCCCAGATGATGGATGTTTATGCGCGTCATGGCGGCAATATCATCGCGGTCGAGGAAGTGCCGCGGGAGCACGTCAACCGTTATGGCGTCGTCGCGCTGGCCGGTGACCTCGGCAATGCGACCCATCGCATTTCCGGCATGGTCGAAAAGCCGAAAATCGAGGACGCACCGTCGAACCTGATCGTCTCCGGCCGCTACATCCTGCAACCGGAAATCTTCGCGAAACTCCAAACGCAGAAGCCGGGCGCCGGCGGCGAAATCCAGCTCACCGACGCGATGGTCGCCTTGATGGCCGGGCAGGATTTCTATTCATACCGGTTCGAGGGCACGACCTATGATTGCGGCGACAAGATCGGCTTTCTGGCCGCCAATGTCGCTCTCGCGCTGGCCCGCGCCGATATCGAGCCGAAATTCCGCCCGATCCTCGAAAAGCTCTCGAAACGCTGACACCGCCGCAAGGATACGCCAGATCCCATGCTCGAAATCGAGGAAACGGCCATTCCCGGCGTTCGCGTCGTCAAGCCGCGACGCTTCGGCGATACGCGGGGTTATTTCGCCGAGACCTTCAACCGACGCGTGCTGGCGGAGGCCGGCATCGATATCGACTTCATCCAGGACAATGAATCGCTCTCGGCCACCCCTGGCACCGTCCGGGGTCTGCATTTCCAGACCCCCGGCTTCGCCCAGACCAAGCTCGTGCGGGTACTGACGGGAGCGATCCTCGATGTCGCGGTCGACATCCGGCGCGGCTCGCCCACCTTCGGCGTCCATGTGGCGGTCGAACTCAGCGCCGAAAATGGTAAACAACTGTTGATCCCCAAGGGTTTCGCGCATGGTTTCTGCACACTCGCGCCGGACACCTGCGTCTTTTACAAGGTGGACGCCTATTATTCACAAACACACGATGCGGGAATATTGTGGAATGACCCGGCGCTGGCGATAGACTGGCCGGTGAAGCCCGGCGCGGCCACACTCTCCGAAAAGGACGCGCGTCTGCCGCGCATGGCGGATTTCACCACGCCCTTCGTCCATGATGCCGGTCAGGGTGGTGCGGATCGGCCAAATACCGACCGAATACTGAAGTGAATGCGGAAGTAGAGAGGGGGAGCTGTTCGATGCGTATCCTGGTAACCGGCGGCGCCGGCTTCATCGGCTCCGCCGTGATCCGCATGCTGATCGGCGAAACGGATCACGAGGTGCTGAACGTCGATTGCCTGACCTATGCCGGCAATCTCGACTCGCTGGCGGGCGTGTCGCAGAACATCCGCTACCGTTTTTCGCGCACCGACATCCGCAATCTGCCGGCCCTGCGCCGCGTCGTCGAGGAGTACAGACCCGACATCGTGATGCACCTGGCGGCCGAAACCCATGTCGACCGTTCGATCGACGGACCGGCCGCCTTTATCGAGACCAATCTCGTCGGCACCGCCAATCTGCTGGAAGTGGCGCGCGCGCATTGGCAGGGTCTCGACGGCGCGGCGAAAGCGCGTTTTCGTTTTCACCACATCTCGACCGACGAGGTTTTCGGCTCGCTGGGGCCGACCGGCGCCTTCACCGAGGAAAGCCCTTACGCGCCGAACTCTCCCTATTCGGCCTCCAAGGCCGGCGCCGATCATCTGGTGCGCGCCTGGCGGGAAACCTTCGGCCTGCCGACGGTTGCCAGCAATTGCTCCAACAATTACGGTCCCTGCCAGTTTCCCGAAAAACTGATCCCGCTGATGGTGCTGAACGCACTGGAAGGCAAGCCGCTGCCGGTCTACGGCGACGGGCTTCAGGTGCGCGACTGGCTGCATGTCGACGATCATGCCCGCGCCTTGATCGCCATCGCGACGAAAGGCGTCGTCGGCGAAACCTATAATGTCGGCGGCAATGCCGAACGCACCAATATCGACATCGTGCGGTCGATCTGCCGCCTGCTCGACGAGTTGCAGCCCTCGCCGCAAGGCTCGTATGAAAAGCTGATTACCTTCGTCGCCGACCGGCCGGGCCATGACGCGCGCTATGCGATCGACGCCTCGAAGATCGCACGCGAACTGGGTTGGCACCCGCGCGAGAATTTCGAAAGCGGATTGCGCAAGACGGTCGAGTGGTATCTCGGCAATCGCGACTGGTGGCAACGCGTGCGCTCAGGATCCTATCGCGGCGAACGCCTCGGTCTGATCGACGCGGATTGAGCGCGGATGGCGGCGAACCCCACTTTGAAGCGCCTGCTGGTGACCGGCGCAGGCGGACAGGTCGGCACCGAACTGGCGGCCGAAGCGGCGGCTGCCGGATTTGCGGTCATGGCGCCGCTACGCGCCGAACTCGACATCACGCATGAAAACGCCGTCGCCGCCGCGATCGCCGCCGCGAAGCCGGATGCGGTGATCAACGCGGCCGCCTGGACGGCCGTCGACCGCGCTGAAAGCGAGGCCGATCTCGCCCGCGCCGTCAACGCCCGCGCACCGGCCCTGCTGGGCGCGGCCTGCGAACGATCCGGTATTCCGCTGCTCCATATTTCGACGGATTACGTCTTTGACGGAATGTCGGAACGCCCCTGGCGCGAGGACGACCCGGTGGCGCCGCTCGGCGTCTATGGCGCGAGCAAGGCCGAGGGCGAGGCGGCACTGCGCGCGGCAACCCCGCGCCACATCATCCTGCGCACGGCCTGGGTCTTCAGTCCGCATGGCAACAACTTCGTCAGGACGATGCTGCGCCTCGCCGGTACCCGCGACGAGATCGCCGTCGTTGACGACCAGCGCGGCGCGCCCACCTCGGCGACCGACATCGCACGGGTCCTGCTGGCGCTGGCGGCAGCGGCAATCGATGCAAGGACAGGGGACAAGTCGCCGCTCTGGGGCACATACCATTTCTGCAATGAGGGCGTGACGAGCTGGTGCGGCTTTGCCCGCGCGATCATGGCCGGCGCGGCGGCGCGCGGCGCACCCACGGCCCGCATTCGCCCGATCCCCGGCGCGGACTATCCGACGCCCGCAAAACGCCCCGCATATTCGGCGCTCGATTGCACAAAGCTGCGGACGGAAACGGGCATCGAACCCCGCCCCTGGAACGAGGCGCTCGACGACACGCTCGACCGCCTGCTGAAACCGGCGGACGGCATCGAGCGGACAAGGGCGGAAAACGCATGAAGGGCATCATCCTGGCGGGCGGCAGCGGCACGCGGCTTTACCCGGTCACCAAATCCGTCTCGAAGCAATTGCTGCCGGTCTACGACAAGCCGATGATCTATTATCCGCTGACGACGCTGATGCTGGCCGGCATTCGCGATGTGCTGGTGATTACGACACCTCAGGACGCCGCCGCCTTCGAACATCTGCTCGAAGATGGCAGCCAGTGGGGCATCTCGATTTCCTATGCGGTGCAGCCGAAGCCCGAAGGCCTGGCCCAGGCCTTCATCATCGGCCGCGATTTCGTCGGCGGGAAACGCTGCGCGCTGGTGCTGGGCGACAATATTTTCTACGGCAACGGATTGTCGGCGGTCCTGCAGCGCGCCGCGCGGCCCGGGAAAGGCGCGACGGTCTTCGGCTACTGGGTGCGCGACCCGGAACGCTACGGCGTTGTCGCCTTCGACGATGACGGCAAGGCCGTCTCGATCGAAGAGAAGCCGAAACAGCCGAAATCGAATTTCGCGGTGACGGGGCTTTATTTCTACGATTCCCATGTCTGCGACAGGGCGGCCGAGGTGCGCCCCTCGCCGCGCGGCGAGCTTGAAATCACGACGCTGAACGAGATGTATCTGAAACAGGGCGAACTGACCGTGGAGCTGCTGGGCCGGGGCTTCACCTGGCTCGACACCGGCACCCACCCGTCGCTGCTGCAGGCCGCGCAATTCGTCGAGACGATTGAGGAGCGCCAGAACCTGAAGATCGGCAGCCCGGAAGAAGTCGCCTTTCGCATGGGCTATATCGACGCTGAACAATTGCTGGCGGCGGCCCGTAGCGTCGGCAAGAGCAGCTATGGCAACTATTTGCGCGCGCTTGTAAAAGACCGGTGAGACCGGGTATGCGGCACGGCGGAGCCGGTGCAGCGGAACATGCGAGGAGCGATCGATGAAAGTGGCGATGATCGGCACCGGCTATGTGGGCCTTGTTTCGGGCGCCTGCTTTGCCGATCTTGGTCACAAGGTCGTCTGCGTCGAAATCGACGAAACGAAGATCGCGCGTCTTCGCCGTGGCGAGATTCCGATTTACGAACCGGGCCTAGATGACATCGTCGCACGAAACGTCGAGGCTGGCCGCCTTTCCTTCACCGCCGATGCCGCCGAAGCGGTCCCCGATTGCGATGCGGTTTTCATCTGCGTCGGCACGCCGCCGCGCGAGGACGGCGACGCCGACCTCTCATGGGTTTATGCGGCTGCGCGCGGCATCGCCGGTCATTTGAGCGGTTACACGGTCATTGTCGACAAATCGACGGTACCTGTCGGTACCGGCGACGAGGTGGAGGCGATCATCCGCGAAGCAAACCCCGAAGCCGATTTCGACGTGGCGTCGAACCCGGAATTTCTGCGCGAAGGCAACGCCATCGACGATTTCATGAAACCCGACCGCATCGTCATCGGCACGAACACGGCCCGCGCCCGCGACATCATGCAGGCGCTTTACCGCCCGCTGATGCTGGCCGAGACGCCAGTGGTTCACACAAGCCGCGCCACGGCCGAGCTGACCAAATACGCAGCCAATGCCTTCCTCGCCATGAAGGTCACTTTCATCAACGAAATCGCCGATATCTGCGAACGCGTCGGCGCCGATGTACAGGATGTCTCACGCGGCATCGGCCTCGACAGTCGCATCGGTACAAAGTTCCTGCAGGCCGGCGCCGGCTTCGGCGGCTCCTGCTTCCCGAAAGACACACTGGCGCTGACCGGCACCGCAAGAAAAGTCGGCCGGCCGACACAGATCGTCGAGGCCGTAATGGCCGCCAATGCCGAACGAAAGCGCCGCATGGCCGAAAAGGTGATCGCGGCCTGCGGCGGCAATATCGCCGGCAAGACGATCGGCGTGCTGGGCGTGACCTTCAAGCCCAACACCGACGACATGCGCGACGCCCCGAGCCTCGACATCCTGCCTCTGCTGCAACAGGCGGGGGCCCGCATTCGGGCTTATGATCCGGAAGGCATGGGGGAGGCGCGAAAACATCTGAAGGACATCGAATGGGTCGAAGAGGCATATGGCGTGATGCCCGGCGCCGACGCCTTGCTGATCCTGACCGAATGGAACGAATTCCGCGTCCTCGATCTCGATCGCGTGCGGCGTGAACTGAAGCGTCCCCTGATGATCGACCTGCGCAACATCTATATGCCTGACGAAATGGCGCAGGCAGGGTTTGAATATCATTCGGTGGGCAGGGAAACGGTCGCTCCGGACCGCCAACCGAGAAACTGAAAAAGGCGCTAGTCGTTGCATCGCAAAAAGGAGAGGGCAGTCGACGGTCTCGGCGTCCCTGCCTTGTCATATTTCCTCGGGCAAGAGCCGTCAGAGCGCGGCACGCAACGTCAGCCCGATCTCGTTGCGCGTATAGTCGAGGCCACCAATGTTGGAGTCTCGATCAGCGAAGCTATAGCCGAGGCCGATCGAGAAATTCCGGTTGAGCAGATAGTCGACGCCGAGGCCCGCCCGGATGATATCGTCGGACCGACCGATGCCTTCAAAATCGAGATTGGTGTAGGAAACCCGCGCGCCGAGGATTACATTGCGCATCAGCTCATGATCAATCCTGAGGCCCACTGACTGATCCATATAACCCGAGGCGCCGGGGGTTGTCGTTTCTTCGACCGTCGCCGCCGTTTCGAAACGCACCGTCGTCAGCGGCGTGACGAACCAGTCGACGCTTGCGCCATAGGAAAGCCCGCTGATATTCGGCAGGGTCGGATCGTCGTAGTCTTGCTCCTGGTAGCCGATGAAAACGCCGCCTTGAGCGAGGCTCGAGAGACGAAACTCAGCACCACCGACGACCGAATAGCCATCGGAATCGCGATTGAGGGGCACGGCGGGCGGTTGCTGATCGTATTTGCGCTGGTTGAGCGTTCCCTCGATATAAACGTTGGTATCCGGCGAAACATTGTAGCCGAGTCGCAGCAATTGCTCGAACTCCTCGCGATCACGGAAATCCTGGTTTAACACACCGCCGCCAATGAGCGGCACGGTGTCGTAATCGTAGTCAGCATATGTCGCGCCAAGCCGCGTCGTCACACGGTTGAAGCGGTGGTCAAGAGCTGCCTGCGCCCGAAAAACCGCATACTCCGTCGGTTCCGCGGCGTTGCCGACGGCATTCGGCGCATCGCGTTCTTCGTGAAGCTGCGCATAGGACAGGCCGGCGCTGACGCTCGTGTCGCGTGTAACATCGACACGGCCATTGCCGCCGATATTCCAGTCGAGCCGGTCTTCGTCGCTGTTGTCGGCATAGAGATATTGGGACAGCCCGGCATTTAGGTTCAACGCGTGCCGGCTCCAGTTCGACTGGGCCGAGACACCGGCCACGATCGTCGTGATGAAATCGTCCGTCTCGCCCGTATTGGTTGCGTAGATATTGTCGTTATAGGTGCCGGTGACGGAAGCGTCCGGATAGATCATGAAACCGCCTGCCCGAATGCCGACGGCGTCGTAGCCGGGACGCGCACGCTCGCGGACGCCGACGCTACGCTCATCTACAGTATCTTCCTGCGCAATCGCGACGGAAATGGGCACAGCATAAAACGCCGTTGCGGCCACAGTCACCATGAGCGTTTTGGATAAATGTGAAACGGACATAAGGGCTTCTCCGATTTAACTTGACGTTTTTGGCACTCAACGAATAGGCCGCAGCACTGTCACACTCCGCCTTCAGGGGCGCAGCGGAACGGACCCGATGCATCGGCTTGGCTTCTTCATCGTGATACTCTCCCGAGGGATACAACCACCGTCACTTGATGGTGCAAAGGCAATGACTGCCCGGATCGCCGCAGTTTTGCTTACTTTACAATCAAAACCGCCCACCATCGCATGCTTAATTGACGGCTATTGTGACCTTTTGCGAGCAGAATAGCACCTGTCTGAATCGGGAAGCGCGTCGCATCTTCGCGCACACGGCACCATGATATATAGAGGGCCGGAAATCAGGAGACGACGCCGTGCCGCAAGACCTCAAATCCGCCCCCCGCGCCGACCACCTCGCCTCCGCGCGCCGCACGCTTTCCCTTGAAATAGAAGGACTTAAGGCCCTGATGGCCTCGCTCGACGGCCCCTTCACCGAGGCCGTCGAGGCGCTCGGCACGGTCGCCGGCCGCGTCGTCGTCACCGGCATGGGCAAGTCCGGCCATGTCGCGCGCAAGATCGCCGCCACCCTCGCCTCCACCGGCACCCCCGCCCAGTTCGTCCATCCCGGCGAGGCGAGCCACGGCGATCTCGGCATGATCGTCAATGGCGACGCGATCCTCGCCATCTCGAAATCCGGTGAAGTTTCAGAGCTTTACAGCATCATATCGCATGCGAAACGGTTTGCGATTCCGCTCATCGCGATCACCCAGGAACGGGCAAGCGCGCTTGGCCGCGCCGCCGACATCGCGCTCCTGCTGCCAAAGGCCGAGGAGGCCTGCCCCAACAATCTGGCGCCGACCACTTCAACCACGATGCAGCTTGCCCTGGGCGACGCGATCGCCATGGCGCTGATCGAGCGCAAGGGCTTTTCTGCCAAGGATTTCAAGGTCTTCCACCCCGGCGGCAAGCTCGGCGCGATGCTGACCCATGTCGGCGAGATCATGCATAGCGGCGACGAACTGCCGCTGGCCGGCCCCGACATGCCGATGTCGGAGGCGCTGCTGGTGATGTCGCAAAAAAGCCTTGGCTGCGTTGGCGTTGTCGACGAGGCGGGCCACCTGCTCGGCATGATCACCGATGGCGACATCCGCCGCCACGCGGGCGACGGCTTCCTGCAGCGCCGAACGGCCGAGATCATGACCGCCAAACCGATCACGGTCGGCCCGGAAATGCTGGCCTCCGAAGCGGTCAAGATATTGAATGAAAAGAAGAAAACCAACCTCTTCGTGGTCGAGGACGGCAAGCCCGTCGGCGTCGTCCATATCCACGACTTCCTGAAAATCGGCGTCGTCTGACAGGCGCGCGGACCGCACTGTCACGGAACTGTCACAAACCGCCGCCGACGGCGAATCGTCCCGCCCGATCAACACGATAACGCCCGATCCTCAGCCATCGTATCGGCGACTGTCATCGTACTGTCAAAAAACTGTCATAAAGAGATTTCGGTCGCCCGCCGGTCCCGCGCCGCACAGTGTCTCACCATGTGGTGCGGCGCTGTCTTTGCCGTGACGGCAAATCGAGTCCTTCGTTGGCAGCATCTTTCGTGGCTGGCAAAAATGCCGGAAGGGCGCATGAGCCGACCGATACCACGATCATCATCTTGCGCCGCGTTCACCCTGTCACGAAATCGTGGCGTCATCCGTCATTGAACCGATGGACATGCGTCCCGATATGCGCCCGGTCCGGCGCTCCTGCCAGCGGGCGGGGGACGCCTGTTGACAGTCAACGCCCGGTCGGGCATGTTTAAAACATACCAACCAGTCGGTTTGTTTTAGAATCATGACAGGCGACGTTCTCGGCATCGAGACCCCGGAAGCCGAAACCGACGGACGCCATGTCCGCGGCGACCGGACGCGGCAGGCGCTGCTCGAGGCCGCCTTCGGCGAAATTTACGAGCACGGCTTTCAAGCGGCGAGCCTCAGCGAGATCGTCGCCCGGGCCGGCTGCACCAAGGGCTCGCTCTATCACCACTTCTCCGACAAGCACGCGCTGGGGCTCGCAGCAGCCGACGAATTCATCGGCGCTTATATAAAGGATGTCTGGGTCGCGCCGCTGACCGCGACCGACGATCCGCTGTCGGCGATCCGCACCATCATCGAGCACCACGCCCATGGCGAGATCGGCATCGACCCGCGCCGCGGCTGCCCCTTCCAGAACCTGACCCAGGAAATGGCCGGCATCGACGCCGGCTTCCAGGAACTTTTCGTGACCCTTTTTGCAAGCCTGCGCGGCGCCGTCGCGCAGGCGCTGGCGAAGGGTCAGAAGACGGGGACCGTGCGCCCCGACATCGACCCGCTATGTGTGGCAACGCTGATCGCCGCCAGCCATCAGGGGGTCGCCAGCATGATCAAGGCGACGCAGGACCTCGAAGTGGGCCACGCGGCGGCAACGGCATTTTTCGACTATCTGGAAAGCCTCAGGCCGTAAGACGGCCGGTGGGGCAAGTGAGGGTTCATGAACGGTTGGGTCGTCGCCTATGGCAAGGCGATTGTGAAGTTCCGCTGGCTGGTGGTGCTGCTGTCGGTCGCGGGCGTGCTTTATCTGGCAAGCGGCGGGCGCTTCATCGAGTTCTCGAACGACTACCGCTATTTCTTCACCGACCAGAACCCGAACCTGCAGGCCTTCGAGCGGCTGGAGCGGACCTATACGAGCCCCGACACGCTGCTCTGGGTGTTGAAACCCCATGACGGCAAGGTGACGACGCCCGAACGGCTGGCCATCATCAAGGAAATCACCGAACGCGCCTGGCAGACGCCCTTCTCGACCCGCGTCGACAGCCTGACCAACTACCAGCATACAAGCGCCGAGAACGACGACCTGACGGTGCGCGACCTCGTGGAAGACCCGGCAAGCCTCGACGCCGCCGGCGCGGCGGCGGTGGGCCAGATCGCGCTCGGCGAACCGGTGATCGCCAACCGCCTGATTTCCGACGACGAGACGACGACCGCAATCGTCGCGACGCTGCGCATGCCGCGCGACGACCAGCAGGCGACGGCGGAAGCGATGACCCATGCCCGCGCGCTGCTGGCCGACATGCGCGCCCAGCATCCCGACATCCGCTTCGAGCTGACGGGCTCGGTGGCGCTCTCGAACTCCTTTGCCGAGGCCGCGCAACGCGATCTCGCGACACTGACGCCGGCGATGTATCTGGTGCTGGCGCTGACGGTGTTCTTCCTGACGCGCTCGATCCCCGGCACCATCGCAACGATCCTCGTCGTCACGCTGTCGGCGGCCGGCGCCATGGGCCTCGTGATGGGCTGGTTCGGCGTCAAGCTGACGCCGCCATCGTCCGGCGCACCGACCATCATCCTGACCATCGCGGTGGCGGATTCGATCCATATCCTGGTCACCATGCTGATCGAGATGCGCCGCGGCCTGTCGAAGCACGAAGCGATCATCGAAAGCCTGCGCGTCAACTGGGGGCCGGTCTTCCTGACCAGCGTCACGACCGCCATCGGCTTTGCGAGCCTCAACTTCTCCGACGCGCCGCCCTTCCGCGACCTCGGAAACACGGCGGCCGTCGGCGCGCTGATCGCCTGGTTCCTGTCGGTGACGCTGCTGCCGGCGCTCGCCGCCATCCTGCCGATGAAGGCGAAGGACACACTGGTCCGCCAAAGCGAATTCATGGGCCGCATCGCCGAAGTGGTGATCGCCAACCGCCGCGTACTGCTGATCGGCATGGTGGTGGTGATCGCCGGTCTGGCGACGCTTCTGCCGCGCTTCACCTTCAACGACCGCTTCGTCACCTATTTCGACGAGCGCATGGAGTTCCGCGTCGCCTCCGACTGGGCGGCCGACAACCTGACCGGCATCTACCAGATCAGCTATTCGCTGGGCGCGGGCGAGACGGGCGGCGTGTCGAACCCGGAATATATGGCCAAGGTCGAGGAATTCGCCAACTGGTTCCGCACCCAGCCCGAAGTCGTTCACGTCTCGACCTTCTCCGACGTGATGAAGCGCATCAACAAGAGCATGCATGGCGACGACGAAAGCTATTACCGTGTACCCGACGACCGCGACATGGCCGCGCAATTCCTGCTGCTCTATGAAATGTCGTTGCCTTACGGCCTCGATCTCAACGACCAGATCAATGTCGACAAGTCGGCGACGAAACTGACGCTGACGCTGACCGACATTTCGACCGTCGAGATGCAGGGGCTGATCGACCGTGCCGACCGCTGGCTGAAGACGAACGCGCCGGAATACATGTATTCCTATCCGGCCGGCCAGGCGGTGATGTTCGCCTTTATCGGCCGCAACAACTTCAACGCGATGACGGCCGGCACGGCAATCGCGCTGCTGCTGATCTCGGCCTGCCTGATGCTGGCGCTCAGGAACCTCCGCCTCGGCATCATCAGCCTGATCCCGAACCTGACGCCGCCGATTGCCGCCTTCGGCATCCTCGCGCTCTTCACGACCGAGGTCGGCTTCTGGTCGACCTTCGTGATCGCCACCGCGCTGGGGCTGATCGTCGACGCGACGGTGCATTTCCTGTCGAAATACCGCCGCGCCAGCATCGAACAGGGCAAATCGCCGGAGGACAGCGTGCGCTATGCCTTCTCGACGGTGGGCACCGCGCTCTGGGTCTCGACCTTCGTGCTGGTGGTCGGCTTTGCGATCCTGGCGCTTTCGCCCTTCAAGGTTAACGCGATGCTCGGCATCATGGTGGCATTGACGGTCGCGGTCGCGCTCGTTATCGACTTCCTGTTGCTGCCGGCGCTGCTGATCGCGGTCGACCGGCGCAAGCGGGTCGCGCCGCCCGCACCGGCGCCCGCCATCGCGGACTGAACGAAAGCCGGCGGCATTCTTCGCCGGGTAAAACCCGACCTGTTCCGGCCCCGCCGGGACGAAACAAGGAGACAAGACATGCGTATCCGGTTTCTCTTCGGCGGTGCGGGACTTGCACTCGCCGCAGCGATGACAGCCCTCTCCGCGGGCGCCGAGCCCGTGTCGCTGCCCGACGACCCGGAGGCCAAGGGCCGCGCCATCGCCGAGGAAACGGACCGGCGCAACAAGGGCTTCGGCGACACGCGCGCCTCGATGCACATGATCCTCGAAAACGCCTATGGCGAAACCAGTACGCGCGAAATGCGCGCGATGACGCTGGAAAAGCCCAATCCGGACGAAGGCGACTGGACGCTGAACGTCTTCGACAAGCCGCGCGATGTCGACGGCACGGCGCTCCTGACCCATGCGCGCATTCTCGACCCGGACGACCAGTGGATGTATCTGCCGGCCGTGAAGCGCGTGAAGCGCATTTCGTCGGTCAACAAATCGGGCCCCTTCATGGGCAGCGAATTCGCCTTCGAGGATTTCTCCTCCACCGAAATCGACAAGTACAGCTACAAATGGCTGCGTGACGAGGCCTGCCCGGAGCCGGTCGCCGACCGCACCTGCCATGTGACCGAACGCACACCGTTGTATGAGCATTCGGGTTATACGCGCCAGGTCGCATGGACCGACACGACCGACTATCAACCCCGCAAGATCAAATATTACGACCGCAAGGACGAGTTGCTGAAAACGCTGTCGATGACCAACTACAACCTGCATGAAGGCAAGTTCTGGCGGGCGCACGACCTCTACATGCAGAACGTCGTCACCGGAAAATCGACGCGCCTGACCTGGGAGAGCTTCGAGTTCGGCACCGGGCTGACGCAGAACGATTTCAGCACCAGCGCGTTGCAGCGCGCGCGCTGAACCGGAACGGGGGGCAGGCATGCGTATCGGAACACCGGCAACGGGGCTTGCGCTCGCGGCCGCATTGACGGCGGGCGCGGCCCGCGCCGATGTCGAGGTGACGGGCTATGTGGAGCCCGAGTTGCAGGCATTCATCGAAAGCGGCAACGTGCCGGAACAGCGGCGCTGGAACGCCTCGGTGGCCGCGGAAGTCACCTTCGAGAGTTTCTGGGACAATTCGAACCAGTGGGTCGTCGTCAAACCCTTCGCGCGCTGGGACCTGCGCGACGGCAACCGCAGCCATGTCGACATGCGCGAGGCGAAATACGCCCGCGTGATCGACAACTGGGAATTCCGCATCGGCGTCGACAAGGTGTTCTGGGGCGTGACGGAAGCGGTGCACCTGGTCGACATCGTCAACCAGTCCGATTTCGTCGAGAGCATCGACGGCGAGGAGAAGCTCGGCCAGCCGATGGCGATGGTTTCGACCGTACAGGATTTCGGCACATTCACGGGCTACCTGCTGCCCTATTTTCGCGAACGCACCTTCGCCAGCCGCTCCGGCCGCCCGGCCTTCGACCTGACGGTGGACGAAACGCAGACGCAGTATGAGAGTGCCGCCAAGCGACAGCATCTCGATTTCGCGCTGCGCTACGCCAACACATTCGACATCTGGGATGTGGGCGTGAGCTACTTCCAGGGCACCAACCGCGATCCGCTGCTGCTGCCGGGCCTCGATACGGGCGGCAACCTGGTGCTGATCCCCTTCTATGCGCAGGCCAAACGCGTTTCGACCGATGTACAGGCGACGTCGGGCGGCTGGCTCTACAAGTTCGAGGGCTTCTGGCAGGAGCAGTTGAACGAGCAGCACCTGCAGGCGACCGGCGGCATCGAATATACGTTCTACGGCATCTTCGAGACGCCGTCGGACCTCGGCGTCGTCGCCGAATATGTCTGGGACGATCGCGGCGCCAACCAGCAGAACCCTTTCGCCAACGACATGTTCATGGCGCTGCGCTGGACGCCCAACGACGCGGCCTCGACCGCCGTGCTGGCAGGCACGACCGTCGACCTCGACACGCAGGCACTGGGGCTTTCGCTCGAAGCGGAGCGCCGCTTCGGCGACGATTATTTCGTGACGCTCGAGGGACGCTTCTTCGCCAACGTGCCGCGCCGCGACCCGCTCTTTTCCTACAGCGACGACAGCTTCGTGCAACTGCGCATCGCCCGCTATTTCTGAGCGGCGCAAGCGGGCGGCCGCGCAAACCGATCTGTCACGTTCAGAACCGGCCGGAGATCCGGATATAGAAGTCGCGATCCTCGCGCGGCCGCAGCGCGCCGGCCGGAATGTCGATCTCCTCGCGCAGCCGATAGCGCGCTTCCATCGACCATTGCGGCGTGAAACGCCACTGGTAGCGTATCTCCGACAAGGCGTCATTACCGCGAAAATCGCCCGAGAGCAGCCAGCCGGCATCGATGCGCGCATGGACAAGGCCGAGATTGTGGCCCGGCGCGATGTCGTAAAGGCTGAGCGCCGCCTGCCAGGCCAGCCCGCCGGCATCGCCCGTATTGCCCGAACCGGTGACGGTGGCGCGCGGCGTGTTGGGCGCGTAACCGATCTCGAAACCGGGCACGAGCCGCAGCCCCGCCTCGCTGAGGCGCCAGCTCGCGGCCACGCGGCCGACCAGCGTGATGTAGTCCTCACGCCGCGAAAACGCCGTGCCGTCCGACGCCAGCGCCGCCGGCATCCAGGTGACGCCGATCATGCGCTGCACGACGGGTCCGAGTGGTTCGGTCGCCTCAAGTCCGGCAAAGACAGTGACGCGGCTGGCATCTTCGGAAAAGTCGAGCGGCGTGCGCACCGCCGAGCCCGGCCCCTCGCGATGATTGTGTTCGAGCACCAGATGAGCACGCCAGCCGGGCAGCTGGTGGCGGTAATGCAGCCCGTCGGTCCAGGTGATGTCGATATTGGGGCTGTCGTTGCGGTCGAGCCCCTTGGAGGCGACGCCCTGAAGCGCGAACTGCGTCTGGAAGCGGCCAAGCCGCAGCGACCAGGGCCGCGCCTTGTCGGCATAGTCGAGATAGAATTCGTCGAGCGTGCTCTCACCCAGATCCATGCCGGTCGAGGTCGTGGCATAGCCATGCAACTGGAAGCCGTGCCCGGTCTGGTGCTGCCCGTAGCGGCCGGCGAAGCGCGTACGGAAATGCAGATGGTCGCCGAGATCGCGCTCGGCAGCCAGACGCAACCGCCCGCGCAGCGCGCGGCTGTCGCTCTGCGTACCGTTGCGGGCCTTGCGTTCGCTGTCGAAATAGCCGGCGCGGATGTCGCCGCTGAAACGCCAGTCCGTCTCCTCGGCCAGCGCCGCCGGCGTGGCCAGCGCGGTCGCAAGCGCAACGACGACGGCACGGGCCTGCCGGTGTCGGCCGGGGCGTGGCAAAACCCTGTCGATCGAGCGTCCGGTCATCCGCCTTCCGATCCCGACCGACGGCTCATGGCGTGGGCGTGCCGCCGATCCGCCGCAGCATTTCCCAAACCGGCACCGCCGCCGCACCGCCGACAAGGCCGCTGACATAGGACGGGATGTCGGCATTGAAGAGCCAGTTCCACAAAAGACCGGCAAGAATGCTGGCCAGCAGCATTGCGCCGAGCGTGATCAGCCATCTAGTCCAGAGCGCCATGATATCCTCCCCGGCTTGTCCGGCGGGACCAGTATGGACCAGCAGACCCACCGGACAAGAGCCGGGACGGCGACCGTTTGCCGCCCCGGCAGCGCGGGCTTTCGGTATAGAATGATTCAAAGCCGCAATCGTGAAGGAAACAGGATGTTCGGAGCACAGATCAGGCTTTTCCGCCTTGCGGGATTCAATGTGAATCTCGATGTGAGCTGGATATTCATCGCCTTGCTGATCTCGTGGACGCTGGCGACCGGCTATTTCCCCACCTTCTATCCCGACCTCGACCCGCTGACCTACTGGTCGATGGGCATTGTCGGCGCCATGGGGCTCTTCCTCTCGATCATCCTGCATGAGCTGTCGCATTCGGTGATCGCGCGGCGCTTCGACATTCCGATCTCGGGCATCACGCTCTTTATCTTCGGTGGCGTCGCGCAACTGGAAAAGGAGCCGCCGACGCCGCGCGCCGAATTCATGATGGCGATTGCCGGACCGGTTGCGAGCTATGTGCTGGCCGCCGGTTTTTATCTCGTCGGCGTGGCGGCGCTCGCCGCCGGTCTGCCTGAAACCGTTTCCGGCGTCGCGCGCTATCTGGCCCTGATCAACCTGATCCTTGCCACCTTCAACATGGTGCCGGCTTTCCCGCTCGACGGCGGCCGCGTCTACCGCGCCTGGCTCTGGGGACGCACCGGCGACATGAACGAAGCGACGCGGCGCGCCTCGCGCGTCGGTCAGGCCTTCGGCCTCGCCCTGATCGCGCTGGGCGTTTTCAGTCTTTTCTCGGGCAACCTGATCGCCGGCATCTGGTGGGGCCTGATCGGGCTTTTCCTCAACACCGCCTCGCGCGCCTCCTATACGCAGTTGCAGACCCACCAATTGCTGAAGTCGGAGCCCGTATCGCGTTTCATGACGGCGAACCCGCTGACGGTTCCGGCCGGCATCACGCTGAGGAAACTCGTCGACGACCATATCTACGGTTCCTTTCACGAGACGTTCCCCGTGATGGAAGGCGACAGGCTCGCCGGTTCGATCGGCGTCGCCGACATGCGCGACATCGACCGCGCCAACTGGGAGCGCCTGCAGGTGCGCGAGGTCATGCACCCGGTTTCGCCGCTCAACAGCATCGGGGCCGCCGAAAGTGGCGAAGCGGCGCTCAAGTTGATGCGCGAAAGCGGAAATGCGCGGCTGCTGGTCGTGCGGGACGGGAAACTCGCCGGCATCGTCGCCCTGCGCGACATCATGCGCCTGATCCGGCTGAAGGAAGAGCTGGGCCCGCGCTCTGGCGCGGCCAGTGGCAAACGCCTATAAATGATCGGGTTTCAAGGGGCCGGACGCGGCCCCGGCAATGAGGAAGCGCCTTGGGCACGAGCGAGATTTTCCACGCCACTTTCGACGAACACCTGAAAGTCGCACATGAAACGGCGAAGCTGCTGGAAAAGGATTTCGCCAGCCTCGCCGCCGCATGCGCCGAGGCCGTGGCGGGCGGCGGCAAGCTGATTTTCTTCGGCAATGGCGGCAGTGCCGCCGACGCCCAGCACATCGCCGCCGAACTTTCGGTGCGCTTCGTCAAGGACCGCCCGGCGATTGCCGCGCTCGCCCTGACGACCGACACCTCGGTGCTGACGGCAGCCGCCAACGACATGGGCTACGCGCATGTGTTCGAGCGGCAGGTGGAAGCGCTCGGACGGCGCGGCGACCTCGCCATCGGCATCTCGACCTCGGGCAAGAGCCCCAACGTGGCGCTGGCGCTCGCCGCCGCGCGCAAACAGGGCCTCGTCACCGCCGCCTTCACCGGCGCCGAACCGAACGCGATGAAGGATGTCGCCGATCACCTGATCTGCGTGCCGTCGAAAACAACCGCGCGCATCCAGGAAATGCACATCGTCATCGGCCACATGCTCTGCGCCGGCATCGAGAAGCATCTCGGCTACGTCTGAGCGGCTTTCGGTCCGAGCTTCGCGATGGTGCCTGTCGTGCTGAAACCCGGCACGATGTCGACAATCTCGACGCGGCCGCCCTGCGCCTGCACGAAATCCGCGCCGACAATGTCGGCAACCTTGTAGTCGCCGCCTTTCACCAGCAGATCGGGCTTCAGCGCCTCGATCAGCGCTTGCGGCGTGTCTTCCTCGAAGATCGTCACGAGATCGACGGTGCCGAGCGCGGCAAGCACGGTGGCGCGCGCGATGTCGGGCTGCACGGGACGGCCCTCGCCCTTGAGACGGCGCACCGACGCATCGCTGTTGAGGCCGACGACCAGCCGGTCGCAAAGCGCACGTGCGCGCGCCAGAAGCGCAACATGGCCCGGATGCAGCAGGTCGAAGCAGCCATTGGTGAAACCGACCTTGAGCCCGCGCGCGCGCCAGCCCTCGGCGATCTCGGCGGCACGTTCGCGGCCCGCCAGCTTCGCTTCGATTGCCGACAATTCATGTTCGCGCAGCGCCGAGGCGAGCTCGTCGCGATGCACGACCGCCGTACCGACCTTGCCGACGACGATGCCGGCAGCCGAATTCGCCAGCCGCGCAGCATCGGCAAGCGAAGCGCCCGCGCCGAGCGCGCAGGCAAGCGTCGCAACGACCGTATCGCCGGCGCCCGACACATCGAACACCTCGCGCGCCTCTGCCTTGAGGTGGTGCACGTCGCTTTCCGTGACGACGCTCATGCCGTCCTGGGCGCGCGTGACGACAACCGCGCCGAGCCCGTGCGCGGCGGCAAGCCCGCGTGCGGCGGCGACGATTTCGCCGTCATTCGAGGCGGGCGTTGCGGTTGCCTCGGCCAGTTCCTTGCGGTTGGGCGTGACGACCGAAGCACCGGCATAGCGCGCATAGTCGCGGCCCTTCGGATCGACGACGACCGGAATTTTCGCGGCGCGCGCCGCCGCGATGGCGGCGGCGGTCACGGCCGGCGTCAAGACGCCCTTGCCGTAGTCGGAGAGCACCAGCACATCGCATGATTTGAGCGCCCCTTCGAGCGAGGCAACAAGCGCCGCACCCTCAGCCGCATCGAGCGCCGCCGTGGTCTCGCTATCGGCGCGCAGCACCTGCTGGCTCATCGCGACGAAGCGCGTCTTGACGGTGGTGATGCGGTTCGCCGCGCGCGTCAGCCGCGCCTCGATGCCGGGATGATCGTCGAAGGCGCGGACAAGCGCCGCACCGGCCTCGTCGTCGCCGACGACCGACAGAAAGACGACCCCGGCGCCGAGCGCCGCCAGATTGCGCGCCACATTGCCGGCACCCCCCGGCATCGCGCGTTCGGCCTCGACACTGAGCACCGGGATCGGCGCTTCCGGCGAGATGCGCTCGACCCGGCCATAGACGAAGCGGTCGAGCAACGCATCGCCCACGACCAGCGCGCGCGCGCCTGCAAGCCGGACGACCAGCGTCTGGAGGGTCTCGGAATTTTCAGGTTGCGGGCCGGTCATCGCGAAGCCTTCGGAAATTTCCCTCTCGGGATAGTGGCGAAACGGCGCTCAAGATAGCGTAAAAAGGTCAAAGAGTTCCCGCCCTCTCCCCTCCCCGTTTCAGGCTTCCCATGCTGACCGACCAAGGCATCTGGCTCTCGACCGAAACGCCGCCGCGCCGCGAAGGCCAGCCGGGACTGTTCCTCGACCGTGACGGGGTGTTGGTCAGGGAGGTTAACTATCTGAAAAACAAGGAAGATGTGGCCCTGGAGGCCGGCGCCGCCGGGATCGTGCGCTGGGCGCTGGCGCGGGATTTCGGCGTAGCCGCGATCACCAACCAGTCGGGCATCGCGCGGGGCATTGTGAGCTGGGCCGAATTCGAGGCGGTGGAAGCCGAGATCGCCCGCCGGCTCGCAGCCGCCGGTGTGGCACTTGACCTCGTCGTCGCCTGCCCCTTCCACCCGGACTTCACGCCCGGCTACGGCCCCGCCGAGGCGGCCTGGCGCAAGCCCGGCCCCCGCATGATCGAGGAGGCGGCGCGGCGGATGGGCCTCGATCTCGCCGCAAGCTGGCTGATCGGCGACAAGGCAAGCGACATCGAAGCGGCAAGGCGCGCAGGGCTCAAAGGCGCCGTGATCGTCGCGACCGGCTATGGCGCGCAAGAGCGCGAGGTGGCGCTGGCGCTGTGCGACGCGGACTTCAGCGTCGTTGCCGCCGATGACCTGACGGGCGCTCAGACGGCGCTCGGCGACGCCTTCTAGCCCGCCTTCTGCGTTTGCCGCGCGACATAAGCGCGCCAGCCGCCGAGCGCGGTGATGTCGTCGGCGCCGTCGAGGCCGCTTTGCTCGCAGAGAAATCCCTTCACCTTGCGCCCGCCGAACAGTTCGACCGTGCCGATGCACAAGGGCTGCGGCACGCCGGCGATGAAGGAACCGAAGGCGGCGCGCGGCAGCCGCCAGACTTCGAGTTCGATGGCCGCACCGCCTTCGCTGACGCGCACCATGCCGGGCCGGAAGGGCGGCCCGCCCGCCAGCGCATGGAAGCGGTAGCAGGGCGCGGTCTTCGTGCGCTCGACGAACATCGCGCCGCGCGCGGTGAGTTCGTGGTTGAGCGGCAGGCCGGACATATGCGCGCCACAAACCGCAAGCTCGATGAAACCTTCATCGTCCGGACGCCGCATCGGCGACGGCGCGCCGGGCGCAAGCCCCTGCGCGGCCGCAAAGCGCGACGCGAGCGCGGCGAGCCGCGCTTCCGAAAAGGCCGGAGCGCAAAGCGTGATGCCGAAGGGAAATCCCGTGCCGCCGATGCCGGCCGGCACGGCAATGCCGCCCATGTCGAGCAGGTTCATGAAATTGGTATAGGTGCCGAGACGGCTGTTGAGCTTGACGGGTTCCGCCATCACCTGATCGACGCTGTAGATCGTCGGCGCGGTGGGCACGGCCAGAAAATCGACATCGGCGAAGAGCGCGGCGGCGCGGCGCTTCAGCGCTTCGAGCCGGTAGAACGCCTCGAATGTCTCGACCGCCGTCTTCGTTTTTCCACCGAGCACGATTTCCCGCACGACCGGATCAACCTCCGATGGATGCGCCTCGATGAAACCGCCGACGGCCGCCATGCGCTCGGCAACCCAGGGCCCCTCGTAGAGGAGCGCCGCGGCTTCGGCGAACAGCGAGAAGTCGACGCGCCGCGTCTGCCCGCCCATCGCCTCGAGACGCGCAATGGCCGCAGTGAAAAGCCGCGCCGCCTCGTCGTCGCCGAAAAACTTGAGATCGGCGGCGCGCGGGACGGCAAAGGTGAAACCGGCGCCGGGAACGGGTGGCGTTTCGGGCATCCGCGCCCGCGCATAAGGATCGGCGGCATCGAACGCCGCCGCGACATCGAAAACCGCCGCCGCGTCCTCGGCCGTCAGCGCGAAGATCGACACGCAATCGAGCGAACGGCAGGCCGGCACGACGCCGCGCGTCGAGAGCAACCCGCGCGACGGCTTCAGCCCGACAATGTTGTTGAAGGCGGCCGGCACACGGCCCGAACCCGCCGTGTCGGTGCCGAGCGCGAAGGAAACGAGCCCGGCCGCAACCGCCACCGCCGAGCCGGAAGACGAGCCGCCCGAAATGTAATCGGCATTGAATACCGAACGCGGGGCGCCATGCGGCGAACGCGTGCCGACAAGGCCGGTCGCGAACTGGTCGAGATTGGTCTTGCCGACGGGGATCGCGCCCGCCGCGACGAGCCGCGCGACGACGGCGGCACTTTCCTTCGGCATATAGGCATAGGCCGGGCAGCCAGCGCTGGTCGGCAGGCCAACGACATCGATATTGTCCTTCACCGCGAAGGGCAGGCCGAAAAGCGGCAACCGCGCCTTGTCCTCGCGCGGCAGGGCATCGAGCGCACGGGCGCGGGCGACAATATCCTCGTCGGAAAAACGCGCGATCCAGACGGCGGGGTCGCCACAGGCCGCGATGCGCCGCAGCGCCTCGGCCGCGATGTCTTCGGCGCGCACGCCGCTGGCGCGCGCCGCGCGCAGCGCATCGAACGAGAAGGGCAGGACATTCACGATGCAACCTCCAGCTTCGGATGCGACGCTTCCCCGAGCGGCACCAGCGTGACCAGCGCCTGGCCCGCCTGAACCATGCGGCCAGGCACGCAATGCACTTCATGGACGCGGGCCGCAACCGGCGCCCGGACCTCGATTTCCATTTTCATCGATTCCAGAACGACCAGCGCATGACCTTCGGCAACCTCGTCGCCCGGCGCGACGCCGACCGACCAGACATTGCCGGGCACACCCGCCTCGACAAGCCGCCCGCCCGGCGGCAGCGCCGCCACCTCCTCGACCGGCGGCGCCTCGGGCTCCATCGCCGCCATCGCAATGCCCTGCGCTTCCCAGCGCTGCCGCTCTTCCTCGAAGGCGCGGCGCTGCCGGGACCGAAAGAGCGCAATGCTGTCGGTGTTTGCCTCAAGGAAGGAAAGGTGATCGCTGAGCCGGAACTTGTCCTCCTCGATGCGCAGCCGATAATCGCCATACGGAAAGGCCTCGCGTGCTTCCGCCAGCTCCGCCGCCGACACGGGGAAAAAGCGCAGCCGGTCGAAAAAGCGCAACAGCCACGGCTTCTCGAAATCGGGCGTTTGCCGCCAGCCATTCCACATCTGCACCGTGCGGCCGACAAGCTGGTAGCCGCCGGGCCCTTCCATGCCGTAGACGCAGAGATAGGCGCCGCCGATGCCGACCGCGTTTTCGGGCGTCCAGGTGCGCGCCGGATTGTATTTGGTGGTGACAAGCCGGTGCCGCGGATCGAGCGGCGTCGCGACCGGCGCGCCGAGATAGACGTCGCCGAGCCCGAACACCATGTAGTCGGCATCGAAGACGATGCGCCGCACATCGTCGATATGATCGAGCCCGTTGATGCGGCGGATGAATTCGATGTTGGACGGCGCCCAGGGCGCATCGGGACGAACCAGCGTCTGGTATTTGCGTATCGCCTCGCGCGCCGCCGCGTCGTCCCATGACAGCGGCAGGTAGACGATGCGGCTCTGCACCTCGATATCGGCGCTGGCCGGAAGCGCGCGCTCCGTTTCCTCAAGCGCCGCGATGAGCTTGCGCAGCGGCAGCCGGTCCGGATCGAAATGGATCTGTAGCGAGCGGATGCCCGGCGTCATTTCGACAATGCCGGGAAGCGCGCGCGCCTCGAGCGCCGTCATCGCCGCATGGGCGCGAAAGCGCAGCGCAAAATCGAGAACCGGATCGCCATATTCGACCAGCAGATAGTCGTCGCCGGCGCGGCGATAGACGACCTCCGTTTCGAGATCGGAAATCCGCGCCAGCACGGCGTCCGCCGCCGGCGCCGCGACGATGGCGGGCGCGGCAGGCCGCGACAGGGTTTCGACCCATGTCTCCTGCGCGCGGCGCAAGACTTCCGCCTCTTCCTCGCCGATGCGGCGGAAGCGCAACTTGTCGCCCGGTTTCAACTGGCCGAGTTTCCACAGCTCCGCCTGTGCCAGCGTCGCCGGGCAAACGAAGCCGCCCAGGCTCGGTCCATCGGGCCCGAGAATGATCGGCATGTCGCCGGTGAAGTCGATCGTACCGACCGCATAGGCGTTGTCGTGGATGTTGGAGGGATGGAGCCCCGCCTCGCCGCCATCGGCCCGCGCCCATTGCGGCTTCGGCCCGATGAGGCGCACGCCGGTGCGCGCCGAATTGTAGTGAACCTCGTAGGTCGCCGAGAAAAGCGTTGCGATGTCGTCATCGGCAAAAAAATCCGGCGCGCCATGCGGGCCGTAAAGCGCCGCGATTTCCCATTTGCGCGTCAGAACCGGGCGAGCTGCGGGCGCAAGCGGCGCTGTGTGCGGCGCGCCGACGGCACCCTCGCGGTTGAGCCGCAGCACATCGCCCGTTTTCAGTGCCCCCGGCGCATGACCGCCGAAGCGCCCCAGCGTGAAGGCGGCACGCGAGCCGAGATAGAGCGGTGCGTCGAAGCCGTGGCGCACAGCCAGATAAGCGCGTTGACCGGCGCCCGAAACCGCACCGAGCGCCAGCACCTGTCCGGCCTTGACCCCGACCGCCTGCCAGAACGGCACCGGCGCATCGTCGAGCGTCGCCGGCATCTCCGCACCGCCAAGCGCGATGACGGCATCGCTGCGGAAGCGCAGCGTCGGCCCGTTCAATGTCATTTCGAGCGTCGCTGCCTCTTCGGGATTGCCGACGAGACGGTTGGCGAGGCGGTGCGACAGCGGGTCCATCGGGCCCGAGGGCGGCACGCCGACATTCCAGTAGCCGGTGCGGCCCGGCCAGTCCTGCAGGCTCGATTGCGCGCCGGGCGCCATGACATCGACGGCAAGGCTTTCAGGCGCGAAGCCCGCCAGCGTCGACGTCAGTATCCGGCCGTCGAGAAATTCCGGTGCGCGGGCAAGCGCCCGCAGGTAATCGAGATTGGTCTCTACGCCATGAACCGACGACGCGTCGAGCGCGGCGGCAAGTTTCGCTGCCGCCTCTTCGCGCGTCGCACCGCTGACAACGATCTTGGCCAGCATCGGGTCGTAGAAGGGCGTCACCTCGGTGCCGGTCGCGATCCAGCCATCGACGCGCGCATCGGCTGGAAACGAAACCTCGGTCAACAAGCCCGACGAGGGCTGGAAGTTTCGTCCCGGATCCTCGGCATAAAGCCGCGCCTCGATGGCATGGCCACGCGGCACCCGCGCATATTGCGAGAGATCGCCGAGCTCGCCCGCAGCCTGCCTGACCATCATCTCGACGAGATCGAGCCCGGTCACCTCCTCCGTCACCGGATGCTCGACCTGCAGGCGCGTGTTGACTTCAAGAAAATAGAATTTCTTCTCCGCCGCGTCATAGATGAATTCGACGGTGCCGGCCGACGCATAATTGACGCTTTCGCCGAGCCGGATCGCCGCCGCGTGAAGTTCGGCACGCGCATCCTCGGGCAGGTTGGGCGCCGGCGTTTCCTCGATCACTTTCTGGTTGCGGCGCTGCGCCGAGCAGTCGCGCTCGCCAAGCGCGATGACGCCGCCCTTGCCGTCGCCGAAAATCTGCACCTCGATATGGCGCGCGGCCGCGACATATTTTTCGAGGAAAAGCCCGCTGTCGCGAAAATTGGCGAGCGCCAGCCGCCGGACCGTTTCATAGAGACGCGGCAGCTCGTCGGCCGAACGGCAAAGCTGCAAGCCGATGCCGCCGCCGCCCGCCGTGCTTTTCAGCATGACCGGATAGAAGATCGCCTCGGCGCGCGTCAGCGCGTCTTCCAGATCGACGATCAGCGGCGAACCGGGCAGCAGCGGCACGCCGCTCTTCCCGGCAAGATCGCGCGCCGTGTGCTTCAGCGCGAAGGCGCGCATATGCTCGGGGTTCGGGCCGATGAACGCAACGCCCTCGCGCCGCAGTGCCTCGGCAAAACCGGGGTTCTCGCTGAGGAACCCGTAGCCCGGATGCACCGCATCCGCGCCGGTCGCCCGCACCGCTTCAAGGATCGCATCCGCATCGAGATAACTTTCGGCAACCGCGGCCGGACCGATGCGCACCGCCTCGTCCGCGGCGCGAACATGCGGGGCGAAGCGGTCGGCATCCGACCAGACGGCGACCGACGCCACGCCCATCCGCCTCAAGGTGCGGATGATGCGCAGCGCGATCTCGCCGCGATTGGCAATCAGGACTTTCGCAAACATGGCCTCAAGTGTCCCAGATCAGCGTGCGAACCGGCGTCGGGTTGAAACCGTTGCAGGGATTGTTGACCTGCGGGCAATTGGAGATGACGCAGATAAGGTCCATCTCCGCCCGGATTTCCACATAGTCGCCCGGCCTCGACATGCCATCGACGATCGCAAGCGTGCCGTCCGCCTCGACCGGCACGTTCATGAAGAAGTTGATGTTCGACACGATGTCGCGCTTGGTCAGCCCGTGGCGCGACAGCTCCATGATGAAATTGTCTCGGCAGCTATGCATGTATTTTGTTTCGTGGCCGAAGCGCACCGTGTTGGCCTCGGCCGAGCAGGCGCCGGCCGAGGTGTCGTGACCGCCGGCCGTATCGGCGATCACGACCGCCATGACGTTGCCCTCGTTCGACATCAGCTTCGTGCCCGCCGTCACATAAGGCGAACCTTGCGCGCGCACCGTGTCCTGCGCGCTGTAGCGCTCCGCCGGATCGGCCTTGCTGTAGACGAGCGTGTCGACGGCCTGCTGGCCTTCAAGATCGACAATGCGGAGGATTTGCCCCTTCTTCAGTTCATGCGACCAGGGACGAAGCGCCGGCACGGTGAAATCGTAGAAGGCGTGTTCTTCGTGACGGTTGGAAATGCTCATGACGCAACCCTCCCCTGCAGGGCGAGATAGCGCGCATTGTTCTCGAAGCCGCGTTTCGCCTCCTCGGTGGCCGTCCGGCAGAAATCGTCGGCAGCCGGAGGTGGCGACGCCCAGACGATGAGGTCGACATCTCCCGGCGCATAAGCGCCCGGCGATAGCGGATGCGGACAATTGGAAACGAAGACCAGCAGGTCGAGTTCGGCGCGAAGATCGGCATGGGCGCCGGCGGAGGCGCCGCCACCCTCCCATCGCAGCCTGCCTTCGTCGTCCACGCCAACGGGTGCGAACAACGTCAGGCAGGGCGGGATGTCGCGCTTGGTCAGGCCGTGCTTTGCCGCCAGCAGGATGAAATTGTCGCGCGTGCTGCGCAGCGGCGTATCGCCGTATTTCTCTGCATTGGTGGCCGCCGTCGAGCCGCCGGCCAGCGCGTCGTTGCGGCCATAGGTATCGTCGGTGATCGAAGCGAGCACACGCCCCATGTCGGACAGGAGAATGCGGCCGCGGCCGAGCCGCGCGTTCCACTGCACCTTCATCGTATCGCCGGCGTTGAAGCGTTCGGTCGGGTCGGCCGCATTGTAGAGCAGCACCGAAACGCCTTGCGTCGCACCCCGGTTGACGATGCGCAGCGTGTCGCCGCGTGCGACGGTGCCCGACCAGCCCCAGCCGCCGGGCAAGGTCTCCGTCAAACACACGAGTTCGCCGGCAATCGTCGCCGGATTGCCCGTCGCCTCGCTGAAATCGCGGCTCTTCGCCTTCGCGCCGCTGAACAGCCGGTCGTACCGCTCTTTCTGCGCCGCATAGGGTCCTGAATATTCTTCGCTGCGGGATGCTTCCGCCATCGCGCGTCTCCTTTTGCGCGCCGGAGCATTGCTCCGGGCCGAAGCCTGGCCGTCCAGGCGGATCGTCGAAACCGGGCGGGTCGTCCCGCCCGGAAAGTCACTGCGCCGCCAGCACCGGCGCCGAGGCGGGGATCGGCACCGTCTTGCCGTCGACCTTGATGTCGAAAGTCACGGTCGCGCCATACGCCTTGAGCTCTTCCGGGCGGGTACGGCGGCGATCGAAGGCGATCACGCGCGTCGCGAGCTTGAAGGCCTCCGACAGATCATGCGTCACCATGAAGACGGTCATGCCCTCCTCGCGCCACAGGCTGAGCAGGATTTCATGCACTTCGGCGCGGATGCCCGGATCGAGCGCACCGAAGGGTTCGTCGAGCAGCAGGATTTTCGGTTTCTTGACCAGCGCCTGCGCGATGGCGAGCCGCTGCTGCATGCCACCGGAAAGTTCGGACGGATATTTGCGCACCGCCTGTTCGAGACCGACGCATTTCAGCATGTCGAGCGCGCAGGTTCGCGCCTCGCGCCGCGCCCGCCCGAAGAGCCGCGCCGCGAAAGGGCTGCCGGCAAACTCCAGCCCGAGCATCACATTCTGCAGCGCCGTCAGATGCGGAAAAACCGAATACTTCTGGAAGACGACGCCGCGGTCCGGCGACGGCTCGGCTTCAAGCGGGACGCCGTCGACAAGGATGCGGCCCTTTGTCGGCGCCTCGTCGCCCAGCATCATGCGCAGAAAGGTCGACTTGCCGCAGCCCGACGGCCCCACCAGCGCGACAAAGGAACCGGCCGCGACGTCGAAGGAGATGTTCTCCAGCACCGTCTGGTCGCCATAGACCTTCCACAATTTCTCGACGGAAACCTGCGTCAATTGCCGTTCCCCCGATACATCCAGCGGAACGCCGCACGCTGAAAGAGACGCAACGCCAGATCGAGCGCGAAGGCGAGCAGCGTGATCCATGCGACATAGGGCAGGATCACATCCATCGCGAGGTAACGCCGCATCAGGAAAATGCGGTAGCCGAGGCCGGCATTGGAGGCGATGGCCTCCGCCGCAATCAGGAAGAGCCACGCCGCGCCCAGCGACAGCCGCACCGCGTCGATCAGGCGCGGCAGCATTTGCGGCACAACGACACGCAGCACGATCTGCCATGTCGAAGCGCCAAGCGTTTGCGCCTTGATGATTTCCTCATGTGGAATTTCGGATGTCCGGAGCGCCAGGTCGCGAATGATGAAAGGCGTGATGCCGACAACGATCAGCAGCACCTTGGCCGGCTCGCCGAGCCCGAACATGATGAAGAGGATCGGCAGCACCGACAAAGGCGGGATCATCGACAGCACGTTGGTGAAGGAATTGAAGGTCGCGCGAAAATAGGGGATCAGCCCCTGCAGGATGCCGAAGATGCCGCCGATCGCGGTGGCGATGACGACACCAATGCCGAGCCGTGTCAGGCTTGCCAGCGTGTCATTGAGCATAAGGTAGTTGCCGGTCCGGCTGTCCGGCAGAAACGCCATGCGCTCGACTGCCGCGGATATGGATGTCCACCCGGGAAGCAGCTTGTCGTTGGGATTGACGGCAAGCCGCGCCTCGGAGGCGGCCATATAAGCGAGAAGCGCGAGGAGGAACGGCAGGAGCATCAGCACGAGCCGCGCCACTCCATCGGGCTTCCGGTTGATCAGTCTGCGCATGGCGGGTTCCGGTCCGGCGGTCAGAGCATACCGTCTTCGAGCATCTGTGCGTATTCGGTCGTGAAGCGGAGCAGCACATTGTCCGCATCGCCGACCACCGAACCATCCGGCATCTCGATGCCGATATAGCCAGGCGACGTCGCCGCTTCGCCGAGAAGCCCGTGCTCGAACAGGAAGGCCGTGACCTTGTCGGTTGCTGCCGCAAGCTCCGCCTCGCCGAAAGCGATGTAGTCGGCTGGCGTGTAGAACATCGCCGTCGCCGCGAGCTGCGCCTCATAGCCCGCAAGATCGGTGCCCGACGCAACGCCCATCGCCTCGCGCGCCGCGGCGCCTTCGGGCGTGTCGGCCGACATGATGGCCATGGTCTCGTACCAGGCGCCGGTGAGCGCCTTGCCGAGCGCCGGGTTCGCCTTCAGCGTCGCCGTATTGACGACCAGCGAGTCCTGTATCTCGCCGGGAATGCTCGACGAGTCGAACACGTTGTTGGCGTTGGGGCCGCCGAGAATTTCGGCCGCCATCGGATTCCAGGTGACGACCGCCGTGATGTCGCGCGTCTTGTAGGCGGCAATCATGTCGGCATCCGACGTGTTGACCACCGTTACGTCCTTCTCGGACATCCCGACGGTCTCGAGCGCCCGGGCAAGCGTATAGTGCGACACCGACAGCTCGACCAGATTGACCTTCTGGCCCTTGATGCCGGCAAGTTCGGTCTTGTCCTTTAGGATGATGACGTCGTTGCCGTTGGAATAATCGCAGATCACCACAATGGTCGAATCGACGCCACCGGCCGACGGAATGGCCAGCGCGTCCATGTTGGTCGACATCACGCCGTCGAAGGCGCCCGCCGTGTATTGGTTGATCGATTCGATGTAGTCGTTGAACTGCACCATCTCGATCTCGATGCCGTACTTGTCGGCCCATTTCTTGACGATGCCGTTATCTGCCGCGTAGCCCCAGGGCATCCAGCCGACATAGATCGACCAGGCCACCTTGAATTCCTTTTTCGCCTGCGCCTCGGCTTGCGAGAGCGGGGCGAACACCAGCGCCAGCACGGCAAGCGCTGCCGCCATGACACGTATCGAAGAGAGTTTGAATGAAGTCATAAGCCAGTCCTCCGGATCGAGTGATCGCGTTTCAAAAGCGGAGGATCGGCGTCACGGCGGTATTGCAATGCCAATCCTCGCATTACATCCGTCTCC
>JAVJOG010000024.1:0-104950 GCA_040216885.1 Parvibaculum sp.
GAGATGGGGAAAGCTTTCGTCCTCGTGCCTGACGACCGATGCCAGCGTGTCGCCATAGCGCCCAGAGAGCCACCGCAAGGAGCGCGTTTCCCACACCGCGTAATCGGCGCGGGAGCGCTCGTCCATGTCGGCCAGCGCCACAGGATAGGAAAGAACCCCGGCGAGCATGACGGGCGCGTCCTTGCGCAGCCTCCGGCCCTTGGCGTCGCGCGCCTCTTCGGCCTGGCGCTCGGCTGCCCGCTCGACTTCGGGCAAAGTCAGGCCGAAGAGGCGCTTCGGCGGGCGCGGTGCTTCGATGTGCGGGCAAGCAACAGGTTCCCGACCGGCCTCTGCCAGCACATCGCGCAGCGGCCACCGCTTGGCCGTCGCTTTTTTCGGAACGGCGCGGGCCACGATGTCGACATGGAGAAACTGAAACGCCATGGCCGCCCCTTTCTCCGGTTCACCTAGGAACCGATTAGGAGCGGTCAAATGCGCGGTATATGTTTTTGGAAGGCAGAAGAAACCTAGAGACCGACTATATTTGTTCGCCTGCCTCTTGCGGGCGCTCACAAATGTCAGGCCTGCGGCGCAAGGCGCGCTATGCGCACCCAAGGACGGCGGAGGCCGCCTCAAAGAGGCGGCCATTCTCCCCATACCGGCCATTACCTCGCCACATGCTTGCCGTCCGGGCGCACTTCAACGAAGCCGCGCGCCACGAGCTTATCAGTCCATTCATTTGCCGCGGCATCCCGACCGGAACCGACGCCCGCGACCCTCGCGCGCCTGCGCCATTCGCCTAGTTCGAGGCCATCGGGCCCCGCCTCCCGCAGCACCTCAAGGGTCTTCTTCCCATACTCGGTAAGCGATGGACGGCTGGGCTGATTGTCGTTGTGACCCTCGACCAACGCGCCGCTGTCGTCGGAAACGACAAGCGAATAAACCGGCTCGTTATCGCCGTCTACACCGCACTCGACCTTTTCGAGCATGATACAAACCGACGATTTCGCATCGTTCTTCTGCTTGCCAGTGCGCAGCACAAGCTGTCCTTCGCAATCGCCTTCGTCCAGTGCCAGCAGCGTGTCGAAATTCCCGTTGATAACCGAGCTTCCGCGCGCGCCCTTAGTTTTATCTTTCCCGGAATGATGAACCACGCAAACCTGCGCTCCAAGCGTGTTGGCAATGCGCGTCATCGCCCCGGTGAACTCCGCCATGTCCTCCTGCCTGTTCTCGTCCCCGAATAAGCATTGGGACAGAGTATCCACGCAGATGAAACGGCAGGGCACACCTGAATTGATTTCAAGCCGCCTGACTCGGTCGATGAGTGTTGCGACCACTTGCGGGTCACGCAAGTTCATCGGCTCTTCCGCCAGTGCGATGGGAAGATTGGAAATGTCGAGGGCGCGCGCCAATGACCAAGCAATAGCCCGCGCTTTCAATCCCGTCCTACCTTCGGTCGTCAGATAGACCGTTGCGCCTTGTAGGCTCTTGCGGCCGAGCACATCTAGCCCCGCCGCGACCGACAACACCATATCAAGGGCGATAAACGACTTGCCTGTACCCGGCGCGCCGAAAAGACAGGTGGTGCCGACTTGCGGCAAAAGCCCGCGCACCAGATGAAGAGGGAAGTCCCGTTCAAGCACATCGGGGAGAGATGTAAAGCCAACGGACTTGGCATCGTCCGCGAAGGAACGGGTGGACACTGGGGAAGGCGTATTCTGCATATCAATTACTCCGAATGAGACCATCGTGGTCGGGAGTTCTCGATATGGGTTCGTCCTTCCCGGGGCGGAAATCGCAAGCAAGCCGATATTCAGACCGCTTTAAGAACTGGAGTAGCAGGCTTACTTACGCCTCCCCCTTAAGGGGGAGGCGTAAGTAAGCCTGCTTGAGCCCGCCTAGCCCGCGCGCGCTTTGTTCAGCTCAAGCAATGCCGCAAGCGCATCCTCATCGGAAATGTCCGCCGACCAGCCGTAAGCATCAGCAACGGCCGCATCAAGCTCTTTGTGAGCATGCTCAAGCCATGCCGGGCGTTCGTTATAAAGTTTGGTCAGTGTCCGGCTTTTCAGAACCTTTGCCGCCGTTTCATCTTTCGGAAGAATGCGGTCAGGAAACCCCGACACGACTTCCGAAACGACATTCACGAGGTCCGGCGGATTGAGCCAGTTGCGTCGTAACTCGTCGAGACGCTTGGCTGCCATCGCAATTGCGACGGCGTGAGGATTAGCAGCATAGGATGCCGGGGACAGGTTCGGCGTAAGTTCAATGGGAAAGGGAAAGGTTTCGAAAGTCGTGCTGGGCGTGTAGCGCGGCCGGTCTTCGAGGCTCGTCCCGAGGCGAAGCGACCAAGCCTCGTGGAAACGGCTGTGAAGGATTCCAAAAGTCGTATCGTCGTCGCGAGCGACTGCTATCACCGTTTGATGAGGTTGAATGGAAGAATCAAGCCAGACAAAAAGCCTGTGCTTAGAAACTTGAGAAGTGGCGATGTAGCGACCTTGCGCGGCAATTTTCCGGAAGAGGCCAACGCCGGTTTCACCGTGTTGCCACCAATATATTCGGCGTCTCTCTCGACGATTCTGTATTCGAATAGGCTTCACCGCTTCTTCAACTTGTCGAAATGGCGCCTCATATAGCTCGGCTTCGGCTAACGACATCTCCCCAAAATTGATAACCCACCGATTTCTTGGGCGAGAATTTATATCCTGACCATTTCGCAATGGCTTGAGAACATCACTATTTCGACGGCCATTAGGATTGGTAGGCTCAAGAAGCCACTTTCGAGCAACATCCTCCGCTACATCAAAATCACCAACGAGAACAGGCCCCTGAAATGAAATCCCTTTGTTGTCGCGTAGTGATGTCGCTGTTGTCAGGTTCAGCGCACCTGAAGAGAGGTCGGCGAATATGGTAGAGGTTGCCTCTCCGTCCAAACGCACATCGTTGACCAAATCATTCCTCGGTCGAGAGAAGCACACAATCGACACGCGAACGGCTGCTCCTTCGACCGTCCACTCTTTGTCGCTCCACGCCTCGAAAATCTTATGCTGCTCGACAATCTCATCCAGCACGCGACGATTGGCACCGCCTCTTATCGAGTTCGTGGCAACAAAGCCAACACGCTTTGTCAATTCTTGTCTCAACATTCTGTCCGCAATGGAAAACCAGTAGCAGACTAAATCTGAGCCGCCGGGCAACCACTCTTTGAACGCACTGCGCAACCGCTCAACATATTCCTCCCCCATATAGGAAATCATCGCCTTGTCACCGAGGAACGGGGGATTTCCAACAATGACATCCGCTTTTGGCCAAAGATTCTTTGTGTCCGGCCACGGCCTGCTCTCATCCTTGGGAAGCAAGGCATCTCGATTTTCAATGGTGTTCAGATTTATCAGTATTGGATTCTTGCGAGCACCGAAGCCGTTTCGCTTCATCCATTGGATTTCACCTATCCAAACGCTAACGCGCGCAAGTTCCGCCGCATACGGATTTATTTCGATTCCCAAAAGACATTCAGGACCAATCGAAGGAAACTGACGCTCAAGCCCCAACACCTCGCCCTCGATACTGACTTGAAGCTCAATGTCTTTCAAAGCCAGCAAAGAAAGGTAGAGAAAGTTCCCCGACCCGCAGGCAGGGTCCAACACACGGAACGCCCGCAGCCGTTCAAGAAACGCGCGGAACTTGGCTTCTGCCTCAGCTCGAAGGGCATTTCTTTTTGCGGTCAATGGCCTCACTTTAGCGGCAGCACGAGTGACCGCAGCCTTTTGCGCAAATTCTTGCGCCTGCCTGAGAAGTGTCGCTATTTCCGGCTTCACAGCCGCCCATTCCGCGAGCAGTGGTTTGGTGATGACCGGTTCAATGATGCAAAGGATTTTCTCGCGGTCGGTGTAATGCGCGCCGAGCTGACTCCGTTTATCCGGGTCAAGTCCGCGCTCAAAGAGCGTTCCCAGAATTGACGGGTCAATTTCTGTCCAATCGAGTTTCGAGGCCGCGAAGACATTCTTCAGGTCATCGCGTTCGAGAGGCAAGGCGCTATCGTCATCGAAAAGCCCGCCGTTAAACCACTCGACCGTCTCGAATCCGACAAGACCGCCCGATGTCATCGCACCGAACAATTGCCGAGCCATCGGCTCGAACCGCTCCGGTTCGGCTAACGATGCCTCCACCATACGCTGAAACATCTTGTTCGGCAGAAGCTCGGCATCCTCCGCGAACATACAGAACACCAGCCGGTTCACGAAGTGAGCCACGGTATGTGGGTCATGCCCGCGCGAGCGCAGCCGCAAGGCGAGATTGGCAAATTCCTTTGCTGCGTCTTCGGTAAGGGCCTGCCGTGTCTGACCTGGCTTCAGCTTCTCCGGGTCCGAGAGAACCCATTTGAGGATTTGCCGCTTCGCTGGGTCCAGTAGGTCATCGAGCGTCAGGTCATAGGTTTTGGAAACGGTGTTCGTCCACGCAGTAGTTACGCGGAACCGGGCCATATCCGACACAACGAGCAACGGAGGATTTCCCAGCGCGCCGGAATATTGCTGGAGTTGGGCGAAAGCTGCGTTGAGGTCCTTTCCCTTGCCCTTGTATTCCCAAGCGAAGAAGCCAGCCTTCCACACATCGGCCCACCCGCCGGCGCCAGTGGCTTTGCTGGCCCCCTTCTCGAAAGCATAGGTAGCGCCGGACGGGTCCGCCTCAGAAGGAGACGGCTCACCCAACATCGCGCAAAGGTCCAGAAACTGGCTCTGAGAGGCCGCGCGCTCTGTAAGCACGCTGGCCTTCCATTTCGCAACAAATTCTTCCGGTGTCATTCCCCGCCCCAGCGTCTCACCGCCGATAAAATCGCGACCACAGGTGGACGGGCACCAAAGTGATGGCGCCCGTCCACCTAGGCTGTCAGACGCTAGTCATCAATCACCGTTTTTTACTTTTCGCGGGTCGGTATCTTCTTTGATTAGACGCGTTGGCGGTTCGACCGGCTTTTCCGGGATAACCGGGGTGGTTTCCTGCTCCGCAGGCTTCTTGTCGTTGTCTGTCATCTCCTGCTCCATGGTTGCCTCATACTCAACATTGTTGTTGCCGAGAAGCCCCTTGTCATCGACCTTGTCCCACAAAAGAAAAATGGCGCAGACAAAAACAAATGGTATTGAATAAAATAATGCAATTTGCCCTTTGTATTTGAAATAAGACTTTACAATGTTGCTATTGTAATTGGTTGTAGCGCATTTTGTGTAGTTCTTATTTATGTATTCTTCAAATTCTTGCTTTGCTAGATACGTCGAATTTGGGCCTTTGCCGCTCTGCTGATAAAATTTCACTAATCCGTCGAAATACTCTTTTAGAGAGTTTGGTTCATTTAAGTATTCATATTCTACACTGTGTCTCACGCGCGCAAAATAGTACGAGCTGACGAAAATAAGAAATGCGCCCGGCAAAGCGAAGGCTATGAAAAGAAATTCTTTAAATCCAATCTCATCAATTGTTGATATAAAGCTGTCAGATATATAAAATATACTGCCATATAGAGCTGCAATTACAGTAATAGGTAGATTCGTTCCATTTATTATATTATCTTTTCTTTCGAACTCGTGGTAATATGCTCTTTCAAAAAATTCCAGCATTTGTCGAACCTCTTTGCCGACACCATTTTGTGCTAACAACCCTACTGGTCCTCGCAACATTGGTAAATCTAGGATGTGTCACCAATGTGTGATACACGGATACCCATCTGCCCGGTAAGTTGTTGTTATCTCTAGAAAAAAATAGATTCGCGAGGGTCCTAGTCCCCCAGCCAGCCTTCGCCCTAGCGGGCTTCGGCTGGGCAAGCCATGAAACGGGTGAAGGCCGGGCAAGCCGTGAAGTGGGCGAAGGCTGTCCCGCCGGAGCTTTAGCGGAGGCGGACCCGCCATGCAGCACGTCTACATCCTTCAAAGCCTGAAGTTTCCGGACAAATATTACACCGGCTGCACAAGCAATGTTGCCGAACGCCTGAAAAGGCACAATTCGGGGAAGTCCGATTCCCAATCGCACCATTCCGCCATGTACGGGCCGTGGAAACTGGTCGTCCAGATCGGCTTCGACGACAAGACGAAGGCATTCGCATTCGAAAAATATCTGAAGTCCGGCTCCGGACGCGCCTTTGCCAAGAAACATTTCTAGAAGTCCGGTTTTCCCGGTTCTCCGTATCGCGGAAGAGCACGGCGTTCCCGGACGGCGCGCGCCACCGGTCGATCATGTTTGACTACCGCACTAGCTCCCGAAAAGGGGGTGCTAGGTGAGGCGGGCTCGCAGCCTTGGGACCGCTAGTTGGCATACTCCACTGTCATGTGCCTTGCACTCTCGACCATCTCGTCGATGCTAACCTGCGAGCGGGTCATGCTGCTTTGTTGATAAATTTCCTCCAGCGTCCCATACAGCGCGGTGAAGGTCTGACTGTCTTTGAAGGGTATGTCGAACACATCGACAAAACTGGTGTGAATGGTCACGTGAACGCCGAGCGGCCATCCGCGTTGCCCCATTTCCTCAATGTATTTTCGTCCGAGGGGCCCGTCGCGGAAACCAAAAGAAAAAGGTTGCTCGGCCTTGGATATGAACGGTCCCCAGTTTTCGGGCATCAAAATTACTTCTTGGGCAATCGTCCCATCGAAAAATATCGTCTGATAGGCAAGCTGCATACGCATTTCGAAACTCCGGGCTGGCGAATTCCCGGAGTTTCCAATCTTCATTTGGACAATTGGGACAATCTTATCCCCATCGGCGGCAAAGATGATGGAGAGGTTGCTAATGGACATATAGGCCCGCACTTGCGCCTCTCCGATGCGCTTGGCCTCGTCGGCAGTTCGGTTAGCAGCAGCGACTGCCTCGCGCGTGGCTACCAGCGTTTGAGCCACATAAATAACACCCAACGCCGTGACGCCAACCCCGCACGCGCTAGCGAAGAACATCATCAACGCCCATTTGGCCATCTCCCGTTGGGCATCAAGGTCCTGTTCTTGTCTCCACTCTTCGCGGTAAGTTTTGGCGTCGTTTATTCGGGACAGTCCCTCGGCCGTCGAAGGCCCCGTCCGGTCATGCGCGCTTTCGTATTGTTGCTGGGCGACGACATAATGGCGCTCGCCGTCATTCATGCTGTTTATCAGCCACGCGGACGCAAAGCCGAAGACCAGGATTCCTCCTATAGAAATGAAGAACAGCCAATCGCGATCAAGCATTGGATCAAAAATTCCGCTGTGAACCCATCCCGGCTGATCTTATTGGCGATATTCCGTTCCGTCTCATGGATTCCGGGCCCGGCCTAGCGTGTCAGCACCGCCTTGACCAAGGGGCCATAGGGCGAGCCGCCGAGCATTGCCAGTTGTTGCTGCGCCGACACCTCGTTGATGGGTTCCTGCGGGCGCGCAACCGGGTGTACCGGGCGCCGCAAGGGGCGTTCGCCGGCCGGCATCGCGATGATTTCGGCGATCGCGCGCGGAACATCCATCGGGTCCGTGTCGCCGCCGCCACCGCTCGCGACGCCCATGGACGCCGTCATCTGGGGATAGGCGGCAAGCAATTCCTCCGGCGTGCGGGCCTTGAGCGCGGCCGAGAGGGCAACCTGGTTTTCCCAGATACGGGTCGGGTAGCCGCCGGGCTGGATGATCGTCACTTCGATGCCTTGCGTCACCGTCTCATAGGCGAGTTGCTCGCTAAGCGCCTCAAGCGCGAACTTGGTCGGCGAATACTGCGCGAAGGCCGGAACGATGAGGCGGCCAAGCTGGGAGGTAACATTGAAGACCTGTCCGGCGCCGGCGGCGCGCATGGCCGGAAGGACCGCACGGATCATCCGCTGCGGACCGAACACATTGGTGTCGAAGATCAACCGCGTGGCTTCCATGTCCTGGACCTCGATCGGTCCGGAAAGGGCGATGCCGGCATTGTTGACCAGCACGTCGATCGATCCGCCCGCCGCCGCGAGCGCCTCGGCAACGCCTGCCTCGACCTGCGCGTCCGACGTCACGTCGATTTCGATCACGGTGATGTCGAGATCGTCGCGCGCCGCAAGCGCCACCAATTCGTCCGCCTCCGGACGCGGCAGGTTGCGCATCGTCGCAAACACTTTTGCGCCCAGCCGCGCGTAGTGCTCGGCGCCGAGACGGCCGAAGCCCGACGAACACCCGGTGATGAGGATCGACTTGCCGGTGAGGTCCGGTGCGGCTGAACTTTCGTCGGCGCGCGCATGAACGCCGCCGGCCGCGAACGCGGTCGCCGCCACTCCGGCGCCCATCATCAGGTGACGGCGGCTGATTTCCAGTTTGTTCGGCATGAGAGGCTCCAATATTTCCGGTGTCGTAAAGACACGAGACCAGCCGGTCACGCATCGCATATCGGGACTGTAACAGATCAGTCGTCGAACTCGACCAGGATCGGCACCTCACGTGCCGGCTTGCGATGCGAAACAAATGCAGACGATACTTGTGTTCTTCTATCGCCCTGCTTCACAAACCAAACAGCCATCCGCGGAGACGCCACATGCCCGAGACACGGAAAATCGGCCCCTTCGAAGTTTCGGCCATCGGGCTCGGCTGCATGAGCCTTTCGCATGCCTATGGTCCGCCGCCGCCCGAGGCGCAGGCCGAGCGCGTGCTGACGGGCGCGGTGGAGGCCGGCTACACGTTTTTCGACACGGCCGCGGTTTACGGGCTCGGCCATAACGAGCGGCTGGTCGGGCGTGTGCTCAAGCCGTATCGCGACCGGATCGTGCTCGCATCCAAATGCGGGATGACGCGGGGCGAGGAGCGCGATCTCAACGGTTCGCCCGAACGGCTGAAGCAGACTTGCGACGAAAGCCTGGCGCGGCTCGGCGTCGACGTCATCGATCTCTATTATCTGCATCGATGGGACAAGCGGGTGCCGATCGAGGAGAGCGTCGGGGCACTGGCCGATCTCGTGGCGGCCGGAAAGATCCGCAGCATCGGGTTGTCGGAGGTCGGCGCCGCGACGCTGCGCAAGGCGCATGCCGTGCATCCGATCGCCGCCTTGCAGACCGAATATTCTCCGTGGACGCGCAATCCGGAAATCGCGGTTCTGGATGCCTGCCGCGAACTCGGCGTGACGTTTGTGGCCTTCAGCCCGGTGGCGCGCGGTTTTCTGGCCGGCGGCGCGAGCGAGCCGGAGAAATTCGGCAAGGGCGATTTCCGCAAGGCGATGCCGCGCTTCAACGGCGAGGCCTTCGTCGCCAATCTGAAATTGCTGGAGACCTTCGCCGCGATCGCGCGGGATGCCGGTTGCACGCCGGCGCAGCTGTGCCTTGCCTGGCTGTTGCAGAAAGACTCCACCATCGTGCCGATCCCCGGCACGTCGAACCCCGACCACATGATCGAGAATGCCGGGGCGCTGCATGTTCGCCTGTCGGCGGAGACGGTGGCGCGCATCGACGCGACGGTGAACGAGCGCACCGTCGCCGGCGCGCGCTATCCCGACGCCATGCAGGCGACGGTCGACACCGAAGACTGGGCCGCCTGACGCTCTACTGCAACTCCAACCCCGGCAGGCCGCCCTTGGCGCGCCAGTCCTCGAGAATCTTGATGAAAGCCGGCGAACCGCCGCCGTAGAAGCCATTGCGGATGGCGACTTCCGACGGCTTGCCCTCGTTGTTGTAGTAGCCCGGTGTGCATTCCTCGAGGTAACGACGATTGAAAGCCGAGGCCTTGATGATCGTATCGACCCAAGCTTCCTCCGCCTCCTGCGTCGTCTCGACGACGCGTGCCTGCCGGTCGACGCATTCCCTGACGATGTAGGCGAGATGCTTCGACTGCTCGTTCAGCATGTGCGGGAAGTTGGCGGTGAAGCCCGACTGCGAATTCGAGACGATGAAACAATTGGGGAAGCCGCGCGTGTGCATGCCGTGCAGCGTCGAGATTCCGTCCTGCCATTTCTGCGTGAGGGACAGGCCGTCGCGGCCGTAGATTTCGAAGCCGGCGCGGCGCGTGTAGCTGGTGCCAACCTCGAAGCCCGTCGCGTAGATCAGGCAGTCGATTTCGAACTCCTTGCCGTTGGCGACAATCGAGTTCTCGCCGATGCGTTCGACGCCGCGGCCTTGCGTGTCGATGAGGTGGACATTCGGACGGTTGAACGTGTCGAGATATTCGTCATGGAAACACGGGCGCTTGCAGAACTGGTTGTACCAGGGCTTCAACGCTTCGGCCTTGGCGGGGTCGGCGACGACGGTTTCGACGCGCTTGCGGATCGATTCCATTTTCTGGAAATCGGCGAGCTGAACCATCTCGGCCATATCGGCCGGCGAGCGGTCGCCGGTGTTCTTGCGCGCCATCATCAGCAGGTTGCCGATGATGTCGGTCCAGCCGTCATTGACGAGGTCTTCCTCCTGATAGCCGCCGGAGACCAGTGTGTTGAAATTGTCCATACGGTGCTGCTGCCAGCCCGCTGGAAGGCTCTTTGCCCAATCGGGGTCGGTCGGCCGGTTGTTGCGCACGTCGATGGATGAGGGCGTGCGCTGGAAGACGAAGAGCTCCTTTGCGTGAGCGCCGAGATGCGGCACGCATTGCACCGCCGTCGCGCCGGTGCCGATGATGCCGACGCGTTTGTCTTTCAGGCCGTCGAGGCCGCCATTGCAGTCGCCGCCGGTATATTCATAGTCCCAGCGGCTCGTATGGAAGGAGTGTCCCTTGAAGCTCTCGATGCCGGGGATGCCGGGCAGTTTCGGCCGGTGGAGCGGGCCGCTCGCCGTCACCACGAAGCGCGCGCGGATGGCGTCGCCCCGATTGGTGCGGACGATCCAGCGCGCGGCCCCCTCATCCCATCGCATTTCATGCACTTCGGTCTGGAAGAGTGCATCGTCATAAAGCTTGAAGTGACGGCCGATGGCGCGGCTGTGTTCGAGAATTTCAGCCGCCTTCGAGTATTTCTCGCCCGGGATGTAGCCAATCTCTTCGAGCAGCGGCAGGTAGATGTAGGATTCGATATCGCAGGCCGCGCCCGGATAGCGGTTCCAGTACCAGGTGCCGCCGAAGTCGCCGCCCTTCTCGATCATGCGGATGCTTTCGACGCCCGCCTCGCGCAGCCGCGCGCCGGCGAGCAGGCCGCCGAAGCCGCCGCCGACGACCACGACATCGACCTCATCGGTCAACGGTTCGCGTGCGAAGCCCGGCTCGACATAGGGGTCTTCCAGATAGTGCGCGAACTTGCCCTTGATCTCGACATATTGCTCGTTGGCATCGGCGCGCAGGCGCTTGTCGCGCTCGGTCCGATATTTTTCCTTCAGGGCCGCCGGATCGAATCCGAGTTCGGCATTGTCTGCTGTGTCAGCCATTCGGTCTTCTCCATCCCTTGCGTGTCGCGAATTCATTGGTCAAATGATAAAATTTATTTACTACGTGTCAAAGGGTTGAGGATTCAGGCCGGTTTCGCGACGTCAGATAGCGATCGGGCCCCGCCTTTCGGCGGAGCCCGGTGCAGTTTCGCGACGACGCAACCGCCTAGCCGTAGCGGTAGGGTGCGCCGGCCTTGCGCATCGTGTCGGCGTAGTTCTTCAGAATTTGCACGATCTTGGCGTTGCGCGGGCTCTTCTGGGCGATCTCATCCCAGAACTTCAGCGCCTCGTCCTCGACCGTCTTCCATTCCTCTTCGGGGATGGTCGTCAGTTCGAGCTTGCCGCCGGTCGTGCGGTAATGCGCCTCGCCCCACCAGTACCAGTGCTGACGATAGTAGTGGGAGCTGTCCATGGAGAGCTTGAAGAGCGTCTTCAGGTGCTCGGGCAGCGCGTTCCACTTGTCGGTGTTGGCGATGTAGGAACCCGCCCAGGCACCGGAGATGTTGTTGGTGAGGTAGTACTTCGTGATGTCGGCCCAACCGACCGTGTAGGTCTCGGTCGCGCCGCACCAGGCGACGCCGTCGAGCTCGCCGGTCTGGATCGCCACTTCGATGTCTTCCCATGGCAGCGTCACCGGCACGACGCCGAAGCGCTGCAGGAAGGTGCCGCCTGTCGGGAAGGTGAAGACGCGAAGGCCTTTCAGGTCTTCGAGCGACCGGATCGGCTTGTTGGTGACGAAGTTGCACGGGTCCCATGCGCCGGCGCTGAGCCAGGTGACGCCCGGCACTTCGGCATAGGCTTCTTCCCAGAGTTCGCGCAGGCCGTACCACTCCCACAGCACCGGCACGTCGAGGCCGTAGCGCGAGGCGAAGGGGAAGTAGGCGCCGAAGACCGAAACGTCCACCGGCGAGGCCATGCTGTCGTCGTCGCTTTGCGCGGCGTCGATCGTGCCGTTTTGCACGGCGCGGAAAAGTTCGCCCTGCGGCACCAGCTGGTCGGCGTAGAAAAGTTCGATTTCCATTTCACCGTTGGCGGCCTTGTTGAACTCGTCGATCGACGGCTTGATGACGTGTTCGGCAAGCGAGGCGCCGGCATAGGTCTGCATGCGCCATTTGATCGGGCTCTGCGCCTTCACGTAGGGCGCGGCCAGGGTTGTCGCACCGACGGCGGCGACCGATGCCACGCCGGCTTTTTTCAGAAAGTCGCGTTTGTTCAGTTTCGTGCGGTCGTTCATCTCGATTGGCTCCCTATCCACTGGAATGTTCCGGGTTGCGCCCGATGAACTCCGGGCGCCAATCCGCTCGAATGAAGAAGTCCGTCCGCGGTCTTAACATCGATCCCCTTTGTTCAGGCCCCGGATGACCGCTCAAATCCGTCGCCGATCGTCCCACTCATCTTCCTGCGTACAAATCAGGCAGCCAAAGGGCCAGCTGAGGAAATGCCATCACGATACCGATCGTGATCAGCATAATAAATACAAACGGTACGATTGACCGGTAGATGTCGACAAGCGTTATCTCGGGAGGCGCCATCGCCCTCATCAAAAACAGATTATAGCCAAAAGGCGGGGTGATGTAGGCCACCTGGCAGGTCATCACGTAGAGCACACCGAACCAGATCGGATTGAAACCAAGACTGATGACCAGCGGGACATAGAGCGGCGCGACGATGACCAGCATCGCGGTATCGTCGAGAAACATGCCGAGAACGACGAAGGAAACCATCATCATGATCAGGATTTCCCACGGGGTCAGATCCCATGTCTCGAGAAACAGCGCCGAGATGGCACGCTTGGCGCCGAGCCCGTCATAGACGGCGCCAAAGCACAAGGCGGCGAGAATAATCCACATGAACATGCAGGTGATGCTGAGCGTCTTGCGCACCGTTTCGTCGAGCACATATCCGGTGAGACGGCGCTTGAAGAGAGCCACCAGCGTTGCCGCAGCAGCACCGACCGCCGCGCTTTCAACGAGGCTCGTCACGCCCATCAGGAAGAGACCCATCATCGCGAAAAATATTGCCAGCGGCGCGATGCCGGCGCGCAGCAGCAGAAGCTTTTCCTTCAAGCCGACATCAAGTTCCTCGGGCGGCAAGGTGGGCGCGAGCGCCGGATTGCGGCGGCAGCGGATGTAGATGTAGATGGCGAAGAACGTCGCCATGATCAGCCCGGGCACGACGCCGGCGAGCCAGAGTTGCAACACCGGCTGGCGCGCGATCATCGCATAGAGCACCAGGACGACGCTGGGCGGAATCAGGATGCCGAGCGAACTGCCGGCCTGGATGACGCCGGTCACCATGACCTTGTCGTAGCCGCGACGCAGCAGCTCCGGCAAGGCGATGCTGGCACCGATCGCCATACCGGCGACGCTGAGGCCGTTCATCGCCGAGATCACGACCATCAAGCCGATGGTGCCGATGGCAAGGCCGCCGCTTAGCGGGCCCATCCAGACGTGAAACGCCTTGTAGAGATCGTTGGCGATGCCGGACTCCGACAGCATGTAGCCCATGTAGATAAAGAGCGGCAGCGTCAGCAGCGGGTACCAGTTGAGGACGATGAAGCTGGCGTTGAACGGCATTTCGGAAGCGCCGTCGCCCCAGAGAAGCAGTGCCGCAGCGGCCGCAACAAAGCCGATCGCGCCAAAGACGCGCTGCCCGGTAAGCAGCAACAACATCAGCGACGAGAACATCAGCAGCGTGATCAACTCGTAGCTCATTCGAGTTCCTCACCGCGAACACGGGCAAGATCCCGAAAGAAGATGGCGACGGCCTGCAGCAGCATCAGGCCGATGCCGATGGTCATTATTATCTTGATTGGCGCCAGCGGCGGGCCCCATGCGGTGTAGTTTTTCTGGCCGTAGGTGAGCGCATATTCGGTGCTCGATATGCCACCCATCAGCAGGACCACAAGGTAGAAAATCAGGAAGAAGGCCGTGATGGTGTCGGTGAAGGCCTTCTTGCGCGGCGACAGCCGGCCATAAAGGAGGTCCATCCGCACATGACCGTCGATCTGCATGGCGTAGGCGCCGCCCAGCAGATAGTAGGCGGCCAGCAGAAACTGGCCCATCTCCATCACCCAGACGATGGGCACGTTGTAGACAGTGCGGGAAAACGACGAATAGAGCAGGATTCCGATCATTACGAAGATCAGGTACATCGCCAGACGCCCGACCACGCGGTTTACCGCCTCGACATACCTGACATAGGCTTTTACCGCTCCAGGCAACGCGATCCCCCCGCAGCTCCGACAACGATGCGGGCGCGGCGGCACCGCCACGCCAAGTCAACAGGCTGCACCGGCAGGCGCAAAGAGGCAAGATTTTCAGGTGAGGCGCGCATCCGAATTGCGCCGGCCGAAACCGGGACGCAACAGTCCCCGTCCCGGCTTTCCCCGCGCCACATTCAGCGCGCCGGCAGGGCCTTGGCAAAGGTCAAGCCGCCAATGGCGCCGGCGGCCATCTGGGCAAGGAAGCCGAGCGTCGAGCGCGCTCCGGCGATGGCCGTGATCTCGAAAACCGAATTCATCACCAGCAGCGTCACGCAAAGCGAGATCGCGCCGGCGACCGTGTAGATCAACGTGCGCTGGATGCCGGCAAGCCGGTAGACCAGTGCGGCAGCGGCCATCGCGACGACAAAGCCCGAACCGACGATCGCGCCGAAGAGCGGCGCCATGCCGACGATATCGTGCAGCGTCGTCGACAGCCGTTCACCCAACGATATGTCGACCCCGAGGCCGGAAAGGCGCGCCAGAACAAACTGCGTATGCGCAACCGCGCCCAGCACCGTGGCAACGACGACCGCCAGAATAAATGCCAGCACCACCCTCAAGACCCACATTTTCGTCCCCATGATTTCTTTCTGCCCCGATCTCACGCTAGAATTGCACAGAATGGAAGCACAGGGGACGGGAATCGGGCAAATGAGCAAACGGATACTGATCGGCCTTGCGCTGACAATTTCTCTTTCCGCGGCAGTCGCCGGATCGGCGTTCGCCCAGGAGGCGTCCCCGGCGAGCGCCAATTACCGCGTCGTGCCCGTGGCCGAGGGCCTTGACCATCCATGGAGCCTGACATTCCTGCCCGACGGATCGATGCTCGTTGTCGAATTGAGCGGCCAGATCAGGTCGGTCAGGGACGGTGCATTGTCGCCCGATCCCGTGGCCGGCGTGCCGCCTGTGTTCTTTCGCAGCCAGGGAGGCCTCTTCGACGCAGTCCTCCATCCCGGTTTTGCGACCAACCGCCTCCTTTATCTCTCCTATGCGCATGGAACAGCCGACGCCAATGCGCTGCGCGTCGCCCGGGCGCGGTTCGACGGTGCTTCGTTGCACGATCTCGAGGTGATTTTCGAGGTTGAGCCGGCGAAGGATACGCCTGTCCATTATGGCGGCAGGTTGCTCTTCCTGCCGGACGAGACGTTGCTGGTGACGACCGGCGATGGTTTCGACTATCGCGAGTACGCACAGACGCTCGACAACCATCTCGGCAAGATCGTGCGCATCAATGATGACGGCAGCGTGCCGGCGGACAATCCGTTCGTCGGGCCGTTCGTCGGGCGCGAAGATGCATTGCCGCAGATTTGGAGCTATGGCCACCGCAACGTGCAGGGTATTCTCCGCGACGACGTGTCCGGCCGCATCTATACGCACGAACACGGCGCGCAAGGCGGCGACGAAATCAACATCGTCGAACCCGGCAAGAATTACGGCTGGCCGGTCATCACGCACGGCATCGACTATTCGGGCGCGCGCGTTTCGCCGTTTGTCGAGTATGAAGGCATGGAACAGCCGTTCCTGCACTGGACGCCGTCGATCGCGCCGGCGGGCTTCACGCTCTATCGGGGCGACAGGTTTCCGCAATGGCAGGGCGACCTCTTTGCCGGCGCGCTGGCGGGGCAGCATGTACGCCGCGTGCATCTCGTCGACGGCGAAGTTGCCGGGCAGGAAGAATTATTCGGCGAACTCGGCCAGCGCATTCGCGAGGTGCGTACCGGCCCCGACGGCTATCTCTATCTGCTGACAGACAAGGAAAACGGCAGCCTGTTGCGCGTCGAACCCGAATAGCGGGCGGGTTACATTTTTCGGGCGCTTGTTGGCATACCAGTGACGGGCGCTTTGCGGCACCTGATCTTCCCCCGATGGCGCGGGATTTTTCCCACGAAGCCAACTGCTTACGGATTTCAGCATCCGATCCTCCCCGATGCCGCCTTGTTGTTGGGGGGATGCTGAACCCGTTTGCCCACCCTATACCCACCCGAAAGGGTGGTTATGGAAGAAAGGCACAAACAGATCAGGGAGCGACAGGGATGCTGGCGATCAGGGGGACGGCTACTGCCCGGACCTCTGGCGGGAAAGGCGCGAAGGGGAGACTGCGATCGATGGCTTCGCGGGCCGCGCGATCGAGGGCGGGATGTCCTGAAGAGGCGAGCAACTTCAATGAGATAACCTGCCCCGAGCGGTGCAGCACCATCTCGAAGCGCGTAACGCCGCTGCGGCCGCCGGCCTCGCGCGGATAGACCAGATTGGCGCGCACACGCGCCCACATGGCATTGAGATAGGGATCACCGCCGCCGGCGCTGCCGGTGAGCGAGCCGGGTGGTGTGGGCCGGGCCGGAACGACATAGCTTGGCTCGACGGTGCGGGCCCATTCCGGGATGTCCTGAGGCTGACTTTCCTCTTTCTTTTCAGTAGGTTGTGCCTCTTCCGGCTCGGGTTCGGGCTCGACCTCGGGGGCCTCTTCGGGTGCTGCGGCTTCCTCTTCGGCCTCGGGACCGGGCGGCGCCACGGCTTCGCCGCCGGAGCGTGTAAAACTGCGCTCCTGCAATGGCTTAGCCTCTTGTTCGGGCTCTGGCTGCGGCGCGGGGGGTGGCGGCGGGGGGGCCTGGGCCTCGGGCACCAGTTCGACGCTGATGGCAGGCGGGTCGGCGGGTGCGTTCGGCGCCGGATTCGTCAATAAAAACGGCAGGATGAAGAGAAGGTTCAACAGCAGCGCCAGCGCGATCGCGATGACGAGCTCGCTCCATTGCGCCGGGCGCGGCGGCGGCGGCGGAACGACATGAAAGCTGCCGGCCGGACTTGTGCTCACTGTGCTTACAACCATTTCCGGTCCGGATTTCCGCGCTTTTTTCGCGCCTGCCCGCCCGCGCGAGCATAGCAAGACGCCAACAGGCATAACATGCCGATCGGCGCTGTCACCGTTTTGTCAAAAAACTGTCACGAGACGCTTATGGGGACACCCTTGTCCCGGCCTCGCCAGCCATGATGGAGACCGCATCGTCGAGGCGGCCGATGAAGGCCGGGTGTCCGGTCTCCAACGCAAAGCGCCGGACGGCCTCGATCTTGGGGCGCATCGAACCGGCGGCGAAGGACGCGGGGTCGAGATCGCGGGCGGACACCGATTTCAGCAGGCGTTGCGACGGCTTTCCCCAATCGGTGTAGACGCCTTCAACATCGGTGAGGATCAGCAGGCGTTCCACACCAAGTTCGATGGCGAGCAGGCAAGCGGCAAGATCCTTGTCGATAACGGCTTCGACGCCTTCGGGGGCGCCATCCGCGCCGGCCCGCACCGGAATGCCGCCGCCGCCCGCACAAACGACCAGGCAACCACCTTCCATCAGCCTACGGATCGTTTCAAGCTCGACAATGGCGCGCGGCGCGGGCGAGGCGATGACGCGGCGCCAGACTTTTCCATTTGGGCCGTCGGGCGCGACCGACCAGCCGCGTTCGGCGACCAGCGCCTTTGCCGTCGCCTCGTCGTAGAGGGGGCCGATGGGCTTCGACGGCGTTGCGAAGGCCGGATCGTCCGGATCGACCATGGTTTGCGTCAGCAGCGTCACGATTTCGCTGCCGGGCATCACACGGCGCAGGGCTTCCTCGATTACGTAACCGATCATGCCTTGCGATTCCGCGCCCAGCACGTCGAGCGGATAAGGCGGCGCGTCCTTGTAGGCGCCAGCCTCCAGCGCCAGGAGGCCGACCTGCGGCCCGTTGCCGTGAACGAGGATCGTGCGGTGCTCGTTTGCAATGGCAGCCAGTGCCAGCGCCGCATCGCTCATGTTGCGGCGCTGGTTGCCGATGCCGAGCGTCTCGCCGCGCTTCAGTAACGCGTTTCCGCCGATGGCGACGAGAACCCGCATGCGCGCCTCAGCCGCCGGCCGCGCGGCCGGCGCGGCGGATGAGAACCTCGCCGATCAGCACCGTGACGACAACGCCGATGACGATGGAGGCCGCATAGGTCATGTCGAACTCCTCCGGCGTGTAGATGAAGAAGACGATCGCCTGAACGATGAAGACCATGCAGAGCGCGGTGAGCGCCAGCGCCACGCCGGCGCCGCCCGGCACGCGATAGGGGCGCGGCCTGTCGGGGTCGATGCGGCGGAGCTTCAGGAAGGCCATGAACATCGCCAGATAGGGCAACAGGAAGACGATGGAGGAGAAGGCAAAGAGCGTCCAGAAAAGGTCTTCGGCATCGGCCGCGAGCAGGCCGTAGATCACGATGACGACCGTCGTGACGATGCCCGTCACAATGGCGGCGTTGGCGGGTGTTTTGTGCTCGGGATGAAGACGCGCGAACATCGACGGCAGGTTGCCGTCGAGCGCGGCTTCGGCGGCCGAGCGGTTGGCGCCCATCGTCCATGTGACCATGTTGGCGAGGAAGGAATAAAGCGCCATGAGACCCAGCAGGATGACGAACGTGCCGGCCACCCCGCCCTCGCCCAGCAGTACGCGCAGCGTGTCGACAATGCCGCTGACGAGGTTGATGTCGTCGAGGGGCAGCGCGATCAGGATGCCGATCGTGGCGAAGAGATAGAACGCCGCGATCAGGATGCCGGAGATGGCGATGGTGAGGGGCACGTCGCGGGCCGGGTTTTTCATCTCGGCGCTGGCGCCGGACATCAGCTCGAAGCCCATGAAGTTGTAGACGATGACCGGCAGGAAGGCGAGCGTCACCCCCCAGCTCGGCGCCATGCTTTCGAAGGTCAGTTCGTTGGCGACGCCGTGGTTACCGGCGTAGACGAAGCCGCCGATGCCGATGACCAGCATGATCGCGACCTTGAAGACAGCGCCGAGATTGGGCACCCATTTGCCGACATCGAGACGGACGACATTGATCCAGACGGTCAACCATGTCAGCGCGACGGCAATCGCGATCTGCGTCCAGAGCGCAAGATCGGGCATGAAGAGCGCCGCGAAGATGCCGGCGAAAAGAATAAAGACGGAGGGCTGCCAGAGCGCGACGTTGATCCACCAGAGCCATGCGGTGCGGCCGCCCCAGCGCGCGCCGAAAGCGCGGCGTACCCAGGCATAGATGCCGCCCTGATCGGGATAGGTGCTGCCCAGTTCGGCGGTGATGAGGCCGTAGGGCACGAAGAAAAAAATCATCGTGAAAACCCACCAGAAGACGGCTTGCGGGCCGATGGCCGCGGATGCCGCGAGCTGGTCGATCACGAGAATGGCGCAAACGGTGAACAACGTCAGGTCGAGCCCGCGCATCACCTTCTTGTAGCCGCGCGGATTGGCGGCGGATATGTCGGTCATTTGTTTCTCCCGTTCGAGTAAATCCGGTTACTCACGGCAAGAGACGCGCCGCGCCGTCACGCAAGCTCACATGAAATCGGACAAAAAATCCTCCGCAATACCCCGGTGACGCGCCAGCAGGGCGTCGGAGGGTTTTTTCAGACGCGGATAGACGAACCAGACCAGCAGCGCCTTTTCGGTGTGCAGGCGGTTTTCGGACTGGTCGAGAATGATCGACTGCGGACCGTCCATGACCTCGTCGGTTGCCTCGACACCGCGCGAGGCCGGCAGACAGTGCATGAAGCGGGCAGTGGGCGGCGCCTTCGCCATCAGGCCGGCATTGATCTGGAATTTCGGCATGAAGGCCGCCTGCCGGTCGGGAATTTCGCTCTCCTGGCCGATCCACCACCAGAGATCGGTGTAGATGAAATCGGCGTCGGCGACGGCGGCGACCGGATCGTCGGTGAAGGAGATCGCGGCGCCCGATTCCGCCGCCGCCTCGCGCACGAGATCGCGGTGCGCCTGCGGCACCTGATATTTTTCAGGCGCGGCCTGCGTGAAAGCAATGCCCATGCGGGCGCAGATGAACATCAGCGAGACACAGACATTGGTGGCGTCGCCGACAAAGACCAGCTTGAGGTCTTCAAGCTTCTTTCCTTTCGGCGCATGCTCCGTCATCGTGAAGACATCGCAGAGAACCTGTGTCGGATGGTTGAAATCGGTGAGGCCGTTGATGACCGGCACGGTCGCGTATTTCGCCAGATCGAGAACGGTCTGGTGTTTCAGGGTGCGCGCCTCGATGACGTCGACCATGCGGGAGACGACGCGGGCCGTGTCGGCGATCGACTCGCGGGCACCGAGATGGATTTCGCCGGGGCGGAGATAAAGCGCGTGACCGCCGAGCTTGGTCATCGCGACCTCGAAAGAGACGCGGGTGCGGGTGGACGGCTCCTCGAAGATCATGCCGAGCGACGCGCCGGACAGGAGCCGCGGACAGGCACCGTCCTTGTCGGCCCGCTTCAGCATGGCCGTCAGCTCCATCATCCGCAGGAACTCATCCTTCGGAAAATCAAGGATATGAACGAAATGACGCAGCATCCGGCCTATCCCCCTTTACCCGCCTTCGCTCCGGCGGGATTATCGGCATGTCCGGGACATGCCTCTATTTGACAAGTAGAGACCCGTGGGCGCCCGCGTTCAACAGGCGGAGCGGCGGCAAATTGAAGCAAGACGGACGAAACGGACGCAAACGCGCCATTGCGGTACAAAGGAATGCCTCGCGGCCGGACAGAGGGCGCTCCGGCGGCGCAATTTTCGGAGTTTCAAGATGACCGAGATCACCGTCGCCGCCACGCAAATGGCCTGCGGACACGATCGCGACGAGAATATCGCGCGGGCCGAGAAGCTGGTGCGGGCGGCGGCTGAAAAAGGCTCACGGGTGATCCTGCTGCAGGAACTGTTCGAGACACCTTATTTCTGCAAGGACACCGAACCGGATCTCATGCATCTTGCAACGCCCGTCGCCGACAATCCGGCGGTGCATCATTTCCGTGCGCTTGCCGCCGAATACAAGGCGGTCATTCCAGTGTCGATCTACGAGCGTGCCAACAACGCGCAATACAATTCTCTGGTGATGATCGACAGCGGCGATATTCTGGGCGTCTACCGCAAGTCGCATATTCCCGACGGGCCGGGCTATCGGGAGAAGTACTACTTCAACCCCGGCGATACCGGCTTTCACGTCTGGAACACCCGCGTTGGCCGCGTGGGCGCCGCGATCTGCTGGGACCAGTGGTTTCCGGAAGCGGCGCGCATCCTGGCCGTGAAGGGCGCCGACGTGATCCTCTATCCGACCGCCATCGGCTCGGAGCCGCATGACGAGACGGTCCATTCGCGCGATCACTGGCAGCGCACGATGCAGGGCCATTCGGCGGCCAACCTCGTACCGGTGGTCGCGTCGAACCGCGTCGGCCGCGAGGAGGGAAAGAGCTGCGCGATCACCTTTTACGGCTCGTCCTTCATTACCGATGCAACAGGGGCGAAGGTCGCCGAGGCCGATGAACGGGAAGAGGCGGTTCTGACCGCGAGTTTCGATATCGAGAAGAACCGGCGGCAACGAGTCAACTGGGGCGTGTTTCGCGACCGGCGGACCGATCTCTATGCGGATATTCTGACGCTGGACGGAACGCCGCGGCGCTAGCGCTTGAATTCCCGCTACGTTCCTGAAATCATATTCAGCAGGGGGCCACTCCGCGCATGAGAGGGAGGATTGCGCGTGGAGCAATTCATTTCAAGCATATCCACTTGGCTGGCGGACGAGGAAACGCAGCGCTGGATCGCGGTCGCAGCCGGTTCGCTCATCGCACTGCTTTCGGTAACGTTTGCCGTTGTCGAATACGTGCGTCTCGTGGCGGTACGCCGGAACCCGAAGGCGGCCATTGCGCCGGACAGGCGCGGCCGACTTCCTTCAACCGTGCATGGCTGGAGAAGGCGCGGCAACCGCGACGCCGCGATCATCGCCACACGCTTCAACGCCACGATGTACGGCATTGTGCGCCTGACCTTTCTCGGAATCGTCGTGCCTGGTGCCCTGCTCTTCCTGTTCGCAATCAACTACTCGTGGCTCAATCCCGGCGTCGCTGCGCTTTCGGATGTGCGAACCGGAGAACCCGTCGTCGCTCCGGGAGTTCCCGAAACGCTTTTCTTCGTTGTCGACATGACACTGAAAGGCGCCTTGCTGGACGCCATTGAAGTATTTGCGATCGAAATGGCAGCGTTGACCAATGTTCCAACCAATCTCACCTTCTCATCGGCTGTATGGCTCTACCGAGCGCTTGCCAACGTCTTTATCCTGTTTATTCCGGTCTTCATCATCGAAGTTTGGCTAGCGGTCGGCCGTCTTCGCCAGGAACATGCGAAGCAGGTGAGTGCCGGGAAGGCCGAGGCAAGAAGCCGGACGGCGGCATAGAAATCGCCGCCCGCGCTTCGCGGTTCGCCGCCGGTGCACCTGCCTGCGTTCCAATGCCGATGTCGGCGATAATGGGCAGGTGATCGGAAATTTTCCGCGCCTGTGCATCCGTCCAGCTCCGGTGGATCGCGGCCGGACCGCCGCAGTAAATGCGGTCGAGGCGGAAGAGCGGACGCGCCGCTGGAAAGGTGCGCTGCATCGTGCGCGCCGGCAACACGGTGCGCAGGCGGCGGCGGACCCAGCCGAACGAGAACCAGTCGTTGAAATCGCCCATGACGATGGACGGCAGCCCGTGAGGCCGTGCCAGAGCGGCGAGGACGGCCGACTGCATGCGGCGCTCCCATACGCTGAGCCCGAGATGCACGGTGACGAGGCGGACCTTGCCATGCGGCGTTTCGAGATGTGTGGCGATGGCGCAGCGCGGCTCGCGCGAGCGAAATGAAAGGTCGGTGACGCCGGTGTCGGCAAGCGGGTAGCGGCTGATGACGGCATGGCCGTAATGACCGTCGGGGGCGACGATGGTGCGGCCTTCGGCGGCATGTTCGCCGAGTGCTTCGCACAACACGGCGAGCGGCGCGTTTTCGCCCGCGCGGCCACGCGAGTCGATCTCCTGGAAGGCGATCACATCCGGGTCGTGCCGGGCGACGAGATCGACGATGCGGCCAAGATCGTAGCGCCGGTCGGGACCGATGCCGCCGTGAATGTTCCAGCTCAGCACGCGAAGTCCGGGCCTTGTCACTCGGACTTCCTCCGCTTCGAGAGGAAGCGCTGCAGGCCGAGCGCGAGCGCGATCCAGGCGGCGATGGCGCCGGCGACGACGGCGAGGTCGGCCAGTGTCGGGTTTTCGAGCATCGTGAAGATGCGATCCCCGAGCACCGACATCAGCACGATGCCGGGTGCGAGACCGAGCGCCGTTCCGACCGTGTAGTCGAGCAGGCGGATGCGGAGCGCGCCGGCCACGAGATTGACCAACAGGAAAGGTGCGACCGGCACAAGGCGCACCGTGGCGAGCGCGACAACACCTTTTTCACCGACCGCGGCGGAGACGCGATTGACGCGCGGGCCCAGCATGTTTCGCAGCAGACCGGAACCGAGACGGCGACCCGCCGCGTAGGTCGCAAGCGCGCTCGACATGGCGCCGAGCGCCGCATAGAGAATGCCCGGCCAGAGACCGAAAGTCGCGGCCGTGACGGCGATGAGCAAAGTGACCGGAAAGGCAACGAAGCCCGCCAGCACATAGAGGCCGACGACGACAAAGGGCGCGAGCGGCGCAGCGGAGATGCTGCCGAGCGTGCCGCGCATGGTTTCGGGTTCGGCCAGTTCCGCCAGCGGCGTGTAGCGCCAGAGCAGGCCAAGACCGGCGATGAGGAGAAGGACGGCAATGCCCTTCATCAGGGCCGAAAGATTGCGGTGCCTGCCCTTCCCGCCCGGCACGTCGACAATGCCGGCGAGAGAGTCGCCGGGCACGGGCGGACGGATGGGATCCGCAATAGCCTCGATCGCCGTCACGTTTTCCCGAATTTCGGCTTCGTCATCTTCGATGGGCACGAGCGAACGGCTGCCGCCGCCGCAACGATCCATCGCCGCGAAGAGAGAGCCGGTTTCGTGCAAGGCCGCGACGACGTCGCGCGGTTCGGCGCCGCAATGCTCGCCAAGAAGGCGGCCGAGAGCGCCCATGACGGCCTCGCGATCTTCCGCGCCCGCGGCTTCGACAGCGAGGTCGCATTCGGTGTCGAGGCCCATCGAGCGGTTGCAGAGATTGGCGGAACCGAACCGCAGAAGAACGTCGTCAACGATCGCCTGTTTGGAGTGAACCATGATGCCGGTGGCATCGTCACCCGCGCCGACCGAGGGCGTCAGCACGCGTACGCGGTCCTCGATGCCGGCGCGGCGGAGCACGTCCATAAAACGGAGACGGCCGACCAGCATGGTGCGGTGCTCAAGCCATTTGCGATGGGATTGCGGGACGACCAGCAGCGCTTCGAGCTCGGGCTTTTCGCGCAACCGGCCGGCGAGCTGCCGCGCGATTTCGGTGCAGGTCAGAAACTGGTTTTCGATATAGACCCAGCGTTGGGCACGCGCCAGCATGTCGGTGAAGAGCGCCTCGACCTCGCGCGTACCGTTTTCGCCCTTGTATGGCGGCTCGGTGCGCGCGATGCCGACGGCGACATTGGAGAAGTGCGGTTCGACGCCTTCGGGCCAGCGATCGCCGGCGGGCGGCGGCGGCTTCAGCTTTTCGTTCGCGGCCCGGCGCCAGCGGCGGCGCACCAGATCGCCGAGCGCGGCGGCCGGCGCACCATCGACCATCATCTGGACGTCGTGAAACGGCCGGTAAGGCTCCTGCTGCGGATCGACGCGGTGGGGATTGTCCGGTGCGTGGTCGGACGTGTCCCAGCGGCGGATGGTGAGATCGAGACCGCCGCAAAAGGCCAGGCGGTCGTCGATGACGACGAGCTTTTGATGATGGGACCCGCCGAGCGGTATCTCGTTGTCGAGACAGAGATCGATATTACCCGGCGACATCCAGCGGAACTGCATGGCAGGCAGCAGCTCACGCTCCTTGGCGTAGAGAACCGAATAATCCCAGAGCAACAGCTTGATTGAAAGGTTCGGCTTTTCTTCGGCAAGCGCCGTGAGGAACGCGCCAAGCGTTTCGGGCAGGCCGTCATCGGCGCTGCCTTGCGGACCGACCAGCGGTGTGCGGCTGTCGATGTCCCAGCCGACGATCAGCAGCGAATGTTCGGCGCAACGCATCGCGCGGCGAAGGACACCATAATATTCCGCCGCATCGACCAGAAGGCGGGCGCGCGACGCTTCTTCGATGCGCCAGACATTGCGCCCGGGCCGCAGAATGCGCCCGTTTTGGCTGTTTTCCGCTCGTGTTTCGGTGGCAGGACGTTCAATCGTCATGCGCCCAGCATGACGGACGCATCTGGCGGAAAAAAGTCCCGTATGGGGCGAAATATGGACAATCGGCGTGCGGATGCCCAAAACGTGCGGAACTGCGCGCGCGGCGTTACTGCGCCGCGTAGCCACCATCGACGGCGAGCGCATGGCCGGTGATGAAGCTGGCGGCGGGCGATGCGAGCCAGATCGCCGCTTCGGCGGCTTCGGACCGCACGCCGAGGCGGCCCATCGGCTTCAACGCCAGCAGGGCTTCGCGGAAACCGGGCACGTCGGTCGCGAGACGGTCCACCATCGCGGTTTTCGATTATGCCGGGGCAGAGCGCATTGACGCGGATGCCCGACTTCGCCACGTCGATGGCCACCGATTTCACCAGACCGACGGTGCCGTGCTTGCTGGCGACACAGGCGGCGAGGCCGCCCGGCGCCGGCGAGATTGATGTCGAGGACCCCGGGTGAAGTCATCTTCCTTCGCCTTCCAGGGCGCGCCGAAGCGGCGACGGAAAGCGCCGCGCAACGCTTTCGGCCGTCCCGCAGCATCCTCTCCTGCCTCAGGACAAGGATCAGCTGCGGGAAGCCGGGGCGGTACTACACGGATGAGGGCGCGGTCGGAGGCGCCGAGCTTGTCGTAGAGGCTTTTCAGATGGGCTTTCACCGTGTCCCCGGTGATCGAGAGATTGGCGGCGATGACCTTGTTGCTCTGACCTTCGGCCAAACATTCGAGCACCTGCAATTCGCGCGAGGTGAGGGACGCCTTCTGGCCGGCCGCACTCAGGCGGCTCGTAGTGCGCTGAAACGGATCACGGCTCGCCGCGTCCGGAAACGGGCGCGGCGCGGACCGTACGAAAGCCGAGATGGGAGGTCGCGAGGTCCACTTCCTGCGGCTGGCGCGCCGCCGGGCGGTAGCGCATGCAATAGTTCGGGGCGCACAGATATGAACCGCCCTTGATCACGTTCGCATCGCGACGGCCGTCATAGGCGTCGGCGGTCCATTCCCAGAGATTGCCGAGCATGTCGTGCAAGCCGAGCGCGTTGCCCTCGAAGCAACCGACCGGCGCGACGCCGACGAAGCCATCCTCGGCGGTGTTGACGACCGGGAACAGGCCCTGCCAGGTGTTCGCTTCCTGCGGACGCTCGCGTGCCGGCGGCGCATCGGGGTCGGCGGCGCGGGCAGCCCATTCCCATTCGGCTTCGGTGGGAAGCGCCCTGCCCTTCCATTGCGCATAGGCGCGCGCATCCTCAAGCGCAACGGCGGTGACCGGAAAATCTTCACGGCCTTCGATCGAGGTTTTCGGGCCGCCGGGATGGCGCCAGTTCGCGCCCGGAACGTATTGCCACCATTGCGATATGTCGCCCATGCCGTCGACATCGTTCGGCATGACGAAGACGACCGCGCCGGGCTTGCGCATTTCGGGCGGCAGGTGCGGGTGCAACATCGCATCGACCGGGCGCTCGGCAACCGTCACGTAGCCCGTCGCGGCGACAAAGGCCGAGAAGTCACGATTGGTGACTTCGGTGCTGTCCATCCAGAAGCCTTCGACCGAAACCGTGCGGGGCGGGCCTTCTTCCGGGTAGAGCGTGTCTCCCATCGCGAAGGTACCTGCGGGCACCCAGAGCTCGCGGCGATCGCCATCGCCGGCGAGGCAGCGCGACGGCTCCGCCGCGGCCATGCGCGTCGCGTTCGATCCGCCGTGCAACCATACGGCGATGGCGGCGGCGCCCAGCAGCGCCGCCGCCGTCGCCGAGAGAAGAACCCTGCTAGTTCGCCCAGTAGACATATTCGTCGTCCGGTCCGCGCGGCTCGCCGCCCAGCGGACGGTCGATCATCACCGGCGCTTCAAGCAAGGCCGGCCAGATCGGCTTGGATTGTTCACCGTCGATTTCGTTCAGAGCTGCGATCATCTCGGCGAGTTTGGCAGGTTCGGCTTCCGACAGATCGTTTTTCTCCGTCGGATCGACGGCCAGATTGAAGAGCCAGTTGCGCTCCGGACGTTCGGAGACCTGGAGTTTCCAGCCATCTTTCAGCAACGCCTTGTAGTGGCCGGAGCGCCAGAAGAGCGGACGATCGGGCCGCGACGCCTCGCCGAGTGCCAGCGACACGAGATCGACGCCGTCAACTATGCGGTCGCTGCGCGGGCTCACGCTGGCCGCCGCCGCCGCGGTGGCGAAGATGTCGACATGCGCGGCCGGCCCATCATAGACGGTGCCTGCCGGAATGCGCGCCGGCCATTGCATGAAATAAGGCACGTGAACGCCGCCTTCGAAGAAGGTGAGCTTCCAGCCGCGATAGGGCTTGTTGAGGTCGGCGAGGCCAACATAATTGGCGCCGCCATTGTCGCTGGTGAACATGACAATGGTGTTTTCTTCCAGTCCGTTTTCGCGCAGCGCTTCCATGACCTTCTTCACACCACGATCGAGCGCGACGATCATCGCTGCGTAGACGCGTTCGGTGTGGTTTTCGATATGCGACAGCGCGCCGTAGTCGGACTTCAGCGCCTGGAGCGGCGTGTGCGGCGCGTTGTAGGAAAGATACATGAAGAAGGGCCGGTTGCGGTTGGCATGGATCGCCTTCACCGCTTCGTCGGTCAGATAATCCGTCATGTATTGCGACGGCGCAAAGCGCTGCGAGCCATTGAACTGAATGGCGAAAGGCAGATTGGCCCAGAGGAACTGGTCGATGGGGTCGAAATCCTGCTTCGAATTGACGACGTTCGGATCGCCCACCGGCAGAAACAAGGCCGCGCCCGGCATGAAGCCCAACGCCTCGTCGAAACCGCGCTTCTCGGGGCGCGAGGTTTCGGTGCCGCCGAGATGCCATTTGCCCAGCATCAGTGTGCGGTAGCCAGCGCCCTTCAATGCCTCGGCGATGGTGATTTCGTCAGCCGGCAGCGTCATCGCATCGGGTTCGGGCACCAACGGTTCACGGTCTTCATAGTACATGGCGCCTGCATCGCGGTTAAAGCGCGCGATGTTCTTGGCGAATGCTTTGGGGGCCGGCGTGAACTCGAAGCCGAAGCGGGTGGCGAAGCGGCCGGTCATGATGGCGGCGCGCGAGGGTGCACAGGCGGCATTGCCGGCATAACCGTTGGTGAAGGTGACACCGTTCTTCGCGATGGCGTCGATATGCGGTGTCGGCACCGTGCCGCCGGCAAGGCCGCCATGGAGCGTCAGCTCATTGAAGCCCATATCGTCGACCAGAATGACGATGATGTTGGGGGCGCGCTCCGACGGGGCTTGCGCGGCTTCGGCCGGGCCCTCGTCCCAGACCACTTCGACATTGGGTCCGACCGGATCGCGCCAGGCGTCGATGAGACCTGGAATGTAAATCCAGTACCGGCTGAACAGCACGCCGGCAACGATAACGACGGCCGCCAGACCGGCGAGAACGCCGATGCCGCGCTTTCCGATTTTCATGTCTCGCTCCCCCGCCCCGGCTCAGCGCCCGGAACGCTTTTTAATGTATATCATTAATATAGTCGCGAACGCCGCGAAGCGCAACCGCCGCGCGGAGGGCGGGCGGTTGCCGTTTCCATCGGGACAACTGACTTCAGTCGGCCATTTTGACGGCGAAAGGCGCTGCCGGCGTCTTAGCTGCCGGCCGCCGCCGCTTTGCGGCGAAAGGGCGCGGTTCCGGCTCCTCATCCAAGAAATCGCGGATCAGCGGGATCACCTCGCTGGCGCGCGAGACCAGAAAGAGGTGGCCGCCCGAAACGATTTCGAGGCGGGCGCCGGGGATGAGCTGGGCGAGGAAGCGACCGTTGATCAGCGGCACGATCTGGTCGTTGTCGCCGGCGAGCACCAGCGTCGGCTGCTTGAGGAACGGCAGGAAGGGAACGCTGGTCCAGCCGATGCCGGCCAGCAACTGATAGAAGTAGCCGCGAATCGTCGGGGCGCGCAGACGGCTCGAATGATCCGGCGCCTCGGCCGTGTCGTCGCCGTAGAGCATTTCGAAATGCTTCATCAGATAGGCGGGGTCCATGTAGCGGCGCGGATGGGCAAGCTTCATCAGCGCTTTCGGATTGCCCGGCACCATCAACATGCCGGCCGACGTCGCGCAGAGAATAAGCCTGTGGACGCGCGAGCCGAACTGAAAGGCGAATTGCTGCGCCATCGCACCGCCCCACGAGACTCCCATCACATCGACTTCACCGTGATAGCCGAGCTCGTCGAGAATGGCGGCGGCCATGCGCGCGAGGTTCCACGGGCGATAGGGAATGCCGGCGGCGGCCGACCCGCCGACGCCGGGCGCGTCGAACGCGATGATGTCGCGATCGGTCAACGCTTCGGCGAGCGGCGCGATCAATTCGATATTGGCGCCAATGCCGTTGAAGAAGAGAAGCGGACGCGCCGTCGCCTTGTTCTTGCCCTCGCCGTGCCAGACCGCGGTGCGCAGTATGTTGGAACCCGCTCTGACGTCGCGGAAACGGGGCTGTCTTTCTGTCATCACGGCTCCGGCTGGTGATGCCTGCAAGAGGCGACTCAACGGCGATTGCTCAGCCTAATACATAAGTGCCCGGAGCGGGATCCATAGGTTTATATTTGCGATTTCCGAGTTTTTTCGGTGTCGGGATCGTTTCACCCGAACGCTCGCCGAGCCATGACGCCCAGCGTTCCCACCACGACCCCATGACTTCCGAGGCGCCCGCCGCCCATTCGTCGGCGGTGTCGGGCAATTTATCGTTAACGAAATATTTCGCTTTCGGATTGCCGGGCGGATTGAGAATCGCCTGAATGTGGCCGCTGTTCGACAGTACAAACTCTTTCTTGCCGCCCAGCATTTTCGTCGTGCGGTAGCAGGCTTCCCAGGGCGTGATGTGATCGGTTACGCCGCCGACGATGAAGGCGTCGATCGCGACCTTTCCGAGATCGATCGGTTGCCCGAGGATTTCCTCCTTACCCGGATTGGCAAAGGGCTGCGTCTCGTAGAGCGAGAGATAGTCCGAGTGCAGACCGGCGGTGAGGTTGGTCGAGTCATTGTTCCAGAAGAGCACGTCGAAGGCCGGCGGTTTCTGGCCGTGGAGATAGTTGTTGACGACGTAGTTCCAGATCAGGTCGTTGGGGCGCAGCCAGGCGAAGACGCGCGACAGATCGGAGCCCGCCAAAACGCCTTTCTTGGCCGAGCGTTTTCGCGCCATTTCGATGCCGCGCTTCGTGACCAGCACGCCGACGTCGCTGTCTTCCATCCGCGGATCGAGAACGCAGACCCAGAAGGTGACCGAGTTGACGCGGTCGTCGCCCTTTGCCGCCAAGTGGCTCAAAAGCGTCGCCGTGGTGATGCCGCCGGAGCAACCGCCGGAGATGTTGAGCTTTTTGGAATCGGTGATTGAGCAGACGACACCGATGACATCGACCAGCGCGGACACATAATCCGCAAGCCCCCAGTCGCGATGTTCCGGACCCGGATTGCGCCAGCTCACGACGAAGACCCGATAGCCCTGGCGCACCAGATATTGCGACATGCTTTTTTCGGGTGTCAGGTCGAGCACATAATATTTGTTGATCTGCGGCGGCACGAAGAGCAGCGGCATCGCATGAACGGTGTCGGTCTTCGGCGTATATTGCAGCAGTTCCAGCATTTCGGTGCGGTAGACGACGGCGCCTTCGGTGGTGGCGAGATTGCCGCCAACCTTGAAAGGCGTCTTGTCGACCTGGGATGGCATGCCGTGATTGTTGCGCAAGTCGTCAATGGCATTGCGGAAGCCCTGCACCAGCGACGAGCCGCCGGTGTCAAGCGCGAGCTTCACGGCGGAGGGATTGCCGACCAGCGTGTTCGTCGGCGCGACGGCATCGATCATGATGTCGGCGACCAGCATGGCGCGGCCATGCTCGATCGGGTCGAGATCGAGAGAGCGAATGAATCCGTGGACTTCCGTCTGGAAGGCGAGCCAGCCCTGCATCAGCCGGCGATAGACCGGGCTCTTCTGCCAGGCCTGATCGACGAAGCGGCGATCCTTGGGCTGGGGCGCGAATTTGTCTTCACCGGCCACGATGTCGACCACGTTGCGGCCGAACGAACCGATATGCTGCATGAAGGTGAAGGGCTGACGAGCCGCGCCGCCCACGATCGAGCCGATGGCAGAAAGCACATCCTCGCGGCTAATGCCGACGATCGGACTCAAGACATTCGGCGTTTCGGCCGCCTCCTCGCCGATACCCGCACCAATATCGTCGCGACGCTTCGACATGCGCCCTCCTCCCCATTTGACGTTTCTGGCCACCCGCGTTCCCTCCCCGGAAAACGGCCAGCCGGATATGTTTTTGTACTGCGCAAGCGCAACAGAGAGCATGATGCGCCGCCGAAGGACACTCGACAAGGCCAGATGTCAGGGGTTGCCGGCGACGGTCCGAAACCGGCGATTTCAGCTGGCGGCGGCGGTCTCAGCCGCGAACGGCGCCAATGTCGAGCTGGCCGGCAAGGCCCGCCTCGCGATGGATTTCAATAGCCTTGTATTCAGGGGACTCGAGCATTTGCCGGAAGGCGGCGCGCGAGGGGTATTCGATCAGGGCGACCCTGTCCCACATGTCCTCGACCTCGCCGACCAATATGCCGTCAACCTTGCCGAACCAGACGAAACTGCCGCCGAGCGCCGCGATCAGCTTCGCCACTTCAAAGCCATAGCGCATATAGGCCTCTTCACCCGTCAGGTGAGCGTCGCTTCCATCCGGATAGGCGGCATGGGGGCGGAACTTCAGCAGATTGAGCAGAGCGACGGGACCGTCGTCGGGTGTGCCTGCACTCGCAAAGAATGCTTCGACCTGCGCTTCCGGCGGCCGCACACCGTTCTCTACCTTCATCTACCCGTCTTTTTCGTTCCTGGCAGGCGCATTGACCGCGACGGCGGTCCGCCATATATTGACACGTTAGTTGCCAATATATGGTCTGTCCATGCGACAGCCGGTCACCGCATGGGCGATCCTGCACAATCATATGTGCGCGAACGGCGCTAGGACCGGCGCCGCACCGGTGACATCATCCGCGGCATCGCCATGTTCGACGCCGAAAGGAAAGACAATGACGGCCGCAACTCAAGACTTCATCGTCAACCGCGCCGACCTCTCCAAGTCCAGATGGGTGAGCGGGCCGGCGCCCGAGGACATTGCGCTCGACGAGGGCCAAGTGCTGGTCGAGATCGAGAAATTCGCCTTCACCGCCAACAACATCACCTATGCGGTCGCCGGGGACATGCTGAACTACTGGTCATTCTTTCCGGCCGAGGACGGTTGGGGGCGCATTCCGGTGTGGGGCTATGCGACGGTGGTGCGCTCGCGGTCGAAAGGGATTGCCGAAGGCGAACGGCTCTACGGCTATTTCCCGATGTCGTCGCATCTCGTGATGCAGCCCGAAAACGTGACGCCGGGGTCTCTGCTCGACCTCTACAAGCAGCGGCGCGAACTGCATCCGGTCTACAACACATATACAAGAGTGAAGACCGACAAGGCCGCAGCGCCGGTGCTCGACGATTTGCAGCCGATCCTGCGGCCGCTCTATACGACGTCGTTCCTGATCGACGACTGGCTGGCCGACAACAATTTCTTCGGGGCAAAGCAGGCGGTGCTGCTGAGCGCGTCATCGAAGACCGGGTTCGGGCTCGCCTTCGGGCTTTCGCAGCGGCGGCCGCAAGGGCCGGAAGTCGTCGGGCTGACCTCTGCCGGGAACCTCGCCTTTGTCGAAGGCCTGGGTTGCTACGATCGCGCGCTGACCTACGACAAGATCGAGACGCTGGATGCAAGCCGGCCGGCCCTTGTGGTCGATTTTGCCGGAAATGGCGACGTGCTGTCGGCAGTGCACCGGCATTTCGGCGACAATCTTGTCGAGAGTACGCAAGTGGGACTGTCGCATTGGGATGCGCCGCGCGTGTCCGGCGCCTTGCCCGGCGCCAAGCCGCACCTCTTCTTCGCACCCGACCAGGCACGCAAGCGGATGGAAGACTGGGGACAAAAAGGTTTCGACGCGAAACTCGGCGAGAGCTGGCGCGCCTTTGCCGCCAAGGCCCAGACATGGGTCAAACTCGAACGCGGCAAGGGACCGGAAGCGATCGGCAAGGTCTATTCGGAAATGCTGGCCGGAAAAGTCGATCCGGCGGCCGGAAACATTCTCTCGCTCTGACAGAAAACCAACAAGGACAGGAAACGAAAATGACGCTCGCAACACCTCTGCTTCTGAGCGGGGCGCCCGGCTCGCCCTATACGCGCAAGATGCTTTCGGTGCTGCGCTATCGTCATATCCCCTATCGCTTCCTGCTGACCGGACACAACGTGCCGGAGAATCTGCCAAAGCCCAAGGTGGCGCTGCTGCCGACTTTCTATCTGAAGGAAGGCGACGGTCCTTACGAAGCGGCGGTCGATTCGACGCCGCTGATCCGGCGCTTCGAAAAGGCCTTTGCCGGGCGCAATGTCGTGCCGGCCGATCCGGTCGTCGAATTCATCGACTATCTGCTCGAGGACTATGCCGACGAATGGCTGACCAAGGCGATGTTTCACTATCGCTGGCACTACAAGGCCGACATCGACCGGGCAGCGGCCATTCTGCCGATGTGGCGCGGCATCACCGCACCGAAGGACGAACTTGCGAAATTGAGCAAGCTCTTTGCCGACCGGCAGATATCAAGGCTCTATGTCGTCGGTTCCAACAACACGACGGCGCCGGTGATCGAGGCGAGCTACCAGCGTTTTCTCGATGCGCTGTCGGCGCATCTCGAAGTGCAGCCCTTCCTGATGGGCGGACGGCCGGGCGGCAGCGACTTCGGCGTGTTCGGCCAGTTGACGCAGCTCACGCATTTCGACCCGACGCCGATGGAGGAAACACTCACGCGGAGCCCGCGCGTTTTCGCCTGGGTCGACATCATGGAAGACCTGTCGGGACTTGAGCCGACAGAAGGTGACTGGATGCAGCGCGGCGCGATCCCTGAAACGATACGCGGGCTGCTTGCAGAGGTCGGGCGCGTCTATGCTCCCACCCTCATCGCCAATGCAAAAGCGCTGGCGGCCGGTGCCGAGACCGTCGAGACCGAGATCGACGGAAAGCGCTGGACGCAACAGCCCTTCCCCTATCAGGGCAAGTGCCTGCAATGGCTACGCGAGAAACGCGAAGCATTGTCGCCGGCTGACCGCAAGGCAGTGGACGATGTGCTGACGGGAACCGGCGTCGAGGCGCTATTTCGCTAGCGCTTCAACCACCCGCTCGACGACGCGGCGCGCCTGGGCAACCGTAAGGCCCTGGTCCTCGCGCAGGCGGCGCCAGAATTCAAAGCTCATTGCAGCATCGAAGGCGTCCAGCAATGTGCGGTCCTTCGTCAACGCCGCGGGGAGCGACGCGCGCAGGATTGCGCGGAGGCTTTCATTCATCCAGTGCCGGTCCTCGCGCAGAAACGGCGAGGCGTGGCTGTGTACATCGGCGGCCAGACGCAGCGGCATGATCTTTTCGAAGAGTTTCGCGCGGCGCGCGATGAGTTGCTCCAGCAGGTCCGGCGCGTCGGCCGGCGGCAGTTGCTCGGCGAGAAGCGGACTCAGCTCGGTGCGCATCAGGGCCGCGATTTCGCGATAGAGCGTCTCCATGTCGTCGAAGTGGCGAAAGACGCTGCGCAGCCCGACATTGGCGCGGGCGGCGACATCCTCTGCGCGCGGCGCGACCTTGCCTTCCCGGACAAGATCGCGCATTGCCTCGACGATGCGCTGCCGGCTTGCCTCGCTGCGAAGGCGTCGGCCATCCGGCTTCGGTTTTGCCTTGCTGGGGGACATCGGGACCTTTTCTCGAGAATGCCTTGATATTGCGGGGCGATTCCGGTTGTTCATTCTCCCAAAGCCCGCCCATAAAAGCCACAAGAAGCGGCGCGATTTGTGCCAAAAAGCGGTGACAAACCGGCGGATATGCGGTTAACTGTTCGTTACGGGGTACGTCAGAGATCGTTTGGGTCGAACCGCCAGAGCGAGGGTGGCACGGCTTGAGAAAAGCAAAGAGACAAAGCCACTAGGGCTCTCCTTGCCGCCTTCGGGCAGACGATCATCGTCGATGAGGCCCCGTTTCCATGTATGCCCTTCCTCCCCGCCGGACGCAGCCGCGCACCGCGATGACGCTTGCCCTGCTGGCGGCGCTAGCCTTGTGGATGTCCACAGCGACACCCGCAAAGGCCGGCTACTATCCGCCCGCGCATTCCGACGCCGCCTATTATTACGACTCGCTCGCGCCTTACGGCACGTGGGCCCATCACGCGAGCTACGGCGCGGTGTGGTATCCGCATGGCATGGCACATGACTGGCGACCCTACACACATGGGCGCTGGGTCTGGGACGACGGCTATGGCTGGACCTGGGCCTCGGGCTTCGCCTGGGGCTGGGCGCCGTTTCATTACGGCAACTGGATGTGGGACGCCGCCTTCGGCTGGATATGGGTGCCGGGCCGCGTATGGGCGCCGGCCTGGGTGACGTGGCGCTACAGCGACAGCTATATCGGCTGGGCGCCCATCGGCTTCGGTGTCAACTACTGGTCCTACAATCCAGGCTGGAACCATGGCGGGTGGAGTTATGTCTATCGCCATCATTTCGGTGCGCCGGTCATCCACCATCACGTCATTGTGGTGAAACAGTACCGGACGATCTATCACAACACGCGACATTGGGCGCCGCCGCGCAACGCACATCACCGCGTCGTTCATCGCGGCTTCGACCGGGGGTTCGTCGAGCGCGGCAGCCGCTACAAGATCGACCGTGTTCATGCGCGACCCGAACACTGGCAGCGCAACGACCATCGGGCCGGAACACCGCACCGCAACGACTGGCGCGACGACAGACAAGCGGCGCGGCATGACGGCGTGCGCCGGGCGGAGGAAAATCCGCATTGGCAGGGATCGCAGCGGAACGGGCGGCCGGAAGATGGCTGGCGCACGACGCAACCTCAGGAACGGCAGCAGCACGACCGACAGCAACACTGGCAGCACCAACAGCAACGCGCGCAACAGGAGCAACGTCAACACCAGACGCGGGAACGGCAACGCCCGCCCATACAACAGGACCAACCACCGCAACGCCAGCGGCAGGCGGAACGGCAACAGCCGTCGTGGCAGCCGCCTGCGCAGCACCGCCAGCGACAGGTGGATGCACCGCAGTGGCGGGCGCAGCAGCAGCCGCAACAACGTCAGATGCAGCAGCAACAGCGGCAACACCCGCCTATGCAACAGGGCCAACCGCCGCAACGCCAGCGGCAGGCGGAACGGCAACAGCCGTCGTGGCAGCCGCCTGCGCAGCACCGTCAGCAACAGGTGGATGCACCGCAACGGCGGGCGCAGCAGCAGCAACAACGTCAGATGCAGCAGCAGCAGCGGCAACGCCCGCAACAGGCGCAACAACACCGTCCGTCGCCGCAAACGCGGCAGCAACGGCCGCCGCAACGCCATGAACAAAGGGCCGAACGGCGCGAGAGCGAACGGAACTGGCGATGATCAGTCGCGCTCGTTCTCGAGCGCGCGGCGAAGGCGGCGGATAACAACTTTGCGGGCGCGGTCGTCGGCCGCACCCTCGAGTTGTTCGCTTATGTCGAGCCAGAGCATGGACAGATCGTTGTGCCAGTCCGGGCGGCCGACCGTTTCCGGCTGAAGGCGGCGCGGGGCGGGCCGGCGCCGCGCTTCCGGCGCCTCGGCGAGGAGATCGAACACCTCGTCGAGATCGGGGGCGAAAATGCGTTCTCCGTCGAGGCCGAGATCCGCGAGGCGGGCATGGAGGCCCGCAAGCCCATCTTCCTCTCCATGGACCAGAATGGTGCCGCGCATCACCGGCCCGCGATCCTCGACCCAGCGGGCCAGCGCTGGCCCGTCGGCATGACCGGAATAGACATCGAGCGTACGGATGCGGGCGCGCACCTTGATTTCCTCGCCCTGAATGCGCACGGCTTTCGCGCCCGATTGAAGAATACGCCCGAGCGTGCCTTCCGCCTGATAGCCGACCATGATGACGGTGGTGTTTTCGCGCCATAGACGGTTCTTCAGGTGGTGCCGAATACGGCCCGCATCGCACATGCCACTTGCGGCAACGATGATGTGGCTGCCGTCGACGCGCTCGATCATCATGCTCTCGGCAACCGTCTCGGTGGTGCGGACGCGCTGGGCGCGCATGGCGCGGCGGAACTCGTCGCCATTTTCGAGATTATCGGCGTGATCCAGAAAAACCTCGGTTGCGCGGATGGCAAGCGGCGAATCGAGGAAAATCGGTACGTCGCGAACGCGCTTCTGCTCGACGAGCGCCAGAAGGTCGGCCAGCAATTCCTGCGTGCGCTCGACGGCGAAAGTCGGGAAAATCAGTACGCCGTTCTTGTTCAGCGCCGTATTGACCTCGTCCGCCAGAAGATCGCGGCGCGCCGAAACCGTCATCGGTGCACGTTCGCGCGAACCGTAGGTTGCTTCGCAGATCAGGTAGTCGAGATTTTCCGGTGAATCTGGCGCCGGGTGGAAGCTTTTTACATCCGGTCCGATGTCGCCGGAGAAAAGCAGCCGCAGCTTGCGCGGCAATTTCACGCCGCTGTCGATCTCGACTTCGATCGAAGCCGAGCCGAGAATGTGGCCGGCATTCCAGAACCGCGCCCGAACGCCTTCGGCCGGATCAATCCATGCGTCATAGGCAACAGGACTGAAGGCCCGGAGCGAAGCTTCGGCGTCGGCGACCGTATAGATCGGTGTCACTTCCGGACGGCCGCGCTGCGCGTTGCGGCGGTTGAGGTGCTCAACCTCGAATTCCTGAATATGACCGGCATCCGGCAGCATGCAGGAGAGAAGATCGATAGTGCCGTGGGTCGCATAGATCGGGCCCTCGAACCCGTGCTTCACCAGCTTCGGAATCAAGCCCGAGTGATCGATATGCGCATGAGTGAGAAGCACGAAATCGATTTCGGCCGGTTCGAAGGGGAAGTCCGCATAGTTGAGCGCCTTCAGCGTCTTCGCGCCTTGAAACATGCCGCAATCGACCAGGAAGCGCGTCTCGCCTGCCTGCAACAGGTAGCAGGATCCGGTGACGGTGTGGGCGGCGCCGTGAATGCTCAGGGTGATCGACATTATTTCTGTTTCTCGTTTTCGATTTCGATTTCGTCATGTAACGCCCCGGCCAGAAGGCTCGCCAGCGAGATTGCATTGGTCGGATGCGGCACGGAGGTCGACGACCATATGGCGCGCGCGCCAGCGGCCCTGATGCGCGCTTCGACCTCAGCGTCGAAAAGTGCATGAGTGACGGCGACAACGATGTCGGCGGCGCCGGCCCGCTTCAGGCTTTCGACTGCGACCGTCACCGTGCCGCCGCTCGACACGATGTCGTCGGCGACAAGCACGGCGCGGCCTTTTATCCTTGCGTCGGGAAAGGCAATCCGTACATCGCGATCGCCCAGCCGCGTCTTCTCGCCGGCGATAGCCTCGGCGCCGAGACTGCCCGCGATGTGCGATACCCACTGGATCGATTCGGCGTCGGGGCCGGCGATGAGGGCCGATGCGGAGAAACCCTGCTCCCGCGCGAACCCGGCGATGGCTTCGGCCGCCGTGAGGTTTTGCGCGTCGCGGCCCGGAAAGACATCGCGAATGTCGGTCACACGATGCAGATGCGCATCGACGGTGACGATGCGGTCGAACAGCGAGCCGATCCAGCCGCCTATGGCCTTCTGGCTGATCGCTTCGCCTGCGTGGAAGACCTTGTCCTGACGCATGTAGCAAAGGTAGGGCGCGACGAGAACGAGCCGCGCCGCGCCGCCGCGCCGGAGCGCCTCGACCGCAAGCGCCAGTTCGACGAGCTTTTCGTTGGGCCTGTCCAAGGGAGAATAGAGAATTGTCGTCGGCGCCGGCGCAGCGACCGTCACGCGAGATTCGCCGTCCGGAAATTTGTGAACGCCGATTTCGCCGAATGTCGCACCCAGTGCATCCGCCAGTTCGAGGGCGTGACCGCGTCCATGCGCGAAAGACTGCAACGTGACGGCACTCACCTGCCCGCTCCACCGGCAAGTGCGCCGAGGGCGAAGCCGTTCAGTTCCGCCGCCGCTTCGACGGCGAAATCGAAATGCGACTGCCCCGCCGAATAGATCCGGTAGAGCGGTTCACCGGCTTCGACGCGATCGCCAACACGTTTCAGAAGATCGAGCCCGGCGCCACGATCGAGCGGCGCACCTGCGAGGCGTGCCATTTGCGCAATACGGAAGCAGTCGATGGCCGCAACGACGCCGTCGGCGGGCGACAGAACGTCGGCTTTCAAGGGCCCCAGAGGCGGACCTGGCGGCGCATGGCCTTGCGTATCGATGATGCGGCGCATGCGGGCCGCCGCCTTGCCGCTTTCGAGCAATTCACGGGCGCGCGCATAACCCCCACCACCCCTGACAGCCGGGTCCCCTTCAATAATATGGCCGGCGAGCTGGAGCGACTTTTCGCGCAGATCGGCGGGCGCGTCCGGTTCGTTGTCGAGCACGGCCATCACGTCGCGCGCCTCGAGCATCGGGCCGATGCCGCGGCCGACCGGCTGCGCGCCATCGGTCACCACGACATCGACATGGAGGCCCACCTGATCGGCGACATATTCGAAAAGTTTGCGCAGGCGCATTGCTTCGTGGGCGTCGCGCACCTTGGCGGTCGGGCCTACCGGAATGTCAATGACGAGATGGGTCGAGCCCGCCGACATTTTCTTCGACATGATGGAGGCGACCATTTGTTCGCGCGTGTCGAGATTGAGGGGGCGTTCGACACCGATCAAAATATCGTCGGCGGGCGACAGGTTGACATGGCCGCCCCAAACCAGGCAGCCGTTGCACTCGCCCACCACGGCGCGCATTTCCTCGATCTTGAGATCGACACGAGCGAGTACTTCCATCGTGTCGGCGGTTCCGGCCGGCGACGTGATAGCGCGCGAGGAGGTCTTTGGAATGGTCAGCCCGTGCGCGGCGACAATCGGCACGACGACCATCGAAGTCCGATTGCCCGGAATACCGCCGATGCAGTGCTTGTCGACGATCATCGGCGAGTTCCAGGTGACGGTGTTGCCCGCAGCAGCCATCGCACGCGTCAGGTCCAACAGCTCGCCCGTCGTCAGGAAGCCGGCACAGGCAACCAGAAAAGCCGCGATCTCCATGTCGGAGTAGCGATAGCCCACGATGTCGCGGATGATGGCGTCGATCTGATGCGCATTCAGCGTCTCGCCGATGATTTTCGTGCGCACATACTCAAGGCTCTGCGGCCGGCGCGCCGGGGCAATCGTCACTTGCGTGCCTTCGGCCAGATCCATACGACGGAAGGCCGGCTCGGCAAGGCCGATCTCTTGCGGACCGACAAGCGAGGGATCGTGGGAAATGTCGAGGCTCGCGATGATCGACCGGCCGTCATGGACGATCTCCAGCCGCTTGAACGCCTGAAAGGCTTCCGGCCGGAGCGCGGCGCAATCCGACGCCAGTATCGCGACGTTCTCGCGCAGCGTGTCGAGCGGTATGCGTCTGATCCTGAGTTGCATGGTTTTCGGGTGTCGCTCTCCCGCCACTCAGGCGGCGTAGATGGTTTCGCCCCGTTTGATCGTTTCTACGATCTGCAAATCACGAAGGCCGGACGGGTCGATCGTCTCCGGGTCTTGCGCCGTGATGACGAGGTCGGCGAGTTTGCCTTCCTCGATGGAGCCTTTGATGTCGTCCTCGAAATGCTGAAAGGCGGCGTCGATCGTGATGCCGCGCAAGGCATCGTAAGCACTTATGCGCTGATCTTCGCCCAGAACCTGACCGCTTCGGGTGCGCCTGTTGGTCGCGGACCAGAGCAGCATGCGGCAGTCGGACGGCGCAACCGGCGAGTCATTGTGAAGCGTGTAGCGCATGCCACGTTCGATGGTCGAGCGAACCGGGCTGATGCGCGCCGCCCGGGCTGGACCCAGCACCGAGTCCCGGTGCCAGTCACCCCAGTAGAATGTGTGGGTGACGAAATAGGACGGCATGACGCCGAGCTTCGCCATGCGATCGAGCTGGTCTTCCCGTAGGGTCTGGGCATGGATGACGGTGGCGCGCCGGTCGCCGGGCCCATGTTTCGCCGTTGCCTTTTCGATGGCGGCGATGAACTGGTCTGCGGCAGCGTCGCCGTTGCAATGTGCATAGACCTGCCAGCCGCGCGCGAAGGCATCGTCGACATAGTTGGCCGCCGTCAGGTCGTCGACGATCCGGTAGCCGCGATAATCCGGCTTGAATCCCGGCGGCACAACTTCATAAGGCTCGGTGAGCCAGGCCGTCTTGGCTTGCGGCGAACCGTCGAGCATCAGCTTGATGCCGCCGATCTTGAAGCCGTTGTAATCCTTTCGCACCTCGACATCGCCCCGCGCCAGATCGTCGATATGGGTGAAAAAGGGATAGCCGATCACATCGATTTTCAGACGGTCTCGCTCGGCGGCGAGCGTCAGCAGGTCGTAGTCGGGGCGCCGTGTGGCACCGTCCTGCGCGGTGGTGATGCCCCATGCCGAATATTGATCCTGCACCTTGTCGAGCAGGTCGAGCAGTTCTTCCTTTGAGGCTTCGGGCAGACGCGGCAGGGCAAGCGAAATGGCGCCTTCTTCCAGAATGCCGTTCGGTTCGCTGGTACCGGGCCAGCGGCGGATGACACCGCCAGCGGGATCGGGCGTATCGGCCGTGATGCCGAGCAGGTTCAGCGCATATGAGTTCACGACCACGACATGCAGCGACGCGTGATAGGCAAGCACCGGCTGCTCGGTCGATACTTCGTCGAGATCGGCGCGGGTGACGGCGCGCTTTTCGGCCAGCAGCGAGTCGTCGTAGTTCGCGCCGAGTATCCAGCCGCCGCGGCCGCCGCCGGTTTTTTCCCGGTATTTCAGCAGTTCGTTCCGGATATCGGCGATGCTGCCTATGGGGCCTGCCGGGATCGGCGCCAGATTCTGGAAGCCCATCAGCAGCGCCGTCAGGGAAACATGGCCGTGGCAGTCAATGAAACCGGGAAGCATTGTCCTGCCGTCGAGGTCGACAATGCGGGCGCCGCTGCCGGCGCGCGATGCGACTTCGGCCTCACTGCCGACCGCGAGGATGCGCCCTCCCTTGACCGCGACCGCTTCGGCGACAGGCAGGGCCGAATTCATTGTGCGGATGGTGCCGCTGCGATAGATCGTGGCGCCGCCCGACGCCGCGCGGGCGCGCCGCGTCGACCCGCCGGCGATGGCGGGCGCAGCGAAGGCAAGCGCCGCCGCGGCGTCGGCGAGTGCGTCGCCGCCGGCACGCGAGACGCCGAGCGCCGTCAGCATGCCAGCCGTCAGCGCCGCGCCGGCGCCGAAAAAGCCGCGCCGGCTCAGATGTTCGCGTTTCGGCGGATAGGCGCCCCAGACATAGGGCGTACAGCAGGGGCAGTTTCCACGATGGGTCTTCGGATCGTCGTAGGACATCGATACCTCGGATGACGGCGCTTCAACGCCCGGTGAAATTCGGCGGGCGCTTTTCAAGAAAGGCGGCGATGGCCTCGCGGCTGTCCTCGCCGGTGGCGGCGAGCGCAAACTGATCGGCATCCATGAAGGTGACGGCGGCGTTGAGCGCGGTCGCGGCCTGGGTGATGCCGCGCTTGGCCATGCGCACCGACACCGGCGGCATGGCGGCGACCTTTTCGGCCCAGCGGCGAGCGCATTCGAGCGCCTTGCCGTCGTCGCAGATTTCATCGGCGAGGCCCCAGCGTTCGGCCTGTTCGGCGCCGACGCGCTCGCCGAAAATCGTGAGCTGCTTGGTGCGCGAAGGACCGATCAGGTTTACCATGCGCGGCTGGGTGTGCCAGCTCATGTTCATGCCGAGGGGAATTTCGGGCAGGCGGAAATGCGCGCCGCGCCCGGCGATGCGGAAGTCGCAAGCGACCGCGAGCGCCACGCCGCCGCCGATGCAGAAGCCTTCGATGGCGGCAATCGTCACCTGGTCGAGCGCTTCCCATGCGTCGCACATGTCGGGACCGGCGCGCAGCATCTCGCGGCGTTCGAGAAGCGAAGCGGAAGCGCGTTTCGTCATCTCGGGATCCGTCAGGTCGGCGCCGCCGGTGAAGGCCTGCCCGCCGGTGAGCACGATGGCGCTCGTCGTCACATCGTCGCGCAAAAGGCGGGCGGTCGCCGCGAGGTCGCGCAACAGGCGCGCCGAAAGCGCATTGACGCGGTCGCCCCGGTCGAAGCGAACCGTAGCCACGCGGCCGACACGCTCAATGGTGATGAATTCGCCGACCTTTTCGTCCTGCGTCATGCCGCCCCTCGCCCCACGCGGCCTCTGCCGGACCGCTTTTTCATTCATCTCGAGGGCAATGATGGCGCGGTGGGCGCTCGCTCGCAAAGGGTTTTCCGGTTCAGCACCGTAAAAAGAAGGCGGGCGGCGCTGAGGAGAGCGCCGCCCGCCCGCGCCTGGCCAGCAGGCCAGTCGCGCCCCTCGCTCAGGAGTTCACGATTTCCCATGCGCCGTCGGGCTGGCGGCAGGCTGTGCCATAGGCTTCCTCGGCGCGGCCGCCGATGGTGACGACGGTCTGATACTCGCGGCAGTAGCGGCCGGGATGCGCTTCGAATGTGCGCATCGGCGTGACTTCGTAGCCGTAGCCGGTCTGCGCGTCGTGCCACGAGACCGGGCGACGGTTCGGCGCATATTCGAGGACGTCGCCGATGCAGGCCCAGTTGCTGGCGTCGATCGCATGACCGAGCGCCCCGCCGAGGACCGCACCGATCAGCGCACCGCCGATCACCGGGCCGGCGCCCCTCCCCTGGTCGGCGCCTATGACGCCACCGAGAATGGCGCCGATCACCGTGCCGACAGCCTGGCTGTTGCAGGCAGAGTGGCGGTAGCCGTAGCTCTCGTAAGGTCCGTCATAGTAGCCGGGGTGGGCGCGCACATAGACCGGCTGCGGTACCGTCACGTAGTGATAGATATTGCGATAGACGATGGTGGAGCCGGAGCGATGCGCGATGGCGCGATTTCCGTAGTGGCCATGCCAGGGGCGGTCGGCATAAACCGGGCCCGGGTGATGCCGCACGGCAAGCTCCTGCCGGTGGACGTTCTGGCGATGCTGCCACAAAGGGTCCGGCTGCATGCGCGCGGGATGCCGTGCTGCATCGGGGCGGTCGTGGCGATGGTAAATGTCGCCGCGGTAGCTGCCGCGGTCGTCCCAAGGGTCGCCCGGTGCAGCCAGCGCGGCGCCACCGAGGCTGAGACCGATCAGGGCGGCAACCGCCACGCCTGCCGTTTTTCCAGTTTGCCGCACCATGGTGGGCCTCCGTTCCAGGGGCGGAAATCCACTTCCGCCAGCATGGACAGGTTTTCATGTCGCACATGAACGGCGGCTGAACCGGCCGTCGATCGCGTGCCCACAATGCCGCAGGCCGCCGGAGTTGAAATCACCCGCCATTTCCTTTCGAATTCCCCTCGACAACGCCCCCGCCCCGCCAACACCCCTGGAGAACCGATGACCGACAGCCACGCGACGAGCGCTTATGGAAGATCGGTTGCGGACGCCTGCCGCCGCCTGGGCTACGGCTCAACCGTTGAAACGCTGCTGACGCTGGCAGCGCTCGAGATCAAGGTCGAAATACCGATCATCCGCGATAATGGCGAGTTGGCGATCTTCACCGGCTACCGGGTGCAGCATCAGAATGTGCGCGGACCGTGCAAGGGCGGCCTGCGCTATCACCCGCAGGTCGATATCGACGATGTGCGGGAGCTTGCCGCGCTGATGACGATGAAGACGGCACTGGCCGACATTCCACTGGGCGGTGGCAAGGGCGGCGTCGCCTGCAACCCCCACGAGATGAGCCCGCGCGAACTCGAAACGCTGACGCGCAAATTCGTCAAGCGCATTCATCGCGAGATCGGGCCCAACGCCGACATCATGGCGCCCGATGTCGGCACCAACGCGCAGACGATGGGCTGGATTCACAGCGAGTATTCATCGATCTACGGCCACTCGCCGGCGGCCGTGACTGGAAAGCCGCTGGCGCTTGGCGGGTCGCTCGGCCGCGACAAGGCGACGGGTCACGGCATCGGCATCGTCGTTGCCGAGTATGCACGGCACTGCAATACATCACTCCAGGGCGCGACCGCCGTCGTTCAGGGGTTCGGCAATGTCGGGCTTCATGCGGCGCAAGCGCTCGCCGCGCTTGGCGTGAAAGTCGTCGCAATCTCGGACTCGCGCAGCGCGGTGCATCGCAACGCCGGCGTCGACCTCGCCGTGCTGTCGGCGCAGAAACGTTCGCGAGGTTCGCTGAAGGATGCCGAAGAACACGATTCCATAGATCCGGAAACGCTGTTCGAGATCGACTGCGACTATCTGGTACCGGCCGCGCTTGGCGATGCGATCCATATGGGCAATGTGGCGCGCCTGGCATGCCGCACCATCGTCGAAGGCGCCAACGCCCCCATCACGGCCGAGGCAGACGTTGCACTTCGGGAGCGCGGCATTGCAGTCATCCCCGATATTCTGGCAAACGCTGGCGGGGTGATCGTCAGCTATTTCGAGTGGGTGCAGAACCTGCAACGGCAGACATGGCCGCTCGAACGGGTCGATGCCGAACTCACCCGCATTCTCGGCAATGCCGCCCGCGCGGTGCTGGTCCATGCGGGCGAGGGGAGCCTCGACCTGCGCTCGGCAGCGTTCGATATCGCTGTCCGGCGGGTCAAGGAAGCGCTGGATGCCACGGGGATATGAGCGACATCGACGCGCCATAAGGTTCATGTAAGGCTTCACATGATAAGTTCGTCTGGAATCACCCGTTACGCAGCCCAGGACCGCCCGCCGACATGCCCGAAAACAGCTTCCTGCAGGCACTCATCCTCGGAATCGTGGAGGGCGTGACGGAGTTTCTTCCGGTTTCGTCGACCGGCCATCTCATCGTCGTCGGCGATCTTCTCGGATTCGACGGTGTGCCCGGCGAGGTCTTCGAGACATCGATCCAGATTGGCGCGATCATGGCGATCTGCACACTCTATATGGAACGGCTTGTTGGCGTTGCCCGCGGAATTTTCACGGGCGATCCGATGGCCCGCTCCTTCGTGACATCCATCGTGCTTGCAACGCTGCCCATGGTCGCACTTGGCGCAATCTTTTACGACTTCATCGTCGGCGTACTGTTTTCGCCCTATGTCGTCGCTACGGCCTTCATTGCCGGCGGCGCAGCCATCATCGTCATAGAACGCATGCAGATCGAAGAACGCATCGGATCGATCGAAGCCCTTACGCCGCTGACCGCGATCAAGATCGGCGTCTTCCAATGCCTGGCGCTTGTGCCCGGCATGTCGCGTGCGGGAGCGACGATCATCGGCTCGCTGATCGTCGGCGTCGAGCGGAAGACCGCGGCGGAGTTTTCGTTCTTTCTTGCCATTCCGGTCATTGTCGCCGCGACGGCGTTCGACCTGTGGGGCAATCGAACTCTGATCAACGGCACGCACCTTCCCATCCTAGCGACCGGATTTGCCGCCGCCTTCCTCTCCGCGCTGGTCGTCGTGCGATGGTTCGTCGGCTTCGTCAGCCGCCACGGCTTCACCGTGTTTGGCTGGTACCGGATTATCTTCGGCAGCCTGTTGTTCGTCTACTTCCTGACGCGCGGATGACGGACACCGCTACTCGGCAGACGGTTCGCCGCCGCCTGCGCGGCGGGGCGCCGCGACCCTGGAATCGTCCGCCGGATGCTTCGTGCGGCCATCCCGGCGCGGCGCAAGGCGTGGCCCGGATGCCGGTTGCAACGGCCAGGCGGCCCTGAGATCTTTCGGTGTTTCGCGGCCATGCGCCGCAAGGTCGATCGGTTCGGCCGTGGGCTTGCCATTGAAATCGGTCCACTGCTTGCGCTCATAGTCGAAGAGCTTGCAGGCACGAACGATCTTCAAATATTCGCCTGGTGTCAGCCGGTAGCGAACGACGTCCTCGCCATAGGCTTCGATCAGCAGTGCTTGCGCTTCGGTCAGCTTGTAGCCGGGGATCGAGGGCAATGCGTGATGGGCATGATGCAGCATGACCCATTTAAACAATGGCAGAAAATCGAACGGCAGATCGACATGCGCGGTCCCGCGAATGTTGCCCCCGTAGAAGTTCCATTCGCCGGGGTTGTCGAACCACGGCACTTCAGGATGATTGTGCTGCAGGAAGATCGACAGCGCCATCAGGTAGTTCCAGACAGCGAAGGGTATGAACCAGCCGAGCAGCATCGTCAGCCAGAGAGCGCGCTCGGGCGCCAGCCAGCTACCGAGAACGCCGATGCCGACCACGACACCGCCACCGACAAGGAGCACGAAAAGCGTGTCGGACAAGTGCCGGCGCCACTCATCGCGTGCCTCGGGCGAGACCGGCAATACCAGCTTCGGAATCCAGAATGCAATCCAGTAGTAGATCAACGGCCCGAAGATGCTGCGATAAACGCGCTCGATCCCGCGACGCAAGGGCGAAGAGGCGTCGAATTCCTGCTTCGACATCGGCGCCCACACATAGTCGAACCCCTTGAGGTTGGTGTAGCGATGATGGATGCGGTTGTGGACGACGTCCCAAAGGCTGCGCGAATGCAGACAAGGCACGAAGACAAGTCTCGTAATCCAGCGGTTCATGGTGCGGCCGGGTACAAAGGCCGAATGTCCGCTGTCGTGGCCGATCAGGAACAAGAGGCCGATCAGCGCTCCGTTTGCGATTGCAAAGAGCAGGTTCGCCGCAATCGGCAGCGGCGCCACGGCGCCAACCAGCGTAACGAAATAAAGGACATAATGAACACCGAGTATCCGCAGGCCGCGGCCCAGCGATTTCCCGGTGACATACGCACGCTCGTCCGCAGTCAGCCAATCCGACGGCACGCCGGCTTTCGACGGACGGACGCCGCTTCGCGTGCTTTCCACTGGCAAAATGCTCACCGGGCGCCTCACCCATTCGTTAACGGTAGCCAAAGTCCAGTTCTGGCACATGGAATCTTAGGCTAAGCACCTCTTAATTGTGAAGAGCAAGTTTTATTCCAGCCCCAGCGGAACCAAGCATTTAAGACGATTTTAGGGAAGATCATGCCAGAAAAGGTCGGGACTACATGTTTCTTCGACCTTGGACGCTTCGCCGGCTGTCGGCTGGCGGCCAGGATCGGCCATTGGCATGGATCGGTATATTGACCCTCGATGACAGTGCCGCGCTTTCGGTGGATCGACGCGATTTCGCGATGCACTGGCTCACGTTGCGCTTTAGCGATGCGGAGCTGGAGAACGATTTCACGGCGGCCAACTATCAGCGCCAGATCTCCGTCACCCGTCTGTCGATGGTGATGGGCGCATTCGTTTTTTCTCTTTTCGGCATTCTCGACGCCTATATCGTTCCCGAAATTGTCTACGAAGCGTGGCTGTTGCGCTTCGGTCTTGTCTGCCCGGTTCTGTTCGGGCTCGTCGCCTTGTCCTATGCCGGCCATATCACACACCGGAATTCGGGCTGGCTATCCTTCGCGATGATCACGCCCGGTTTCGTAATCGTCGTGATGACGGCCATCGCGGATGCGCCGGGCGCCTATCTCTACTATGCCGGCCTCATTGTCGTAATTGCGTACAGCAATTGCGTGTGGCGCCTCAGCTACCTCTATCCGACGATCGTTTCGCTGACGACGGTGCTTGCCTATGAAGGGGTGATATTGTTCGTCAATCCGGCACCTTTCGAAATATTCGTGAGCAACAACGCTTTCATGGGTTCGGCCGTCGGCATCGCCATGTTCCTGAACTATGTGCAGGAGCGGCAATTGCGGGCGAGTTTCGTGGACAACGAGAAGCTGCGCTTCGAACAGCGCCGTTCGGAGCGGCTGCTGAGCCGCTCGGAAGCCGCGAGCCGCGCCAAGAACGACTTCCTCGCCATTATGAGCCACGAACTGCGCACGCCGCTCAACGCAATCATCGGGTTCTCGGAAATCATCTCTAACCAGATGTTCGGTCCGGTCGGACAAGACCGGTATGTCGACTACGCGACCGACATCCGGTCCAGCGGCACACATCTGCTGAGCATCATCAACGATATTCTCGACATCTCGAAGGCCGAAGCCGGCAAGCTGCGGCTGGAAGAGGAGCCGATCGATCCGGTCGATTCACTCAACCGGACGATGCGGATGTTCCGTCAGCGCGCTTCGGAACTCGGCGTCGACCTCACCTTCCGCGTGCGGGACGACATACCCTGGATCATTGCCGATCCGCGCCTGTTCAACCAGGTCGCGATCAATCTGGCGTCGAACGCTCTCAAATTCACGCCGCAAGACGGCCAGGTCCGTATCGAACTCGGGCTCAACAATGCCGGCGACCTTGTGCTCAGCGTCGACGACACCGGCATCGGCATCAAGGCGTCGGACATCGCGCGTATATTCGAACCGTTCATTCAGGTTGAGGACGCGATGTCGCGCACTCAGCAGGGCACGGGGCTTGGCTTGCCGCTGGTGCGCAAGATCATGAGTCTCCATGGCGGCACGGTCGAACTTGAAAGCCGCGTCGGCGAAGGCACGACCGTGAAAGCCACCTTCCCCAAGAGCCGCTTCGTCGCGCCGCAGGCCGAAGAGGCCGTCCGGCAGGCGCTTTGAGCGCCCGCCGGCAGACATCTTATTCCGGCTTGTCGACCACCATCAGGTAGATGCACTTCGTCGCGTCGACCTCGACCGTGACACTGGCGACGTCGAGCCCCTCGATCAATGCAAGCATATCCGCCTCGGTGCGGTAGACGAGACTCCAGTCGGTCACGAACTCAAGTGGCCATTCGCAGGACTCGCGACCTTTCTTGACATTGGCGAGGATGAGTTTCCCGCCGGGCTTCACCTGCGCGTAGAGGTCGTGCGTCAATGCGCGGGCGCGGCGCGCCGAAAGGTAGTCGTAGAGACCGAGACTGTAGATCACGTCCTGCGGCGGCAGGGTCTTGAAGAGCGCGCCAGCTTTCAGAAGCTGGGCAAAGGAGGCCTGCAGACACTGTACCTTGGCGCGGCCCGCATGGCGAACCACTTCCGGATAGGCGTGCTCGTAGGCGTGGTTCAGGGCCCGGTCGTCCTGGTCGATGAGGGTGAAGTTGACCGGCGACGGCAGCCTGTCGATCTTCAGGTAATCATAGACTTCATAGGCCGAGCCGCAGCCCAGATTCGAGATGTTGAGCGGCGTGTCGCCGGCGCTCGCGGCAATACGCTCCGCCAGCAGCTTCTGCGTCATGCGCAGCCGGGTGCCCACGCAAGCGCCGGTCTCGACGCCGATACGGTGCAAGAGCTTTTCGTAGGGCGTGTCGCCCACGCGCTGCCACTCATAGACATAGTTCATGATCCGGTAGTCGCCCGGATAGCCGAGCGGCTTCTCGTAGCAACGCTTCATCACGGCGCCCGGCATGAAGTCGGGCGTCAGCACGCGCTCGGCATATCGCTTGTGCCGGGCGAGTGTCGCCGGATCGCTCCAGACCGGCGTCAGGATGTCGTTGCCCCGATACCAGAGTTCCTTCCATTGCGGCACGATCCGGTCTTCGCAGGCGATCAGCGCATCAAGCAGCAATTTCTCCCGCTGGCGCCCCGTTGCCGTGAGACGCGCCTCGAAGGTTTCGAGGATGTCCTTGTAGGAACGGAAGAGATTGATGATCTCGGTAGAGAGTTGCTGGAACTCCGGCAGAATTCCCTGCGACGTGCCGAAGGCCGGATCGGCCAGCGCCTGCGTCAGCACCAGAGTGTCGTGGTCGGTGACGATGGTCGGAATATCGAGATAGCCGGTGGTAAACTCGAGCGCCACGGTCGTGCGGATACCATTCGGCTCGACGCGCCGAATTCGCCCGGCACCACCAAAGAGACGCGCATCGCCCAGCCGCAATTCGAACGGCATCTCCGCGCCGATCTGATTGTCCCAACCTTCGGCCCTTGCGCTCTGCACCGCGATGCCGGTCATGCTGAGGTTCTTGAGCGTCGCACGCTCATCGTCGATGAAGACGGCCGGAACCGCCTCGCGAAAGAGCTGTTCCGGTTTGAACCGCTCCGCGCGATAGAACATCTTGCGCCCCTCGGCGCCCGTCAGTTGCTCATAGGTTCGCATAACCCACCCACCCGTAAACGCATACACACTGGTTTTAGGGAATCACAAGGGCTAACGAATTACAAACACTAACAAGCAGTTAATGGGCGGCTTTAAGTGATTCCATAATCATGAGTCTAGGGAGAATCGCGAATCTAGTATGCTGCGGCAACCGCAACCACTAGCTCCTGCGTCCAGCGGCTCTCAAGCGGCTGTTTTCGATAATCCGCATCACTGGCGGCAGCATCAGCCAGTCGATGAAGAGATTGGACATGATGACCAGCGCGGTCATGGCCCCGAGCGAGCGGTTGACCTCGAAGCCGGAGAAAACCAGCGTCCCGAAACCGAGCGTCAGCGACGCCGTGATGACCAGCATCGCGACACCGACGGTCGCGAAGACATAGTTGATCGACTGCTCGGGATCGAGACCGCGCTCCCGCGCCTGCCGGTACATCAACAGGAAATAGATCGTGTCGTCGACCACGAGACCGATGGTCATGGCGGTGACGACCGAAGCCGCGAGGCCGATGTCCTGGTAGAGAAGCCCCCAAAGGCCGAAGCCGACCAGCGAGGGCAGCATATTGAGGAAGATGCTGAGAAATCCCAGAAAGGCACTGCGCAGCGCCAGACCCACAATAACGGCGATCAACAGAACCGAGATGGCGGTACTCAGCATCATCGAACGGATATTGATGCCGGACAGTTCCGCGAAGAGCACGTTGATGCTGATGCCGGCGCTTTGCATCTCCTGTGGTGCGTTGGCCGACAACCACTGCGCCGCCGCCGCGTTGAGTTCCCTGATTTCGCTCGATGTCTTGTGACGCAGAATGGCTGTGACGCGGCTCGACGACCGGCTGACGTTGATCTGGTCGTTGAGCGAGGCGCCGTAGGGCAACGACAACTCGTAGAGCAGGAAGTACTGTGCGATCAATTCGCGGTCGTCCGGTATGTCGCCGCCGGCTGCGGCTGCACCGGCATCCATCGCGGCATGGATGCGCCGCGTGATATCGGAGATGGCGACAACGCTGACCACGCCCTCCTGGCCGCGCAGCCAGGTTTCGAAATCCGCGAGACGCCGCTGGTATTCGGGTTCGAAAACACCGCCCTCCTCACTGCTCCCGACGTCGAACTCAATGATGTTGAGACCGGTCAACCGTTCCTCGGCAAAGTCCGAAGCCTGGCGATAATCGAAGCGCCAGTCGAAATACCGCGCGAAATCGTCATCGAGCCGGATATTGCCGATCCATATCGCGCTTGCAACCACGACCGCGCCGCAGAGAAAGAAGAGCGGTTTGTAGTAGCGGTTCACGAAGTGGCCAAGCGAAACCATCGCCGCTTCCGAGCGCTGGACCGCCGGATGCAGGGGCATCAGCACCAGCACCGCGGGAAGCCAGGTGAAGGTAAAGAAGTAGGCAATTGCGATGCCGATGGCGACGATGTTGCCCTGCTGCTGCAGCGGCGGGGCGTCGGCGAGGTTCATCGCCAGGAAGCCGATCATCGTGGTTGCGTTGGTCAGCGTTACCGGCCAGAGGTTCATCCGCACCGCCTCGGCGATCGCCTCCCTCTTTGCCAACCCGCGGCCGAGCGCGCCGAGCGCCGTGGTGACGATGCGCACGGCCGCGGCCATGTTGACCGTCATGATGATGATCGGACAGGCGACAGTCGCGGTGTTGATTTCCCATCCATACCAGCCGGCGACGCCCATCGCGGTGGCACTGGAAAGTCCGAGCAGCGAGAGGATGGCGATGCTCGGCAGGATCGCACGCACGAAAATGAACATGACGATCGCGGTGACAACGAGACTGATCGGGATCAGCACCATGGCATCGTTCAGCGCGGCCTCGGTGAATGTGCCCATCAACATCACATTGCCGGTGAGTTTCACCTCAATACCGGGATGATCCGCCTCGAAGGCGGTCACCAAAGCCCGGCTGGCGGCGATGATGGCCCGCACCTCGGCCGAGGCCTCGACCGGCAAGTTGAAATTGACGAGGACGCCGGCCGCGCGCCCGTCTTCGGCCAAAAGACGGTTGCGGATCAACGGATCGCCGAGCGCGATCCGTTCGATTTCGTATGCTTCCTCGGGTGTAACGCTGGAGGGATCGGGAACCAGATCGGCGACCGTGAAGCTGTCGGCGTCGGACGAGACATGCGGAAAGTTCGTCAGCGCATCGACCCGCGTCGAATTCGGCAATTGCCAGGCGCGCTCGACCAGATCGCCGATGGCGGCCAGAACATCGGGCTCCGTGACCTTGCGGCCACCGGCCCAGACGACCATCAGCACATTGTTGTTCTGGCCATATCGGGCGTCGAAGGACTGCAACGCCTTGAGGCCGGCGCCGTCGGGAGCGAAGAAAACGCGGGTGTCCGATGAGATGGTGAACTGCGAGACGCCAGCGACCGTAACGAGAAAAAGGCCCAGGCACAGCGCGACCGTCGTGCGCGGCACCCACAATACCGGATTCAACACTCTGGCCATGAAACGGCGCCGCCCCACCCCACACTCATTCAGCGCGCGGCTAAAATGAGCGATTTCCAACCCAAAGGAAAGCGGCGAGTTCAGAGAAAGTTAACGAACGGGCGATACCCGGAAACGAGGATTTAACATACCCGCCAATATTATGGCGTCTGACCCGCTGTGCCGCGCCACCCGACATGCCGCTTCAGGCCGGCGCGAAACATCGGGAATTGGGGAAAACCGGCGGAACGACCATGAGCGACACAGCGCTCGTCAATCTAGCGACGGTCGGCAGCGATGAGCTGCAGGCGATGCCGGTCGCCGTCTTCACGTCCGCTCTCGAATCCATGTCCGGCGATGCAATCGCCCGCTTCCGGCGAATGCGCAAGCTCAGCGCCACGCACCGGCAAGCACTCGAAAAATACCTCGTCGAACATCCGGAGAAGCGGCCCGGCCAACAGGCCGCGCCGGATTCCGACGGGGGTAGAAAAAGCGCGCCAAAAAAAACACGATCGACCGAGACGGGCTTCGTCATGGAAGCGCTGCTGCGGCTAATCGCCTGGTGGGAAGGCATGGATACCGACGATGTGGCGCGCGCCAAGGGCGTCGCGCGGCGGAAGAAGAAAAAGAAAACCAAGAAGGTCAAAGCACCGCCGGCGGCAAAGCCGAAGGCCATCGCGGAGCCGGCCGTTCCCGCAGCCACCCCCGCCGCCGCGCCGGACGCATCGGATGCGCCTCTTCTCGGCCGCATAGACATCATCCAGAAACTCTGGGGCGAGGGGTTCAGCCTGCCGGGCGGCCCCGAGTTCGCAGTCAAACTGATGCGACCGCTGGCGTTTGAAAAGGACGGGCTCTATCTCGATCTCGCTCCCGGTCTTGGCGGCGCGATGCGTGCCGTCGCGAAAACGTTCGGCGTCACGGTGAAGGGGCTCGAGACAGACGCACAACTTGCGGCCGCGGGACAGGAGATGTCCGAGCAGGCAGGCGCCGCGGCGATGGCGCCCATTCTTGCGCGTCCGGACGGATTTACCGCCGACGATTTCGAACCGAAAGGCCGGTATGCAGCGATTTTCATGCGCGAAACCCTATTTGCCGTCGAAGACCGCGCATCGATGCTGGCGCTTGTCGGCCGTGCGCTGCGCGATGGCGGATCGCTGATGTTCACCGATTTCGTGCTGGCCCGCGACGAGATCGACGACGACATGCTCGTCGTCTGGCAAAACGCCGAGGCCGCGCCGGTGTTCCCCTGGACAGAGGCGCAATACCGGGAAGCGCTCGAAGGCCAACATTACAATGTCGACAGAATTGAAGACCTGACCGCCGAATATCTGCCGCTTATCCATGCCGGATGGCGGCATTTCCACGATTGCCTGCAAAACGCCAAACTTCCGCCAGAAACGGCCGCCATGTTGCTGCGCGAAGGCAATGCGTGGTTGGCCCGTAGCCGGGCGCTCGAAACCGGAATGCTTCGTCTCCTGCATGTACATGCGCTGCGCCAGCCGGCCGGCATCGAGACAAAGGCACCATCCGGAGAAGAGCGCGGGGCGGAAGCGGAGCTGGTCGATGCAGCGCAATGACGGCGATACCAGCGACGAACAGACAAACGGAGCCGCCGAAGCACCGGCGGGACAGACGATGCGAGACACCGAAGCGTATACAACCCGCGACACCAATCGCGTCGAACCGATCCTCGATGCGTCCGGTACGCTCCGGCGTAACGTGCTTCGCAAGCTGGGCGCCGGGCGGGCCGAACACGCCGACGCTGCGGACAGAACGCGCTCGACACGCTGAGCCGCGCCGATTTCCTAATCCAGTTTCAGATCGCTCGTTTCGGCCGCTTCGGGGTCAAGCTTTGCCGTGCGCGCCTTGTGATGGCCATAGCGCATCACCGCGACCGGAATTGACAACAGATAAATTGCCGCCAGCGACGTGAAGGTCCACCACGGATAGCTGAGGATCACGGCAGCGCTGAACCCGATCAGAAGCAGGATCGGCAACACCATGTCGCGGCGGATGCGCAGGCCCATGCGCTTGCCGGAGAAGGTCGGAATCTGGCTGACCATCAGGAAGGCGACCGCCAGCGCGTGCAGCGCAATCAAGAGCGGTGCCTCCTTGAGCCACCCGACACCAATGAACGACAGGTACAAAGGCAACATGACCAGCCCGGCCGCGGCCGGTGCCGGAACGCCGACGAAGTAGTTGCCGGTCCATGCGGGTTTGTCCGGGTCCTCCAGCGCGACATTGAAGCGGGCCAGCCGCAGCGCGCAACAAACGGAGAAACCGAGCACCGCGATCCAGCCGATGCCGCCGATTTCGCCGAGCGACCACAAATAGAGAACGACGACGGGGGCGACGCCGAAATTGACGAAGTCGGTCAAAGAGTCGAGTTCGGCGCCGAAGCGAGTCGAACCCTGCAGCAGCCGCGCGACGCGCCCGTCGAGCGCATCGAACACCGAAGCAACGATGATGGCGACGACGGCCGCCTCGAACCGGCCCTCGATTGCAAAGCGGATCGCCGTGAGGCCGGCGCAAAGCGCCAGCACCGTCAATGCGTTGGGAATGATCGTGCGTACGGGCAGTTGCGCGAACTGACGGGCGCGGCGCGTGCGCAGGCTCTCGCCGGCGCGGAAACCGGCGCCGGGACGCGGCTCGAATGGCGGAACGGGACCGGCCATCTTCGTTACCTCGCTTCTATCCCAAACTCAGACATGGTGCGGTTCCACCGAAATGGAATCGGCCAGCACGGTCTCGCCGCCGATGGAGGTTTGTCCGACCGCGACCAGCGGAATTGCCCCGACCGGCAAGTATACGTCGAGGCGGCTGCCGAAACGAATGATGCCGAAACGCTCGCCCGCCGCGAGATCGACGCCTTCGGCGACGTCGCAAACGATGCGGCGCGCGACAAGGCCCGCAATCTGGACCACGACGACCTGCTCGCCGTCGGCGCGCTCGATCAGCAGCGAATTGCGCTCGTTGGCGTCGCTCGCCTTGTCGAGATCGGCGTTGAGAAAGAGGCCGGGCCTGTAGGCGACGCGCTTCACCTTGCCGGCGACCGGCGCGCGGTTCACATGGCAATTGAAGACGTTCATGAAGATGCTGACACGGGTGCGTGTCATGTCGCCGAGGCCGAGTTCCTCCGGCGGCGAGGCTTCGACGATCATGTTGACGACGCCGTCGGCCGGGCTGATGACCAGTCCTTCGCGCGACGGCGTGACGCGGTCGGGGTCGCGGAAAAAATAGAGGCACCAGAGCGTCAGGATCACGCCGATCCAGCCCAGCGGATTCCAGATCAGGAACAGGACGATCGTCGCCGCGGCAAAGATGATGACCCAGCGATGGCCTTCCTTGTGGATCGGCGTCAGGATCGAAGTCAGGCTATCCATGTCGGTCTTTCTGTCCTTCTCGAACTGGTTGTGCGGTATTGCCGTGCGGCGCGCAGTGTAGCCTGCCCGGCCGCCGGGGTTAAGCGTAACCGGAATCGGCGCCGATCAAGGGCTCGGCCGGCTTTGTTTCGGGCGCCGGTTCGGCCGCGATGGCGGGGTTCGCCCCGCTTGCCGGCATGGTCTCGAGCTTCTGGCGGGCGGCGTCGGCCTCGCGCTGCCGGTTCCACATCGCGGCATAGATGCCGCCGCGCGCCAGCAATTCGTCGTGACGACCGCGCTCCATCACCCTGCCCTGTTCCAGCACCAGAATTTCGTCGGCGTCGATGACGGTGGACAGGCGATGGGCGATAATCAGCGTCGTGCGGTTTTCGGAAATGCCCTTCAGCGCCGTCTGAATTTCCTTTTCGGTGTGGGAGTCGAGAGCCGAGGTCGCCTCGTCGAGCAGCAGGATCGGCGGATTCTTGAGGATCGTGCGGGCAATTGCAACGCGCTGCTTCTCGCCGCCCGACAGTTTCAGGCCGCGTTCGCCGACGCGTGTTTCATAGCCTTTGGGCAGCCCCTCGATGAAGCCGGCGATCTGCGCCAGCCGCGCCGCCGCCTCGACTTCGGCGTCGGTTGCGTCGGGCCGCCCGTAACGGATGTTGTAAAGGATGGTGTCATTGAAGAGCACTGTATCCTGCGGGACCATGCCGATGGCGGCGCGGAGCGTCGTTTGCGTCACGCTGCGGATATCCTGGCCGTCGATACGAACGCTGCCTTCGGCGATGTCGTAAAAACGATAGAGAATGCGCGAGATCGTCGATTTTCCGGCGCCCGACGGACCGACAATGGCAAGTGTGCGGCCGGCGGGGACGCGAAAGGACACATCGTCGAGGATGTGCCTGTCCGGATCGTAGAAGAAGCCGACATTCTCGAACACCAGTTCGCCACCCTTCACGTCCAGCGGGTGCGCGTTGGGCGCATCGCGGATTTCCGGCGGCACCTGCAACAGGTCGAACATGGTTTCCATGTCGATCAGGGCCTGACGGATTTCGCGGTAGACGGTGCCAAGCAGGTTCAGCGGCTGGTAGAGCTGGATCAGATAGGCGTTGACCATGACGAAGGAGCCGACGGTCAGGATGCCAGCGGCAATGCCTTGCGCGGCCATCAACATCAGCGCCGCGAGGCCGGCCGTGAAGATCAGCGTCTGGCCGGTGTTGAGCAGCGACAGCGAGGTCGTCGTCTTGACCGCCGCGCGTTCATAGCCCGACATCGAGCGGTCGAAGCGCTTTGCCTCGTGATCCTCGTTGCCGAAATACTTGACCGTTTCGTAGTTGAGCAAGCTGTCGACCGCCTTGGTGTTGGCCTCTGTGTCGAGATCGTTCATTTCGCGCCGGAAACGCGTGCGCCACTCGGTCACGGCGAAGGTGAAGATCATGTAGACGATGACGGTGACGGCCGTGACGACCGCGTACCAGACGTCGAAAGCATAAGCGAGGATGATGCAGACGAGGATAAGTTCGATAATCGTCGGCACGATGTTGAACAGCGAGAAGCGCAGCAGGAAGTCGATGCCCTTGGTGCCGCGCTCGATAACCCGCGACAATCCGCCGGTTCTGCGCTCCAGATGGAAACGCAACGACAGCGCATGGAGATGGCGGAAGGTCTCGACCGCGAGCTCTCGCACGGCGTTCTGGCCGACTTTCGCGAAAACGGCGTCGCGAAGCTGGGCGAGCGCCACCATCAGGATGCGGCCGACGCCATAGGCGACGATCAGCATCACAGGCACGACGACAGCCGCCGCCGCGGCCGTTTCCGGCGAGAGGCGGTCGACGGCTTCCTTGTAGAGAAAGGGCACATAAACGGTGACGGCCTTGGCGCCGATCAGCGCGACCATGGCGATGACGACGCGGGTGCGCAGGTCGCGCCGGCCGGCCGGCCAGAGGCGCGGCAGCACCGAGGCGAGCGTCCACCAGTGACCGCGGGGGGTCAGGGGCCGCATTCCGCCTTGTGCATTGCTGGACATGTGCCTGGACATTATAGCCGAGGGTCTCCGGTTTCGAGGGCCGGGGCAAGCGCCGACGCCCCGTCCGGAACCCGGACGGGGCGTCGTTCAATACTCTAGATAAGCGACTATTTGCGAACCGCAACAGGCATTTAGCGGCTGCCGGCCGGTGTTTCGAAGACCTGGCCCGGATAAATCAGGTCCGGATCGCGGATCTGGTCCTTGTTGGCCTCGTAGATGACCGTGTAGCGGAAGCCGGAGCCGTAGAGACGGTGAGCGATGTTCCAGAGGTTGTTGCCCGGCTGGATGACAACCTTGCCCTCTTTCAGCGCCGCGAGGACCGCCGACGGCTCGCCGCGTTCGAAGGGGACCTCGACACGGCCGACGACGCTGCCTTCCTCGTCGAGCTGGTCGACGCGCAGGGCATACTGGCCGGGCGCGATTTCGACGTCGGGGCGGAGTTCCCAGCGGCCCGTGGGATCGGTCGTCGTCTGGCCGACCGGATCGCCGCCGACATAGACGCGCACGGTGGCGCCTGCATCGGCGCGGCCGGAGATGATCAGGTTGCCATCTTCGTCGTAATCGACCGTTTCGAGGATCAGGCTGCCGGCATCGGAGGGAACGCCCGGTCCTTGCAGCACAACGCTTGCCTTGCCGGGCTCGCTGCGGACGACGAGGGCGGGCTTGTCGGGCTGGTCGGGGACGACGACGGAGACGACCTGGCGGCTGTCGCGGGTGCTGCCGTCCGGATTGGTGGCGGTCAGGCGGAGTTCGATATTGCCGGGTTTCAGCGGATTATCGAGGACGGCGACCCATTCGCCGCGGTCGTCGGCGGTGGTCTCGGCGACCACCTCGCCATTGGCCTTCAAGGCGACACGGGCGCCCGGAAGGGCGCGGCCGGCGGCGAGCGTCGCGCCGTCGCGCTCGACACGGACGATGTCGAATGTGGGGATGGCGGGGTCGGCGGCTTCGTCGAAAACGTCAATGTCTTCAGGGACTTCGCCCTCGACCGCCACATCGGCGGGGACCGGCGCGTCGTCGCCGCGCAAGAAGAACCAGTAGCCCGCGGCCAGCAGCGCAAGGGCCACCGCAAAGGCGCCGAGGATCGCTCCGAGTTTCATTTTCGTGTTCCCTGCCCGTTGGGGTGCGTGCCGGAATGGGACGCATTCCACGCAACGCACAGTCTATCGCGTAACTTGCAAATACGGCACCAATGTGAATGCTCCGGAGCAAGAAACTCAACAGTGAAAGATGCTTAGCCGATGAAACTCGAAAGCCTGTGCGTCTATTGCGGCTCCGGCACCGGACGCGCGCCGCAATTCATGGAGGCGGCGGAGGCTTTCGGACGCTTGATGGCACGCGCAAATGTACGGCTCGTCTATGGCGGCGGCGGCGTCGGGACGATGGGCGCGGTGGCGCGGGCGGTACTGGCGGAAGGCGGGCAAGTCACTGGAATCATTCCGAAATTCCTGACGGAGATCGAGGTGCAGCTCGACGATGTGACGGAACTGATCGTCACCGGCAGCATGCATGAGCGAAAACAGGCGATGTTCGAGCGGGCGCAGGCCTTCGTGGCGCTGCCCGGCGGCATCGGAACGCTGGAGGAAACGGTCGAGATGCTGACCTGGGCGCAGCTCGGGCGGCACAGCCAACCCATTGTTATTGCAAACCTAAACGGCTTCTGGGACCCGCTGATCGAACTTCTCGACCACATCATCAAGGCCGGTTTCGCGCGCTCCGACATCAGGCGCATCTATTCGGTGGTGGACCGGATCGAGGACGTTATCCCGCGCATCGAAGCGGCGCTTTGACAGCGCCAAATCCCCCACTGTCATCGAACTGTCAAAAAACTGTCACAATCGGGGATAACTTCGCTCCGTGTACGGATGACCGGCGGGGACAAGTGCGACTTATCCCCGGGGATAAAATTTTTAATCCCCGGTTTTGAGCGGTGCGCGGATAAGCGGGGCGATTCGCGGGCGGAATCCGCCGCGGCGAAAAAACTTATCCCCGGTTTTTGAGGTTCGCCGCGCGGCGCAGTTCGCGTTCGCGGACCCAGGTGTCGGCGCTGAAAAGCGCCAGCGTCACCCAGATGAGACCGAAAGTGACCATCTGGCCGATGCCGAAGGGCGCGAGGATGACGACCTCGACGAAGAGCCCTTCGAGCGCCCCGGCGCGCACGGTCTTTTTCAGATAGCCATAGGCGGCGAAGCTGACCGCGAGGAACAGCGACACCCAGGGCACGAAGCCGAGCGCCAGCGTGAAATAGAGAACGGCGGCGGCGGCGAGCGCGATGGCGAGTTTCTGCGCGCGCGACAGGCGCTCGCCGAGAAGAGCCACGCCCGCCAGCACGCTCATCAGCGGATTGATGAAATAGCCGAGGCTGGTTTCGAGGATGCGATCCGAATTTACGGCCCAGATGAAGACCAGCCAGTTGGAGCCGATGATGGCGGCGGTGAGGGCGAGGACGCCCATGGCGTGGCGGTCGCGCAGCACGATCATCAGTTGCGCGCGGCGCCCGAAGACAAGGACGCAGACGGCGACCAGCAACAGGCTCCAGAGCGCGCGATGGGCCAGAATTTCCATCGGCACGACAGCGCTGAGCTGGCGGTAATAGATGACCGAGAGGCCCCAGAGCAGATAGCCGGCGGCGGCGGCCGACGCGCCAAGCGCGGCCTCGCTCGCGGGGGCCGCGGGAGACGCAGTTGTCATGGGATTTGTTCCGAAGGATCGCGGGACGCGCCGCGCAAAAGGAAGCACGAGTCGCGGGGGAGCGGCCAGCGGAAAATTGTGGCGGTCGGGAGCGGTGACAATTCGGGCCAAGGCGGCATTCCGCCCTTTGCCGGAGCCGCCCGACGCGCCATCATGGCCTCGATAGACCGCCCTGAGTCGACCGTCGGCGACATGAGCGGCAAGGCTCACGGTCCCTCAACGGCAGGCGGATGAATCTCTTTAACCGAAAAACACTGAAACGCCATTTGCAGCGCGCGCCCGTGCCGGCGGATCATGTTGTTGCGCTGGAAGCGTGGGCCGATCTTATCGCCACGGACCGGATTTACGGTCTCAAGGAGGTCGCGCTCCACGGCGAGTTCACATCGAAAATCGTCGAAGGTGTTCTCGGATACAGCGGCCCCACGGGCGGCGCGGAATATACGGTTGCGACCGAACAGGCCATCCTGCGGGGCAGCGTCGATCTGGCGCTTGGACGGTTCGGGGGCAAGACTCCCGAAATTCTCGCGCCGTTCGAATTGAAGGGCGCCGATACACGCGACCTCGACGCGATCATGCCCGGACGCAACAAGAGCCCGGTGCAGCAGGCGTGGGAATACGCCATGAACGCGCCGGGCGTGAAGTGGGTGCTCGTCTCGAACATGGTCGAGCTGCGGCTCTACGGTTTCGGCGAAGGCACCGCCGCCTATGAAACCTTCCGGCTCGACAGGCTGACCGACCCCGACGAATACGCACGGTTCATGCTGCTGCTTTCGGCCGACAACCTGCTGTCGGGCCGCACGCTCGAACTGCTGAAGGAAAGCCGTCGCGAAGACAAGGACATCACCGAAAAGCTCTACGACGACTACAGCGAATTGCGCGTGAAGCTGATCGGCGCGGTGCAGGCCGCCGATGCGCACGTCGACCCGCTCGACGCCATTGCCGTGGCGCAGAAGATTCTCGACCGTGTGCTATTCGTCGCCTTTGCCGAGGATACAGGGTTGCTTCCCGACGACACGCTGGCCGACGCCTTCGCCGCCCGCGACCGATACAACCCGCGTCCGGTTTGGGAAAACTTCAAGGGGTTGTTCAGCGCCATCGACCAGGGCAGCGAAGAGCTGAAGATACCGCGCTACAATGGCGGGCTGTTCCAGCCAGACGCGCGGATCGACGGCCTCGAACTGCCGGACGACATCTGCGGGGGCTTCAAGACGCTGGGCGGCTACGACTTTGCCTCCGAAGTTTCCGTCACCGTTCTCGGTCATATTTTCGAGCAATCCATCGCCGACGTCGAACGGCTTCAGACGTTCGCGCGGGGTGAGGAGCAGGAACCGGAAAAGGCTTCCGGCACGACCGGGCGGCGCAAGCGCGACGGCGTGGTCTATACGCCCGACTACATCGCCCGCTTCATCGTCGCCGAAACGCTGGGCGCGCATCTCGATGAAATCTTCGCCGACATTCTGCGCGCGCACGCAAAGGCCGGAACCGATCTTTCCGACTACGAGAAAATCGCGTGGCGCCGGAAGTCGGCCGAACTGGAAGCGTGGCAGGCCTATCGCGACAGGCTCAAGACGCTGCGCATCGTCGATCCGGCCTGCGGCTCGGGCGTGTTCCTGATCATGGCTTTCGATTTTCTGAAAGCCGAACTTTCCCGCGTCAACGACAAGATCGCCGAGTTGCAGGGCAAGGATTTGCATATTTACGATTTTCTCGATCCCGACAGCGAAATCCTGACCAACAATCTGTTCGGCGTGGATGTGAACGAGGAGAGCATCGAGATCGCCAAGCTGTCGCTGTGGATCAAGACCGCGCGGCGCGGCAAGGTGCTGGACAGCCTCGACGCCAATCTGCGCGTCGGCGACAGCCTGATCGAAGACAACAATTTTGCCTATCTGCGTCACGCCTTTACCTGGGCCGAGGCGTTCCCCAAGGTTTTCGCCGAAGGCGGCTTCGACGTCGTGCTGGGCAACCCGCCTTACGTGCGCATGGAACTCCTGAAGGCGCTGAAGCTCTATCTCGAAAAGCGTTATGAAGTCGTCTCCGACCGCGCCGACCTCTATTGCTATTTCTACGAACGCGGGTTGCGGCTGCTGAAGCCGGGCGGACGGCTCGGCTTCATTTCATCGAACACTTTCTTCAAGACCGGATCGGGCAAGCCCTTGCGCGAATATCTGCTGCGCGAGGCGACCGTCGAAAGCGTCGTCGATTTCGGCGATCTTCAGATATTCGAGGGCGTGACCACCTATCCGGCGATCCTGACCATGAGGCGCGGACCCGCGCCGAAAGATCACGAGCTGCGCTTCTGGAAGGTGGAGGCGGTGCCGGAGAACAATTTTCAGGCGACATGGGAAGCGGCGGCGGGGCCTTATCCGCAGGCGGCGCTGGGAGACGGCTCGTGGGAACTGGAGAACTCCTCCTTGCGCGCCCTGCGCGACAAGATCAGGAAGGGCAAGAAGACCCTGAAGGAGGTCTACGGTTCACCGCTCTACGGTATCAAGACCGGGTTGAACGAAGCCTTCGTGATCGACAGCGCAACGAAGGAGCGGCTTTGCGCGGAAGACCCGCGCTCATCCGAACTCCTCAAGCCGCTCCTGAAAGGCAATGAATTAACGCGTTGGCGTGTCCAATCACAAGGCAACTGGATCATCTATATTCCGAAGAACCGGATCGACATTGACGACTATCCGGCTATCCGGGATTGGCTGCTGCCCTTCAAGGACAAGCTGGAAAAACGCGCGACCAAACAGGAATGGTTCGAGCTGCAACAAGCACAGGAAGCATACGTCACGGCATTTGAAGCACCCAAGATATCCTACATTGAGGTTTGCAACCTCGGACCATTTTCGTTCGAGCCAAACGGCTTTTATCAAGAGGCGACAACTTTCCTAATTCCCTCATCGGACCTTGCACTACTCGCCCTACTCAATTCGAGTGTCGCTTGGTTCTTCTTTATTGGAACGACGACAGTGTTCCGGGGCGGCTACTTCCGCATGAAGAATCAGTTTGTCGAAAAGGTACCTGTTCCCGCGTGGACGATGGATGATCGGAGAAATCTCGCTACGCATGCGAAGAATGCTCAGGTACTGGCCGAGACTCGTCTTGCCATTCAAACCGGCCTCGCCCGCCGCATTCCCGACCTGTGCCCGCCGGGCCGCGAACCCAGGCTGACCGCCCGGCTTCAGGAATGGTGGACCCTGCCCGACTTTGCCGCCTTCCGGGCCGAGGTGAAGAAGGTTTTCAAGACGGATATTCCGCTGGCGGAGCGTTCCGCCTGGGAAGAATGGATCGCGCGCGACCGCGCCGAAATCGCGCGGCTGACCGCCGAGATCGCGCAATGCGAGGCGGAGATCGACCGCATCGTCTACGGCCTGTTCGACCTGACGCCGGATGAAATCGCGCTGCTGGAGAGCGCCGTTCAGGCGTGAGAGATAGTCGCCGATCGCGCTCATGCCCGCCCCTGACTTCATGCTTGTGCGGCAGACTACCGGCTGAGGGCGCATTGCGTAAGGGGCAATGCCGTTCGGTGGCGGCTGCGGGAAGAGAGGGGCGGAAGCGAGACCTGGTTGTGCCGCGCCGCCCATGGTTCCCGGCTTTCGCCGGGATGACACCGAGTGGGGGGTGAGGGCGGCGAGATTCGAATCGTTTGAAGAGTTTTTGCGAAGAGGGACGGCGCTTTCGCGCCTTCCGGGTTGCCGGGATGATCCCGGCTTTCGCCGGGACAGGGCCCGGCAAAGACGAGTGTGGGGAGAGTGTGTGGACGGAGGCGAGGCCTGTTTGTGGTGCGCCGCCAATGGTTCCCGGTGTTTCCGGCCTGCGCCGGGACAGGAGACGGGGTCCATAGGCCTCGCAACTTGCCGCAAACCCAGATGGATTCCGGCTTTCGCCGGAATGACATTTTGGGGTGACAGTGACTTACGCGCCGGCCTTCGTCTTCGTGGACGGCTTCTTCTTCGCCGGGGCGCCGTCGCGGAGCAGTTTCCAGGTGATCGAGTCCGACAAGGCCTGGAAGGAGGCATCGACGATGTTGGGCGAGACGCCGACCGTGAACCAGCGGTTGCCCTTGCCATCGACGCTTTCGATCATCACGCGGGTGACGGCTTCGGTGCCGCTGGTGAGGATGCGGACCTTGAAATCCACCAGCCGCAGATCCTCGATGAAGGGCGAGTATTTGCCGAGGTCCTTGCGGAGCGCCTGATCGAGCGCGTTGACGGGACCGACGCCCTCGCCGACCGAGATGTATTTCTCGCCGTCGACCACCACCTTGACGGTCGCTTCCGAAACGGTGACGAGATCGCCGATGGCGTTGTAGCGGCGCTCGACCAGCACGCGGAAGGACTCCACGTCGAAAAATTCCGGCACCTCGCCGAGGATGCGGCGCGCCAGCAATTCGAAGGAGGCTTCGGCGCCGTCATAGGAATAGCCGAGGAATTCGCGCTCCTTCACCTCGTCGAGCAGGCGGCCGATGCGGCGGTCGGACGGATCGGCGGCGATGCCGGCCTCTTCGAGACGCGCCAGGATGTTCGATTTGCCGGCCTGATCGGAGACCGCGATCTTGCGCTTGTTGCCGACCGTTTCCGGCGGCACATGCTCATAGGTGCGCGGGTCCTTGAGGATCGCCGAGACATGGATGCCGGCCTTGGAGGCGAAGGCGCTTTCGCCGACGTAAGGGGCATAGCGGTTCGGCGCGCGGTTGAGGATTTCATCGAGCGTGCGCGAGACATGGACGAGGCTTTTCAGGCGCTCGGGCGTGACGCCGATCTCGAAACGATCCGCATAGAGAGGTTTCAGCAGCAGGGTCGGGATCAGCGAGACCATGTTGGCGTTGCCGCAGCGCTCGCCGAGGCCGTTCAGCGTGCCCTGCACCTGACGCACGCCGGCGCGGATGGCGGCCAGCGAATTCGCGACCGCGTTTTCGGTGTCGTTGTGGGCGTGGATGCCGAGCTTTTCGCCGGGGATGCCGGCGGCGACGACTTCGCCGACGATGCGTTCGACTTCGTCGGGCAACGTGCCGCCATTGGTGTCGCAGAGGACGGCCCAGCGGGCGCCGGCGTCGAGCGCGGTATGGACGCAGGCCAGCGCGAATTCGCGGTTTGCCTTGTAGCCGTCGAAGAAATGTTCGCAGTCGATCATCGGCTCGCGGCCCGCCGCGGCGACGGCGCGGACGCTTTCGCCGATGCTTTCGAGGTTTTCCTCGTTGGCGATGCCGAGCGCGACCTTCACATGGAAGTCCCAGCTTTTCGCGACGAGGCAGACGGCGGCGGTTTCGGCCTCGAGCACGGCGGCGAGGCCGGGATCGTTCGACGCCGAGCGGCCGGCGCGTTTGGTCATGCCGAAGGCGGTGAATTTGGCATGGGCAAGTTTCGGCGGGTCGCCGAAGAAAGCCGTGTCGGTGGGGTTCGCACCCGGATAGCCGCCTTCGATGTAGTCGAGGCCGAGTTCATCCAGCAGGTTTGCGATCAGGCGCTTGTCCTCGACGCTGAAATCGACGCCGGTCGTCTGCGCGCCGTCGCGCAGCGTGGTGTCGAAGAGGTAGAGGCGGGTTTTCTTGGCCTTGCTCATGGTTCGGTTCCGCATCGTGGAGCGGCGCCCAAAGCGCCTCAAATCGGGTGACATCCGCCACCGACCGGTCCGTGTTCCACTGTGTTTGCAGGCGTGTTTGTACGGCGGCGGCGGATAAAAATCAGCCGCTAATAATCAGACCCTGGATGATCGGGAGCGCCGGGTTCATGCCGGTATCCTCGCTGGGTGCCGTTACAAAAAACCTAACAGGATCAATCCGTTAAGCCGCAGAGGCGAGCGCCGGCCCGCGTCCTGCCGATCAGAGGTAGCAGGTTTTTCAGTTCCGGTCCATGCGGGCGGCCGGTCAGCGCGAGGCGGAGCGGCATGAAAAGAGCCTTGCCTTTGGCCCCGGTGGCGGCCTTCACGGCATCGGTCCAGAGGGCCCAGGTGGCCTCGTCCCACGGCTCGGGCGGCAGCGCGGCGGCGGCGGCTTGCGCAAAGGCGGGGTCGTCGATCACCGGCGCGACCGGCCCTTCGACGATGCGGGCCCAATCGGCCGCCTCGGCGAAGAGCGCCAGATTGGGGCGCACCGCGTTCCAGAACTCTTCCCCGAGATCGCAGCCGAGCGCCGCGAGGCGGGGCCTTGCATCGGCATAGGACATCTGGTGGAGGCACGCGGCGTTGACGCGGGCGAGATCGGCCGGGTCGAAGCGGATGTCGGAGCGGCCGAGGCGCGCGATGTCGAAGGCTTCGGCGAGCGCGGCGAGCGGCATGCAGGGCTCGCCCGCATCGTGCATGCCGAGGCGGGCAAGCAGCGCATTCAGCGCCATCGGCTCGTAACCCGCGTCGCGCAGCGCGTGGAGCGAAAAGCGTTCGGCGTCCTCGCGTTTCGAAAGCGGCTTGCCGTCGGGACCGTTGAGCAGCGCGTAATGCGCATAGGCGGGCGGCTCGGCGCCCAGCGCGCGGATCAGCTGCACCTGCACGCCGGTGTTGGTGATGTGATCCGAGCCGCGAACGACATGGGTGACGGCGAAGTCGATGTCGTCGACGACGCTCGGGAGCGTGTAGAGGAAACGGCCGTCCTCGCGGATCAGCACGGGGTCCGAGAGCGAGGCGCCGTCGACCTCGACATGGCCGCGGATCAGATCGTCGAAGGCGGTGTGGACCTGATCGAGCCTGAAGCGCCAATGGGGCTTGCGGCCTTCGGCTTCGAGCCTTGCGCGGTCCTCCTCCGTCAGCTTCAGCGCCGCGCGGTCATAGACCGGCGGCAGACCGCGCGCCATCTGGCGCTTGCGCTTGCGGTCGAGCTCCATCGCGGATTCGTAGGCCGGATAGAGGCGCCCCGCGGCTTTCAGCTTTTCGGCGGCGGCTTCATAATCGGCGAGACGTTCGGACTGGCGGGCGAAGAGATCGTGGCGCAAGCCAAGCCAGGCGAGATCCTCCTCGATGGCGGCGGCGAATTCCGCCGTCGAACGCTCGTCGTCGGTGTCGTCGAGGCGCAGCATGAAGCGGCCGCCGGACTTTTTTGCGAAGAGCCAGTTGAAAAGCGCCGCGCAGGCATTGCCGACATGCAGGCGGCCGGTGGGCGACGGCGCGAAGCGGACGGTGACGGGCGCGGTCACAGGTCCACGTCCCGGAAACCGTTGACGATCGGGTAGCGGCGGTCGCGGCCGAAATTGCGCGTGGTGACTTTCACGCCCGGCGCGGCCTGGCGGCGCTTGTATTCGGAGATGTAGAGGAGGTGCTGGACGCGCTTGACGAGATCGCGGTCGTGGCCGCGCGCGACGATTTCGCGGGCCGACATTTCCTCCTCGATCAGGCAATGGAGAATGTCGTCGAGCACGTCGTAGGGTGGCAGCGAGTCCTCGTCCTTCTGGTCGGGACGCAGTTCGGCGGAGGGTGGGCGCGTGATGATGCGTTCGGGGATCACCCTGCCCTTCGGGCCGACACAGCCTTTCGGCATGTTCTCGTTGCGCCACTGCGCGAGGCGGAAGACGCGCGACTTGTAGAGATCCTTGATCGGATTGAAGCCGCCGTTCATGTCGCCATAGATCGTCGCGTAGCCGGCCGAGACTTCCGACTTGTTGCCGGTGGTGAGCAGCATCGAGCCGAACTTGTTGGAGATCGCCATCAGGATGACGCCGCGGGTGCGCGACTGGAGATTTTCTTCCGTCGTGCCGGACTGCGTGCCTTCGAAAAGCTTTTCGAGCGCCGTCGTGAAACCGGCGACCGGGGCTTCGATGGGGACGACATCGTAGCGGGTGCCGAGCAGTTTCGCGCAGGCCTCGGCATCGGTCAGGCTTTCCGACGAGGTGTAGCGGTAGGGCAGCATCACGCAGTGGACGTTTTCCGCGCCCAGCGCGTCGACCGCGATGGCGGCGACCAGCGCGCTGTCGATACCGCCCGACAGGCCGAGCACGACGCCCGGAAAACGGTTCTTCGTCACATAGTCGCGCAGGCCCTGGACGACGGCGAGATAAAGCGCTTCGTCGCCCTCCTCCACCAGCGATTTTTCGCCGGGTGCGCAGACCCAGCCCTTATCGGTGCGCGACCAGTCGGTGATGGCGATTTTCTCTTCCCAGGCCGGCATCTGCAGGGCGAGCGAGAAGTCGGTATTGAGGACGAAGCTCGCGCCGTCGAAGACCAGTTCGTCCTGACCGCCGAGCTGGTTGACGTAAGCCAGCGGCAGACCGCTTTCGCGGATGCGCGACAGGCAGAGCTGCAGGCGGGCGTCGAACTTGTTGAAGTCGAAGGGTGAGCCGTTGGGGACCAGCAGCAATTCGGCGCCGGACTCCTCCAGACATTCGACGACATCCGGATACCAGATGTCCTCGCAGATCGGCACGCCGATGCGGACGCCGCGAATGTCGAATGGACCCGGCATCTGGCCGCCGGCGAAAACGCGCGGCTCGTCGAAGACCGAATAATTCGGCAGGTGGACCTTGAAGCGGTGGCCCCTGATCTCGCCCTTGTCGAGATGGAGGACCGCGTTGTGGAGCTTGCCGCCCTCGACCCAGGGCGTGCCGACGAGCATCGCCGGACCGCCATCGGCCGTGTGGCGGGCAAGCTCGGCGGCGGCGGCCATGGCGGCGCGCTGGAAGGCCGGCTTGAGGACCAGGTCTTCCGGCGGGTAGCCGGACAGAAACAGTTCGGAAAAGACGATCAGGTCGGCACCCGCCAGCGCGGCCTCGCGGCGCGCGGCCACGGCTTTTTCGACATTGCCCGCGATGTCGCCGACGACGGGGTTTAGCTGGGCGAGCGCGATGCGGAGCTTGTCGGTCATGGGGGCGCGGAAATCCGGGGCTTGAGGCCGATATATGGGGCCGGGAACGGTGTTTCTAGCGGTTGAGAGACGCACTCACAATAGTACGCCAATGAACGGGCTTTCGGGGTGCGCCAAGGCCGACGCAGGGTTAGGCTCCCGCCAACGATCAATTTCAGAAGACAATTCCAGAGGGAGGATACCCCATGACCGTCAACCGCCAGATCCTGCTCGTCGAGAACCCCAGCGGGAAGCTCGCGACCAGCCATTTCCGGCTGCATGAGGGCGAAGTGCCCAAGGCCCAGGACGGCGAGGTGCTGGTGAAGACGCGGCTGATCTCGCTGGACGCGGCCAACCGGGCCTGGATGCAGGGCGCGACCTACCGGGCGGCGGTGGAGGCCGGAACGGTGATGGCCGGCGGATCGGTGTCGGAAGTGATCGAATCGAAGGCGCCGGGCTTTGCCAAGGGCGACCTCGTGTTCGGCGATACAGGCTGGCAGGAATATGCGGCGCTGAAGGCCAAGACGGTCAACAAGCTGCCGAAGCTCGAACCGCTGTCGCATCTGCTCAGCGTCTATGGCATTGCCGGGCTGACCGCCTATTTCGGGCTGCTCGATATCGGCGATCCGAAGCCGGGCGAGACGGTGGTGGTGTCGGCGGCGGCGGGATCGGTCGGGTCGATCGTCGGGCAGATCGCCAAGATCAAGGGCTGCAATGTCATCGGCATCGCGGGCGGCGCTTCGAAGTGCAAGCTGCTGACCGACGAACTCGGCTTCGACCATGCGATCGACTACAAGGCCGCGCCCGTGGGCAAGGCGCTGCGCGCGGCGGCGCCGAAAGGCATCGACGTCTATTTCGACAATGTCGGCGGCGACATTCTGGAAGCCTGCCTGTTCGGCATGAACAATTTCGGCCGCATCGCCTGTTGCGGGGCGGTGTCGCAATATGACGGCGCGGCGCCGGCGCACGGGCCGCGCGGCATTCCGGGCCTGATCGTCGTCAAGCGGCTGACGATGCTCGGCTTCATCGTGATGGACTATCAGGACCGGCACGAAAAGGCGCTGGAAGAACTGCAGGGCTGGGTCGCGTCCGGCAAGATCAAGGTCAAGGAAGACATCATGCAGGGGCTCGAAAACACGCCGCAGGCGCTGGTCGGGCTGCTGGCGGGCGACAATGTCGGCAAACGCATGGTCAAGGTGTCGTAAATCCGGCGGATTTCCGCGACGGAACGCCTGCGCTATGCCGTTAGTATGTCACGGCATCGAAGCAGGCGGACCGATCGATGGGATATGAAAGCGAAACGATGACAGGCGGCGCGGCGCGGGCAAGAGCCCTGCCTCGCCATACGCTGGACAAATGGCGCCGGCTGCCCGGCCCTGTGCGGTGGGGCGGCGCGGCGGTGGCGGCATTCATCGTTCTCTGGCTCGGTTACGGGACGCTGTTCGGCGGGGAAAGCATCACCTACCGCACGCAAACCGTGGTGCGGGGCGATATCGAACTCACCGTGACCGCGCTCGGCTCCCTGCAGCCGAAGGAATATGTCGATGTCGGTGCGCAGGTTTCCGGCCAGCTCGACACCGTGCATGTGGAAATCGGGCAGCAGGTGAAAAAGGGCGACCTGCTCGCCGAGATCGACGCGCGGGTTTATGCGGCCGAAGTCGCCGGCGCGCGGGCGCGGCTTGCCGACCTGCAATCGCAACTTGCCGGCGCGGAGGCCGAACTCGTGCTGGCGCGGCGGCAGTTCGGCCGCAACACCGACCTTGCCAGGATCGATGCCGTGAGCCGCGACGATCTCGACACCAGCGAAACGCTGGTGCAGACGGTCGCGGCGAAGATCGGATCGCTGAAGGCACAGATCGAACAGCAAAAATCGACCGTGGAAGCGGGCGAAACAAACCTCAGCTACACGAAAATCTTTGCGCCCATCGACGGCACCGTGACATCGCAGACGGCGCTGCAAGGCCAGACGCTGAATGCGAACCAGACGGCGCCCGTTGTCATGCAGGTCGCCAATCTCGACACGATGACCGTGGAAGCGCAGGTGGCGGAAGCGGATGTCGGCAAGCTGCGCGCGGGCATGCCGGTCTATTTCACGACGCTCGGCACGCCCGACCGGCGCTGGGCATCGACCGTCCGGCAAATCCTGCCGACGCCCGAGATCGTGAACGAGGTGGTTCTCTATACCGTGCTCGTGGATATCGAGAATGCGGGCGTTGTGCTGATGAAGGACATGACGGCACAGGTCTTCTTCCTGCTCGACGCGGCGCGCGACGTGCTGATCGTGCCGGTGGCGGCGGTGAGCGAAAGACGCGACGGGATACCGATCGTGACGGTGATGACGGATAAAGGGCCGCGCCCGCGCGAGGTCGAGAAAGGCCTTGCCAACCGCATCAACGCGGAAATCAAAAGCGGTCTTGCGGAAGGCGAAACCGTGGTGACGGGGACGATGGCGGCGGGCGCGACAGCGAGCGGCGGCAGCAGAACCCGCCGTGTCGGCTTCTTCTGAGGACGCGGACATGCATTCGCCCTATCCGGCCAACGCCGCGCCGCTGATCGAACTGCGGAACGTGACCAAGGTTTACCAGACCGGCGGCGCGGAAGTGCGCGCGCTGGACGGCATATCCCTGACGCTCCGGCGCGGCGAATTCGTCGCCATCATGGGGCAGTCCGGCTCCGGCAAATCGACATTGATGAACATTCTCGGTTGCCTCGACAGACCGAGCGGCGGCAGCTACCGCGTGGCCGGCACCGATGTTGCCTCGCTGACGCCGGACGAACTGGCGGCGCTCCGCCGCGATACGTTCGGGTTCGTGTTCCAGCGGTACAACCTGCTCGCGACCATGACGGCGGCGGAGAATGTCGAACTGCCCGCGATCTATGCGGGCGCGACACGCGGCGAACGCTTCCAGCGCGCCAAGGCGCTGCTCGAACGGCTGGGCATGGGCGACCGCGCGGCGCACCGGCCGTCCGAACTTTCGGGCGGGCAGCAGCAACGCGTCTCCATCGCGCGGGCGCTGATGAACGGCGCCGACGTGATCCTCGCCGACGAACCGACCGGCGCGCTCGATACGCAGAGCGGCGCCGAAGTTCTGAGCGTGCTGAAGGAGCTGAACGCGGAGGGCCATACCGTCATTCTCATCACGCATGATCCGGCTGTTGCCGAACATGCGGACCGGCAAATCCAGCTCAGCGACGGGCACATCGTTTCGGACAGCGGGCCGGCAACGCGGGCGGGCGGCGGCGGCGGGGAAGATACGCTGAGCGGCAGCGGCGCGCAGGTGATACAGGCGGAAATTGCCGAGGCGATCAAGATGGCGTTCCGCTCGTTGCGCGTGAACTTGTTTCGCACGGCGCTGACGCTGCTCGGCGTTGTGATCGGCGTGGCGGCCGTGGTCGTGATGCTCGCCATCGGCGACGGCAGCAAGGCCAACATCATGAGCGCCATGCAGAGCATGGGCACCAACCTGCTGCTGGTGCGGCCGGGCGCACCGGGCATCCGGTCCAGCGGCGACATTGCGACGCTGATACCGGCGGATGCGGAGGCGATCGCCGAACTGCCGAATGTAACCGCGGCGATTCCCGAGCGCAGCAGCTCGTCCACCGTGCGGTTCGGCAATGTGGACTATCGCACCGAAATCAACGGTACATGGCCGGAGATGACGGTGGTGCGCGACTGGGCCGTGGATGAAGGCGGATTCTTCAGCCATGTGGATCTCAACGGCTATGCGCCCGTCATTGTGCTCGGCACGACGGTGGTGAACGCGCTTTTTCCGGACGGAGACAGCCCCATCGGCGAATATGTGCTGGTGGGCAACATCCCGTTTGAAGTGGCCGGCGTCATGGAGAGCAAGGGTGCCGCTTCCTTTGGCCGCGACCAGGACGATGTCGCTTTCGTGCCGATCACGACGGGCTTCATGCGCCTGTTCGGCCAGCAATATGCCAACTCGATTTCGGTGAAGGTGACGGATTCCGCACGCATCGACGAAACGGAAGAGGCGATCCACACGCTGCTGCTGGGGCGGCACCGGACGGAGGACTTCCAGATCCGCAACACCGCCTCGATGCTCGAAACGATGGAGAACATGTCGAACACGATGACGATCCTGTTGGGGTCGGTGGCGGCGATTTCGTTGCTGGTCGGCGGTATCGGCGTGATGAACATCATGCTGGTCAGCGTGACGGAACGGACGCGCGAAATCGGCATCCGCATGGCGACCGGCGCACGCATGAACAACATCCTCATCCAGTTCAACACCGAGGCGCTGGTGGTGTGCGGCGTGGGCGGGGTGATCGGCGTCGCGCTCGGCGTCGGAACGGCGCTGGGCCTGGACGGGGCGGGCATGAACATCGCGATCAATGTCATGCCGTCGGCGCTCGCGTTTACCTGCGCGTTCCTGACAGGGCTCGTCTTCGGTTATCTGCCGGCGCGGAAAGCGGCGCGGCTCGACCCTGTGGTCGCGCTGGCTTCGGAGTGAGGTTACGGTGATGAAAGTTCCATTTGCAATTTCCCTGGCGATCATGCTCGCCGCCTGCTCGATGGTGCCGGATTACGAACGGCCGGGGGTCGAGGTGCCGGCGGCGTGGAGCGTGGCGGATGCGGACGATGCGCGGGCGGTGAGTGCCGCATGGTGGCGGAATTTCGGCGATCCGGAACTCGACGCGCTGATGACGGCGGCGCTGGCGGCCAATCTCGACATTGCGTCGGCGCTGGCGCGGATCGAACAATCGCAGGGCGCGTTGCGCGCAAGCGGCGCATCGCTGCTGCCGAATGTGTCGGGCAGCGGCAGCGGCGCCAGCCGGGCAACCGATGGCGGCTCGGCGCGCGAGAGCGCCAGTGTCGGCCTCACGGCGAGCTATGCGCTCGATCTCTGGGGCCGCTACCGGGCGCAGGCAGATGCGGCGCGTTCGTCGCTCGACGCAACCGTGTATGACCGCGATGCCACGCTGCTGATGGTGCAGTCGCAAGTGGCCATCAGCTATTTCAACATCCTGAATGCCAAGGACCGGCTGGCGATTGCCGAGGAGTCGCTGGCAGCGGCACGCGAGACCTTTCGCATAGCAGAGGCGCGCTACAACGCCGGCAGCACCTCGGCGCTCGACATCGCACAGCAGCGCAACAATATCGCCAATATCGAAGCGGGGATTCCGCCGCTCGAACGCGACGTCGCGGCCAACCAGCATGCCCTGGCGATATTGCTGGGCCAGGCGCCACAGGGTTTTGCGGTGGCGGGCAGCAGCACCGCGCATCTCGCATTGCCCGACATCGCCACCGGACAGCCGGCGGCGCTGCTGGAACGGCGGCCCGACATTCGCCGCGCGGAGGCGCAACTCATCGGAGCCAATGCCGATATCGGCGCGGCGCGGGCGGCGTTTTTCCCGAGCCTCGATATTTCGGCTTCTGCGACGCGCAGCTTTGCGACCGCCGCGCCGGCCGAGACCGCGACTTCGCTGGCCGCCTCGCTGCTGGCGCCGATTTTTTCGGGCGGGTCGCTGGAAGGCAATCTGCAATCGGCCAAAGGGCGGCAGGCGGAGCTGGCCGCGAATTACCAGAAAGCCGTGCTTACTTCGTTTGGCGAGGTGGAGGATGCGCTGGCGAGCACCGATGCCAATGCGCGGCGCGAGGTGCTGCTGACTTCGGCGGCGGCCGAGGCGCGGCGAGCCTACGACCTTTCCGAAGCGCGCTACCGGGCCGGCGCCAGCGACCTGCTGTCGGTGCTCGATGCGCAGCGCGCCTGGCTGTCGGCGCGGGACAGCGCCGCGCAGGCGCGGCTCAACCGCTATAGCTCGGCCGTCGGCCTGTTCGTGGCGCTGGGCGGCGGCTGGGAGAGCTGAGCGCCCTTCCCGGCCCGTCCATTTGCTCACAACGTGTTGTTCAGCGGCGGGGGCGACAGCGCTTTGACCCGGCGGCAAAGGCCGCTAGGCTGCCTCCAACTCAAAACATGTTGGAGGACGTCCCCATGCAAAATCTCATCTCGAAGGAAGTCCGCCTCAAGGCGCGGCCGGTCGGCACGCCGAAGGAAAGCGATTTCGAAGTGGCCAGCGCCGAGGCACGTCAGCCGGGCGACGGCGAAGTGCTGGTGCGCAACATATGGATGTCGGTCGACCCCTATATGCGCGGGCGCATGATGGACCGGGAAAGCTATGTGCCGCCGTTCCAGATCGGCAAGGCGCTGGAGGGCGGCGCCATCGGCCAGGTGGTGGCGTCGAACAGCGCCAAGCTGAAGGTCGGCACCTATGTCAACCACATGCTGGGCTGGCGCGAATATGCGACGGCGCCGGCGGCGGGCTTTTCGCCGGTCGATCCGTCGCTCGGACCGATCGAGGCGTTTCTCGGCACGCTCGGCATGCCGGGCATGACGGCCTGGGCCGGGCTATTCAAGGTGGCGGACCTCAAGGACGGCGAGACGGTTTTCGTTTCGGCCGCGTCGGGCGCCGTCGGCTCGGTCGTCTGCCAGCTCGCCAAGGCGCATGGCTGCTATGTGGTGGGCTCGGCGGGCTCGGACGAGAAATGCAAATGGCTCGAAGAGGTGGCCGGCATCGACAAGGCGATCAACTACAAGACCTGCGGCGACCTGACCAAGGCCGTGAAGGACGCATTCCCGAAGGGCATCGACGTTTATTTCGAGAATGTGGGCGGCAAGCACCTTGAGGCCGCGATCGAATCCATGCGTCCGAACGGGCGGGCAGCGCTTTGCGGCATGATCGAGCAATATAACGACACGGAACCGCGCCCCGGCCCGACCAACCTCATCCAGATCGTCGGCAAGAGCCTCAGGCTGCAGGGCTTCATCGTCTCGAACTATTTCCAGCATATCGGCGAGTTCTTCGAAGAGATGGGCCCGCTGATCAAAAGCGGCAAGATGAAATGGGAAGAGACGGTGGAAGACGGCATCGAGAATGCGCCGAAGGCCTTCCTCAAGCTCTTTTCGGGCGGAAATTTCGGCAAGATGCTGGTGAAGATCGGCCCGGACAAGGCAGTCTGAGAGGCGGAGGCGAACCACCATGCCGACAAAGGCGAAACGCTGGGTGCTGGCCTCGCGGCCGGCGGGCAAACCGAAGCCGGAGAATTTCCGGCTTGAGGATGTGACCCTGCCCGATCCCGGCGAGCACGAATTGCTGATCCGCACCGAGCATCACTCGGTCGATCCGGGGATGCGCGGGCGGCTTTCGGGCGACAGCTACACCGCCGCGCTGCCGGTGGGCGAGACCATCGACAGCGCGATGGTGGGCGTGGTGGAGGCATCGAACAACGAGAAGTTCGCGGCAGGCGACCGCGTGACCGGCGGCTTCGGCTGGGTCAGCCACGCGATCTCCAACGGCCGCGGCATCCAGAAGCTCGATCCGGCGATCTATCACGGGGCGCTGCGGCCAACGGCGGCGATCGGTGTGCTTGGCATTCCGGGGCTCACCTCCTATTTCGGGCTGCTCGATCTCGGTCGACCGAAAGAAGGCGACACGGTGCTTATTTCGTCGGCCGCCGGGCCCGTGGGCGCAACGGCGGGACAGATCGCGAAGATGCAGGGATGCAAGGTTGTCGGCATCGCGGGCTCGTAGGAAAAATGCGACTACGTGACGGGGCTCGGCTTCGACGATTGCTTCTCCTATCGCGGGGCGGACCTGAAAGCGGCGATCCGGGAGCATTGCCCGGACGGTGTCGACATCTATTTCGACAATGTCGGCGGCGAGATGCTGGATGCGGCGATCCTCAACATGAAGGAACACGGGCGGATCGTGATTTCCGGACAGGTCAGCGAGTACAACCGCGCCGAAAGCGAGCTACGCGGCATCCGCAACGTGACGCGCTTCATCACGCACCGGCTCAGGATGGAGGGGCTGGTCGTGTTCGATTACTTCAAACAGTTCCGCGAGGCGCAGGCCGAGATGGCCGGGTGGATCCATGCCGGCAAGCTTCAATACACAGAAGATGTTTCCGACGGGATCGAAGGATCGGCGGCGGCGTTTATCGGGCTGTTCGAGGGCGAGAATCTGGGACGGCGGCTGATCAAGGTCAGCTAGAATTCATAGCGCAGACCCAGCGTCAGGAAATTCGAGGCGTCGGTGACGCCGTTGAAGGCGCCGAACATGCCCGAGCGGTGCTGCAGGCGCGCGACGAGTGCGATGTCGGGCCGCGACGGCAGGGCGAAAGTCGTTTGCAGATTGAGCTGGTTCAGCAAGCGCGAACGGCTGCCGTCGGGCTGGGCCTCAAGCTGCGGAAACGCGGTGGTGTAGGACGGGCCCATGCCGATTGCTGCGGTCGTCAGCAGGTAGTCGTTCCAGGGAAAGCCGTGCCAGCGCGCATAAGCGGCCGTGCCGATCTCGTGATAGACCTCGCGGCCATAGTGATAGACATACATCAGCTCGCCTTCGAAGCTCAGCGACGGCCCGTACCAGCCGAGAAGGCGCGAACCCGTCAAGCCCAGCACATGGTCGGTCGAGCGCTGGACGTTGAAAAAATTCTCGATGATGGTGCTGAAATTGTTCTCGGTGCCCTCGCCCATGAAAATCGTGACGGCATAGAGCCTGTCGTCAGGGCCGGGCGCACGCCAGCCGGCCGGAACGCTCGCTTCCACCGCGCCGGCGGCAGCGAAGATGGAAAGCACCACGGCCGCGCATATGGATTTCCAGCTGTTTACCGGGCGCATCGATCCTCCCAAATCGGTCGATTTCGCCCCCCAACACCTCTTTTTTAACGCGTTTCACCGCAAAGAAAAAGGCCCGGATGACCCGGGCCTTTCACATATTCATCCGTAGGCGGTGTTTTGTCCGGTCGCGTTTCCGGACGGCCAATCGGCATCCACCTGGCCTGGAAACGCTCTTACCAGGCGCCAAGAGCGGTGGCGGGCTGGGTGCGTGCATTTTCCATGCGCTCCTTCTTCAGCCCTTCGGCGATCAGGAAGGAGAGTTCCAGCGACTGGCTGGCATTGAGACGCGGGTCGCAATGGGTGTGGTAGCGGTCGCCGAGCTCGGTTTCCGAAATCGCCTGCGCGCCGCCGATGCATTCGGTGACGTTCTGGCCGGTCATCTCGAAATGGACGCCGCCGGCATGCGTGCCCTCGGCGCGGTGGACGGCCATGAAGGCCTGCACCTCGGCGAGGATGCGGTCGACGGGCCGCGTCTTGTAGCCCGACGAGGCCTTGATCGTGTTGCCGTGCATCGGATCGCAGGACCAGACGACCTTCTTTCCCTCGCGCTCGATGGTGCGGATGAGCTGCGGCAGGTGCTTCTCGACATTTTCGGCGCCGAAGCGGCAGATCAGCGTCAGCCGGCCCGGTTCGTTTTTCGGATTGAGAATGTCGGTGAGGCGGATCAGCTCTTCCGGATCGAGCGAGGGACCGCATTTCATGCCGATCGGATTCCTGACGCCGCGCAGGAATTCGACATGGCCGTGATCGGGCTGGCGCGTGCGGTCGCCGATCCAGAGCATGAGGGCCGACGTGTCGTACCATTCGCCGGTCGTGCTATCGACGCGCGTCATCGCCTGCTCGTAGCCGAGCAGCAGGGCCTCGTGGCTCGTGTAGAACTCCGTCGTGTGGAGCTGCGGCTGGGTGGCGCTATCGATGCCGCAGGCGCGCATGAAGTCGAGCGCCTCGGTGATGCGGTTGGCCAGCTCTTCGTAGCGCGCGCCTTCGGAGCTGTCCGAGACGAAGCCGAGATTCCAGCGATGCACGAAGTCGAGATCGGCATAGCCGCCTTGAGCGAAGGCGCGGATGAGGTTCAGCGTCGAGGCCGATTGCGAATAGGCGCGCAGCAGCCGCTCGGGATCGGGCACGCGCGCCTTCTCGTCGAACTCGATGCCGTTGATGTTGTCGCCGAGATAGGACGGCAGCGTCACGCCATCGATCGTCTCGGTGGGCGAGGACCGCGGCTTGGCGAACTGGCCGGCGATGCGCCCGACCTTCACGACCGGCGAGGAGGCGGCAAAGGTCAGGACAACCGCCATCTGCAGCAGCACGCGGAAGGTGTCGCGGATGTTGTCGGCGGAGAATTCGGCAAAGCTCTCGGCACAATCGCCGCCCTGAAGCAGGAATGCACGGCCCTCGCAGACCTCGGCGAGATCTGCCTTCAGCTTGCGGGCCTCACCTGCAAAAACGAGCGGCGGATAGGAGCGCAAGCGCTCTTCGACAGCGGCCAGGGCCGCCGCATCCGGATAGCTCGGGAGGTGCTTGGCGGGCTTGGCGCGCCAGCTCTCCGGTTTCCAGGTATCAGCCATCGTCTTCTCTCCGAAACGCAAGAAAGCGCGCGAGCTTCGGGGCTCGTGCCCGGCGGCTTCGCACGCTCCTTATATGGAAGGCGGAGTTATAGGCCACAAGGGCTCTAAAGGGAAGCCTAAGCCCTTGATCGCGCTCAGGGACCGGGGAACGGGGTTAATCCGCGGCCTTGACCACCGGCGCCTGCCACTTGTTGCGGAGGGTGACCAGCTCTTCGGCGGCTGTCGGGTGGACGGCAATGGTGGCGTCGAATTGCGCCTTGGTGGCGCCCATGGTCACCGCGATGCCGACGGCCTGGATCACCTCACCGGACGACGGACCCATGATGTGAACGCCAAGCACCTTGTCGGATTTCGGGTCGACGACCAGTTTCATGAAGGTCTTTTCCTGCGAGCCCGAGAGGGCGTTCTTCAGCGCGCGGAAATCCGTCTTGTAGATATCGACCTCGTCATAACGCTCGCGGGCCTCCGCCTCGGTGAGACCGACGGTACCCATTTCAGGCTGCGAGAAAATGGCGGTCGGGATGATCGAATGATCGACGGCGGCGGGCTTGTCGCCGAAAATCGTGTCGGCGAAGGCATGACCCTCGCGGATCGCAACCGGCGTCAGGTTGGCGCGATCCGTGACGTCGCCGACCGCATAGATATTGTCGACGGAGGTTTTCGAATATTTGTCGACGACGATCTCGCCGGACTTACCGAGCTTCACGCCGGCGGCATCGAGGCCGAGGTCTTTCGTGTTCGGATGACGGCCGGTTGCGTACATCACACAGTCGGTCTTGATCACATCGCCATCGGTCAGCGTCAGGTGCAGTTCGCCGTCCTTTCGGGCGATCTCGACAATGTCGCAATTCATGCGCAGGTCGACACCCTTCTTTCGCATTTCCTCCGCCAGCATGTCGCGCAGGTCGTCGTCGAAGCCGCGCATGAAGAGCGGACCGCGATACAACTGCATCGTCTCGACGCCGAGGCCGTTGAAGATGCCGGCGAATTCGACAGCGATGTAGCCGCCGCCGATGACGACGACGCGGCGCGGCAGCTTCTCAAGGTGAAAGGCCTCGTTGGAGGTGATCGCGTGTTCGATGCCGGGGATGTCCGGCAGGAACGGTGCCGCGCCGGTGGCAATCAGAATCTTGTCCGCGGTCACATCGCGGTCCTCACCGGCGAGATGAACCGTGTGACTGTCTTTCAGCACCGCGCGGGTGGCGACGATCTCGACTCCCGCCTTTTCGAGGTTGCGGATATAGATGCCGTTCAGGCGGTCGATTTCCTTGTCCTTGTTCGCGACAAGGGTCTTCCAGTCGAAGGAGGTTTCGCCGACCGTCCAGCCGAAGCCCGAAGCCTCCTTGAAATCCTCCGGGAAATGGCTCGCATAGACGAAAAGCTTCTTCGGGACGCAGCCGCGAATAACGCAGGTACCGCCGACACGATATTCCTCGGCGACGGCTACCTTCGCCCCATGCTCCGCAGCGATGCGGGCGGCGCGCACGCCGCCCGAGCCCGCGCCGATGACGAAAAGGTCGTAGTCGTATTTGCCGGCCATGCTTTGCTCCCGAAGACTTATTTCGCCTCGATGATATTGGTGCCCGCCGGCGTGCCGACAATGGCCATTGCGGCGATGCCGATGAACAATCCGTTATCGACGACGCCGGCGATGCGGTTGAGCGCCGCGGCAAGGCCGTCGGGATCGGGAATTTCTCCGAAGGCGCAGTCGTAGATGAAGTTCTCGCTGTCGGTGAAGAAGGGCTCGCCGTATTCGTCGGCGCGGCGGACAATCCTGCCGGTGCAGCCGAAGGCGCTTGCGACATCGGCCATCTTGTGCGCCGTCACCGTGCAGCCGAAGGGGATGACCTCGACGGGCAGCGGAAAGGCGCCGAGCGTGGAAACGAGTTTCGAGGCATCGGCAATGACGATCATCCGGTCCGATGCCGTCGCGACGATCTTCTCGCGCAGCAGCGCGCCGCCGCCGCCCTTGATGAGGCGCAATTCGATGTCGAGTTCGTCGGCGCCGTCGACGGTGATGTCGAGATGGGGCGTGTCGTCGAGATTGCTCAGCGGGATGCCGAGGCTTTCAGCGAGCTTGCCGGTGCGCTCAGAGGTCGGCACGCCGACAATTTCGAGCCCTTCTTTCACGCGCGCGCCAAGCGCGCGAACGAAATGTTCGGCGGTCGAGCCGGTGCCGAGACCGAGCTTCATGCCGGGCTCAATGAAATCGAGCGCGCGAACAGCCGCCGCCCTCTTCTGTTCGTCGGCATTCATGCGTCAGAGCCCCGCCATTGCGACATATTTGATTTCGAGAAATTCCTCGATGCCCCAGGGCCCGCCTTCGCGGCCGAGCCCGGATTCCTTGTAGCCGCCAAAGGGCGCGACCTCGGTGGAAATCAGTCCGGCATTGACGCCGACGAGGCCGCATTCGAGCGCTTCGGCGACGCGCCAGACGCGACCGACATCGCGGCTGTAAAAGTAGGATGCGAGGCCGAAGGGCGTGTCGTTGGCGAGCGCGATCGCTTCTTCCTCGGTGTCGAAGCGGAAGACGGGGGCAAGGGGCCCGAAGGTTTCCTCGCGCGCGGCCTTCATTTTTTGCGTCATGCCCGAAATGACCGTCGGCTCGAAGAAGGAACCGCCTCTCGCGTGGCGCTTGCCGCCAGCGCGGATCGTCGCGCCGCCTGCGACTGCATCCGCCACATGTTCCTCGACCTTTTCGACCGCGGCCATGTCGATCAGCGGACCCTGCACGACGCCATCCTCGAAGCCGGAACCGACTTTCAGCTGCGCGACCTTCGCCGCCAGCTTGTCGACGAATTCGTCATGGACGCCCGCCTGTACCAGAAAGCGATTGGTGCAGATGCAGGTCTGGCCGGTGTTGCGGTATTTCGAGGCCACCGCGCCTTCGACCGCCGCGTCGATGTCGGCATCGTCGAAAACGATGAAGGGCGCGTTGCCGCCGAGTTCGAGCGAAATCTTCTTGACGGTGGAAGCCGCCTGTTTCATCAGCTCCTTGCCGATTTCGGTGGAACCGGTGAAGGTCAATTTTCGCACGCGCGGGCTCGACGTCATTTCGCCGCCGATGGCGCCGGCCTTGCCGGTGACGATGCTGAGGATGCCGGCGGGAAGCCCGGCGCGCTCGCCAAGCTCGGCCAGCGCAAAAGCCGAAAGCGGCGTCGCGGTCGCCGGTTTCACCACCATCGCGCAACCGGCGGCCAGCGCCGGCGCGGCCTTGCGGGTGATCATGGCGGCCGGGAAATTCCACGGCGTGATCGCCGCGCAAACGCCGATGGGCTGCTTCAGCACGACGATGCGGCGGTCCGCCGTCGGCGCCGGCACGATCGAGCCATACACGCGCTTGGCTTCCTCGGCATAGAACTCGATGAAAGCGGCGGCATAGGCGATTTCGCCCTTGGCCTCGGCGAGTGGCTTGCCCTGCTCGGCGGTCAGGATCGCGCCGAGATCGTCCTGGTTCTGCATCATCAGATCGAACCAGCGCCGGAGAACGGCCGAACGTTCTTTCGCCGGGCGTGCGCCCCACGCCTTTTGCGCGCGCGCCGCCGCCTCAAGCGCGGCGCGGGTCTCGGATTCGCCAAGCGAGGGGACCGTCACGATCGTCTCGCCCGTTGCGGGATCGGTCACCGTGATCTGCGGCGCCTTGTCGCCCACCCATTTTCCGTCGATATAACAACGGCTTTTCAGCAGGGTCTTGTCCTTGAGACGTTCGGCAAGCGTCATAAGAAGTCCTTTGGAATAACCGGCGGCGGTCTGTATCCTGCCCCCTTGTTAGCACTCCGGCCCCACGCCGGAAAGAGGCCGGAAAAGACCCCAGCGCATGAAGGCTACCGCATTCTTTTCAGAGACTTACGCCGAAGCCCGCGCGCGCTTTCTCGCGGCGGCGGATGCGGCGGGCGGGCGCGTTTCCACATATGAAAACCCGCATGCCCGCGGGCCCGGCGATACGCGGCTTTTCACCGATAGTGCGTGGTTCGGCCCGTCGGATGCCGGCACGGTGTTGCTCAATACCTGCGGCACACATGGCGCGGAGGGCTATGGCGGTTCGGCGGCGCAGCTTGCCTGGATAAGCGATGGCGGGCCCGCGCGGATGCCGCATGGCGTCGCGGTGCTGATGGTGCATGCGGTCAACCCGTTCGGCTTTGCCTGGGGATTGCGCGGCACCGAGAACAATGTCGACCTCAACCGAAACTTTCTCGACCACAGCGAACCGCATCCCGAAAATCCGTTCTACGACGAGTTGCATCCGCTGCTTTGCCCCGCGCGGATCGACGATGCGGCGATCCAGAAAATGCTGGTGGCGGGCGCGCGTTTCATCGAACGGCACGGGCAATGGGCGCTCGAAGACGCGATCAGCCGCGGGCAATACACGCATCCCGACGGTTATCACTTCGGCGGGCTCGCGCCCGAATGGTCGAACCTGACGATGCGGCGCATCGTACGCGACGAACTTTCCCGCGCGCATCGCATCGGCTTCATCGACTGGCATTCGGGCCCCGCGGGCGACGGCGAGCTGATCCATCTCTGTTTTTCAGATCCAAAAAGCGCGGGCTTTTCGCGCGCTTCCTCCTGGTGGGGGCGCGAGGCGCTGGACCCCAAGACCGTCGATACAATGTGGGGATCGAAGCGGCCGACGCGGCGCGGCATCATGTTCTGGGGGCTTGAGGCACAACTCGGCCCGAGGGCCGAGTTCGCCGGTGCCGTCATCGAGTTTCGTTCGGCGCAAACGAAGGGAAATGCGGCGAAGGCGATGCGCGTGCCGATGCTCGAGCGTTGGCTGCGCTTCGTCGGCGGCTTCGATGCGCCGGAAGCGCCGGGCTATCTGGAGGAAATCCGCGACGACTATGCACCGCGCCGGCAATCCTGGCAGGAAAACGTCGTCGCCAACGCGCTCGCCTGCTACGAGACGACGCTGGCCGGGCTCGGGCAATGGGAACGCGCAGGATTGCGCGCGGCGGACTGACGCTCAGTCGAGCGCGAAGTCGTAACGCACTTCCAGAATGCGCGGATAGCGGGCGAAGCCGACGGGACGGCGGGCGACGAGGCGGCCGCCCATGCGCTCGTAGAAGCGGCGGGCCTTCGGATTTTCCTCCAGCACCCAGAGATGCGCCACGCGGTGGCCGAGACAGCCGATCTCGTCGAAGAGATGCGCGAGCAATTCGCGGCCGAGCCCGTGTCCGTGATCCTGCCGCCTCACATAAAGCGTCGTCACCTCGGCATCGCGCATATGACCGAAGCCGACGGGTGCGCCCGATTGTTCGGCGATCCAGGCAATGCCCTCGCCGAGCGCGCGACGCCACTCGGCCGTCGAACGGGCGACGTCGAGCCCGTCGAGGACCGGCTGGGGCAGGATGCCGGGATAGGCTTCGCGCCAGCAGGCGATCTTCAGGCGCGCGATCGCTTCCTCGTCGGCGCCGGGCCGCGCCATCCGCATCCGGTATCGGGTCAGCACGTTCATGGCGCGATCATGCCGCAAAAACGGCCCCCTGCCGATGGCGAAATGGACCTGTTGCGACCGGCGACACCGGGAGGCTTGCCAGCGGTTGAGGCTCATGCGAGACAGACCGGGCCGCAACCTGCCCGGATGAACATGCCCCGCCCCACCCTGCTTTTCGATCTCGACGGCACGCTGGCCGACACCGCGCTCGATCTCTGCGAGACGATGAACGTCATTCTCGAGCTGCATGGCCGCACCCGCGTGCCGCAGGAGCGCGTGCGGCATCTCGTGGGCGGCGGGGCGCGGCTGCTGCTGGAGCGCGGCTTCCGCGAAACGGGCGCGCCCGCCGATCAGGCCCAGCTCGACCGGAGCTTCAACGAGTTCATCGACTATTACGGCAAGCATATCGCCGATCACACGAAGCTCTGGCCGGGGGTGCGCGACCAACTCGACCGGCTGGCGGAGCGGAATGCGTTGCTCGGCGTCTGCACCAACAAGCCCGAACGTCTGTCGCGGCAGTTGCTGGAGATGCTCGGCATCGACCGCTATTTTCCGGTCGTGATCGGCGGCGACACGCTGCCGGTCAAGAAACCCGATCCCGAGCATCTCTTCGAGGCGATCCGCCGGCTCGACGGCGATGCCGGCCATTCGGTGATGGTGGGCGACTCGGACGCCGACATCGAGGCGGCGAGGAATGCGCGCATTCCCTCGATTTGCGTCAGCTTCGGCTATACGCGGGTGCCGGTGGCGGAGCTCGGTGCCGATGTCGTGATCGACCATTTCGACGCGTTTCCGGCGGCGCTGGCGACGCTGCTGCCGGGGCATTTCGGGTAGCGCCCCGGCTTGAGGGGCCGGGCTTGACCGAAAATTGCTCCCGCCCTATAGACGGGCTCTTCCGGACGGTTAGCTCAGTTGGTAGAGCACTGTGTTCACATCGCAGGGGTCACTGGTTCGAGTCCAGTACCGTCCACCATCCTACGCGCTGGCGCGCTTCGGATGGCGGGCCATCCCCGCGCAGATGTGCCTCGGATGGTAGTCCAGCCCCCTCGCCCTGCGGGCTTCGGCTGGCTCGTTATTTTCTCCCAAATAAGCCGTCAGAGGATCAGGCCGCCGTCGACCGGCAGGGTCTGGCCGACGACATAGGCCGATAGTGGCGAGGCGAGGAAGAGCGCGACGCCGGCCATGTCCGCCGGCGTGCCGAGGCGGCCGAGCGGGATGTTCTGCAGGCTGGCGGCGAGGCGCTCGGGGTTCTCGGTCGTGACTTTCGTCAGCTTGGTGTCGACGAGGCCGGGTGCAATGCCGTTGACCCTGATGCCGTCGCCCGCCCAGGCTTCGGCCAGCGTGCGCGTCAGGCCGACGGCGCCGGTTTTCGAGGCGTTGTAGGCCGGGTTGCCGCGCGTCGAATGATAGGCGGCGGTCGAACTGATGGTGATAAGCGAACCTTTCGCTGCGGCCAGCATGTCGCGGAATTTCAGCGCACAGGCCATCAGGCTGTTGAGGTTGACGTCCATCACCCTGGTGAAGCCGTCCATGCGGAACTCGCCCTTGCGGTAGATGACGGTGCCTTGAGCCAGCACCAGCACATCAAGCGCGGCGAAGGGCGGCTTGTGCGCCTCGATGGCGGCGAAGTCCGAGACGTCCATTTGCGTGTATTGAAGGCCCGTCATGTCGGAGCCCTCGTCCGCCTTGTAGTCGGCGGCGGAGGCGCGGGTCCCCCAGACATGAACCGCCGCGCCGTGTGCCCGGAAGGCCTGGGCAATGCCGTTGCCGATGCCGCTCGAACCGCCGACGACCAGAGCCGTCTTGCCGGTGAAATCCAGTGCCTCTTTCATCCGTTCCTCCCCGTGGCCGGGTCTCGCGCCCGGGCCATTTCCGCTCGCTGAATGCCTCGATACCCCTGTCTCTACGATTTTGCAGGCCGGCGACGCAATGGCCGGCGGCGGCGCGGCGGCGCCCGCCGGGGCCGACGCTGCGGCATATCGGCCCAAACCTGTTAATTTTTGTTAATTCGCAACGGGATTCACCCGGAATAGCGTTAATTGGTCATGAGGGAGTGCGACCCTAAACTGGCATTCGAGACCCGGCTGCCACAGCGGCGCCGGAACGTCCGACGGGCGGAAGGACGATGAAGGAAAAAGAACTCAGGCTCGCGCTTGTTTGCTATGGCGGCGTTTCGCTCGCCGTCTACATGCATGGCGTGACCAAGGAGATCCTGAAGCTCGTGCGTGCGTCGCGCGTCTACCATCAGGACCTCGCCCGCTCGCACCGGCCTTCGGCTTCATATAGCGACGTCGACCACGGCGATGCGCGCGAAACCGATACCGAAGAGCTCTATTTCGAACTCATTCAGGCGATCGGCGAGACCGTCGAGCTGCGGATATTCATCGACACGATCGCCGGTGCGTCGGCCGGCGGCATCAACGGTGTGTTGCTGGCGCGCGCGCTGGCGCACGACCTGCCGATGGACTCGCACCGCAAGATGTGGCTCGAACAGGCCGACATCGTGGCGCTGATGGACGAGGCGCATCTCGCCAAGCGCTGGGACAAGCTGTTCATGAAACCGCTCTTCTGGGGCTTCACCGACAAATGGCTGGCGCGCTTCGCGCCCGATGTCGAGATGCGCCAGAAGCTGCAATTGTTCACACGCTCGCGCTGGTTCCAGCCGCCCTTCTCCGGCGAAATCATGAGCGGGATGCTGCTCGACGCCTGCATGGCGATGGAAGACGACGTGGCGCCGGCAAGCTCGCTGCTTCCGGGCGGGCACCGGCTCGACCTGATGGTGTCGGTGACGGATTTTCACGGCTACAGCCAGAACATTCCGCTGCACGACCCGGTGTCGATCCGCGAGCGCGAACATCGCCATGTGCTGAAGTTCAGCTATTTCAGGCATCCGAGCGGGCTTGTCGAAAGCGATTTCGACCGCGATCATATTCCGGGCCTCGCCTTCGCGGCGCGTGCGACATCGTCGTTTCCCGGCGCCTTTCCGCCAGCGCGGATCGGCGAGGTCGACAAGGCGCTCGCGGCGCGCGAGATGGAGTGGCCAACGCGCGATACCTTCCTGCGCGGAAATTTCAAGCCGCTGATCGCGGCCGGCTCCGATCCCGTGAAAGCCTCGTTCATCGACGGCAGCGTTCTCAACAACAAGCCCTTCGCCGAAGCCATCGCTTCGATCCGGGGGCGGCCGGCCTATCGCGAAGTCGACCGCCGGGTCGTCTATATCGATCCCGACCCGAAAGGCGGGCATGTGGAGGCCGGTGGCGCGGCACCCGGTTTCTTCCAGACCATCCGCGGCGCGTTGTCGGACATTCCGCGCAACCAGCCGGTGCGCGACGAACTCGAATCGCTGCATGATTTTTCGGAGCGCGTGCGGCGCTACCGGCAGATCGTTTCGGCGACGCGGCCGCATGTCACCGAGCGGGTGCGGCAACTTTTCAATGGCGATGCCGAAGTCCCGCCGACGCCAGCGCTTCTCGCCAAACTGCGCAACAAGGCCAACGCGCAATCGGCGGTGGAAGCCGGCTACGCCTACGACGCCTATATCCAGCTCAAGGTCAGTTCGGTTCTCGACCAGATCACCGATGTCGTCGCCAATCTTTCGGACGCCGTGCATCACCCGAGCGACCGGCTGGCGCTGTCGCGCGCCGTCGAAGCATGGGCGAAGCGGCAGAAGATTTTTCCGGTACTCTGGGCGCAACACACCAATGAGGGCGCGGAACCCAGCAAGGAAGATGCCTGGGTGCGGTTTCTGCGCGAATTCGACATCAATTTCCGTGTGCGGCGCCTGCGCTTCGTCATCCGCCGCCTCAACGAACTCTATGAACGCAATGGCGATGCCGACGCCCCGGAATGCGACGCGGACGCGCTCGACGATTTCAAGGCGAGCCTCTATATGAGCCTTGAGCGCCTGCAATCGGAATCCGCGAAGCGCCTCAGAACGCCGGACGTGCGCGCGATCTGCAAGGCGATCTACGAGGGCGGTATCGCGGAGACCAACGAGATCGATCATTTCGCCAGCTATGTCGCCTCGAAGCTCGACCTTGTGGACCTCGACCGCGAGACCGACGAAACCTTCGCGGAGATGGCGGCCACCTGCCTGCCGCCGGCGGCGCGAACCGAACTGGTGCAGGCCTATGTCGGCTTTCCGTTTTTCGACGTGCTGACGCTGTCGCTCAACAAGTGGCAGGATCTCGACGATGTCGACACCGTGCAGGTCGATCGCATCAGCCCGGAGGATGCCAAAGCCCTGCGCGAGGGCGGCGCGCCCGCGACGCTGATGGGACGAGATCTCGGCTATTTCGCCGCGTTCTTCAGCCGGCGGGCCCGCGAGAACGATTATCTGTGGGGAAGACTGCATGCCGCCGACCGGCTGGTCGACATCGTGGCAAGTGCCGCGCCGGCGGCCATCCATGCTTCCGACCTCGATCTCGACCAGTTGAAGGCACGGCTTTTCCGGTCGATCCTGAAGGCGGAGCTGCCGTTTCTCGAAAATATTCCCGATCTCTTCGACGATCTCGAACGCGAAATCGGCATACGTTTCGGCGAGGAAAGCGCAAAGGAAAAGGCGCCTGCCGTGGACATGCAGGCGCCCGAAGACGAGGACCGCGACCAGCCTGTGCCCCGGCGCGCGTGAGGCCTAGAGTCTTTCAGTGTTTCGTGGAAACACTGAAAGACTCCAAGTTGTTGTTTGGTCGCGCTTCTTTTCGGAAAACCGGATTCCACTTTTCCGAGAAGCGCTCTAGCCGGCGGCCAGAGCGCCGCAAGGCCGCAGGTCGTCGCGATCCGGGGCGATTTCCCCGCCGCCGATCCACGCCGCGATGTCGCGCCAGACCGCCTCGCGCTGCAGGTCGCGCAGCAGCATGTGCCAGCCTTCCGGATAGCAAAGCGCGGTGACGGAGCCAGCGCCGCCGTGCATGGCGGCCATGACGGCCGCGGTGGGCCGCGCCGGGATCAACTGGTCGTGGGTCCCGTGGAGCAGCAGCACCGGCACACCGATGCGGCCGGCGGCCTCGTAGGCGCGATCCATCAGGCCGACCAAACCGTAGACGGCGTCGACCCGCGTTTCCTTGATGACCAGCGGATCGCGGCCGAGGGCGCGCAGCATCTCGATATTGTCCGACGGCCGGATGGCGAGGCCCTGCCCCGTCAAACGGCGCGCGGGCACGGTGTGAGCCGCCAGGCGCAGGGCCGTCGCATAGAGGCCGTTCATCGCCTTCCAGCCCCAGACCGCGGGCGCCGCGAGGATCAGGCCGTCGACGGCGGGCGGCTGCGGCAATGTCATGGCGCGCATGGCGACGGCGCCGCCCATGCTGGTGCCGAGCAGGTAGACCGGCAGACCCGGATGGCGCGCGCGCAGCAGCGCGACGACGGCGGCGAGGTCTTCGGCCATGCGGGTGTCGCCCGCCCAAAGCCCACGACCCGGCGCACGGCCGAAGCCGCGCTGGTCATAAGCGTAGAGTGCAAGCCCCTGCGCGGCGAACCAGGGGCCGGGGCCCGGCTCGGCGAAAGCGTTGCCGTAATCGTTGAAGCCGTGCAGACCGACAATGACGGCGCGCGGATTTTCCGGCACGAAGGACATGACGGGGAGCCGCGCGCCATCGGCCATGATGGCGGCACTGACGGCCGAGCCGTGTTCGAGGCGCGGCGCGAAAACAGAATCGCCCACCGTCATCTGGCGCGGGGCGCAGGCGGCGAGCAACGCGGCAAGACCCGCCGCGAGAAGAATGTTCGCTTTCATACGTCGATTGTGGCACCGGACAGCGCCGCAGGCGATACCTTCGATGGCGGTGAGGCGATGAGGCCCGGCGCCATGCTCAGGTTGCAACCGCAAAGAATGGAAAGGGCGCCGAGCGACGCGGAATCAGCTCACCGCCCGGAGCAAGTTGCGCGCGATGATGACCTGCTGGACCTGGCTGGTGCCTTCGTAGATGCGGAAGATGCGGACGTCGCGGTAGAAGCGCTCGATGCCGTAGTCGGCGACATAGCCCGCGCCGCCATGCACCTGCACCGCACGGTCGGCGATGCGGCCGACGGCTTCGGAGCAGAAGAGTTTGCAGCAGGAGCTTTCTGTCGCGACATCCTCGCCTGCGTCGCGGCGGCGGGCGGCGTCGATGACCATGCAACGGCCGGCATAGGCTTCCATTTTCGAATCCGCCAGCATCGCCTGGACCAATTGCAGATTGCCGATGGGAGCGCCGAACTGCTTGCGCTCGGCTGCATATTTCACCGAGTCCTCGACGAGACGGTCGGCGACACCGATGCAGACGGCCGAAATGTGCAATCGGCCACGCTCCAGCACCTGCATGGCGGTGACGAAACCCTTGCCCTCCTCCGCACCGAGCAGACAGTCGGCCGGAATGCGCGCGTCGTCGAAAACCACGTCGCAGATATGCGCGCCCTGTTGGCCCATTTTCTTTTCGGGCTTGCCGATGTGGATGCCCGGAATGTCGCGCGGGACGACGAAGGCCGAGACGCCCTTGGCGCCCGGCGTCTTCGGATCGGTGCGCGCCATCAGCGTGAAGGCATGCGCCTTGTTGGCGTTGGTGATGTAGCGTTTGGTGCCGTTGACGATGTAGTGGTCGCCGTCGCGAATGGCGGTCGCCTTCAGCGAGGCGGCGTCGGAACCAGCCTCGGGTTCGGTCAAGGCGAAACTGACGATGACCTCGCCGCTGGCGATTTTCGGCAGCCAGTATTCCTTCTGGTCCTGGCGGCCATGCATCACGATTCCCTGGCTCCCGATGCCGACATTGGTGCCGATGACCGAACGAAAGGCCGGCGAGGTGCGGCCGAGCTCGAACATCAGCAAGCATTCCTCCTCCATGGTCAGGCCGAGACCGCCATATTCCACAGGAACGGAGATGCCGAAAAGGCCGAGGTCGCGCATTTCCCGCACAATCTCGTCGGGCACCCGGTCGGTTTCCGACACCTTGTCCTCTATGGGACGCAGGCGTTCGTCGACAAAGCGGCGGACGGAGGAAATGAGCTGTTCGCGTGTTTCGGCGTCGAGGGCCATGGGATTCCCGCTGGTCAGTGAAAGGCTGCGGGAATTTAGGCTATTCGAGGCGGCGCGGTCAAAAGCGGCGGCGGATCAGGATGTGACGACCGGCCGCGCGACCGAAGCGCCCAGAATGCGGTCGGTGCGTACTCCGTCGATCGAAAGCGGCATATAGACGCCTTCGAAGGTCACATGGCCACGCCCTATATATTCCATGCTGCCCGAGGCGGCGTAGGGACGGCGTGCCTCGGCAACGAACTTGTAGAAGTCGAACAGCAGCGAGCCGAAACCGGACTTGTGTTCGTTGACGTCAAGCACACAGCGGCCGCGGAAATTGGCACCGTGCGCCGCGACGATATCTTCGCCGAGAAGGCGATAAGTCAGATCAAACGGCTCCCAATTGACCTGCAGCATCAGCAGATTGGGCATGAAGCGGGCGAACTTGATCGGATCCATGTCGTCGGGACGCGGCATGTCGCGCGAACCGCGGACACTCTTCCAGTACTCGAGCATGTGGATGCAGAGCGGTTCGCGCAAATCTTTCAAGCGGCGGAACGCAACCGTTTCCGCACCTGCCAATTCGATCACACCCTTGAAGTCGTCCATGGACTGCGCCATCGCGCCCCACCCCGGCATCCTTGCGGCCTCGACCGCGCCCTAGGAGCAGGATGCGCCCAAGCTGCTAACGGAACGTAAATCCCCGTCGCTTTGCTGTGGAAAATGACGGATTTGGAAAACGCGGCCTTCCTGATAGAAACGCGCATCCGAAAATCACAACCTGCGGACTTGTTCATGAATATCGAGGTGCCGGGCCGGCTGTCCGGCTATGAAACATGGGACGGCCATGACCCTTTCGAGGACCATGCCGGACCGTTCTATTTCCGCCAGCATCCGGACGGGCGCGTCACCAGCGCCTTCGAGGCCAAGCCGCATCACTGCAATGGCGGCGGATTCCTGCATGGCGGGTTGTTGCTGACTTTTGCCGATTTTTCATTGTTTGCCATCGGCCGGTCGGTCCTTCAGGGACCGTCGGTCACGCTGTCGCTGAACGGCGAATTCACGGCCGCCGCGGGCGCCGGTGAATTCATCGAGGCGCGCGGCGACATCGTGCGCAATACGGGGAGCATGGTCTTTCTGCGCGGGCAGGTGTTCACGGGCGCGGGCGGCGATGAACGCATCCTGCTCAACTTTTCCGGCATCGTGAAGCGCGTGAAAAAACGGCCGCTTTCGGATTAGAGGCCGATCAGGATGTGTGTGGCAACGACACGGATGTCCAGCGTTCCTTCATGCCGGTGTTGGAGTAGCAGACCGTGGCGGCGATGATGCGGTCGACGTGCTCGCCGTCGCTCGACAGCGGCAGATACACCGCTTCGTAGTTGTAGCTCTTGTGGACCGTATCCTGCGTGCCGCCCGCACCCACCGGCCTGCGCTCCGCCGCAGTCCACTTGAAAAACTCGTGGAGAAGCGTGCCGAGGCCCGGAAGTTCGACGTTCCGCGAGCGGAGCGTGCGACCCTTGGGGTTGAATCCAAAATTGGCAATCACGTCCTCGCCGACGAGCCTGAATGTCAGATCGAAGGGGTCGCGTTTAACCTGGACCATGAAGATCTTCGGCGCATGACGCGCGAAATCTGCAAGGTTCATGTCCGCCGGCAAGGGCATCGGCCGATCGCCTTTTTTCTCCTTCCAGTAGCACAACATGAACGTCGTCATCGGATCGGCGAACTCGGACAAACGAACGAACCGCGTGGTCGTCGCCTTTGCGGTCTCGATCATTTCCTCGCGGGTGAGCATGCAAACAATCCTCCGCTGCGCGTGAACCCATCGGCAGCGCGCCGCTCCATGATGCGAGGCCCGAATTAACGCGGTTTTTACGCGCGGCAAGGCTCAGCACGGCCAATTGGCCCGTTTCCGTTGGGAATGGCCGCGCGCCCTGTTACAAACGCGCATTGTTGCGAGTCCCTGTCCCGGACCTCTCCCGGACGGCCCACGGAAGCTAGGAACTGTTTCCCATGGTGACGTTGAGCGTCCTCGACCAGTCGCCGATCCGCAAGGGCGGCGGAGCCGCCGAGGCCATCGCCAATACGATCGAGCTGGCGCGCGCCGCCGAACGCTTCGGCTATCGCCGCTACTGGCTGGCCGAGCATCACAACACCTCGTCGTTCGCCGGCTCGGCGCCGGAAGTGCTGATCGGCGCGGTGGCGGGCGCGACCTCGCGCATACGCGTCGGTTCGGGCGGCGTGATGCTGCCGCACTACAGCCCGCTCAAGGTGGCGGAGTGCTTTCGCGTCCTTGAGACACTGTACCCGGGGCGGATCGATCTCGGGCTCGGACGCGCGCCGGGCGGCGACATGCGCACGACGCGGGCGCTGCAACCTGGACCGCAGGCCTATGATGTCGGCGTCTTTCCGCAGCAGGTCGAATTGCTGACGCAGTTCCTCGAAGATGCACGAGGCCTGGCCGGAGAAAGCGGCGGCTTCCCGGCCGACCATCCCTATGTGGGGCTTCATGCGACGCCGCGCGGACCGGGCATGCCGGATCTCTGGATGTTGGGTTCGGGCGGCGACGGCGCGATCATCGCCGCGCAATTCGGCATGGCCTATTGTTTCGCGCATTTCATCAACCAGGACGCCGGCACGCAACCACTGGACCTCTATCGTCGGAACTTCCGCGCCTCGCGAAATCTTTCTTCGCCCTGCGGTTCTCTGGCTGTCTCCGTCACCGTGGCGGACACAGAGGAAGAAGCGAAGCGAATTTCCGCATCGCGTAACCTGTGGGTGATGCATCTGCTGCAGAATCGCGCGGGAGCTTTTCCGTCCATTGAGGAGGCCCTCGCCTATCCCTATACGGATGAGGACCGCGTGATGCTGCGCGCGATCGAACAGCGCGGCATCACCGGGGCACCGCAGCAGGTGCGGGCGAGACTTCTGGCAATGGGCGAAGCGTATGGCGTCGACGATTTCGTGATCCTGACGATCACCTACGATCAGAAGGACCGCATTCGCTCCTATGAGCTACTGGCGGCGGCCATGGGCGCGACGCAGGCAGGACAAACAACGACGCCGGTCCAACCGGGCGGCAATTACTCTTCTATGGAAACGGACTCCGGCTGACCCTCTGCCGAATTGCGCAGCACAACACAGGCGACAAGGTCTCCAGCCACGTTGACCGTGGTACGCGACATGTCGAGCAGGCGGTCTACGCCAAGTACGATGACCATTCCCTCGAGCGGTATGCCATAGGTCCCGGCGACGCTTATCAAGATCGCGATACTCACACCCGGCGTACCCGGCGCGCCAATCGAGGCCGCAACCAGCGTCGCCACCAGCAGGATGGTCTGGGACATGCCGAGATCGATTCCGGCCATCTGGGCAAGGAACAGCACCGCCACGCTCTGATAGAGCGCGGTGCCCGCCATGTTCATCGTCGCCCCCAACGGCACGACCAGATTTCTTACCGCCCTCGGCACCCCCAGTTGCTGGGCCGTCCCCATGGTCATCGGCATGATCGCCGACGAGCTTGATGTCGAGAAGGCCAACAGCAGCGTGCCTCCGGCCGTCCGCAGGAACTGAGCCGGCGAAATCCGGCCCACCACGACAACGACCGCCAGATAGAGAAGCATCAGAACGGAAAGCCCGATCAGAACGGTCCCGACATAGGCCGACATTCCGACCAGTGTCTCAAGGCCAATACGCATCACAAGCTGCGCCATCAGCCCGAATACCGCCAGCGGCGCCAGGAACATCGCCCATTTGACGATGGTCATGGAGACCGAGAGCAGTGCATCGAGGAGCTGGAGAAAGGGCTCGACCTTCTCCCTGCCGACTTGCGCCGCTGCGAGCCCCAGCAACAAGGCCAGAACGACGACCGCCAGCATGTCGCCCTGCACGATTGATGCGGTCGGATTTGTCGGCAATAGCCCGGCAATGATGTCGGGGCCCTGCATTCCGGAGAAGGCGGTATCCGTTCTGTCGTTCGCACCGCCTGTTCCCCCCGGCAGAGGGCCACTGCCGGTCAGCGCGGCCGAGGCAATCTGCGCGCCCGGCTGCAGCCAGTTGGCCAGCATCACGCCGGTCGATGCTGCCGCAACAGTCGTGAGGACGATGAGCGCGGCCAGACGCAAACCGATCGCCTTCAGCTCGGCGCCGGAACTCGCGCCGGTCAGCCCGCCAACGATCGACGCAAAGATCAGCGGCACCAGAACCATTGCAATCAGGCCCAGGAATATCTGGGCCGGCAATGCGAGCCAACTGGCCAGTTCTTCGGCCATGGCGGGCGACAATATGCCCATGTCCGGACTGAGCAGAATGCCCATCCCGAGCCCAGCCAGCATGCCGGTCACAACTTGCGCCCAGAGCCGCCGCCTGACCCAAGCCCGCAACCGGAACCTCTGGCGCTGAACCCGAATGGTCTGTCCCGGAGATGCCGGTGTGCCGACAGTGTCAGTCATGCGCTGTTTTGTCTCTTGCCGGTATTCTGATCGGTCGACACTGGCCGAAACCGATATCACACCATACTATAGGCATTCGTCGTGACGGAACACCGACGACATGGCGCAGGCGGCGGCAAAGCTTCGTAACGGCGAGAACATGCAAACGAACTGGCCGAACTTCGACGACGCGATCGCGGCCATATCCCGATGGGCGGCAGAACACCTGTTCAGCATGTCCGCGTTGGCCCAGCTATCGGTGCTGGTTCTCGCATTCCTCGTCGCTATATTCACGCGCCGCCAGCTGGCGCCGTACCTTGATCGTCTGACAAGGCAGAGCGCCGGAAGCCTGCTTCTCAACAAACCGCTGATACGTCTTCAGCTCGTCCTTCCTGCTCTGGTGGCTGCGCTCACGATCTGGCTGACCTACGGGATCAGCATTTCGCTCGATATGCCCGGCGAGGTGCTTCGCATTTCAGCGAGCCTGTTGACGGCATGGGTGATCATCCGGCTTGCGACAAGCCTGATACGGCAGCGCGGCTGGGCATCGCTTGTTACGACCATCGTCTGGAGCGTTGCCGCGCTGGCGCTACTCGATCTGCTTGAGCCATTTTATGTCCTGCTGGATTCGGTGGCATTCAGCGCAGGCGACTTCCGCGTCTCGCTGCTCGGCATCATCAACAGCATCATTCTTTTTGGGCTGTTCATTCTGGCCGCCAACTTTCTGATCCGGCTTGCCGATGACCGGATGGCGCGACTCGAAGGTGTGTCGGCGGCAGCACGCGTTCTCATCACCAAGATATTGCGCATTGCACTGATCATTGCGGCGACGATCGTCGCGCTGACTTCCGTCGGCATCGATCTCACGGCCATCGCGATATTTTCCGGTGCGGTAGGTGTCGGCGTTGGCTTTGGATTGCAGAAAGTCGTATCCAACCTGCTCAGTGGCATTCTTTTGCTGCTCGACCGTTCGCTCAAACCGGGCGACGTGATCGAGGTGGGGGACGCCTATGGCTGGATCGAGAAAATGGGCGCACGCTACGTCACTGTCGCGACGCGCGACGGCAAAGAGTATCTGATCCCCAACGAAGACATCATCACCCAACAGGTCGTCAACTGGTCGTATAGCAGTCGCGCGATCCGGATCAGGATCGAGGTCGGAGTTTCCTATCGGTCGGACGTGCGCAAGGCGATGGACTTGATGACCGAAGCGGCCGCCGCTCAACCCCGTGTGCTGAGCGACGAGGCGCACAAACCGCAGGCGCGCCTCATCAAGTTCGGCGATTCTTCGGTCGACCTCGAACTGCGCATCTGGGTCCTGGACCCCGAAAAGGGTATGGTGAACGTCACCAGCGATATTCGTCTCGCCATTTGGGACGCGTTTCATGCCAATGGCATCGAATTTCCGTTTCCTCAGCGCGATCTGCATATTTCTTCGGCCAAAGGTCTGGAGGACCTGGCGCAAAGGCTGGAAAAAGCCGGAGATGCCGGCCGCCCCGACCCGACCGGCTCGGGGGTTCGAGCGACTAAGCCGCCTTGACACCGTGGAAGGCGAGGCGAAAGCTCGCCATCGGCCCCCGGCGCCCTATCTGCCTTTGGAGATTGCTCCGCGCGGCACGGAAGGAGATGCATCATGGCCAACGCTCTGGTTTCGCTTCGGAAATATCTTGTTGCGGCACCGCTTCTATCTTTCGTGAACCGCGTTTTGCCGGCCATTTCCGAAACGGAGCAAGCCGCGCTCGACGCCGGGACGGTCTGGTGGGACGCCGCACTCTTTTCCGGCAATCCCGATTGGCGGACGATCCTCGACACGCCGCCTGCCGCGCTGAGCGACGAAGAACAACGCTTTCTCGACGGCACGACCGACGAGCTCTGCGCGATGCTTGACGATTGGCGTATCTCGAGCACGTTCGAGCTGCCGGAAGACGCCTTCGATTTCATGAAGACCAAGGGCTTCTTCGGAATGATCATCCCGAAGGAGCATGGCGGCCTCGGCTTTTCGGCAGCGGCGCAATCGGCCGTCGTTGCGAAATTGTCGACACGCAGCATCACGGCCGCCGTTACAGTGATGGTGCCCAACTCGCTCGGGCCCGGCGAGCTGCTGCTGATGTATGGAACGGATGCCCAGAAGCAACGCTATCTGGAACCGCTGGCGTGCGGCGAGGAGATACCCTGCTTTGCGCTCACCAGCCCTGTTGCCGGCTCCGACGCCGCATCCATGGAAGACGAGGGCATCGTCTGCCGTCGTGAAATCGACGGCAAGGAGGTGCTCGGCATACGTCTGACTTTTTCCAAGCGCTATATCACGCTTGCGCCCGTTGCGACGGTGATGGGGCTCGCCTTCAAGCTGCGCGACCCGGACGGGTTGCTCGGCGGCGCGGAAGATCGCGGGATTACGGTTGCACTCATTTCCACCGACACTAAAGGCGTGACGATCGGACGGCGTCACCTGCCGAGCATGCTCGCCTTCGCAAACGGTCCGATCGAGGGCAAGGATGTTTTCGTTCCGCTGGACGCCGTAATCGGCGGGCGTGACCGCATCGGCGACGGGTGGCGCATGCTGATGGGCGCACTGGCGGCCGGGCGCGGCATATCACTGCCTGCTCTTTCGACCGGCGGGGCGCAGTTCGCGGCGCATACGACAGGCGCCTATGCACGCATCCGCGAGCAATTCGGCCTGCCGGTCGGCAAGTTTGAAGGTGTGCAGGAAGCAATGGCGCGGATTGCGCGCATCGCCTACGAGCTCGAGGCGGCGCGGCGGCTGACTTGCCAGGCGATCGACGCCGGCGAGAAGCCCGCAGTGATTTCGGCGATCATGAAGTATCATGCGACGGAGCGCATGCGCGATGCTGTCAACGACGCGATGGATGTGCACGGCGGCAAGGGAATTTGCGACGGGCCGAAGAATTACCTTGGATCGGCGTATCGGGCCATTCCCATCGGTATCACCGTCGAGGGCGCCAATATCCTGACGCGCAGCCTGATCGTGTTCGGACAGGGTGCCATCCGCTGCCATCCTTACCTGCTGACCGAGATGGAGGCCGCACAAGACGAGGACAAGGCGCGAGGTCTTGCGACTTTCGACAAGGCGATATTCGGACATATCGGTCATGTGTTCGCGACATTCGGCCGGGCGATGCTGCGGGCGCTGACGGCGGGCGGTTCCGCATCCACGCCGGACGCCGGGCCGCTGACCGCGGATGTGAAACGATTGTCACGGTACGCAGCGGCGCTGGCGCTGGTGAGCGAAATCACGCTCATATCGCTCGGCGGCGCGCTGAAGCGCATGGAAAGCCTGTCGGCGCGGCTCGGCGATGTATTGAGCGAACTCTATATCTCGTCGGCCGTCATAGCGCGCTTCGAGCATGACGGGCGACCCGAGGCCGACCTGCCGCTCGCGCGCCTGTCGCTGGACAGTTCGTTCCACCGGATCGAACAAAGCCTCGACGGATTTCTGGCAAACTTCCCGAACCGGTTTCTCGCGGCCTTCATGCGGGTGACGGTCTTTCCCTATGGCGTGCGGCGGCGGGCAGCGCCGGATACGCTTGCCCGCGAATGCGCCGAATTGCTGCTTGCGCCCTCGGCAACGCGCGATCGCCTGACCCGCGGCATCTACGAACCGCGCGGCGACGACGAAGTTGCACTGCTGACGCAGGCCTTCGGCCGGGTTCATGAAACGGCGGAGGCTCGGGCGCGGCAGCGAAAGGGAGAAGCCCTGAGCGAGGCGGAAGCACGGGCACTTGCCGAAGCCGACCGGCTGGTGCGCATCGTGATTGGGGTCGACGATTTCGACGCCGAGGAACTCTCGCCTCGCCATGCGGAGACGCCGCCGGGGGCGACGCACCAACGCAGGGTCGTGTAGGCTTTCCTGGAGATTCGGTCTTCCCGCTTTTTCATTGGACGCCCCATACATGACCCAGGACCAGGCCGTCATTCTCGCCATACTGGCGGGCACTGTGGCGATGTTCGTGTGGGGCCGCTGGCGCCACGACATGGTGGCCGTGGCCTCTCTTCTCGCCTGTGTGCTGGCCGGACTTGTGCCGAACGCGGCGGCTTTCGCGGGCTTCGGGCACCCAGCCGTTGTCACCGTTGCATGCGTCCTCATTCTCAGCGGTGGACTGCAACAGTCCGGAGCGGTCGATGCTCTTGCGCGCGTCGCCTTGCCGCAATCGGCAGGGGCCCTGACTACCATCGCCGCTCTGACCGGCCTCGCGACCGTTCTTTCGGCCTTCATGAACAATGTCGGTGCCCTTGCGCTTCTGATGCCGGTTGCGGTTCAGGTGGCCGCGAAGCAGAACCTGCCGCCTGGCAAGGTGCTGATGCCGCTGGCCTTCGGTTCGATCCTCGGCGGCATGACGACGCTGATCGGTACACCACCCAACCTGATCGTTTCGGGCTTTCGCGCCGAAACCGGGGCCGGCAGTTTCGCCATGTTCGATTTCGCCCCTGTCGGACTGGCCGTTGCTGCCGTCGGCCTGGTCTTTGTGGTGATCTTCAGCCGCTGGCTCGTTCCGTTGCGTGAGCGTGCCGGCGCAGAAGGCTTCGAGACAGGCGCCTACCTGACCGAAGCGCGCGTCACCGAGAAGAGCAAAGCCCAGGGCATGACCTTGCGCGAGATCGACAAGGTGCTGGAAGAAGCCGACGCCCAGGTGATCGGCCTTGTGCGCAACGAGGTGCGCATTCCGGCGCCAAGTCCCTTTCGGGAGGTGACACGCGGCGACATCTTGATAATCGAAGCGGAGCCCGAAGGTCTTGTCTCCGCCCTATCCACACTCGGCCTCAAACTGGAGGAAGATGTTCGCAAGACTGACAAGGACGAATCCAGCGAGGACGAGGCGAACGGTGACGACACAGAACACCCCGAAGCCGACAAGGATTCGGCAGACGACGAGGATCCCAAGGAAAAGCGCCGCAAGGCCATTCAGTCTGACGACGTCGTCCTGATGGAACTGGCTGTTCTGCCCGACTCCACCTTCGCTGGCCGATCCGCGTCCGATATCCGTCTGCGCACACGCTACGACATAAACCTTCTCGCTGTTTCGCGGCAAGGGCAGCGTTCGATGGCCCGGCTTCGCACCATGACGGTCCGGCCCGGCGACGTTCTGCTGATGCAAGGCCGGCCGGAGTCGCTGAACGAGTTCGCCTCGCAGTTCGGCTGTGTGCCGCTGGCCGAACGCGCACTGCGCATCCCTGAACCGCGACAGGCCCTGACTGCGAGCGGCATCATGGCGGTGGCTGTCGGGGGTGCCGCCTTTGGTCTCGTCCCTGCCGCCATTTCATTTGCGGGCGGCGTACTTGCCTCAATGGCCCTGCGCGTGGTTTCGCCGCGCACTGTCTACAATGCCGTCGACTGGCCCGTGATCGTCCTGCTCGGCGCTCTCATTCCCGTGGCAGGTGCCATGGCAACGACCGGGACAGCCGATCTGATTGCCCGCGCAATGCTCGAAACGCTTGCACAAGGCCATCCGGTGATCGCGCTGACGTTGATCCTGATCGTGACCATGACCCTGTCGGACTTCATGAACAATGCAGCGACCGCCGCCGTGATGTGCCCGATCGCCATCGGAACGGCCGACCAGCTTGGGGCCAGCGCCGATCCTTTCTTGATGGCCGTCGCCGTGGGCGCTTCCTGCGCCTTCCTGACGCCCATCGGACACCAGAACAACACGCTGATCCTTGGGCCCGGCGGCTTCGGCTTCGGCGATTACTGGCGCCTCGGCCTGCCGCTTGAACTTATCGTCATCGCCGTCGGTGTGCCCATGCTGCTGCTGGTCTGGCCGCTCTGACGCTTCACACTTTCAGCCGGTAGCCGGTCTTGAAGATGTAGATCAGCGCTGCAATGCAGAGCACGAGAAAACCGAAGGTCATGGCCAGACTGATGCCGAGACCGACATCGCCGCTGCCGTAGAACGCCCAGCGGAAGCCGCTGATCAGGTAGACCACCGGATTGAAGAGCGTCACCGTCTGCCAGAAAGGCGGCAGCATCGTAATCGAGTAAAAGCTGCCGCCGAGAAAGGTCAACGGCAGGACGATCAGCATGGGGACGAGTTGCAGCCGTTCGAAGCTGTCGGCCCAGATGCCGAGAATGAAGCCGAACAGGCTGAACGTGAGCGCCGTGAGGACGAGGAAAGACAGCATCCAGAAGGGATGCGCGATCTCGTAGTCGACGAAGGCGCGCGCGGTAATCAGGATTATGACGCCGAGGATGATCGATTTCGACGCGGCGGCGCCGACATAACCGATGACGATTTCGAGACCGGAGATCGGCGCCGAGAGCACCTCGTAGATGGTGCCCGAATATTTCGGCATATAGATGCCGAACGACGCATTGGAAATGCTTTCGGTCAGCATGGTCAGCATCAGCAGGCCGGGAATAATAAAGGCGCCGTAGGGGATGCCGTCGATCTCGGTGATGCGCGAGCCGATGGCGGCTCCGAAGACAATGAAATAGAGCGACGTCGAGATGACCGGCGAGACGATGCTTTGCAGCAGCGTGCGGAAGGTGCGCGCCATTTCGAAGGTATAAATCGCACGAACGGCATAAAAGTTCATGGCCGCGCCCTCACGAGGCTGACAAAAATTTCTTCCAGCGAGCTCTGGCTGGTCTGCAGATCCCTGAAATCGATGCCGAGATCGCCGAGGCGTTTCAGCAGCACCGGGATGCCGGTATCCTCGCTCTGCGCATCGAAGGTGTAGACCAAAGCACCACCGCCTTCGGCGAGGTCGAGCTTGTAGCCCTTGAGCCCCTCCGGCAGGCGCTCGATGGGCGTTTGCAAATGCAAGGTCAACTGCTTCTTGCCGAGCTTCGCCATCAGCGCATGCTTTTCTTCCACCAGCACAATCTCGCCATTGCTGATAACGCCGATGCGATCGGCCATCTCCTCGGCTTCCTCGATGTAGTGTGTCGTCAGGATGATCGTGGTGCCGTTTTCGCGCAGGCGGCGGACCATCTCCCACATGTCGCGCCGCAGTTCGACGTCGACGCC
>JAVJOG010000001.1:0-6962 GCA_040216885.1 Parvibaculum sp.
TTCGGTCTTCCCGAAGGCGTGACGGTCACGCCGGTTTCCTCCGGCGGGGTTCCCGGCGAATGGCTGGCGCCGGCTGCCGGCGCCGGCAAGCGGGTTTTGCTCTATCTGCATGGAGGGGGCTATGCGCTTGGTTCTCTCGACTCGCATCGCCATCTTGCGGCGCATATAGCTCTTGCCTTGAATGGCCGGGTTCTGCTGATCGACTACAGGCGGTCGCCAGAGCATCCATTTCCGGCTGCGGTCGATGATGCACTTGCTTCTTATCGCTGGTTAATCGAGACGGGTGTCGATCCGGCGAAGCTCGCCGTGGCGGGAGATTCGGCTGGCGGCGGTCTGACGGTCGCTACGCTTCTTGCGGCGCGCGATGCCGGTCTCAGACTTCCGGCCGCAGCCGTTTGTATTTCGCCTTGGGCCAATCTTGAAAATAAAGGCGCATCCTACGGCGCGAAGGCGAATGTGGACCCGATGGTACGCCATGCCGATCTTGAGCTATGGACGGCGGCCTATCTGGGTACTTCAACCCCGCGCAGGATGCCTCTAGCATCGCCAGTATACGCCGATCTCAAGGGATTGCCGCCATTCCTGATTCAGGTCGGCAGTTCGGAGGTTTTGCTCTCGGATAGCCATTTACTGGCCGATAGATTGAAAGAAGCCGGCGTATCCGCCGATCTCCATGTCTGGCCGAACATGATTCATGTCTGGCACTGGTTTGCGCCGGTCTTGAGCGAAGGCCGGGCGGCGATCGACGAGATGGCCGGCTTCCTGAATACAAAGCTTGGATGATTACGGCGCTGTATCGTCGTCGTCTTCGATCTGGTCCACGTTGCCGAGGGTCTGCTTAAGGCTTTGACCGTTTTGTGAAATGTGCTCGGCGATGGCGTTTTTCAATAACTCTGTGAATGTGTGTTTGCGACTGCGAAAATACTCTTTGGGGGCGGCTATTCCGATAGCGACCGGACGTCCGGACGGACCCGTCGGAATGGGCATCGCCAGCATGGTGGCCCCCGGAGTCACGAGATCGCTGTAAAGCGCGAAGCCGCGTTTTCTGATTCTTTGCAGTTCGTCTTCGATCTCCTGCGTCGATGCCCGCCGCTCCGGCATGGCGGCAAGGGCATCCTGAATCAAACGTCTCGCTTCGAGCAAGGGAAGTTCGCTGAGCAGAACGCGGCCAATCGTCGAAAAAGCGAGCATTCGCCTGGTGCTTGGCTTGACATGAAAGCGGATGGGCGACGTGCCTTGAATCACCTTTATATATTGAGCATGGTCTCCCAGACGCGCAGCAAGGATGATCGTGCACCCCGTATCGGCGGAAAGCCGCCTCATAAGGCGCTGAACATTCCGGATCGGTAACGCCTCGGCCTCCACCCAGTTTCCCAGCAGAGATATCCGGATGCTCGGAAAAAAAGTCCTGCCCCGGTCGTCGTGCTCCAGATAACCGAGGCTGACAAGGCTCTGCAAAAGAGCTGCGGTGCTGGAATGAGGATAGCTCAGCGCCTGCGCCACGTCTTGAATCGTCACCGGGCGTCTGACTTCGTCGAAATACTCGAAAATCTCCAAAACGCGGGTCGCGGATTTTACCGTTGCCGCCGAGGGTAGTTCGGATTTGAGGATGTTAGTGTTCATGCGACAACTCTGGTTTCATATGGTCTCTTGCCGCGCCCTCGTTTTTTATTTGTTTCCTCAAAGAGAGAGCGCGAGGCGCGTACCGTCCTCGATCGCCCTGACCGCATCAAGTTGCTGCGGCTTGTCGACGCCGCCGATTGCATGAACGGGTTTGCCCAGGGACCGTGCGAACGACAACGCGTCGTCCGCCGATTCCTGCCCGGCACAGACGACAATCGTGTCGACTTTCAACGTCTGCGGTTTGCCGCCTGCTTCGATGTGGAGCCCGGCGTCGTCGATTTTCAGATAGGTTACATCGCCGGTCATCGTAACGCCGCGGAACATCACCTCCAGGAAGTTTGCCCATCCCCGCGTCTTGCTCAGGCCAGCGCCGAAACTGTCGCGCGCCTTGCGTTGGAGAAGATGAACCTTGCGGACAGACGGCCATTGATGATTGGCGGCCAGCAATGCGCCCGGTTGCGTATAACTCAAATCAATTCCCCACTCGGAGGAAAAACTCTCGATGTCGGGCTGTGACGGATCGTGCGCGCCATGCGGGTGCGAGAGGAGCGCCGCCACGTCGAAGCCGATGCCGCCGGCACCGATAATGGCAACCTCGGCGCCGACGTGTGCGGGGTTCGTGATTGCCTCGATGTAGGTCAGGACCGACGGGTGATCGGCACCCGGAATATCGAGGCGGCGCGGGCGAACGCCGGTTGCGACGACGATTTCGTCAAATCCTCCGTTCTCCAGATCGGCGAGCGAAGCCGGCCGGCCGCAACGAACCTTGATACCCAGTTCGTCGAGCCGGTTCCTGAAATAACGAATGGTCTCGGCATAGTCCTCCTTGCCGGGAATCCGTCGTGCCAGATTGAACTGACCGCCGATTTCGATGTCGGCTTCGAATAGCGCCACCTTGTGGCCGCGTTCGGCCGACGTCACCGCGCAGGCAAGGCCCGCCGGGCCGGCGCCAAGGACCGCGATATGCTTTCCTCTGGCTGCGGGCGCGATCTTGAATTCAACTTCCCGGCATGCCGCAGGATTGACCATGCAGGTTGTCAGCCGTCCGGTGAAGGCATTGTCGAGGCAGGCCTGATTGCAGCCGATGCAAGTATTGATGTTCGACGATGCGCCTGATGCCGTTTTCGCGACAAAATCGGGATCGGCCAATAGCGGACGCGCGAGCGAAACCATGTCGGCCTGTCCGTCCGCAATCAGTTGCTCCGCCTGCTCCGGCGTATTGATCCGGTTGGAAGCGACCACAGGTATCGCGACTTCCGCCTTGAGCCGCTTGATCGCCCAGGTGAAAGCTCCGCGCGGCACCATATGAGCGATCGTCGGCACACGCGATTCATGCCAGCCTATGCCGGTGTTGAGGATGTTCGCTCCGGCCCCCTCGACATCTTTTGCAAGGGCGGCGACGTCCGGCCAGGAATTTCCCCCCTCGACGAGATCGAGGACGGATATCCGGTAGACGACGATGAAGTCCAGGCCGCAATGCTTGCGAACATGCCTCACGACCTCAACCGGCAATCGTCGCCGGTTCTCAGCCGAACCGCCCCAGTCGTCTGTGCGCTGATTTGTACGCGCCGCAGTGAACTGATTGAGAAAATAGCCCTCCGAACCCATGATTTCAACGCCGTCGTATCCGGCTTCGCGGGCGAGCGCCGCGGCGGTGCCGAAATCCTCGATAGTCTGAAGGATTTCCTCATCGCTCAGGGCGCGGGGCGTAAGTGGGTTGATGCGGGATCTGACTGCGGAGGGCGCCACCAGTTCTGCGTGCCGGCCGTAGCGGCCAGCATGCAGGAGCTGGAGAACGATCTTCCCGCCTTCGTCGTGGACGGCGCGCGTAATCACACGATGACCTTCAACAAGGTCTTCAGTCATGACCGACGCGCGCTCCGCGAGCCTTCCAGCCTTGTTAGGCGAAATGCCGCCGGTGACAAGAATTCCGACACCGCCCTTCGCGCGTGTTGCGAAGAACCTGGCCTGCCGCTCGAAGCCGTCCGGCATCTCTTCGAGGCCGGTGTGCATCGATCCCATCAATACGCGATTTCTGAGTGTCGTAAACCCCAGATCGAGCGGCTCAAGCAGATGAGCAAAGTGGTTTGATATCTTTTTCACTTTGACCAATTTCCGTCCGTCAGGACTTGTATGTCGCCTTGGCCTGAGACAGGACGACGTTGCCGTTTTGGGTTTCGGCCTGCACGATAGCGATGCCGTCGCCCGCTTTCCACATTTTCGTTATTATGGTGTCGCCGAAATGGACCTGAGCGGCAAAGCGCCCGCTGAGAGATTTGAAGCGGGCGGGGTCGTTGCCGCACAGCTCGCTCAGGACCGCGCGGCCGACGAAGCCATATGTGCAAAGCCCGTGAACAAAGGGCTTTTCAAAGCCGCCCAACTTGGCGAATTCCGGATCGATGTGGATCGGATTGCGGTCACCCGAGAGGCGGTAGATCGCCCCTTGCTCGGGGCGTGTCACGTCCTCGACGACGGCGTCAGGCGTCCGGGCCGGCGGCACCGAGTCGACGCCTGACGGCCCGCGCTCTCCGCCGAATCCGCCGGCACCGCGCACAAATAGCGTCGCATGAGTTTTGAAGAGGGGCCCTTTCTCGTCGGAACCCGTGCTCTCAACTCCGATGACAGCCGCCTTGCCTTTGTCCCAAACCTCGGAAACGCGTCCCGTTATCTTGATCTTGGCCGATGAGGGCAAGGGACGCAGCAACTCGACGGATTGCTCGCCATGCAGCAGCATTTCCAACTTCATCTCGACGCCGCTCATCAGCCCGGCGAGCCCTCGCCCGCCGGGGATGACGGCGTAAGTCGGCAAAACTTTCGGTCCCCGGCCTTCGTAAATGAAATCAAGCCCGTCGGCGGGACGAGCGCCGACGCCAAGTGCATAGAGTATCGTATCCTTGTCGGACCACTCCACGTCGACGGCCGGAAACGTCATGCCGACCAGATCCTTTGAAATCGTCTTTTTTCCGCTCATTGTCCCGATCCTGCGCTTGAATTGTTATTTCTCCTCCGCTCAAGGCTTCTTGCCATCCGGCGGCCAGGCGACGACGCCATCCTCAAGCGGGATTTTCAGGCTCTTGAGCAGTTGCGAGAAAAGCGTCCAGTTGCCGATGGCGACAACCAGTTCGATACGTTCTTCGGCCGTTTTCAGGTGCGCCGCACATGCGGCCCAGGTGGCGTCCGAAATCATGCCACCGTCGAGCGTCTCGTCGGTCGCGGCGAGAATGGCGCGGTCGGCGTCGGACAGGCAGGAGGCATTTTTCCAGTCCCGCGTCGCGACCAGATCCGCTTCCGGAATGTCCAGCATACGGGCGACCCGCCAATGCTGCGTCCATTCATAGAGCGATTTCGTTTTCCAGCCGATGCGCATGATGATGAGTTCCCGCAGTCTCGCATCGAGCTTGTTGCCCTGGAAAAGCAGGGTGGTCAGCGTCGAAGCAAGCTCGCGCGCTACATCGGGATGTCGGAGCAAAACCCGGAAGACGCTGAGTGGCGCCATTTGTTCGGATATGCCGGCTTTCGCTGCCGCGGCTGCCGCATCCGCCACAGACAGCAGGGGAACCCTGGGTGTTTCGTCGGCCATTATTTTTAATCCTCCCAAATTTGGCGAAGCCGGAAGTTTAGGTCTTCGCATCTTGCTTTTGAACCTGTATAACACATACAAGCATTAAAAAATATATATGTGTTATCGACGCATTGTCGGTGCCGACACGAAACGGGGAGTTGAAAATGTTGCCGAAAAAATCGATGGCGATGGTGCAGACGGCTCCGCGCAAACTCGAAGCCCGCGATTTGCCCATCCCCCAGATCGCCGACGACAGCGCTATCCTCCGTATCGAAGCTTGCGGCATTTGCGGCAGCGATTACGAACAATACGAAGGGGCCTTGCGGACTCCGATGCCTGTGATTCCGGGGCACGAACCTCTCGGAATCATCGAGGCGATCGGCGACAAGGCCGCCAGGCGCTGGGGCGTCGATGTCGGCGACCGGGTCGCCATCGAGACGATGCTGTCATGCCATTGCTGCGACACCTGTGTCGGCGGCCATTTTCACCGCTGCGAACGCCGACAGTTCTACTCGTATATTCCCCTCTCGGAGGCGCCGGGTCTCTGGGGCGCTTATTCGCAATATATGTATCTCGCGCCCAACACGATTGTTCACAAGATGGACAAGAACCTTCCGGCGGAGCTGGCGGTCATGTTCAATCCGCTGGGCGCAGGCTTTCGCTGGGCGGTAGAGATTCCGCAGACGCAGGTTGGCGATACCGTTTTGATTTTTGGGCCCGGACAGCGCGGGCTTGCGAGCGTCGTTGCCGCGCGTGAAGCCGGCGCGGGAAAGATCATAGTCACGGGACTTGCGGCCGATTCAAACAAGCTCCAGATGGCGCTCGCCCTTGGCGCCGATCACATCATCGATGTGCAGAACGAAAACGTTGTCGATCGCGTGCGGGCGCTGACAAACGGAAAGGGCGCGGACGTCATCGTTGAAGTCACGTCCTACGCGACTCAGCCGGTTCGTGATTCGCTGGATTGTGTCCGTATGGGCGGAACGGTGGTCCTTGCAGGCGTCAAGGGGTTTAAGCCTGTCTCCGACTTCGTGTCCGACCTTATCGTCATGAAGGAAATCACCATCAAAGGCGCAATCGGCGTTACGTCGTCGGGATACAAGAAGGCGATCGAGATGATCGAGCGCCGCAAATATCCTCTTGAGCTCATGCATACTCATAATTTCGAGCTTGAGGACGCCGAACTGGCGATCAAGACGCTGGCGCGCCAGATCGAGGGACAGGAATCCGTCCATTCATGTCTCATTCCGGTGGCTTGATCTGTCCACTGGATATTTTCAAATGGAAGGCCGGCGGCCGCTCATCGAAAAAGCCGCGCGCGGGGAACAAAGGTGATGAGGGCAGATTCGTGAAGAATTTCAGCGACAAGGCCGCGATCGTCGGGATCGGCGAGACCAGTTATGTAAAGGGATCGGACCAAACGGCCGTGGCCATGATGCTCGATGCCGCCAGGCGGGCCATCGCGGATGCGGGGCTGAAGCCCAGGGACATTGACGGCATGGTGCCGCCGCCCGTCTATACAACGTCGGAGGAATTGGCCGCCAACCTCGGCGTCGATGTGCTGCGATATGCCTCGACGGTCAACATGGGAGGCGCGAGCCCGACCACGGCGTTGCAGAATGCCGCCATGGCTGTGGCCTCCGGCGTCTGCGACAACGTGCTGGTCACACTCGGCTGGAATGGTTACTCGGCGTTGCGTCCCAAGGCGGGGGTGCCGCCAAGCCGGCCGATGAATATGAACACGCTGACTTCGACCATCCGGGGTTACTATCTTCCC
>JAVJOG010000005.1:0-29052 GCA_040216885.1 Parvibaculum sp.
CGTCGCGGGCGCCGATATTTCGCAATTCGGCGAGAGCCGTTCGTCGGCCGAAGGCATCCGCACTTACGAAGACGCGACCGAAGTGGCCTTCGAAGGCATCGCCAATGCAACGAAGCCCACCATCGCCATGATCGACGGCTACTGCATCGGCGGCGGCCTCGGCATCGCGCTCTCCTGCGACATGCGCCTTGCCTCGGAAGGCTCGACCTTCGGCATCCCGGCGGCCAAGCTCGGTCTCGCTTACGGCGCGGGCGGCACCGGCCGCCTTGTTCACCTCGTCGGCCCGTCCTTCGCCAAGGAAATCTTCTTCACCGCGCGCCGCTTCACCACCGGCGAAGCATTGGCCATGGGTCTCGTCAACCGCGTGACCTCGCACGAAGCACTCGAAAACCTCACCCGCGACACCTGCGCCACCATCGCCGAAAACGCCCCGCTGACGGTCGCAACCGCGAAGCAGGTCGTCGACGAATTCACCAGGGCGCCCGGCAATTTCGACAGTGAAAAATGCGAAGCGCTGATCGCCCGCTGCTTCGCCAGCGACGACTACAAGGAAGGCCGCGCCGCCTTCATGGAAAAAAGAAAGCCCGCCTTCAAGGGCAAATAAAAACGAAACCGAAAACAGGGAGCAACGAAAATGGGACGTCTCGACGGCAAGGTCGCCATCATCACCGGCGGCACCAGCGGCATCGGTCGCGGCACGGTCGATCTCTTTCTGAAGGAAGGCGCGAAGGTCGTCGCCGCCGATCTTCAGGATCACAAGGGCGAGGCGATGGAGCGCGAACTGGGCGCCAGCTTCTCCTATTGCCGCGCCAATGTCGCACACGAAGACGAGATGAAAAATCTTGTCGCCCACACGGTGAAGAAATTCGGCCGCCTCGATGTGCTCTTCAACAATGCCGGTTACGGCGGTGTCGGCGGCGAATTGCATGAGATCGACATGAACGGCTTCGACGAAACCGTCGGTGTGCTGCTGAAGGGCGTCGTGCTCGGCTACAAATATGCGGTGCCGCACATGACGGCGCAGAATTCCGGCAGCATCATCTCGACGGCCTCGGTCGCCGGCCTGCAGGCGGGCTACGGGCCGCTCGTCTATTCGGCCTGCAAGGCCGCCGTGCATCACTTCTCGCGCTGCGCCGCGCTGCAGCTCGCGCCGCATTTCGTCCGCTCGAATGCGATCTGCCCCGGCGGCATCGCCACTTCGATTTTCGGCTCCGGCCTCGGCCTTGGCACCCAGGTCGCCGATCAGTTCGCCGAAGTGATGAAGACGCATCTGGTAAAAATCCAGCCGACCCCGCGCTCCGGCCTGCCGGCAGACATCGCCAATGCCGCGCTCTTCCTCGCCAGCGACGAGTCGACCTTCGTTACCGGCCAGACCATCGCCGTCGATGGCGGCCTCACCGCCGGCCCGATGGCGACGCTCGGCAAGCGCATCGATTTCGAGAAAGTCATCTCCGACTTCCTCGCCGAACTGCCGGAAGACGCGAAAAAGCCGGCCTGACTACTCGCCGACGCTCCGGCCCGGCTTGCCGACGCGCATGACCGTGTCGGTTGCGCAATCGAACGAGGCGGCGTGGGCGTCCGCCGCCTCGCGCGCCAGCGCGTTGGCGTCGGTATTGGCGCGCGCATCGACATAGGCAACGTGACAGGCTTCGTCGCCGATCTTCGATACCACCAGCACCTGTCCATCGTAGAAACTGCCGTCGCCGCCGTCCGGTTGCGTGTGGTAGCGCACGATAGTGGCAAAGGCCTTGCCGTCCTCGCCGAGCCGCCATTCCAGCATCTTGCCCAGCCGGTTGAACGGCGGCGGCGTCTGGCCCGACAGCCGCTTTTCGCGCTGCGGATCGTCGATCTGCAGATAGAAACGCAGATCGCCCTCCAGCATCACGACCTCATGCCCGCGAAAACCCGGACAGGCAAGCCACACGGAACCGGATTCCTCATCCGTCGCCGTCACATCGCAGGCCTCGGGATCGATCGATGAATAGTCCGACACCGGCTCGGCACGCGCCGCAACGGCGGCAAGACCCGCGGCGAGCGCAAGCCCCGCGAATGAAATCCGGATCACTGTCCCCTCCCCCGTTTTGCCGGCCGCCGCTCAGGCCGGATCGGCCTCGATCTCCACCTTGTTTGGATAGAAGGCCACATAATCCTTGATGCCGGCAACCTCCGTAAAGGGATCCTCATAGGACCAGACGGCATCGTGGATTTCCTCACCCCCCGCCGCCACGGCCCAATAGCTGGCCTCGCCCTTGAACGGGCACCACGTATGGCTCTCCGTCGGCTTGAGCAGGTCCATCTTCACATCCTTGCGCGGCAGATAGAACACCGGCGCATAATTGCCTTCGAAAAGCTCCAGCGCTTGCCCGCTATCGGCCAGCGTCTCGCCGCCGAAGCGGACGCGTACGCGCCGTCCGGCGGGCATCACCCGCAACAAATGCTCCGGATGACTTTCATAGCCGGATTTATGTTCCTTGCCGGAAACGAGTGTCCCCATACCGGGCCTCCTTTTGCCTGTTGCCGCGATTGTCGGTCGAAAATACATGGGCCCCCGGCAACGCTTTGGCAACCTCAACGTCCTAGCCTCGGTTTCCATGAGCGAACCCGCCGAAAAGCCGCCTGCCACCCCCGCCGAACGCCGCCTGTTCCGGCGCATCGGCGCGCGCCTTGAGGGCCGCCTGGTATTTGCCGGCGTCGATGCCGAATGTCTGGTCCACGACATGTCGGCAACAGGCGCGGTCGTCGAGGTTTCGCCGCTGCCCGCCCTCTGTGCCGAACTGGCGCTCGACGTGCCGGGCGTCGGTTTCGCGCGCGGCCGCGCGCGCCACTATCCCGGCGAAGGCCTTGTCGGCATCGAACTCGACGTGCCGGCGGCGCGCCGCGACCGCATCACCGACCGCCTGATCCTCGCAGCCTTTCGGTCGCCGCCGCTCTCCGAAAACGGCTGACCGGCAGTCGGATCGCGATATTTCGCACAATCTTCCGTTGGGCCGGGCCCGCACGCTCGCTAAACTCCGCGGCAACTTGAAACCGGGGAGACAAAAATGCCGCTCAAAAACAAGGTCGCCATCGTCACCGGCTCGGCCACTGGCCTCGGCGCCGCCGTCGCGCTGCGTCTTGCGGACCAGGGCTGCAACGTCGTCATCAACTACACAAAGAGCGAGACGGAAGCGAAAGAGACGCTGGCCGCCTGCGAGGCAAAAGGCGTCGAGGCGATCCTCGGCCAGGGCGATGTCGGCGAGGACGCCGATTGCCGCCGCATCGTGCAAACGGCCGTCGACAAATGGGGCCGCGTCGATGTGCTGGTCAACAATGCAGGCGGCACGAAATTCGCCGACCACGCCAAGCTCGACGAACTGAACGCCGAGGATTTCCTCTGGATCTACAAGGTCAATGTCGTCGGCGCCTATCAGATGATCCGCGCCTGCGAACCGCACATGAAGAAGGCCGGCAAGGGCTCGGTCGTCAACATCTCGTCGATCGCCGGCGTCACCGGCATCGGTTCCTCGGTCGCCTATGCGGCCTCCAAGGGCGCCTTGAACACGATGACGCTGTCGCTGGCCCGCTCGCTGGCGCCGGTCATTCGCGTCAACGCGGTCTGCCCCGGCTTCATCGGCACCCGCTGGTTTTCCGACCGCTTCGGCACCCAGACTTTCGAAGGCATCAAACGCCAGCAGGAAGAAACGACGCCCCTGCGCCGCGCCGGCACACCCGAAGACATCGCCGCCGCCGTCGTCTTCTTCTGCGGCGAAGGCTCCGACCACATCACCGGCGAAACCCTCATCACCGACGCCGGCCTCCATCTCGGCTACGCACCGCTCGCCGCGCGGTGATGATCCTATAGCCCTGTCCCCTCATCTTTTTTCCCACCCTCCCCCTGTGGAAGAAATTGTCTCCCGTCACCCCTCCAGAAACTTCAGCACCGCCTCTTTATAAACGCGATCCCCCACCGTCTTCATGTGGTCGCGCTTCGGCACCGTGAAGGCGCGCGCCTCGGGTATCAGCGCCGCAAGCGGTCCCGGCGCGCCTGCTTGTTCGTCGGTCTCGCCGGCCACGACCAGCACCGGCCGCGAAATCCGCGCCAGCTCCGCCACCGGAAAGGGCGCGCGCACCGCCTCGAAACAGGCCGCCAGCGCCCGCCGGTCCTGCCCGTTGCGATCGGCGAACAAGCGGAAGCCCAAAGCCCCCTTGTCACTCACGCTTGAAGGATCGTCGGCCAGCAGCGCCGCGACGACCGGCCCCGGATCGCGGTCGGCGTCGAGCAGCCGCGCGCCGACACCGGCCGCGATCACCCGGTCGAAACGCCCGCCATGTTCCATCGCCGCAACGAGCGCTGCCATCGCGCCCATCGAATAGCCCATCAGGTCGGCCCCCGCCTCGCCCAGATGATCGAGCAGCGCCACCAGATCGCCCGCCATCGCCGACAGCGTATAGTCCTCGGTGTCATAGGTCGCTTCGCTCGCCCCATGCCCGCGCATATCCGGCATGATGACGCGAAACCCTGCATCCATCAGTACACGGCTCCAGCCGGTCTCGATCCAGTTCGCCCGATGCGTCGAGGCAAACCCGTGCGCCAGCAAAATCGGATCGCCCTCCCCCTCGACGCGATAGGCGAGCTTCAACCCGTCGGATTTGAAATAGTCCACCACCGCACCTCTTCTCTGCAACGGCGGGAGTCTAGCCCTTGGGGCCTCTTGGTGGAAATCTCCCGGCAATGCGGCTACGCTTATCCCCAAACGGGGAGAGAAAAATGACCGACGCTGCCCAATTGAAACGCGAAACCTGCGCCGCCATCGACGCCATGTCGGCCGAGCTTCTCGCCGTCAGCCACGAGATCCATTCAAAGCCCGAACTGGCCTTCCACGAGCATGAGGCGGCGCGCGTCCTGACCGCCGCGCTCGACCGGGCGGACCTCCCCGTCACGCGCGGCGCCTTCGGCCTGCCCACCGCCTATGCGTCGAGCTTCGGCGACAAGGGCCCCGAAGTCGCGATCCTGTCGGAATACGACGCCCTGCCTGGCATCGGCCATTCCTGCGGCCACAACATCATCGCCACCACCGGCCTCGGCGCCGCGTTGGCGCTGGCGAAACTGAACGGCCGCCTCCCCGGCCGCATCCGCTATCTCGGCACGCCGGCCGAAGAACAAGGCGGCGGCAAGGAGTTGATGGCGCAGGACGGCGCCTTCGACGGCGTCGATGCCGCCATGATGGTGCATCCGGCCGGCGTCGATCTCGTCACCATGCCCTGCATCTGCGTGTCGGAAGTCGCCGTCACCTATCGCGGCCGCTCGGCGCACGCCTCCGCCATGCCGCATATGGGGCTCAACGCGCTCGATGCCCTCATCACCGCCTATCAGGCGATCGCGCAACTGCGCCAGCACATCAAGCCGACCGAGCGCATCCACGGCATCATCAAGAAGGGCGGCATGGCGCCCAACATCGTGCCGGACGAAACCGCCGGCGTCTTTTATGTCCGCGCCGCTTCCGCCGAAGACCTCGCGCCGCTGAAAGCCCGCGTCCAGGCCTGTTTCGAGGCCGGCGCACTTGCCTCCGGCTGCACGGCGGAGATCAAATGGGCGAAGGCCGATTATCTCGACCTGAAAACCAGCATGCCGATTGCCGATGCTTACGAAGCGAATGCCCGTTCGCTCGGCCGCGATTTCTTCCCGCTGTCGAAAATGCCGGCCGGTTCGTCGGGCAGCACCGACATGGGCAATGTCAGCCACCGCGTTCCCTCGATCCATCCGATGATCGCCTGCGCGCCGCCCCATGTCGTGATCCACAATCCGGAATTCGCCAAATGGGCGGCCTCCGATCTCGGCGACAAGGCGTGTCTCGACGGCGCCAAGGCGCTCGCCATGACCGCCATCGACTTCATGACCGATGCCGCGATGCGCGAACAGGCAAAAGCCGATTTCGCCGCGACAGCCGACAGTTCCGCCCGCTCCGTCGCCGCCGCCTACGACCCTACCGGCGCGACGAACATCGGCGGCTGCGGCTGCATGTAGGCACGCGCCCTCGGAAGACACCTTGACGCGCCCCCGGCCGCGCGCGCACGCTCGCTCAGCCGGTATGGGCCGGTAAGGGGGGCGGACAAGATGAAGACGGCTTTTGGAACAATGGCAGTCGCGCTTGCACTCATCGGCTCGCCCGCGCATGCGGAGGAACCGCCCGAAAAATCTCTGAGTGAATTTCTCGACGAATGCGCGGGCAATCCGGACTATTGCCGCGCCTTCACACACGCCTTCATCCCGGCGTTCATAGAAAAATTCTCGTTCAATCCGGACCCGGCCTGCGTGCCCGCCGAGCCCTATGAGGCGGCCGACACCGTGCTCCAATACATGTTCATCCTCGGGGTTGAACCCGACTGGGCGGAGAGGTCGGACGGGCTTGCTATGGCGGAGGCCGTGCTCGACAGCTATCCCTGCCTGACGGATGAGTGAGTCTCTTCCTCACGGCAGGTTCGGCGGCCGTTCCGTCTGCTCGACTTCCTCGGTGAAACGCTCGTCGAGCCGGCGGCGCAGCGCCGACTGCTCCTTCAGCCCGATCGGGTAGCCCCACATGATGGCGGCAACGAAAGCATTGCAGATAACGGGCGCCGCGACGAAAACGATCGACAATCCGGTCACGGCGCCGGGCGCGTTCTCGCCTTGCGGGTTGAAGCCGATCAGCGCCAGCGTCCAGAAGACGACGCCGACCGCCACCGCCCCGCCCGTCTTCTGCGTCAGCGTCAACAGCGCATAGAAAAGCCCCGTCCGCTTCTGCCGCGTGTCGAGCTCGTCGATGTCCGCCACATCGGCCATCATCGAGCGGTAAAGCGTCGTCGTCGTGCCGACATTGACGCCGAGAAACACCAGCACCGCCGCCGCCGCCCACACATTGCCGTGCGGAATGAGGAAGATCACCGGCGCGAAACACACATTGAAGAGCGCCGCCAGCACCACGGTCCGGTGCTTGCCGACGCGGTAGCTGATTTTCAGGGTCACCGGAATGAAACCGATGCCGCCGAAGAAATAGAGCAGCAGCAACAGGCTCGCCCACGAACCGACGCCCCACACCAGTGTCGCCTCGTAGATATACATCGAGGCGAGCGCCGCGCCCGCAAAGCCCGACAGGAAGTCGGCCGCGAGCAACCGCCGGAGCGGCGTGTTCTTGAAGAGCGGCAGCACCTGCGCCAGAAAGCTCGCATGCGCCTGCGGCTTGGCCGCGCGCTCCGGCACCAGCCACAGGTTGAGCCCGATCGTCAGCGGCAGCACGATGATGATGAACCATCCCATCGCGGCGACGCGCGCCGCATCCATGTTCTCGGGGTCCATCCATTCGATCGCCGCCGGCAGCAGCAGCACCAGCGGCACGCCGAGCAGCTGGAACGCCTCGCGGTAGCCCTGGATGCGCGAGCGCTCGTTATAGTCGTCGGAAAGCTCCGCCGCCCACGCCATATGCGACAGCGTCAGCAGCGTCCAGCCGATATAAAGAAAGAACATCCATGCGAGCAGGTAATAGGGCCCCACCGGCGCCGTCGGCGAGAACACCATATAGGCCGACAGCACCAGGATCGGCACCGACAGCACCAGCCAGTGCCGCCGCCGTCCCCAGCGCGACGGAAACTTGTCGGAGAGAACGCCCATCGCCGGATCGGTGAACACGTCCCAGAAGCGCGCCAGCATGAAGATCGTACCGACGGCGGCAAGTCCGAGCCCCATCGGCCCGGCATAGAAATGCGGCAGATAGACGCCGATCGGCAGCCCGAGCGCGCCGATGGGGATGGCGGGGCCCGAAAAAGCCGCAAGACGCCAGGGCGAAAGACGTTGACCGTTCATGGAATAAGATGCCTCGCAAAACCGCCGGCCGGCGTTCAGGTGATCCCGGCCAGAAAATCCATCACCGCGCCCTTGAACATCGGGTTGGCGAGCGCGAACATGTGATCCGTACCCGGAATGATTTCCGCCCGCGCATCGGCCATCCGCGCCGCCAAGGGCCCCGGATCGCCGGCAAGGTCGTCCCGCGCGCCGGCAATCACCATCGCCTCGTTGCGGATCAGCCCCAGCGACGCCCCGCGATCCGTGAGCCTCGGCGCCCGCGCGCAGGCCGCCAGCGCGCGCAGATCCTGCCCGAGCCCCTCGGCGTAGAGCCGGAATCCGCGCGCCAGCGGATCGCTGATGCCCTCGGCGCTTTCCGCCTCCAGCGCCTCGGCGACGCCACCGATCGCCGATCCCGGTTCGAGCGACTTCGCCCCCACCCCGCCCAGAATGACGATGCCGAAGCGCTCCCCGTGATGCGCGGCAAGATGCATGGCGATCCCCGCCCCCATCGAATAGCCCATCAGGCTGGCACGCTCGATCCCCAGATGGTCCATCAGCGCCAGCGCGTCGCCGGCCATCTTGTCGGTCGTGTAGTCGGCCGGATCGTAGAGCTTGCCGCTGCCCCCATGCCCCCTGAGATCGAACGTCACCGCCTGCCGCCTGGCCCGTGTCAGCGCCTGCACCCAGCCGGTGCGCCGCCAGTTGTCTTCGGCCGTCGCCGCGAAGCCATGCACCAGCAGCATCGGCTTGCCCTGGCCCGCGACCTCATAGGCGATGGAAACGCCCCCCGATGATGAGAATTCAGGCATCGCGTCAGTCCGCCGGCACGCCGGAGGATTGCGCGTCGGAGGGATGCCCCGTGCGCGCCGCGATGGCGGTGGCCGCCGCTTCGATCCCGCGCTTTTCGAGCACCTCGCGGTTCTCGCGCTGCTTCTTCTCGTCGATCGGATAGAACCACAGAATACCGGCAACCGCGATGCTGATGGCGCAGGCCGGCCACACATAAACCGCCCGAAGCGCGTTCAGCACTTCCGGCGAGTTCTCGCCGCGCGGCGTGAAACCGATCATGTCGAGCATCGTATAGCCGCCGAAAATCGCCACCGCGACGCCGATCTTGTTGGTCATGGTCAGCATCGAATAGAACAGCCCCGTCCGCTGCTGCCCGGTGCGCACCGTGTCGTGATCGGCGACATCGGCCATGATCGAGCGGAACAGGAACGGCCCGGCCGCCATGTTGACGCCGAGCAGGATCCAGACGCCCAGCGCCGCGCCCGCATTGCCGGCCGGCACCACCAGAATGAGCGGAATGGTGACGGCGTTGAACAGCGCCGACCAGGCCGCCGTGCGGTGCTTGCCGAGCCTGCGGCTGATCCACAGCATCACCGGAATGAACGACACGCCCGAAATGAAATAGCCGAGCAGCATCAGGCTCGAATATTTGCCGAGCTGCAGCGCGTCTTCCGCCAGAAACAGGAACATCGAGGCGACGAGCCCGCCCGAAATCCCCGAAATCAGGTCGGCCGCCAGCACGTTCTGCAACGGCTTGCTCTGCACCAGCGCGGCCACCGCCTCCTTCATCGGCACATGGCTCGGCGGCGGCGTCTTGCGCTCCGGCACGAAACGCACCGCGAGGAAAACGGCGATCGGCAGCAGGATCAGCACGAACCAGCCCATCGAGGCGACGCGCGCCGCCGCCACGTCTTCGGGCCCCGTCATCTCGATCAGGATCGGCAGCGTCAGCACCAGCACCATGCCGAGGATCAGCGCGATTTCGCGCGCCCCTTGCACGCGCGACCGCTCGTGATAGGCGGGCGTCAGCTCCGCGCCCCACGACATGTGCGAAATGGTGAGCAGCGTCCAGCCGACATAAAGCACGAACAGCCAGGCGACGAGATAGAACCCGGTCACGGCGACAGGCGGCATGAAGATCATGTAGACCGACACCAGCATGATCGGCACCGATATGACGATCCAGTGCCGCCGCCGCCCGAAGCGCGTCTCGTATTTGTCCGACACGATGCCGAGCACCGGATCGGTGAACACGTCCCAGAAGCGCGCGAACATGAAGATCGTGCCGACAACGGTGAGCCCCAGCCCCAGCGACCCCGCATAGAAAGGCGGCAGGTGAACCGCGAGCGGCAGCCCCATCGCCGAAATAGGCGCCGCCGGCAGCGCGAAGGCAAACAACGTCCAGCGCGATAGCGGCTGGCGGCCCTGCTGGGTCGCAGTCGTCATGATGGGGGCTCCTCCCGTTGCCTCGTCGCGGCGCCCGGGTCTTTTCGCCCGCCAATCCGCCACCCGCATTATCGCCGATGCCGCGCCCGAACCAAGGCCCTTTCGGCGCCGCAACCTCACAATCATGTTAGAGACGCCCACCGACTCTTCTAAAACGCGTCTCCCCCGGGCTTGACCCGGGGGCCCAGAAGCCGCGAAGCGGCGTCTCGCTTCACAAAACAGCTTCCTCGCCGCAACCGCCGCTTCAACGCCCCACCCCGCCCATTCCGTCGCATGGGTCCCCACCCAAAACCAGGACTGTCACCCCGGCACTCCCTCTTCCCACCCTCCCCCTGAGGGAGGGTCGAAAAATTCGAACGCAGTGAGGATTTTTCGGGGAGGGGTGAGCGGGGAACCCCGGCGCATAATCGAAATGCCTGCACCAAGCCGAAAGCGGAGCACCCCTCCCCAAACGGGCTGCGCCCGTTTGACCCTCCCTCAAGGGGAGGGTGGAAGGAGAATGACGGCTGGCTCTGCCCTCGCCACCCCTCGCCCACACCGCCCTTGACCCCGCGCCGCCAAGCGGCAACCTTCACTTGGGAATGAAATCCGAATCTCGGGGGCAGCGGATCACATGGCAAAATTCGATGCCGCCAGCGTATTCGACACCTACCTCAAGGAACTTCGCAAGACGCCGCTCGACGATCATACCGAGCACACGGGCCGCTCGGCCCTCGAATCACTGCTCAACGCCTTCGTCGCCGAATTCGCCAAAGGCGTCGTCGTCCAGCACGAGCCGAAACGAGCGCAAGGCAAGGGTGCGCCCGATTTCAAGCTGTCGAAAACGGGCTCAATTCTCGGTTACGTCGAAAACAAGGCTATCGGCGAAAACCTCGATCAGGTTTTGAAGTCCGACCAGATCAAGAAATACAAAACCCTCTCCGGCAACATCCTGCTCACAGACTATCTGCATTGGGTCTGGATCGGCGAAAGTGGCATCAAGCGCGAGACGCTCTGCTTCGCGACCGATCTCGAAAGCCCGAAGTTCAAAGTTCGCCCCGACAAGGCAGAGGCCGTTGCCGCTCTCATCAAGGGATTTCTCTCCACCGCCCCGGAAGGCATCGGCCGCGCCCAAACGCTCGCGCTGGCGCTCGCCGCCCGAAGTCAGATCCTGCGCGACTTCCTCGGCGAGGAACTCGTCAGACAGGAGCGCGAGCACAAGGAAGGCAGGTTGTTTGGTCTCTATGGAGTCTTCAAGGATCAGGTTTTTCACGATCTGACTTTGGCGGAATTCGCCGACGCCTTCGCGCAGATGCTGGCTTATGGTCTCTTCCTTGCTCGCCTGAACTCCGGCAAGCACAAAGTCACGCTCCAGAACGCCCGCCAGTATGTGCCCGGTTCTTTCCGTTTGATCCGTGAATTGGTGCAGTTCCTCGACGAGCTCACGGAACGTGACTATCGTGACATCCGCTGGGTGGTCGAAGAAATCCTGTCCATCGTGAACGCGCTTGACCTCCATGCCATTCACGAAGACCTGTCCTTCCGGCACCGCAAGGTCCGGAAAGGCGTCAAGGCGCGAGACGAGGAAGAGGCCCGGCTTTTTGAGCGCGATCCATTCGTCTATTTCTACGAGGACTTTCTGGCCAAATACGATGCGAAGATGAAAAAGGCCCGCGGCGTCTATTACACACCGCCGCCTGTAGTCAACTTCATCGTCCGCGCCGTTGACGACATCCTCAAGAAAAATTTTGATATCAAGACGGGACTAGCGGACCGCAATCGCGTCACCGTGCTCGACTTCGCCTGCGGCACCGGCACCTTTCTTGTCGAAATACTAGAGCGGATTCTCGAACAGGCAGGAACGGACTCCGGCAAACGCGATCTAATCGTGCGTGAGCACATCCTGAAAAACATTTATGGCTTCGAGTACCTGCTGGCGCCCTACACCATCGCCCATCTCAAACTCTCGCAGTACCTCACAGACAAAGATCACAAACTTTCCGATGATGAACGGCTTCAAATTTTTCTGACGAACACCCTGGAGCCCATCGAGCCTCAAAAGACTCATCTCTTACCGGCGCTCACGGCGGAAACCGAAATGGCCCAAGAGGTCAAGGAGAAAGCCATCCTTGTCATCACAGGCAACCCACCCTACGCCGGCCACTCAAAGAACAACGGCCCTTGGATTAAGGCGGCAATAGACGAGTACAAATTTACTTGGGAGCCCGCAAAGTCGGGGCTCATGGAAAGAAAGCCACTCAAAGAAAAGAACTTGAAGTGGCTCCAGGACGACTACGTCAAGTTCATCCGGTTTTCCCAAATGAAGATGGACGCTGTGGACGAGGGTGTGGTCGCTATCATCACAAACCATGCATACCTGAACAACCGCACATTTCGTGGGATGCGTCAGTCACTGATGCGCACGTTCGACCAGATTTACATTTTGGATTTGCACGGCAGCCAGAAACCGAAGGAGTCTCCTCCGGACGGAATCAAGGACGAAAACGTCTTTGATATTCAAAAAGGTGTCGCCATAGCTCTCTTTGTCAAAGCTCCGAACACGGAGAAGACATTCAAGCATCATGAGTTTTGGGGAAGCCGAATCGAAAAATACAAAAAGTCCATTGAAACGAGCATTGACCGCATAGAATGGACAGACATTGAACCGACATCTCCACACTATCTCTTCATCCCGCAAAATCGCCGCCTCTGGGTTGAGTACGAGAAAGGTCAATCCTTAAGGGACATTTTCTCCAGCCACGTACTCGGATTTCAGACGCATCGCGATCATTTTTCGATTGCCTTTGACAGGGACGAAGTTGAAGCGCGCGCTCGTCGAATGAGAGATTCAAAAGTCTCTGACACCGACCTTCTCAATCAATACCGAATCAAAGACAATCGCGACTGGCAGATCGCATCTGCTCGAAAAATTTTGATGGGCAATGCTGACTGGGCCAGCAAGATCCGGAAATGCGTGTATCGACCGTTCGACACTCGCGCTTGTTATTTTGGCTACGAGTTTATGGACTATCCGCGTCGTGAGCTAATGGACCATGTGGCGGGGAGAGACAATCTGCAGCTTCTGGTGTCGGGCCAAATTGGAATTCGCGACTGGCAGCACGTCTTTGTTGGGGCAGACGTGGCGGAAAGCTGTGCTATTTCGGACAAAACCAAAGAGGGAAATTACAACTTTCCACTCTATCTCTATGCACCAGATGAAGAAAGTCGTCCTCGAAAAAGCGATCTGTTTGCTGAGAACCCATTCGATGGCAGGGATCGAATTGAGAACCTGAAATCAAGATTTAGAAGCTGGATCGACAAAAAATACGAACACAAATTTAGTCCGGAGGAGGTGCTAGGATTCATTTACGCAGTGCTTCACTCTTCGGTCTATCGCGAGAAATACAATGAATTTCTGAGGACAGATTTCCCTCGCGTTCCGTTCCCCGATGAGCGGTCCGACTTTGAACTATTATCCACGCTTGGGTGGGAGCTGGCGCAGAGTCACCTGCTTCAAGAAGTACCAGACCTTGGTTTTGGGCTATATCGAGGCAAGGGCGACCACGAGGTCGTCAAGCCGCACTACGTCCCGGCGGAAAAAGCTCTCTATATCAATGAAAAGCAATCATTCGCTCCTGTCCCTGAAAATATTTGGGACTTTCATATCGGTAGCTATCAGGTTGTCGACAAATATCTGAAAAGTCGCAAAGGGCGGAAACTGTCGCTTGATGAGATCGAGCAGGTGGAGCGTATCGTCAACGTGCTCGCCTTCACGATCACGCAGATGGAAAAGATCGACAAAGTATACAAGTCTGCCTTCGGCGAATAGGACGCGACGCCCGTATCTCCGAACTCCTCGAAAGCCTCGCCCTGCTCGGCCAGGTCCGCGAAGACGGCGGCAAATACTTCCTCGCCGATCGCGGATGACGGCGAAGACCGAAAAACCCTCTTCGCCGCGATCTGACCGCTGCGCCTGCAAAAAATAAAAGTGTCACCCCGGCGAAAGCCGGGGCCCATTGGTTCCCTCAGCAAGTACGGTTGTGTGCGTGGCGATTGCGCCGGGACAAACCGTCGTCGCCCGCAGCAAGAGGCGCTGCGAGTGGACCCCGGCTTTCGCCGGGGTGACACGCGTGGGTGTGGCGCGGCGCGACCTGTCCGCCGAAGCTCCGCAGGGAGCGAACGCGAAAGCGTCAAGAAACCTTCTCCTCTTCTCCGCGCCTCCGCGTGCAATCCTTCTTCTTCCCGCAATCCCGAACATGACAGTCCCGTGACAGACGCGACTTATCCCGCAAAAACGTCACTTGTCCCCGCCCCGAGAGCGCGCGGCAACAAAAAGTGACCGGCGCGGCTTCGCCTTCGCGTCTTCGCGTCGGAGCCTGTCCTCGGGATCGCCAGAGGCGATACCCGTGGGCGTGCCCTGCCCCGCCGGTTGGCAGACCCGAATCCGGAATCCCGTCCCGGCGATTTTCGATTTCAAGTGGGGAAATCTTTTTAAGCCTGAAAAATAACTCCGCCTACGGATGAAACTGTCCATCCGCGCCATCCACAACCCCCGCCCGGCCATCGCGCCGATCCACACAAGCGGTGCGGGGAACATGATTAGTGACAGTTTCATGACAGTTCGGTGACAGCGCGCATCCGCGGCCGCTGTCACAATCCGCCAAAACGCCGAAAAGCGAGGCGCCACAAGCCGTTAGTCCCCATCCCGCCATTTGTGACAGTTCGATGACAGCCGGGGCGGCCGCCCGCCGCTGTTGCGCCGCTTGCCGCCGCCGCGCATCCCCTCTAGTTTCGGCGCGGGATTCCTCGAAAAACGGAGCAGGGGCGATGGCGGGCGGTGCGGTACCGAAATTTTCCAACGAGGCCGGTGCGCGCGAAATTGCCATTGGCGTCAAGGAGTTCACCTGCATCGGCGCCAACCCGCCCTTCGATCACCCGCATATCTGGCTCGACATGGGGTCGGACGCGGAGATCGTCTGCCCCTATTGCTCGACGCTCTACCGCTACGACGCGGCGCTCGGCGCCCATGAGAGCCGCCCGGCCGAGGCGCTCATCCGCGAAAAGTCGAGCGTTTGAAAGCACTTATGCGACGGCGGGCCTGAGCCGTGAGCCTCGGGTTTGAAAGCATGGCGGCGCTGTTCGGCGCCATGGCGCTCCTGGCCGCCGTCCCCTCCGTCAGTGTACTGATCGTTTCGGCGCGCGCCGCCTCGGCCGGTTTCGCGCATGGCGCGCTCGCCGCCGCCGGCATCGTCGCGGCCGATATCCTCTTCATTTTGCTCGCACTTTTCGGTCTGGCGCTGGCGGCCGACGCGCTGGGCGAGGCCTTCCAATGGGTTAAATACGCGGCCGCGCTCTGGCTGCTCTGGCTCGCCCTCGGCCTCGTCCGCGCCGCCCGCGCGCCCGCCGCCGCCGCGCCGGCGGCCCCCACGCCGGCCTCGAGCTTCATGGCGGGCTTCCTGCTAACCCTCGGGGACCAAAAGGCAATTCTCTTCTATCTCGGCTTCTTCCCGGCCTTTCTCGACCTCGCATCGATGACTGCGGGTGACGCCGTCGCCATCGTCGCCATCGCCATTGTCGCGGTCGGCGGCGTCAAGCTCGCCTGGGCCTTCGCCGCCGCGCGCACGGGCGCCGCCGCCGGTCCGCGCCTCGCCCGCGCCCTCAACATCGCCGCCGCCACGGCGCTTTCCGGCGCCGCCGCCTGGCTGCTCTGGACCGCCTAAGCCATTATCGCCGTTGAGATTTTAAGGCACGCATCGGTTGGCTTGCCAAGCCGAAGCGCGCAGAGCGAAGGCTGGTGGCCCCTGCGGGACTCGAACCCGCACTCCCTTACGAGAAGCAGATTTTAAGTCTGCTGCGTATACCAGTTTCGCCAAGGGGCCTTGCGGCACTAGCTATGCCCTCTCGCGCCCGCTCACGCAAAACGAAAACGCGCAAAGGAAAACGGCGGCCCGTGAAGGACCGCCGCTTCCAAATTCCGGTTTGCCGGTAAAGGCTTAGCCGGCGAGGCCCTGCCAGACCGGCCAGCAGTTGCCGCCCGAGCTCGCGGCGAGCGCGGCCTGGGCTTCCTTGGCGTTGGAGCCGTCGGCGGTCTGAACGCTGTCCGCGCCGCCCGTGCACCACACGTAGAACTGGTGCGTCCCGGCCTTCGACTGCGCGTCGAAGCTCGAGTCGAGCGCCGAAGCCGCGCCGGCCAGCATGAACGCCGCGCCCGCAACCAGGCCCACAAATCCGATGGTCTTCTTCATGTCGTCTCTCCCTCCGGGTAACCTGACCCTAAAAACTCGTTGCCGGGCCTTGATTTAGACGTTCGGCCCGTTTCCCCCGTCCCGCCGTTCTTCGCCCCGCGGACGAGCCCGGCAGACCCTTCATGGGGGTAATTCTAGCCGGTTCGCGTTTGATTGTATCGCGCCGAAACCGGCAGGAATGCTGAAACTTTCGTAATGTTGCCGCCCTGTTGCCGAGAAACGACAAAAACCCTGCCGTTCCGGGGCTTTGCGCGCATTTCAGGCCGGCTCTTCCGTCTGCGGCTCGACGCCGAACGCCCGCATCAGCGCCGCCACCTCCGCCGCCACGCGCTCGAGCGCCGTCGAATCGGTGGCCCGCATCACGATGCTGGTGCCGAAGGTGCGCCCCCGGTAATAGGGGTAGCTGCCGATGCCGACATCGGGGTGTTTTGCCTGCAATTCCCCCAGTTTTTCGGCAATCGTGCCCTCCCCGATCTGCCCCGTCACGGTGCGGCTCTGCATGGTGGCGCCGCCTTCGAGGCGCCCGGTCAGGCTGTCCAGCATCACCTGCATCACCATCGGCACGCCGGCCATCACGAAGACATTGCCGATCTGGAAACCCGGCGCCTTGCTCAACGGGTTTTCGATCATCGTCGCGCCTTCGGGAAGCCGCGCCATCCGCATGCGAGCCGCCGTAAACTCGCCGCCAGTGGCCTTGTAGTGGTCGCCGAGTATCTTCACCGCTTCCGGGTGATGGTCGATGCCGACGCCGAAGGCCTTCGCCACCGCGTCCGCCGTGATGTCGTCATGCGTCGGGCCGATGCCGCCGGTCGTGAAAACATAGTCGTAGCGCGCCCGAACATCGTTGAGCACCGCGACGATCGTCGCCTCGACATCGGGGATAACCCGCGCCTCGCGCACCTGAATGCCGATCTTGTTCAGATGGTTGGCGATATAGGCGAGATTGGAATCGCGCGTCCGCCCCGACAGGATCTCGTCGCCGATCAGCAGCACACAGGCGGTAACGGTTTTCGGCATCGGCGGTTCCTCAAGCTCGCGGAACCGCAGGATAGCGCTCCGCCCGCCCCGGAGACAAATCGGCGCCGGGACTAGGATCGGCGGGCGCCACCGACTATATTGGGTTTGAAATCAAAGTAATATCGCCGCGAGACGAGATGACCTATCAGGACGCCACCGAAAGCCCCGCCACCAATAGCGGCCGCATCAAGCTGCACAGCCCCGCGGATTTCGAGGGCATGCGCGCCGCCGGGCGCCTTGCGGGCGCCTGTCTCGATATGCTGACGAATGAAGTGAAGCCCGGCGTCACGACGCTGGCGCTCGACAAACTGGTTTTCGACTTCGCGATGGATCACGGCGCGCTGCCGGCGACGCTGAACTACCGCGGCTACAGGCATTCCTGCTGCACCTCGATCAACCATGTCGTCTGTCACGGCATTCCGGGCGACCGTGTCCTGCGCGACGGCGACGCGGTCAATATCGACGTGACGCTGATCGTCGACGGCTGGCACGGCGACACCAACCGCATGTATTTCGCGGGCGAAGCGCCGCGCAAGGCGCAGCGTCTTTCCGATGTCACCTACGAAGCGATGATGCGCGGCATCGCCGCCGTGAAGCCCGGCGCGACGCTGGGCGACATCGGCGCGGCCATTCAGGAATTCGCCGAAGGCCAGCGCTGCTCGGTGGTGCGCGAGTTCTGCGGCCACGGCCTCGGCCGCGTCTTCCACGACATGCCGAACGTGCTTCACTACGGCAAGCCCGGACAGGGCGCGGTGCTGCGCCCCGGCATGTTCTTCACCGTCGAACCGATGATAAACGCCGGAAAACCGGGCGTTAAAATCCTCTCCGACGGCTGGACCGCGGTGACGCGCGACCGCTCGCTGTCGGCGCAGTTCGAACATTCGATCGGCGTGACGGAAACCGGCGTCGAGATTTTCACCAAATCGCCGGCAGGCCTCGACTGCCCGCCCTACGCCTGAGCGGGCGCACGCGCATGGGGGCCGGCGCCGACGCGAAGCCCCATTATGCCGGACATCGCGAGCGCTTGCGCGCCCGCTTCCTGAAAGCACCCGAAAGCCTCGCCGACTACGAAGTGCTGGAGATGCTGCTCTTCAACGCCATTCCCCAGCGCGACACCAAACCGCTTGCGAAAGAGCTGATCGAAAAATTCGGCGGACTGTCCGAAGTGCTGAACGCCGAGGAAGCGCGGCTGCGCGAAGTGAAAGGCGTCAAGGATCGCGCCATCACCGAGCTGCGCCTCGCGCGCGAAGCGGGACTTCGCCTCTCGCAGTCGGCGGTGATGAAGAAGGACGTGATCGGTTCATGGTCGGCGCTGCTCGAATATTGCGCCGCTTCGATGGCGCACAATCCGACCGAACAGTTCCGCATCCTGTTTCTCGACCGCAAGAACCATCTGATCGCGGACGAAGTGCAGCAGAAAGGCACGATCGACCACACACCCGTCTATCCGCGCGAAGTCGTCAAACGCGCCCTCGAACTCAATGCCTCGGCGCTGATCCTCGTCCACAATCACCCCTCCGGCGACCCGACGCCTTCCGGCGCCGATATCGAGATGACGAAGCAGATCGTCGAGACGGCAAAACCGCTCGGCATCGAGGTGCATGACCACCTCGTCGTCGGCAAGGGCCGGCATGCGAGTTTCCGGACTCTGGGATTGATCTGAGTACGGACGATAAGGGCGGAAAACGCCGATTCTGTCATCGAACTGTCAAAAAACTGTCACAAACCGATTTGGCGGACCAACTGTGGGTGCTCGCATCCTTGCCCGCATCTGCAAACCGACGCATCGTGAAGGGCTGATGACCGGAATCCCGACATTTCGGCAAAACACATAAACCGGGGATAAGAAATTTCAGCCCCGTATCGTGAATGCCACATGTGACAATTGTGCCCAAACAAGATTGCAACAGTCGATCGAGGGTACAAATTCTCCAAATGTCCCGCAGTCGAAAAGGAAGCGCTTTGACTGGCGAGATTTCCCCACTTGAAATTGAAAATCGCCCGCCCGGATTTCAGACCGGAGCCGCATCCCGTTACCGCTTCCGCACCAGCGTCACCCCGTCCCCGACGGTGAGGAGGACCGCCTCGACGCGAGCGTCGCCGGCGATCTTGAGGTTGAGCGCCTTCAGGGCCTCGGTGTCGGCATCGCCTTTTTTTGCCTCGGCGACGGCGCCCGACCAGAGCACATTGTCGATGGCGATGAGACCGCCGGAGCGCAGCAGCTTGAGGCAGGCTTCGTAATAGGCATCGTAGCCGGTCTTGTCGGCGTCGATGAAGGCGAAGTCGAAACTCCCCGCGCCGTCGCGCGCCAGAAGATCGGCGAGTGTGTCGAGCGCGGGGGCGAGACGGAGTTCGATGCGGGGCTCAAGCCCCGCTTCCTTCCAGTAGCGCCGCGCAATGGCGGTCCATTCCTCGCTGATGTCGCAGCAGACGAGCCGGCCGTCTTCGGGCAACGCCGCGGCGACGGCGAGCGCGCTGTAGCCGGTGAAGGTGCCGATTTCGACGGCGCGCTTCGCCCCGATGGCGCGGGCGAGCAGCGATAGGAAGGCGCCCTGATCGGCGCCGATCTGCATACCAGCCATCGGCAGTTTCGCGGTTTCGGCACGCAGGCGCTTTTGCACGTCGGTTTCGGACGCGAGGAAGCTTACATATTTCTCGACGGCTTCCGGGAGGAGGGAACGGGACATAGGGGGGCCTTTCGTTCGATTGCTTGTGGCGCGGCCCCCTCACCCTTCCCACCGACGCGGCGCCGCTGCGCCGGGCGTTCGAGGACGAAAAGGTCCACTGGACCTTTTTCCAGTCCTCTCACCCATCTCCCCGGAGGGGAGAGGGATTGAGATGGCGGAAAGGCGAGCGCCCTATCCCGCGAACACCGGCGCGTATTTGTCCGCCCACGGACGGGCTTGTTCGAGTTCGAAGGCGAGTTCGAACAAGACCTTTTCGCCGCCAAGCGGCGCGGCGAATTGCGAGCCGATGGGGAGGCCCGCCTCGTTCCACGACAGCGGCACCGACATGGCCGGTGTGCCGACCGCATTGTGCAGCGGCGTGTAGGCGACATAGCGGATGGTGCGTTCGTAAAGCGTGTCGAAGGGCACACGCGGATCCTGCTCGCCGAGCTTCGGCGGCGCCGAGGCCAGCATCGGCGTCAGCCAGACGTCGTAACCGGACATGAAGGCGTTGACCTTTGCCGTCGCCGCCGCGAACGCCGCCAGCGCCTTTTCCATCGCGTCGCCGGGCTTGGCGTTGAAATGGGCCGCAAGTCCGTTGGTCCAGGGTTCGAGCACCTCTTCCGGGTCGAGGCCGTTTTCCTTCGCCAGCGCGACGAGGCGCGAAGGCCCGGAAGCCCAGACGGTCAGGAAGGCGTCGATGAAGGCCTCGCCCTCGACCGGATTGCGGGCCGGGATGATCTCGTGACCGAGATCGGCGCAGAGCTTCGCCGTGTCCTCGAGCGCGGCCTTGACGTCGGCATCGGGCTCGGTGCCGTAGTAGCTCATCGTGTCGAAGGCAATCTTCAACCGCTTCTTTCCCGGCGCCGTGACGCGGCCGACCGGCGCAAGCACGGCGCCCTCGCCAGTCATCTCGGTGACGGCGAAAAGCGCCGCGCTGTCGCGCACCGAACGGCTGACGCAATGCTGGACGCCGATGTCGCCCGGCAGCGTGTCGCCGCCGAGGAAAATGCGGCCGCGGCTCGGCTTCAAGCCGAAGACGCCACAGCACGACGCCGGAATGCGGATCGAGCCGCCGCCATCGGTCGCATGCGCCAGCGGCACCATGCCCGACGCAACCGCCGCCGCCGCGCCACCCGACGAACCGCCGGCGGAATGTTCGAGGTTCCAAGGATTGTGGCAAGGCTCCAGAAGCAGAGACTCCGTGGTGCCGAGCAGGCCAAATTCCGGCGTGTTGGACTTGCCGACCATGACAAAGCCGGCCGCCTCGTTGGCGGCGATGATCGGCTCCGTCGCCGGCGAGACATTTTCGGCGAACATGCGTGAGCCGTTGGTGAGGCGCGTACCGGCGAGGCTGTTGAGATCCTTGACGAGATTGGGAACGCCGGTGAAGGGGCCCTTGGGCAACTCGCCGCGCGCAGCCTCGCGGGCGCGGTCGTAGAGTTCGGTGACGACCGCATTGACCTGGCCGTTGACTTTTTCGATGCGGGCAATCGCGGCATCGACCAGTTCGAGCGCCGTTGCCTCGCCCTTCGCAACCAGATCGGCCTGGGCCAGCGCATCGAGCCGCGCGAGATCGGGCGCGGCCAACGCCGGGCGGAAGCCGGCCCCGTAAGCCCCCGCGACCGCAGCCGTCGCCGCCGTCGATTTCAGAAAATGCCGACGCGAAAGCTGCCTGCCCATGCCCAAATCCTCCCCTTTTTAATTGGTTGCCGCCTGATGCGGCTTGAGAGGAAGGGTAGCGCGGCGACCGAGGGAAATGAAAGAGATTCGGGCACTTTCCGGCCCGTCCCGGCCTGCTATTGAGCCCTCCCGGTCCAGGTGCTAAACCCTGCGCATTCCTTCACGCCTGCCCCGCCAACCCTTTGAGAGGCGCCGATGATCCCCCGCTATTCGCGGCCCGAAATGGTCGCCATCTGGGAACCCGACACGAAGTTCCGCATCTGGTTCGAGATCGAGGCGCATGCCTGCGCGGCGCTGGCGGAACTGGGCGTGATCCCGAAGGAAGCCGCAAAAAACATTCGGGCGCGTGGCGACAAGGCGGTGTTCGACGTCGCGAAGATCGACGAGATCGAGCGCGAGGTGAAGCACGACGTTATCGCCTTCCTGACGCATCTGGCGGAATTCATCGGCGAGGATTCACGCTTCGTCCATCAGGGTATGACCTCGTCCGACGTCCTCGACACCTGCTTCAACGTGCAGCTTGTGCGCGCGACCGACATTCTGCTTGCCGACATGGACGCGCTGCTGGCCGCGCTGAAGCGCCGCGCCTTCGAGCACAAGGACACGGTCTGCATCGGCCGCAGCCACGGCATCCATGCCGAGCCGGTGACTTTCGGTTTGAAGATGGCGCAGGCCTATGCCGAGTTCGAGCGCTGCCGCGAGCGGCTCGTTGCGGCACGCAAGGAAGTGGCGACCTGCGCGATTTCCGGCGCTGTCGGCACCTTCGCCAATATCGATCCGCGCGTCGAGGAGCATGTGGCAAAGGCACTGGGGCTTGAGCCCGAGCCCGTGTCGACACAGGTGATCCCGCGCGATCGCCACGCGATGTATTTCGCGACGCTCGGCGTCGTCGCCTCGTCGATCGAACGGCTGGCGACCGAAATCCGCCATCTGCAGCGCACGGAAGTTCTGGAGGCCGAGGAGTTTTTCTCCGAAGGCCAGAAGGGCTCCTCGGCGATGCCGCACAAGCGCAACCCGGTGCTGACCGAAAACCTGACGGGGCTTGCGCGCCTGGTGCGCGGCATGGCGATCCCGGCGATGGAAAACGTCGCCCTCTGGCACGAGCGCGACATCTCGCATTCCTCCGTCGAACGCATGATCGGCCCGGACGCCACCGTGACGCTCGACTTCGCGCTGGTGCGCCTCACCGGCGTCATCGACAAGCTGCTGGTGTACCCTGAGCAGATGCAGAAGAACCTCGACCAGCTCGGCGGGCTTGTGCATTCGCAGCGCGTGCTGCTGGCGCTGACGCAGAAGGGCGCAAGCCGCGAGGACGCCTACCGTCTCGTACAGCGCAACGCCATGCCGGTGTGGCGCGGCGAAGGCAACTTCCTTGAGCTGCTGAAGGCCGACAAGGACGTGTCGGCGAAGCTGAGCGACGCCGAACTCGAGGCGCTGTTCGACCTCGGCTACCACACGCGACAGGTCGACACGATCTTCGCCCGCGTCTTCGGCAAGGACGCGATGGCGGCCGCCAAAAAGGGCAAGGCGGCGGAGTAAGGCTTCACCCCGCCGTCACAATCCGGCCTATACTGCGCGGATCGTCATTTCTTCGGGGGTTCCATGCTTCGTACCGCTTTCGACGGCGCACGCCGCCGCCGCATCTATCTGTTTCGCCATGGCGATGTTTCCTATGTCGACGATCACGGCAACCGCGTGGCCGACGCCGCTGCCGTGCCGCTGACGGATTGGGGCCGCGAGCAGGCGAGCCTGACGGGAAAGGCGCTGGCCGGCATTCCCTTCGACCGGGCGGTGAGTTCGAGCTTTCCACGGTCGATGGAGACGGCGCGCCTGATCCTCGAAGGGCGCGGGCTCGACATCGAACCGCTCGACCATTTCGTTGAACTGCGCGGCGACCCGACATTCCGCAACGCCGTCACCGATCTCAACGAGATCGCCTATGCCTTCCGCAACGCGCATGAACCGGGCGCGCGCTACAATGGCGGCGACAGCTTCGAGGAAGTGAACAGCCGCGTCGTGACGGCGCTTGAGGCCCTCGTCGCGGAACCCGACTGGGAGACGCTCGCCCTTGTCGCGCATGGTGGCATCAACCGCCTCGTCATCGGCTGGGCCTTCGGCACCGGCCTGCAAACCTTCGCCGCCATCGACCAGAACACCTGCTGTCTCAACGTCATCGATTTCGACGAACACCCGGAGACGCGCGAGATCATGCGCAAGTCGGTGCGCGCCATGAACGTCGCCGTCTATGACGTGATCAAGGAAGGCAACCACCTGCAGTCGCTGGAACAGATCGCCGCACGGCTGCGCCTGAAAACGGACGCCTGAGCGTTACTTCTTACCCTTCACGAACTTGTCGCTCTCGTCCTGCGCCGTGCGGAAGCTGGTCGAAAGCTGGCTCTGGTCGGCGTCCGCATAAGCGCTCACTTTATGGAGCGCATTGGCAGTGGCGTTGACTGCCTCCTTGACCATGCGCACGGCAGGCGCCGGCATCGACGCCGCGGCGGCGGCAAGCTCCATCGCCTTTTCGACCACATGCCCGTCCTCGGCAACTTCTTCCACAAGCCCCCAGTCAAGCGCGTGCTCAGCGCTCATGCGTTCGCAGAGAATGCAGATGCGCTTTGCGCGCGCCGGGCCGACAAGCGTGATGAGGCGCGGCAGCGCGCCCCATTGCAGGTTGATGCCGATCTTCACCTCCGGCACATAGAGGAACGCACCCTTGCCCATCACGCGCCAGTCGAGCGCCAGCGGCAAGGCGACGCCCGCGCCGACCGCCATACCCTCGATGGCCGCGACCGTGATTTGCGGCATGTCCTCCCAGGCCTGACAGAGTTTCACCCCGCGATAATAGGTCTGGCGCAATTCGAGATCGCTGCCGGCGGTGACGGCGCGGCTGGCGCGCTCCTTGAGGTCGATGCCGCCGGAAAACGCCTCGCGCGTACCGGTCAGCACCACGGCCTGCGTTTCGAGATCGTCCTGGAAGCGGCGCGCGACATCGGTCAGTTCGAGGATTGTTTCCTGATTGAAGGCGTTGCGCGCGCCCTTGCGGTCGAAGCGCACCAGCGCGACGGCGCCCTTTTTCTCAATCGTGACGTTGTTGTAAGCGGTCATGGCCCGCGCCTCCCCTGTTTTGCTTTTCTGGAGCAATAGTGCGGGGAGGCGCGGGACAAAGACAAGCGGAATGCGGGTTATTCCGGCAGCGCGAAGGCGACGACGGAGTCGCCGAGCTTCGTGCCCGCGCGGGCGTGGCCGCCGGCCGCGATGACGACGTATTGGCGGCCTTCCCATTCATAGGTCATCGGCGTCGCCTGCCCGCCGGCGGGAAGACGGCCTTTCCAGAGTTCATCGCCCGTCGCGGCGTCGAACGCGCGCAGGTAATCGTCCATCGCCGCGCCGATGAAAACGACGCCGCCCGCCGTGACGATGGGCCCGCCGAAATTGGGCGTACCCCATTTGAACGGCAGCGGCACTGGCGCGAGATCGCGCACCGTGCCGAGCACGCTCTCCCAGGCGATCGTGCCGTCGGAAAGATCGACCGCCGTCAGCATGCCCCAGGGTGGCGGGTTGCAGGGAAGGTCGAGGGGCGACAGAACAAGCTCGCGCTTCACCGACCAACGCGCGGGCGCCTGCGGCGAGATTTCCTCGTTCGGCTCGGCGGCTTTCGCGGCTTCGTAGTTTTCCGATGGGATCAGCGTGATGAGATGCGCGGCGCGGCTCGTGTTGATGTACATGAGCTGGCTCGCCGGATCGAAGGCCATACCGCCCCAGTTCGCGCCGCCCCCGGTGAAGGGATACATGATTGTGCCTTGCGCGGAAGGTGGCGTGTAGAGACCTTCCGAGCGCGCGCCGGCGATTTTCTCGCGGCAGGCCTTGCGGTCCCAGTATGTCAGGCCCCAGGCATCGTCCGGCGACAGCGTCTGCGGCACGAGGGGCGGCGGCGCAACCGGGAAAGGCTGCGTCGGCGACAGAAACTCGCCAGCCGCGCCACCTTGCGGCACCGGACGTTCCTCGATTTCGAAAACGGGCTTGCCCGTGTCGCGGTCGAAAACGAAGACGAAGCCCTGCTTCGTCACCTGCACGACGACATCGAGCGGCTTGCCGTCGCGCGTCAGCGTGACGAGGCTGGGTTGCGCCGGCAGATCGTAGTCCCAGACATCGTGATGCACGGTCTGGAAATGCCAGTGAACATTCCCCGTCGTCGCTTCCAGCGCGACAACGGAATTCGAATAGCGATTGTCGCCCGAACGCAAACCGCCGAAGAAATCCGGCGAGGGCGACGAGGTCGGCAGGAAGAAAAGACCGCGCGCCTCGTCCGCCGACATCGGCGCCCAGACATTGGCGTGACCGGTGCGCGCCGCGACGCCGCGCGGCCAGTCCTCCGGAAAGTCTTCGGCGCCGCGCACAACCGGATCGAATGCCCAGAGCGGCTTGCCGCTGCGCGCATCGAAGGCGCGTACACTGCCCTTGGGCGCGTCGGCGCGACGATTGTCGCTGATTGACGAACCGATGACGACGACGCCTTTTGCCACAACGGGGGGCGAGGCGATCTGGAATTCGCCGGGCCATTGGAGATCCATGCCGGGATCGATCCGCACTTCACCGTCCGCACCGAAGCCGAGGCAGGACTGGCCGGTCGGCGCGTCGAGTGCGATCAGCCGCGAGTCGACCGTGCCCATGAAAAGCCGTGTCGCGCAGAGATCGCCCGGCGCGGCTTCCGCATCGGTCCATTGCGTGACGCCCCGGCAGACGAACTGGTTGGCCGGCCGGTAGCCGGTCGCCACTTTGGGATCGTAACGCCACTTCTCCGCGCCGGTGCCGGGATCGAGCGCGATGACTTCGTTGAAGGGCGAACAGAAAATCAGCGACCCGGCAACGAGGATCGGCGTTCCCTCGAAGGCCGAATGCTTCATGTCGTCGGCGCGCGCTTCCATGTCGCCGGTCCGGTAGGTCCAGACGGGTTTCAACTTGCCGACATTGGCCGGCGTGATCTGCGCCGCCGCCGAATGGCGCTGGCCGCCCGCATCGCCGCCATAATGGCTCCAGCCCGCCGCCACGGCCGGGACGGCCAGGCAAATGGAGATCAGGACGCCGAAGACAGAGTGCCGCAGGAACATTGTAAACCCCTTGTTGAATGAATGGTTCATTCATATAATATCCTTTGATGCTGGAAGCAAGCGACTTGACGAAATCGGCCCCGCCCGGCCTTTTGGAGCCGCGGCACAAAGGAAAATAAATGAGACGCAAGGCCGAGAATCGACTGGAGGACATCGCCGAGGCCGCGGTGACCTGCTTCACCGACATGGGCATCAAGCGCACCCAGATGGCCGATGTGGCGCGGACAGCGGGCGTTTCGGCCGGAACGCTCTATCTCTATGTCACGAGCAAGGAGGCGCTGTTTCACCTCGCGATCCTGAAGGTCTGCGGCCGTCCGCTCGACAAGCTGCCCCTGCCACTGGCCGACCCCGGAATCGGGGAAACGGTGTCCGTTTATGCCGCGCGGGTGGCGGAAGTTGCCGAATGGCCGGCGCTTCGCGCGGCGCGGGCGCCCGGCGCAAAGCCCGACCGCGCAACGCTGGTCGCCATCGGCGGCGAGCTCTACGACATGTTGCACGAGGCGCGGCGCGCCATCTGGCTGCTCGATCACTGCGCGCGCGAAGTTCCGGAATTCGACGCCCTGCTCTCGACCGGCATGCGCAGCCACTATCGCGACGACATCGCCACCGTGGCGCTGAAAGCCGCCGGCCGGACCGGCGCGCCGGATACAGCACTGCGTCTGGCGGCGCGCCTCGCCATCGAGATCATCGCCTGGGCGGCGATGCACCGGACAAAAGAGACGACCGCGAACGTGATCGACGGGCTCGACGAGGCCGGGGCCCGGAAAACGGCCACCGAAAGCTTTGCCGCTGTCCTGCTGGCCGCGGCGGGCCGCGATTAGCACCATTCTGGAGACAAATCGCAGCGTTTTAAGGGCTTTTTATTGCTTTACGGGCGACATTGCTTGAACTGCCGTTAGAACAGGCGCTCCCAGCAATGTTTGCCAGCCTCCAGAAGCCGAAGGACGCGCGGCCCTCGCCAGCCGACGATGTCCAGATCGAAACGGATGTGGTGCCGATCCCGGCGCCGGAGCATCCGCTGTCGCTGGCCTTGCTCGATTTCTGGAGCCGTCACCGGCAGGGCGATCGCCTGTTGCGCCGGGCCGACCTTCCCTGCCGCGAGATGAGCGCACTGCTGCCGAGCATCTTCGTGCTGGAACCGCTGGACCCCGAAGGCGCCGACTGGCGGCTGCGGCTGATCGGCACGCAATTGACCGGCTGGCTGGGCTTCGATCCGACCGGCAAGGCTATTTCCGAGATCTACCGGCCCGAATGCGTGGCCGACAACGCCGAAGTCTACCGGGAGGTGACGCGGGACCGCATCGTCCATGCGACGCAAGGGCGGCTGTGCGGCATCAACCGCGATTTCCTGAAGCTCGAGATCCTGCATCTGCCGATGGAAGGCACGACGCCGCAGGACATGCTGCTGCTCGGCAGCATTTCGATCTTTCCCGAAAACGGATAAAGCCGCGCGCGGCGCGTCAGCTCTGAAGCTGGCGGATCGCCTCTTCCATCAGCTCGTCCATCGTGCGGCGAAGCTGGTGGTCGGACTGCTCGACGCCGGCCGCATCGAAATCGGCGCGCACCTTGTCGAACACGTCCTGGTCGCCCGCTTCCTTGAGGTCCGAGGTGACCACATCCTGCGCATAGGCTTCCGCATCCGCGCCCGACTTGCCCAGCAGCCCGGCTGCCCACAAACCGAGCAGCTTGTTGCGGCGCGCATTGGCCTTGAAGCGCAATTCCTCGTCGTGAGCGAACTTCTTCTCGAAACCGTCTTGGCGCTTGTCGAAGGTGGACATGGGACCGGGTCACTCCGTTCAAGGGTCGGGTACCGGCAGCGCGGGCGCCGCGGCGGCACAAAAACTGGCCCTAGGCATAGCCGCCCGGCCTCGCCAAATCAACCGCGATCGCAGGCCCGGAGGGGCGCTGCGACGAAATAGCTAAGATACTGATTTTTCGGGTATTTCATGACGATGTGCAGTGCGGCGAAACGGCGCCATACGCGCATTGTATCGCCCCCGCCCTTGAGTTAACTTGCGCACGCCGAAGGGCCGATTCCGCAAGCCGCCCTCCGCGCTCCCTCCGCTTGAGCTTCCGGGCAAACCGATTGGAATCACGACATGAGCCGGCGCAGACGCGTTTATGAAGGCAAGGCCAAGGTGCTGTATGAAGGCCCCGAGCCCGGCACGCTCGTCCAGCACTTCAAGGACGACGCCACCGCCTTCAACAACCAGAAGCGCGCGATCATCGAGGGCAAGGGCGTTCTCAACAACCGGATTTCGGAATTCATCTTCACGCGGCTGAACGACATCGGCGTGCCGACGCATTTCATCCGCTCG
>JAVJOG010000007.1:0-197854 GCA_040216885.1 Parvibaculum sp.
CCGCGCGTGCAGAGCTCGCCAGGCTCGCCACAGGGCACGGTTTTTCCGTCAAGGTCGACGATCTTGCATTCGAGATGCGGCTGCATGGCCGGCTCGCCCTGTCCGGTCGAGGTGATGAAGCAGGTGATCGATCGCATGCACATGAAGGACGTCACCATCGCCTATGGCATGACCGAAACAAGTCCCGTCAGCTTCCAGACCGGCGAGGCGGACACGCTCGAACGCCGCGTTTCGACAATCGGCCGCGTCCAGCCGCATCTCGAATGCAAGATCGTCGACCTTGACGGAAAAACCGTGCCCTGTGGCGAGCCTGGCGAGCTCTGCACGCGCGGCTATTCAGTGATGATCGGCTATTGGGACGACAAGGAAAAAACCGCCGAAGCGGTCGACGCCGAAGGCTGGATGCATACCGGCGACCTCGCCGTCATCGACGCCGAAGGCTATGGCAACATTGTCGGCCGCTTGAAGGACATGGTGATCCGCGGCGGCGAAAACGTCTATCCGCGCGAGATCGAGGAATATCTCTACCGCCACCCGAAGGTGGAAGATGTCGCGGTCGTCGGCGTTCCCGACCGGAAATATGGCGAGGAAATCTGCGCCTGGGTCCGCCTGAAGCCCGGTGAAAGCGCGACCGAGGACGAGATCAAATCCTTCTGCAAGGGCCAGATCGCGCACTACAAGGTGCCGCGCTATGTGCGCTTCGTGCCCGAATTCCCGATGACCGTCACCGGCAAGGTGCAGAAATTCCAGATCCGCGATGCGATGATCGCGGAACTGAAACTCGAGGTCGCGAAAACGGCCTGAACAAGGGCTCCGTCTTGCCGTCCGCCCGGTCCGTTCATCCGCATTCGGAAAGTCGGACCTTGCCGCCGCACCCGAAGGGACTAGGCTTGTCTTCAGGTAAAGCGGCTGACAGATGACATAGAAGACGAAATAGAGGGTAAATGGTATCCGGCCGGGAAGGCGCAAATCGCAAGTCGATAGAACTGCCGCCGATCGAGATCGATACGACGCTCGCCTTCGAGGCCGAAGAGCCGCGCAAGGGCCTCGAATATTGGCGCGGCAAGGCGGAAGGACGTCCCATGCCGCGGCGCAACGACATCCGCCCGGAAGAAATCGTGCCCCTGCTGCCCCACATGGTCCTCTTCGACATAACCCGAATGCCGGGCGGCGGCGTCGATCTTTTCCCGCGTCTTGCCGGCGCGCGCTTCGAGGAAGTCTTCGGCCCGATCCACAACCGTCCGCTGTCGACGCGGCTCGCGCCGGAAATTCTCGAACGCTGGCGGGTCGTCGCCCGCGCCATGCTGGAATATGGCGGCCCCGTCCGCGCTGTCGGCAATGTCCTTCACGAAGACAAGACCTATATCCGCTTCGAACTCCTTCTGGCGCCGCTCGGCAGGGATGGGCATGTGGCCGATACGATGTTTCTCGTTTCTCATTTCTGGATGCGCAGCGAAGCCGGCGCTTGATCCGTCGCCGCCGCAAGCGTGGGCCCCGGCCTTTGCCGCCGCCCGCCAAAGCTGTAGTCTCTCCCCAACATGATGTGCCGCCGGTCAACGGCAGGCAGGGCAGGGACGGGACGATGGAAAATCCGAAAGATGCAACCGTGGCAACGCGCCGTGCTCACGAGGCATTGCGCGAGATGCTGCCGCCCGACACACCCGACGATTTCGCGCTCGCCCGCAAGGGCTTCATCGGCACCATCCCCGACGCGAAGGTTCTGAACGCCGCCGGTCACCCCGTCTGGGACATGGGCACTTTCGCCTTCATCGACACCGCGCATGACGGCTGCACCGGCTGTCCGGACACGGTGAACCCCAGCCTCTGGCGCCAGTCGAAACTCAACGCGATCCACGGTCTCTTCGAGGTGACGCCCGGCATCTATCAGGTGCGGAACTTCGACCTCTCGAACATCACCTTCATCGAAGGCGACACCGGCTACATCGTCATCGATCCGCTGATCTCGGCCGAACCGGCTGCCGCCGCACTCGCCCTGATGCGCAAGCACCGGGGCGACAAGCCGGTCACCGCCGTCATCTACACCCACAGTCATGTCGATCATTATGGCGGCATCTACGGCGTGCTGAGCGACGAGGACATCAAGCGCGGCCTCCAGATCATCGCGCCCGAAGGTTTCCTCGAGGAAGCGGTCGCCGAAAACGTGCTGGCCGGAAACGCGATGGGCCGCCGCGCGACTTATATGTATGGGGCGCTGCTGCCGCGCGGGCCGAAGGGCCATGTCGATGCGGGCCTGGGCAAGACGGTGTCGATGGGGCAGGTGAGCCTCGTCCCGCCGACCGTCAGCATCGCCGAAACCGGGACGAAGCTTGTCGTCGATGGTGTCGAGATCGTCTTTCAGGTGACGCCCGACACCGAGGCGCCGGCCGAAATGAATTTCTATTTTCCGCAATTCAAGGCGCTCTGCATGGCCGAGAATTGCTCCTGCCAGCTTCACAATCTCTACACGCCGCGCGGCGCCCAGGTGCGCGACGCGAAATCCTGGAGCTGGTATATCGACGAGGCGATCGATCTATTCGCCGCCGACGCCGAGCTGATGTTTGCCAGCCATCACTGGCCGCGCTGGGGCCGCGAGGCGACGGTCGCCTTCCTGAAAAAGCAGCGCGATCTTTATAAATATGTTCACGACCAGACCTTGCGCATGGCCAATCACGGCGCAACGCCGCTCGAAATCGCCGAGCAACTGGCGTTGCCGCCGACATTGGCAAGTGAATGGTACACGCGCGGCTATTACGGCACGCTCAATCACAACGCCAAGGCCGTCTATCAGCGTTATCTCGGCTGGTTCGACGGCAACCCGGCAAACCTGCACAAGCTGCCGCCGGTCGAGGCCGGCAAACGCTATGTCGATCTCGCCGGCGGTGCCGACGCGCTGTTGAAAAAAGCGCGCACCGCGTTCGACAAGGGCGAATATCGCTGGGTCGCCGAAATCGTCAATCATCTGGTCTTCGCCGATCCGTCGAATGCGGACGCGCGGCATTTGCAGGCCGATGCACTGGAACAGATGGGCTATCAGGCGGAATCGGGTCCGTGGCGCGGCTTCTATCTGACGGCCGCGATGGAACTCCGCAATCCGCGGCCGCCGTCGGACGTGCCGCGTCAGGGCGCGGCCGGGCAGTTGAAGGCGCTGCCGGCCGAGCAGCTTCTGGATTCGCTCTCGGTGCGTCTCAACGGCACGAAGGCCGGGGCTCGCGAGTTTGCTTTCGGCTTGACCTTCACCGACACCGCCGAGCATTTCGCGTTGACGCTCGAAAATGCGGTCCTGCACCACTACAAGGACAGGAAGATCGCCGGCGCCATCGCCATCGCGCTGACCCGCGCCGCGCTTGTCGAACTGGTGGTCGGCGAAACGACGCTCGACGCGGCAATCGCCGAAAGGAAAATATCGGTCGCGGGAGATCGCGCGGCCTTCGCAGACTTTCTGTCGTTGCTCGACCGCTTCGACTTCTGGTTCGAAATCGTGATGCCGTGAGGCAGGAGAGAAAATGAAAAACGACGTCAACCGCCAGTTCCGCCTGAAATCCCGACCGACGGGCCGCATCGAAACCTCGAATTTCGATTTCGTGAAGGAGCCGATCCCCGAGCCCGGCCCGGGCGAGGCGCTGGTGCGCGTGCTTTATCTCAGCCTCGATCCGACCAACCGCATCTGGATGAGCGACATGGATCAATACATGCCGCCGGTCGAGATCGGCGCCGTCATGCGCGGCGGCGGCATCGGCGTCGTGGTAAAGTCGAATTCGGCCCGCTACAAGGAAGGCGATCACGTGAGCGGCCTCACCGGCTGGCAGGACTACTGCATCGCCGATGAAGGTGCGAACGCGATGGGCGTGCTGCCCAAGGGTTTGCCGGTCGGCCTGCCCACCATGCTCGGCGCCTGCGGCATGACCGGCCTCACCGCCTATTTCGGCCTGCTTGAACTGGGGCAGCCGCAACCCGGCAACACGGTGGTCGTCTCGGCGGCGGCCGGCGCCGTCGGTTCGGTCGTCGGCCAGATCGCGAAGATCAAGGGCGCCCGCGCTGTCGGCATCGCCGGCGGTCCCGACAAGTGCCGCCACATTGTCGAGGATCTCGGCTTCGACGCCGCCGTCGACTACAAGCGCAAGGACTGGCGCGCGCAGCTTGCGGCCGCGACGCCGGACGGCATCGACGTCAATTTCGAAAATGTCGGCGGCGAGATCATGGAAGCCGTGATGGCGCGCATGAACTTGTTCAGCCGCATGCCGCTCTGCGGCATGATCTCCGGCTACAACACCGGCGACCCGGCCATGCGCGCCGATTTCTCGCCGATCCTGATGCGCCGCATCACGATCCGCGGTTTCATCGTCATCGACTTCATGGCCAAATTCGCCGAGGGCACGATGCAGCTCGCCCAATGGGTCGCCGAAGGAAAGATCAAGTACCGCGAAACCATCGTCGACGGTCTCGAACACGCGCCCACCGCCGTCAACAAGCTCTTCGACGGCGGCAATATCGGCAAGCTGGTGGTCAAGGTAGCGGACGCGCCCTGACGCCGCTCAACCGGCCTTCTCCAGCCGCGTCGTCTTGCCGGTATTGCTGCGCAGATGTGCGGTATAGGTGATCCGGCCGCCGGTCTCGACCTTGGTGATCGTGGCATCGACCGGAAACTCGCTGCCGTCCTTGCGCCGCCCGGTCACGGGGCCCCGGTCGCTCATCCAGCGCGACGCGTCCTTCGATGTGCCGAAGGCTTTCACCTGTCCGGCATGGGGCCGCCGGAAGCGCTCGGGCAGCAGCATGTCGAGCTTCTGTCCCAGCACCTCTTCGGCGCGGTAGCCGAACATCTTCTCGGCCTTGAGGTTGAAGAAAGTAATCTTCTGCTCCGCGTCGACCGAAATGATCCCGTCTTCGGCCACCATCAGAATGCGCGAAAAGAGCAGGTTGCGCTCCTTGTAGGCGGCCTGTTCCTGCCGCCTGACGCTGTTGTCGCGGAAGGTGATCAGAAACCGCGGTTCGCCGCCGATCCGTGCTTCGACGACGCGCACATCGACCGGCATTTCATGTCCGTCCTTGCGCCGTCCGATCAGGTCGAGAAAGCGCGACTGCTCATGCTCGGGTTCGGCCGCCCAGCGCGCCAGCCATTTGACCGGGTCGGCGCGCCGGCCGGGCTGTTGCGGCACCAGCACCGTGATGCTTCGGCCGATAACTTCCGCGGCCTTGTAGCCGAGCAGCCTTTCGGACGCCGGATTGAAATAGGTGATCTCGCCTTCCGGCGTCGAAACGATGATCGCCTCGGGAATCCCCTCGACCAGCGCCCGGTGAAAATCCGGCAGATCCTCGTCGCGCGCACCTGTCTTGCTCATCTCGCCTGTCTCTCCCTGATGTCGCGCGCGCCGGTCGCCGGGTCCGCATGTTCCGGCGGCGCGCGGCCGCCGGAACATGTGGCGATCCCGTATCCGCGGTCAGGCCGCCGCCTCGCCGGTCGGATGACCGCCCTCCATCGCCTGCAGCACGCGGATGTCGTCGAACACCGGAATGCCCGCTTCGTCGTACTTCTTGCGTGCCGTCGGCGTCAGCAGCCCGACACGCGCCAGCGCCGGCATCATCAGGTCCTTCAGCGCATGCACCTGGCCGGGCGGCAGATCGCGGGCGATGCCCGCTTCCTCGGCCTCCTTGAGGCCCTTGAAGAAATCGCCGGCGTCGATACCGCTGTTCGCCAGCACCTCCATGAAGCCCGGATCGACCTTGTTGGCGATCGTTCCGGCCGTCTGCGCCTTGACGAGAATGTTGACGGCCTGGAAAGCGAACTCGGCAAGCTCCTCCAGATCGTCGGCGTGCATCTTCTTGAACACCGGCCCGAGAAACACATGCCCGAACGAGACATGGCGGCTCTCGTCGCGCATCACGTTGAAGGTCAGTTGCTTCAGGAGCGGGCAGGTCGTCGTGCGGTACATGTTGTTGAAGGCGCCGAGCGCGAGCCCCTCCACGATCATGTTCATGCCGATCATCACCTTTTCGTAGCGGTCCGACTGCAGCGTCACGTCGATCAGCTGCTTCAGCCACGGCGACATCGGATAGATCAGCGCGATCTTGTCGCAATATTTCGAATAGACCTCCACATGCCGCGCTTCGTCCATCGTCTGCGTCGCGGCGTAAAGCTTGGCGCCCTCGTCCGGCACCGAATGCGTCACGCAGGCCGCCGTCATCAGCGCCCCTTGCTCGCCATGCAGGAACTGCGACAGAAGCTGCGCCGTCGAATGCGCGGTGAAGGTTTCCTGCTGCGACTTCGACAGCTTCTTGAAGAACGGCATCTTGTGATAGATGTCGCTGTCGTTGGCGATCAGCGGACGCGACGGGTCGACGACCGTGTCCCAGGGCAGCAGATCGTCGGAGTCCCACTGGTTCTGCTTCGCCCGCTTGTAGAGATCCTCGACCTTGTCTTCCGAAAAGATGTAGTTGAACGTCCAGGCGATATCCATCGGATTGCGATAGATGTCGTCCGGCGTCATCGAGACTTTCCAGTCGCCTTTCGAGACGACCTTTGCTCCGGCATTGGCACTCATGGTCTTCCTCCTGAGTTGGCCGCTTGTTTTCTCTTCTGTGCGGCCGGTGGTTCCTGGTCTCGTTGGTGCTCTGTTCTCGCTAGTACTGGCGCGCGGGCGTCTTGACGACGAGCCCGTCGAGCGATGGATCGACCTTGATCTGGCAGGAAAGCCGGCTGTTCGGTTGCACGTCGAAGGCGAAGTCCAGCATGTCGCGTTCGAGCTCATCCATCGGACCGGCCTTTTCCAGCCAGCCCTCCTCGACATAGACATGGCAGGTCGCGCAGGCGCAGGCGCCGCCGCAGTCGCCCTCGATGCCGGGGATGGTGTAACGCACCGCCCCCTCCATCACCGACAACCCGTCGGCAACATCGACGCTGTGCTCCGTGCCGTTGAACTCGATATAGGTGACCTTCGTCATGTCTCTCGCCGCCGGCCGTTTCCCGCCGGGCCCTGTCGGGGACCCGAATTGGGGCAATAACCCTAAAAAAAGTGTACCTATTTTGAGCGGCCTGGCGCCGCGACAAGGTGTCCGCTTCGGCCTCGCCGGGTGCGGCAGATCGTCCGCCCGGTCGGGGCTGTGCCGGCGCGGAAATCTTGTGTGCGGGAGCGAAGCAAAGCGCCCCCGCCCGAACGTCCGTGAACGGAAGAGAACGGCGCCGGGCGGCAGGCGCCGGACCCGCAAACCCGTTAACCTTCGGTCAATTCAGGTCCGAAACCCCCCGAAATCCCGTTGTGTCGGAGCGCCGGGCTTTCCTGTATAGTTCCGGGCGGAAGGTCCGCTGCAGGTTTGTGGCGTTGCAGAAAGTGTGGTGTCGGATGATCGGAAACGGATTTGCCCTTGCCAGGGCGGGGTCGCTGGCGGCTTTGCTGGTCATGCTCGCGCCGCTACAGGTCGCGGCCGAGGAGCCGGCGACGGTCGACGATGGCGCCGTCCACTATGAAACATCCGATCCGGTCGATTCCCCGCCGGTCAATTTCCGGTCCGACTACGACGACGCATACGACACGCAGGACAATCACGACGCGGAAATGTATGCCGAGGAATATGAGCGCCGTCAGCGCGAAGAGAAAATCCGCAACCGGGAACAGCTCGACAAGATCAACGATTTCACCAGCGGCGCCACGACCAGCAAGGGCATCACCGGCGGTTCCGGCTACTGAGCCTCAATAGTCCCATTTCCAGTTGATGCCGCCGCCGCTCGTGGCGTCCTGCCCGATCCTGGTGTCGACGCTGATATTGTCGGTGAGGTCGATCTCGATCTTCACCGATGAATCGCTGGCAAGCGCGCCCTGCTCGACGCCGATGTAAAATCCTTCGCGCAGATATTTCCCCGCTGCCACCGTCGTGCCCCCCGACGTGCCCTGGTCGACGCGCAGCACGTCGAGCCCGAGAGAGCGTTGCATCTGCCCGAGCAGGCCGAAGCCGCCGATGCCCCCGGCACCGGAAAGTTGCGCCGCCGTGTTGGCAAGCTGCGCTGCCTCGATCGCGCTCAGCTCGCCGACGCGCTTCTCGAACAGGATGCGCGAAATGATCTCGTCCTGCGGCATCGCCGGTTGCGACCTCAGCGTCACCGTCGGCGACGAGCCGCGCCCGCCCACCGCGACGGTCGCCTTGAAGTCGCCCCGCGTATAGTCGAGCGCGATGTCGATGGTCGGGTCGGGCGGCGTCTCGCCCCGGAAAGTCACCACCCCGCGCGACAGCGTGAATGTCTTGCCGGCAAATTCCAGCGTGCCGCGCAGGCTGCGCAACGTCCCCGTCACGCGCGGATTCTCGGCGTTGCCCGTCACTTTCAGTTCGCCCGTCCACAGCGCGTCGACGCCGCGCCCGGTCACCTGCGCGGGCGGATTGGCGATGGCGAAGGCGAGGTCGAGCTCGGCGGGAAACGGTGCGGCTTCCTCTGCCGGTTGCACGGCCGCCGCGTCGTCGGGCCCATTCACCTCCCCGTTCACCTCCCCGTTCACCTCGATGACCGCGATATGCGGAACGCTTCCCGGCAGGCGTTCGGGGATGACGAACAGCGCATCGGTGGCGGCGAGCGTACCCGAAAGCCTCAGCGGCTCCTCCTTCGTCGGTGGCAGCGCGGCGCCGCCGAGCTCGAGATCGCCCGTCACCGACAGCGACAGGTCCTGCCGCCGTACGACTTGCATGTCGGTGAGCCGCGCGCGAACCGCCACCGCCTGCGCGGCCTGCGCCGCCAGCGTGATCGTGCCCTCCGATGTCAGCCGTCCGCCGCCGCCGTCCCGTGCGTCGAGCGTGAACCGCAACACTTCGCTGCGCTCGCCCTCGATGCGCATGTCGAGATCGCGAAAGACGGTTCCGGTCGCGAAATTCTCGAACGTGCCGTCCGTCAGCCGCGCCGTGCCCGAAAACACCGGCGCCGAAATATCGCCGCTGGCGGCAAGTGCCACCGCGGCATCGCCCGCCAGCCTGTGTCCGGGCAGGTCCGCCAGCGCCATCAGCGATGCCATCGGCCCCCGCCAGTTGAGGTCGCCCTCCACCGCGCCGCGCGCCGGCAGCGCCGGCCAGGCCCCGCCCGGATCGCGCACCAGCGGCAGCGACGCATTGAGCACGAACGGTTCCTCCGACACGCCATGCGCAAGCGCCTTCACCGTCAGGCGCTTCTGCGTCCAGCGTCCGTCAAGCGTCGCGCCGAAGGCAGGCTGCATGTCGAGATCGGCGTCGGTCAGCCGGATATCCGCGAAACGAAGCGCCACCTCGCCCTGCTCGCGCGCGGTATCGAGCGTCACCGCGCCCGACATGGCGCCCCCGGCGGCGTCGAGTGGCAGCAGCGGCGTCAGTAGCGCCAGCGGAAGCGCCTCGGCCTCGAACGATACCTGCGCCGCGCGCGGCCGCTGCGCCAGCGCCATCCGCAAGGTGCCGGGGCCTGCGGGGCTCGTGAAATCGAGCGCCAGCCGCTCGACAACGACGCCGCCCTCCGGCAACGAAATCGTAGCCGGCTCGGCCAGCGTCATGCCGGTCTCGCCGATCGATGCGCTGAGCCGGTCGAGCGCCAGCGCCGCGCCGCGCCATGCGCCCTCGAAGGCAAGCGCCACGGGCTCGCGGCGCAGCGACAGTCTTTCGCCGCTGAGCGACGCGGCAAGCGCGAGACCGTCGAGCGGCCCCCGCGCGCTGGCGGAAATTTCATTGAACTGCGTGTTGCCCGCCGCCCCGCCTTCGGCACCGAGCCGCGCCTCCACACGCGTCGCGCCGCCGATGTCGGTGAGCGCCGCCTCGATGGCGACGCCATCCAGCGTCAGCATCTCGTCGAGTTCGATGGCGATGCGCCGCGCCGACAGCACCGCCCGCGCGTCCTGCCGGCCTTGCTCGTCGCTGAGCGTCAGCGCCAGGTCGGCGCGTCCGTCCAGCGCCACGCCGGTGAGTTTGCCCAATGGCGCCATCGCCATGCGCCGTCCTGTCACCTGCCCCTCGGCGATCCAGTCCGGCGACAATGCGATGGCCCCGGTCAGCGGCGCGCCGAAAATATTGGCATCGATTTTCTCGAAGCGCGCCCCGCCGGCCTCGGGCAGCGTCACTTGCGTCGCGATCGCCGCGCGCCCGTCGGCGCCGTCGAGGCGGAGCACCGCCGCTCCCGTTCCGCCTTGCGTCACCGACGCATCGAGTGTCGCGCGCGCAATGTCGATGCCGCCTGCCGCACCGTCGTTGAGTTCGGCTTGCACCGTCAGGCGTGCCGCGCCGCGCCGCCCGTCAAGCACCGCCGAGGCGGCCAGCGCGCCGCGAATATCCTCGCCCGCAAGATCGGCGATCTCGGCAACCGACAGCGCCGCCGCGCCGTCGATCTCGCCAGCCGCCGTCATGGAAAGCCGGCCGTCGAGTTTGAACCCGCCCGCCTCCGCCTCGAGATCGGCGATCGACAAGGCGCCGGCGTCGTTGAAACCGACGCTTGCCGCAGCGGTCGCGCCCCCGGCGAAGAGCCGGTCGAGGCCCGCATCGCCCGTCTCGACAGGTCCCGTCCGCAGCGCGATCTCGCCGCTGCCCTTGCCGTCCTCGAACCGCAGCGCGGTCAGCGTCGCCTCGGCCTCGCCGCGCATCGGCTGTTCGATCATGCGGCCGAGCGGCGCAAGGTCGGCAATCGCCGCCTCGACATCGCCGGCGATTTGCACCGCGCCGCCGCTCATGTCGAGGTGCGCCGTGCCGCTGAACTTCGCTTCGCCGCCCAGTCCCGTGAGCGCCGCTTCCTCGATCAGCGCGGTATCGCCGGCCTTGTCGATGCGCCCGCGCAGCCGCCAGCCGGCGGTGTCCAGGGCCTCGTCGTTCGAGAAATCCAGAAGCGGCTCAAGCCCCGCCGCCGTTCCTTCCGCCTCCACCGCATAGTCGGTGCTTTCCCGCGTCGCCGTCGCCGCGCCGTTGACGCGCAGCGTGCCTGCTTCCAGCGCCGCATTCTCGATCCGGTAGGCGTCGCGTCCGGTCTGCCTCAGCCGGGCGCTGACGCGCGCTTGCGCGGGCTCGCCGAGGAAAGACAGCTCGCGCGCCACCGTCGTTCCCCGCGCATCGAGGCGAAGCTCGAGATTGACCCGCTCGCCGAAGGCACCATGCATGTCGCCATCGGCCTGCAAGGCCTGCCCGGCGTCGATTTTCAGCGCACCGGTCATCAGCCCGGCGCGGCTCTGCCCTTCCGCCTCGGCCGTCACCGCATCGGCCCCGTCGAGCCCTGCCAGCCGCGCCGCGATGCCCGGCCGCCCGGCCGCGCCGTCCGTGAGCGTGAGCTTGAACGCCCCGCGCTCCGGCCCGGCATGGAATTGGAGCATCGCCTCGACCCGCCCCGGCACCTCGCCCCGCCGCGCCGCCTCGATCGCAATGTCCGTCCGGCCGCGCGTGTAGAGCGCATGGCCCGTCGCATCGAATGCGATTTCCTCGCCCGCCAGCGCCTCGCCCAGCAGCATGTCGCGCAGCGCGAAGGCTTCGATGTTCAGCGCCAGCGGCAGCGCCGGCAGTTCCGGCAGCGCAAAAATATCGGCGTCCTCGTCCGGCTGCCCTTCCCCGGCGGGCGCCCGCGACAGTCGCAGCCCGTCGATGTCGAGCCGCGTCACATGCAGCTCCCCGCGCCACAGCGCCAGCGGCCGCCAGTCGAGTTCGGCCGAGGCGAGCGTCGCCCAGGTTCCCTCCGCGTCGGCGATGGAGAGATCGCTGAGCCGCAGCCGTCCCGGCCACACGCCGTCGATGCCGCCGATATCGATCTCGGTCTCGCCGGTTCGCGCCGCCGCGAGTGCCATGTCCAGCAGTGCCTCGCGCACCGGCGCGATGTTGACAAGGCCGACAACGGCGGCAATACCCGCGAGTACGAGCCCCGCCGCCAGCAGCAGGGCGGCGAGGACGCGGCGAACAAGCACGATGCCGATATGTCTGTCCGCGCCCGCCATCAGAATGCCTGTCCCAGCGATACATAGATCTGGAAAGCGTCGTCGATGCCGCGCCGCCGGTCCAGCGGCATTGCGACGTCGAGACGCACCGGCCCGATGGGCGTGTAGTAGCGCAAGCCGAGCCCCGTGCCCCACAACAGGCTGCCGCTGAACCCGGGCATCGTGTCTTCATAGGTCTGGCCGCCATCGACAAAGGCGACGACGCCGATCGTCTCCGTCGCGCGGTAGCGCGCCTCGGCGCCGGCCTCGATGACCGACAGTCCCCCGCGCGGATTTCCCGCCGCGTCGACCGGCCCCGCCATCTGGTAGCCATAGCCGCGCACCGAGCCGCCGCCGCCCGCATAGAAGCGCGTCGATCCCGGCACATCGGTCGCCGCATCGGCGACGAGGGAGCCGTAGCGTCCGCGAACCGCCAGCGTCAGCGCCTCCGCAAGTCCGAAATAGGTCGCGCCGCTGGTCTCGAAGCGCAGGAACGTGGTGGCCTGCCGGTCGGCGCCGCCGAAATAGGGCGTTGCAGCCGCCGTCGCGCGTATGCCTTCGCGCGGGTCCAGCAGATCGTCGGCGCTGTCGTAGCGCAGCACGACCGGTACGCCGAAAAGCTGATAGTCGGTCCGTCCGGTTGCATCTTCCGTCTCCGTGAGCTCGAACGACAGGCCGGCGCTCCCCGTCAGCCGCTCGCTCAGCCGCCGTTCCAGCGAAGCACCGGTCCGCAGCCGGTATTCGTCATAGGCATCGGTGGTTTCGTTGGCGATTTCGGCGCTGATGAGCAGGCTCTGGTCGTCGCGCAGGAATTGCGGCTTGCGGAATTCCGCCGTCGTCTTCTGTTCGATCTGCGCGATGGAAAGGCCGAGCGTCAGCTTCTCTGCAGCGCCGAATATGTTGCGGTGTTCCCAGCTTCCGCGCAGGCCCGCGCCCTCGCTCGACGACCAGGTCGCGCCGAGGCGCACGGTACGCGCCGCCCGCTCGGTCAGTTCGATCTCCTGCGCCGCCGCGCCGTCCGCCGCGCGTTCGCCCGAGGCGATGGCCACGCTTTCGAAAAGCCCTGTGCCCCGAAGCGCATCCATCGTCGCGTCGACGGCGCTGCGGTCATAGGGCGCGCCGGGCTCGATCCTGGTCAGCGAGCGCACATAATCCGTCTTCGTCCGCCCGCCTTCGTTGCGCACGAGCACCGGCCCGAAAATCATCTTCGGCCCGGCCTCGATCTTGAGCGTCACATCCGCCTGGTTCGACGAAAGGTCGACGACGACACGCCGCTCGGCGAGCTTGGCGTCCGGATAGCCGTGGTCGGCGAGGTGCCGCACGGCGGCGGCGGTCAGGTCGATGATGCGCTGCGCCCGCGCCGCGCGTTCCGGTTGCAGGCCGAGCGCCGCCCCGTCCCGCGGCAGCCCGTCCGCGCCGTCCGGCAAATCCGGATAGACGATCGCAAAGCTGCGGATCATCGCTCTTTGTCCGGTCACGACATGATAGACGACCTCGAAGCCGCCGCCCGCCGCCTCGCGCACCGACACCTCGACGCGCCCGTTGTAATAGGCCTCCGAGCGCAGCACCTCGACAAGCCGCCGGCTGTCCTCCTGCGCCCGCCGCCGGAGTTGCGCCAGCGTTGTCGGCGGCGGCGGTGCGTCGGGCAGGTCGACGCCGAGCTGCCGCGCCTCTTCCAGCATGTCGCGCATCTGGTCGGGTATGCGCCGCCCCGTCACCCGCGTCGTGAAGTCGAGCGCCGCCTGCGGCCGCTCCCAGGAGCGCGGCGTTGCGGCCGCTGTCTCCGCGCGCGCGAAACCCGGCGCGGCCACCACCGCGAGCACGGCGAGCGCGAGCAGGACGCGGCATATCGAGCCTTTCGTCATCCGCGTCCCGTGCCCGCGGCGGCCCCGCGTATTCCCGCTCTCATCGCAAAACTCCACCCGATTTGCCGCCACGCGCGTAAAAACGCGCACCCGCCTCCCGATACTCGCCCACAAGATGATTTTGCGACAAGCAGAACCGGTTCCTGCCACTTGGCCGCAGTTGACCTCCATAATGACAGACATTAGCCTTCGATGCATGGATGAGAGTGAAACCTTGGCAAAGGCAGGCAAACGCGGCGACACGCGCGTGCGCCTGATGCTGGCCGCCGAGCGCCTTTTCGGCGCGCGCGGGCTGCATGGCGTCACGCTGAAGGAAATCAACGCCGCCGCCGGCCAGCGCAACGAATCCGCGCTGCATTATCATTTCGGCTCCAAGAAGCGTCTGGTCGAGGCCATTCTCGACGCCCGTGTCGGCGCCATCGACAAGCGCCGGGTCGAGCGCATCGAGGCGCTGGTCGCGGCAGGCGGGGCAGGCGACCTCCCGGCGATCCTGCGCGCCACCTTCGAGCCCCTGACAAGCCTTCTCGACAGCGAGGAGGGTGTGCGCTTTGTGCGTTTCGCGGCACAGGTGCTCAACGATCCCGATTTCGACCTGCCGACCGTCGCGCTCCGCAGCGGCTTTGAGGGCATTTCGCGCGCCAATGCGCTCATCGCTTCCGTGCTCGCCGATCTCCCGCCTGAAATCGCGGTGCAGCGCCAGCGCCTGATGGTCGAAATGGCGCTGACCTCGCTCGCCATCTGGACGCGCCGCGGCGACGCGACGACAAACGCCGCCGCCCGCAGCTTCTTTGTCGCCTCGCTCTTCGATGCCATGGCCGCCGCCCTGACCGCACCCGTCTCGCCTGAAACGCTGGCCGCGTTGAAGGAAGCCTCGAAAAACTGAAGCGCGCCTCTACACGCCCAGAAAATCTTCCGTCAGCTTCAGAAACTCATCCAGCTTGTCGTGCTGCACCCAGTGCCCGGCGCCCTCGACGGCGACGATCTCGGCATTCTTGAAATGCTGCGCCCGCCCGTCGGCCACGGGGTCGCTCGCCCAGCTTTCGGTGCCGCGGATCAGCAGCGTCGGGCAGTTGATCCGTGCCCAGAGCTTTTGCGAGGTTTCCTCGTCGAAACCCGCCGGCGAAAAGGCACGCACGTAATTGTCGAATTTCCAGCTGTAAGTGCCGTCCTCGTTCTGGTTGACGCCGTGCACGGTCAGGTGCCGCGCCCGCTCGGGCGACAGATGCGGATTCTCGCCCTGCATCCGCTTGTAGGCCTCCTCGATGCTGTCGTAGCGGCGCGGCTGCCGCGACGAGAGCTTGCGGATTTCGTCGATCCAGTTGCGGATGCGCTGGTCGCCGGAAATGGCCTTCCGCTCGCTGAGCATCTTCGGCGATGGCCCGAGCCCCTCGATAACGACGAGCTTCTTGACGTTCTCAGGATAAAGCCCGGCATAGCGCAGCGCGATCGCGCCGCCCATCGAATGCGCGACGATGGTGAGCGGCGCCAGCCCCTTCTGATGAATCAGTTGCGCGATGTCGTAGACATAGTCGTTCATTTCGTAGCCGCTGCCGACCATCCACTGGCTGTCGCCATGTCCACGCAGGTCGGGTGCGATGATGTGAAAGCGGTTACGAAGCGCCTGCGCCGTCCAGTCCCAGTTGCGGCAATGGTCGCGCCCGCCATGGATCATCAGCAAGGGCGGTGCGTCCTCGTTGCCCCAGTCGACATAATGAAGCCGCAAGCGCTGCGAGAAGTAGACGCGCGAGGCCGGGCCGATGAGTTGCGAGGTCTCCGAACAATCCGTCATGATGTCCTTCCTTGCCGTCTTCAATTCCGTTCGCACCGTCCGGTGCGCAAAAACAAAAAATTCCCCGAGCCTATCGCCCGCTGCCGGGGCGGGGACAAGTCGCCTCTATCCCCGGGGATAAACCGGACTTATACCCGGGGACAAGTCCGTTTGTGACAGTTTTTTGACAGTTCGATGACAGAAGGCCGAAAAAGCGGGGATAAAGTGCGGTATCGGCCGGGGATAACTGCCTATTACTCTGCGCACGGATTATCTTTTGTCGGCCTTGAGATGTCGCCACACGCCGAGCACCGCCAGCCCCAGCATGATATGCACGGCGATCACCGGCGGCCAGCCGAAGAGATAGATCGTGTCATTGGCAAGTCCACCTTTGAACGGTCCGCCGCCAAAGGCGAGCCCCCGCGTGCCGAACAGCGCATTGAAGATCGGCGGGATCGTGAAAAGCCACGCCGTCACCAGCGCCGACCAGAAGAACCAGGTGAACTGTTTGCGCGTCAGCCGCATGAACTGTCCGCCGAGACCGAGCGCCATCAGCATCAGTCCTTGCGTGATCCCTTCCATATGCGCCATGCGCCAGGCGCGTCCGTCGTCGGGAGTCGAAACCGGAATGTCGATCGGCAGCGGCCACAACACCACGCGACCGAGCAGCGCGAAGAACCATATCCAGCCGATGATGATCGCCAGCACAAAGAGGCCGACGCCGTTGAAAAAAAGCAGCGCGCGCATCCGCGCCGCCATGTTGCTCGCGCCGGCGGGTGCCGATGTCTCAATGCTCATTTCGTTTCTCCGGTGGAAAGGGCAACGGGTTCGGGCGCATCGAGGCGCGTCGTGTCGAGCCGTCCGGCACCGTCATTGTCGGCTTTGAAAAGACGCGCCCAGGAAAGCGCCCAGGCGGGATCCTTCACCTGCCGCGGATTGTAGAACGGCATCAGGATGCGCAGCATCTTCGGCGTCAGCGTCGCGAAAATCCGTAAAAGGAGCAATCCCAGCGCCACGCGCGAACGCGCGCTCCGCCACAGCCCGTCTTCCTTCAACAGCGCCTGATAACCGCCGCGCGTCCGCCACATGATATGTATCGTCGCATAAAGCAGACCGTGCACGCGGCGGAAGTAATTGCCGGCCAGATGGTCGAACACATCGTAAGCGACGTTCTTGTGCTCGATCTCCTCGACGAAATGCCACAGGATCAGCGAAGCAACGCCGCTCTCGCTGTCCCCGAACAGGAACTTCCGGTCGGCGATCAGCATCTGCCCGATCGCCAGCGCCATCGATTCGAAACCCTCCGCATAAGCCAGATTGAAGGCGAGCGAGCGTGTCTCGCCGAGCTTCCGGTAATCGGATGCAAGTGTCGCTTCGATTTCTTCGATTGCGCGATAGCCGCGCGCCTTCAATTCGTTGTTGAACTTTCGATGCTGTTGGAAATGCATCGCCTCCTGCGCCACATAATCGTCAAGCGCCGCCCGCAGCACCGCATCGCGAATCTGCGGCCGCGCTTCGCGCATTGTCTTGATAAGGTAAGGTTCGAGATAGGGCATCGCCAGCGACGCCGCATTGACGATCTGCGAGAATTCGGGACGCCGCCGGTTCCAGTGTCCGCCCATCGCGGCCGGATAGGCAAAGCCCATGCGCCGCACCGTCATGCGCGCCGCGCCGTCGCCTGCTGTCGCCTCGCTCAACCGGTGCCTCCCCCTCGACAGCGATCGCCTTGCGGCGATCTTGCCTCCCGCTATTTCGTCTCCGCCTGTCCGGTCAGCACGCTGCCCTCGCGCCGGAACATGATCTTGCCATAGGAAGCCGGCATCAGCCGTTGCAGCCAGTCAACCAGCTTGGCATCGAAACCGATCAGGATGCGCGGCTTGTTTTTCGCAATGCCCTCGACAATCACCTCGCCGGCGCGTTCCGGTGTCGTCCGCGCGATCTTGTCGAAGCCCGATGCCGCGTCCTCGCGCAGGGTGGCCTGCGTGCTCTGCAGAAAACGGGCATTACGGACGATATTGGTCTTGATTCCGCCCGGGTGCACGCAGGAGATCTGGATGTTCGTCCCCTTCATCTCGTGCCGCAGCGCTTCGGTGAAACCGCGAATGGCGAACTTGGCCGAGTTGTAGGCGGCCTGTGTCGGCACCGCGATCAATCCGAAAATGCTCGACACATTGACGATGTGACCTTCGCCCTTCGCCTGCAGCTGCGGCAGGAAGGCCTTGCTGCCATAGACCATGCCCCAGAAATCGATGTTCATCACCCATTCGAAATCGTCATAGCCAAGTTCGTCGACCCGCGCGATCTGCGCGACGCCCGCATTGTTGATCACGATGTCGGCGCCGCCATGCGAAGCCTCGATCTCCTGCGCAAAGGCATAAACCGCGTCGCGGTCGGCGACATCGACCAGATAGGTCGTTGCCTTCGCCCCCAGCGCTTCGATCCGCGCCGCGGTTTCGGCAAGCCCCGCCCGGTCGAGATCGGTGATCGCCAGTCGCGCGCCTCGCTTCGCCAGCGCCAGCGCCGTCCCGCGTCCGATGCCGCTTGCCGCGCCCGTCACCACCGCCAGTTTGCCGTCGATTTCCGTCATCTGCCCTGCTGCCTCGTTTGAATACTGAAAGGTCTGGAATTTCGAAACAGGCTCTAAACTATGACAATTCATGGAAATGTCACGAGCTTCGAGCCTCTTTTCGGACGGCCGTTGGACCTTCCCTGGCCGTCCCCTCTATGCTCTGCGAAACACCATGAAAGATAACGAGGAGGAACGCGATGCAGGTGCAGTCCATTTCCGGTCTCGACGAGGGCATCAACGAGATCAGGCTCCGGACCGCCAGAATCGTCACCGGCGACATCATCCCGGCCGAGCCCGTGCTCTACAAGGGTGGCGACGAGGCGGAAGCCGTCCGCACGAAGATCAAGACGAAGGTCAAGGATGAGGGCCTCTGGGCGCCGCACCTGCCGGAAGACTATGGTGGCATGGGCATCGGCTTTCTGAAGCATGCCTACATGAACGAGATCATGGCCTGGTCGCCTTTCTCGGCGCGCCTCTTCGGCGTCGTCGCGCCGAATTCGGGCAACCAGAAAATCCTGCTGAAATACGGCACGCCCGAACAGAAGAAGAAGTGGCTGGAGCCGCTGGTCGCCGGCGACATCGAAAGCTGTTTCTCGATGACCGAGCCCGACCAGCCGGGCTCCGATCCTTACGCGATCCAGACGCGCGCGGTGAAGGATGGCGATCACTGGGTCATCAACGGCCACAAATGGTTCACCTCCAACGGCCGCCGCGCCGACATCGCCATCGTCATGTGTCGCACCGAGGAGAAAGACGGCAAGGGCGGCGTCAAGGACAAGATGACCCAGATCATCGTGCCGATGAAAACGCCCGGCGTGAACATCATCCGTTCGGTGCCGGTCTGGGGGCACACCGGCGGCGATCATTGCGAAATCAAATACGAAAATGTGCGCGTGCCGGTCGAGAACCAGTTGGGCCGCACCGGCACCGGCCATCAGGCGGCGCAGGACCGGCTCGGCGAGGGCCGCGTCTTCCATTGCATGAATTCGATCGGCCAGATGTGGCGCGCCTTCGACCTGATGTGCAAGCGCGCCATCAGCCGCGACGTGCATGGCGGCAAGCTCGAGACGAAGCAGTTCATTCAGGGCTTCATCGCCGACAGCTACATGGACATCCAGGCCGCCCGCCTGATGACCATCCACTGCGCGCATCGCATGGAGGAAGGCTCAAGCGCCCGCGTCGACATCTCGGCGATCAAGGTCTTTGTGCCCGCCGCCTTCGAGCGTGTCGTCGACCGCGCGATCCAGGTTCATGGCGCGCTCGGCGTCTCCGGCGACACGCCGCTTGCCGGCATGTACCAGGGCGCCCGCACGCTCCGCCTCGCCGACGGGCCCGACGAGGTTCATCGCATCGTCATCGCGAAAAGTGTATTGAAGTGCTACCACGAAGGCATGAGCTGGGATTTCGGAGCCTGACGGAAAACGAATGGCGGCGGCGGACGACGGATCGAGATTGCGGCAGGGCAGGGTCTGGCTGCGCGACTTCTGGGCGCGCTGGACCGGCACGCGAACCTTTGTCGTCACGGCCGCGTTCATCTTTTTGATGCTGGCTATCGCCGGCGCCCTTCACGTCACGGCCGCTTTCGTCTCGTTCCTGTTGCTGGCGGGCGTCGCGGTCGCGCGTGCCATTGCGATGGGCGAAACGGCGCCGATCCGCATCCAGTCGCGGCAAGACGAGAGCGCGCGCGCGGCCTTCGGCGCAGCGCCGGCGCTCGCCATCCTGAACCGGCTGCCGGATCCCCTGTTCGTTCTCGACGGTTCAGGTCGCGTCATGCTCGACAACGAGGCCGCCGAGCCGCTGATCGGAAAGTCGGCAGTCGGCAAGCATGTGGCAACCGTCTTGCGCGTTGCGCCGCTCATTGCGACGATCGAAAGCGTGATGAAGGACGGCGCCGCGCGCTCGGTCGAATATGCGATGCCGGTGCCGGTCGAGCGCCACTTCAACGCCTTCGTCGCGCCGATTACGGCCGAGGGCATTGGCGAACCGGCGCTTTATCTCGTTCTGTTGCATGATCTGACCGATGCCAAGCGCGTCGAGGCGATGAGGGTCGATTTCATCGCTTTCGCCAGCCATGAGTTGAAAACCCCGCTGGCTTCGCTTTCCGGTTTCGTCGACACGCTGCGCGGCCATGCGAAGGACGATCCGGAGGCACGGGAAAAATTTCTCGAAATCATGGCCGATCAGGCGGGCCGCATGCGCCGTCTGATCGAGGACCTGCTGTCTCTGTCGCGCATCGAATTGCGTGAGCATGTCCGTCCCGCCGACACGATCGACCTCATCGGCGTCGTCAACGACGTGACCGACGGGCTGACGCCGGCAGCACAACAATACGGTGTCGAGATCGCCGTCACCGCGCCGGCAAACCTGCCGCACATCCGCGGCGACCGCGAGGAGCTGGCCCAGGTCGTTCAGAACCTCGCCGACAACGCGCTGCGCTACGGCCGCTCGGGCAAGCGCGTCGAAATTTCGCTGACGTTGGACGAAAAGGCGGGGCGCCCGATGGTGCGGCTCTCCGTGCGCGATTTCGGTCCCGGAATCGCGAAGGAACACCTGCCGCGCCTCACCGAACGCTTCTATCGCGTCGACGCTGCCGCCTCCCGCGCACGGGGCGGAACGGGACTGGGGCTGGCGATCGTCAAGCACATCGTCAACCGCCATCAGGGCACGCTGCAGATCGAAAGTGAGCTTGGGCAAGGCTCTGTTTTTACAGTGCTTTTCCCGGTCGCCGGCTGACGGGGCGGCCTTCCGGCCCGACTGTCATCAAACTGTCACGTAACTGTCGTAAAGCTTTCGTGACACCCCGCTAACGTCCGCCGGCCTGAAGGTTAAGCCACTTCAAAAACCGGAACGGCTTGGGCGCGCCAGGGGGGTCTTCAGTGGCTGCTTGGCGCCCGGCATTCACAAGACTGGAGAATTACCGTGAAACTCAAATCCCTGACGATGGCCGCGACGGTTGCCGTCGCCGCTCTCTCGGTTGACGGCGTCGCGCACGCCCGCGACCAGATTTCGGTCGTCGGTTCGTCGACCGTATTTCCCTTCTCGCAGGCTGCCGCCGAGCAGTTCTCGAACGAAACGGGCAGCCCCTCTCCGGTGGTCGAATCGACCGGCACCGGCGGCGGCATGAAGATTTTCTGCGGCGGCGTCGGCACCGGTCATCCGGACGTGACGGGCGCCTCGCGCGCGATGAAGCTCTCCGAATACGAACTCTGCGTGTCGAACGGCGTTACCGACATCACCGAAGCGCTGATCGGCTATGACGGCCTTTCGATGGCGGTTTCCCGCAAGGGCGTGCAGCTCGACCTGACCAAGAAGCAGCTCTTCCAGGCGCTCGCCGACAAGGTCGAAGTCGACGGCAAGATCGTCGCCAACCCCTACAAGAAGTGGTCGGAGATCGACAGCTCGTTGCCCAACGCCGAAATCGTCGTCATGGGCCCGCCGCCTACCTCCGGCACCCGCGACGCCTGGGTCGAGCTCGTGATGGAAGAGGGCTGCAAGGCGTTTCCCGCTATCGAGGCGCTCGACAAGGACGCCCACAAGGAAACCTGCCAGCGCATGCGCACCGATGGTCCGTTCATCGAAGCCGGCGAAAACGATAACCTGATCGTTCAGCGTCTCGAATCCGACCCGAACGCCTATGGCATCTTCGGCTATTCGTTCCTGTATGAAAACCAGGACAAGCTGCAGGCCGTGATGGTCGAAGGCATCGCCCCGAACGAAGACACGATCGCCGACGGTTCCTACAAGATCTCCCGTCCGATCTTCTTCTACACCAAGAATGCCCATCGTGGCGTGATCCCCGGCCTCAACGAGTTCGTGTCCGAATTCGTCAGCGACGACGCGCTGAGCCCGGGTGGCTACCTGATCGAGCGCGGCCTGATCGCGCTTGCCGATGGCCCCCGTGCCGCCGTGCAGAAAGCCGTGAAGGACGCGGTCAACATGTCGGCGCCGAAGAAGTAAAGCCGATCCTCACCCGGCGCTCTCGGGCGCCGGGTGAGACTTTCCGTCCGTAATTTTTGTGCCGCCGCGCGTCGGGACCCAGCCAATGTCTGCAACTACGCTCCTCACGATCGTCCTGGCACTTTCCCTCGTCGGCTATTTCATCGGCCGCGCCAACGCAGGCGCGCTCAAAAAGTCCGGCGTGGGCATGCACTCCATCCCCGCCTATCACGGCTACTTTGTCGCGCTGTCCTGCGGCATCCCGGCGTTTCTTCTGGTGCTGGTCTGGATCGCCGCGGAAGGTGCCGTCGTAGACCGCCTCGTTCTCGCGAGCCTCCCGTCCTACATCACCGACGGCATCGAAGGTTCGCGCATGTCGCTCATCCTGAGCGAAATCAAGAGCATTGCCGGCGGCCGTATTTTCGGTACACCCGATCCGGCGATCCTCGAAGCGGCGGAACGCTACAAGGCGCTGCGCGGTACGGCTTCGCTCGCCATGGTCGTCTGCGCGCTCGCCGCCGCCATCGGCGGCATGGCTTTCGCCCGCGCGCGCCTTTCGCCGGAGTTCCGCGCCCGAAACAGCGTCGACGGTATTCTCCGCTGGGCGCTGATCGTCTGTTCCATTCTCGCGATCCTGACGACGCTCGGCATCATTCTCTCGCTGGTGATCGAGAGCCTCGCCTTCTTCAGCCGCGTGCCGGTTCTCTCCTTCCTGTTCGGGATGGAGTGGAGCCCGCAAACGGCGATGCGCGCCGATCAGGTGGCCGCCGAAGGAGCATTCGGCGCAGTTCCGGTTTTCTGGGGCACGATATTCATCAGCGCCATTGCGATGTTCGTTGCGCTGCCGGTCGGTCTCTTCTCCGCGATCTACCTGGTCGAATACGCCAATGACAGCGTTCGCTCCATTGTAAAGCCGCTGCTCGAAATCCTCGCCGGTATTCCGACCATCGTTTACGGCTTCTTCGCTATCCTGACCGTGGCCCCCTTCATCCGGGAATGGGGCATGTCGATGGGACTGTCGGTTGCCTCCAACAGCGCGCTCGCGGCAGGCGGCGTCATGGGCATCATGCTGATCCCTTTCATTTCGTCTTTCTCCGACGATGCGATTTCCGCCGTTCCGCAATCGCTGCGCGACGGCGCCTATGCGCTGGGCGCGACCAAGGCGGAAACGGTTCGCCAGGTCCTGCTGCCCGCCGCACTGCCCGGCATTGTCGGCGGTGTGTTGCTCGCCGTCAGCCGCGCTATCGGCGAGACGATGATTGTGGTCATGGCCGCCGGTCTCACCGCCACGCTCACCGCCAATCCGCTCGAGGGCGTCACCACGATCACCGTGCAGATCGTGACGCTGCTCATTGGCGATACCGAATTCGACAGCCCCAAGACGCTCGCCGCGTTCGGTCTCGGCCTCGTCCTCTTCCTCTCGACCCTTGCGCTCAATGTCATCGCGCTTCAGGTCGTCAAGCGCTATCGGGAACGCTATGAGTGACAAAACCGCCGCCAAAATCCGGACCGGCATCTGGTACGAGCCGGATGCCAGCCTGAGGCGCCGCTATGCCGCCGACAAGCGCCTGCGCATGTATGGCGTTGGCGCGATCGTCTTCGCGCTCGGCATGTTGGCAATTCTGGTGGGCACGATTGTCTCCACGGCGCTGCCCGCTCTCACGCAGACCCACGTCACGCTGCAGGTGGCGCTGCCTGCCGAGGCCATTGATCGGTCGGACCCGCGCTCCGCCGGCTATCAGAAGATGCTCGCCGATACGATTTCGCGGCTCTATCCGGAAGTCGACACCCCGCGCGAACTGCGCGAGTTGCGGCAACTTTTTACCAACAACGCGCAATACATGCTGCGCGACATGGTGGTGGCCGATCCGTCGCTGGTCGGGCAGACGGTGGATTTCACATTCCCGATGTCGGATATCGGCGATCAGCTCCACAAGGGCGGCATCGACCGCAATCTCCCGCCGGACCAGCGCCGCATCAATGACGACCAGATCGGCTGGTACGACCGCCTGGTCGAACAGGATCGCATCACCACGCCGCTCAATACCGGTATGATCTTCAATGCCGACAGCCGCTTTCCTGAATTGGCGGGGCTCCGGGGCGCGCTGGTCGGTTCTTTCTATGCGTTGCTGATCTGTTTCCTCGTGAGCTTCCCCGTCGGCATTTCGGCCGCCGTCTATCTGGAGGAATTCGCGCCGAAGAATCGTTTGACGGATCTGATCGAGGTCAACATCAATAATCTGGCGGCCGTGCCATCCATCGTCTTCGGTCTGCTCGGCCTTGCCGTCTTCCTGAATTTCTTCGGCATGCCCCGCTCGGCACCCATCGTCGGCGGTCTCGTATTGTCGCTGATGACGCTGCCCACCATCATCATCGCGACCCGCGCCGCCCTGAAGGCGGTGCCGCCGTCGATCCGCGAGGCCGCCATCGGCGTCGGTGCCTCGAAGATGCAGACGGTCGGCCATCATGTGCTGCCGCTCGCCATGCCCGGCATTCTGACGGGCACGATCATCGGTCTGGCGCAAGCGCTGGGCGAGACGGCGCCGCTGCTGCTGATCGGCATGAATGCCTTTATCACCGCCGCGCCGGACAGCATGTTCAACCCCTCGACGGCGCTGCCGACCCAGATCTATATCTGGGCGGACAGCCCGGAGCGCGGCTTCACCTCGCGCACCTCGGCGGCAATCGTCGTTTTGCTAGGATTTCTGGTCTGCATGAACGCGATTGCGATTTACATGCGCAAGCGGTTTGAAAGAAAGTGGTGACGGACATGACGGTAATGGAAACCACCGATGCGGCGGGAATGGTCATGACGAAAGCAATCGAAGGCATGGATGCGCTCGCCGAAACGGCCGCGCATGCCGGCGCGCATGACGTCAAGGTAGCGGCAAACAAGGTGTCCGTCTTCTACGGCGAGAAGCAGGCGTTGTTCGATGTGACGATCGACATTCCGGCGCGGCAGGTGATGGCCTTTATCGGCCCGTCGGGTTGCGGCAAGTCGACCTTCCTGCGTTGCATCAACCGGATGAACGACACGATCGATATATGCCGCGTCAACGGCAGCATCGAGATCGACGGCGCCAACATCTACGACCCGAAGATCGACCCAGTTCTGCTGCGCGCTCGCGTCGGCATGGTTTTCCAGAAGCCCAATCCGTTTCCAAAGTCGATCTACGACAACATAGCCTACGGTCCACGCATTCACGGCAAGGCGAAGGCCGGTTCGGAGATGGACGCCATCGTCGAAAAGAGCCTGCGCCGTGCCGGCCTCTGGAATGAGGTGAAGGACCGGCTCAGGGAGCCCGGCACCGGCCTGTCCGGCGGTCAGCAGCAGCGGCTCTGCATTGCACGCGCCATTGCGGTCAATCCCGACATCATCCTGATGGACGAGCCTTGCTCGGCGCTCGACCCGATTGCGACCGCAAAGGTCGAGGAACTGATCGACGAACTACGCGAGCGCTACACCATCGTCATCGTGACGCATTCGATGCAGCAGGCAGCCCGCGTATCCCAGCGCGCGGCCTTCTTCCATCTCGGCCATCTGGTCGAGGAGGGTGAAACCGAGCGCATGTTCACCAATCCGTCCGACCAGCGCACCCAGGACTACATCACGGGCCGCTTCGGCTAGAGCCAACAGGAGTGACGGACGTGACCCAGCACATCGTAAAATCCTTCCAGGAAGAACTCGACGCGCTCTCGACGAGCATCGCCCAGATGGGCGGCCTCACCGAAGCGCAGCTTTCGGCCTCGATCGAGGCGGTCGTCAGGCGCGACGCGCAGCTTGCCGAACGCACGATCCGCGAGGACCAGCGTATCGACGCGCTGGAAGCCGAGATCGAGTCGCACGCGATCCGCATGATCGCGTTGCGTCAGCCCATGGCCGCCGACTTGCGCGAAGCGATCGCCGCGATCAAGATTTCGATCGACCTTGAGCGCATCGGCGATCTGGCCAAGAACATCGCCAAGCGCGCGCTGGTGCTGCAGAACGATTTCGAAGGCGCCAACAGGCTGATCCAGGGCATTGCGCGGATGGGGCGTCTCGCTCAGCGGCAGTTGAAGCAGGTGCTCGACGCCTATTCCAACCGCGAGGCCGCAGCCGCCATGGAGGTCTGGCGCGAGGACGAGGAAATCGACGCGATGTACAACTCGGTCTTCCGCGAACTACTGACCTACATGATGGAGGACCCCCGCACCATCGGGGTTTCGACCCATCTGCTCTTCATCGCCAAGAATATCGAGCGCATCGGCGACCATGCCACCAACATCGCCGAAACGGTCGGTTATCTGGTCACCGGCGAATGGGTGCAGGACGAACGACCCAAGGGCGACACGACGAGCACGACCGCCGTCGGAGCCGGGAACTGAGTAAAAAAGGAGGAATCATGTCCATGGTGCTTGCCCATAACGGCGAAGAGGATCAGGATTCCGTCGGGAACGACCGGAATCAGTTCGAGAGGCGCATGAAACCGACCGTAATGATCGTCGAGGACGAGGAGGCGCTGCTGACGCTCCTTCAGTACAATCTCGACAAGGAAGGCTACAACGTCGTGACCGTCGCCGATGGCGAGGAGGCGGTGCTGATGATCAAGGAGACGCCGCCCGACCTGGTGCTGCTGGACTGGATGCTGCCGAGCCTGTCGGGCATCGAGGTCTGCCGTCAGCTGCGCGCCCGCAACGAGACGCGCAACCTGCCGATCATCATGATCACGGCGCGCGGCGAGGAGGGCGACAGGATTCGCGGCCTCGATACCGGCGCCGACGATTACCTGACCAAGCCCTTCTCGATGACGGAGCTGCTGGCCCGTGTCCGCGCCGTGATGCGCCGCATTCGGCCGGCGCTGTCGGAAGATCTCGTGACCTTCGGCGACATCATCGTCGACCGCGCTGCGCACAGAGTGCGCCGCGGCGAGCGGGAGGTGCGTCTCGGCCCCACCGAGTACCGCCTGCTCGACCATTTGATCCAGCATCCCGGCCGCGTCTTCAGCCGCGAGCAATTGCTGGATGCGGTCTGGGGTTCGGACGTCTATGTCGAGGCGCGCACGGTCGACGTCCATGTTGGCCGTCTGCGCCGCGCGCTGAACGACAAGGGCGAGAAGGACCCGATCCGCACCGTGCGCTCGGCCGGCTATTCGCTGGACGAACAGTTCCATGCCTGACGAAAAACCGGCACCCGCGCTTTTCGCGGATGCCGGTTTCCCACTTCCCCTCAGACGCCCTCGAAAGGCGGTCGCCTAGCTGACCAGGCGATGATCCTTGGTGCGCGGCCGTTCACGATTGCGCCGCGCCTGCGCCGGCTGATAGGCCATCCGTGCATGCTCGGTGCAATAGGGCGAGCCGTTACCGGCGCCGCGCCCGCAAAAATGAAATCCCGGCCGTCCCGGATCGCCGATCGGCCATTTGCACGTGTGCTCGGTCAGCGTCAGCACCGTGGCGCGCTGGCTCGGCTCGAGCATCCGCTCCTCATGGGCGGCGGGTTCGCTCGCCTCCGCCGTCTCGCGGGCGGCACGTTCCTCGCTGCGCGCCTCGCCGGTCAGCGGATCGGGCCGGCCGCGGACCAGCGTCCGCGGGCCGGGTGTCCGGGTCCGCGCCGGGCGGCTCGGTGTCGCGCGGCCGGACAAGCCGAGGCGATGCACCTTGCCGATCACGGCATTGCGGGTGACGCCGCCAAGCTGCTTGGCGACCTGGCTGGCGCTCAGGCCGTCCGCCCAGAGCTTCTTCAGCAGTTCCACGCGTTCGTCGGTCCACATGATGTTTTCCCCTTGGGCCCCCTCGCTGGCCCTGTTGAACGCCTATGGCCCGTCTCCGTCCCCACTAGATTTCGTAGGCGTTAAGATGAAATATACAATATGAAGGGCAATTCGCGCAACTGATGGCGTACCTGCGCAGGACCTTATCCACAGAAAAGAACCGCCGGCGCCCATTGCCTGGGGCCCCCGCGTCGCTTAAGTCTCGCCGGTGCAAGGCCCGCAACAGGAGCGCTTCCCATGACCCATACACCCTGGCCCGCGGAAGGCGCTCGCCGTTTCGGTGCCGTCAACTGGCTTGGCATGTGGACGCTCTACCTGAAGGAGGTCCGCCGCTTCTGGAAGGTGATGACGCAGACGATCGCGGCACCGGTCATCACGACGCTGCTTTATCTGGCGATCTTCGCGCTTGCCATCGGCAAGTTCCGCCCCGACGTGCATGGTGTGCCCTTCGTCGAATTCCTGGCGCCGGGCCTCATCATGATGACGATGATCCAGAACGCCTTCGCCAATACCTCGTCCTCGCTGCTGATCTCGAAAATACAGGGCAATATCGTCGATGTGCTGATGCCGCCGCTGTCGCCGATGGAACTGAATATCGGCATTGCACTGGCCGGCGTCACGCGCGGCCTTGTCTGCGGGACGGTCACCGCACTTGCGATGCTGCCCTTCGTCGATATGGGCATCGCGCATTTGTGGGCCTTGCTTTTCTTCGCCGCCGGCGCTTCGCTGATGTTGTCGCTGTTCGGTATTCTGGGTGGCATCTGGTCGGAGAAATTCGACCATCTGCAGGCCGTGACCAATTTCGTGCTGCTGCCGCTGACCTTTCTGTCGGGCACCTTCTATTCGGTGACGCAGCTCCCCGACTTCGCGCACAAGATCACCTTGTGGAACCCGGTCTTCTACCTGATCGACGGCTTCCGCTACGGCGTCACCGGCCATGCCGACGGGGCCATCGAGATCGGCGTCGCGCTGGTCGTCGGCATCAACCTCGTGCTCTGGGTCGCCTGCCACATGCTCTTCCGCACCGGCTATCGCCTGAAGGCGTGAGGGAGGCCTTTGGAAAGGCGGGAATCCGCCAAAAAACCCCGATTGACAGCCCCCGGCCCCTCCGCAATACTCCGCTGCTTCCCGGACTGCCGCCCTTTTCAGGCGGCTTTTTCTATTGGGCGAAAGCCCGGCCGGAGGGGCACCAAGGTGATCGAGATGATCCTGAACGGGAAACGACGACGCTGACAGCGAGGAAGCCGCGACCATGAGGGCCGCGGCCGCAGGAAACTGCCGTCTCGCATGGAAGGTCCGGAGCCCGTTCGTCGCGCATTGACCGCGATGTCCACTCCCTCTTTCCGCGATGACGGTTTTGACGGAAAAGCTGTGAGAAGGACAAGATTCCCGTGATTACTCCCGTTTTGCCGACCTATGCGCGGGCCGACCTCGAATTCGAATGGGGCGAAGGCCCCTGGCTGATTACGGCCGATGGCGCGCGCTATCTCGATTTCGGCGCCGGCATCGCCGTCAACGCCTTCGGCCATGCCCATCCTCATCTTGTCGCGGCTCTCACCGAGCAGGCGCAGATGGTCTGGCATACCTCGAACATCTACCGCATTCCCGGTCAGGAGCGCCTCGCGAAGCGTCTTGTCGAGGCAAGTTTCGCCGACACGGTCTTCTTCACCAATTCCGGCGCCGAGGCGCTCGAATGCGCGATCAAGATGGCGCGCAAATATCATGCAGTGGCGGGCGCGCCGGAGCGCTACGAACTGATCACCATGGAAGGCGCCTTCCACGGGCGGACGCTGGCGACGATTGCCGCCGGCGGCCAGCAGAAATATCTCGAAGGCTTCGGGCCCGCGACGCCGGGCTTTCCGCAGGTGCCCTTCGGCGACCTGAAGGCATTGAAGGAAGCGATCGGTCCGGCGACGGCGGGTGTACTGATCGAGCCGATCCAGGGCGAGGGTGGTATCCGCGTCATTCCGACGGAGGACCTGCGCCGCATCCGCGACATTTGCGACGACGCCGGCATCCTGCTGGTGCTCGACGAGGTGCAGACCGGCATGGGCCGCACCGGCAAACTGTTCGCGCATGAACTGGCGGGCGTGACACCGGACATCATGGCGATTGCGAAAGCTTTGGGTGGTGGCTTTCCCGTCGGCGCCTGCCTGGCGACCGAGGCGGCGGCGCGTGGCATGACCGCCGGCACGCATGGCTCGACCTTCGGTGGCAATCCGCTGGCCATGGCGGTCGCCAATGCGGTGCTCGATCTTGCGCTCGATAGGGGTTTCCTGCCGCACGTGGCGTCGCTGGGTCTGAAACTGAAACAGAAGCTCGCGATGCTGGCCGACCAGCATCCGCGCGTCGTCGAGAGTGTGCGCGGCGAAGGATTGATGCTCGGGCTGAAGTGCCGGGTGACCAACACCGATCTGGTGCAGGCGCTGCGCGCCGAACACATGCTGACCGTCGGCGCCGGCGACAATGTGGTGCGGCTGCTGCCGCCGCTGATTATCGAGGAGCGCCATCTCGACGACGCGATGGAAAAACTGTCCCGCGCCTGCGCCGCGCTTGAAGCGACGCTTGACGCGCAGGAAAAGACGACGGGAGCGGCACAATGAGCCCGCGGCATTTCCTCGATCTCCACGAAGTATCTCCCGACGCCCTGCGCGCGATTCTCGACGATTCGCGCGCCCGCAAGGACGCGCGGGGCGGCATGGGCCATGCCGAGCCCGACACCGACAAGCCATTGAAGGGCAAGCTGCTGGCAATGATTTTCGAGAAACCTTCGACCCGCACCCGCGTCTCCTTCGACGTCGCGATGCGCCAGCTCGGCGGCGATACGCTGCTGCTGAACGGCGGCGACATGCAGCTCGGGCGAGGCGAAACCGTCGCCGATACCGCGCGCGTGCTCTCGCGCTATGTCGATGCCATCATGATCCGCACCGCCGATCACGGAAATCTGATGGAACTGGCCGAACACGCAACCGTGCCGGTCGTCAACGGACTGACCAACCTCTCGCATCCCTGCCAGCTGATGGCCGACGTGATGACGTTCGAGGAACACAAAGGCCCGATTGCCGGCCGCCGCATCGCCTGGGTTGGCGACGGCAACAACATGGCGACGTCCTGGATTCACGCGGCCGGCCAGCTCGATTTCGAATTGCGCATCGCCTGTCCGCCGGAGCTTGCACCGTCGCCCGAGGCGCTTGCCTGGGCAAGGAAGCGCGGCGCGAAGGTGCATGTCACCGCCGACCCGCGCGAAGCGGTTGCCGGCGTCGACTGCATCAACACCGATACATGGGTATCGATGAGCGACGACGCCGAAACGGCGGCGCGCCGGCACAATCTTCTGGCGCCCTACCGGGTCGATGCGCGGCTGATGGCGGCGGCGGACGAGGATGCAATCTTCATGCATTGTCTGCCCGCGCATCGCGACGAGGAAATGACCGCCGACGTGATCGATGGACCGGCTTCGGTCGTGTTCGACGAAGCCGAAAACCGGCTGCATGCGCAAAAGGGCGTGCTGGCGTGGTGTTTTCAATGAGCGGTGCCGCCACCGGCATCGACGATCTCGTCCAGCCGTTCCAGATCGAGGATCTCGGCATTCGCGGCCGCGTCGTCCGGCTGGGTCCGCTCGTCGACCGCGTGCTGTCGGCGCATGCCTATGCCGAACCCGTGTCGCGGCTCCTCGGCGAGGCGCTGGCGTTGGCCGCGATGATCGGCTCGGCGCTGAAATTCGAAGGCCGTTTCATTCTGCAAACCAAGGGCGACGGTCCGGTCGGCATGGTGGTCGCCGACTACGAGACGCCGGGCAAGCTGCGCGGCTACGCGCAGGTCGACGAGACGCGTCTGGCCGAAGCGCTGGCGGCGGGCCGCGCCGCGCCGGCGGACCTGTTGGGCGAGGGCTTTCTGGCGCTGACCATCGATCAGGGCACCGACATGGAGCGCTACCAAGGCATTGTTGCGCTCGATGCGCGAGGCCTCAGCCATTCGGCGCATGAATATTTCGCGAGTTCCGAACAGGTGGCGACTCGCATCAGGCTCGCCGCCGGCCCGTTCTATCACCGCGAGGCGGCGGGCCCGGAAAAGAACTGGCGCGCCGGCGCCATCATGATCCAGCACATTGCGCGCGACGGCGGGCTGACCGGCTATCGCGAGGGCGAGGATCAAAGTCCCTACACCGAGGAAGAGGAAAACTGGAACCGCGCGGCGATCCTGCTCGACACGGTCGAGGATCACGAGCTTCTCGACCCGGAGCTGGCGCCGACGCGCCTTTTGTTTCGGCTCTTCCATGAAGATGGCGTGCGCGCCTTCGAGCCCTCCGAGGTCGAGTTTTCCTGCCACTGCTCGCGCGGTCGCATGGAAACCGTCCTGCGGTCCTTCGGCGGCCATGAAATAGACGAAATGGTGCAGGAAGGTGTGATCACGGCCACCTGCGAATTCTGCAGCGCGGTCTATGTCTTCACGCCCGAGGAATTGAAGGAATGATTGCTTTTGCCGCCCGCCGCTTTGGCCTTCTTCTCGTATTGCTTCTAGCCGCCTGCGCGACGCCGCCTGCAACCCCGCCCGGCGACATTGCGCTTGTCGCGCGGGCGCCGTTGCAGCTCGACGTCGCGTCAATCAGGCTCGACGAGCAATACGGATCGCCGGCGCGCGCGCCGAATGTGGAGCATCTGCACCGCTTCTCGCCGGCCGGTATCGCCGCCGCCTGGTCGCGCTCGCGCCTTGTTGCCGCCGGCGCGGCGGGCACCGCGACGCTTTCGGTCCTCGACGGGTCCGTCATATCGGAGGAACTGGAAAAGAAGGGCGGATTGACCGGTCTTTTCGGCGATCAGCAGGACACGAAGCTGGCGGCACGGCTCAAGGCCCGCCTGACGGTGGAGCGTCCAGGCCGGGCGGGCGAGCACGGAAGCTGGAGCGCCGATGTCGACGTCAACGCCAGCCGCACCATTCTCGAAAGCGCCAGCCTCAACGACCGCGACGCGGCCTATGCGGCGCTGATGCAGGACCTTGCGACCCGCTTCGACGAGGAAATGACCGCCGAGATCAGACGTTCGATGGGTCCGGTGCTGCGATAGTGCGAGTTAACACTTAGCCAAGCATTTCCAGCGATCATCGGCTGCTTGTTTCCATGCCGCACCGATACCGGTGCCGGAGGTGGCTTTGATTTTCCAGGTGGCATATCTGAGTTCGGCACAGGCGGGATTGTCCGACGGCGACGTCCACGACATTCTGCGTGCCTCCAAGCGCAACAATGTGCCGGCCGGCATTTCCGGCATGCTGCTTCTGATCGATCAGGTATTCTTTCAGGTGCTCGAAGGCGACAAGAATGCCGTCGAGGTGACGCTTGATCGCATCTCCCGCGATATCCGCCACAGCGGCATCATTCATGTGCTGGCGACCGAACGGCCGGAACGGCATTTCCCGGACTGGTCGATGGGGTTTGAAAAATTCGTCTATCGCGAAGCCGACATTCAGGCGTCGGATGTCGAGCCATTCGACATTGCCGACATTGCGCGCAACCCGACAGTGTCGGCGCTGGCCGGCAAGGCGCCGGAGCTGATTTCCTTCATGCGTTCGCTCTACACCGGGCGCAACATGCGCGGTGCGCCAGCACTAGATCGGCCGGCCTGAGACATAGTCCGCCAGCCGGCGCATGAAGCGCTCGCATTCGGCGATCTGCGAAAGTTCCACGAATTCGTCCGGCTTGTGCGCCTGTGCGATGTCGCCCGGTCCGCAGACGACGGTTGGAATGTCGGCAAGCTGGAACAATCCGGCCTCGGTGCCGTAGGAGACGGCCTCGGCGGCGTTGCATTGCGCAAGTTTCAGCACCAGCGTTTCGCCCGCCGATCCCTCGTCGGGAGCAAGGCCCGGTGCCTGAGCGCGGATCTTGGTTTCGATCTTCGCGCCCGGATGCACCGCGCGCATGCGCGGCAGAACGTTTTCCTCCACATGCGCGTTGAAGCGGGTGATGATCTCCTCGGGGTCGAGGTCGGGCAGGGCGCGATATTCCCAGAGGAACGAACAGGTCTTGGGAATGATGTTGAGCGCCGTGCCGCCGCGGATCGGACCGACATTGACGGTCGTGTAGGGCGGCCGGAAGCGGCCCGACGCATCGCCGCGCCGGCGCATTTCCTCGGCCATCTGTGAAAGAAATCCGATCAGCTCGGCCGCATACATCACCGCGTTGACACCCTTGTCGGTGGCGCTCGAATGGCTTTCGAGGCCGGTGACCGTTGTCGAATATGACTGGATCGACTTGTGCGCGTTGACGACTTTCATCGACGACGGTTCGCCGACGATGACGACCTGCGGCCGCGGCATGCCGCGAATGATGCCGTCGATCATCGGCCGCACACCGAGGCAGCCGACCTCCTCGTCATAGGAAAGCGCGAAGTGAACAGGAATTTGCGGGCCGTCCTTCAGGAATTCCGGCACGAAGGCGAGCGCCACTGCAATGAAGCTCTTCATGTCGCTGGTGCCGCGGCCGAACAACTTGCCGTGGCGTTCGACGACGGTGAACGGGTCGCTCGACCAGTCCTGTCCCTCGACAGGTACGACGTCCGTATGTCCCGACAGGACGATGCCGCCGGCCGCGTTTGCCGGGCCGAGAGTCGCGAAGAGATTGGCTTTCGTCCCGTCCTCGTTGGTCACGCGCTGCGCGGCGACGCCGTGGCTCGCAAGATAGTTTTCGACGAATTCGACCAGCGCCAGATTGGAGAGATGGCTCGTCGTGTCGAACGTAACGAGCTTGTCGATCATCTCGCGGGGGCTGAGGCGCATGGGTGCGGGCATGGAAACGGGGCCTGGGCTCAAGGGCGGGCCGGTATCCTAGCGCGGGCAGAGGCGGGAAGCGAGGCGCCCTTAATGCAGCAGGCGGGGGCTGTGCGGGCTGTCGAGCGAGAAGGCGGGAATGTCGACCTCGAAGGTCTCGCCCTCTTCGTTCTCCATTTCGTAGTTGCCGAACATGATGCCCGACGGCGCGCCGAGCGGCGTGCCGCTCGTATATTCGAATTTCTCGCCGGGCTTCAGCAGCGGCTGCTCGCCGACAACGCCGGGCCCGCGCACCTCATGCACATGGCCGCTCGCATCGGTGATCTTCCAGTAGCGCGCGCGCAGGCGCACCGTCTCGCGGCCCTTGTTCTCGATCGTCACGTGATAGGCCCAGACATAATATCCCTGATCGGGCTCCGACTGATCCTCAAGATAAGTCGGCTCGACTAGAATATTAATGGAGCGTGTCATGGCGCTGTACATCGGGCGATCCTTGCACGAGGGCGTCGGGTTGCCTGCGGCTCAAGGCATTCTGCCTTAATTCTTTCCACAGGCTTACCAGACTACCGGGCATCTTATAAATTCCTCTTAACGGCGGCGTTTTTATGACGGTTTGGCGACATTTTCCGGTGCGTCCGGTCGCCGCACCGGCTCATCTCAGCGCCCGTTCGATGTCCTCGATCAGGTCGCCGGCATCCTCGAGTCCGACCGAAAGACGCACCAGCCCCTCGCCGATGCCCAGTTCGGCGCGCGCCTCGGGCGTCAGGCGCTGATGCGTCGTTGTGGCGGGGTGGGTGATCAGGCTCTTGGCATCGCCGAGATTGTTCGAAATCTTGATCACCTGCAGTGCATTGGCGAAGCGGAATGCGCCCTCCTTGCCGCCTGCGACCTCGAAGGCGACGATGTTGCCGCCGGCCTCCATCTGGCTCATCGCCAGATTGTGCTGCGGGTGGCTCGCGAGCCCCGGATAGAAGACACGGCCGATCCCCTTGTGCGTTTCGAGGAAGCGGGCCACGGCGTCGGCGCCTCGCGCATGCTCGCGCACGCGCAGATCGAGCGTCTCGAGACTTTTCAGCATCACCCAGGCATTGAACGGGCTGAGGCTCGGCCCGGTCTGGCGCAGGAAGTTGGCGAGATGGTCGGCGATGAACGCCTGATCGGCGAGCACGATGCCGCCGAGGCAGCGCCCCTGTCCGTCGATATGCTTGGTCGCCGAATAGACGACGACGTCGGCGCCGAGTTCCATCGGTCGTTGCAGCGTCGGCGTCGCGAACACATTGTCGACGACGAGCTTGGCGCCGGCATCATGCGCAATTCCGGCTACCGCCTTGATGTCGATGATTTCGAGCGTCGGGTTCGACGGGGTTTCGAGGAAGAGCATCCGCGTGTTGGGACGCACGGCGTTTTTCCAGGCATCGATGTCGCGCCCGTCGACCAGTGTCGAGGTGGCGCCGAAGCGCGGCAGAAGTTCGTCGACGATATAGCGGCAGGAGCCGAACAGCGCCCGCGACGACAGCACATGGTCGCCAGCCTTGAGATAGCAGAGCATGGCGGCGGTGACGGCGGCCATGCCGGTTGCCGTGGCGCGCGCATCGCCCGCGCCTTCGAGCGCGATCATCCGCTCCTCGAACATGCGCACGGTGGGATTGGAGAAGCGGCTGTAGATGAAGCCCGGCTCCTCGTTCTTGAAGCGCCGCTCGGCCGCCTCCATTGTCTCGTAGACATAGCCCGAGGTCAGGAACATCGCCTCGCTGGTCTCGCCGAAAGGCGTGCGGGCGGTGCCGCCATGTACGGCTTCGGTACGGGCCTTCAGCTTGCGGCCGTCGCGTGTCGTCTTGCTCATCCGGGATGCCCCCAATAAAAAACCCCGACCTGAAGGATCGGGGGCAAGGGGCGCCCGACCTCTTTAGCGGATTGTTTAACGTGGCCGCAAGCCGGTCGGCTCAAATCACCACGGTATCGGCAGGCATTTAAGGGATGAGGGGCCCTCGCGTCAAGCCGGGGCTTCCCGGCGGCGGACGGGCGACCTATAACGGACACCCGGAGACGCCCCAATATGCAGGGACCATGACCAAGCCGGCCGACGATCTCTTCCCTCATCGCGACGACGAGCCGCGCCGCCTCGGCGCCGGGCAGATGCACGCGACCGGTATCCTGCCGGCGCATGGCATCCAGACGCTGATCCGCGAAAAGGAAATCTGGGGCGCGGCCGAAATCGAACCGTCGCAGATCCAGCCGGCAAGCCTCGATCTGCGGCTGGGGCAGGTCGCCTATCGCCTGCGCGCGAGCTTTCTGCCCGGCCCCGACCGCGGCGTGATGGAGCGCGTCGAGGAACTGATGCTCCACAAGATCGACCTGCGCGAGGGCGCGGTGCTCGAAACGGGCTGCGTCTACCTGGTGCCGCTGGTCGAGGCGCTGGCCTTGTCGGAACGCACCTCGGCCTCGGCCAATCCAAAAAGCTCGACCGGCCGCCTCGATGTCTTCACGCGGCTGATCGCCGATTTCGCGACCGAGTTCGACCGCGTGACCGCAGGCTACAAGGGCCATCTCTATCTCGAAATCAGCCCGCGCACTTTCCCGATCCTGGTGCGCCCCGGCTCGCGGCTGGCGCAGATCCGGTTCCGCCGCGGTACGCATACCTGCACCGACGCCGAAATGAAGCGCCTGCACGAGGAACTGAAACTGGTCGATGGAGAGGCGGATATCGATGGCGGCATCGCGCTGACCGTCGATCTCGCGCCGGCCCGCGAGGGCGACATTGTCGGCTACCGCGCCCGGCGTCACTCGGGCGTCGTCGACATCGACAGCATCGGCGCCTACGATGTGCTCGATTTCTGGGACCCGCTGACCGCGCGCCCCGGCCGCAACAATCTTATTCTGGATCCGGATGAATTCTACATTCTGGCTTCGCGCGAGGCGCTGCACATCCCCGCGACGCATGCCGCCGAAATGGTGCCCTACGATCCGCTGGTCGGCGAGTTCCGCGTGCATTATGCGGGCTTCTTCGATCCGGGCTTCGGCGCGCGCGAGGCGGGCGGGGCAGGGAGCCGCATCGTCCTCGAAGTGCGCTCGCACGAGGTGCCCTTCATCCTCGAACACGGCCAGATCGTAGGCCGCTTCGTGCTCGAACGCCTGACAGACCGCCCGGCGCGGCTTTACGGCGCCGGCCTCGGCTCAAGTTACCAGCGCCAGGGGCTGAAGCTTTCAAAACATTTCAAGGCGTCCTGAACGCCGAAGCGAGTTTCGATGAGTCTTTCCAGGTGTCGTAATTTCAAGGACTTCCGCGCGCTCGCCCGCCGCCGCCTGCCATCCCCCATCTTTCACTACATCGACGGCGCGGCGGACGACGAGGTGACCTACCGGCGCAATACCGAAGCCTACGAGAGCTGCGATCTCGTCCCCAGCGTGCTCGCCGGCGTCGAGACGGTCGATATGTCGACTACCATCTTCGGCAAGAAGCTCGCCATGCCGCTCTATTGCGCGCCGACGGCGCTGCAGCGGTTGTTCCACCCGGATGGCGAGCGGGCGGTGGCGCGGGCGGCGCAGAAATACGGCACCATGTTCGGCGTCTCCTCGCTCGGCACGGTGAGCGTCGAGGAAATCGGCGCGATGATCGACACGCCGAAAATGTTTCAGTTCTATTTCCACAAGGACCGCGGCCTCAACGACAGCATGATCGAGCGCGCCAGGGCCGCGCAGTTCGACGTGATGGCGCTCACCGTCGACACGATCACCGGCGGCAATCGCGAGCGCGACCTTCACACCGGATTCACGTCGCCGCCACGGCTCACCTTCAAGAGCCTGTTCAGCTTCGCCGCGCGGCCGCGCTGGGCGGTCAACTATCTGATCCATCCGAAAATGGAACTGCCGCACCTCCAGGAGCACGTGCAGGAGGGCACCAATCTTGCCACTTCGATCGGCAGCTATTTCTCCACCATGCTGGACCAGTCGATGAGCTGGAAGGATGCCGAGGCGATCCGTGCCAAATGGGGCGGGCATTTCGCGCTGAAAGGCGTGATGAGCGTCGCCGATGCCAAACGCGCCGTGGATATAGGCTGCACCGGCATCATGGTATCGAACCATGGCGGGCGCCAGCTCGACGGTTCGCGCAGCCCGTTCGACCAGTTGGCCGAGATCGTCGATGCGGTGGGCGACAAGATCGACGTGATCTGCGAGGGCGGCATTCAGCGCGGCACCCATGTGCTTAAAGCGCTCTCGCTCGGCGCCAAGGCATGTTCGGGCGGGCGGCTCTATCTCTATGCGCTGGCGGCGGCAGGCCGGCCCGGCGTCGAGCGCGCGCTCGGCCTGATGCGCGAGGAGATCGAGCGCGACATGAAGCTGATGGGCTGTCGCAGCGTCGCCGATCTCAACCGCGGCAATCTGCGCTTTCGCTAGGCGGACGAACAGGAGGCGCCGCCGAGAACGCAGAATTTGGCGCAATGCCGGTGGTTGAGCTTTACCGGCTTCAGGCTTTCGGCAAGCGTTTCGCCCATCTCGAATTGCGGATCGTCGGGCAGTAGCGTGCAGGCGACGAAGACCGGTCGCGCCGCGCCCTTGCGTTTCACCACCATGCGGCTCGTCGCGCACATCATGTCGGCCGGATTCACATGCAATATGTCCCAGCATGAAGTCGTGATTTCCGGCACATCGGCGCGCTCGTCCATTTCCGGAAAGATGACGAGCGCCGCACGATCATCCGTATCGAGACGTATTCCGTCACACAAAAAAAGCGTCGCATAGCCCGCGCGGGCATCCGCTTCCGCTTCACCCGGCACCGCGCGCCCGGCAACCGCAATCGAAAATCCCTCATCCGCGAGCCAGCGCAGGCCGGCCATCGTCTTTGCAAAAGCGCCCGCTCCCCGCTCGGCATCGTGCAGCGCCTGTGTGTGATGGTCGAGGCTGACCCGCAGCGTTATGCGCTCGCCGTAGCGCGCCTTGAGGTCGAGAAGTTCGCGCTTTATCCCCGACCGCATCATCGGCTGCATGGCGTTGGTGAGGATCAGCACCCGATGGCCGCGCTCCAATGCATCCGCCGTCATGGTCAGGATGTCGGGGTTCATGAAGGGTTCGCCGCCCGTGAATCCGATCTCGATAGCATCGGGCCCGATCATGTCGAAAACACGCGCCGCCTCCGCCGCCGTGATATAGACGAGGCGATCCTCGGTCGGGCTTGATCGGATATAGCAATTGGCGCATTCGATGTTGCAGAGCGTGCCGGTGTTGAGCCAGAGCGTCCGGAGTTCATGGAACGACACCCGCGCGCGGGCCTCGCCCTTCGCGGTGATGTCGGGATGGCTGAACTTGATCGGTGTGGCGTTGGTCATGGCGCGAGCCTAGCACGGGGCCCCACCTCACTTCCGCTCACGATCCCGCGATTTTCGGTACTTTTCCGGGCCTTTTCGCGCAGCCGCGCCCATGCTAGAACCGCCCTCGCGCGGGTGTAGCTCAATGGCAGAGCAGAAGCTTCCCAAGCTTACGACGAGGGTTCGATTCCCTTCACCCGCTCCAGTTCCCCGCCGCAGTTCGGTTCGCCGGCATGGCCCATATGGGTCATGCGCCGGTCCCGGCGCCGCGCCATCCTGCGGGTCTCAAACGCTGATTTCCAGGATGGAAAACATGCCGATCGCACGACACCACGCCGCCGGCGCGCTGGGCCTTCTTCTCGGCCTGGTTCTTTTCGCGACGATTACGCTGAGCTCGGTTCTGGTCTAGCGGGGGACCGCCGGCGGCGCCCCGCCGGCCGGCATTTTCGTTGCCGTCACGCCGTCGGGCAGGCGAAACAGCTTCGCGTCCTGTGCGCCACGCTGAAGTTCGCTCAGCGCCATCGAGAACTTCCCGTCGGCGCTTGCGCCCTCGGCCTTCACCGGGATGCCGTCGCGCGTCAGCCAGACGAAAACGGTTGCCGCATTTTCCGCGCGGTCGATGCGGTACTTGGTCGTCCGCTCTCCCTCTACGGTTTCCTTGCCCAGTTCTTCAGCCTCGATGCCCTCATCGTATATCTCGCCGATCCCGTAATCGGCGACGTCGTCCATGTTCATTTCCATCGCCATGCCCATGTCCGGCATATACATCACCATCTTCTTCTCGCCGGGCAGCAGGATCGTCACCTGCCGCACACCTTGCATCGTCGTTTCCCAGCGCTCATTGCCGCGGTCGTAATAGACTTTGCCGTTCATCGTTACGCCCTGCGCCTCGACCACGCGCATCGCGCTGTATGCCGTGTCCGGCGGCGTGAGAGTTGCGGCGAAGACGGGCTGGAGCGAGACGGCTGCGGTGAAGAGCGCGGTGAACAGAATCGATCGCACGGCAAATCCTCTCTGAATCCCGGTTTGCAGGTGAGGGCCGCCAAGGCTAGCTCGTTTCGGCCGTCGGCGAAACGCCGGCGAATACGGCGGCGTTTGCGGGTTGGCCCGGCTGGCGAGCTGTGCAATGCTTGCCTCGAAATCACATAACCAGCCCGGTGCCCCCGCAGCGCGTTTCTTCGCTGCTCCACAATTCATTTGCGCATTCCAGAGCGAACCAAGAGGAAGCTGGCCATGGCAGGCAGGGACTCCAGCAAGGAAAAGTCTCGTTTCTTTGAGGCGAATGTCCCCGTATTTTTCGGCTCCGTCGCGCTGATCGTCGCCGCGCTCGCCCTGGTGACGCGAGATCCGGCGAACGCAGAGGCGATTCTAGTTTCCGTTCAGTCCTGGATCGTGCACGAGATGGGCTGGTTCTATGTCGCCTCGGTCGCGATATTTCTTCTCTTCGCCGCCGGCGTCGCCATGTCTTCCGTCGCGACGATCAAACTCGGGCCCGACGATTCCGAACCCGATTTTTCGACGCGCTCCTGGTTTGCAATGCTGTTCAGCGCCGGCATGGGCATCGGCATCATGTTCTACGGCGTTGCCGAGCCGGTGCTGCATTTCGCGGCACCGCCGGTCGGCGAGGGCGGTACGGTCGATGCGGCACGCAAGGCGATGCAGCTATCCTTCTTCCATTGGGGACTGCATGCCTGGGCGATCTACGCTGTGATGGGCCTTGCGCTCGCTTATTTTTCTTTTAGGCGCGGCTTGCCGCTCAGCGTACGTTCCGCGCTCTATCCGATGATCGGCGACCGGATTCACGGCTGGATGGGGCACGTCGTCGACACCTTCGCGGTCTTCGGCACGATGTTCGGCGTGGCAACGTCGCTTGGTCTCGGGGTCATGCAGATCAATGCCGGCCTCAACTATCTATTCGGCGTCGAGATCGACGTGACGGTGCAACTTGCGCTGATCGCCGGTATTACGCTGCTCGCCACCGGCTCCGTCGTCTCCGGCATCAACGCCGGTATCCGCCGTCTGTCGGAACTCAATCTCGTGCTGGCACTTGCACTGATGCTGTTTGTGCTTTTGGCCGGACCCACGGTCTTCCTGCTGCAGGCGTTGATGCAGAACACTGGCGCCTATCTCAGCGACATCGTCGGCAAGACGTTCACGCTCTATGCCTACCAGCCGAACGAGTGGATCGGCGGCTGGACGCTGTTTTACTGGGGCTGGTGGATTTCCTGGTCGCCGTTTGTCGGCATGTTCATCGCTCGTGTTTCGCGCGGACGGACGATCCGCGAATTCATCATCGGCGTGCTCTTCGTGCCGTCTGGATTCACCTTTCTCTGGTTCACGGTGTTCGGCAACACGGCACTCGCGATGCAGCTCGACGGCACGGCGCAAATGGTCGAGGCGGTGCAGGCCGATGTTGCAGTCGCGCTCTTCCAGTTCCTTACGCATCTGCCCTTTGCCGGCATTTCGATGACGCTGGCAACGCTTCTGGTCGTCACTTTCTTCGTCACTTCGTCGGACTCAGGCAGCCTCGTGATCGACATCATCACATCCGGCGGCGAACCGGAACCGCCGGTGTGGCAGCGCGTCTTCTGGGCATTGATGGAAGGCGCCGTCGCGGCGATATTACTGCTGGCCGGCGGCCTTGTCGCGCTGCAGACGGGGGCGATCGCAAGCGGCCTGCCCCTCGCCGCCATTATGCTGGTGGTCTGTTATGGCCTCTTTGCCGCGCTTCGCCTCGAAACGCGGCGCCAGCAAAGCCTGCAATCGGTGACGGCCGTGACAGCCGGTCATCCGGCCATGCCGTGGCGTCAACGGCTCGGCGTGCTTCTTCACATGCCGACCAGGGAGCGGGCACTCAGTTTTATGCGGGAAACGGTTACGCCCGCGCTCCAGGATGTCGCGGAGGAAATTCGCGGTCGGGGAATGCAGACCGAAGTGACCGTTTCCGAACGCGAGGTCCTCCTCATTGTCGAGCACGGCAGTGACGATGAATTTCACTACGGGGTTGCTCTGCGCAGTGTGCCCGTGCCGAGCTTCGCCCTCACGGCCCTCGAAGGCGAACGCGAAGGCCCGGACCGGACATGGCGGGCCGAGGTCGCCTTGCGCGACGGCGGCCAGCGCTACGACATTCTGGGCTACACCAAGGAACAGGTGATCGCGGATTTGCTGGGCCAGTATGAGCGCCACATGCACTATCTGCACATGCAATCGGCTGTGTAGCGAAAGCGGGTGGTGCAGGCTCGGGACGACCGCGCTATAAGCAGTTGCCGAACGCCGGAGCCCTGCGAGCCGCCATGAGCCTCTCCCTCTACACGCTGATCGAAGCTTCCTTCCCCGATGACCGGACACGTCTCGCCCTTGAGGCGCCGGGGCGTGCCCGCGGGCCGCGCGACTGGTCCTTCGACCGGCTGTCCGCCTATGCCGCGCGCTACGCGGCGTTGTTCACGCAGCTTGGTCTGAAGCCCGGCGACCGCGTTGCCCTGCAGGTCGAGAAGTCGCCCGAGGCTCTGGTGATCTATCTGGCCTGCTTGCGCGGCGGCTTCGTGTTCCTCCCCATGAACACCGCCTATCGCATCGAGGAGGTCGACTATCTTGTCGGCGATGCCGCGCCGGCGCTGATCGTTTGCGACCCTGCGGTTGAGGCCGCCATTGGCGACATCGCGTCGCGCCGCGGCGTGCCGCATGTGCTGACGCTTGATGCCGACGCGACCGGCAGTTTCATCGATGCGGTCGCGACGGTTGCGGATCCCGTTCGCCCGGCCACCTGCGGCGCAGACGATCTCGCGGTCATTCTCTATACGTCGGGAACCACCGGAAAGCCGAAAGGCGCGATGCTGTCACATGGCAATCTCGCGGCCAACGGGATGGCGCTGCGCGACGCCTGGCGCTTCACCGATGCCGACGTGCTGTTGCACGCCCTGCCGATTTTTCACGCGCACGGGCTTTTCGTTGCCTGTCATTGTGCGCTTCTCTCGGGCGCGAAGATGATCTGGCGCCAGAAATTCGACCGTGCGGATGTGATCGCCTTGCTGCCGCGCGCCACCGCCTTCATGGGTGTGCCGACCTTCTATACGCGCCTGCTCGCCGGTGACGATTTCAATGCGCCGCTGGTCGGCCATATGCGCCTGTTCACCTCCGGTTCAGCGCCGCTTCTCACCGAAACCTTCGAGGAGTTCCGGGTCCGCACCGGTCATGCGATTCTCGAGCGCTATGGCATGACCGAAACCGGCATGAACACATCGAACCCCTATGACGGCGAGCGCCGGGCCGGCACGGTGGGGTTCCCGCTACCGGATGTCGAGCTGCGCGTGACGGACGAGGAAGGCATGCCGCGCGCAACCGGCGAGATTGGCGGTCTCGAGGTGCGCGGCCCCAACGTCTTCGCCGGCTATTGGCGGATGCCCGAAAAATCGGCGGCCGAGTTTGCAGATGGCGGCTGGTTCAGGACAGGCGACATCGCAATGATCGATGCCGACGGCTATGTGCATCTGGTCGGCCGTGCCAAGGATCTCATCATCTCGGGCGGCTTCAACGTCTATCCGAAGGAGATCGAGGAATTGATCGACGACATGCCGGAGGTTCTGGAATCGGCGATCGTCGGCGTACCGCATCCCGATTTCGGTGAAGCGGGCGTTGCGGTGGTCGTGCTGCGCGAAGGCGCGACGCTCGACGAGGCGACGCTGGTTGCGCGGTTGAAAGAGAAAATCGCCAACTACAAGGTTCCGAAGCGAGCCTTCTTCGTCGAAAGACTGCCACGCAACACCATGGGCAAGGTCCAGAAGAATCTGCTGCGTGTGGACTACAAAGCCGCTTGCGCTTGAGCGTCAGCTTTTGCGGTCGCTCTCGCGCCGTTTGACCGGCGCCTTGCCGTCGCGGCGGCGGCGGTCGGGTCCGGTGAACTCGGCTGAGCGCACAATCGCGCGGGGTCGGGTCAGAACGGTCTCGATGCGGGCGATCAGTTGCTGCGCCGAGAAAGGCTTCGACAGAATCTCCGTAACGCCGGCATCCCGCGCGGCGATGATCGCGCCGCGCTCGCGCATCTCGGTCACATGGATGACCGGAATGGTGCTGAGTTCGTCTTCGTCGGCGGTACGAATGGCGCGCACGACGGAGAGCCCGTCGAGCGGCGGTTCGAGATCGTCCATGATCGCCAGATCGACCTTGCCACGCATCAGTGCCGCCAGCGCTTCTTCGCCGGAGCGGACGCTGCTGATGTTGCGGACGCCGAGGCTCGACAGAATGCCGCGCAGCAGGTTGGCCATGTATTGAGTGTCTTCGACGATCAGTACGCCCAGTTGCGCGTATCTTTCGGGACTGAGGGTCTTGATTTCCGGTGCCGTGTTGTCCTGCGCCATATTCGTCTCTCGTTCGCCACCCGCCGCTGCCCGGCGCTGATCCTGACTATGGCCGAAACTCTTTATCGATTCGTTAGTGAGGTCCGCCTGAAAAGGCCCTTTCAGGGAGAATTTCGTCCGGATTCCAGAGGAGATTGCAGCCGCGCGAGTTGCGCGCCAAGCATGCGGCTGAGCCCGTGGTCGGTCTTCTCCCAGTGGAAAGGCCGGGTGGCGAGTTGCCAGATCGCCTTGTAGGCCGCGACGGAAATCAGCAGCCAGTAGGCCGGCATCATCAATGTCTGTACAAAAAGTGGCGTCAGCCCGCGCGCCGCGACGGCTGCCATCCCGGCGGCGATCGAAAAGGAATAGCCGGACATCAAGACGGCGGCATTGAAAACAGCCAGAGCCGTGCCGTGCTGAAATCCGCCCGGTCCGCCGGCAAGGACAAACGCCAGCGCCATGCTGGCATAGAACAGCGGGTGGAGCAGGTTTGACAGCGAAAACCCGCCCATCACGATCTGGAAACCGGCAAAGCCCCGCAGGCCCAGCGCCCGGTAGAGCCGCACGGGGTGGCGCATCCGGACCAGATAGGTCTGCATCCAGCCCTTGGCCCAGCGTGAGCGCTGGCGGACCCAGTTGTTGAGGCGGCAATTGGCTTCTTCCTGCGTCGTCGAACGTATGATCCCGCAGCGATAACCCATCAGCGCGAAGCGCTGTCCGAGGTCGGCGTCCTCCGTCACGTTGTTCGGATCCCACGCCCCGGCGGCGCGCAGGGCATCGATACGGAAATGCGTCGAGGTGCCGCCAAGCGGAATCGGCAGGCCGAGCCGCACCAGCGTCGGCAACAGCAAATCGAAGAATGCGGCATATTCGATGGCGAATTGTCGCGTGATCCAGTTTTCGTTCCAGTTGTAGTAATTGAGTTGCGCTTGTACGCAGGCGAGCTTCTCGTCGCTCAGCGCAAATGCCGCGACCGCCTTTTTGAGCTGCAGGGGCTCGGGAACGTCCTCGGCATCGTAAATAACAAGAAGCTTTCCCCGTGAAAACGGCAATACGAAATCGCACGCTTTCGGCTTGGTCCGCGGCAGGCTCGTTGGTATACGGATGAAGTCGAAATGGTCGGGAAGCTTCAACGCCTTGGCGGCCTCCCATGTCTCGATGTCGCTCTCCTCGAAAATGAGCTTGATGTCGAGTTTCGAGGCCGGATAGTCGAGATCCTGCAGCGCCCGCGCGAGAATAGGCAGTACACGCGCTTCATCGAAGAGCGGCACCATCACCGTGTAGACCGGCAGCTCGGTGTCGGGGGGCGCGCCATGGCTTTCATAGGCGCGCTCCTCCGCCGTCGGTTGTGCCATCAGGCCGACGAAAATCGAGGTGTAGCGCAACGCGGCCACGGCGGAAAAGCACAAGCCGAGCGCGATATTGAGAACGACGAGCGTGGTCACCGGCGCGGCGATGAAGGCGGCAACGGCGAGGAGGACAAGTCCGGCGAAGACGATCGCCTGCCGGCGCGTGACGGTCGTCGCCGCCGAGCTTTCCGGCATCTGCCGCGCAAGATCGAAGATCGCCCGTTCGCTCAGCACGTCGCTGAATTCGTTCATGATCGTGCGATCGATGTCGCGCGGTGAGGTAACGAAGACAGGCTGTGGCCGCCCTTCATGCTGCGCGATCGCCGCGCGCGCCGCCGGCGGATCGGCAGCCGCATAGATCGTCTCGGTGCCGTGCCGCCGCCAGGGCAGGCACTGCTCGCGCAGATAGAAGTCGATTTCCCCGGCCCGCCGCAGCGTGCGATCGCGCGGATCTGTAAGCAGGTTGACGAACGGGATGCCGTGCTGCGCCGCATAGAGGCGCGCCATGTCGACCAGCCGTGCCGCGCCGGTGCTCACCATCACGCGGCCGAGGGATGTTCCCCAGCGGCGATGCCGGTCGAGCGCCGTTGCGATGGTCTCGGGCAGCGTCAGGCCCGATGTCACCGCCAGTTCGCCGATCAACGGCTTCGTGGCGCTCGCCATCCGCTGTTGCGGTGGGCGCCGGCGGTGTCCGGCGCGCGCGGGCGTGGCCGCGAGGTGCTCGGCGTCCTTCTTTTCTTTCAAACGGGACTCCTCCGAAGTTGGCAGGCGGCAAAGCGCTCGGCATCACGCACTGGGACGAAGGAATTTGAATACTAATGCAGCCTATTAAAAAATCTTGTTTACCATAATAGATCGAAAGAACAGGGTACGTTCCTTGCTTTCGGAGAAGCGGAGGCGACGCGGTTCCTGTGGCGGCACGGGAGTAGGCGTCCCAATGTGTCATACTGAGACGTTTGCGGTCGCTGAAATGACGGCAGTAGAATGATTGGGGCGTATATGCGGTTCCTGCTCTATCTCAACACCATCGCGATCATCCTGCTGGCGGGCGCGCTGGTGCGGCTCTACGAGGGGGCGCCCCTGCCATGGGTCGAGCCACCGGTCGCGCGGGCGCCCGATCCTGCGCCGTCAGCGCCCGCTCCGTCGCCACCGCTAACCGCCGAACAATATGCGGCCCTGCAACTGCCCTTGCCTCATCCGGCCCGTGCGCCTGCCTCCGCACCTGCCGCCGCGCCCGAAAAGCTGCGCCTGTTGACCGAAGGCGACTACCCGCCCTTCAACTATCGCAGTGCCGAAGGCGGGCTCACCGGCTTCGATGTCGAAATCGCGAATGCGCTTTGCGTCCGTTTGAAGGCCGAATGCAGCTTCGAGCTCCGGCCCTGGAACGATCTCGTGCCGGCGCTGAAGCGCGGCGAGGGCGACGCGGTGGTCGCCTCGATGCTGATCCCCGTGCCCGGACGCGAGGCGCCAGCTGCGGATGACGGCGTCGTTTTTACCGAACGCTACTATTCGACGCCGGGCCATTTCGCCGCGCGGCGGACCGGCGCGCCGACAGCGGCAACGCCGGCAGCGCTTGCCGGCATGCGCATCGCGGTGCAGGCGGGCTCGGTGCATCACGCCTATGTCCGGCAACGGTTCCCGGAGGCCCGGCCGCTCGCGTTGCCGACGCTCGCCGAGGCTGAGGCCGCGCTCGCCAGCGGCGGCGCCGATCTTCTCTTTGCCGACCGGAATGCCCTGCTGCGCTGGACGGCCTCGGGCGAAGGCGTCTGCTGCCGTCTTGCCGGCTCCGGCTATGCGGATCCGGCATGGTTCGGCGAAGGCGCGGGCATCGCGCTGCGCGCCGGCGACGAGGCGCTGCGCGACCGGTTCAATACCGCGCTCGAGGAACTGGTGGCCGATGGCACCTATGCCCGCATCAGTGCCCGCTACTTCGCCGACAATATCTACTGAGGCCCGTTCAGCTTTTCTCCTCGGCCATCAGGTCGCGCGGTCGTCCGAAGAAGACGCTGCGGCCCTTGCCCTCGGCGATGTCCGCCCATCGCTCGATATCGAACTCCAGAACGATGAAGCCGCCGGTTGGCACCCCATGCGCGATGCGCAGCGCCGTCTGCTCGTCGGGATCTTCGGCCAGCGCCATCGCCAGCAGCACGAGCCCCGGATTGTGAGCGACGACCAGCAGCGTCTGCGATACGTCGGGCGCCTGCCGGATTTCGTCGAGCATCGCATCGGGCATCGCATGATAGAGTTCGTCGCGATAGATGATGGGCACGTCCTTGCCGAGCCGGAGACTGAGCGGCGCGCAGGTCTCCCGCGCCCGCGCCGCTGTCGAGCACAGCACGGTGTCGGGCCGGTAAGGGCACGCGGCGATATAGCCCGCCATGAAATCCGCAGCCGTCGCGCCGCGCGTATTGAGCGGCCGGTCGAAATCGTCCTTCGCCGGATCGCCCCAGTCCGATTTGGCATGGCGCAGCAGGCATAGCCGTTTCATACCCGTTGTTCCTCCCCGCGCCCCGCGCTGCCCGAAAACGGATTGACGAGGCTCCAGCCGAGACCGGCCGGCGCCGGTGCCGGAAAATCCGCAAGGCCGATCCGCATCGCGTCGTGCCCGTCGCGCGGTTGCGCGCGATAGGTGCCGAACAGGCGGTCCCAGAGCGACAGGCTGAAGCCGAAATTCATGTCTTGTTCGTCCCGATGGATCGAATGATGCACCCTGTGCATATCGGGTGTCACGACGACGCGCCGCAAAATCCGGTCGGCTGCGACAGGCAGCCGCACATTCGAGTGATTGAACATCGCCGCCGCGTTGAGCAGCACCTCGAACAGGATCACCGCCACGACAGGCGCGCCGATCAGCGCGACTGCCGCAATTTTCACACCCATGCTGATCAGGATTTCGACCGGATGAAAGCGGATGCCCGTCGTCACGTCGAGTTCGGGGTCGGCATGGTGCACCCTGTGCAGCCGCCACAGGAAACCGACATGGTGGAAAACGACATGCTGGCCATAGATGAGCGCGTCGAGCGCCAGCATCGAGACAGCTATCGCGACGACGGCCGGCGTCTGCGCCCAGTTGAAGAGCCCGAAGCCGCGCCTCTCGGCTTCCACGGCGGTCGCCGCCGCGACGACGGGTAGCACAAGACGCACCAGCAAAGTGCCGAGCGCCGACAGCGCGATGTTGGTCGGCCAGCGCCGCCAGCGCGTCAAGGCTTGCGGCCGGCGCGGTGCGGCCAGTTCCCAAAGCACCATCGCCGCCAGCACCGCCGCGAAGACGGCGAGCCGGACCTGGGGCTCGTGGTTCGAGAAAAATTCGGTCATTCGCCTCGGTTCGGTCCTGCGCGGGCTTTCGGGCCGCGAAAAGGCCCCACACAATGGGGCCCGTGCGGCGGGCAACTATAGTGTCGCTTTGTCGTCAAGAAAAAGGGCGCGTTGCCCGGCTTTGAGATAAAATGACGGCGCGGGACCGGGATGCAAGGGGTCCGGAAGGGACGGCGGCGATGCGTGGCTGTGTATGGTCTGCTTGTTTGATTTTGATGCTGGTCGCGGTGCCCGCCGGTGCCGATCCCGCGCCGGGTGACGTCCTGGACCGGGCGGCCGAGATGGACGGCGGGGGCGGCCGGGCGTTCGACGCGCCGTGGGGCAGGGCGCCGGTGGAACCTTCCGTTACCGGCGATGAAACCTTTCAGGGCGGGTTCACCTGCCGGCCGTCCGAAAGCGCCGCCGGCGCCGGACCGATCGTCTGCCAGAGCCGGATCAATCCTGTCCTGCCGGCCTTCCTGTTCGGCCTCGAATGGTATCTCGATCCCGAGACCGGCGAACGTGTCGTCACCGGCATTTCGATCCGTCGTGAAGGACAGGCCGAGCCGTTCCAGGTGATCGCCGGCCTTGAGGCGCGCACGGTGCCGGAAATCGGCAATGGCGGTTTCGAGATCATCGACATGGATTTCGACGGCTATCTCGACATGCGCCTCATCGCCGAGGGGACGGCCGGACCCAACATGCTTTATCGCAACTGGCTTTGGCTGGCGGATGGCGACCGCTTTGTCGAAAGCGTTCTGCTCGACGAAATCGTCACGCCGGAATTCGATCCGGAGACGCGGGAGATTGTCAGCCGCTGGCGGTCGAGCGCGGCAGAGGGCGGCGTTGACGTCTATGCCTGGGACGAGGGCGCGCCGGTAATGATCCATCGCGAGATCGACCGTTTCGAAGGGCCCTCGCGCTGCACCCGCACCTACTTCGACCGCATCGACGATGAAATGCGCGAGACGGGATCGGGTTCCTGCAGCTGAGCCGCCGGGTTGCGATCCTCAGAGTGGCATGTGCCGCGCCCGCGCCCCGCGCTCAATGGCGGCAGCCGTCAGCTTGTCGACATCCAGCGTGTCGCGCAGCAATTGCAGCAGCCGGATTTCCTCCGCGCCGACCGCGAGGTCGGACGTCGCGATTTCGACGGCCAACGCATAGCCCGTCTCGCGCAGATGTGGCGGCAGCGCGTCCTTCACCAGCCCGAACACCGCGTCGAGCCCGCCATCTTCCTGCAGGATCGCGGCGCATTCCTTCGCCACCGGGATCAGCCGCTCGGCGTTGAAATTGCGAAAGGCCGGCAGCGTCTGGACGATGGTGCCGATGTCGCGCAACTCATTGTCGCTCATCGCGCGATCGACGGCGCTCATCGTCACCATGATGTAGATCAGGGCATTTTCGGGAGAAATCGTCGACATGAGGCTTCCTCGGCTCGATTTTGCGGGCGACTTTAGAGTCTGGTCTGGCCGGGAGCAAGCGCGTCGCCGAGAAAGCGGCGTGTCTCGGCAATCGCTTCGGCAAGGCCGACCCGGTGAATTGCGACACCGGGCGGAAAAGCCGAGGTCAGGCGCGTTGGCAGTCTTGAATCGAGCGCCACAAAGACACCCCTGTCGGTGGAGCGCCGGATCAGCCGTCCGAATGCCTGCTTGAGCCGCAGCCGCGTCAGCATGTCGTCGTAGCGCGTCTTGCCGAAAACCTCGCGCCGCGCCTTGTGCAGAATGTCGGGCCGGGGCCAGGGCACGCGGTCGAACACGATCATCCGCAGCGCATCGCCCGGCACGTCGACACCGTCGCGCACCGCATCGGTGCCGAGCAGGCAGGAATGCTCTTCGGCCCTGAAGACGTCGACCAGCGTACCCGTGTCGAGCGCATCCACATGCTGCGCATAAAGTGTCAGCCCGGCTTCTTCCAGCGGCACGACGATCCTTTCATGCACCGCGCGCAAGCGGTGAATGGCGGTAAACAGGCCGAGCGCGCCGCCGCCGGATGCGCGAAAGAGTTCGCGGTAGGCGGCTGCGACCTGCGCGAGGTCGTCGCGCGCCACGTCGCGCACGACGAAGATACGCACCTGTTTGTCGTAGTCGAAGGGCGACGCCATGAAAGCGCGCCGCGCCGGCAGCGCGAGATGCGCGGCCCCCGTCCGGATTTCGGCCGTCTCCCAGCCTTCGTCGTCTTCCGTTTCGTCGATCAGCCGGTCGCGCAGCGTCGCCGAGGTGATGAGCACGCCATGCGCCGGCTCGATCACGGCATTGGCGAACGGTATTGTCGGGTCGCGCCAGTGCCGGTGCATGCCGACATCGCCCTCGCGCCCGAAAATCCGTTCGATCGAAAACCAGTCGACGAATTCCGCCGGCGTCACGGTGCCGAGGCTCGCCAGCATCGCGCGCCACGACGGGATGAGAATGCGTGCCCGCCGGTCGAGCCCGCGCGCGGCGGCGTCCATGCGGATGCGCGTCGCGCTGTCGAGATCTTCGGCCTCGTCATCGAGCCGCGCGCGCAGGCGCTCGGCGACGCGCCGCAAGGGCGCGACAAGCCGCGCGAGAGCGGCGTCGAGTTCGCTTGCCGCCGAAGCGAGGCCGTCGACTGGCGGATCGGTGTCGGCTTCGAGCGAGAAGGGACTGTCATTGTCTTCGGCCCGCGCGTGGACCTGCTGGCGCACCAGCGCCAGAAATTTTTCGGCCGCACCGCGAGGGCTTCCGTCGTTGAGCCGCGCCGTCCAGCCCGGTCCCGGCAGCGCGGCGGCGGCCGAAAGTGCCGCGGCAAGCGCTTCCTCGGCCAGCTCGTCGCCGCCGACGAGATCGCCGATGCGCTCGTCGAGCCCGCGCCCGCGCCGCCCGCGCTGGCCTTCCGCGCCGCGCACCCAGCGCCGGAGTTCTGCCGTTTCGATGCCCGAAATCGAGGCCGAGAAGGCGCTGTCGGCGGCATCGAAAATGTGATGTCCCTCGTCGAAGACGAAGCGCGATCTCGCTTCGCGGCCGCTCGGTGCTTCGTCCTCCGCGCCGCCCGCCGTGTCGGCGGGTCTGGCGGTCGCGATCTCTCCCATCACGCGGTCGAGCGCCGCCTGCCGCATCACCAGCGCATGATTGGCGACCACGATGTCGGCGCGCCGCGCCTTGCGGATCGCGCGTTCGATGAAGCATTTCCGGTAATGCGGGCAGGCGGTGTAGACGCATTCGCCGCGTCGGTCCGTGAGCCCGGTGCGCCCCGTTGTGCCACCGAGCCGCGCGCCGAGCCATGCCGGAAAGTCGCCGCCCACCATGTCGCCGTCGCGGCTGGCCTTCGCCCAGCGCGCCACGAGGCCGATCGCCGTCGCGCCGCCGGAAAGGGCGGCCCGGTCGGCAAGCTCGGCGAAATTGAGCAAGCAGAGATAGTTCTCGCGCCCCTTGCGGATGACGGTCTTCTCGGCCTTCTCGGACGGGTCGGGATAGAGGCGCGAAAGTTCCTGGTCGAGTTGGCGTTGCAGGTTCTTGGTGTAGGTCGAAATCCACACTGTTCCCTTGTTGCGCGTCGCCCATAGGCTCGCCGGCGCGATATAGCCGATGGTCTTGCCGATGCCGGTGCCGGCCTCGGCAATGACGACGTTGGGGGCCCCCGCCGCCTCGCGCGGACCGAAGGCGAAGGCCGCCGCCGCGGCGAAATCCGCTTGCCCCTCGCGCCGTTCGGCGCCGGCGCCTGCAAGTTCGGCCAGCCGCTTCCGCGCTTCCGCCTCGCTGACCGGCTGCGAGCCGGCGGGCGGGCGTGGCGCCTGCTCCTCCCATTCCGGCAACTCGTTCCAGATGTCGAAGCCGCGGCTTGCCGGCGGTCTTCCGTCCCGTCCGAGCGCGTCGGCCAGCGCCGCCACGACGCCCGGCCCCCAGGCCCAGCCCCCTTCGGCCATGCGAAAGGCAGTGCGCGCCGCCGACGGCCGGTCGGGCAGGCTGCGGTCCTGAAGCCGCGCCAGCATTTGCGCCGCCGCCTTGTGCAGCATGATGGCTTGGCTCTCCGGCGTGGCGCCCGCATCGAGGCCCAGCGCACGCGCCAGCCCGTCCGGCGTCGGCAGGCAGGGCGCGGCCGGATGCGCGAAGGCGAAGAGTTCCATCAGGTCGAGCACATGCGGGCCCGGCGCCCCGAACGGCCGTCCGCGCGCGATGCGCCGCGCTGTGAAGCCCGCGTGAACCAGCATCACCGGTTCGCGCTCGATCAGCGCCAGCGCCGCTTCGGCGCCCAGTTCCTCGACTTCACCCTCGGCGCTGACGATCACGGCCCCGCCCGCCGCACGGCTCGGCACGATGGCCGGCGCCTCGGGCAGAAACGCGCCGCCGCCCGGGTCGCGTGTCGAATCGGAGGGAGTGTGTGGGGACATGGGCGGCGAGTATAGCCGCGCGGGCCCCGAATGAAATCAGTTGCCGAGGCTCGGATAGGCCTTGGCGAGTTCGCGCCACGTGGCGGTGATTTTCTGCTGCAGCCGCTGCACGTCGCGCATCGCGGCATCTGTCTCGCCGTGATCGAGCGCGGTCTCGATGTCGCCGGCCGCATGCGAGATCGCCGCGAGGCCGATAGTGCCGGCGGCGCTCCGCAAGGCGCGTGCCCCCTCGGCCAGCGCCACCTCATTGCGATCGGTGCGGGCCCGCTCGACGGCGCGATGCAGCGTCAATACGCGCTCGAGCCCCGACAGCAAATGGTCCGTAATGCGTTGCGGTCCGACTTCGCGCTCGATCTCGTAGAGATGGCCGAGATCGATCAGCTGTTCCGGTTCCTTGCGCTTGGGCATCGTTGCGCCGGCCGCAAGCGATGCGAAATAGTCGGCCGCGCCGCCCGATTCCATCGGCAGCAGGAACCAGAACGTGCTGCCCTGTCCCGGCGCGCTGTCGACGCCGATCCGGCCGCCCATCAACCGCACCAGCCGGTCGCAGATCGGCAGACCGAGGCCCATGCCGCCCGCCTTGCCGGCAAAGCGGAAGTCGCGCGCATCGCCGCCCTGCCAGAAGGCCTCGAAAAGCTGTGCGCGGGATTCCTCCGAAAGTCCGGGCCCGGTGTCGGTAACCGAAAAGCGGGTGACGGTATCGCCGCCCGGCGTCCGGATCGGTGCGACACGTACGACGATGCCGCCCTTGTCGGTGAATTTGATGCTGTTGCCGATCAGGTTGGTCAGCACCTGGCGCACACGGTCGGCATCGGCCAGCATGTCGGTACCGATACCCTGCGCGACATCGAGCTCCAGCGACAATCCGCGCTCTCCCGCCTGGTGGCGCATCATGCGCACGACGCTTCCCGCGAGCTCCGCCGGGTCGAAGCGCCGGGGCTTCAGTTCCAGCGACAACGCTTCCATCTGCGACAGGTCGATCATGTCGTCGAAAAGACGGCGCAGCAGCTGGCTGGTCTCCTCCATCGACCGTGCGATTTTCTTCTGCGTGTCGCTCAGCGGTTCGTCGGCGAGATGCATCGCCATGTTGCTCAGCCCGTCCAGCGGCGCCCGCACTTCATGGTTCAGGATATCGAGAAATGACTGCTTGGCCTGCATCGCCGCCGTCGCGCGCGCTTCCGCGTCCACGGCGTCGCGGCGTTTTTGCTCGGCCACCGCATGGGCGCGCGCCATGCGCTCGGCGAGATCGGCATTTTCGAAGCGCAGCCGGAAGGCTTCGCGATAATTGGCATTCACACGCCGCGTCCAGCCGGCGACGGTTGCGAAAAACATTGCCGCCAGCAAGACCGTTGCGATCGCCAGCGGTTCTGCGCGCCACAGCAACAAGCCGACGATCGGCAGGCAGGAGGCGGCGATGTAGTAGATGACGGCGGGCGGATGACTGGCGCGCGTGATGGCTGTCGCCATGGCAAGGCATGCGAGAACCAGCAAGTAGAATATTTCATGCGTAAAGGAGGCGCCCGGCAGCCACAGCAGCGAACCGACGCCCCATGTCGAACCGCTGACAAGCGTGACAAGCGCATAGCGGTGGGCCCACAGCGCCGCGTTGCCGGCCGCGTCGGGATCGGAACGAAAACCCGCCCGTACCCGGTCGAACAGGAACTGCGCGACAAGCTGGATCGCCGCGACGACGCCGATGGTCCAGAGCGGCGCATGGGGCCAGAACGCAAGCCCCACCACCACGATGCCGCCGAAAACGGTCAGCCGGCTCGCCTCGCCGAGGTCCAGCAGCAGGCGCACCTGCTCGGCGTCGATCCGCACATCGATGGGATGGTTGCGGCGGCCGGGGCCGATCGGCGCGGCGGCATCCGTGTCGGGTGTTGTCGATCCCTGCTCCGGCTCGGCTTTTCTCAACTTTCAGGTCTCCGGGCGGGGGCCGCAATTCCTTGTGCGGAGGCTCCGTTGAAAGGGGCGGGCGGCGCCAGTCCGGCCCGGATTGCCGCGTTGACGGAGGGGTGTGCTAAGCATAGGGTCCGCGCGCTTGACAAAGCCTTAAGTCATCCTTTCGAGACCGAAAATGCCAGCCGATTCAATGACGATAGCCCCCTCCGCGATTCTCGAAGCCGCCCGCGTCAGCAAGGCCTGGCCTTTCGAGGAAGCGCGCAAGATCGTCGACCGGCTGGAGAAGGAAGGCGATACCGGCCGCACGGTCCTGTTCGAGACAGGGTACGGCCCTTCCGGCCTCCCGCATATAGGCACTTTCGGCGAAGTGGCGCGCACCACCATGGTCCGCCGCGCCTTCGAGATTCTGGCGCCCGGCGTGCCGACGCGCCTGCTCTGCTTTTCCGACGACATGGACGGTCTGCGCAAGGTGCCGGACAACGTGCCGGATCGCGGCTTCCTGGAACCCTATCTGCACATGCCGCTGACCTCGGTGCCCGACCCGTTCACGAACGAGTTTCCTTCGTTCGGCCATCACAACAACGCGATGCTGCGGCGCTTCCTCGATACCTTCGGCTTCGAATACGAATTCGCCAGCGCGACCGACTATTACAAGTCGGGCCGTCTGGACCCGATTCTGAAGCGCGTTGCAGAACGCTACGACGAGATCATGGCGATCATGCTGCCGACGCTTGGGCCGGAACGGCGCGCGACCTATTCGCCCTTCCTGCCGATCTCGCCGAAGACCGGCCGCGTCCTTTATGTGCCGCTGAAGAAGGTCGATCCCGAAGCAGGAACCATCACCTTCGACGACGAGGACGGCGAGGAAACCACGCTGCCCGTCACCGGCGGTCGCGTGAAGCTGCAATGGAAGCCGGACTTCGGTGCGCGCTGGGCCGCGCTCGGTGTCGACTTCGTAATGTTCGGCAAGGATCACGGCCCGAACATGGCAATCTATGACGCAATCTGCAAGGCGCTTGGCGGCCGTCCGCCGGAACACTTCGTCTACGAACTTTTTCTCGATGAAAACGGCGAGAAGATTTCGAAGTCCAAGGGCAACGGCCTCACCATCGACGAGTGGCTAGCCTACGCGCCGACCGAGAGCCTTGCATTCTATATGTTCCAGCGTCCGCGTCAGGCGAAGAAGCTCTATTTCGACGTCATCCCGCGCGCCGTCGACGAATACTACCAGCACCTCGCCGCCTATCCGCGTCAGGACTGGAAGGAACGGCTCGGCAATCCGGTCTGGCATATCCATGGCGGCAACCCGCCCGAGATCGAACTGCCGGTTTCCTTCGCGCTGCTTCTCAATCTCGTCAGCGCCTCTCACGCGCACGACAAGGCCGTGCTCTGGGGCTTCATCTCGGGTCACGTGCCCGGCGTGACGCCTGAAAACCACCCCGAACTCGACCGTCTCGTGACGTATGCCATCCGTTACTTCGACGACTTCGTGAAGCCGGCAAAGGTGTTCCGCGCGCCTGACGAGGTCGAGGCGGCGGCGCTTGAGGCGCTGTCGGAGAGGCTCGATACGCTCGCGCCCGATGCGGACAGTGCGACGATCCAGAACGCGCTGCTCGACGTGGCGCGCAACATCGAGCGCTATCAGGATCATGCGAAGAAGAGCCCGGAAGGCGGTCCCGGCGTCTCCGTCGCCTTCTTCCAGATGATTTATCAGGTGCTGCTCGGTCAGGAGCGCGGGCCCCGCTTCGGTTCGTTCGTCGCCCTCTACGGCATCGGCAACACGCGCGTGCTGATCCACCGCGCGCTGGCGGGCGAGGACCTCGCGAAAGGCTGAGCCTCACTGGCTCGCCCAGATGATCCGCGCCATCCACAAAATCTCTTCGGCTTTCAGTACCCGGTCGTCATGCGCCGGATTGAGCGAATGCAGCTCGACGCTTTTCGCGGTCCGCCGCGCCAGCACCTTGGCCATCACCTCGCCACCGACCGTCTTCACCACCACGCGGTCGCCGCGCCTTATGCCCGCCGCCGGCGACACGATGATGACGTCGCCGTCGCGATAGACGGGCGCCATGCTGTCGCCGCTCACTTCCAGCGCATAGGCGTGTTCGTCGTCGAAATCTGGAAAGGCGACTTCCTCCCAGCTTCCGCCGACCGGAAATCCGGCATCGTCGAAAAAGCCGCCGCCGCCGGCCTGCGCCAACCCGATCAGCGGCACGTTCCGGGTCCGCGCGGCGGTGCGCGCATCGCCGCCGACCAGCGCCAGGAACTCGTCGAACCCCGCCCCCGTTGCGTCCAAAATGCGTGCCAGGCTCTCGGTGTTGGGCCAGCGCGGCCGCCCCTTGGCGGTAATCCGCTTCGATTTGTTGAACGTGGTGGGGTCGAGCCCGGCCGCCTTGGCAAGCCCCGAGGCAGTCAGCCCGTGCCGCGCCGCCAGCGCGTCGATGGCGGCCCACAGCCGGCTATGGGAGAGCTTGCGCGCCATGGTCCCGAATGAATTCCTCGTTTCGCGGATCGCTGGGAATCATGCCACATCGTCCGGGCGCCCGCATCCGGGATTTGCGGCTTTGATTCCTAGACTCCGCCTTGTTCTGCCCCCGCCCGCTGGTTAGAGCATTTTCCGGTCAAGTGGATTCCCGGTTGACCGTAGAAAATGCGACAAAACGAAAGATTTGGAGTCGTTCATCGATTCCATGAAACGATGAACGACTCTAGAGTGCGCCCGCGCAGCCGGAGAGACCGCATTGCCTTCCATTCTCTACAAAATCGTCGGCGAGCATGAATGGCTCGCCGCCACCGCCGAAGGCCGCTTCATCGGTTCGGCGGTCGATCTGGATGACGGCTTCATCCATTTCTCGACCGCCGGACAGGTCGCCGAAACGGCGGCCCGCCATTTCGCCGGCCGCAAGGGCCTGGTGCTGGTCGCGGTCGAGGCGGCTGCCCTCGGCGAGGCGCTGAAATGGGAGCCCTCGCGCGGCGGCGCGCTCTTCCCCCATCTCTACGACGTGCTGAGCCTCGAAGCGGTGCGCCGCGTCGTGCCGCTGCCGGTCGGCGAGGACGGCGCGCATCTCTTCCCGGAGCTTGAGGCATGACGCGCATCGATCTCTTTCCGCTGGCCCGCCCCGTGATGAGTCTGCTCGATCCCGAAGCGGCGCACACATTGACATTGCGCGCCCTGCGCATGGGCCTCGGCCCCCGCGCCCGCGAAGTCGATCCCGTCTCGCTCGCCATCGACGTTCTCGGCTTTCATTTCGAAAACCCGCTCGGCATCGCCGCCGGCTTCGACAAGAACGGCGAGGTGCCGGATGCGATGCTGGCGATGGGCATGGGCTTTGCCGAAGTCGGCACGGTGACGCCGCGCCCGCAATCGGGCAATCCGCGCCCCCGCATTTTCCGCCTGCCGGTCCATCGTGCGGTCATCAATCGTCTCGGCTTCAACAACGAGGGCCATGCGGCGCTGAAAAAGCGCCTTGAGGCGCGCCGCAAGCGTCCCGGTATCGTCGGCGTCAATATCGGCGCCAACAAGGACGCGGCCGACCGCATCGCCGACTACGAGGCGGGCATCCGCGCCTTCGAAGGGCTGGCGAGCTATTTCACGGTCAACATTTCCTCACCCAACACACCGGGCTTGCGCGCCCTCCAAAACCGCGCCGAACTCGAAACATTGATCGCCCGTGTGCTGGCCGCGCGAAAGACCCGCACACCGGTGCTGCTGAAAATCGCCCCCGATCTCGGGCAGGAAGAACTCGCCGACATTGCCGAAGTCGCGCTGGCGCAAGGCCTCGACGGCCTGATCGTCTCCAACACCACCGTCGCGCGCGGCGATCTGATCTCGGGCGTCCACGCGCAGGAGACGGGCGGCCTGTCCGGCGCGCCGCTTTTCGCGATGTCGACCGCCGTCCTTGCCGGCATCTACCGGCTGACGAAAGGCCGCCTGCCGCTTGTCGGCGTCGGCGGCATATCGAACGGACATGACGCCTACATGAAAATCCGCGCTGGCGCTTCGCTGTTGCAGCTTTATTCGGCGCTCACCTATGAAGGCCCCGGCCTCATCGCGCGCATCAAGCGCGAGCTGGCCGCTCATCTCGCCACCGACGGCTTCGCGCATCTGAAGGATGCCGTCGGCGTCGACGTCAAACTGTAGGAGAAACGTGGTATGCCCAAGCCCGTCATCTATCACAATCCGCGCTGCTCGAAATCGCGCCAGACGCTGGCCTTGCTGGAAGAAAACGGTCACGCGCCGAAAGTGATCGAATATCTGAAGGAGCCGCCCTCCGCCGCCGAGTTGCAGGCGATCCTGAAGAAACTGAAAATGAAGCCGCGCGACCTGATGCGCAAGGGCGAGGACGTTTACAAATCGCTCGGCCTCGACAACGAAAAACTCTCCGACGAAAAACTCGTGCGCGCGATGGTCGAAAATCCGATCCTGATCGAACGCCCCATTGTTGTCGCGGGCGCCAAGGCGAAAATCGGCCGCCCGCCCGAAAGCGTTCTCGATCTCTTCTAGATCGAGCGTCTCAGCCGCGGAAAATAGAATCCGAGCGACGCGGCCCGCATCAGGTTGAAGCCGGCAAGCGCCGCCCAGAGCCCGTGATTGCCGTAAGGCAGCAACAGCCACCACAGCCCGAGAAATATCAGGCTTGAAGCAAGCGCGGCGTTGCGCATTTCCGGTCCTCGCGTTGCGCCGATGAAGATGCCATCGAGCTGGTAGCACCACACCGACAGCACCGGCAGCAGCGCCGCCCAGAAGAGATAGACCCGCGCCACCGCGCGCACTTCCACATCGACACTGAGAAAATCGATGACGGCCCCGCCACCCGCGAAAATGCCGAGCGACAGCACACACGCGATGCCCGCCGCCCACAGCGTCGAAAGCCGTGCCGAGCGGTCGAAATCATCGCGGCTGCGCGCGCCCACCGCGCGGCCGACCAGCGCCTCGGCGGCCAGCGCAAATCCATCGAGAAAGAAGGCGCTCACCGTCACGAATTGCAGCAGGATCGAATTGACCGCGAGCGTCACGGTCCCGGCCTCGGCGCTTTTGGCGGTAAACCAGGCGAAGGAAAGCATCAGCACCACGGTGCGCACCATGATGTCGCGGTTGACCGCAACGGTGCGCGCAAGCCGCGCCGCGTCCAAGAGCCGCGCCCGCGTCCACTGGCCCGGATAGAACCGCAAATGCCGCACCGCGATCAGAAGCCCGAGCAACGCTGCTGCAAACTCGGCGATCAGCGTGCCCGTCGCGATCCCGGCGACGCCCCAGCCGAGCCCGAGCGCCAGAACGATGTTGAAGAAGATGTTGACGAGGTTGAGGAACACCTGCAGCAGCAAGGCAATGTTCGCGCGCCCGAGCCCGATGAACCAGCCGACCAGTGCGTAATTGGCCAGTGCCGCCGGCGCGCTCCAGACGCGAATGTCGAAATAGTTGCGCGCCAGCGGCTCGACCTCCGGTCCGCCATCGAGCAGGAAGAACGCAACCTCGCGGATTGGCCATTGCAGGGCAATGAGAGCAAGGCCGACGCCGCCCGCAATCAGCATCGCGCGGCCGAGCGCGGCGCGGATTTCTTCGCCGTCCCTCGCGCCCAGCGCCTGCGCGGTCAGCCCCGTCGTGCCCATCCTGAGGAAACCGAAGGTCCAGAAGACCATCGTGAAGATCAGCGCGCCGATGGCGACAGCGCCGATATATTTCGGATCGCCCATCCGGCCCATCACGGCGGTGTCGGCAATGCCGAGCAGCGGCGTCGAGAGGTTCGACAGGACGATCGGCGCGGCAATCGCCAGCACCGTACGGTGCGTCACGCGCGATGCCGGCGTCACAGCGCTCATTTGTCGGCAGGTTCGTCCGCCGCCTTCAGCAGGAAATGTCCGTGTGCGGCGGCGATGGGCCGCGCCCGGTCGTCCTGCCAGGCTTCGGCGCGCACCGTGGCGACGCGCCGTCCCTGCTTGGTGATCTCGGCGCGGCCATAGGTGTCGACCGGCCGCCCGGAGCGCAGATAGTCGATGGTGAGGCCGATGGGCTTCGGCAGCTCGCCGCCCGCGAATTCGAAAGCGAGCTGCGCAATGGCGGTCGTCTCCAGAAACGCGCCGATGACGCCGCCATGCAGCGCCGGCAGCACCGGATTGCCGATCAGCTTCTGCGAGAAATGCAGCACGGTCGTGATCTCGTTGCCGCGCTGGTCGATGCTGATGCCGAGAAACCGCGCATAGGGGATCGCCTGCATCAGCGCGTCGATGTCGGGCGCCTTTGTATCCTCGCTCATCAGGAGCCGTCCTTCTTCTGCGCCAGCATCGCCAGCGCCTCGGCCGCCGCTTCCGGCGTCATCGGCATCGGCATGGTGCGGTTGGCCGCCAGCATGAAGGTGCCGACACAGGTGGCGATGGGATCGGCCTCGTCGGTGTGATAGGCGGTGCCGCGCACAAAGGCGATGTTGGCCGTCACCTTGTAGCAATGCGTATGCGCGACGAGGTCGAGCTTCGGCGTCGCCGGCTTCATGTAGTCGATCCTGAGGTCGAGCGTCGCGATCGACATGCGCTCCGGCAGCGCCAGTTGCACGGCGATGCCGCAGGCATTGTCGAGCAGCGAAGTGATGACGCCGCCGTGAATGACGCCGGTCTCGGGGTTACCCACCAGATTTTCGTCATAGGGCACGGCAAGCCAGGCTTCGTTCGGCGCCGCGTTGACGACGGTCATGCCGAGCGCCCTCGCATGCGGCACATGCTCGATCAGCACGTCCTTCATCAACGCGATGTGTTCCGGCGTGATCTTGAAACCCGAGGCCATGACGCTCCCGAAAAATTGCATGAAGTTGCAGTGCTGCGTTTTAGTAGCGCCGTGATCGTTTGCCAAGTCAATTGGCATTTGGATCATGTCGCCGGTTGCGTCGCGCGCCATGCGGGGCGACAATGCGCGTGGGGACGTCGGAGGCGATTATATGCGCCGGAAGTGGAGCGCAAGCTGATGCTGCTTGTCGAAGGAGGCTTGACGCCTCTCACCGATCTCGATGCTTTGACGCCCCCCTTGCCCCAGCTGATCGCCTATTGGGAACGCAAGCGCGCCGGCCGGACGATGCCCGCGCCCGGCGACATCGACCCGACTGAGATCCCCCGTCTGCTGCCCTACATGGCCGTTGCCGACATCACCTACGAACCGCTCGACATGCGCTACCGGCTCATGGGCACCCGCCTCGTCGAGATGGGCGGCGTCGACCGCACCGGCACCTCCATCCGCGAAGGTCACAGCGGCGAGCGCCTGGAGGAGCGTCTGGCGGCGCTGCAGCGCATGCTGGCATCGCCCGGCCCCGTCGCGCTTGGCGGGAGGCTCGACTGGCTCGGCCGCGGCTACCGGCAATTCGAATGCGTACATCTGCCGCTTTCCGCCGATGGCGAAAGGGTGACGCGCCTTGTGGCGGCCTACGCCTTTCCGTGAACGACGCCGCCGATCCCCTAACTATCTGAAAATAAAACGATTCCAGAAACCGGTTCGCCCCCCCGAAATTGACGATTGTCGTCATTTGGGTAGAGTAGGGCGGATCGGACGATCCCGGGGCAGGGCAGCCCCGGACGCAGGAGGGACGATGGCCGACGTCAAGGAAGGGCCGGTCGCGGTGGACAGCGCCACGGCCGCCGCAAGGCCGCGCGGCAAGCGCGAGCAGACCAAGCACAACAACCGCGAGGCGATCCTCGATGCGGCACGCATCGTCTTTGCCGACCTTGGGTACGGCGCCACCTCCGTACGCGACATCATCCGCAAGACCGGCCTCGCGTCGGGCACCTTCTACAATTATTTCAAGAGCAAGGAAGAAGTCTTCGAGGCGCTGATGGACGACGGCATGCGCCGCATCCGCCCGCGCCTGCGCGCCGAGCGCATCCGTTCGCGCACCTTCGAGGATTTCATCCGCAACGCCTACCGCGCCTATTTCGAATATCTGGCGACCGACAGCGACACCTTCCAGGTGATGCGCCGTAACCCCAACACGATGCGCGTGCGCATGGACTCGCCCGAGATCCTCGCCGGCTTCGAGGAGATCCGCGAATATATCGAGGAAGACATCCGCAACGGCACGCTGCCCGGTGTCGATGCGGAATATCTGATGGCCGCCGTTGTCGGCATCGCGATGGAAATCGGCGACCGGATGTTGCGCCGCCCGGAAATGGATGCCGAGGCCGCCGCTGCTTTCGGCACACAACTGGTCCTCAGCGGCTTCCGCGCCTTGCCGGCCAAAAAATCCTGAACCCGTGAAATCCGAGCGCCGCGAAGGAAACCCGCCGATGAGCGTCCAGAAATTTATCGTCCGCACCCTGCTGAAGCTTCCCGACGGCATCCTGATAAAAATGTCGGGCGGCAAGCCGCTGGCGATCGACGGCCGCATTCTCGACGCCCGCACGCAGTTTCTGGCCGCGCAGGGCGCCAAGCAACCCTCGATAACGACGCTCGCGCCCGCCGCCGCCCGCGCCGGCACGGCGGACGGTCTGAAACTGCTCGACGATGCGCCGCGCCAAAGCGTCGGCGTCCGCGGGCTCGCGGTGCCCGGCCCCGATGGTTCGCTCGCGGCGCGCCTCTACACGCCGAAAGACGCGGCGGGGCCGCTCCCCGGCCTCGTCTTCTTTCATTTCGGCGGCTGTGTCATCGGCGATCTCGATACCTGCCACACTTTCTGCACGATGATCGCCGACATCGCGCAATGTGCGGTGCTGAACGTCGCCTATCGCCTGGCGCCCGAACACAAGTTTCCCGCCGCCGTCGAGGATGCGCTGACCGCATATCGTTGGGCCGAAACCCATGCCGCCGATCTCGGCATGATTGCGGGCCGCATCGGCGTCGGCGGCGACAGCGCCGGCGGTTATCTTTCCGCCGTCATCGCGCAGGAGGAAAAGCGCGCCGGCCGCGCCGGTCCCGCGCTGCAATTGCTGATCTATCCGGTCACCGATTGGGAATGGCGCGGCGGCTCGATGGACAGTTGCGGCGGCGTCTACCCGCTGACTGCCGAAATCATGAACTGGTTCGCCGGTCTCTACCTCAACAACGCGGCCGAGGCAAAGGACGTCCGCGTTTCGCCGATGAAGGAACCGGACTTGTCCGGCCTTGCGCCCGCCATCGTCGTGACGGCGGGCTTCGACCCCTTGCGCGATCAGGGCGCGGCCTATGCCGAAAAGCTCGAAGCCGCCGGCGTCCCCGTTGTCTATCGTTGCGAGGACAGCCTCGCCCACGCTTTCACCGCGATGACCGGCGTCGTGCCGGCGGCGAAATTGGCCTGCGAAAAAATCGCCACGGATGTCGGCAAGGCGCTGAACTGAGTTGGAAGCCTTCCTCGTTTCTCTTGGCGTCGTCGCCGTCGCCGAAATCGGCGACAAGACGCAATTGCTGGCGCTGCTGCTGGCCGCCCGCTTCCGCGCGCCGCTTCCGGTCATCGCCGGCATTTTCGTCGCGACGATCCTCAACCATGCGGGTGCCGGCTTTGTCGGCGTTCTGCTCGCCGACTGGCTGACCGGCGAAATTCTTGCCTGGATACTGGCCGTGTCGTTCCTCGCCATGGGCGTCTGGGCGCTGATCCCCGATGCGCCGCCCGGCGACGACGAAGTGAAGCCGCGCTACGGCCCCTTCGCCGCCACCGCCATTGCCTTCTTCCTGGTCGAGATGGGCGACAAGACGCAGATCGCCACCGTCGCGCTCGCCGCGCATTACCAGTCGCTGGTCTTCGTCGCCTTCGGCACCACGCTCGGCATGATGGCGGCCAATGTGCCGGCCGTGTTGCTCGGCGAGGTCGCGGCGCGGCATGTGCCGCTCCGTCTTGCCCGTGCCGCCACGGCCGTCATCTTCATCGTTCTCGGCCTTGTCGCCGCCGCCGGCGCTTGGGGCTATGCGTCCTGATCGGATTGCAAGAATGTGATCAGCATTTCGTTGATCGGTTGCGCTTCCTCGCGATGCACCCAATGCGACCCCTCGGCAAGGAACAGCGTCCCGCCGAGCGCACACAGCGCGATGCTCTCGCGCGCCAGCGCCGTTTCGGCGAACTGGTCCTTCCCGCCCCAGATCAGCAGCAGCGGCGTTTCGATGCGTCCCGGCGCCTCGGGCATCTTCTTTTTCAGCAGCGCTCGATACCAGTTGAGCATCGAGCTCAGCGCCTTCGGCTCGCGCCACGCTTTCTTGTAGGCCTCGATCTCGCCGTTGAACACGCCCGCGCGCGCCGCCGCCTTCAGCGTCTCGACGAAGGGTTCGAAATTTTTCCGCCGGATCGCCATTTCGGGGAACCAGCGCAGCCGCATCGCCTTCACATAGCGGCTCTTCTTGCGCTGCGCCTTGTCGCCATACATCGACCGTTTCCAGATCGCCGGATGCGGTGCGTTGATCGCCGCCGCCTTTTCCATGCGCGCGCCCCGCGTCGACGCGAGCCACCACGCGACGCTCGCCCCCCAGTCGTGACCGACGACGCGGAGCCGCGTCTCGCCGAAATGCGCCCCGAGCACCACGATGTCGTCGGCCAGTTCGTCGAGATCGTAAGCGCGCACGCCGCGCGGCTTGCCGCTCAGCCCGTAGCCGCGCTGGTCCGGCGCCACGACGCGAAACCCCGCCTTCGCCAGCGCCGGCATCTGGTGCGACCAGCCAAGGCAGGTGTCGGGAAAGCCGTGCAGCAGGATCACGAGCGGCCCGTCCGCCGGTCCCATCTCGGCATAGTGCAGGGAGATCCGGTCGAGATGCGCCACACCGAACCGCGCCTCTTCCATACCGTTTATCATTTTGCGTTTGTCCTCCGGCGGCCCGCCCGCGCCTATTCTCCACCCGCACCGTGGCGAAGTTGGGACCGCGCCTCTATGCTTGGCGCACACAGCAATTTGCCATAAGCGAAAATTCCGGGGGTCCAAAAATGCGAACCATGCGTGTGCGTGAATTGTCCGACGACATCGCCGTCCTGCGCATGGACGAGGTTGAGCTGCCGCCGCCGGGCAAGGGCGAGATGCGGCTGCGCCTCAAGGCCTGCTCGGTCAACTTCCCGGACATCCTGATGGTGCAGGGCAAATATCAGTTCAAGCCCGAGCTGCCCTTCGCGCCGGGCATGGAAGGAGCAGGGCTGGTCGCTGCCGTCGGCGAAGGCGTGACGAAATTCAAGCCGGGCGACCGCGTCGTCGCCGGGCTTCGCACCGGCGGCTTCGCCGAAGAGGCCAATGCCGCCGAAGCCGCCTGCCGCGCCATCCCCGGCACCATGGACTTCGCCGAGGCTGCCGCCTACCCGGCGGCCTACCTCACCGCTTATGTGGCGCTTGTCTGCCGCGGCCGTCTGCAAAAGGGCGAAACGCTGCTGGTGCATGGGGCGAGCGGCGGCGTCGGCCTTGCCGCCGTCGAAATGGGCAAGCTCCTCGGCGCCACCGTTATCGCGACGTCGGCGTCCGATGAAAAACTGAAAGTGGTGAAATCGCGCGGTGCCGATCATGTGTTGAATGTGACGAAAGGCTTCCGCGAACATGTGAAGGAACTCACGGGCGGCCGTGGCGCCGACGTGATCTACGATCCGGTCGGCGGCGACGTCTTCGATGAAAGCGTGCGCTGCATCGCCTGGAACGGCCGCCTGCTGATCATCGGGTTCACCAGCGGCCGCATCCCCTCGGTCTCGGTCAACATGCCGTTGATAAAAGGCTTCTCGGTCGTTGGCGTCCGCGCCGGCGAATATGGCCGCCGCGACCCGGAGGCCGGCCGCGCCAACATCGAAGCGGTGGACCGCCTCGCCGCCGAAGGCAAGATCAAGCCCCACATCTGCGCCCGCTTCCCCCTCGAACGCGCCGTCGACGCGATGCGCATGCTGCAAAACCGAGAAGTCGTCGGCAAGGTTGTCATCGAGATGTGAACCACCCACAGGCGCCGGGGTGACACTTTGATTTATAAGCGCGTCTCAAACGCTCCGTTGCGCCTTGTCCTTGTCGTTGGCCGCGCGGATCATTTCGCGCATCTTTCCCCAGTCGTCGTCGGTAAGCTTCGACAGCCGCGAGAAATTGCCGCCGCCCGCCGAATAGCCCGCCCCGTCGATGGCGATGGTCTGCCCGGTGAGGTACGCGCAGCCGTCGCCCATCAGGAAGGTTGCGAGGTTCTTCAACTCGTCCATCTCGCCGACGCGCCCCATCGGAATGCCGTCGCGCGAGCCTTCACCATCGGTCGACTGGCCGGGCGAGAGCCGCGCCCAGGCGCCCTCGGTCGGGAAGGGACCGGGCGCGATCGCGTTGAGGCGGATGCCGTAAGGTCCCCATTCCGCGGCCAGCGACTTGGTCATGATGTTGACGCCGGCCTTCGACATCGCCGAAGGCACGGTGAAAGGCCCGCCGTTCCATATCCATGTCGTCAGGATCGAGATCACGCTGCCCTTCACCTTGTCGGCGATCCAGCGCGTGCCCACCGCATGCGTCACGTAGAACGAGCCGTGAAAGACGATATTGGCGATCGCGTCGAAGCCGCGCGGCGACAGATCCTTGGTCGGCGAAATGAAATTGCCGGCCGCGTTGTTGACGAGCCCGGTCAGCGGCCCGCCATCGGCCCAGATTTCGCCCACCATGTCGTCGACGGCCTGCGCCACGCGAATATCGACACTATGCGTTTTGACGGAGCCGCCATGGCGGTCCATCAGTTCCTTCGCCGTCTCGTCGAGAACGTTTTTGCGTCGCCCGCAGATGTAAACTTCCGCGCCGAGCCGCAGATAATCCTCGGCCATTTCCTTGCCGAGCCCGGTGCCGCCGCCCGTCACCAGAATGCGCTTGCCCTTCAAGAGCCCATCGCGAAACATCGAAACCATCTCGTCCTCCCGCATGTTTGTTTGGGAGGAGATTAGCGCGCGGCGGAGGCGTCGTCTCCCGTCAACGTCATTGCGAGCGAAGCGGCCTGTCCGCCGAAGCTGCGAAGCAGCGCAGGAGGAAGCAACCCAGAAACGGCACGGAGTGAGTTTGCCGTTTCTGGGTTGCTTCGTCGGCCAAGGCCTCCGCGCAATGACGCTACGGAAGATCGTGGGCAGTCCCCTTCAATCCCTCTTCTGGCGCTCCGTCATCATTGTCCACAGCCGGACGACAATGAAGATCGGCACCACGACGATGGCGCCGAGCATCAGATATTGGAACGACCAGTCGATGGCCTCGAACCCCATCGACCAGATATTGGCCGCCGTTGCCAGGAAGTCGCGCCAGAGATCGATGGGCTTGATGCCGAGAATGGCGAGCACGATGCCGACTGCGACGGAAGCGACCGCCAGCTTGAAAATTGTGGCGAGCGCGGGCCCGCCGAATATCCGGTCCATTTTGAAATCCGTTCCTGTGACGCCGCTCTCAGTCCTTGCCAGCATAGACCGTCCGCGCCGGGAAGGGGATGGTAATTCCCTCGCGGTCGAAGCGTTCTTTGACCCGTCGCGTCAACTCGAATTTCAGCGGCCAGTAGTCCGCCGTCGCGCTCCATACCCGGACCGTGATGTCGACCGAGCTGTCCCCCAGATTGCCGACCCCCATAAACAGCTCCGGTTCCTTCAGGCAGCGCGGATCGGCCTCGAACTCGGCGCGGATCGCCTCCATCGCCTTGGCGATATCGTCGCCATAGGAAATGCCGAATGAAAAATCGACGCGCCGCGTCGCATGGAAACTATAGTTCTTCAGCGCCTGCCCCCAGATCTGGCTGTTGGGCACGAAGATCTGCACATTGTCGGGCGTCGTCAGTTCGGTCGTGAAGAGCGACAGCAGTTTCACGGTGCCCCCGATTCCGCCGACTTCCACATAATGCCCGGCGCGGAACGGCCGGAAGATCAGCAGCATCACACCGGCGGCGACATTCGACAGCGTGCCCTGCAGCGCAAGACCGACGGCAAGGCCCGCCGCGCCGAGCAGGGCAATCAGGCTCGCCGTCTGCACCCCGAATTTCGCCAGCACCGCCAGCAGCGTGAAGATCAGCACCAGATAGCGCACCATTGTGCCGAAGAAATTCTGCAGCATCTCGTCGATGCCGGGAACGCGCGCAATGCCGGAAATCGTCCACGTCCGCGCCTTGCCGGCAAACCAGAAGCCGGCAATCAAAATCAGGATGGCCGACAGCATCGATAGCCCGTGCTCGACAAATGTCGGCAGCAGCGCGTCGATATGTTCGCGGATTTCCGGCGGCAACTGATCGAACATGGGGTGGGGCACTCCGTGTCGTGAAAGGGGCATGGAAGGTTGCGTCAGTCTCCCATGATGCCCCGCCGAATTGAAGTCCCGTAATTTGAACGCCCCATGTCGTCAAAGCCGGTAGCTTTTTCTTCCGGCCTGAATCAAAAATATAAGTGTCATCCCGGCACTTGTTGCCTTGGCGTTCGTCTCATGTCCCACCCGCACATGTCATGCCCGGACTTGATCCGGGCATCCAGAAGCCGCCGCAGGCGGCGTCCCGCTTCGCATGTATCGTCTGCACGTAGCGGCGAAAAATTTCTTGCGAAGAGAGACGGCGCGTTCCGCGTCTTCTGGATTGCCGGGTCAAGCCCGGCAAAGACAATTTTGGTCTAAGCATTGCCCCGCCGCGGGCAGACGGTTTCATTCGAGCGGATTTCGGGAGATAGGCAGTAAATGGGGATCGAGCGCATCGCTGACAATTGTCAGTCGCTGCCACCGGCGGCGCGTCCGAGGCCGCGCGGATCGAGCACCTCGATCGCGCCATAGCGCAGCCGGATCAGACCGCGCGTTTGCAGCGACTGCAGGGCGCGATGCACGGTCTTGCGTTCGAGTCCGGTCATCTCGCCAAGCTGGGCCTGGGTCACCGGCACATGGCGTTCATATGCGCCGCTCGTTCGCGAGACGAGCCCATGCAGGCGCGCGGCGACGCGGATGGCGGGCGGCAGCGCGAGAATGTCGGCGAGGATACGCACCATATCCTGCATCTGCTCCAGGTTCAGCGCGGTGAAGGATGGCCATGCGTCGGGAAACGCGGTGACGAAGCGCGTCAGCACGCCGCGCGGAACGGCAAGCGCCCGGACCGGCCCGGCCGCGACCGCCGTCACGAGCCGATGGGTTTGCGGAAGCAAGCCCACCTGACCGAACCATCTGCCGGGCCCCGCCAAGTCGATCAGCACGGTGCCCTTGTCCGCCACGGCGGCGAACAGGTGAACGCCGCCATCGAAAATGGCGAAAAGGCCGCCGGCCTCATCCTCGGTCCCGTAGAGCCAGTCGCCATCGGAAAAGGACATCTCGACGGATCGTTCGAGGAGCCGCCGCCGGAATCCGGCCGGCTGGCGGGCAAACCAGCCGGCGGGCGCGGCGGCGAGCAGCCGCTTCTCGGTTGCATCGGAAACCATGCTCAAATGTACCTGTAGGGACAATTCTTTTCAATGGCCGACATTAGTTTCCGCTTCGCCGGGGCAGGTGCCTCGGCGCGGAGCCGCCCGCTTCGGGAAAAACGCAGGAGCATGAAATGACGAACAGCATGAGGAAGTCGGTGTTTCTGGCAGCCGGTCTCGCAGCCGCTGCCATGACATTGGGCAGTGCCGCCGCTTCGCCGGCGGTTCCCTTCGACAAGAGCGAGATACAGGCGGCGGCCGACGAGGCCTATGCCTACTTCTATCCGCTCGTCACGATGGATGTGACGCGTGCGGTGATGACCAATCTGCCCGCGGGTGCGGTTGAGGGGGTTGGCCCGGTCAATGCCTTCCACCATCGTCGCAGCTACCCGGATGCCGCCTCGCGCACGGTTGTCCGTCCGAATTTCGACACGCTCTATTCGCTGGCCTGGCTCGATCTGCGCGACGGGCCGGTGATCGTCTCGATGCCCGACACCGGCGGGCGCTACTACATCCTGCCCTTCTACGACATGTGGACCGAGGTCTTCGCGGCGCCGGGCTGGCGCACCAGCGGCACCGGCCCCGCAAACTGGGGCATCGTTCCCCCCGGCTGGCAGGGCAAGCTCCCCGATGGCGTCCGGCGGATCGACGCGCCGACCGCCGATGTATGGATTATCGGCCGTATACAGACGAACGGTCCCGCCGACTACGCGAACGTGCACGCCATTCAGGACCGGATGGCGGTTGTGCCGATGGCGCAATGGGGTTCGCCCGAACGCCGCCCCGCCGCGCCGGCGGCCGATAGCGGCGTCGACATGAAGACCGATCCGTTGAAGCAGGTGCACGACATGCCGGCCGCAGCCTATTTCGCGCGGGCCGGAAAGCTTCTCGAAAAGCACGCGCCGCATCCGACCGACTGGGCCGCTCTGGAGCGTATGCGGCGGCTCGGTCTCGAAGCCGGCAAGCCCTTCGACATCGCCGCGCTCGACCCGGCGGCGCGTGCCGCGCTTGAGGCCGCGCCGGGCCGGGTGCAGACGCTGATGAAAGGCGTCACGGCAAGCATCGGCGAGACGCGCAACGGCTGGCTGATCGGCCGCTCGGGTTTCGGTGTCTACGGCAACGACTATCTGAAGCGCGCGATCGTCACCATGATCGGTCTCGGCGCCCTGTCGCTGGAGGACGCCGTATATCCCATGAACCTCGCCGACGCGGCGGGGCAGCCGCTGATGGGCGGCCAGGACTATGTGCTGCATTTCGGCAAGGACGAACTTCCGCCGGCGAACGCTTTCTGGTCGTTGACGATGTATGACGACGAGGGTTTCCAGGTCGCCAACCCGCTCGACCGTTTCGCCATCGGCGACAGGGACGCGCTGACCTTCAACGCCGACGGCTCGCTCGACATCTACCTGCAGCACGAAAACCCGGGCGAGGCGCGAGAGTCGAACTGGCTACCCGCACCGGCAAGCGGCAAGCTCGGCGTCACCTTGCGGCTCTTCGCGCCCGCGCCCGAGGCGGTTGATGGGCGGTGGGTGCCGCCCGCGATCGAGCGCGTCCGGTAGCGCCGCCGCGCTGCGGAGGCGAAAGAGGGAGCGCCTCCGCTTGGCGAGGGTGGAAGGCGGCGCTGCGGGGGCGCCGCCTTTTCGTCCTCCCCCAATCGCCGCGCACCCTGCTAACCTCGCCCCATGACAGCCCCGCGCCCCGCGCCCCGAACACCGCTTGAGACCGCCGCACTCCCGCCCGCCTTCGCGCGCTGGTTTGAAACGCGCGGCTGGCGCCCGCGCGCGCATCAATTGGCGCTGCTCGATCTCGCCCGCGCCGGCAAATCCGCGCTGCTGATCGCGCCCACCGGCGCCGGCAAGACGCTGGCGGGCTTTCTGCCGAGCCTTGTCTATCTCGCAGAAAATCCGCCATCGAAGCCCGCGCTGCACACGCTCTACATCTCGCCGCTGAAGGCGCTCGCCGTCGACGTCAAGCGCAACCTCGAAATCCCGCTCGCCGAAATGGGCCTCGGCATCGCCATCGAAACCCGCACCGGCGACACGCCGCAAAACCGCCGCTTGCGCCAGCGCCACACGCCACCCTCGATCCTGATGACGACGCCGGAACAACTGGCGCTGCTGCTCTCCTACACCGACGCGCCGAAATTCTTCGCCTCGCTGTCCTGCATCGTGCTCGACGAACTGCACGCGCTGGCAAACTCGAAACGCGGCGATCTCTTGTCGCTCGGCCTCGCGCGGCTCGGCCGGCTTGCCCCGGCCGCGCGCCGCGTCGGCCTCTCAGCCACCGTCGCCGAGCCGGACGCGCTCCGCCGTTATCTGGTGCCGCAAACACCGGAACATGAAGCCCTCGCCGAAATCATTGTCGCGCCCCCCGGTGCCGCACCGGAAATCGGTATCGTCGCATCGGGCCTGCCCGACGAAGAGGGCGGCGAGGCGCGCATCCCCTGGTCGGGTCACTCGGCGCGCCACGCGCTTCCCGCCGTCTATGAGGCGATCCGGGCGAACCGCATTGTGCTGGTTTTCGTCAACACGCGCTCACAGGCCGAATTCGTCTTTCAGGAATTGTGGCGGCTCAACGACGACGCGCTCCCCATCGCGCTCCATCACGGCTCGCTCGCGGCCGAGGCCCGCCGCAAGGTCGAGGCCGCCATGTCGGCGGGCACGCTCCGCGCCGTCGTCTGCACCTCGACCCTCGATCTCGGAATCGACTGGGGCGAGGTCGATCTCGTCGTCAACATGGGCGCACCGAAAGGCGCAAGCCGCTTGGCTCAGCGCATCGGTCGCGCCAATCACCGCCTCGACGAACCGTCGCGCGCGCTGCTGGTCCCGGCCAACCGTTTCGAAGTGCTCGAATGCGAGGCCGCTCGCGCCGCAGCCCTCGAAGGCGCGCAGGACGGCATGGTCTCGCGCACCGGCGCGCTCGACGTGCTGGCGCAGCACATTCTCGGTTGCGCCTGTTCGCAGCCCTTCGATCCCGGCGATCTCTATACGGAAATTATATCTGCCGCACCTTACCGTGCGCTAACGCGCGACGACTTCGACAAACTGGTCGATTTCGTCGCCACCGGCGGCTATGCACTGAAATCCTACGAACGCTTCGCCCGCCTCCGCCCCAACGCGAAGCTCGACGGCGACATGCGCCTGCGCGCCGCCTCGCCTGCCGTCATCCAGCAATACCGCATGAATGTAGGCACTATCGTCGAGGCGCCGATGCTGAAGGTGCGGATGATAAGGCGCGGCCGCCGTCCGATGGGCGGCGGCGGAGGGCGCTATCTCGGCGAGATCGAGGAATATTTCATCGACCAGCTATCGCCCGGCGACACTTTCCTGTTCGCCGGCCATATCCTGCGCTTCGAGGGATTGGCCGAAACCGAGGCGCTGGTCACGAAGTCGCAATCGGGCGAGCCGATGATCCCCTCCTATTACGGCGGGAAGTTTCCGCTCTCGACCTATCTGGCCTCCCGCGTCCGCCGCATGTTCGCGCGGCGCGCCGAATGGACGCATCTGCCGCCCCAGGTCCGCGAATGGCTCGAAATGCAGTCTTGGCGCTCGCTGCTTCCCGGCGAAGACAATCTGCTGGTCGAATGCTTTCCGCGCGGCGACAAGTTTTATCTCGTCTGCTACCCCTTCGAGGGCCGTCTCGCGCATCAGACGCTCGGCATGTTGCTGACCCGCCGCCTCGACCGTGCCGGCGCGCGCCCCATGGGCTTCGTCGCTTCCGAATACTCGCTGGCGATCTGGTGCCTGCGCGATCCGGGCCTGATGCATGAGCGTCACGAACTGCCCTTGGGCGAACTCTTCGCACAGGACATGCTGGGCGACGATCTCGACGCCTGGCTTGCCGAATCGAGCCTCTTGAAGCGCACCTTCCGCGACTGCGCGATTATTTCCGGCCTCATCGAGCGCCGCTATCCCGGTCAGGAGAAAACCGGCCGCCAGGTCACTTTCTCCTCCGACCTGATCTACAACGTGCTGCGCGAGCACGAACCCGATCACATCCTGCTGCGCGCCACTTATAATGACGCCGCCACCGGCCTGCTCGACATCGCCCGCGTCGCGGCGATGCTGAAGCGCATCCGTGGCCGCATCGTCCTGAAACGCCTCGACCGCGTCTCGCCGCTGGCCGTCCCCGTCCTGCTCGACATCGGCAAGGTCCATGTCGACGGCGAGGCCAGCGAGGCGTTACTCTCTGAAGCGGCCGACAAACTGATAGAAGAAGCGACGCGGCTGGTTTGAGGCGTGGCTCTTCCTCATATAAAAGTGTCGCTCCGGCGCCTGTCCCGGCGAAAGCCGGGAACAGCCGGGGTCCATGGGCCGCGCAGCATCCGTAGATCGTCTGAATTTGACCGGCAAATGTACGACGTAAAAGACATTCACCTCGAAACGCACCCCGCGCTCGCCGTCTGCGGTGTCGCGTTCGACCTGACACCCGAAGGCGCGGCCTTTCTCGCCGCCGAACGCTTGCTGGTCGTCGCCGACCTTCATCTCGAAAAGGGGGCGGCCTTCGCCGCGCGCGGCATCGCGCTGCCGCCTTACGACACCCGCGCGACGCTCGCCCGCCTTGAAAACCTGATCGCCCGTTTCCGCCCGCGCATCGTCATCGCGCTCGGCGACAGCTTCCACGACGCCCGCGCCGACAGCCGCATGGCGGCGGAAGATGCCGCGCATCTTGCAAGACTCACGCGGAGCTGCGACTGGATCTGGATTTCCGGCAATCACGATCCGGCGCCGCCGCGTGAATTCGGTGGCGAGATCATGGAGGAATTTCACCTCGGTCCGCTGACCTTCCGTCACGAGCCGCAATCAGCCCCCGCCGCGGGCGAGATCGCCGGCCATCTTCATCCGTGCGCGGCGGTTCGCGTGCGTGGCCGCCGCCTCCGCCGCCGCTGCTACGCCTCCGACGGCACGCGGATGGTCCTTCCCGCCTTCGGCGCCTATGCCGGCGGCCTCAACGTCCTCGACCGCGCCTTCGACGATCTGCTCCCCGGTCTCGATTTCCATGCCTGGATGATGGGCGGCCGTACCGTCGTCCCCGTCGCCGCCCGCCGCCTCGAAGCGGATTAATCTGTATACAGATCGAATTGCGGGACTTGTCCCCGTTTCGGGGATAAACCCTCTCTCTGTCATCGAACTGTCAAAAAACTGTCACAAATCACCTTCGCGGCGGGGATAAAATAAGCAATCCCCGGGTTTATCCCCGTTCTAGCCGAACGTCGCCAGCACCGGAAAAGTTTCCAGCAGGAAAATCGCGATCCGCTCGAACGAGCCGAGGATCATCAGCGTGCCCGTCGCCGCCAGCAGCAGCCCCGCCACCATCTCGACCTTGCGCATGTGACGGCGGAATCTCGACGCGAACGACAAAAATCCGCGCACCGCAAATGCCGCCGCGATAAAGGGGATGCCGAGCCCGAGCGAATAGACGGTGAGCAGCGCCGCGCCCGCCTGCAAACTTTCCTGCGCCGCCGCGATCGTCAGGATCGTCGCGAGGATCGGACCGATGCAGGGCGTCCATCCAAACGCGAAGGCAAGACCGAGAACATAAGGACTGAAAAACTGCGTCGCCGGGCTGCGCGCGACATCGCCACTACCGGCGATATGAAAACGCATGTCGCGATCGAGCAGCGCAATGCGAAAGAGACCCATGTAGTGCAGGCCGAAAACGACAATGACCGCGCCTGCGATTTGCGACAGCAAAATCTTGTTCGACATGATGAAAGGATTGATTGCCGACGCACTTGCGCCAAGCGCGACGAAGATCGTCGTGAAGCCGAGCACGAAACCGGCGGCGCCCAGCGCGACGCGCTGCGTCAGTCCCTCCGACGCCAGCGGCTTTCCTCCCGCATCCTCGCGCGTCAGCTCTTCAAGCGACGTGCCGGCGATGAAGCAGAGATAGGCCGGCACCAGCGGCAACACGCAAGGCGACAGGAAACTGATGAGCCCGCCGGCCGCCGCCGCGAAATATCCGATCTCCATCAGGGACGCCTCATGACGGCCGAAGCCAGCCAACCCGCAAACGCCGCACCGAGCACGGCGAGCAACCCGTAAAGCAACGGATCGCTATGCGCCATGCGATAGATGAAACGCTCGATGCCGCGCTTGTCGATATAGAGCGGCGACGAAATCGTGTCGATCACATCGCCATCCTGAAACAGATAGACCTTGGCGGTATAAAGGCCAACCGGCACATTGGCGGGAATGTCGACACGCGCGCGAAATAGCGTCTGCCCGAGAAATGTCACGCCGCCCGGCACGCTGACATAGAGCCGCTCGCGTTGCCTGTTGCGGATCAGCGCCTTCCAGAACGCGGTTTCCTGCTCCGGCAGCAGCATCTGCGCCGTGCCGTCGATGGCGCGGGCTTCCGCAATACCGGGGTCTATGCTTTCGATGCCGATGTGCAAAGCTTTCAGAATGTCGGGTGTCGTCGTCACTTCGAGCGGCCGTGTGCTGGCAACGGCATAGTAGCCGGGCACGTCGGGATAGGTGACGGAATCGTGATTGGCCCAGATGCCGGCCACGCGCTCCTTGCGTCTCACCATCGCCGGCGCGTTCGGCCCCTGCACCACGACGACGATGTCGCGGTTGAGCGCGCGGGTGCCGGGCGTGCGCGCCTCGACCGCGCCGAAGAGCAGAATCTGCGTGCCGGTGAAATTGGAACGGATGGCAATCTGGTGTTCCGAAAGATCGGTCACCAGTTGATCCGCCTTGAGAGACCCCGCCGCCAGAACGGCGAAGGCGAGTGCAAGCGCGAGGCGATATGCGGAAACGGCGATCATCTGTGCGGCACCACATCGACGACGGAAAAGGGATCGGCCGGTGTCGTCACCAGGTCATAGCCGAGCCGGAGACCGATCAGCAGCAGGATCGCAGCCAGCAGCGCCCGCAACTGTTCGGCCGGAAGTTTTTCCGCCGCGCGCACGCCATACTGCGCGCCGACGACGCCGCCGATCACCAGCAGGAATCCGAGCACGATGTCGACGGCGAAATTCGTATAGGCATGCAAGACGCCGGTAAGGGCCGTCACGAACACGATCTGGAAAAACGATGTGCCGATCACGACGTTGGTCGGCATCCGCAGCAGATAGATCATCGCCGGGATCATGATGAAGCCGCCGCCGACGCCCATGATCGCCGACAATGTGCCGACGAAATAACCGACAAGGATCGGTGGAATGACGCTGATATAGAGCTTCGAGCGGCGAAACCGCATCTTGAAGGGCAGGCCGTGGATCCAGTTGTGATGGCCGCCGCGCCGCGCGGGCAGCGCGCCGCCGCGCGCCGCGCGGATCGCGCGCACGCTCTCGACCATCATCATCGCGCCGATGACGCTCAGAAAAAGCACGTAGACGAGCGAGATGACGAGGTCGATCTGTCCGATGCGGCTCAGCGCCTTGAAAAGGAAGATGCCGCTGATGGAACCGGCAACGCCGCCGATCAGCAATATCGCGCCCATCTTGAAGTCGATGGATTTTCGCGTGAAGTGCGCGAGCGCCCCTGTCACCGAAGAGGCGACGACCTGTGTCGTCTGCGTGCCGACGGCGACCGCGGGCGGGATGCCGAGAAAAATCAGCAGCGGCGTCATCAGGAAGCCGCCGCCGACGCCGAACATGCCCGAAAGGAAGCCGATCGCCGCGCCCATGGCCAGAATGGTCAACACGCTGACCGGCATCTCGGCGATCGGAAGATAAATCTGCATGACGCGCGGCTCCGGCGGCCGGAAGCCGTCCCGGAGCGAAAAGGGACGGAGAAACGGATGCGGATTTGGGTAACACGTCCGGGCGGGAATTCCTAGGCATCCCGGGCCGGAAACGGGATCAGCCGAAGCGCGCCTCAAGCGTCGCCAGCGTCTCGGACGTCACCGTGCCCGTCGCTTCCAGCCCCTCGGTCATCTGGTAGCTGAGGATGGCGTCGCGGGTGCGCGGGCCCATCAGCCCGTCGGGCGAGCCGGCATCGTAGCCGAGCCGGTTGAGCAGCGCCTGCGTGCGGGCGATGGCGTCGCGCGTCGGCGCCGCTTCGCCGCCGATATTGCCCACCGCCGACACGTCCCAGCTCTTCAGTGTGCTGATGTCGCCATTGGCAAGCGGTTCCGGCGTCCGCGCGCGCCATGTTTCGGCAGCCACCTTTGCCTTGGCGAGGTCGGCGGCGTCCATCGTCGCGGCCAGCGCATCGCGCTTGGCGGCCGCGCCCTTGTCGCCGCCCTTGGCGGCGATCGCGAGCCATTTATAGGCCTCGATGGGGTTCTTCTCGATGCCGAGGCCGCGTTCGTTGAGCACGGCGAGATTGTACTGGCTGTCGCCGAGGCCGTAATTGGCGGCGGCATCGAACCATTTGGCGGCGGTCGCGAAATCCTGCGCGGTGCCGCGTCCTTCCGCGTGAATGACCGCGAGATTGTGCATCGCCTTCACATTGCCGCTTTCCGCTGCCTTCTCGTAAAGCGCGCGCGCCCTGGCGTCGTCCTGCGGAACGCCACGCCCCTTCTCGTATTGCGTGGCGAGGCGGTATTGCGCGATGGCAAGGTCCTGATTGGCGGCGCGCTCGAACCATTCGGCGGCGCGCGCCATGTCCTGCGACACGCCCTCGCCATTGGCGAAGCGTTGCCCGAGTTCGTATTGCGCCGCCGCGTCGCCGCGCGTCGCCGCATCCATCAGCGTCAGCCGTGCCGGTTCGACAGGCGCGGTCTCGACGGGCTTTGCCGGTGCCGCCGTTGCGGGCGCCGCCGGTGTCAGCGTCGCCTGGCCGGCCGGCTGCGCGGTCGCGGGTTTCGGCGTTGCGGGCTTCGGCGCGGGCACCAGCGCTTCGTCCGGCGCTTTCGCCGCCGGTGTCGTTGCAGGTGTCGTGGTGGACGCCGGCGTCGCGGCCTCGCTTGCCGCCGCGCCGGCGTCTTCCGGACTGGCCTCCGGATTTTCGTTCGGGATGGCGCCGCCCGGTGCAAGCACTGAAGGTTGCGGCGCGCTCTGCTCGACGATCGGGCGTTCGGGCTGCGCGATGCGCGGCGCCGGGCCTTCATTCAGCATGACATAGGCGCCGGCCATCAGCGCCAGCAACACAAAGCTCGCCGCAAGACCGGTGATCAGTTTGCGCCGGCCGGCGCCGTTGTCCTCGGCCGAAAAACGTGCCGGCGATTCCGGATAGCCGGGCGCCGGCGGTGTGCCGTAATAGGGTTCCTGCCGCGGCGCCTGTCCGCCTTGCGCGGCGGCCTGCGCGGCGCGGCGCGCGGCGGCGAGAAAATCATTGGCGGCGCGCTGTCCGGCGTTTTCCATCGGCGGCGGCGCGGGATCGGGCGGAATGACGCCGTCATCGACCGGCGCACGCATCTGTGCGTCGTCATGGCTCTCATCGTCGGCGGGATAGGGCGGCGGCGCGTCATTCCCATAAGACGCTTCTCTCTCATAGGGCGCGTCGGCAGGCGGCGGCGCCGAAACCGTCGGCGCGGCGGTGCGTCCCCAATCGGTTGCGTTGAGCGCAGGCCCGAGATTGCCGCCCATTGCCGGATTGAGCATCGGCGGCGCGTCGAATTGCGGCAGCGGGAAGCCGGGCCCGGACGGCGCGAAACCCGCGGCAACGCCGGCATTGAGCTGCGGCGAAAGCGTCGCTTGCTTCACGGCCTTGGTTTCGCGTTCGAGATAGCCGAGGCGGTTCGTCATCTTCTCGATCATCGACTGCAGCGTCGTCAGCGCCTCGCGGTCGCGATTGTCGGTCGCGCTCAGATTTTCGTTGATGCCGGCAATCGCCTGTTCGACGGTCTGGGCCGCCTGCATCGTCAGTTGTTCGTTGTGTTCGAGGCGTTGCGCCATCTGTTCGAGACGTTGCGCCAGCGCCTGCGGAATTTCGTGGCGCTGCACATTGTCGAGGTCTTCGAGCTTGCGCGCGATGCTGCTGACGCTCGTCTCGAAAGTCTTGACCGTTTCCTCGGTACGATGTTCGGTCTGCTCCAGCCGCCGCGCCATTTGCTCAAGGCTCGTCTGGAGCCGGTCGATGGTGGCGCGCTGGTTTTCGGCTTGCGACTTCTCCTCGATGGCTTTCAGCGCGGCTTCCACGGCCTGCGGGCCGATGCCGGTGACGCCGTGCTCCATCTTTTCCATGCGCGTCGCAAGCTGCATCAGCGCATCTTCGAGCGCGCGTGCCCTTTTCTTGGCTTCCTCGCGCTCGGTTTCCTCTTCCGCCGTTTCGACGCGGTCCGAAAGCGAAGCCAGCGACTGGCGGATTTCGCTCAGCGTTTCGTCGGTGCGCCGCTCGGTCGCGTCGAGATGATCGACGACCGCATTGACGGCTTTTTCGAGCGTCTGGATCGTGCGCGCATCCTCGGGGCGCAGACCGCCGCGCGCGCGCTCGGCGCGCTCCATGCGTTCGTGAAGCTGCTGCAATTTCCGGTCGAGCGGATCCAGCGATCGCGCATCGGAAACCCGGGCCTCGGAATATCTGTCGTCCATGTCGTACTCCGACTGGTCGATGCGCTGGGCGAGTTGTCCCACCGTCGCTTCGAGCCTGCGCGTCATTTCCGCGGTGCGGCGTTCGCTGTTCTCGACCCGCTGCACCACCTCGCGCACCGCCTCGGCCACGGGGGCGAGATCGACCCCGGACACAGATTTCGGCTCGGCCGGCGCCGGTTGCGGCGCGGCCTCGGGCGGCGGCGCATAGGCATTCCGGTAGGCAGCGGAACCGGCGCCGTCGGCGCCCACTTCGTCCGTGCCTGTATCCATGATGACCTGGTTCAGCCACGCGCCGAGCGTCACGCCCGCCCGCCGGGCAGCTTGCTTGGCCGCCTCGCGCGCCTCGGGCTCAATGCCCTTGACGCTCCATGGAACCCCCGGTCTCATCCGAATCACTATGCCCGTTAACCCTCTGGGGCAGTATAAACCGCGCTATCTGGTATTACGAACGCGCGCTGACCCAAAACCTTGTAGCGGTTGCGCAGGCGCCGGCCGATGTCTGAACACAGGCCGGCAACCTCCCTCATAAAGCGCCAACCTAGGTAAAGACCGGGTTAACGGGCGCGATTTCAGGGGGGTCTCGGCGTCAGCCCACGGAATGATCGTTGCGCAGCCCGAGCATTGCCACATCGCTCCATTTCGACCACGCGCGGGCATGGGCCAGTGCCCGGCCATAGGAGGCCGCGATCCGGCCCGCGAGATCGCTGCTCGCCGCAAGTTCGGCCAGCACCTCGCGCGCCGCCCCGGCCATCGCTTCGGCGACCGGTTCCGGCCATGTCCTGAGCGCCGTGCCGCCGGCCGCCACCAGTCCGGCAAAGGCCTCGGCGTTGTGGAAGGTGAAGTCGGCCAGCGTTTCGGCGGCACTCGCCATCGCCGCGCCGCGTACGATTTCCTTGAGGTCCGGCGCGAGGCTCTCGAACTTCGCCTTGTTGACCGTCAGTTCGAGCGCCGGCCCTGCTTCGTGGAAGGCCGGCAGGTAGTAATAGCGCGCGGCCTTGTTGAGTCCGAAAGCGATGTCGTTCCACGGACCGACCCATTCGGCGGCGTCGATCGTGTTGTTCTTCATCGCGGTGAAAATCTCGCCGGGCGGCGTCAGCACGACGCTGGCGCCGAGCCTGCGCATCACCTCGCCGCCGAGCCCCGCGATGCGGAACTTCAACCCCTTGATGTCGTTGAGCGAATTGACTTGCCTGCGAAACCAGCCGCCCGCCTGCACGCCGCTTGATCCGGCGTAAAAAGGCACCACGCCGAACGGCGCATAGGCTTCGTTCCACAGCGCCTGTCCGCCGCCGAACTGCAGCCAACCGGCCATTTCCGGCGCCATCATCCCGAAGGGCACGCCGGTGAAATAGTGGAAGACCGGGTTCTTGCCCTGCCAGTAATAGGGCGTGCCGTGCCCCATTTCGCAGGTGCCCTGCGACACGGCATCGAACACCTCGAAAGGCGGCACAAGCTCGCCGGCGCCGAAAAGCTTCACCGTCAGCCGCCCGCCCGACATCGCGCCGATCCGGTCGGCCAGCCGCTGCGCATTGACGCCGACGCCCGGCGCGCCCGTCGGCCAGGCCGTCGCCATTTTCCATTCGATGGCGCCCTCGGCGCGCGCCAGCGCCGGCATGGCAAGCGCGCCGGCCGCCGCGCCGCCGATAAACTCTCTGCGTTTCATGGTGCTGCTTCCCCGAAATTCGATCGTGCGAGCATCTCACCTCGCGGGCCCGCCCGGCAATGGCCCGGAAACGGGTTGTCAGTTCCCGGCGAAAACCTGCACGGCGATGATCCGCGTCCCCGCCCGCCCGATGCCGACGCCGCTGCGCGTTGCGTCTGCCGCCTGCATGTTCTGCCGGTGCTGCGGGCTCTGCGCCCATTTCTCGACCATGAGCTTCGCCAGCGCCGCATCGTTCATCGCGGCGTAGCTGGGCCCCTCCACCACCTGGACGTTTTCCGAGATGCGGGCGCTGAAGTTCTTGTCGACCGCCAGTACCCGTTCGCGCGGGCCCTGGCCTTCAGGATTGTGATGGCCGAAATAGCCGCGCAGCGCCATGTCGGTGGCATGGACCGCAGCGGCGCGCTGCAGCGTTGCGTCTGTCGCAAGCACGCCGGCGCCGCGCGTCTTGCGCCATTCATTGACCGCGTTCGTCACGGCGCGGCCGAGCGGCGTGTCGGCCTCGGCCGTGGCACTGGCTGCGGTTGGCAGGCTTGTGGTGCTGACATTGACGGGCGGCTGCTCCCGCGCCGGGCCGGGCGCGCATGCCGCCAGCATCGAAATCGCCGCAAGGGCCGCAATCGGTCGCATGTCATGCCTCCGTGCAAGTCGCGGCGAACATACCAGATCGGCCGTCCGCCGCCGCCTCTTGACGCTTACGTCAACGTAAACTAGAGTCCGGCCCACATCAAAAAAACGGCAGAAAAAAGCCAAAAATATCGCATTCAGGGAGCGATCATCTCATGGACCAGCAGCTTCACAGCGCCATCGAGGCGCCCCGCCGCACGACCCGCGATGCCGCCGGCGAGACCTTCTCGATCACCCAGCTCGCCGAGGAATTCGGCCTGACGACCCGCGCCATCCGTTTCTACGAGGACAAGGGCCTTCTCGCGCCCGAACGCCGCGGCCAGACCCGCGTCTACCACCCGCGCGACCGTGCCCGCCTGACGCTGATCGTGCGCGGCAAGAACGTCGGGCTGGCGCTGGCCGAGATCAAGGAAATCCTGAGCCACTACGACCAGGAAGACGGCGGCGTGACGCAAAACCGCGTCGCCATCGGCAAGTTCCGCCGCCGCATCGAAAGTCTCCGCGAGCAACGCAGCGAGATCGACCTCCAGATCAGGACGCTGGAAGAGAGCTGCGCCCGCCTCGAGGCGCAGATCGCGGCCAGCGAAAAGCGCGACCGGGCCGAAAAGAAGCTTGTCGCCTCCGAAGCGGCGAAGACGAAAAAGCCGGAAAAGGCTATCGTCTGAGGCTTGGCGCGGCCGGCAAGGACCGGCCCCGCAAACCCGCCGGAGGAAACCCATGCCGACCTACAAAGCGCCGCTGCGTGAATACCGCTTCCTGCTGAACGAGCTGCTGGACTTCTCGCAATACGGCGACCTGCCGGGCTTTGCCGACGCGCCGGCCGATCTCGTCGACGCCATTCTCGAGGAAGCGGCGAAGCTGACCGAAGAAGTGCTGCAGCCCTTAAACCAGATCGGCGACCGCGAAGGCTGCAAGCTTGAAAACGGCGTGGTGACGACGCCCGCGGGCTTCAAGGACGCTTACAAATTGCTGGTCGATGGCGGCTGGCCGGCGCTTGTTGCCGACACGGAATATGGCGGGCAGGGCCTTCCGAACGCGCTCGGCGTCATTTTCAACGAAATGGTCTCGTCGGCAAACATGGCCTTCGGCATGTATCCGGGCCTGAGCCACGGCGCCTATTCGGCGCTGTCGCAGCACGGCACCGACGAACAGAAAAAGAAATACCTGCCGAAGCTCGTGACCGGCGAATGGACCGGCACGATGAACCTGACCGAGCCGCATTGCGGAACCGATCTCGGTCTGTTGCGTTCGAAGGCCGTGCCGGTCGGCGACGGCTCCTACAAGATCAGCGGCCAGAAGATATTCATTTCCGCCGGCGACCACGATCTCGCCGACAACATTTTGCATCTGGTGCTCGCCCGCATCGAAGGCGGTCCCGCCGGCGTCAAGGGCATCTCGCTCTTCCTGGTGCCGAAATTCATGGTCAACGACGACGGCTCGCTCGGAAACCGCAATGGTGTTTCGGTCGGCTCGCTCGAAGAGAAGATGGGCATCCACGGCAACGCCACCTGCGTGCTGAACTACGACGAGGCGATCGGCTGGCTGGTCGGCGAGGAGCACAAAGGCCTGCGCGCCATGTTCACGATGATGAACGAGGCCCGTCTCGGCGTCGGCCTGCAGGGTCTCTCGCAATCCGAAGTCGCCTACCAGAACGCGGTCACCTACGCGCTGGAGCGCTTGCAGGGCCGCGCGCTGACCGGACCCAAGGCCGAGGACAAGCCCGCCGACCCGCTGATCGTCCATCCCGACATCCGCCGCATGCTGCTGAACGCCAAATCCTTCAACGAAGGAGCCCGCGCGCTCCTCGTCTGGACGGCGCTGCACGGCGACCTTTCGCATCGCTCGAACGATGAAAAGACCCGCGAGTTCGGTGACGACATGATGTCGCTGCTGACGCCGGTGCTGAAAGGCTATTTCACCGATCGCGGCTTCGCCCATGCGGTCGATGCGCAGCAGGTCTATGGCGGTCACGGTTATATCGACGAATGGGGCATGGGCCAGTTCGTGCGCGATGCCCGCATCGCGATGATCTATGAAGGCGCCAACGGCGTGCAGGCGCTCGACCTCGTCGGCCGCAAGCTGGCGCAGAACGGAGGCCGCGGCGTCTTCGCCTTCTTCAAGGCTATCGACGATTTCATCGCTGCCAACAAGGCGAACGCCGATCTGAAGCCTTTCCTCGACCCGCTCGCCGCCGCGCGCAAGGATCTTGAAACGGCAACCATGTGGTTCATGGAAAACGCGCTTGCAAATCCCGATCATGCCGGCGCTGGCTCGACGCCCTACATGCATCTCTTCGGCGTCACCGGTCTCGCCTTCATGTGGGCGATGATGGCGAAAGTCTCGTTCGACAGGCTCGCCGCCCAAAGTGAGGACGACAGGACCTGGTACGAAACGAAAATCAAGACAGGCCGCTTCTACATGGAACATGTCGTGCCCGAAACGGCGATGCACCTCGCGCGCATCCGCCACGGCGCCGACCCCATGATGGCGATGGCCGCCAATGAATTCTGAAAAATACACCTCAGGGAGACGATGAATGAGTCTGAATGCCGGATACAAATCGCCTTGGCTGACCGAGGAACTGGAAATTCTCCAGGGCGCCGTCCGCAAGTTCTACGAGAAGGAGTTTCTGCCGCATAGCGAGCGGTGGGACGAACAGGGCAGCGTCGATCGCGATGCCTGGCTCAAGGCGGGCGAAGCCGGCATTCTCTGTGCTTCCATCAAGGAAGAGTATGGTGGCGGCGGCGGCACTTTCGCCCACGAAATGGTCATTGCCGAAGAGCAGGGTCGCATCGGCATTTCCGGTTTCGGCAACTCCGTCCATTCCGGCATCGTCGCACATTACATCCAGTCCTATGGCACCGAGGACCAGAAGAAGAAATGGCTGCCGAAGATGGCAACCGGCGAAATTGTCGGCGGCATCGCCATGACCGAACCGGGCACCGGCTCCGATCTTCAGGGCGTCAAGACGACAGCGAAGAAGTCCGGCAACCAGTATGTCGTGAACGGCCAGAAGACTTTCATCACCAACGGCCAGCAGGCAAACCTCATCTGCGTCGTCGCGAAGACGGACCCGTCGGGCGGCGCCAAGGGTACCTCGCTCATCATGGTCGAAACCGACGAGGTCGAAGGCTTCCGCCGCGGCCGAAATCTGAAGAAACTCGGCATGAAGGCGCAGGACACTTCCGAGCTATTCTTCGACGATGTGAAGGTGCCGACCTCCAATCTCCTCGGTACCGAGGAAGGCAAGGGCTTCTTCCAGCTGATGCAGCAGCTTCCGCAGGAACGTCTCATCATCGCGGTGCAGGCCTGTGTCGCGATGGAAATGGCGCTCAAATACACGACCGACTATGTGAAGGAGCGCACCGCCTTCGGCCAGCGCATCCTCGATTTCCAGAACACGCAATTCAAGCTTGCCGAATGCAAGACGGAGGCGACCATCGCGCGTGTCTTCGTCGACGACTGCGCGGTGAAGCTGCTCGACGGCAAGCTCGATGCCACCACCGCCGCGATGGCGAAATGGTGGACGACGCAGAAGCAGAACGAGATCGTCGATACCTGCCTCCAGTTCTTCGGCGGCTTCGGCTACATGATGGAATATCCCATCGCGAAGCTCTACGCGGATGCACGCGTCCAGAAGATTTACGGCGGCACGAACGAAATCATGAAGATGCTGATCGCCCGCACGCTCTGAAGGCGTGCCGCGACGGAAAACAACAAGTCCCCCAGGGAGACATCGAATGACCGAATGTTTTGTCTACGACACCGTGCGCACACCGCGCGGCAAGGGCAAGAAGGATGGCGCGCTTCACGAAGTGACAGCGCTCGAACTTTCGACCCAGACCTTGAAAGCCATCCGCGACCGCAACGGCCTCGACACATCGAAAGTCGATGACGTCGTGCTCGGCTGCGTCGATCCCGTCGGCGAGCAGGGCGGCGACATTGCCCGCATCGCGGTGCTGAATGCCGACTACGCGGAGACGACCGCCGGCGTGCAGATCAACCGCTTCTGCGCCTCCGGCCTCGAAGCAACCAACATGGCGGCGGCCAAGGTCATGTCGGGCGAAGCCGACATGGCGATCGGCGGCGGCGTCGAGTCGATGTCGCGTGTCGGCATGGGCGCGTCCGGCGGCGCCTGGTCGAGCGATCCCAACATCGCCTTCAAATCCTATTTCACGCCGCAAGGTATCGGCGCCGATCTCATCTGTTCGAAATACGGCTTCACCCGCACCGATGTCGACGCTTATGCGGTCGAAAGCCAGAAGCGCGCCAGGAATGCGTGGGACAAGGGCTATTTTTCGAAGTCCGTGATCCCGGTGAAGGACATCAACGGCCTCACCATTCTCGACCATGACGAACACATGCGCCCCGACGCGACGATGCAATCGCTGGCCGCGCTGCAGCCCTCTTTCGCCTCGCTCGGCGAATTCGCCTTCGACGGCATCGCGCTCGACCGCTATCCGGAAGTGGAAGAGATCAACCACGTTCATCACGCCGGCAATTCGTCGGGCATCGTCGATGGCGCCTCGGCCGTTCTCGTCGGCAATGCGGCCACCGGCAAGGGCATGGGCCTGAAGCCGCGCGCCCGCATCCGCGCCATGGCCTCGATCGGTTCGGAACCCTGCATCATGCTGACGGGCCCGGCCGACGTCTCGCGCAAGGTGCTGGCCAAGGCTGGCATGAAGCCCGAGGACATCGACCTCTACGAGTTGAACGAAGCTTTCGCCTCCGTCGTGCTGCGCATGATGCAGGCGCTCGATATCCCGCATGAGAAGATGAACGTCAATGGCGGCGCCATCGCGATGGGTCATCCGCTCGGCGCCACCGGCGGCATGATCCTCGGCACCGTGCTCGACGAGCTCGAGCGCCGCGATCTCAACACCGCCCTCATCACGCTCTGCGTCGGCGCGGGCATGGGCACCGCCACCATCATCGAACGCGTGTGAGGCGACAATGACCGCTTATGAAAACTTCAAATTCGACATCGATGCCGACGGCATCGCCCTCATCACTTGGGACATGCCCGGCCGTTCGATGAACGTGCTCTCGCAAAGCTCGATGGCCGACATGGCCGCGATCATCGAGAAAATCATGTCCGACGACGCCATCAAGGGCGCCGTCCTGACCTCCGGCAAGGATGCGTTCTGCGCCGGCGCCGATCTTTCGATGATGGGCAGTCAGGCCGGCGGCCCTAGCGGCGGCTCGCAGGAAGATCGCGTCAAGGCGATGTATGAGGGCAATCTCAAATTCAACATGCTGCTGCGCGGCCTCGAAACCTGCGGCAAGCCGGTCGTTGCCGCGATCAACGGCACGGCGCTCGGCGGCGGCCTCGAAGTGACGCTTGCCTGCCCCGACCGCGTCGCGTCGGACAATCCGAAAACACAGATCGGCCTGCCCGAAGCCCAGGTCGGTCTGCTCCCCGGCGGCGGCGGCACGCAGCGCCTGCCGCGTCTCATCGGCGCGCAGGCAGCCCTGCCGCTGATCCTGCAGGGCACCTCGCTCGATCCGCAAAAGGCGTTGAAGGCCGGCATCGTCCACAAGGTCGTGCCCGCCGCCGAACTCGTCCCGGCCGCCAAGGCATGGCTGAAGGAAGGCCTCGCGCAGCCGAAAGTGAAACTCGGCAAGAAGGGCCCGGAAGTCTATGCCATCGCCATCCAGCCCTGGGACCGCGAAGGCTACAAGGTGCCGGGCGGCGATCCGCATTCGAAGGGCGGCGGCCAGGTCTTCACCATCGGCAATGCGACGTTGCACAAGCAGACGCATGGCAATTTCCCGGCGCAGAAATTCATCATGTCCTGCGTCTATGAAGGCCTTCAGGTGCCGATCGAGGCGGGCCTCCGCATCGAGACGCGCTACTTCACCAAGCTGCTGATGGACCCGCGTTCCAAGGCGATGATCCGTTCGCTCTTCCTCTCCATGCAGGAACTCGCCAAAGGCGCGCGCCGCCCGGCGGGCATTGCGCCCTTCCAGGTCAGGAAGCTCGGCATTCTCGGCGCCGGCATGATGGGGGCGGGCATCGCTTACGTCTCGGCTCAAGCCGGCATGGAAGTCATCCTCCTCGACACGGATCAGGCGAACGCCGAAAAGGGCAAGGCCTGGTCCGAAAAGCTCCTGAAGAAGGCGCTGGAGCGCGGCAAGACCACGCAAGGCAAGGCCGACAAGCTGCTCGGCCTCATCAAGCCGACGACGAATTACGACGACCTCAAGGGCGCCGATCTCGTCATTGAAGCCGTCTTCGAAAGCCGCGACATCAAGGCGGAAGTGACGAAGAAGGCCGAGCCGATGCTGGCCGAAGGCGGCATCTACGGCTCCAACACCTCGACCCTGCCGATCACCGGCCTCGCGGAAGCCGCCGCAAAGCCGGACAACTTCATCGGCATCCACTTCTTCTCGCCGGTCGACAAGATGCAGCTTGTCGAAATCATCATGGGCAAGAAGACGAGCGACGAGACGCTCGCGAAAGCCATGGATTACGTGAAGCAGATCCGCAAGACGCCGATCGTCGTCAACGACTCCAGAGGCTTCTACACCTCGCGCTGTTTCGGTACCTATGTCGGCGAAGGTCTGGCGATGCTGGGCGAGGGCGTGCCGCCGGCCATGATCGAGAATGTCGGCCGCATGACCGGCATGCCGATGGCGCCGCTGGCCTTGAACGACGAAGTCTCGCTCGATCTCGCCTACAAGGTGCGCGAGCAGACGAAGAGGGACCTCGGCGACAAATATGTCGGCTCGCCCGCCGACGACCTCGTGAAGAAAATGGTCGTGGACCTCGGCCGCGTCGGCAAGAAGGCCGGCAAGGGCTTCTACGATTATCCCGCCCCGGAAAACAAGGACGGCAAGAAGAAGCTCTGGCCGGGCCTCGCCGATCTCGTCGGACAGAGCCAGAACCCCGACGATCTCGATGTGCAGGAGCTGAAAAACCGCTTCCTCTACATTCAGGCGCTGGAAGCCGCGCGCTGCTTCGAGGAAGGCGTGGTGACCGACGTGCGCGATGCCGATGTCGGCGCGATCCTCGGCTGGGGCTTCGCGCCCTGGGCCGGCGGTCCGCTGTCGCTGATCGACATGGTGGGAACGGCAGCGTTTGTCGAAGCCTGCGACAAGCTCGCCCAGAAATACGGGCCCCGCTTCGCGCCGTCGAAGCTCCTGCGCGACATGGCCTCGAAGGGCGAAACCTTCTACGGCCGCTTCGCCCCGTCGAAGGAGAAGGCGGCAGCCTGATCCCGCCCGCGGCCGGCAAGATCGGAAGCCTCGCCCTGAAAAGGGCGGGGCTTTTCGTTGCGCCGCTTGGCAGAAAATGCGTGTCATTTGTCATTTCCGCCAGCCGCTTCCGGGCCTAGTCTGGCCCCATGACCGCCGCCGCCTCGCCAAAGCCCCGCAAATCCGCCCCCGCCCCTCGCCGGGTGATGATGCTCGCCTATGCCGACGCCCAGATTCTCGACATCGCCGGCCCCTTGCAGATTTTGAGCACGGCGCTGCTCGCCGATGGCCGCCCGGCCTATGCGGTCGAGCTTGTTTCGGCCGAGCCCGGCCCGGTCATGACGACGAGCGGCCTTGCCCTGCATGCCGCCCGGACGATGGACGACATAGCGCCTACCGACCTCGCCACCCTCGATACGCTGATGGTGACAGGTGGCCTCGGCTCACGCGCCGCGATGGAAGACGAACGGATACTGGCCTTTCTGCGCGCCGCCGCCGCGCCTGCCGCCCGCGTCGTTTCGATCTGGACCGGCTCGGTCATCCTCGCCGCCGCCGGCCTGCTCGATGGCCGCCGCGCCACGACGCACTGGGCCTATGCCCCGGCGATGCGCCGGCGCTTCCCGGCCGTCACGGTGGAAGAAGACGCGATCTATGTGCGCGACGGAAAATTCTGGACATCGGCCGGCGTCACCGCCGGCATGGACCTCGCACTGGCGCTGATCGAGGAAGACCTCGGCCGCGACGCGGCGCTGCTGATCGCGCGTCATCATGTGATGTATCTGATGCGCCCCGGCGGCCAGTCGCAGTTTTCCGCACAACTCGCGGCGCAGCGCGTCGAGGACTCACGGCTTGCGCGCGTCTGCGCCTTCATCGTCGAAAACCCGTGCGCCGATCTTTCGGTGCCGGCGCTGGCCGCCCGCGCCGCCATGAGCGAGCGCAGCTTCGCCCGCCGCTTCGCCGAGGAGACCGGCATCACCCCGGCGCAATTCGTCGAGCGCGCCCGCCTCGACGAGGCCTGCCGCCGTCTCGCCGGCAGCGACCTGTCGCTCGACGCCGTTTCGGCCGATGCCGGCTTCGGCGCCGCCGAGCGCATGCGCCGCGCCTTCATTCGCCATCTCGGCGTCACCCCCGGCCGCTACCGCGAAAGATTCCGCACCGCCCGGCGCGATCTTCTCCCCGCCCCGGAAACATCCGGGGTCCGGCATCTTTCACCCTCTGCACAGGACGCGCATGCATGACCGCCGCACCCGCAAGGAGCCGCACCATCGGCATCCTGATTTTCGATGGCGTCGAGGAACTCGATTTCGTCGGCCCCTATGAGGTCTTCACCATGTCGAACGAGGCGCATGGTTTCGAAGGCCGCGAACGCCCCGACACCGTCATCCTGATTTCGGAAACGGGCGGACCCATTACCGGCGCCAAGGGCATGCGCGTCGAGGCGCATATGTCGATCGCCGATGCGCCGAAGCTCGATGTGTTGCTGGTGCCGGGCGGTCAGGGCACGCGCCGCGAGGTGGAAAACGAAAATCTGCTGGCATGGATCGCGGGTCAGGCTGCCGTCGAATGGGTGACAAGCGTCTGCACCGGCGCGTTGATCCTTTGCGCGGCCGGTCCGGCGAAGGGCAGGCGCGTCACCACCCATTGGGGTTTCATCGAACAGCTCCGCAAGCGTGGCGAAGCGTCGGACGTGCTTGAAAACATCCGCTATGTCCGCGACGGCAATGTCGTGACCGCCGCCGGCGTTTCGGCCGGCATCGACATGGCGCTCTGGCTCACCGGCCAGATGCACGGTGAAGCTCATGCGCGCCTGACGCAGCGCCTGATGGAATACGACCCCGCGCCGCCCTATAGCGCCGCCGTCTGATTGCGCTATCCCCCCCCAAAACACCGGGGGGAGAAAAATGGCCACGGCGACGAGAACCGAGCTCAACGGCTGGCTGGCCAGCGCCGAGCTGCATCAGCGCTACCTGACGGGACTGATCCTGCGCGCCGTCGTCTTCAAGGGCGAGGCGGCGGGCACCGAGCTCAACTTCCGCACCTTTCAGGCGCAGCACCGCGAGAAGTTTCTGGCGGGCTACAAGAATCTCGGCCTCGACAAGCTGCCGCCCGCTGTCGCCTGCGCGCAATACATCTATCTCGCCAATCATGTCGGCGGCGTGAAATGCGAGTTCATCCCCGAAAGCGACCGCAAGGCCTGGGTGCGATACCTGCCGCCGCGCTGGATCTGGGACGGCGCCGCGATCTGCGCCGTGCCGAACGAGGTCTCCGTCGCCTTCATGCGCGCTTTCCATTCGCAGGTTGGCGTGACGCTCGGCAATCCCAATCTCGGCTTCGTCTGCACCAACATCACCACCCGCATCGATCCCTGCCTCGAAGGCTATTTCATCGAGGAGGATCGCCCGCTGGCGGCGGATGAACGGCTCCGCTTCCGCTTCGACGAGAATGGCCCGGATGTCGACCCCACGAAACTTCCCCATGTCGAATGGTCGGAAGAGCGCATGATCAAGGCGAAGCGCAACTACGCCGTGCAATATATCCGCTCGATCCTGCCCGCCGCCGTCTTGCTCTTCGGCGAGGACGAGGCGCGAAAACTCGGTTGGGAAACGGGCCGCCTGATCGGCATGCAATGCTACGACGCGACGGCGGCGCTGATCGGCGTCGAGCGAAACGACGCCGCCGCCTTCGCGCGTTATTTCGGCGCCATGCTCGATGCCGGTGGCGACAAGCCGGACGTGAAGGGCGCCGAAGTATCGATTTCGACATGGCGCATGATGGAGGGCCGGGAAGGCGTCACGCCCGCCTGCTTCGACGCCTGGAACGCGCTATGGGAAGGCGCGCTCGCGGTCCACAACCGCCATCTGAAAATCGAAGTGACGAGCCGCATGGACAGTGGCGATGCCGTCTGGGCCTGGCGCGTCCGATAGACGATCCGCCGGAAATCCGCTCTACTCCTGCAAAAGAAACGCGAACACTGAGGGGAGCCCCGAGAAACCATGTCAGGCAGCAATCCGTTCGACCCGAAGCTCTACACGGCAGACGCCATTTCCGCCGAAACGAAAGCCATCAACGACGCCATCATCAAGGCGATGGACGGTGCGCCGGACTGGTGGGACATCGGCGCGCAGGAAGTGCGCGATGCCCGCGCCCGCGGCGAGGGCCCCTTCCCGCTGGCGCCGAAATCGCCCCGCGCCCGCACGATCGAGATTGACGGCCCGGCCAGCAACAAGGGTGGCAAGATCGCGCTGCGTGTCATCGCGCCCGATAGTCCGAAAGGCGTCTATCTGCACATCCATGGCGGCGGCTGGACGCTCGGCGCCGCCGACCAGCAGGACCCGCTGCTCGAACGCATCGCCGACAAGGTCGGTCTCGCCTGCGTCAGCGTCGAATATCGGCTGGCGCCCGAACATCCCTATCCGGCGGGACCCGACGATTGCGAGGCGGCGGCGGTCTGGCTGGCGAAGAACGCGAAGAAGGAATTCGGCACCGACAAGCTCACCATCGGCGGCGAAAGCGCCGGCGGACACCTGTCGGCCGTCACGATCCTGCGCATGCGCGACCGTCATGGCTACACCGGCTTCAAGGGTGCCAATCTGGTCTTCGGCGCCTTCGACATGTCGATGACGCCGAGCCAGCGCGCTTTCGGCAACGAACGCTTGATCCTGCGCACACTCGACATCCAGAAATTCGGCGACGCCTTCATGCCGCCCCATGTCGACAGGCGCGATCCCGATGTCTCCCCCCTCTATGCCGACCTCAAGGGCCTCTGCCCGGCGCTCTTCACCGTCGGCACGCGCGACGCCCTGCTGGACGACAGCCTGTTCATGTACACGCGCTGGATCGCGGCCGGCAACGAGGCCGAACTCGGCATCTATCCGGGCGGCGCCCACGGCTTCGTCGCCTTCCCCGGCGCGCTCGCCGCCGCCGCCAACGCCCAGGCCGACGCCTTCCTGAAGCGCGTGGTGGGGTAGCGTCAGGCGACGCTGAGTTCCCGCACCCGCGGCGCCGCATCGGGCCACACGTCGCGTCGCGCAAGGCGGAGGTCGTAATCGCTCTGCAGATTGAGCCAGAGTTCGGGCGTCGTCCCGAAATATTTGGCCAGCCGCAGCGCGGTGTCGGCGGTAATCCCGCGCTTTCCCCTCACGATCTCGCTGACCCTGGCAACATTCACATCGAGGTCGCGGGCAAGCCGGTTCTGGCTGAGGCCGAGCGGCTTCATGAACTCCTCAAGCAGAATCTCGCCCGGCGGAATGGGGTCCAGCTTCTTGGTCTGTCTGCTCATCTTCTCATCCTCGCTCAATGATAGTCGACGATCTCTACATCGGCCGCATCGCCGTCCTGCCAGACAAAACATATGCGCCACTGATCGTTGATTCGGATCGAATACTGGCCGCGTCTTTCGCCTTTAAGCGCTTCGAGCCGGTTGTCTGGCGGTACACGCAACTCTTCGACCTTCCGGGCGGCGTTGAGCAACAGTAGCTTGCGCCGGGCGGATTTTTCGATCGCTCCAAGGCGCGGGACATTCTCATCGGCAAACAGCCGGGCAGTGTCCGTGCATCGGAACGAGCGGATCATGCGAAAAGTATATACCGGAAACCGGGATACGCAATGGAGTATGAAAGCTAAAAAATTGAACAATGTTCATAAATCTGATACTAGTTCAATAAAACTGCGAAACCCCGGGAGGAATCCATGCCTTTCGAGCATATTCTCTATGAGCGGCAGGGCCGCATCGCCACCATCACGCTGAACCGCCCCGACCGCCTCAACGCCATCGCCGAGGGCGTTTCGCGCCCGACCTGGAAATTCTGATGGCCGCGCCCGCCGCCGAAAGACGCCGCAGCGCGCTGCGCGACCACAAGCGCAAGGCAATCCTCGCCGCCGCACGCCGCGTCTGCGATGCGGGCGGGCCGGAAGCGCTGACCATCCGCGCGGTCGCCGCCCAAGCGGACTACGCGCCCGGCGCGGTCTATTCCTATTTCGCCGGCATCGACGAACTGGCGATCGCCCTCACCGCCGAAGAGCTCGGACATCTGGCAAGGCGCATGCGCGAGGCGGCCGAGAAAGCAAGCTCGCCCGCCGAGGCACTGACCGCGGCCGCGCACGAGGCGCTGGCCGCCATCGCCGGCAACGCGCCGCATGTGCGCCTCGCCGGCCGGCTGATGTCGGCCGGCACGCTCGACCCCGAGCTCGACCGCGCCGTCACCGGCCGCGTCATCGCGGTGCTCGAAGCGCTGGGCGGGCCCCTGCGCGCCGCGACCGGGCTTGAGGGCGCCGCCGCCCACCGCGAAATCCTCTGCCTTGCGGCTTTCCTGATCGGCCTGCGTGTGCTCGAAGGCGCCGGCCGTCTGGAGGCGCTGGGTTTCGCTGCGGAAGACCTGCTGGCGCACCGGCTGGCCGCGCTTCCCGGCGCATGACAAGCCGCACACCCGCCCCTATGCTGCGGCACCCGCCATCGACGAACATAGTCCCGAAAATATGACCGGCATGATCGACACCTATCGCGGCTATGTCTCGCTGCAGGAATGCGACGAGATGGGCCATATGAATATCCAGCACTACATCTCGAAGAGTTCCGACAGCTCCTACAATCTGCGCGTCGCGTTGGGGCATGCCGCGCTCGATCAGGCGCAGACGGGTCTCGGCTATGTCGCGCTCGAGCATCACATCCGTTTCCACCGCGAGCTTCGCGCCAGCGACCTCGTGGTCATCCGTTCGGGCATCGTCGAGATGCGCGACAAGACCATGCGCATCTATCAGGAAATGCGCGAGGTTCTGGACGACCGGCTGGCCGCCACCTATGTGATCGAAACCGGCTGCCTCGATCTCGCGACGCGACGGCTGACGCCCTGGCCCGAGGAGGTGCGGCATCGCGCCGCGACGATGACGACCGAGCTGCCGCCCGAAGCACTGCCGCGTTCGCTGCCGAAGGAGTCGCTGGAGCGCGACGTCTCGCTTTCTCGCGCCGATGCCGACGGCATGGTCGAGACCAACCGCTCGGTCGTCAACACCTGGGAATGCGACACCAACAATCACATGAACGCGCGCTTCTTCATGGCGCGCTTCTCCGACGCACAGGGCCATATGTGGGCGCATGCGGGCCTCGGCCGCCACGAACAGGCGGCGCGCGGGCTTGCGACGGCGACCGTCGAGATACGCCTTGCCTATTTGCGCGAACTACGCGCCGGCGAAACGCTCTTCGTGCGCACCGGCATCAACGCCACCGACGGCAAGACCATCCGTTACCGCCACTGGCTCTTTTCGGGCGACACCGGCGAGCTTGCCTGCATCGCCGAGGGCGCCGGCCTGCTTTTCGACAAGGCGAGCCGCAAGGCCGTGCCGTTACCGGACGCGCTTCGCGCGCGCCGCTGATCCCCATTCGTCATCACAACAGAAACAAGAGAAAGAAAACATGAGCGAGATGATCGAGGTCGCAAGGTCGAGCGTCCAGACCTGGGAAAGCGACCAGATGGGGCACATGAACGTGCAGTTCTATGTCGAAAAGGCGGGGCAGGGGCTTGCCGCGCTGGCGCTCAGGCTCGGCATCGGGCCGCGCTTCGCCCGCGCCGAGGGCGTGCGGCTCTTCGTGCGCGACCATCATGTGCGTTTCCTGCGCGAACAGCGGCCGGGCGCGCCTTTCTTCATCCGCGCCGGCATTCTCGAAGTGCGCGACTTCGGCCTGCGCGTCTATGAGGAGATGGTCAACACCGTCTCGGGCGATGTGGCCGCCACTTTCATTGCCGAGGTCGAATTGCTGGATGAGGAAAGCCGCGAGATGAAGCCGCTGCCGGCAAAGGTGAAGACGGCGGCGAAGGCGCTTGTCGTCGAGCTACCGGTGCATGGGAGCCCGCGCGGCCTCGAAATTTACACTCCGCGGCCTTCGCCGAGGCTCGCCGATGCCGACGGCATGGGCATGGTGCGCACCTGGCAGGGCGAAATCGACGCCGCGCAATGCGACGGGCAGGGCTTCCTGACGATCCGCCATTTCATGGGCATCGTGTCGGACGGTATTCCGAACCTGCTGGCGCAGACCAGCGGCGCAGACCGCTCGAAGACGCCGTCGGTCGGCGGCGCGGCGCTCGAATACCGCTTCGTCTATCGCCGCCACCCGCGCGTCGGCGATGTGCTGACGCTCCGCAGCGGCCTCAAGAATGTCGGCCCGAAAATCTATACCTGGTGCCACTGGCTGTTCGATCTCGAAACCGGCGAGGCCATCGCCACCGCGGAGGCGGTCGCCATCGCGCTCGACCTGACGACGCGCAAGGCGATTGCCATTCCCGACGAAATGCGCGCCAATCTGGAGTCGTTGGTGATCGAAGGTCTCGGCGTCTGAAGGGGGCGGCAATGGCGGGGTTTCTGCGCGATGAACTGACGGTGGACGAAGCGGCGTTGCTCGACAAGGCCGCCGGATTTTCCCGCGACACCGTGAAGCCGCAGGCCGCCGCCTGGGAGCGCGAACGCCGCCAGCCCGTCGAGGCGCTGCGCGCGGCAGCCGCGCTGGGGCTTGCCTCGCTCGAACTACCGAAGGAAGCGGGCGGCCCCGGCCATCGCTACATGGTGAAGCTCGCGCTCTGCGAGGAACTTGCCCGCGCCGACATGGCCTTTGTCTTCTCGCTGGTCAATACGCAAAACGTCGCCGCGCGGCTGGCCGTCTCGTCGACGGCGCAGCACCGCGAACAGCATGTCCCCGCGCTGATGAAGGCCGACATCTTCGGCGGCACGGCCCTGAGCGAACCCGGCGCCGGCAGCGACTTTTCCTCGATCCAAACGAGCGCGGTCAAAACCGCTGACGGCTGGAAGCTCAACGGCGAGAAGGGCTGGATCACCAATGCGGCGATCGGCGAACTCTTCATTACCTATGTGCAGACCGATCCGGCCGCGGGCTGGCGCGGCATTGCGTCGTTTCTCGTCGATGCGCGGCGGCCGGGCTTTCGCCGCGCCGACCCTTACGCGCTGTCGGGCGGTCACGCGATCGGCGCCGGCGGTTTCGTGCTCGAAGACTACATCGCGCCGGACGACGACATGCTGGCGCCGCCCGGCGAGGCGTTCAAGCTGGCGATGCAGGGTGTCAACGGCGCCCGCGTCTATGTCGCGGCCATGTGCGCCGGCATGCTGGCCGCAAGTCTCGAAACGGCGCTTGGCCATGCCGCGTCGCGCGAGACATTCGGCAAGCGGCTTCTCGACCATCAGGGGCTCAACTGGTCGCTCGGCGACGTCGCCAACGATCTCGAAGCCTTGCGCGGGCTGACGTTGGCCGCCGGCCGCCTGATCGACCGGGGCGAAGACGCGGTGATGGCGGCGGCGCACGCCAAGAAATTCGCCGGCCGCGTCGCCCTCGCCCGCATCGCCGATTGTATCCAGGCGATGGGCGCGGCGGGCCTGCGCGAAGAGCACGGTCTCGGCCGCCACCTCGCCTGCGCCAAGCTCGCCGCCTACACCGACGGCAGCACCGAAATGATGAATGAGCGCATCGGCGCGGGACTCGTCAAGACCTATGGCCCGGCGAACTAACGCCCTACCGCTTCAAGCCGCGCCGCGAACGCGCGCACTTCGTCGATGACGATTTGCGGAAATTCCATCGGCAGGAAATGCGTCGCCCCCGGCACCATCGCAATATGCGCCTTGCGGTCGCGGGCGCGCAGCAGCGTCGGGAACGGCGCCCGGCAGGTCGAGCCGTGCTCGGCATAAAGCAGCGCCAGCGGCACATAAAGCTTCGCCACCGCGCGGTTCATGTTGTGGCTATGGGCGCGGAAATTCGCGGCCTCCCATGCGGGCGCGCAGAGAAGTTCGGCCTCACCGTCTTCGCGGATGCGCGTGCCGCTTTCGATATAGTCTTCGAGGAATTCGCGCGGCCAGGTGCGGAAGGCGCCGCGGCCGAAATAGCGCTCGACCGCCACGTCGCGGCTTTCGAAAACCGCGCGGCGGCGCTCCGCCCCTTCGGCCAGCGACATCGGCCCGCCCTTGCGGCCAAGGAACCGCCACAACGTCATCATGTAGCGGAACATCGGCGGCGTCATCACCGGGTCGATCAGCACCAGCCCGCGCACGAGGTCCGGCCGCTCCGCCGCAGCCATCACGCTTGCAGCACCCCCCAACGAATGCCCGGCAAGGATCACCTTGCGGCCCGTCGCCCGCACGAAATCCTCGGCCATCGCAATCAGATCGTCGCGATAGACATACCAGTTGCGATGCGTCGCCGGATCGGCCGGCAGCGTCGTCGACCCATGCCCGCGCGCATCCCAGGCGCGGATATGGAATTCGTTTGCGAGCGGCCCCAGCAGGCGCCGGTAGGTGCCGCCGTTGAAGCCGTTGGCATGGGCGAAATGCAGCGGCGGCTTGCCCGCGCCGCCGTCCCATTCGAGAAAGGAGATCGCGCCGTCCGGGCGCGGAAGCTCGCGGCGCGCGGGCGCTGCATTCACGGCAACATTCATTGAACTCAATCCAGAAGTTTCTTCTTGCGCAGCCACCCGGCGACCAGCGCCACCGCTTCGGCCATCTTGTCGGGTTGCCCTATATAATAATGTGTCGCGCCCTTGACCACATGAAACTCCTTGTCGTCATGCGCAACGCCCGCAAAGATGCGCGCTGCATGAGAAGGCGTACAGGCATCGTCGGCGCTGTTCTCGACCACGAGCACCGGCACCGAAATGTCTGCGGCGCATTTCGGCCCGTCGGCGCGGCTTTCCCGGTAGGACCATTGCGACAGCCAGGCGCGCAGCGAGCAATAGCGCGCCAGCCCCGCCGGCATCATGTTGACGATCTTCGGTTCGCCCATGAAGCACCAGTTCGGCCCCTTGCGGTCGTTGGCGTCGATCGACAAATCCATCCAGCGCGGATCGGCCATCGTGCCGTGGACGACGAAGCCGAACTCCTCATTGGTGCGCCCCGCCCGCTTCAACGCAGCGAGCTTGTCCTTCACCCAGCCGTCGATGCGCTCCGAACGCGCGATCTGCGCGGCCCGGAAGCGCGCGATGAACGCATCCGTGTAGGGCGGCTGGTTCGGGTTCTGCGGATTGTAGAGATCGAGCTCGACATCGCGGTCGTCCGGATCCTGTTCGTTGCGGATCGACGGATCGAGCCATTCGGTCAGCGTGATGGCGCGGCTGACATGCGCGGCAAGCTGCAACACCGCATCGGCCGGAACGAGATTCGCGCCCGCAACGTCCACCGCATCGCCGGCCGGCGTCGCCGTGATCCACGGCTTCTCGGCTTGGCTCTGGTAGAACATCGACAGCGAACCGCCGCCCGACCAGCCGGCGAGGATCACCTTCTCGTAGCCGAGCTTCTCCTTCGCGTAGCGGATATAGTGCCCGAGATCGAGCAGCACCTTCTCCATGATGAGTGCGCTGTCGTTGTGCGGATAGCGGCTGCCGCAGGTGAGGCAGGGAATGCCGGCGGCCGCCAGCCCGTTCGGCATCGGCAGCAGGTTCATCGTTCCCGTCGGATGCATGAAGACGAGCACAGTCTTGGAATCGGCGCCCTTCGGCTTCAGATGCTGCCCTTCGACGACAACGGTGTCCATCGCGCCCGCATAGGTTTCCTTGAACGCCGCCTTCTCCTGCCAGTGCAGAAAGAAGGGAATGCGCTCGACTTCGTAGGCCGCGCTCATTCGGCGGCCCGCGCCGCGGCCTTCTTGAAGTCGGGCTTGCGCTTGTTGAGAAAGGCGTCCACCGCCTCGTGATGTTCCGGTGTCGTCCAGCAGATTTTCAGCGCATCCGTCTCGCGCTTCTGCGCCAGTTTCAGGTCGGTCTCGCTGGCATTTTGCGTGATGAGCTGCTTCGTCATGCGCAATTGCCGCGACGGGTTCCCGGCCATCAGGCTGGCAATCTCGATCGCCTTGTCGAGAAGCGCGGCCTGCGGCACCACATATTCGCACAAGCCCTTTTCGCGCGCTTCCGCTGCTGGGTAAAGCCGCGCCGTCAGCATCATCTCGTTGGCGTGTCCCCAGCCCACGCGGGCGACCAGAAAATGCGACGAGGCAAGTTCGGGCACGATCCCGACTTTCACGAACACCATGCCGAATTTCGCTTCCTCCGCCGCGACGATGGTGTCGAAGGGCAGGATCATCGTGACGCCGATGCCGACCGCCGGCCCGTTGACGGCCGCCACCATCGGCTTCGAGGAGCGCACCAGTTCGATCCAGTCGACCCCGGCCGGCATGCCGCCCGAACCGCCGGCCGTGTCGTTACCGGGGTCCTTGCCGTCGAGCCGCGTCTTGAAGGTCGCGTCCATGTCGGCCCCGGCGCAGAAGCCACGCCCCGCGCCCGTCATCACGATGGCGCCGATATCCGCGTCGTCGTTTGCCGCCATGATCGCATGTGCCTGTTCCTCCGCCATGCGCGGCGTCCAGGCGTTGAGCTTGTCCGGGCGGTTGAGCGTGATCAGGCATATCGCCCCGCGCTTTTCGACCGTGATCTGGCTGTAATCCATGACGGCTTCTTTCCCGTACTGCTTTGCCGAAAGTCTAGGCAGGCCCCGGCAGGGCCACAAGGGAGCGCCCGTGCCGCCAGCCTGACGCTGCGTCCGCCGGGTGCTGTGCCGATCGCGGGTTTGCTGTAAAAGGAAGTGCTGTCAGCCGCGGGGAGCCCATCTCTTGTCGATTCTCGATCTTGCCCTTCAGAACATCGTCTCGCCGATGGTCCTGTTTTTCGCGCTGGGCGTTGCCGCGGCGCTGATCCGCTCGGACCTCTCGGTGCCGGAAGCCGCGGCCAAGCTGCTGGCGCTCTATCTGATGCTGGCCATCGGTTTCAAGGGCGGTGCCGAGGTGGCGAAATCCGGCATCGACGCCACCATGGCACTGACCATCGGCGCGGGCATTCTTCTCTCCTTTGCAATACCTGTCATCGGCTATGCGCTGCTGCGGCTGACGACGCGTCTGTCGGCCATCGATGCCGCCGCCGTCGCCGGCCACTACGGCTCGATCTCGATCGTCACATTCGTCGCCGCCACCGAGGCGCTGAAGAGCCTCGGCCTTGCCTATGAAGGCTATCTGATCGCGGTCGCCGCCGTCATGGAGACGCCGGCCATCATCGCCGCGCTGCTGCTGGCCCGCCGCGGCGCCCCGGCGCGGCCTGAAGGCGAAAGCACCTCGGCGCTGCTGCGCGAGGTCGGCACCAACGGATCGGTCGTGGTGCTGGTCGGCTCCTTCCTGATCGGCTGGGCGACCGGCGCCGAAGGCATGGCGATGATCGCGCCCTTCATCGTCGATCCCTTCCGCGGCATCCTCTGCCTCTTCCTGCTCGACATGGGACTGGTCGCCGGGCGCGGCCTGCGCCAGGGCGGCGGCAGCCTCTCGCCGGCGCTGATCGGCTTCGGCATTTATTTCCCGCTGCTCTCGGCGGCGCTGACCGGCCTCATGGCGCTTGGCCTCGGCCTCTCGGTCGGCGGCACGGCACTGCTGATCACACTGGCGGCGTCGGCCTCCTATATCGCGGTGCCCGCCGCCATGCGCCTGGCGCTGCCCGAGGCCAACCCCGCCATCTATCTGACGCTATCGCTCGGCGTCACCTTTCCCTTCAACCTGACGCTCGGCATCCCGCTCTACGCGGCGCTCGCCCAGCGCATTGCCGGATGAGGCCCGTCATGGAGATGCACCGGAAAAAACGCATCGACATCGTGCTCGAGGCGCCGCTGCAGAAACGCCTGACCGATCTCCTCGACCGGCTCGACGTCACCGGCTACACGGTGCTGCCGGTGCTGGGCGGCAAGGGCCATCACGGCGCCTGGAGCCGCGAAGGCCTGCCTTCCTCGGCCGGTGCCATGGTTTCGGTCACGGTGATCGCGGCGGAGGAAAATCTCGACGCGGTGCTTGAGCCGGTCTTCACTTTGGTGAAGCGCCATATCGGCATTGTCACCGTCTCGGATGTCACGGTGCTGCGGCCGGATCGTTTCTGAACAAGGCAAGGGGGCGCCAATGAATCTCGGACTCAACGGCAAACACATCTTCATCGCTGGCGCGAGCCGCGGCATCGGGCTTGGCATGGCCCGCGCCTTTGCTGCCGAAGGCGCGAAGGTTGCGATGGCGGCGCGCGGCGTCGAGGCGCTGGATGCGGCGCGCGATGCGCTGATCGCCGAAGGCGCGAAAGCGGAAAATCTTTTTACTGTCGCCGGCGACATGACGGCGTCGGGCGACATCGCGGTCGCGCTCGACGCGGCGGAGGCAAAGCTCGGCCCCCTTCATTGCGCCATCGCCAATGTCGGCCTGTCGCGCGCGCCCTTGGGCTTCGATGTTTCGGACGAAGACTGGGAAGCCGACATGAAACAAAACCTTTTCGGCTCCGTCTATCTCGGCCGCGAGGCGCTGCGCCGCATCCTGACGCGCGCGCCTGCCGAGCGCGCGGGCGCCAACCTGATTTTCATATCGTCCATCGCCGGTGTCGACGCGATGGGCACGGCGCTCACCTATGCGGCCTCGAAAGCCGGCATCAACCACCAGACGCGCCAGCTCGCCCGCTTCGTCGGCAAGGAAGGCATCCACGTCAACGCCATCGCGCCCGGCAACATTCTGTTTGAAGACGGCGTCTGGGACAAAAACACAAAGGCGCGCCCCGAAGCCTGGGACCGCTGGATCAAACGCGAAGTGGCGCTGCGCCGCTTCGGCACCGTCGAGGAAATCGCCGACGCCGCGCTCTTCCTTTCAAGCCCCCGCGCCAGCTTCGTCACCGGCGAAGTGCTGGTCGTCGATGGCGGTCAGGTGCGGTAGCCGTCCTCAATCCTTCCCGATCGTGTCGTCCTTGAAGAGCCGCTTGCGCATTTCCTTGTCGAAGACCGGATTGTTGCGCCTGAGCCATTCGAGCACCATGATCGCGTGCTCGATTTCCTCGTCGCGATTGTGTTCGAGGATTTTCTTGAGGTCGGCATCGGTGCAGGCTTCGGCGCGCTGGTTGTACCAGTCGACGGCCTCAAGCTCCTCCATCAGCGACACGATGGCGCGGTGCAGGTTCAAGGCTTCCGCCGACAGGTTTTCTTCGTGCAGACCTTCGCTGGACATCGGGACTCCCGCCTTCGTTTATTCAAGGACCAGTTGAAAATTGCGCCGTGCGAGGCGCGGGTATGACGGGAAGCCGGCAAGCCGCTCCCCGCCCGCCTCTTTTAGCATAAGCACTGCCTTTTCGCGCGCCTCTCCGTCGAGCCCGCGCAAGGAGTCGAGCGCCCGTTGCAGCATCCACAGGTCGAAAGTGAAGATCGCGCGCCTGCCCGTCACGCCTTCCAGCGTGAAGTCGTGCAGTCCGATCCCCCGCGCCAGCGGCTTGGCGCGGTCGGCTTCGGTCAGCGCCGCGACATGCGCGTTGAAGGCCTCGGCGGTCGCGAGCAGCACCGGCAGATATTCGCGCATGATGCGCGCAAGCACCGGCATCAGCGTTGCGGGCACATCGTCGTTTGCGAGGAATTCGCCGCCCTTGGGCCGCGGCGGCTTCGACATGCGCTCCACCCAGCGCGCGACATTCGGCGCAATGCGTTTCATCAGCGCGCCCGACACAGGGTCGCGATACTGATGCGCATAGAGTGGCCCATAAAGTCCGAAATCGCCGATTGAAGGCCGTGTTCCGAAGAGAAACTCATGCGCGGTGAAATGCGCGTCGAGCTCGCCGAGCAACCCCTCATAGGATTTCTCGACCGCCGGTCCCGTTTCGGGCGTCACGCCAAGCGCCGGCAGCGCGCCCGCGAAAGGCCGCGCTGTCTGCTCGCCCGCCTCGCGTTGTCCGGCTTCGTCGAGACCGGGCCGCGACAGCTTGCCGAATTCGAGCACGATCCAGTCGCGGTTCTTGGTCCAGCGGTAATGCATCGCCGGAATTTTCAGCCATTCGTCGGCCCACGCCTCGATGACGAGCGCCGCGAGCTTCTGTCGCGCGCCTTGCGGATAGATCGAGGCCTCGGGAAAGCGCGCCTCGAAATTGTCGATGATCTCGGAGCTATCCTGCCAGGTCTCGCCGTCCGGCGTCGCCACGACCGGGATCACCGGCCAGCCGACGCGCGGCAATATGATCTCCTTGTAGACATCGCGCGTCGCCAGCACTTCCGAAAACGGAATGCGCTTGTAGCGCAGATAGGCGCGCACCTTGCCGGTGAAATAGCTCGCCTCGGCGCCGTAAAGTTCATAACCCTGCGTCATGCGATATTCCTCTTTATCCCTCTCCTCCGGGGAGAGGGAAGGGGCCCACCGAAGCGGCGAAGCCGCACAGGTGGGAAGGGTGAGGGGGAGCGGCATCTGCCGTCGCTTCTAACTATCGGCACATATGATGTCAATTTATGCCGCGCCTCACCGCCCGAGCACCTCCGCCGCCTCCACGCCCGACAGCACGTCGAGATAGAGCGCCTGCCGGCATTCATCGAGACAGGCGATGATGTGGCGGGGCCGCGTCGCCGCCACGTAGAAAAACAGATTGTAGCGTGCGCCCTCGGCCTTGCCCGGCAGCGCGATGTTGCTCAGCGCGTCCAGTTGCCAGACGGTGTCGTAGGCGGGCGGTCGCGATCCGTTGGAAGTCGCGGCGGCGAGCAGCGCATCGGCCCGCGCGCGCCGCGCTTCCGTTGCCTCCTCGCCGGCAAACGCGGTGAAGCGGATGTCGTAGCGCGGATCGAACCCCGCGCCGCCCGGCGGCGTCGCGCCGGGCGCCAGCGCAAGAATTGAAATCGGATCGGCCGAACCATGCGCCACCCACGCCTCGCCGTGCGCCGGCACCAGCGCCTGCCCGCGCGCGGCGCAGACCCGCACCAGCCAGCCGTCGAAAGGCGGCGGCACAGGCGCCGTCTTGCCCTCCGGCGCGCGGGCGCACAGAAAATCCGCCTTGTCTTGTATCGCCTCCGGACGGGACTCGGCCGGCGACGTCTGCGTGAGAGGGCGCCCCCCGCGGTCCGGCCGCGCCATCGGCATCGCCGGCACCGCCTCAACCGTCATGTCGGGTTCCATGTCGGGCAGCGGGTCGCCCGGCTCCCACACCGGCACACCCGCCGCCGGCGCCGCGGCACACATCGCTGCCGCCAGCATCAGCGCGGCAAGCCTCTTGGCGGCAGTCATAAAAGCGTCTCCCCCGGTCTGCTGCGGCGGACCTTTGCTCGAATGCCTGGCAGACGCAGCTTGGCAAGAACGTGCGCCCCTTCGATTAATCGCAGAATAGTGGGCTTTTCCACTTGCCGAAAGTCCATGATCGCTTTTTGCAGGGCGTTATACCCGCCGCATCGTGCCGACGAAACTTTCCACCGGCTGCCGCTTCTCTGTCCTGAGCGCCGCGACATTGAGCGATAGGGCCTCGAAGCCATGTACCGCAGCCATTTCGCGCAGGTAGGCCTCGGTATGGCGAAAACGCCGCGCCGGGCCGATCTCGTAGCCGCCCGCCGCCGCGTCCGATTTCTCGGTCGAGAAAACAAACCAGCCGCCGCGCGCCAGAGCCGTTGCGAGGCTTGAAAAAAACGGCGCAAGATCGCCGAGATAAATCAGCGTGTCGCAGGCAATGGCGAGGTCGAAGCGCGCGGCCCCGCCCTCCGTCAGCGCCGCCAGCAGGTCGCCGGTGACGACCGCGTCGTAGTGGCCGCTCGCCAGCGCCGCCGCCGTCATGCGCGGGCTGAGATCGACGCCGGTGAGCGACCGGCAGAACGGCCGGAAGGTCGCGCCCGAAAGCCCCGTGCCGCAGCCGAGATCGATCGCCGAATATCGTCCGTCAGCGAACAATCCGGCCGCCTCGGCGGCGGCGCGCAAAGTCTCCGGTCCGCTATAGGCGAGGGCGCCCGTCATGTGCGTGTCGTAGCGCGGCGCATAGCCGTCGAACAGCGCCCGCACATAGGCAGCGCTGGCGCGGGTCGGCGGGCCCGCCGCATCCATCTCGGCCAGCCGGATCGCGGCGCCGCGCCGGTCGGCCGGGTCGTTTTCCTGCGAGGCACGGAAATGCCGCGCCGCCCGCGCCGTCTCGTCCATCGCGCGCCAGGCTTCGCCGAGGCGGAAATGCGCTTCCGCCAACGCTACGCGTTCCGGCACCGTGTCGCCGGTCGCAAGCCGGAGCACACGCTCGAAATCGCCGATGGCGCGCGGCACATCGTCGGCGGCAAGCCGTGCATTGCCGAGCGCCAGCAGGACCTCGGCCGAACGTCCGTCGAGGAAACTTGCCTCGGTCAGCAGCGACAGCGCTTCCTGGTGTCGTCCGCAAAGTCCGAGCGCCCGGGCCATGGCGATCAGCGCGCCCGTTCCGGCACTGCCGTCCTCGACCAGCGGTGCAATCAGCGCGACGGCGCTTGCCGGCTCGCCCATGTCGATCAGGCAGCGCGCCAGTGCCGCCGCGAGACCGGGTGTCCGGCGGCCCGCCGTCCAGGTTGCCGCTTCGGCCTCGGCATGGGCGATCGCGGCGTCCCGCGCGCCCGCCGCCATCAGCGCTTCCATCCGCGTCAGGGGATCGTCCGGCAACGGAGTATCTTCCGCGGCGGGCGGCAGGGTGGCGTCGGGAAACTTGTCCCCGTCGGCCGGGCTGTCCAGAAGCGGGGATATCATTTTTTACAGGGCGCCCACGAAAACGCCGGGCGGAGTTATCCCCGCCCGGCGTCCGGATTTATGCGCCCGTGCCGCGCCCCCCGCAAGTGGCTCGCGAGGATTCATGACAGTTCAGTGACAGTTTTTTGACAGTTCGATGACAGAGGCGCCGTTCTACCCTTTGAGCGTGCACTTGCCGTTGTTGATGACGACCGCGTCCCGGTCCTTCACCCGCGCCCGGAAAGAGATCACGCTCTTGTCCTTCCAGAGGTCGACGGTAATCGTGTCGCCCGGAAAAACCGGCGCCGAAAAGCGCACATCGAAGCCGGTGATCTGCGTCGGATCGTAGTCGAGCGCCTTCGAGATGATCGCGCGGCAACAGGTGCCGTAGCTGCAGAGCCCGTGCAGGATCGGCTTCGGAAAGCCGACCGCTTTGGCGAACTCGGGATCGGAATGCAGCGGATTGCGGTCGCCCGAGAGACGGTAAAGAAGTGCCTGTCCCGGAAGGGTTTCGGCGTCGACGCTCATGTCGGGTTCGCGCTCCGGCAGCGCATGCGGTTGCGGCGCGCCTTCGCGCGGTCCGCCGAAGCCGCCATCGCCGCGCGCAAAGATCGTGGATGTCAGCGTGCAGAGCTGGTCGCCGCTCTTCTTCTCGTTGATGTTGGTTTCGGTGACGATGATCGCACCCTTGCCTTCGCCCTTGTCCCAGGCACCGACGACGCGGCTGTCGGTCACGATCTGCGCGGCCACCGGCAAAGGTTTGTAGAGCTTCAGCTTCTGCTCGCCATGCACGACCATCGCATAATTGATGCCGCTGTTGCCGATGGCGCCCGCGCCCCATGAAATCACGGTGGCCAGCGTCGGCACGGTTTTCAGATTCTTCTCATAGACGAACGGCAATTCCTTTTCGTCCATCGGGTCGCGCCCGAAACCGATGCCGAGCGCATAGAGCATTGTCTCGCGGTCGCCATAGCTGAATTCCTGGCCCGAGGTTTTCAACCCCATCAGCACGTCGTAGTTGATCGCCATTTCTGGCTCCTCCCTTGGCTTTTTTGAAGTCTGTTGGGTCCTAGCAAAGCCTCTCGCGCGGGCATTGTCCAGCCGCAAAGGCCGCACCCGCCGTCAGCGCGCGCCGAGCACCTTCCACAGGCTGGTCGCGGTCGCGACATCGGCGCCGCCAACCGAGAACCGCCCGGACACAAAGACGACGGCGCGCGTGACGCGGTCGACCTGTGTGCGGCATTCTATGACATCGCCCACATGCGCTTCGGCGAGAAAGCTCGCCTGCATACTCAGCGTCACGCAGTCGCCGCCTCCCGCGCGATTGGCCGCGCCGCCGAGAAACGCATCGGCAAAGGTCATCAGCATGCCTTCATGCACCGCGCCCGTTTCGTCGACATGGCGTGCGTCGGCGATGAAGGAAAATATCCGCGAACCGTCCGCCTCCGTCCGTTCGAACAGCGGCCCTACATAAGCCTCGAACGGGTCATGCAGCGCCGATACGCGCCAGCCTTCCGGCGGTGCCACGCTCACGGGCGAGGGCAGGGGCTCGCTCACGCGGCGTCCTGTTCCTTGATCGCATAGACGCCGGTCGCCGTCATCAGGATGCGCGTACCCACGCGCAGTTCGCCCGAAATGAAAAGCACCGTCCGCGTCGCCCGTGTCACCTCGGCGCGGCCCTCAACCTTGTCGCCGCGTTCGCCGGCGCTGACGAAATCGCAATTGAGCGACAGCGGTTTTGCCGTCGCGTCCGGCGCCTTGGCGCGCGCGGTTTCCTTCGCAACCTGTCCGAGCACGATGGAGGCAAGCGCCATCATCATGCCGCCATGCAGGCGGTCGGCGCCGTTGAGGTGGCGCTCCGCGATCTCGAATTCGAAAGCGCCGCCGTCTTCGGCGCGCAGCACCGGTCCGGCATAAGAGCCGAAGCCGCTCGTATCGACGGGGGAAAGGTTCATGCAAGTGACCGCAAGGTGAGGGGATGCCAATGGCGCTCTATCTAGACGCTCAGGCGCGCGGAAACAAGAACGGCGGCCCCCCGTTCGGGGAACCGCCGCAAATATTCGAGGGGAGGTGAAGAGTGAAGGGTCCGACGCCGCCCCCCGGTGGGGGTGGGGTGAGGGAAGGACGACGCCGGACCTTTCGAGGAGCGCGACGGCTTGTGAGGAGCAGGCCGTCGCGGAGGAACTCTGTTAGACGTCGGAAGCGAGGCCGGGCTGGACGGCGATCCAGCGTTCGGGCACGCCGTTCTCCATCAACGTTGCGGCGACGGCGGCGGCGCGGTGCTCGGCCGCTTCCTGCGTTTCATAGTCGGCGCGCATGATCGCGGGCGAAGGCGCGACCCTGATGTTGGTGAGGCCGCGATAGGTGATCTCCTCGGCGACCGCGCGCAGCACCTTTTGCGCGTCGGCGCCCGGCACCGTGCGGCCGTCGGCGAAATAGACAGGGAAGGTGATGCGTTTGGCATCGTCGACGCCGTAGCCCGACGAACGCGACGCGGCGGGATCGACCGCGCTGACAAGGATCATGCGCGTCTCGATGCTCATCGCGGCATCCGCCGCGACGTGCTCGATCGCGGGGCGCGGCATCGGCATCGGATCGGAGGCAACGGCGGTTCGCGCCGCCAGCGCCGCGCCGATGGCGGTGGTGAAGCCCAGAGCCGTGACAATCATCAGCCGTTTCATGGTCATGTCCCCTTTGCACGATGCGCCGCGTCCTGCGACCGTTTCGATGCCGCCAACATGGCCCCCGAATGTGGCCCGACGCGGGAGCGCAAGCGGCGCTTACGGGGAATTTTCAAGGCGGGAATGAGGCAGGCGCCGTACGCCTGCCTGTTCAAAATCCGACAGGAAAGCCTCGCAAACGCTACGGAATCGGCCCGAGATTCCGCTTTGAAGGGGTCGGCAAGGCGTTTATGGTGCGCCTCAAAGCGCCAGACCCCTTCAAAAAGGCGAGAAAAAACGCCGGGCTGGCCGCTATTCGCAACCGGGCACCCAATTAAAGCCTGATCAACCCCCTCGGGAGACCGTCCATGTCCAGAGAAGCAGTCATCGTGTCCACCGCCCGCACCGGCCTTGCCAAGGCCGGCCGCGGCGGTTTCAACAACACCCATGGCGCGGCCATGGCTGGCCACGCGATCAAGCACGCCATCGAGCGCGCGAAGATCGACCCGGCCGCCGTCGAAGACGTCATCATGGGCTGCGGCGCCCCCGAAGGCGCGACGGGCATGAATGTTGGCCGCCTCGCGGCGATCTGGGCCGGCTGCCCCGTCACCACCTCGGGCACGACCGTCAACCGTTTCTGTTCCTCGGGCCTCCAGACCATCGCGATGGCCGCCGGCCGCATCGTCAACGAAGGTGTGCCGGTCATGGTCGGCGCGGGCGTCGAGTCGATCTCGCTCGTGCAGATGGGCGGTCAGAACTACAACCGCCTGACCGAAGAAAAGCTGATGCAGGAAAAGCCCGAGCTCTGGATGGCGATGATCGAGACCGCCGAAATCGTTGCCGAGCGCTACAATGTCAGCCGCGAATACCAGGACGAGTATTCCTTCCGCAGCCAGCAGCGCATCGCCGCCGCGCAGCAGGGCGGCCTCTTCAAGGACGAAATCGTCCCGATGAAGACCAAGATGAAGGTCGTCAACAAGGAGACCGGCGAAGAGTCGATCGTCGACTACACGGTCGACAAGGACGAGTGCAACCGGCCCGAGACGACGCTTGAAGGCCTCTCCTCGCTGAAGCCCGTTTTCAAGAACGGCCAGAAGGTCAAGGAAGGCAAGTACGTCACCGCCGGCAACGCCTCGCAGCTTTCCGACGGCGCCGCCGCCGTCGTGCTGATGGAGCGCAAGGAAGCCGAGAAGAACGGCTCCGACATTCTCGGCGTTTTCCGCGGCTTCGCCGTCGCCGGTTGCGAGCCCCACGAAATGGGCATCGGCCCGGTCTTCGCCGTGCCGCGCCTGCTTGAGCGTCACGGTCTCAAGGTCGACGATATTGATCTCTGGGAACTGAACGAAGCCTTCGCCAGCCAGTGCCTCTACAGCCGCGACCGCCTCGGCATCGACCCCGAGAAGTACAATGTCAATGGCGGCTCCATCGCCATCGGCCACCCCTTCGGCATGACCGGCGCACGCTGCACCGGCCACATCCTGCTCGAAGGCCGCCGCCGCAAGCAGGCCGGCCAGAACGTCAAATACGGCGTCGTCACCATGTGCATCGGTGGCGGCATGGGCGCCGCCGGTCTCTTTGAATTCGCGTAAGCGAATTACGAAGAGCCGGCAAAGGCGCCCATACAAGTATAAAGAAAGCTGAAATCGCTCTGGCGATTTCAGCGGGCGCCGCGGGTCTCTTTGAATTCGCGTAAGCGATTTCACCGTTTATGCTTCGGGCCCGTGGGGAAACCTGCGGGCCCTTTGCTTTGGAGGAGAACGATGCGCCATTTCGACGACTTTGCCGTGGGCGAGCGCCACGACATCCCGGCGACCTACGAAATGACGAAGGACGAGATCGTCTCCTTCGCCAGAAAATGGGATCCCCAGCCCTTCCATGTCGATGAAGCCGCCGCCGCGAACTCGATCTACGGAACGCTGACGGCCTGCGGCACGCATATCCAGGCCGTGGTGCTGTTCCTCGCCGCGCGCCTTCCCGAGGAGACAGCGGTTATCGGCGCGCTCGGCTACGACGAAGTGCGTTTTCACAAGGCCGCCAAACTCGGTGACACGCTCCGCCTCGTCCTCGAATGCAGTGAGACGAAACCGTCCTCCTCGAAGCCCGACCGCGGCGTCGTCAAAAACCGCCACATCCTGATGAATCAGGCTGGCGAAACAATCTTCACCCAGACGACGACGCTGCTGATTGCGCGGAAGGCATGAGGAAGAGATGTCCGTCGTGACCTGGCTGGAAACCGACCGGCTTTTGCTGCGCCCTTCGCGGATTTCGGATGCGAGGGCACTTCTGGCCATTCTCGGCGACGAAGCGTCACGGCCTCACACATTCAATCTGGCTTCCCTTCGTGAAGCCCGGCGCTACATAGCCGCCAATGAATGTCATCGTCGCAAGCTTGGATATGGCCTGTGGATCGTAACCGAGAAGAGCAGCGGGCAGATTGTCGGCTTTGGTGGACTCTACGACGATCCGTTCGACGTTCTCTGGGGCCCGGAGATTGCATATCACTTCACGACGGATGTTCGCGGCGAGGGATATGCGACTGAACTCACGCTTTATGCGTTGAATACCGCGCGCGAAATGAACCTAGCCGAAGTCAGCGCCTTCGCGCATCCAGACAATGCTGCCTCGCGGCGCGTGCTGGAGAAGGCAGGATTTATACAGGAGCGGTTCATCGCGGGAATGAACCGGCATCTTTATGTGCGACAGCTCTCCGCCTAAAGCCCCAGCACCAGCTTCGCCATGATGCCGCGTTGCACCTCGTTCGAGCCACCATAGATGGAAGCGGCGCGGTTGTTGAGATAGGTCGGCATGAAGACCATGCCGTCCGCCGGGCCGACGGGCTCTACATTCGATCCCGGCGTGCGCGCGTCGCGCTGCTCGACGCCGGCATAATAGGCGATGGTCTCGACGGCGATCTCGTCGAGGCGCTGGCGCATCTCCGTCCCGCGGGTCTTGAGCATCGAGGAAGCGGGGCCGGGGTTCTTGCCGCCCGCCAGCTCCGCCATCACGCGATGTTCGGTCATCTCCATCGCCTTCACGTCGATTTCGGCTTCGGCGATTTTGCGCGCGAATGTTGCGTCGTCGATCAGCCGCTTGCCGTCGCCGGCCCGTTCGCTGGCCGCGACTTCGCGGATTTTCTCGATACCCGCTTCAAGCGACGCCGCGAAGGCGCCGCCACGCTCGAATTCGAGCAGATATTTGGCGACCGTCCAGCCCTGGTTTTCCTCACCCACGCGGTTCTTCTTCGGCACGCGCACATCGTCGAAAAAGACCTGGTTCACTTCATGCTCGCCAGCGAGCGTGATGATCGGCTCGACCTTGATGCCCGGCGTCTTCATGTCGAGCAGCAGGAAGGTGATGCCCTCCTGCGGCTTGCCGCTCGCATCGGTGCGCACGAGACAGAACATCATGTTGGCGAAATGCGCATGCGTGGTCCAGATCTTGGTGCCATTCAGCACATAGTCGCCGCCGTCGCTGACCGCCTTCAGTTGCAGCGAGGCGAGATCGGAGCCCGAACCCGGCTCCGAATAGCCCTGACACCAGTAATCTTCGCCTGCCAGCATGCGCGGCAGGTAGTAGTCCTTCTGCGCCTGCGTGCCGAACTTCATCAGCATCGGCCCGCACATGCGAAGCCCCATCGGCGAGAGGCCCGGCGTGCCGGCGCGCGTGCATTCCGAGGTCCAGATGTATTTCTGCATCTCGCTCCAGCCGGTGCCGCCATATTCGACAGGCCAGCTCGGCGCCACCCAGCCCTTCTTGTAGAGCACCTTCTGCCATGCGAGGTTCCATTCCTTGTCGGTGAAGACCGACGTCGTAAGGCTCCCCGCCTCGCGCAGTTCCGGCGTCAGGTTTTCATCGAGAAAGGCGCGCACTTCGTCGCGGAAGGCGGCATCGGCGGGTGTGAGATCGAGATTCATTTTCGCTCCGGCTCTTCTATGGACGGCGTTGCGTAGAGGTGCAGCCCAAAGCTCAAAGCCCCAACACTGCCTTCGCCATGATGTTGCGCTGAACCTCGTTCGAGCCGCCGAAGATCGTCTGGGCCCGCGTGTTGAGATATTTCGGCATGGTCATCAGCGTGTGGTCGGGACCGACAGGCTTCGTGTTCGAGCCCCAGGTGCGGGCCTCGATCACGTCGGGTTGCACGTAATAGGCGATCGCCTCGACGCCGAGCTCGGTGATCTTCTGGTTGGTGTCGGCGCCCCTGAGCTTGATGATCGAGGCGGCGGCGCCAGGGTTCTGCCCGTTGGAAAGCTGCGACATGATGCGGTGCTCGGTGAATTCCACCGCTGTCACCTCCACTTCCGTTTCGTCGAGCTTGCGCCGAAACGCCGGATCGTCGATCAGCTTCGAGCCGTCGCCCGCATGCTCGGTGCCCGCCACCACGCGCAGCTTGTTGAGCGCATTGCGCAGGTTTGCGCCATGCGCCGCGCCGCCGCGCTCGAATTCGAGCAGGTATTTGGCAACGGTCCAGCCGTTGTTTTCGGCGCCCACGCGGTTCTTCTTCGGCACGCGCACATCGTCGAAGAAAACCTGGTTCACCTCATGGTCGCCCGCCAGCGTGATGATCGGGTCGACCTTGATGCCCTTGGCCTGGAAGTCGTCGATCAGAATGAAGGAGATGCCTTCCTGCTTCTTCGCCGCGCTGGGGTCGGTGCGCACGAGACAGAACATCTTGTTCGACTGATGCGCGCCGGTGGTCCAGAGCTTGGTGCCATTGACGATGTAATCGTCGCCGTCGGGTGTGGCGCGGCATTGCAGGCTCGCGAGGTCCGAGCCCGACCCCGGCTCCGAATAGCCTTGGCACCACCAGTCGGTCCCGTCGAGGATGCGCGGCAGGTAATAGGCCTTCTGCTCCTCCGTGCCGTGCCCCATCAGCGTCGGGCCCACCATCGAGAGCCCCATGTTGGAACTCACCGGCGCGCCCGCCGCCGCGCATTCCGACGCCCAGATGAAACGCTGCATCACGTTCCAGCCCGCACCGCCATATTGCTTGGGCCAGGCGGGTGCCGCCCAGCCGCGCTTGTGAAGCCGCTTCAGCCATTCGACGCGCAGGTCCTGGTCGGCCAGAATACCGGGCGTAAGGCGCGCATGCGCCTTCAGATCGTCTGTCAGATTCTCGGCGAGAAACGCCCTGACCTCGTCGCGAAACGCGACATCCTCGGCCTGCATGGCGAGATCCATTTCGTCCTCCCTGTTTTTATCGGCATACGGCCTTGTCGATCGGCGTTTGCCCGCTATTTGGCTCACAGTATAGCCGAGACCGGACCCGCCGCTCCATTTTTCCGGCGGGATTTCAGGGGACCACCCGGCACCGGCAAGCGGATTTGTTCGACCGGGCTGGGGCATCGCAACCTGAAACGGAAGAGGAGGAGCCCATGCCGCGGGGAGACAAGTCGGCCTATACGGACAAACAGAAGCGCAAGGCTGAGAAGATCGAGAAAGGCTACAAGCAGCGCGGCGTCGACAAGGACGAAGCCGAGCGTCGTGCCTGGGCGACCGTCAACAAGGAATCCGGCGGCGGCAACAAGTCGGGTTCCGGCCGCGGCAAGAAGGACACCAAAGGTGCCGCCCGGAAAGGCGGCCGCAAGGGCGGAGCCGCCGCCGCCAGACGCCCCGCCGCCGCCCGCTCGGCATCGGCGAAAAAGGCCGCCGCCACACGCAAGAAGAAAGCCGCCGGAAAAAACTGAACCGCCGGCTTTCTTTCGGCGTTAAAGGTCGGAATCCCCGCGCCTTGCTATACACTCGGCGAGGCGCTTTTTTCGCGATTCGAGGGGTTTCTGCTCCGATTGGCCGCAATGCCCATGCAGTCGGCAGCACCCGCATGAGCATTGGGTAGTCTTTATGGATTTCGCCAACCAGATCATTCTGGTTTCCGCCGCGCTGATCACCTTTTCGATCTTTGCGGGCGTCCTTTCCTCGCGCATCGGCGCGCCCTTGCTGCTGGTTTTCCTGGCCTTCGGCATGCTGGCCGGCGAGGACGGGCTTGGCGGCATTGTTTTCGACGATTTCAACGTCGCCTACCTCGTCGGCTCCTTTGCGCTGGCCCTGATCCTCTTCGATGGCGGTCTGCGCACGAGCCGCGACGCACTGACCCGCGCTTTCGGTCCGTCGGTGCTGCTGGCGACAGCCGGCGTCGTCATCACGGCCGCGATCACGGGCGTGGCGGCGAAATTCCTGTTCGGCTTCGATTGGGCGGAGGCGATGCTGCTCGGCGCCATTGTCGGCTCCACCGACGCGGCGGCGGTCTTCTTCCTGCTGCATCTGCGGGGCCTGCGCCTGAAACCGCGCGTCGCCGCCACGCTCGAGGTCGAGTCGGGCGTCAACGACCCGATGGCGATCTTCCTGACTTTGGCGCTGGTCGCGATCATCGTTCACGGTCAGGCGATCGCCAGTTGGGAATCGGCAGCCGACCTCGTCTGGGACTTTCTCTGGCAGATGCTGGGCGGCATCGGCTTCGGGCTGCTCGGCGGCGCCTTCGTGTTGCGCGCCGTCAACCGGCTGGAACTTTCGGCCGGCCTCTACCCGATCCTTGCCGGCGCGTTGGCGCTGCTGGTGTTCGCGTTGACGCAAAGCGTCGGCGCCAGCGGTTTTCTGGCCGTCTATCTGGTCGGCTTCACCCTGGGCAACAATCCGCACCGCGCGACCAGCGAGATCGCCCGCTTCTCCGACGGTATGGCCTGGCTCGCACAGATCGGCATGTTCCTGATGATGGGCCTGCTGGTCACGCCTTCGGCGCTTCTGCCGGTGCTGCTGCCGGCGCTTGCCGTCGCGCTGGTGCTGATCGTCGTCGCCCGGCCCATCGCGGTCGCGCTTTGCCTCTGGCCCTATCGCTTCACGACGCGCGAGACGGCTTTTGTTTCCTGGGTCGGATTGCGCGGCGCCGTGCCGATTTTTCTGGGCACCATCCCCGTTCTCTCCGGCGTCGAGGGCGCGCAAACGCTGTTCAGCGTCGTCTACGTGATCGTGCTCGCCTCGCTCGTGTTGCAGGGCTGGACAGTGTCCTGGGCCGCGCGTCTGGCCGAGGTCGAGCTACCGCCGCGCGCCGCGCCGCGCCGCCGCGTCGAGCTCGATCTTCCGGCAGGAAAGGGCAAGAGCGTCGTCGCCTACACGGTCGATCCGATGAGCATACTGGCGCTCAGACAGATGACGCGGCTGCCGCTGCCGGCCGGCACTACCGTCATTTCGGTGATGCGCGATGGCGTCGTGCGCACCGAAAGCCTCGGCGTCGGCGTCAAGCCCGGCGACGTGGTGATGATGCTGACGACGGCCGACGCCGTGGCGACGCTCGACCGCCTGTTCGGCGTTCGCAAGTCGCGCGCCCGGGCGAAGGAAGTCGGCATGGTCGACTTCGTGCTGGAGGCGAGCGCCAGCGCCGCCTCCATCGCCGACATCTACGGGCTGGCCTTCGAGCCCGAGGAACGGCCGTTGACTCTGGAAGAATTCATGCGCTCCCGGCTCGGCAAAGAGATCAAGGAAGGCGCGCGAACGCGCGTCGGTGGCGTCGAGCTGATCGCGATGCAGGTCAGCGATGGCTTGGTGCGGCAGGTCGGGCTCGACCTCGATCCGCCGCCGCGCGAAACCACCCTGACAACGCTGCGCACGCGCATTGTCGAAATGCTGCGCTTCCTGCGCGAGCAGTTCCTGGCCGACAGCTCCCGTTCCTGAGCCCTTGGTCTGCCGCGCTGCGCCCGCTGGAGCGGTTCACCGTCCGGAAACGCGACAAAACAAGGGCTTGGAGTCGATCAACGTTTCCATGAAACGATGATCGACTCTAAAGTGCCGCCAACGAAACAAACGGGATGAGGAATGCGTCATGGATCTCGGTCTGAAAGGCAAGAAGGCGATCGTCACCGGCGGCACCCGCGGCATCGGCCGCGCCATCGCCGAAACGCTGGCGGCGGAAGGCTGCGATGTCGCGATATGCGCCCGCAACGCCGATCAGGTGAACGAAGCCGTTGCAGCGCTCTCGAAGAAGGGCGTCAAGGCGCTGGGCGGCACGGCCGATATCGCCGACGGCGAGGCGCTGAAGAAATGGATTGCCGACACGGCGAAAGCGATGGGCGGTCTCGACATTCTGGTCGCCAATGCCAGCGCGCTTCAAAACGGCAACGACGAAAAGTCCTGGCGCGCCTGTTTCGAAATCGACGTGCTCGGCGCGGTCAATGCCTTCGAGGCGGCGCTGCCGTTCCTCACCGAAGCGGGCAAGAAGTCCGGCGATGCCTCGGCGACTTTCATTTCATCGATCTCGGCGGCCGAAAGCGATGGCGCCAACTCCTACGGTGCGCTGAAAGCCGCACAGATTCATCATGCGAAGGGCCTCGCCCGTCAGCATGCGCCGGCGCATGTGCGCGTCAACACGGTTTCGCCCGGTACGGTCTATTTCAAGGGCGGCGTCTGGGACATGATCGAGCAGCACATGCCCGATACGTTCAAGCAGGCGATGGAACGCAATCCGACCGGCCGCATGGCGACGCCGCAGGACATCGCCAACGCCACCGTCTTTCTTGCAAGTCCTGCCTCTTCCTTCACCACGGGAACGAACCTCGTGGTCGATGGCGCGATCTCCCGGCGCGTGAATTTCTGAAACTCAGGCGAGCGCCATCCAGCGCCGCATGACGGTCCGCGCAAAGGCGTCCTGCGGCCCGAGATGCGCCGCGATCTGCGGTTCGATCAGTGCCTCGATGTCGGGCAACGGCCTCTTTTCGGCCTTTGCGCGAAAAACGCTCCAGCCGTCGAGCCCCTCGCGCGTCATTTCGAGGTGAAACTGGAACGCATAGGTTCGCGCGCCGATGCGAAAGGCCTGGCTGGGGCAGGCCGCGCGTGTCGAAAGCGGCACGGCGCCGTCCGGCATATCGAACGTATCGCCATGCCATTGCATGATCGAAAGTCCCGGCGGCGCATCCATCAGCAACGGGTCCGCAGCCGCCGAGTCGAGCCATGTTTGCGGCAGGAAACCCCATTCCTCATGCGTATCGAGCTTGTCGCGCATCCGGTAGACCGGCGCGCCGAAGGCGCTGGCCACGATCTGCGAACCGAGGCAGACGCCCATCACCGGCTTTTCCGCGCCGTGAAAATCGCGGATCAGCACCCGCGTCTTGTCGATGAAGGGATAACGCGCCTCCTCGTAAACGCCCATCACGCCGCCCATCACCACAAGCCCGTCGAACCCCTCGGCCGTTTCCGGTACGTCGCGAGGGGCACCGCTCACAAGGTCACGCGCCTCCGTCGTGTGGATCAGCGTCGCCGCCGCGCCCGCGCGGGTCGCTTCGTCGAGCAGCACACCGGGCCCGGAATCGAGCGCGTTGACGAGATAGAGAATATGCATCCGGACTTACACCTTCGCGAAGCGGTCGCTCGCCCTGACCATCACATCGACAATGCCGGGCTCGGTTGCCGTGTGGCCGGCATCGGCAACGATGCTGAGCTCGACGCCGGGCCAGGCTTTCGAAAGTTCCCAGGCCGTGAACATCGGCGTCACCACATCGTAGCGCCCCTGCGCGATGACGCCGGGAATACCGGCAAGCCGCCCCGCGTCGCGGATCAACTGGTCCTGCGGCTCAAAGAAGCCCTTGTTGATGAAGTAGTGGCATTCGATCCGCGCGAAGGCGAGGGCGAAGTGACCGTCGGCGAAGCGTTTGACGCGTTCGGGGTCGGAATAGAGCGACAGCGTCGTCCCCTCCCAGATGCTCCAGGCCCGCGCGCAGGCAAGCTTCTCGGCCTCGTTGTCGCCGGTCAGCCGCTTGTAATAGGCGGCCATCAGGTCGCCGCGTTCAGGCACCGGGATCGGGGCGACGAATTCCTCCCAGGCATCGGGGAAGAGCGCGTCCGTCCCCTCCTGGTAAAACCAGTGCAGCTCGCGCGGCCGCAGCGTGAAGATGCCGCGCAGGATGATTTCGCTCACACGAGCTGGATGCGTCTCGGCATAGGCGAGCGCCAGCGTCGAGCCCCATGAACCGCCGCAAAGCTGCCAGCGCTCAAGCCCGAGATGCGCCCTGAGCCGTTCCATGTCGGCCACGAGGTCCCATGTCGTGTTCTCGGCAAGCTCGGCATGCGGCGTCGACTTCCCGCAGCCGCGCTGGTCGAACAAGATGATTCGGTAGGCGTCCGGATTATGCGTGCGCCGCATCGTCGGGTTGGTGCCACCGCCGGGGCCGCCATGCACGATGACGACGGGCTTGCCCTTCGGATTTCCGCACTCCTCGAAATAGATGCTGTGCAAATCGGACACTTTCAGCGTCCCCGTCCGGTAGGGCTCGATCTCGGGATAGAGCGTCCGGCGGCTCGTCGCTTCGGGTGTCGCGTCGGGCATGGGATCTTGTCCTCGAATGGCGGAATCAACTCATTGAATATGCAACGGAAATTTCCCCGGCCGCCACCCCGGCCCGGCGCCGTTTACCATTTTTTTGCTGCGTAGCTCATACTACTGATTGACCTCGCGGCAAGCCAAGCTACTATATCTGGACGCGCTCCGCCCAACAGGGGATCTAACCGAGGCGGCGGCGCAATCATGAACCTCTTGAGTTCTGCCCGCTGTATGGGGCAGGGAGACGGCGATGGTTTATCCAGCCGCCGGAGCGGTGACTTTGTGCCTTTTCGGGTGCGGCCGATAAGGGCAAATCGGGGGACCAGAATGCTGAACGACACGTCGAAAGCGGTGGATATGAGTGAGGTCGAGGCCGGCCTGTCGGCAATGATTACAGGCGACGCGCAGGTGCGCCGCGTGCGCGCCGGTTCGCGCGTCCAGGCCGAACCGGAAATGGTTTTCGGCGAGCAATATCAGGCCGTCCAGCTGGACGGGCGCCCCCGGGTGAAGGTCGATCATGCGCGCGACGCGCTGCTGACCGAATTCGGCAAGGCGACGCTGCGCGACCGCTATCTGATGCCGGGCGAGTCCTATCAGGACATGTTTGCCCGCGTCGCCTCCTTCTATGCCGACAAGGGCGACACCGGCCACGCGCAGCGCCTCTACGACTATATTTCGCGCCTCTGGTTCATGCCGGCGACGCCGGTGCTGTCCAACGGCGGCACCCAGCGCGGCCTGCCGATTTCCTGCTTCCTCAACGAAGCCTCGGACAGCCTCGACGGCATTGTCGGCCTCTGGAACGAGAATGTCTGGCTGGCGGCCAAGGGCGGCGGCATCGGCTCCTATTGGGGCAATCTGCGCTCCATCGGCGAGACGGTCGGCGGCAACGGCAAGACCTCCGGCATCATTCCCTTCATCCGTGTGATGGATTCGCTGACGCTTGCGATCAGCCAGGGCTCGCTGCGCCGCGGCTCGGCGGCGGTCTATCTGCCGATCGACCATCCCGAGATCGAGGAATTCATGGAAATGCGCCGCCCGACCGGTGGCGATCCGAACCGCAAGGCGCTGAACCTCCATCATGGTGTGCTGGTGTCCGACGCCTTCATGCGCGCCGTCGAGGCCGACACCGAATGGGCGCTGCTCTCGCCCAAGGACAAGACGGTCCAGAAAACCGTCTCCGCCCGCTCGCTCTGGATTCGTCTACTGACCTCGCGCATCGAAACCGGCGAGCCCTACATCATCTACAAGGACACCGTGAACAACGCGCGCCCCGAGCACCACAAGCTTGCCGGCCTCGAGGTCAAGACGTCCAACCTCTGCGCCGAGATCACGCTACCGACCGGCATCGACCAGCATGGCGAGCAGCGCACGGCGGTCTGCTGCCTCTCCTCGCTCAATCTCGAAACCTACAACGAGTGGCAGGACCATCCGACCATCATCGAGGACGTGATGCGCTTCCTCGACAATGTGCTGCAGGATTTCATCGACCGCGCGCCCGGCGAAATGGCCCGCGCCAAATACGCCGCCATGCGCGAGCGTTCGGTCGGCCTCGGCGTCATGGGCTTCCACTCCTACCTGCAGGCCAACATGATCCCCTTCGAGGGCGTCATGGCCAAGGTCTGGAACAAGCGCATGTTCACCCGCATCAAGGAAGGCGTCGACGCCGCCTCGAAGAAACTCGCCGATGAGCGCGGCGCTTGTCCCGACGCCGCCGATTACGGCTTCAACGAGCGCTTCTCCAACAAGACGGCGATCGCGCCCACCGCCTCGATCTCGATCATCACCGGCGGCACCTCGCCCGGCATCGAGCCGATCGCGGCCAACAGTTTCACCCATAAAACGCTGTCGGGCTCCTTCAACGTCCGCAACCGTCACCTGACGAAGCTGCTGGAACAGAAGGGCCGCAACGACGACGACACATGGTCCTCCATCGTCACCAGCGGCGGCTCGGTGCAGCATCTCGACTTCCTGTCGGACGACGAGAAGGACGTCTTCAAGACCGCTTTCGAGCTCGACCAGCGCTGGGTCGTCGAACATGCGGGCGACCGCGCGCCGCTGATCGATCAGGCGCAGTCGGTCAATCTCTTCCTCGCCGCGGATGTCCACAAGCGCGACCTCAACAAGCTCCACATCCTGGCCTGGAAACAGGGCGTGAAGAGCCTCTATTACTGCCGCTCGCTGTCGATCCAGCGCGCCGAAAAGGCCGAAGTGGTTTCGTTGGTGCCGGCAAAGAAGCTCAACGTGCTGACGCTCGATCAGGTCGCGGCCGAAGCGCAAGGCAACGACTACGAAGAATGCCTCGCCTGTCAGTGAGGCGTTAACAGCATGGCCCGGTGTCAAACCGGGCCATTCGTGTCTCTAACCCATTCGGCAACGAGAACAGCCATGTCCCTCCTCGAAGAACGTCACGTCTACAAGCCCTTCCGCTACCCCTGGGCCTATGACGCATGGCTGACGCAGCAGCGCATCCACTGGCTGCCGGAGGAAGTGCCGCTGGCCGACGACGTGAAGGACTGGGCGAAGAAGCTGACCGAGCCCGAGCGCAACCTGCTGACGCAGATTTTCCGCTTCTTCGTGCAGGCCGACGTCGAAGTGAACAATTGCTACATGAAGCATTATTCGCGCGTCTTCAAACCGACCGAAGTGCAGATGATGCTGGCCGCCTTCTCCAACATCGAGACGGTCCACATCTCGGCCTACAGCCACCTGCTGGACACGATCGGCATGCCGGAAGCCGAATACGAGGCCTTCCTGAAATACGACCAGATGAAGGCGAAGTTCGACTACATGCAGGAATGGGGCGTCGAGACGAAGGAAGACATCGCCAAGACACTGGCCGTCTTCGGCGGCTTCACCGAGGGCGTGCAGCTTTTCGCCTCCTTCGCGATCCTGATGAACTTCCCGCGCTTCAACAAGATGAAGGGCATGGGCCAGATCGTGACATGGTCGGCCCGCGACGAGTCGCTGCACACCGTTTCGGCCATGAAGCTTTTCCGCACCTTCATCGACGAGAACCCGGAAATCTGGACCGAGAACCTCCGCAACGACATCTACAAGGCCTGCGAAACCATCATCCATCACGAGGACGCCTTCATCGACCTCGCCTTCGAAATGGGCGGCGTCGAGGGTCTTTCGGCGCAGGAGGTGAAGGATTACATCCGTTACATCGCCGACCGCCGCCTGGTGCAGCTCAACCTGCAGCCCATCTACCGCACCGAAAAGAACCCGCTGCCCTGGATGGACGAGATGCTGAACGGCATCGAACACACCAATTTCTTCGAGAACCGCGCCACCGAATATTCCAAGGCCTCGACGCGCGGCACGTGGGATGAGGCCTTCGAATAAGGGCTTTTTCGCGCGCCCGCGCATCCGAGCCACTGTTATCAACAGGTTTTCGCTCCGATGCCCGTCAAATATGAACTTATTGCTTGGACGAATCGTGCGACTCAGTGAATATCGTCCCGAACTTATCCGAGGGAATTCAAATCATGGCCACTAAACCCGCTGCCAAAAAGGCTCCTGCCGCCGCCGCCAAGAAGGCGACTGCGCCGACCGTTCCGATGTCGAAGCTGATCGCCGAACTGGCCAAGAAGCACGGCTTGTCCAAGAAGGCTGCGACCGAACTGTTCGGCGATTTCGTCGAACTGACGGTCAAGAACCTGAAAAAGGGCAACAAGGTCCGTCTCACGGGCCTCGGCATCCTCCAGGTCCGCAAGCGCGCCGCCCGCATGGGCCGCAACCCGGCGACCGGCGAAGCCATCAAGATCAAGGCGTCCAAGAAGGTCGCCTTCCGCGTCGCGAAGGACCTCAAGGAAGCCATCTGAGGCATTCTTCCGGCAAACTTCCGAAGTCACGGAAAGCCCGGCTCCGCGAGGAGCCGGGCTTTTGCGTGTTTCAAATTGCCCGCCTGCGTGAACTGGAAATCGCCACATTGCCGGTCTAGTTCTTCCGCCATGCGCCTCATCTTCGCCACGCTCACGCTTTGCCTCGCCACAACGGTCGCCGCCGCCGGTCCCGTCTGCGCGACGCGCGACGAGCCTGCGCCCGCCCTCACCCGGCTTCAGGACGCGATGGCAGACGGCCGCTTCGTTGCCTACCAGCCGACCGAACTGAAAATCTGGGACGGCAATCCGGTGCAGGCGAGCGAGGCCTCGATCCGCGCCGACCTCGAAGCGCTGCGCCCCTGGTTCGACGGCCTGATCACCTATGGCGCCCATAGCGGCGCCGAACGCATCCCGGCGATCGCGAAGGAACTCGGCTACCGCGCCGTCGTTATGGGCGTCTGGGACATCGAGAATGAAATCGAGATCGAGAACGCGCTCGCCGCCCGCCGCGCCCATCCCGGCATCGTTGTCGGCGTCTCGCTCGGCAACGAAATCGTCTTCGGCAATCGTGGCGATTGGGCGGCGCTGAAAGATGCCGTCGAGGAAATACGCGCCCGCGCCCCGACGCTGCCGCTGACGGTGACGGAACCTTTCGCGGCCTTCCTTGAGCCCGACGCTGCACCGCTGCTCGCCGAACTCGACTTTCTGGCGGCCAACATCCACCCGGTCTTCGAGCCGTGGTTCGCCGAGGCACCGCCCGCCAACTGGGCCGATTTCGTCCTGCGGGTGACGGCGCGCCTCGCCGACGAAGCCTTCTGCGGCCCGATCCTCGTCAAGGAAACCGGTGTGCCGACGGGGCCTGCCGAGGAAAATTTCGACGAAGGCAAGCAGGCAGCTTTCTACGCCGAAATGGCGAAGGCAATGCCGCCGTCGCGTGAGCGCGCCTTCGCCTTCTTCTCCGCATTCGATGCGCCGTGGCGCATCTACGACTTCAATCCGGTGCCGGGCCACCACCCGGAAGAAGCTCATTGGGGCCTCTTCACCGAAGATCGCCAGCCGAAGCGCGCGATGAAGGAACTCACGCCGATTTCGGCGCCTGCTCGCTGAGCGGCACGCTGGCCGCCGCCTTGATGAAAGCCGGCCGCGCCGAAATCCGTTCGTAATATTTCACGACGTTTGGAAATGGATCGAGCGGCACGAAGCCCTTCGCCAGATGCACGCTGTAGCCGACATTGGTGTCGACCGTGCTGAAGCCGCTCTTCAGCAGGTAGTCGCGGTCCGCAAGATGCTTGTCGACCACTTCGAGCGCCTTTTCGAGCCGCCGCGATTCGAGTTTCTGCACGACGGGCGAACGATCTTCCTTCGCGATGAAAACCTTCTGCTGCACAAGGCTCGCGCCATGCACCGCCATGGTCTCGGCGTAATGCAGCCAGATCAGCCATTCGGTGCGTTCGGCATGTCCGGCCGCGCGGTGCAGCTTGCCGTCGGGGTCGTAATGTTCGCCGAGATATTGCGCGATGGCGCCCGACTCGAAAACCGGAACGCCGTCATCGACAAGGCAGGGAACGCGCCCCAGCGGCGAGATCGCCAGATATTCCGGCGTCCGCAAGCCCTCCATGCTGAAAGGAAGTTCCTTCAGCTCGAACTCGATCCCCATTTCGTAGAGCAGCCAGAGCGAGCGCATCGAGCGCGCACCATTGCAGTGATAAAGCGTCAGCATCCCCGTCTCCTCGTCTTTCGTTTCTTATAACCCGAATTCGCTCATCAGAACCGGCCGTCCCTCCTCGATGGAACGATGCGCCGCAAGCCCCATCGCCACCGCCTTCAGCCCGTCCTCCGCGCTCACCAGCGGCACCGTTCCTTCGCGCACCGCGCGCTGGAATGCAAGATGCTGATAGTACGAAGCCCCGTGATGGAATCCGGCCTTGAGCACCTCCGCCTGCACGGGCACATGCACCGTCTCCACCGCCTTCGGCTTCCGCTGCCCGATCACGACGTTTCCTTCCGGTATCAGGCATTCGATCTTGCCCCTGTCGCCGACCGCCGTCTGATGTCGAAGCTCGACGATGCGGCAGGCGAGGCGATCCGCAAAAAGTCGCTCGACGCCACCTCCTTCGGCGTTCGCCGCCAGGCTGAAATGCGCGACGAGGCCGACGATGAGGGTTTTGTCGAAGACAATCTCTGGACGGGCATCGGTCGCGCGCGTTCGGGCTGCGGTGCGGCCATTGTCGGCGATCCTGACCAGGTCCTGAAGAAGATCGAGGCCTATCGCGCCCTTGGCCTCGATGCTTTCATCTTTTCCGGTTATCCGCATGCAGCGGAATGTGACCTCTTCGCGCGGCATGTTTTGTCACGGATCGATCACGCGCCGCTCTTTTCCCGTGGCGCCTGAGCGTCTACACTCCGCGTCGCCGAAGGTGCCCCGGCCGCAAAACCGGGGTTAAAAGGGAACGTCCGTGCATTCTCGCGATGTCAGGACGGCTGCCCCCCGCAACTGTAGGCGGCGAGCTCTCTTCTCAAGCGCCACTGGATCCGTCCGGGAAGGCAGGGGAGGGCAAGGACCCGCAAGCCAGGAAACCTGCCTCGGCTGTCGTCCGTCTCCGGGCCGGGGTGTGCCGGGAGGGAGCGGGTTTCCGCGCGCGGCGACATCTCTGGGATGTGACGGAGCGCGGCGATGTGGAGAATTCTCGGTCTGACGATGCTGCTTTCCTGCTTGCTGGCGGGCACCGCTGCGCGCGCGGATGTGCCCCAGCGTGTCGTCTCGATCAATCTCTGTTCCGACATTCTGGCCGCCGACCTTGCCGCACCCGGCACGCTGAAGTCGGTTTTCCGTCTCGGCCGCGATCCGCATGACTCCGCCGTCGCCCATCTGCTGCAGGGTGTGCCGCCCAATGACGGCCGCATCGAGGACATTCTCCCCTTCGCGCCCGATCTTGTGCTGGCGCATCGCTACACCTCGCCCTTCACGCTCGACCTGCTGCGCCGCATTGGCATACCGGTCGTCACGGTGAAGGACGCCCGCAGCTTCGCCGACATCCGCGACAACATCGAAACGGTGGCGGAGGCCCTTGGCCGTGAGGCGCAAGGCGCCGCGCTGATCGCCCGCTTCGATGCCGAAATGGCAGCCGCGCGCCGCAGCGGCCCGCGCGCGCCCACCGCCATTCTCTATCAGGACCTCGGTGGCGCCGTGACGCCGGACAGCATCCTTGGCCGCATCGTTGCGCATACCGGCTTTCGCAACGTGATCGACAACGAGAATCCGTTCGGCCTGGTCTATCCGGGCATCGAGGATGTGATCGTGATGCGGCCCGAACTTGTCGCCATCGGCGTCTACCGCCCCGGCCAGCCCTCGCAGGCGAGCGCGCTCTTGCAGCACCCCGCCCTCCGCCTCTACCGCACCCGTTACGCCCGCGAAGTCGACCTGCCGGCGCGCGACTGGAACTGCAGCACCCGCTATGTCACCGCCATCGCCGCCCGCCTCGCCGCGGCCTATGACGGGATGCTGATGCGGGGGGTGACTCAGTGACCCGTCCCCTCAACACCTGGTTCGTCAACCTCGCGCTGGCCGCGCTGACGCTGGTGCTCCTCGCGGCTTCCGTCTATGTCGGCCGCGGCGGCGAACTCCTGACCGAAAAATTCCGCACCATGGCGGAAATCGACCGCGAACTTGCATGGCTGGTGTTGACCGAAGTGCGGCTGCCGCGCGCGCTGCTCGGGCTGCTGGTCGGCGCGACGCTCGGCCTCACCGGCGCCGGGCTGCAGGGCCTGTTGCGCAACCCGCTGGCCGAACCCGGCTTGATCGGCGCCTCCAGTGGCGCGGCGCTCGGCGCGGTGCTGGTCTTCTATTTCGGCATGGCCGTGGGCTCGGCCATGCTGGTGCCGCTCGGCGGCATCGCCGGGGCGCTCGCGGCGCTCGCCACGCTCTACCTGCTGGCCGGCCGCAACCCGTCCATCGTCACCATCATCCTCGCCGGCGTCGCGATCTCCGCTTTCTGTGGCGCCTTGACCTCGCTGGCGCTCAATCTCTCGCCAAGCCCCTATGCCGCGCTCGAAATCGTCTTCTGGATGCTCGGCTCGCTCACCGATCGCAGCATGGCGCAGGTCTGGTTCGTGCTGCCTTTCATGTTCGCCGGCTGGCTTCTTGTCCTCTCCACGGCCCGCGCGCTCGATGCGCTGTCGCTGGGTGAGGACACCGCATCGACGCTCGGCTTCTCGCGCCGCCCGGTCACATTGCGCGCGATTGCCGGCACCGGTCTTGCGGTCGGCGCCGCCGTCTCCGTCACCGGCGTCATCGGTTTCGTCGGCCTCGTCGTGCCGCATCTGATGCGGTCGCTGGTCGGTCCCCGTCCGGCCGCGTTGCTGCTGCCGAGCGCGCTTGCCGGCGCGGCGCTGGTGCTCGCCGCCGACCTGCTGGTGCGTCTGCCGACCGGCGGCCCGGAGCCGAAGCTCGGCGTCGTCACGGCCTTGATCGGCGCGCCGTTCTTTCTCTGGCTGATCCTGAAGACGCGAAGGGAGCACCCGTGATGCATCTTTCGCTCGCTCACATTCATGCCGCGCTCGGCGGCACGCGCGTCATCCGCGACGTATCGCTTGAGGTCCGCGACAGCGCCTTTATCGGCCTGATTGGTCCCAACGGCGCCGGCAAGACGACGCTGGTGCGCGCCATTGCGGCGTTGATCCCGCATGAAGGAACGATCGATCTCGACGGACAGGCCGTCGCCACGATGGAGCCGCGCGTCCGCGCCCGCGCCATCGCCTATCTGGCGCAGGGAGCGGGCAGCCACTGGCCGCTCGAAGTCTCGCGCCTCGTCGCGCTCGGCCGCCTGCCGCATCTGGCGCCCTTTCGCGCGCCGGCACCCGAAGACGAGGCGGCCATTGCCCGCGCCATGCAGCTTGCGGATATCGAGAGCTTCGGTGGCCGCGACGTGCTCACGCTGTCGGGCGGCGAGCGCGCCCGCGTGCTGCTGGCCCGCGCGCTGGCCGTCGAGGCGCCGTTGCTGCTGGTCGACGAGCCGGTCGCCTCGCTCGATCCCTATCACCAGATCGGCATCATGGAAGTGTTGCGCGCTTACGCGGGCGCGGGCCGCACGGTGATTGCCGTCCTGCACGACCTCTCGCTGGCCGCTCGCTATTGCGACCGGCTGGTGCTGCTCGACGAAGGTGCCGTGAAAGCCGACGGGCGCCCGGAGGATGTCCTGACGCCCGAAAATCTCGAAGCGGTTTACCGCATCCGCGCCATCATCGGCGGCGAGACCGAGCGCTTCGTACTGCCGCTGGCCCGCACCGATTGACTACTCCGCCGCGCTGGCCGCGCGGCCCGCGCCGGAAAAATTGATCCGCTTCAGATATTCGATGCCGTCCTCGGCAATCGCGTCGCCCACCATCTCGTCGCCCTCGCGGCGAAGCTCGTCCATGTCGACATAGGTCGCATAAAAGGCCTTGGTGCGGTCGGTGATGATGCCGGCTTTCAGCAGCGTTTTGATGAGCACACGGAAGATGTTGGTCTGGTTCGACATCGCCTTGCGCCGCTTGTCGTCGGTGCGGCTCTTGACGACTTCATGCAGGACTTCTTCCCAGTCGAGGTCGAACTGCGCATAGATGACCTTCTTCTGCTCCGGGTTGGCGAGGTTGAACAGAAGCGTCTGGAAACATTCCGCCGCCCAGTCCTCGATCGTGTTGCGTTCGGATTCCGTCAGGTGCGGCACGGTGCGGTCGGCCCAGATTTTCCCAAACTTGTGGTGGAAAGCCTCGTCGGTCATCACAAGCTGGCAGAGATGGCGCAGAACCGGATCGTGCGAATAGGAATAGAGCGAGGCGAAGGCGCCCATCGCCAGCCCTTCCACCAGCATCTGCATGCCGACGATCTTCTTGTAGACTTCCGGCGCGTTGACCATCTCGGTCAGCAAGTTGCCGAGCGTCGGTCCCACCGGCAACGGCTTGCCCCACCGCGCCTCGATGTATTTCGAAAAGCCGGTCACATGCCGCGCCTCTTCGCGCGTCTGGTTGGCGGCATATTCCTGCGCGCCGGGGTCCTTCAGGATGTGGCAGAGGCTTGCCGACAGCGCCAGCGCACCCGCCTCGCCATGCAGGATCGACGACAGCATCCAGCGCGCGCTTTCGTTCGACAGCGCGATCTTCTGTTCGTCGGAAAGGCGATCGGCGATCGGCGTCTGCAGTTCGAGCACGAATTCCATCGGCACGACCGTCTGCGTCTTCATGTCGAAGGGCGCCGAGAAGTCGATATATTTCTTGTCGAGCGGATCCCAGAAATGGTCGTGCGTTGCCGAGATGATCTTGTCGAAGGCGGTGGAGCGCTGGCCGTAGCGCTCGACCTCCATCATCGCCGGAAAATCGTCGGGCGCGACGGCGTTATAGGCGCTGTCCTTGGTAATGTCGGTCGAAACGCGTGTCGTCATGGCGCGGGCCTCCTCAAGCTGCCGCCGGCTTCCTCCCGAAAGACCGGTTCGTTACAGACAATACCGTAAATAGGCGCGAATGTGGAATGATCCAGATGGGCCATGGTCCGTGCTGATCCGCCGCCGCCCGCCCGCCGTATCTCCATGTAATTCTTCTCTTTTTGGCGTTCACCCATGGCTCCCCCGAAATCCGGCCCCAAGCCCGCCATCGTCTGGTTCCGCCGCGATCTGCGGCTGGCCGACAATCCGGCTCTCGCCGCGGCGGTCGCGCGGGGCGGGGCAGTCGTGCCGGTCTTCATCCTCGATCCGGCGGACATACCGGGTGGTGCCTCGGCCTGGTGGCTTCACGGCAGCCTCGCGGCGCTCGCCGAACGTCTCGCCCGTCTCGGCGCGCCGCTGGTCCTGCGCCGCGGCGACCCCGCGCGCCTGATCCCCGAAATCGCGCGCGAGGCGGGTGCCGGCGCCGTCTTTTGGAACCGGCTCTACGAGCCTGCCGCCATCGCCCGCGACAAGGTGTTGAAGGCGGCGCTTGCCGCCGATGGTTTCGAGGTCGAAAGCTTCGCCGCCTCACTGCTGGCCGAGCCGTGGGAAATTCGCACCGGCAGCGGTACGCCCTTCAAGGTCTTCACGCCTTTCTGGCGTGCGCTGTCGTCCCGCGCGCCCATGCCCGCACCGCTGCCCGCGCCGAAGCGGCTGAAATCTCTTGCTGGCATCGCCTCCGAAAAACTCGACACATGGAACCTGCGCCCCGCGAAGCCCGATTGGGCGGCGGGCCTACGCGCCGCATGGACCCCTGGCGAAAAACCGGCGGCGAAACGACTGGCCGCATTTCTCGACAGCGCCGTTCGCGCTTACGGAGAGGCGCGCAACATTCCGGCCATCGACGCCACCTCTCGCCTCTCGCCGCATCTCCATTGGGGGGAAATCTCGCCGCGCCAGATCCTGACATCCGCCGAAGTCGCCACCATCGCGCATCCCGAAGCCGCCTCCGGCATCGCCGCCTTCATGCGCGAGCTTGGCTGGCGTGACTTCGCGCATCATCTGATTTTCCATTGGCCCGAAATCGCCACCGAAAACTGGAAACGCGAATTCGATGCTTTCCCCTGGGCGGATGATGAAGCTGCCTTCCATCGCTGGACCCGCGGCGAGACCGGCTACCCGATCGTCGATGCCGGCATGCGCGAACTCTGGACGACCGGCTTCATGCACAATCGCGTGCGCATGATCGCCGCCTCGTTCCTCGTCAAGCATCTGCTGATCGATTGGCGGCGCGGCGCCCGCTGGTTCGAGGACACGCTGGTCGATGCGGACCTCGCGGTCAATCGCGCGAGCTGGCAATGGGTCGCGGGCTCGGGCGCCGATGCCGCGCCCTACTTCCGCATATTCAATCCGGTGCTGCAGGGCGAGAAATTCGATGCGGACGGTGCCTATGTTCGCGCCCATGTGCCGGAACTCACGCGGCTCGATGCGCGCTACATTCACAAGCCCTGGGCAGCGCCACCCGAAGCATTGGCGCAAGCAGGCGTCGCGCTCGGCGGCAACTATCCGCATCCGATGATCGATCACGCCAGGGCCCGCACCCGCGCGCTGGCGGCCTATGAAGGCATCAAGCGGTCCGGTTGATGCCGGGCTTGTCCTTCGGCACGGTCAGCCGCGTCAGCGCCAGCGACAGCCGGTAGGGCAGCATCTGCAACAGCCGCAGCAGCAGCGAGAAGCGCCGCGGAAAGCTGATCTCGAAGCGGCGGGAATGAAGCCCGCGATAAAAGGCCTCCGCCGCGTCCGCCGTTTCCATCAGAAACGGCATCGGAAATTCGTTCTTGTCGGTCAGCGGCGTGCGGACGAAACCCGGATTGACGATCTGCACCGCGATGCCATGCCGCGCAAGGTCGGGCCTCAAGGCTTCGGCCATGTTGATCAGCGCCGCCTTGCTGGCGCCGTAGACAGCCGATGTCGGCAGCCCGAAATAGCCGGCAAGCGAGGCCACCATCGCGATCCTCCCCCTCTCGCGCCGCATCATGCCGGGCAGCACCGCTTCCAGCGAATTGACCGTGCCCATGAAATTGAGTTCGAACAGCGGCCGCGCCTTCGCCGCCGTCAGCTCGGCGCCCATCAGCGCCTGATAGGTGCCGGCACAGAATACCGCGATGCCGATGGGCCCGAGCGTTTCCTCGATGTGCGCAACCGCCGCCTTCAGGCTCGCCGCGTCGGTCGTGTCGGCAACGACCGGCACCACAAGTCCGTCGGCTTCGCGCGCCAGCGCCTCAAGCTCGCCCGCGCGTCGCGCCGTCGCCGCCACGCGGTAGCCACCGCGAGCCATCCTGAGCGCCAGCGCCCGCCCGATGCCGGAGCTCGCACCGGTGATCCACACGACGTCCTTGATTGTTCCGCTCATCGTGAAGCCACTTTCTGCACCAGCGCCCGGTCGAGCCGCTCGACCGTGTAGTCGACCTCCTCGCCCCGCGCCATGAAGGCGACGTTCAGCCACTCGTTCTCAAGCGAATAGAGCAGGCGAAGTTTGAGGTCGCCCGTCATTTCGTATTCCCGCGTCGTCACCGTGGCGCCATCGACCGCAACCTCGCGTGTCGCGATGGGCGTCACCGCCACATCGACGATCCGGCCGCGTTGCGTGTCGAGAAGCTGCGTCCGCGTCACCGTCGCCGGGTTCCAGTAGCTTGTCGGGATAATATCGGCCGGCGCGGTGAAACTGCCATGCGCCGAACTTGTGACGGCAAGTCCGTCGTCGCCCGCCCGCGCGCTCACCGTGTACTTGCGCCCGTCATCGTCCGTTTCGGTGTCGAGCGAAACGAGCTTTCCGTCCCGCCACACTTCGCGATTGCGGTGCTCGTAGCGAAACAGCGTCAGCGGCCCGAAGGTGACAGCAAGCTCGATCTCGATCTCGACGATCAGCGCATCGTCCACCTGCGTAAAGGAAAGGCTGTGCGAGCCGATGGGCGTTCCCCCGCGCTCGACGCGGAACGCCAGCGCGGGGTCCGATGCCGGATCGGGGGAAGATGCCGGCAACGCCGCGCCCGCGCCGAGCCCGGGGGCAAGCAACAACAATGTGAGAGCCGCAACTTTCAGGACAGGAGATGTCACAACCGAGGGGCCTTTCGAGGGTGTCACGCCGGTCTCGTTCCGGCTCTCACCTTCTTGCTACGGCCCTCATGCCTGCCCGGATCACCCTTTTCGCATTGCCGCGAAATGCGCCTGCATCGCCAGGCTCGCCGCCACCGTGGCATTGAGCGATTCGACCGCCCCCGTGGTCGGGATCGAGAGCCGCCGCGCCTTCAGCCCCGCCGGCAGGCCAAGTCCTTCCTCGCCCAGCACCAGCCGGATGTCGCGCGGCCATTTGTAGCCCTCGACGGTCTCGCCCCCGCCGTCGAGCGCCGCCAGCGCCCCCTTTGGGTCATTGAGCGCGCTCCAGCCGGGTCCTTTGAGGAACTGCAACTCGAATTGCGCGTTGGCGGCGGCGCGCAGCGCCTTCGGATGAAATGGGTGGGCGGCCGCCTCCATCAGCACCACGCGTTTGGCGCCGAAGGCGGCGGCGCTGCGCAGCACGGCGCCGAGATTGGCGGGGTCTCCAAGTGCGCAGACAAGTTCGAGCCCCTTCGGCGGCTTTGAAAAATCGGCGGCCGCCATCGCCGGCACCCGCCCCACCAGCAGCGGAAAGCCGGTACCGTTGACATCCAGCGTCTCGAACAGCGCGCGCGACAGCACGAAGCGTTCGAGCGCCGCCGGCGGCTTCAGCGCCGCGATGTCCTTGTCGTGCAACGCCAGCACGGCGCTGAATTGCGCGGTGTGCCGCTTCAGTGCTTCGGGCACCGTCTTGCGTCCGGCCAGCAGGAAGGCGCCATGCTTCTTGATGCCGCGCGTCTCGCCAAGCGCCATCCAGAGCTTGGCGCGCGCATTCTGCGGGCTTTCGATGAGGCGCGAGCTGCCGCCGGTCATATTTGGTCCTTGTGAAGAAGCGCGAGCATCGCCGATCATAGGCGGATAAAAAGCGGGGGACAAAAAATGTTCGAAGCGGCATTGATGCGGGGCGACGGTCTCGACGGTCTGCGCGTTCTTCTGGTGGCGCTGTCGCTGGCGGCCTCCCTCGGCTATCTCGCGGTCGAAAGCCGCCCGCCCTCAATTCTCCGCACAGGCCTCAAGACGGCCGCCATCGGTCTTTGGGTGCCGCTTCCGCTCCTCGTCTTGCCCGGCGCTGCGGCGCTGCCGCTGGCGATGCTGGCACTGGCTTTTCTGCTGTCGAGTGTCGGCGACCTCTTTCTGGCGATGAAGGACAATCCGCGCAACTTCACGCGCGGACTTCTCGCCTTCCTCGCCGCCCACCTGTTTTATCTGGCGATCATGCTTCCGCTGGCGAGCCGCCCCGAAGGCCTCGTCGCCAACGCCGCCTCGCTCGTCACCGGCGCCGGCGCGCTGGCGCTCTATTTCTGGTTGCGGCCGAACCTGGGAAAGAACCAGCTTCCCGTCGGCGTCTATCTGGTAACGATCCTCTTCATGGCGCTGGCGGCGCTCGCCATCCCGGCCGCCCAGCCCTGGCTCGGTCTCGGCGCGGTGCTCTTCGTGATTTCCGACGGCGTCATCGCCGCCGACAAATTCGGCCGACCCATCCCTTATCGCGGCTTGATCGTCTGGGCGACATATTATGGTGGGCAGGCCTTGATGGCGCTGAGCCTCATGGCGCTGCTCCGGTGATCCGTTGACGGACGGAATTCCCATCGGCGGCATTTGCGACCCGCGCTTCGAACCGGTCCGCGAAGCCTTCATCGGCAATTTCCGCGAGCGCGGCGAGCCGGGCGCCGCAATCGCCCTGATGATCGATGGCCGCCTCGTCTGCGACCTATGGGGCGGCTTCCGCGATGCCGCGCGAGAAAGCCCCTGGGCGCGCGAAACGCTGGTCAATTTCTTTTCCGTCGGCAAGGCTTTCACGGCGCTTGTCGCATTGCGCCTCGTCGAGCGCTGGCGGCTCGCTCGGCTTCTGCGATCCCGCCGCCCGCGTCGCCTTCGCCTATGTCACCAACGACATGGGCCCCCGCTGGCAAAACCCGCGCAACAAGGCGCTGATCGCGGCGATCTATGAGAGTTTGGGGTAGGATGAAGAAGTGGTGCTGTGAGAGAGGATTGAACTCTCGACCTCTCCCTTACCAAGGGAGTGCTCTACCACTGAGCTACCACAGCGTCCGGGGTTCGGATCGCGCCGCGCTTGGGCGGGCGCGGGAACCGGCCTGAAGTCTCGCCCCGAATGGTAAAAGAGGGATGAGGGGCCGCCCGAAAACGCGCGGAAAGTGCCACAGGGTCCCCCCTCATGCAAGCCGCCCGCGCGGCGGACCGAACCCGTGTTGACGCCGCCGCTTCAAGCCCCCTAAATCCCTGTTGCGGTTTCCTTGTCCGCCCCGGCCCTGTCCAAAGCCAAGCGAGAGCGTCCGCCATGAAAAAGCTCCCGACCAGCCATTTCAATCCGCACCAGCCCGGCGGCAAGGGCACCGACCGCGCTTCCCAGGCGCTTGAGGCCCGCGCCCGTCAGGCCCGTCTCGCCGAGGCGTTGCGGGAGAACCTGAAGAAGCGCAAGGCGCAGAGCAAGGCCCGCAAGCCGGGCGTCGCCGAGGCGCCGGCGGTGGCCGAAGCGCCGAAACCCGCCGCCCCGAGCCCCGCCGCCGCGCCGAAGCCCGTAGCCAAAGCGGAACCGAAGAAGCCCGAACCGAAAAAAGCCGAGCCAAAGAAGCCGGAGCCGAATAAGCCCGCGCCCAAGGCGGCGGCAAAACCTGCGGCCAAAGGCAAAAGCGCGGCGAAACCGGCCGCCAAAGCCAAGCCTGCGGCAAAGAGCAAGCCCGAGCCCAAGGGCAAGCCCGCGCCCAAGGCCAAATCAAAGGCCAAAAAGTCGAAATAAGCCGTGAAATCGTCCGAAAAGCGCCCCGAAGCCGCATCATAAGGGGCAGGGGCGGCCCTTGCGTGACACCCACCTTGGCGTGACACCCCCCTTGCGTGACACCAAGGGCCCCTTTCCTCTATAACGCGCGAAACCCGGATCGGACGCTTATCCCATGGACACCATTCACATTCGCGGCGGCCACCGCCTCAAGGGCGCGATCCCGGTCAGCGGCGCCAAGAACGCCGCCCTGCCGCTGATGACGGCCGCGCTGTTGACCGACGAGCCCTTGCGCCTGTCCAACATGCCGCGCCTGACCGACGTGAAGACGCTGGGCAAGCTGCTCGCCCATCTCGGCGCCGAGCTTGCCATCGAGCCCGGCGAACATGCCGACACGACGACGATCCGCGCCGCCGACATCAAATCGACCACCGCGCCCTACGAGATCGTCTCGCAGATCCGCGCCAGCTTCTGGGTGCTCGGGCCGCTGCTCGCCCGTTGCCATCAGGCGCGCGTCTCGCTGCCCGGCGGTTGCGCCATCGGCGCGCGCCCCGTCGACCTCTATATCAAGGGCCTGCAAAAGATGGGCGCCGAGATCGATTTGGTCGAAGGCTATGTCGTCGCCTCGGCCCCCGGCGGCCTCAAGGGTGCGGTCGTCCGCTCGCCGGTCGTCTCGGTCGGCGCCACGCACACCCTGCTGATGGCCGCGACGCTTGCCGAAGGCGAGACCGTGCTCGAAAACGCCGCCCGCGAACCCGAGATCGGCGACGTCGCGCGCTGCCTCGTCGCGATGGGCGCGAAAATCTCCGGCATCGGCACCTCCACCTTGCGCATCGAAGGCGTGGAGAAACTGCACGGCGCCTCCCACAGCGTCATCGCCGACCGCATCGAGGCCGGTACCTATGCGATCGCCGCCGCCATGACCGGCGGCGAGGTGACGCTCGAAGGCGTCGATCCCGAAACTTTCGATGCCGCGCTTTCCGTTTTGCGTGCCGCCGGCGCCGGCGTCGACACCGAGCAGGGCGCGGTCCGCATCTTCCGCAACGGCGAGCGCCTTCAGGCAACCGATGTCGTGACGCAGGTCTTCCCCGGCTTCCCGACCGATCTGCAGGCGCAGTTCATGGCGCTGATGACGACGGCGGACGGCGAATCCGAAATCACCGAAACGATTTTCGAAAACCGCTTCATGCATGTGCAGGAGCTGGCCCGTTTCGGCGCCGACATTTCGCTGCATGGCGACAAGGCGCTGGTGCGCGGCGTGTCGAAGCTGAAAGGCGCGCCCGTGATGGCGAGCGATCTGCGCGCCTCGGCTGCCCTCATCATCGCCGGCCTCGCCGCCGAAGGCGAAACCGTCATCAACCGCGTCTACCACCTCGACCGCGGCTTCGAGCGCATCGAGGCCAAGCTCGGCGCCTGCGGTGCCGAAATCTGGCGTGAGAAGGCCTGAGGCGATGAGCGACCTGCGTCTCCAGGCCGAGGATGCCGGCGACCTCGCGGTCATCTCCGCCGCCTTGCAGGACGCGGTAACGAAGGTTGCCGATCTCGCCTTCCTGCCCTCGACGCGCCGCTTCGCCATGGTGGTCAATCGCTTCCGTTGGGAAGACAAGCCCGCCCGCCACGACGGCGGCGCCCGCGCCCGCGCTGGCCTGCATTTCGAACATGTGCGCTCCGCTCAGGCCCGCAACATCGCGCAGGACCGCCCCGGCGGCGTGCTGAGCCTGCTCGCGGTCCGCTTCGAGGAGCTGAACCCGCCATCCGGCATCGTCACGCTGGTTTTTTCCGGGGGCGGCGAGTTGCGCCTTGAGGTCGAGGCGCTGGAGGTCCATCTCTCCGATCTCGGCCCGATCTGGGAAACCCCCAACGTGCCCGAACACAAGCTGGACTGAGCGCATGGCCATCCGCCTCGATGCAAATGACGCCGGCTTCGAAGCCGCCTTCGCTGCCTTCCTCGCCGGCAAGCGCGAAGCGTCGGTCGACGTCGCCGATGTAGTGGCGAAAATCCTCGCCGATGTCCGCGCGCGCGGCGATGCGGCGCTTGTCGAATATACGCAGCGCTTCGACCGCCTGAGCGACCTCACGCCCGCGACGCTGGCGATTCCGCAATCCGAGATCGCCCGCGCCCACGGCCTCTGCGACGCGAAAACGCTGAACGCGCTGAAGCTCGCCGCCGCCCGCATCCGCGCCTATCACACCCGCCAGAAGCCCGCGGGCGAGCGTTTCACCGACGCCCAGGGCGTCGAGCTCGGCCACCGCTGGACGCCGGTTGCCGCCGTCGGTCTTTATGTGCCGGGCGGCACCGCCAATTATCCGAGTTCCGTGCTGATGAACGCGATCCCGGCGAAAGTCGCGGGCGTCGCGCGTCTCGTCATGGTCGTGCCGACGCCCGACGGCATCGTCAATCCGTTGGTGCTGGCCGCCGCGAAGATTGCCGGCGTCGACGAGGTCTACCGCGTCGGCGGCGCGCAGGCCGTCGCCGCGCTCGCCTTCGGCACCGCCGCCATCGCCCCCGTCGACAAGATCGTCGGTCCCGGCAATGCGTATGTGGCGGAAGCCAAGCGCCAGGTCTTCGGCACCGTCGGCATCGACATGATCGCCGGCCCCTCGGAAATTCTGGTGCTGGCCGACGGCGAGAACGACCCGGAATGGATCGCCGCCGATCTTCTCTCCCAGGCCGAACACGACGAAAGCGCCCAGTCGATCCTGATCACCGACGATGCCGCCTTCGCAACCCGCGTCGAGGAAGCGGTCGCCCGCCAGCTTCAGGCGCTGCCGCGCGAAACCACCGCCACGAAAAGCTGGGCCGATTTTGGTGCTGTCATCGTGGTGAAAAACCTCGCCGCCGCCGTGCCGCTGGTCGATCGCATCGCGCCCGAACATCTCGAAATCGCGGTCGGCGATCCCGAGCCGCTCGCCGCCGCCGTCTCCAATGCCGGCGCGATCTTTCTCGGCCGCCACACGCCGGAAGCCATCGGCGACTATGTGGCGGGCTCGAACCACGTGCTCCCCACCGCGCGCTCGGCCCGCTTTTCCTCCGGCCTCAACGTGCTCGACTTCATGAAGCGCACCTCGATCGTCCGCTGCGACGCCGAGGCGCTGCGCGCCATCGGTCCCGCCGCCGTCGCGCTTGCCGAAGCCGAAGGCCTCGACGCCCATGCCCGCTCGGTCGCGATCCGCCTCAATCTCTGACGCGGCAGTCACGCCCCTCGCTTCCCCGCCTCAAATCGGCGTAAAGTACGCCGCATGGCCGATCAGAGCGAAAGCGGAGGAAGGGAAACGGATGCGGTGCCGCAAGGCGCGGCGTTCCGTATCGTCGATCTCGTCCTCGACGAACACACGGTCGTGCGCCGCAGCCCCGATGTCGAGCATGAACGCAAGGTCGCGATCTTCGACCTGCTGGAGGAAAACGTCTTCGCTCCCTCCGGCAGCGACGGCGGCCCCTACATCCTCCACCTCGCAATCGAGGACAACCGCCTCGTCTTCGACATCCGCCTTGAAGACGCCGAACCGCACGGCAAGGTTCTGCTTTCGTTGACGCCTTTTCGCCGCATCGTGAAGGACTACTTCATGATCTGCGAAAGCTATTACGAAGCGATCAAGACGGCCGCCCCCGCCCAGATCGAAGCGATCGACATGGGCCGCCGCGGCCTCCACAACGAAGGCTCCGAACTGCTGAAAGAGCGCCTCGCCGGCAAGATCGACATGGATTTCGACACCGCGCGCCGTCTCTTCACATTGATCTGTGTGCTTCATATCAAGGGATGACGCGCGCCTTGTCTGCCGACCGCAAATCGCTGCCCGCCTCGGTGCTTTTCGCCTGCAACCTCAATTCGATCCGCTCGACCATGGCCGAGGCGATCCTGAAAAAGCTCCACGGCAACCGCATCTTCGTGGATTCCGCCGGCGTCCGTCCCGCCGAAGAGCCCGATCCCTTCACGGCCGAAGTGCTGCGCGAAGACGGCATGACCCCGCCCGCAGGCAGCCCCAAGGGCTTCGACGATCTGGAGGAGACGAGCTTCGACCTGATCGTCGCCCTGACGCCGGAAGCGCGCGACAAGGCCGAGGAATTGACCCGCACCTCCGCCACCGATGTCGAATTCTGGGCGATCGACGACCCGCTGGCATCCCCCACCGGCGGCAACCGCGACCGCCGCCTCGCCGCCTACCGAGAACTCCGCAACCAGCTCCGCCGCCGCATCGAAGCGCGCTTCCCCCGCGCCGGGACGGCAACAGCGTGATGCGCTGGCAGTTCAATCGCGCCTCTTCCAGCGAAGCGAATTATAGGCCAACCACCGTACGCCGGGGATAAGTCGCAACTGGCCCTCTTTCCGTCGCAATCGCCGTGCTATGATCCCCGCAACAACACCCCCGGGGGAACCACCGATGAATCCCGTCTCCGCCATCCTCGCTGCCATCGTCCTCGCCGTCGGCCTTGCGCTCGGCGGCTGGTTCGGCGGGCAGGGCCTCGTCCAGTCCCGCCTCGGCGACCGTTCGGTCTCGGTCAAGGGTCTCTCCGAGCGCGAAGTGAAAGCCGACCTCGCGCTTTGGGGCCTGCGCTTCGTCGCCACCGGCAACGACCTCCGCGAAACGCAGGCTGAGATCAAGAACAACGCCGACAGCGTGATGCGCTTCCTGAAGTCGCACGGCTTTGAGGAAGGCGACATCGAGCGTCAGGCGCCGCAAGTGACGGACCGTCTGGCCCAGAACTGGAGCAGCGGCCAGGTCGAGAGCCGGTTCATCATCGCCCAGCAGATCGTGCTGCGCTCGACCGATGTCGACCGTGTCGTCACCGCGAACAGCGAATCGAGCACGCTGGTCGATGCCGGCGTGGTGCTGTCGAACGAATACGGCCCCGTCCGCCCCTCCTATCTCTTCACCGGCATTGCGGCCCTGAAGCCTGAAATGATCGAGGAGGCGACGAAGCGCGCCCGCGAGGCGGCTGAAACCTTCGCCGCCGATTCGGGCTCCGGCCTCGGCGGCATCCGCCGCGCCTGGCAGGGCCAGTTCGAAATCCTCCCCCGCGACGCCACCCCCGGCACCCAGGAAGCCGAGCAGGTGATGAAGACCGTCCGCGTCGTCTCGACCATCGAATACCTGCTGGTCGACTGACGATCTGGCCCCGGCTCCACGTCCCACCCTCCCCTCGGCGAGGGTCAAACGGGCATGGCCCGTTTGGGGCGGGGGCGCTGCCTGCGCGTCATGCTTTGCGGTACGGACGAGACTAAAGACAGGCATTGAAGCCTTCCGGACAAATTCCCGCGAGAAATCAACGCTTTGCGGCCCGCGCCGGTGCGATTCCGCGCGCCCGCCACTTGATTTCTGCGGGCTTTCTGACCATTCTCCCGCCAAATCTCCAAAGGATGCTGAATGTCGAAGGAAGAACTGCTCGAGTTTCCGGGCACCGTCACGGAACTGCTGCCCAACGCCACGTTCCGCGTCAAGCTCGAGAACGAACACGAGATCATCGCCCACACGGCCGGCAAGATGCGCAAGAACCGCATCCGTGTGCTGGCGGGCGACAAGGTGCTCGTCGAGATGACGCCCTACGATCTGACCAAGGGCCGGATCACCTACCGGTTCAAGTGACCGTTCCCCGCCTCGTCCTGGCCAGCGCCTCGCCCCGCCGCCGCGATCTTCTGGCGCGCATCGGCATCGAACCCGACCTCATCGTCCCCGCCGAAATCGACGAAAAGCCCCTGAAGGGCGAGGTGCCGCGCGCCCATGCCGCGCGCCTCGCGCGCGAAAAGGCCGAAGCCGTCGCAGCGCTCCATCCCGACGCGCTGGTGCTCGCCGCCGACACGGTCGTTGCCTGCGGCCGCCGCATTCTCCCCAAGACCGAAACCGAAGCGGAAGCCCGCGCCTGTCTGGCGCTGCTTTCGGGCCGCGCCCACCGCGTCTGGACGGCAATCCATCTGAAGGGTCCGCATGGCGAAAGTGCCCGCGCCGTCGAAACCCGCGTCGCCTTCAAGCGTCTTTCGCAAACCGAAATCGAAGGCTACATCGCTTGCGCCGAATGGCAGGGCAAGGCCGGCGGCTACGCGATCCAGGGCCGCGCTGCCATTTTCGTCCGCACCCTGACCGGTTCCCACTCCGCCGTCGTCGGTCTGCCGCTCCACGAAACGGCAAACCTCCTCTCGGGCGCCGGCTACCCGCTCTGGAAGCGGTGATGGGCGGCACACTTCACAGAAACAAAAAAGTGTCATCCCGGCACTTGTTGCCGGGACCCAATCCACGTCGATGCTTGTTGCGGAGACTGTTAGTGCCCCGGCATGGCGCCGGCGCATTGCCTATCTATTTCTGCTGAGGGAACCAATGGTTCCCGGGAATAAATCCCGGGATGACACCGGGTTTTGGGCAACAGAAGAGGCCCGCTGGCTCGCCCCCGACGCAATTGCACAGGTGAAATCGCAAAGAGCGGACGCGAAGGCGGCGTAAGGGAAGGGCTTCATCGCGCGGCCCGAAAGACCCGTGTGCTTCGGACAGCGACAAACTTCGGACAGCGGCCACACTTCAACAAATTCAGGCACTTTCCCCGTCTGGCCTCTTTGCGCGCAACAATGCTAGGATCGATTCCACAGAAACGAGGGTGAAATTGGGGGCGTCGGCCGCGCGGGGGTGCGGCGGGTGCAAAATCGGGAATTTGATGTCCGAAGAAGTCTTCATCAATGTCGGCCCCGGCGAAACGCGCGTCGCGGTCATCGAGGACGGTCGGCCCGTGGAGCTCTTTCTGGAGCGCACCATGGAAGACGACCTGAAGGCGAAGACCGGCCGCGCCGGCCACTCGCTGATCGGCAACATCTTTCTCGGCCGCGTCCAGCGCGTGCTGCCCGGCATGCAGGCGGCCTTTGTCGATGTCGGTCTCGAACGCGCCGGCTTCTTGGGCGCGCGCGAGGCGCGCTGCCTCTGCGTGCTGACCGGGCTCGACGAGGGCGTGCTGCCGCCGATCAGCGCCTGCGTGCAGGAAGGGCAGGCAATTCTCGTTCAGGCCGTCAAGGATCCGATCGGCGACAAGGGCGCGCGGCTTTCGGCCAACGTCACCATTCCGGGCCGCCTGCTGGTGCTGGTGCCCAACCAGTCCGGCGTCGCGTTGTCGCGCCGCATTGAGGACGAGGCCGAGCGCGAGCGGTTGACCGCGCTGGTCGAGGAAATGGTCGAGCGCTTCAACCCGATGGGCGTCACCGGCGAGCCGGCGGGCTTCATCGTCCGCACCGCCGCCATCGGTGCGACGACCGAGGACATCGCGGCCGATGCGCGCCAGCTCGCCGAAGAGTGGCGCAAGGTGCGCGAAACCGAAAAGCGCTCATCGGCGCCCTGCGTCGTCTTCCACGATCTCGACCCGGTCTCGAAGACGCTGCGCGATTGCGTCAGCGCCGACACATCGCGCGTGCTGATCGACGATGCCGACGCTTTCGGCGAAGCACAGCGCTATTGCCGCCGCGCCATGCCCGAAATGATCGACCGCGTGCAACTCTTCAACGGGCCGGGTTCGCTGTTTTCATTATATGACGTGGACGGAGAAATCGAGGCCGCGCTTGAGCCGCGCGCCGAACTGCCGTCGGGCGGCTGGATCACCGTCGAGACGACCGAGGCCCTGACCGCCATCGACGTCAATTCGGGCCGCTACACGGCGGCGACCGGACTTGAGGAAACCAGCGTCAAGATCAATCTCGAAGCGGTCGACGAAATCGTCTACCAGCTTCGTCTGCGCGGCACCGGCGGCATCGTCGTCATCGACTTCATCCATCTGAACGATCCGTCGAACATCCAGAAAGTGCTCGACGCGCTCAATGAGGGCTTCGCAAAGGATCGCGTACCGACGCAGATTTCGAGTATGTCGGAGTTCGGCCTTGTCGAAATGACGCGCAAGCGCGTCCGCGAGCCGCTCGACAAATTATTGACCGAGCCGGCCTATGCCTGCGGCCGGCCGCGCCGCAAGACCTGCGCAACGGTGGCAAACGATCTTCTCCGCCGCATCGCCCATGTCGCACAAGTGACGCCCGGCCGTCCTTTGGTCGCGCGCGCCGCCACCGAAGTCGTCGACTGGCTCGAGCGTGGCAACCCGTACCTGATCGATCGGCTTCGCCGCAAGGTCGCGGTCGAGGTCAGCCTGGTTGGGGAGGGATCGTTTTCGCGCGAGCGGATCGATGTTGTGACAGTTCAGTGACAGATTTTTGACAGTTCGATGACAGAGACCGGGGACAAGTCCAACGTCGTGAAGCTGCGCAGCCCGCGCCCATGCCCGGTTTGCGCCAAAAAATCAGCGCCGGACTTCCATCCCTTTTGCTCCAAACACTGCGCCGATGTCGATCTCAACCGCTGGCTGAAAGGCGCCTATGCGATTCCGGCCGTCGAGCCGCCGGACGACTGGGACGAAGCGGCCGCCCGCGACGATGGCGAAGAACGCTAAGCTGTTGGCGCCACTTGTTTTCCAGTCCCGCTGGACAGTCCGGATTCGATCTCTTATAACCCGCAAACCTCGCCGCGGTCGGCCCTCCCGGGTCCGCCTCGGAGCTTCCGCCCAGGTAGCTCAGTTGGTAGAGCATGCGACTGAAAATCGCAGTGTCGGTGGTTCGATTCCGCCCCTGGGCACCACTCCCCCTCCATCGCCGAATGCTGCCTCCGGAGATAAACATCCCCGTTTCGCGACCGACTGTCATCAAACTGTCACTGAAACGTCATGCGGCGCGCGGGCGCGACTTATCCCCGAAAACGGTCCGAAATTAGGGTGAGCGTTTCCCGGCCCGATTTCCCGGCGGGGATAGAGGTGGATGATGCTCCCGGCGAACTTGTCCCCGGTATCGGGACGCCGTCCGGAAGCGGAGTTGACCTTCCTTCCTTTCCTCCGCATCGTGCGCGGCACATGAGGAGAGATGTGAAATGAAGATCGAAGGCGTCATCATCGCCGGTGGCGAGGCGGCGCGGATGAAGAAGCGGGAAAAGCCACTGATGCTTCTGCGTGGGCATCCGCTTGCCGGTCACGTCGTCGAGCGCGTTCGCTTGCAGGTCTCGACGCTTACCCTGAACGTGAAGGAAGAAACGGCATCGCTCTACGCCGAATGCACGGCGACGGCGGAGCTGCCGCTCGTCTTCGACAGGTTTCGCGGGCAGGCGGGACCGCTCGGCGGTGTGCTGGCCGCGCTCGATGGGGCGGCGGCGCGCGGCGCCACATGGCTCGCGACCTTCCCTGCGGATACGCCCTTCCTGCCGCATGACCTAGTGGCGCGGCTCGCGGAAGCTGCGCATGAAGGTGCGCCGTCGGTTGCCGTGACGGAGGCGAAGGTGCAGGGGCTCTGCGCGCTCTGGCCGGTCGGATGCCGCGCGAGGCTGGCGGAGGGAATGGAAGCCGGCCGCTATCGAAGCCTCTGGTGGACGCTGGACGATCTGAGCGCCGTGCGCTGCCGCTTCGACGACGAAACGGCCTTCTTCAACGTGAACACCGAAGACGACCTTGAGGAAGCCGAGGCGATCGCGCGCCTTTCCTGAGCGGTGAGCGGCTGGAACGAAACTTGCTGCCATACTTCCGGCAAGGTAGAAGGCCTGGCCCCTGCAAGGCAGGTCACACAGGGACGACGGTGCGGCAAGTGGATAGCGCCAGACCTCTCAAGATATTGATCATCGACAGCAACGACGAACGCGCGGCGGTCGTCGAGGCAGGGCTGTCGGGCTATGGCGACGCGCAGATTCTGCGGATGGGTATGCTGACCGATCTCGTGCGGAAGATCGGGGAGATCCAGCCGGACGTGATCTTCGTCGACGTGGATTCGCCCGACCGCGACACGCTGGAAAACATGCGCAGCGTCTCCGACGTGATGCCGCGGCCGATCGTGATGTTCGTGGAAGAAAGCGAGGCGTCGCTTGCGGAAGAGGCGCTTCGCGCGGGCGTCAGCGCCTATATCGTCGACGGACTGAGCGCAAGGCGCGTGAAGCCGATCCTCGACGTCGCGATCCTCCGCTTCAAGGTCTTCCAGAAGATGCGCGAGGAACTCGACAAAGCGAAGTCCGATCTCGCGAGCCGCAAGATCGTGGAGCGCGCCAAGGGGCTGCTGATGGAGCAGCGCAAGTTCTCCGAAGAGGACGCCTACAAGCTCCTCCGCAATACGGCGATGAAGGAAGGGAAGTCGATTCTCGAGATCGCCGACAGCCTGATTTCGATCTCCAGATTGCTCAAGGGCTAGGCAAAGACTGGTCGTATCGTAATCATCCCGTCGAATTTTTGTGCAACGCAAACAAAAATTCTCCTTTAAAATCAAAATGCTATTGCGCTGCGGCGGCGCTTACGTATTCTCGATGACAGTTGAGCGCGCGGGATCGATCCGCGGCGCTCCCCGCCCAGGGATCAATGGCGACCCTCTGCGGACATGACCGGGCCAATGGCGGCCCACCTCAGACAATGGCGTCTGTTTCGGCGAGCGATCGCTGGGCAGGCGCTTTTTTGTTTTCTGCGGCAGGACCGCGAAATGAAGGGTGGCTGGCGAATGGTTTCGAAGGGAATGAGGACTGGTATCTGGTTTGGCGCTGCGAGCGCGGTTCTTGCGGCGGGCGGACCCGCTCTCGCGGCGGAAGATCTTGGCGAGGCGCTTATGGGCGGCAAGCCGATCATCGACCTGCGCATCCGCTACGAGCATGTCGAGCAGGACAACCTTGCGAACAACGCGAACGCCTATACGGGCCGCGCGCGCCTCGGCTACGAGACGGGTTCTTTCTACGGCTTCACGGCGCTGGCGGATTTCGATCTCGTCGGCCATGTGGGTCCTGAGGACTACAACGACACCATCAACGGACGCGCGAGCTATCCCGTCGTCGCTGACCCGGACACGGCGGAACTGAATCGCCTGCAGATTGCCTATGACGGGCTGCCCGATACGGTCGTCACGCTCGGACGTCAGCGCATCATCCTCGGCAATGCGCGCTTCGTCGGCAATGTCGGCTGGCGGCAGAACGAACAGACCTTTGACGCGCTTCACGCCGTCAATTCGAGCATCGAAGGACTGACGCTCGGCTATACCTATCTCAACCGCGTGAACCGCGTCTTCGGCGAGGACAGTCCCGCAGGGCGCTTCCGCGGCGACTCGCATCTCGTCAATGCCGACTACACGGGCTTCGGCAGCGTGACGCTTGGTGCTTACGCCTATCTCCTCGACCTGAACGAGGCGTCATTGCTCTCGACCGCAACCTATGGCGCACGTCTTTCCGTACCGCTCGAACTCGCCGAAAAGACGAAGCTTACGCTGACGGGCGAATATGCAAACCAGACGGATTACGAGGGCAACCCGGCTTCCATCGACCTCGACTACATGCTCGCTGAAGCGGCGTTTTCCTACGACGCCTTCGGCTTCACGGCGGGCTACGAAGTGCTGGAGGGCGACGGGACAGTGGGCTTCTCGACGCCGCTCGCGACGCTGCACGCCTTCAACGGCTGGGCGGATGTGTTCCTGACGACGCCGGCGGCGGGCCTTGAAGACCTCTATATCGGCGCGAACTACGCGCTGACCAATATCCCGGCCATTGAGAAGCTCGTGCTCGGCGTGACATGGCACGACTTCTCGGCCGAGCGAGGCGGCGCAGATTTCGGCGACGAACTCGACATGGTCGCCAATTTCGTTCTGACGAAGAGCCTCTCGCTCAACCTGAAGTTTGCGAGCTTCGACGGCGACAGCGGTCTTGCGAGCCGCAACAAGACCTGGCTCTCGCTGACCTACGCCTATTGACCCGCGTTCCTGCAAGGAGTCCGACATGAAGGACAAGGACATGAAGACCATCGACCGTCGCGGCGTGCTGAAGACCGGCGGAAAGCTGATCGGCGCGGCGGCGCTCCTGAAGGCGGCGGGCGCGGTCGTGCCCGGCGGTGCCTGGGCGGCGGGAAGCGAAGGGATCGAGAAGACCGATCTCACCCTCGGCATCATTCCGCTCACCGATTGCGCACCGCTCGTGATCGCGCATGAGAAGGGATACTTCTCGAAATACGGTATCAACAGCCAGATTTCAAAAGAAGCCTCTTGGGCAAATATTCGCGACAAGGTCTCGATCGGTGCGCTCGACGCGGCGCATATGCTGGCCGGCATGCCGATCGCCTCCTCGCTCGGCGTGGGCGCGATCAAGAAGCCGACCATCACTTCCTACTCGATGGACCTGAACGGCAACGGCATCACGGTCTCGAACGAACTCTACGACCGGATGGTGGAAGCGGACCCGGAAGCGATGGTCGAGCGGCCCGTCTCCGCCCGCGCGCTGAAGAAGGTGATCGAGGCGGACAAGGCGGCCGGCGCGGACCCCATGACTTTCGCCATGGTGTTTCCCGTTTCGACGCATAACTACGAGCTCCGCTACTGGATGGCGGATGCGGGCATCGACCCGGACAAGGATGTACGCCTCATCGTGATTCCGCCGCCCCAGATGGTCGCGAACCTGCGCGCCCAGAACATCGTCGGCTATTGCGTCGGCGAGCCCTGGAACGAACGTGCGGTGATCGCCGGTATGGGCAAGACGCTCGTCACCAACCACGAAATCTGGAACAACAATCCGGAGAAGGTGGTCGGCGTCAATCTCGACTGGGCGGAGAAGAACCCGAACACCCACATGGCGATGATCCGTGCGCTGGTGGAAGCGGCGCAATGGATGGACAAGCCGGAAAACCGGCTCGAGGTCGTCGAGATCATCTCGCGGAAGTCCTATGTGAATGCGCCGGTCGATGTCGTGAAGATGTCGATGACGGGGACCTTCCGCTACGCGATGGACGAGGAGCCGCGGCCGCTGCCGGACTTCAATGTCTTCTACCGGTATGCCGCGACCTTCCCGTGGAAGAGCCATGCGATGTGGTTCATCTCGCAGATGATCCGCTGGGGACAAATCGAAAAGCCGCTCGATATAGCGAAGACGGCGGGCGAAATCTACCGGCCCGACATCTATCGCGAGGCGGTGAAAAGCCTCGGCATTCCCGCGCCCACCATCGACGTGAAGACCGAAGGCACGCATGCCGAGCCCTGGACATTGGAGGAAGCGACGAAGCCTATCGTCATGGGCAGTGACCTCTTCTTCAATGGGGACGTCTTCGATCCGTCGAACATCCTTTCCTACATCGAAGGTTTCGAGGTGAAGAACCTGGCATTCGCCATGGATGAACTCTCGAAGCTCAATTCGTGAGGAGGTGGATATGAAATCTGCAGCACTCACCATCATCGAACCGGCAGAGGAGCCCGAGATGGACGCGCCCCGGCCGGAACCCGTTCAAACCCGGCGCCCGCAGGAGCCCGCGGCGGCGCGCGAACGCACACCTTTGGAAACGCTGGCGCGAGCTGTCCTTCTGCCGGCGATAACTTTCGCGCTCGTCCTTCTCGGCTGGACCGTCATGCAGGCGGCCTTTGTGCCTGCTTTTCCGGACGTGCCTACCGTCTGGAACAAGGCGGTCGAAACATTCTCCGATCCCTTCTACGTTTACGGCCCCAACGATATGGGCATCGCCTGGCAGGTCATGTATTCGCTGGGCCGCGTGCTCGCGGGTTTCCTGCTTGCTGTCGCCGTCGGAATCCCGGTGGGCTTCCTCATCGGCGCGAACAAGACCTTCGAACAGGCATGGCTGCCGCTCATCGCGATCCTGCGGCCCGTGAGCCCGCTCGCCTGGCTGCCCATTGGCCTGCTGGTCTTCCGGGCGGTCGATCCCTCGGCGATCTTCGTGATCTTCATCACCAGCATCTGGCCGATGATCCTGAACACGGCTGCGGGTGTGAAGGCCATTCCGCAGGACTATCTGAACGTCGCGCGCGTGCTGAACTTCAATCGTCGTGAGATGGTGACGAAGATCTACGTGCCCGCGACGCTGCCCTACATGCTGACAGGCATGCAGCTCTCCCTCAGCACAGCCTGGATGGTGATCGTTGCCGCGGAAATGCTGACCGGTGGTATCGGCATCGGCTTCTACATCTGGGATGAATGGAACAACCTCTCCGTTCCCTCGATCATCGTCGCCATCGTCATCATCGGCTGCGTCGGCATTCTGCTCGAAGCAGGCATGAACCATATCCGCCGCCGCTACGACTACTCGGCAAAGAAGGAGTGAGGCCATGACGAGACAGCCTTCCATTCTTCAGATCAGCAAGCTCGGCAAGACCTTCGACACACGCTCGGGAAGTTTCGAGGCCCTGCGCGATGTCGATCTCTCGATCGGCGAAGGAGAGTTCGTCTCCATCATCGGTCATTCGGGCTGCGGCAAGTCCACGCTGCTCAACCTCGTGGCTGGCCTGGAGGCGCCGACGCTTGGCGGCGTTCTCCTCGAGGGACGGCTCGTCGACGGGCCGGGGCCAGAACGAGCGGTTGTCTTCCAGAACCACTCGTTGCTTCCCTGGCTCACCGTCTACGGCAATGTGCGCCTCGCCGTCGACAAGGTGTTGGGCGGAACGAAATCCTCCGCCGAGCGCGACGCATGGACACGCGAGATGCTCGATCTCGTCAACATGTCCGCCGCCGCCGAGAAGCGGCCCGCCGAGATTTCCGGCGGCATGAAGCAGCGCGTCGGCATCGCCCGCGCGCTCGCGATGGAACCCAAGGTGCTGCTTCTCGACGAGCCCTTCGGCGCGCTCGACGCGCTGACCCGGGCGCAGCTCCAGGACAGCGTGATGGATATCCATGCGCGCCTCGGCAACACCGTCATCATGATCACGCATGACGTGGACGAGGCAGTGCTGCTCTCCGACCGCATTGTGATGATGAGCAACGGTCCGGCGGCGACCATCGGCGAAATCCACGACGTGGCCCTTGCGCGGCCCCGGCGGCGGCGCGAACTCGGCGAGCATGCCGACTATCTCGCGGCGCGCGCGGCCGTAATGCGCATCCTCACCCGGCACCGGACCGACAAGGCGGCCTGACCATGGCGGAAAAACAGAAGCTTGTGGTGATCGGAAACGGCATGGCCGGCTGCCGCGCGGTGGAAGAACTTCTCGCGCGCGCTCCGGACCGCTACGAAATCACGATCTTCGGCGCGGAGCCGGAGGTGAACTACAACCGCATCATGCTCTCCCCCGTTCTCGCCGGAGAGACGAGCTTCGACGAGATCGTCATCAACGGCGCGGACTGGTACGCGGAGAACGGTATCGAGCTGAGAAGCGGCGAGGAGGTGATAGCGATTGATGCCGCCTCCCGCGTGGTGACGACCGACAAGGGGGACCGCTGCGCCTATGACCGGCTCCTGATCGCGACGGGATCGCTCCCTTTCATCCTGCCGGTGCCGGGCGCGGCGCTCGACGGCGTCATCGCCTTCCGCGACATCGAGGATGTGCGCCGTATGATCAGGACGGCGCAAGGCGGCGGGCGAGCCGTCGTCATCGGCGGCGGCCTGCTCGGCCTCGAGGCGGCGAACGGGCTCAGGGCGCTCGGTATGGAAGTGACCGTCATCCACCTCATGGAAACGCTGATGGAGCGCCAGCTCGACGAGGCGGCGGGCTTTCTCCTGCGGCGCGAGCTCGAGGGGCGCGGCATCGAGGTGCTGACAGGCGCGACGACGGAAGAGATTGTCGGCGACGAGGCCGTGAAGGGCGTGAAGCTGAAGGACGGACGCACGATCCAGGCCGATCTCGTCGTGATGGCGGCGGGCATCCGGCCCAACATCGCGCTCGCCCGCGACGCAGGCCTCCACTGCAATCGCGGCATCGTCGTGGATGACTCCATGCGGACCTCCGACCCGTCGATCCTCGCCGTCGGCGAATGCGTCGAGCATCGTGGGCTCATCTATGGCCTCGTGGCGCCGATCTGGGAGATGTGCCGCGCCGTGGGCGACACGCTGGCGGATGTGGGAGGCGCGGGCTACCACGGCTCCGTCATCAGCACGAAACTCAAGGTAACAGGCGTCGATGTCTTCTCCGCCGGCGACTTCGCGGCGGGCGACGGGCGCGAGGACATTGTCTATCGCGACGCCGCGCGCGGTATCTACAAGCGCATCGTCATCTCCGAGGACCGGGTGGTCGGGGCGGTTCTCTACGGGGATACGGAAGACGGCAATTGGTATTTCGGCCTTCTGAAGGAGGGCGAGGACATCGCGGCCTGCCGCGAGACGCTCGTCTTCGGGCCCGCCTTCGCGGGAGGTGCCCCGCAGGACCCTAATGCCGCCGTTGCCGCGCTGCCCGACACGAGCGATATCTGTGGCTGCAACGGCGTCTGCAAGGGCACGATCGTCACCGCGATAGCGGAGAAGGGACTGACGACGCTCGCCGATGTGCGGGCTCACACCAAGGCGTCGGCCTCCTGCGGCTCCTGCACCGGGCTCGTCGAGAAGCTGATGGCGCTGACGCTTGGCGAAGGCTACAGCCCCGCCGCCGTCGAGCCCATGTGCGGTTGCACGGATCTCGGCCACGATGAACTCCGCCGCCTGATCCGGGCGAAGGGACTCAAGAGCATTCACGCCGTCATGCAGGAACTCGAATGGAAGACCTCCTGCGGCTGCGCGAAATGCCGTCCGGCGCTCAATTACTATCTCGTCTGCGACTGGCCCGACGAATATGCCGACGACTATCAGTCGCGCTTCGTCAATGAACGCGTCCACGCCAACATCCAGAAAGACGGCACCTATTCCGTGGTGCCGCGCATGTGGGGCGGGGTGACGAGTGCGAAGGAACTGCGCGCCATTGCGGATGTGGTGGACAAGTTCGGCATTCCGACGGTGAAGGTCACGGGCGGTCAACGCATCGACATGCTCGGAATCCATAAAGAGGATCTGCCCGCCGTCTGGGCAGAACTCGGCAAGGCGGGCTTCGTCTCCGGCCATGCCTATGCGAAGGGCCTGCGCACGGTGAAGACCTGCGTCGGTTCGGACTGGTGCCGTTTCGGCACACAGGATTCGACCGGCCTCGGCATCCGCATCGAGAAATTCATGTGGGGCTCATGGACGCCTGCCAAGGTGAAGATGGCGGTCTCCGGCTGCCCGCGGAACTGCGCCGAGGCGACCTGCAAGGATGTCGGCGTCATCTGCATCGACTCCGGTTTCGAGATTCACTTCGCAGGCGCAGCGGGTCTCGACATCAAGGGCACGGAAAAACTTGGCACCGTTGCGACGGAGGACGAGGCGCTCGAACACATCGTCGCGCTCGTCCAGATGTACCGCGAGCAGGCGCGCTACCTCGAGCGCATCTACAAATGGGCAAAGCGCATCGGCTACGACGAAGTGCGCAACCAGATCCTCGACGACGCGGAAAAGCGCAAAGCCTATTTCGACCGCTTCGTCTTCTCGCAGAAGCTCGCGCAGGTGGATCCCTGGTCGGAACGCGTTTCGGGCAAGGACAAGCATGAGTTCAAACCAATGGCGGAAATCGGCTTTCCTCAGGCGGCGGAGTAGGCGATGGTGAACTGGATCGAGATCGGAAATCTGTCGGACATTCCGAAGCGTGGCGCGCGCTGCGTGACGACGCCGATGGGGCGCATCGCCGTCTTTCGTACGGCGGCGGACGAGGTCTTCGCCATCGAGGACCGATGCCCGCACAAGGGCGGTCCGCTGAGCCAGGGGATCGTTCACGGTTCCTCCGTTACCTGCCCGCTGCACAACTGGGTGCTGTCGTTCGAAACCGGACAGGCGCTCGGCGCGGATGAAGGTGAGGTACGCCGCTTCGACATCAGGCGGGAGGGAGAGAAGCTCCTTCTGGACGTGGCGGTCATGGCCGTCGCGGCGGATTAGACCTCCCTTGCCCGGCGGATGACCATGACGAAGCGCGCCACAGTGAAGACGACCTGCCCCTATTGCGGCGTCGGCTGCGGCGTGGCGGCTCCTGCGGCGCCACCGCGCAACGCACGCGTTTCAGGCGACTCTTCGCATCCCGTGAATTCAGGCCGTCTCTGTTCCAAGGGATCGATGCTCGGCGAGACGACCGGCCTCGAAAACCGCCTGCTGTATCCGATGAAGGGGGCGAGGCGGATCGGCTGGAACGAGGCGCTGGACGAGGTCGCGGCGAGGTTCTCAGCCGTCGTCGCGGCTCACGGGCCGGACGCGGTCGCCTTCTATGTCTCGGGCCAGTTGCTGACGGAAGACTATTACATCGCCAACAAGCTGATGAAAGGCTTCATCGGCAGCGGCAACATCGACACGAATTCGCGGCTCTGCATGTCGTCTGCGGTCTCGGCTCACAAGCGCGCCTTCGGCGAGGATCTCGTGCCCGGCAGTTACGAGGACTTCGAGGAGGCCGACCTCGTCATTCTCGTCGGCTCCAACACGGCTTGGTGCCACCCGATCCTCTATCAGCGCCTGCTTGCGGCGCGCGCGAAACGCGGCACGCGCATCGTCGTCATCGACCCCCGCCGCACCGCGACCTGCGACGAGGCGGACCTCCACCTTCCGATTGCTCCGGGGCGGGACCTGCGGCTCTTCACCGCGCTGCTGTGCGAGCTTGCCGACCGCGGCGCGGCGGATGAGGGCTTCGTCGCGCGGAGCACGGAAGGCCTGGAGGAGGTGCTCGCCGCCGCGAGGCGCGAGCATCATTCGCTGGAGGAGACGGCAGAGGCCTGCGGCCTAGATTCCTCGGCGCTCGAAACCTTCTTCGGGTGGGTTGCGGAAACGGAGCGCACGGTCACCGCCTTCTCGCAGGGCATCAACCAGTCGCAGCGCGGCGTCGATCAGGTGAACGCGATCATCAACTGCCATCTCCTCACCGGGCGGATAGGCAAGCCGGGGGCAGGGCCCTTCTCGCTTACGGGTCAGCCGAACGCGATGGGCGGCAGGGAAGTGGGCGGTCTCGCAAACCAGCTCGCCGCCCATCTCGAATTCGACGAGACGGGGCGCGACAAGCTCGCGCGTTTCTGGCGAACGGAAAATCTCGCCGCGGGACCGGGCCTCAAGGCCGTCGATCTCTTCGATGCCGCCGCCGCCGGACGCATCAAGGCGCTCTGGATCATGGCAACGAATCCGGTGGTGAGCCTTCCCAATGCGGACGTCGTGCGCCACGCGCTGAAGACCTGCGAGTTCGTGGTTCTCTCCGACTGTATCGCCAACACCGACACCGCGGCCTGCGCCGACATGCTGCTTCCGGCCGCCGCCTGGGGTGAAAAGGACGGCACGGTGACGAATTCCGAGCGGCGCATCTCGCGGCAGCGCGCCTTTATGGCGCCGCCCGGCGAAGCGCGGCCCGACTGGTGGATCGTGAGTGAGGTGGCGCGGCGCATGGGCTTCGCCGACGTCTTTCCCTACGCGAGCTCCGCCGGCATCTTCCGCGAGCATGCGGCGCTGTCGGGTTTCGAGAATAACGGCGAGCGATTCTTCGACATTTCGGGTCTCTCGGCGGTGAGCGACGCGGCCTATGCCGCACTCGAACCCGTGCAGTGGCCCGTGCGCGAAACGGGCGGCACGCCGAGGCTCTTCGCGGACGGCGTCTTCGCGACGCCGTCGGGCCGGGCTCGTTTCGTTGCACCGGCCTCCGCGCCTGCGCGCCCGGTGACGGAAACCGCCTTTCCGCTGACGCTCAACAGCGGCCGCCTGCGCGATCAGTGGCACACCATGACGCGTACCGGTCTCTCGCCCGTGCTCGGCGCGAACGCACCCGAACCCGTCGCGGAAATTCACGAGGATGATGCCCGCGCCGCCGGGATTGCCGATGGCGGGCTGATGCGCATCGCGACGGCGTATGGCTCCGGCATCTTCCGCGCTTCGGTGACGGCGGCGCAGCGCCGGGGCTCACTGTTCGTGCCGATCCACTGGTCGGATGCAAACAGCGCGATGAGCGGGGCGGGCCGCATGGTCCATGCCCTTGTCGATCCGGTTTCCGGGCAGCCCGCCTTCAAGCACACCCCCGCCCGCGCCGAAAGCGTTGCGCCGCTCTGGCGCGCCTTCTTTCTCTCACGGCGTGAGATCGCGCCTCCCGCTTGCGGCTACTGGGCAAGCCGCCGCGTCGAAGGCGGCTGGCTCTGCGAGATGGCGGGTCTGTCGGAGGGAGAAGCACCTCCCGACCTCGACCTACTCGCGGGTGAAAGCGCCGGAACTGTCGAGGACGGCTTCGAGGAAATGGAAATGCGCGACGGCGATGCCGGTGCGCTCCGTCAGGCGCGCCTCAGGAATGGCCGCCTGACCGACTGCCTGATCCTCACGCGCGGCGGGAAACTGCCGCCGCGGGACTGGCTTTCTGGTCTTCTCGTCACCGACGAAATCGACGAGACGACGCGACGCGTACTCCTTTCCGGGCGTGCGGCCGAAGGAGACGTGGATGGCCGCCTCGTCTGCGCCTGCATGGGCGTGCGCTCCGGCGCTATTCTCGCGGCGATCGCGGAAGGCGCCAGCGATGTCGCGGCCATCGGTGCGCGCACGGGTGCGGGCACGAACTGCGGCTCGTGCCGCTCGGAAATTCGCGGCCTGATCGAACACGCGGAAACGGAGGAAGCGGCATGACCTCGCCGGAGCGGAAAGCACCCTTTGTCTCCTTCGTCGGCGCGGGGCCGGGCGACCCCGATCTTCTCACCCTGCGTGCGCTCCGCAAGCTGAATGAGGCCGGGATCGTGCTTCACGATGCGCTCGGCACGGAGCGAATTCTGGCGCTTCTGCCGGCGTCCGTGCGCTGCGTAAATGTCGGAAAGCGCGCGGGGCGGCATTCGATGCCGCAGGAAGAGATCAACTGCCTGCTCGTCGCCCTCGCGCAGCGCGGCAAGCGCGTCGTGCGGCTGAAGGGCGGCGATCCCGTGATCTTCGGCCGTCTCGACGAGGAAACGGCGGCGCTTGCCGCCGCCGGCATCGGCTACGAGATCGTGCCGGGCATCACCGCGGCATCTGCCGCGGCGGCCTCTGCCGGCGTCTCGCTCACGAAGCGCGGCGAGGCCCGCCGCGTGCAATTCGTCACCGGCCATACGAGGGATGGCGAAACCTTCGACCCGGTCGCCTCCGCCGTCACGCGCGACGCAACGAGCGTCATCTATATGGGACGGAGCGCGGCTGCGCATATTCGCGGTGGCCTTCTTGCCGCAGGCTGGCCCGGCGACGTGCCCGTTCTTCTCGTCGCGGGCGCAAGCCAGTCCGGAGAGGCGAGGGTCACTGCCCGCCTCGACCGGCTGGAGGAAGCGGTTCTCTCCCTGCCGCGCGATTTGCCGCTGGTGATGATATTGGGAGCAGCGGTTGTGTTGGTACGGGAGGGGGGCGTCGGGAGCGCACGGCGCATCGAAGAACTGCGCGGTTCGTCCCGTGACTTAATGGGGTATGCGCGAACATAGGCTCACGCCATTTCTCATGAATTAGTTGGTGGGAGATATGGTACGGAAGTGTTTTGGATATGAAAGAGACAATTCTTTCAACTACTTGAGTTGCATACGCTAGCCGCCCCCGGCACCATTCCCTCCTTCCGGCCATTCCTGGTTCGCCGTATCTGACAAGGCACGTCGAACAAAACTGATGCAGTGTCGCTGCTCGTCGGATGAAGATGGAGGTCGGGGATGGGAGGGGACAAACAGATGGAAGACAGACGTGGCCTTGAGGAGTTGCGGCTGGCACCCGAGACGCTCAATCTGCGCCGGGCCGAACTGCTGAAGGAACGCGCGCGGAGTTCGGCGCTGGCGGTCTTCCTGCTGCTTTCGCTCTATGCGGTCATACTGACCTTCACAGCGCCCATTCCAGATGTCGCGCTCTGGGCGGCGGCGGCGGCGGCCATGATCGGCATCACGCTTTTGCTTCCGGCGCTTTACCGGAAACGCGGCCTCAACCTCGCCAATGCGCGCAACTATCTCTTCTGGCACGCGGCGACGGCGGCGGCGACCGGGCTCGTGTGGGGCCTCGGTGCGGTGTGGCTCACCGATCCCGCCTCCGACATCAGCATCTATTCGACCGGCATCATGCTGCTCAGTCTGACGCTGGGAGGCATCTCACCGCAATCGGCCTATCGCCGCTCCTATGTCGCGCTGGCGACTTGCGCGCTGCTGCCCTATGCGGGGTGGATTTCCTTTGCCGCCGACTGGCCGCTCAGCGCCGTCGGCATCGGCGCGCTCTTCGCCTATGTCTTCTTCATGTCGGCCTCGGCGCGGGTCGAGATCGCCACGCGAGACGCCATCGCCGTCGAACACAACCGGCGGCTGATGGAAACCCTGGCGCGGCAACACGAAGCGCTGCAAAAGGCGAGCGAGGAGAAAACGCGGTTTCTGGCCGCGACCAGTCACGACCTCGCACAACCGCTGCATGCGCAAGGCTTTTTCCTGGCGGCGCTGCGCGAACGGACGCGCGATGCGGCGCAGATCGAACTTCTCGACAAGATCGAGGCGAGCTGGCGCGGGCTCGGCAGTCTGCTCGACGGACTACTCGACATATCGCGGCTCGATGCCGGCGCCATTGTCGCGGATTTTCGTCATGTCAATCTGGCGGCGCTTGCGCGGCGGATCGCCGACGAGTTTTCGGCGGCGGCCGAGAGCAAGGGTGTGCGCCTTGACATCGACATCGCGCCGGCGGCGGCACGGACCGACCCGATCCTGTTCGGGCGGATACTGCGCAACCTCCTGTCCAACGCAATCAAGTTCACCGATGCGGGCGGCACGGTGACGCTGTCGGTGCGGCCGGACGGAAAGCAGGCGACGGTGACGATCGCCGATACCGGCATCGGCATAGCCGCCGCGCAGCAGCAGTCCGTGTTCCAGGAATATGTGCAGCTCGGCAACCGCGAACGCAACCGCGAGAAGGGCCTCGGGCTCGGCCTGTCGATCGTGCGCCGCCTCGCTGCGATGCTCGACATCGAGATGGCGCTGACATCGGAGCCCGGAAAGGGAACATGCTTCGTTCTGACGATGCCGAGTGCCGCAATGCCGCAGGACGCAAACGAAAAAATGCCGGAACAGCCTCTGCCGGACGCGCGCGTCGATCATATCTGCGCTCTCATCGTCGACGACGAGGATGCGATCCGAAACGGCATGTCGACCGTATTGTCGAGCTGGGGTTGCCAGGTCTATACGGCGGAATCCGGCGACGACGCCGTGCGGCTTCTCGACCGCATGGACGTTATGCCGAATGTGCTGATCGTCGACCAGCGACTTGGCGCGGACGAAACGGGGATGCAGGTGATCGAGCGGATACGCGACGAATTGAATGACGAGATCGCCGCGGTGATGATGACCGGTGACATTTCGGCGGATATATCCGGTGCCGCGGCGGGGAGCGTGCGCATTCTGCACAAGCCGGTTGAGCCGGCGTTACTTTACGGCGTTCTCCGCGAGACAGGCGGCGCAGCCCGGCTCAATCGATGAGCCCCATCGCGCGCGCCTTGCTGACGCAGGCGGTGCGGCGCGTGACGTTCAACTGTTTGAATATCTGCTTGATGTGGGTCTTCACCGTGTTTTCGCTGATACCCAGCACGTCGGAAATGCTGCGATTGGAATAGCCTTCGGCGACAAGACGCAACACTTCGAGCTGGCGGGCACCGACAGGCCGGACTTCTTCCGCATGCTCCGGCGATCTGCCTTCGGTGAGGCGGGGTGAATGCGGGTCGTTCTCGATGACGGCCCAGAGTTCCGGCGGCAGGAAAATCTCGCCACGTAACGCCTGTTTGATGGCTGCGCCGAGCACCTTTGCCGGCGCCGATTTCGGCACAAAGCCCGTGGCGCCGATACGCAGTACCTTTTCAACCGGCGGAAGCGTGTCGATGCCGGAGACGATCAGCACGGGGATCGTGCATTTACGCGCCTGCAGGGCCGTGATGAGGGCGACGCCGTTCATCTCCTCCATGACGAGATCGGAGACGATCAGATCGTAGCGGCGGCCGCTTTCGATTTCGATCAGAAGATTGTGCGGCGAGGCAAAGCCGGCGCAGCGATAGGCCGGGTCGAGCGAGGCGATGACTTCGCGAAGGCCATCGAGAAACATACGATGGTCGTCGACCAGGGCAATCTCGACGGGCTTTCCGGTCAAGGATGCAACTCCAGGTCGGCGTAGCGCACACTCGCGCCGCTTTGCATGTCGATGCAGGGCGCCGGCGCCTCGCGCGAGGCGACGCACAGATAGAGACTGGCCGATGTGCGAATCCAGATGCCGCCTTGCGGGTTGGGCAGGTACGCAGTGCGCGGTTCCCCGCCGGCGACCAGAACGGCGACTGCGATCAGCAACGCGCCGGCAAGATTGGCCCATGGCGTGTTGAGCGTTTTTGCCGTCGACCGTACCGATGCAGGAATTTCCATTTGCGAATCTCTTTGTATGCGTTCATTGCCCTGGCAGTCCCGGCAGGAATACTGCCTGAAGCCGCGCCCCACGGTCCAGACATCTTCGCGGCCGGCCGGCGTTCCGTCGCCGGAAAATTTGACAAGCGGTCTCGAAATGCGTTGCCTTGAGCCGCCTCATTTTGTTTATTCCGACTTGCCGCGCCGTTCGATCACCCGAAAGTATGAGCCGCCATGTCCGAGACCCAGGCCGCGCCGAAAGCCGGAACGCAGATTTCCTGTTCGCGCGACTTCGCAAACTGGCTCAAGCAGAACAATGTCAGCTTCGGGCTGACCTCCTATCAGTCGGGCCGGCTTTACCTTGTCGGGCATCAGGCGAACGGCGTGCTGAGCTTTCACGAGCGGCATTTCGTGCGGGCGATGGGGGTGGCGGCATCGCCGCAGCGGATCTTCCTCGCCAATCACTTCCAGATCTGGCGGCTCGAAAATGTGCTCGCGCCGGGACAGATGGAGGGCGTGTTCGACCGCAATTACGTGCCGCGCAACGCGCAGACGACCGGCGATCTCGACATTCACGATGTCGGCGTCGAGAAATCGGGCCGCGTCATCTTCGTCAACACGAAATATTCCTGCCTTGCGACACCGAGTGCGACACACAGTTTCAAGCCGATCTGGAAGCCGCCGTTCATTTCGCGGCTGGCGCCGGAAGATCGCTGTCATCTCAACGGGTTGGCGATGCAGGACGGCGAGGCGCGATACGTAACCGCAGTCTGCCGCAGCGACGTGGTAACGGGCTGGCGCGACCGCCGCGCCGAGGGCGGCCTGATCATCGACGTCAAGACCAACGAGTTCGTGACGCAAAAGCTTTCGATGCCGCATTCGCCGCGGCTCCACAACGGAAAGCTCTGGGTGCTCGATTCGGGGCGCGGGCGGCTCTGCACGGTCGACGAGAAGACCGGCGAGACGGAAACGATTGCCTTCCTGCCGGGTTTTTTGCGTGGTCTCGCCTTTCACGGACCCTTCGCCTTTGTCGGGCTGTCGCTGCCGCGCGACGGCAGTTTTTCCGGGCTCGAACTCGACGGCGAACTTGAAAATCGCGATGCCGATCCGTGGTGCGGTGTGCAGGTGATCGACACGCGCAGCGGCGATGTGGTGCAGTGGATCCGCTTCACCGGCGAAATCCGCGAACTTTTCGACGTGTTCACGCTGCCCGGTGTCAAAAACCCGATGGCGACAGGACTCCTCGACCCGACCATCCAGTCGCTCATCACCATCGACGACTGGGACGAAGCGGACAAGCCCGCTTCCGCGTGAACGCGCAGCGCGATTTAACCAAGTTTCACATTTTTCCTCAGCGCCGAATCCGCCGGAATCCCCTGCGACTTCGGCTTCGCTCACCATTTCGGGTGATTGGCGGCGTTTACCGGATTCCCTAAGCCGAAGTCACTGACGGTTGCGAAGTGCGCGACCGCGCGGGGCAGTGCGATGTACAGGTGAGGAATACGATGACGTCCGGAGCAAGGCTGACCAAGGCAGCGGAAGCCACAACTTTCCGCGAACACCTGAACAGCAACGCGTACAGCTACTACAGCGCAAAAATCGCCGAAACTTCTGGCGACGGCGGGACGGCGAAAGGTCTGAAGCGGCTTTTCGCGGCAGCGCTTCTGTCCTCGACTTCGGTGATGGCCTTCGGTGCTCCCAGTGCGTCCGCGCAGGCCGCCTGCCCATCGACCGGCCCGAATACCTATGTGTGCAGCGGGGCGAGCACGACGCCGCAGGTGTTTGCGGGCGACGACATCGTGGTGACGGGCGACACGACCTGGGACCAGAATACCACGGGTATTGCACCGGCGGCTGGCGCGAACACCGGCATTTCCGTCACCGGCGAAGACACCACCGCGCGGAATTACGGCTCGATCACGACGGGCGTTGTGCCGAGCGCCTACGCTCTTTACGGCGAACACCACGGATTGTCGGTCGTCGCGACGTCGGGCGGGTCATACGCCCTCAACCACGAAGAGGCCACGATCACGACGACGGCGTCGGGCAGCTTTGGCCTTTTCGCGCAGTCAACCGATGGCCAGGCCGTGACGGTGAACGAAGGCCTGCTGGAAGGAAGCGGCGAGGGGAACAAGGGTATGCGAAGCCGCGCCACGAACGAGGGCGACGCGCTCGCGACCAACCGCGAGACCGGCATCATCTCGATGACTGGCGACTGGAATACCGGCATGGAAGCCCGCGCCCCTTTAGGCACGGCGACGGCGACCAATGACGGTTCGATCCATGTGACGGCCGAGTACGGCGCCACCGGCATCAATGTCTATGGCGACACCGCGAATGGTACCAATAACGGCCTGATCGAGGTCGAGTCGGAATACGCGGTCGGCATGGCCGGCAGTTCCTATTCGCCGGCGACAACGACCCTCGTCAACAATGGCACGATCACCGCGACGGGCAACTACACGACCGGCATCGTGGGTTCGGGACCGACCGTCTACATCACCAATGCCGCAGGCGCGACCATTACCTCCGACGACGCGGCTATCCGGGTCGGCTATGCCAATGGCGGAACGGTGGCGAATTACGGAACGATTACGGGCGATGTCTCGACCGGCGGCGGCATGCGAAAGCGGATGCGGCGCGGCGCCGCAAACATGACCGTCAGGAACGAAGGCAGCATCGACGGCCGGATCGACTTCCGCGGTGCCACCAGCACGCATGTCATCAACCATGGAGGTACAGTCGGCGACGGGTCGACTGCGGTCTCGGTCGGTGGGTATGGCAACAACATCGTCGACATCACCGGCAACGGCAACGACATCAACGGCATACTTTATGCGCAAGTCATGCATATGGTGCCCGACGAATTCGACGTGGTTCCGCTCGACGCGCCGCTAGAAAGCCACTCCGCCCTCAATTTCAGCCAGACCGATACGCTGACGCTTGATGTTGCAGACGAGGGCGCCGCTGTCGTCGGTTTCGACGAGATCAACTTCAACAGCGGCACGACGCTCTTCTCGGGCTCGAATATCTGGTCGCCCTTCGGAGAAGCCAACATTTATGGCGGCGCCACGGTGACGACCGACTCGGCGATGTTCGACATGGGCATCTCGCGACTCAATGTGAGCGGCGAAGGCATCGCACGCGGCACGCTTTTCGCGCCGGCGGGCTCCGAGATCTCGGTTTCCGGTGACGTCGTGTTCGAGGCAGGCGGGCGCTTGCGTATCGGCGTTGAAGGCGACGACGACGCGGGCAGCCTCTATGCGGGTGGCACGATTACCTTCGAGGAAGGTTCCGAGATCTATGCCGACCTGACGAGTGGCATCAGCCTCACGCCGGATAGCGACCTGCTCGTCGCGACGGGCGGAGAGGGTCTGACGAACAACGGCCTCACGGTTTACGACAATTCGATCCTCTTCAACTTCACCGCCGACCTGCGCGACAACGAACTCTATCTCGTCGTGCAGCGCATGCTCACCGCCGCGCAGGCAACGGACAACAACCGGGGACGCAGCAACGCACAGAGCATCGCCGCGGCAATCGACGCTTTCCTGCAGACCGCGCCGACAGACAATCCGATTGTCGTTTTCCTCTCCCAATTCCCGGTGGAAGAGCAGGAAGCGCAGCTCTACCGGCTGGTACAGGACTCGCTGCCTTCCGAGGCCGGGTCCGACGGCAGCAGCACCATCGTTTCGAGCGACATGGTGCTCGACCTCGTGATGGACCGGCTGTCGGGCGGCGGCTTTGCTGTGGTCGACAGCGGCACCCGCGAAAGCGGCCTCTCGGCCGGCGACACGGTGCTCGGCGGGCCCAGCAACCTCGCGCTCTGGGGCCGCTTCGGCGGCGCCATGGCCGAATATACGCCGGACAATGTGAACGGCTTCGACAGCGACACGTTCGCCGCGTCGATCGGTATTGACGGCGATATCAGCGCGCGGTTCCGGGCGGGCATTGCCGTCTTCTACTCGAGCACAAAGGTCGACGAGACCGGTGCGGGCGCGAATAGCACGCAGGACATCGAAGGGATCGGCGCGCTGCTATACGGCACATACCGGCCCTCCGATTTCTACGTCAACGCCACGCTTGGCTACGGCGTCAACTCCTATGAGAGCCGTCGCACCGCGCTCGGCGGCGTCAACTCCGCCGATTACGACGGTTCGCAGGTGATGGCGCGAGTGGAGGCGGGCAAGGTCTTCACCCACGGCTCATGGGACATCACGCCGAATGTGGGCGCGCGCTTCAACTATGTGTCGATCGACGGCTACACGGAGACGGGGCCGCTGCCGACGACGGTCGATTCGCAGAACGTGACCTCGCTTCGCGCGGCGCTCGGCGTCAGTGCGCGCTACACGCATGAGATGGAGAACGGTGCGAAGCTGATCCCGGAAGCCTATATCCGCGGGCTCGAGGAACTGGCCGATCCGAACGAGGCTTTGACGGGCTCGATCATGGGCGGCGGCACCTTCGTCAGCCAGTCGACGCCGAGAGACCGCTTCAGCCTCGCGGCGGGCGGCGGCGTGACCTGCGAGATTGACGACAAGATTTCAGTGCGGGTGCTTTATGATGGCGAATTCCAGTCCGACTACAAGGAGCACAGCCTGACGGCGGCCATACGGTTCGCTTTCTGACGGCCGCCGTTGCATGCGATGTGCGGACGCTCGATACGGTCGGGAAGTCGGCCCGTTCGCTGTATTGGCGCACCGGCACTACCCCTGACGGTGTTGCGACCGCGCGGGACTTGCCCGGCGCATCGAATTTTTTGACGAATAGCGTTCAGCGCCGACCCGCGAATGGATGCGTGCTCGACAATCCGCCATCGACGGCGATCGCCTGGCCGTTGACATAGGAGGCGTCGTCGCTGGCGAGGAAAAGCGCCGCATGGGCGATTTCCGGCGGCAGTCCGTAGCGCTTCATCGGATTGAGCTGTCCGATCTTGTCGTCGCTGCCGCGCGCCCTTGCGCCGTCGAAGATCGGTTTTGTCATGCCGGTTTCGATCAGGCCCGGACAAATCGCGTTGATGCGCACACCCGAGCCGTAAAACTCATTGGCCACCGTCTGCACGAGGCTGATGACGCCGGCCTTCGAGGCGCTGTAGGCCGTGGCGCCGGCATTGGCGCGCAGGCCCGCGACCGAGGCCGTGCAGATGATCGAGCCCTTGCCCTGGGCGAGCATGTGCGGGCTTGCATATTTGATCGCAAGAAACGGGCCGATCAGATTGACGGCCAGAATTTGTTGCCAGTAGGGAACGGTCTGCTCCTGCAGCGGCACGAGCCCCCCGCTGATCCCGGCATTGGCGTAGAGAACGTCCACCCCGCCATATTGATCGACGCAATGCTGGACGAAGGCCTTGACCGCGTTCTCGTCGCTGACATCGGCCGCGACGGATGAAACCGTGCCGCCGTCCTTGCGGATCATCTCGGCTGTCTCGTCGACCGCCGTTTCCACGAGATCGACGGCAACGACCTCTGCGCCCTCCCCCGCAAAGAGACGGGCGCTGGCCCGGCCGATGCCGCTGCCAGCGCCCGTCACAATGGCGCGTTTTCCCGAAAGTCGTCCCATGGTCGCTTCTCCTTCGAATCGCCGAATTTCAATGCGGGGACTCTAGTGAAAGCGAACGCCGGGGAACAGACGGACGAAGGCGTTGGGTCAGAAGTCCTTGCCGGCCGTGACGGTCCACCCCACGTTGCCCTGCTCGCCTTCGATCGTGCCCGAGCCGCCGACGGCCGGGGCTTCCTCGATCGGTGCGGTGCAGTTCTCGGGCGCTTCGCCCATTGTGGTGCAGATCGTGTTGTCGCTGACGCGCCAGCTGCCGGCGATCTCCGAGCCGTCCGCCGCCTTGACGACGATGTTCGACGCATCGGGGTAATAGATCTTGGTCACGGCGCCGTCGGCCGCCGTCAGCGTAACGGTGTTGCCGACAAGCCCGGCGCCGACATCGGCCGTGGCGGGCGCCGCAAGCGTGATGGCGGAAACGGCCAGGGCCGCCGCAAAAATCGTCTTCTTCATGGATGTCCTCCCAAATAGTACCCCTGTCCGGCCCAGGAACTTGGTGCCCCGCCGCCGTTAACCAAGGGACTCTACATAGCCTGTGCCATCGTGCAACAGGCGGTTGTCAGCCGCGGAAACTTGGCGGCTTCAGAAGGAAGATGATCAGCCAGATCGGAATGAGAACCATCGCGCCCAGCAGAAAGTGGGGCAGGGCCCAGCCGAACCCCTCGCGCACGAAGGCAATGACGGCCTCGGGCGTGAAACCGATATCCTGAAGCACCTGTTCGGCTGAAATGTCGAATGCATTGAGCAGCGCCCCGACGGCCACCGCCCCGATGAAAAATTTTATCAGCACCGACAAGGCGTTTTGAATCATGGAGGCGTCGCCCCGGTCCCCGGCGAATCAGTCCCGGTCAGTCTAGACGGCAGAGGCGCGAGGCACAAAATCTGACACCGAAAGTCCCTGTCCAACGCCTTCCGGAGCCAAAAACGACCGTCGGGCGGGTAGACTGCCCCGGAAACCAGTGAGGAGGCCGCCCGTGACGTCGAACGAACAAAATGCAATGGCCGGAACAGTTTGCCGCCTGACCGCGGCGCAGATCGACCGGTTGCCGGAGCGCCCCAATATCCATCAGTTCAACGCCAATGCCATCCGCAACACGCGCTCCATCGGCGATCTGCTGGGGCTTTCCGATGTCGGCGTCCATCTGGTCCGCGTCGAGCCCGGCCGCGAAACGACGGAACATCACTTCCACGGCCAGGACGAGGAATTCCTCTACATTCTTTCAGGTCGAGCCGAGGCGACCATCGGCGAGGAGACGTTCGAGGTCGGCCCCGGCGACTTCATGGCCTTCCCGAAAAACTCGCCCGCTCATTCGATGCGCGTGCGGGACGATGCGTCGGATGACCTCGTCTATCTGATGGGCGGCACGCGGGCGCCCATCGACATCTGCACCTATCCGCGCCTCGGCCGCCGCATGTACCGTGTCGACGGCGTCAAGGAATATGCGGCGCTCGACGACTTCAAAAAGGTCTGACCGGGCCTATCGCCCGAAAAGTTGCCTCAGCGCGTCTTCGGGGCGAGGCTTCGCCTCGGGCTCTGCCGGCGCCGCGTCGCTGCTTTCGCCCTCGGCGGGCGCCTGCTGAGCCGGTTGCCTGCCCATCAGGCTGTCGATCAGGCCTTTGCCTTTGTCCTCCTTGATCGACTTGATGGTACTTTCGATATTCTCACGGTTCTGGATCATCGAGGCGACGTCGGGCGCGAAGCGCGGCGCAGACCAAGGGCCGGTGATGAGGAGGGGCACCTCGATGCCTTTTACATCCGCCTGCCCGCCTTGTCCTTCGAGCGATGCCGCGATCTTTGGCTCGACCCGGTAGTTGAGCGTCTTCTCTAGAATGTTGACCTTGCCGGCGCCTGTCACGCGAAGGAGCGGCGACAGCATTTTGAGGTCGCTGTTGGTCAGCACACCCTTGTCGATAGTGAAACTGCCGCCAAGCTCCGAGAAATCTGTGTCCTGCGTACCACCCGATTGCCAGCCGCTGGTCGCCGCGCCGAGCGCCGTTCGCGCCAGTTGAGCGAGGTTGATGCCTTTGATCTTGCCGTTGGTGAATTTGACCTCGCCGCTGCCGCCGAGTGCCGCCACCATGTCGCGTTGGCTGCGCCCGGCGGTCGCGACCGAAAAATTGAGGGCCGTATTGCCTTGCAGCCGGTTGAATCCGGCAGCATCCGTCAGCAGGGGCTCGGCGGTTACACCGGAAACCTTGAATCGCGCATTGATCCGCGGTGTCGCGCCGGCGCCGTTGAGCGTCAGTGCGCCGCTGCCGTCACCGTCATAAAGCCCGAGCTTGCCGAGCGTCGCGGTCAAAACGCCGCCGGCCAGCTTGAGATTGAGCGCGCTCTCGCCGATCTTGATCTCCTGGAAAAGAATCTGCCCCGCCCACAAGGCAAAGTCGGCGTCGACGGCCTTGAGGCCGGAAAGGTCGATAGGATCGGTGCTCCAGCCGCTACCGCCCGCGCCGCCGCCGCCGGACGACGCACCGCCGCCATCAGCCAGATAGGTATTGACGTCGATCCGGTCGACGGACAGATCGCCGTTGACATATGGCCGGATGCCGCCGGTCTTGACCGACATCACGCCCGTCGCGTTCATGCCGTCGAAGCCGATTTCGGCATTCGAGAATCGAAAGGTCTCGCCTTTCCCGCTTGCCCGTCCCTTGATGGCGAGCGGCCCGAAGCCTTCACCGTCGGGCATCGGGTTGCCTGCCCAGGCGGCGAGCGCGCGCACCGAAGGCACCGCGAGGTCGACATCGCCATCGAAGGCGAGACCGTCCAGCGCCTTAAGCGTACCTCCATAGGATGCCCGGAGCTTGGGCGCCGAAATCGTCAGCGCGTCGGGCGTCTCGCCGCCTTCGTTAAAGGCGCGCGGTCGGTCGGACTTGAGGTCGACATTGATCGTGTCGCCGTTCCAGATCAGCGAGCCGTCGGCCAGGAAAGGCTGGTCGAGGCCGGGAAGGGTGAGGGTCACATTCACCTCGTCGGCGGCGTGGGCCGCGCCGGTCTGCGCGTTGACATAGCGGGCGCTTCCGTTGCGGATCGAGATTTCGCCGAGGCTGACCTCGCTCACCGCCATACCTCCCGACGATGTCCCGTCGCCGGGCGCCGCCGGCGCGGCGGCGCGGGCTGTTTCGAATTGCCAGTTCGGCGTGCCGTCGCGCCGGACCTCCAGACGAATGACCGGGTCCACCAGCACAAAGCTGTCGACCTCGATGGCGCCCCGGAATAGCGGCATCAGCTTCAGCGCCGCGCGCATCTCCTTCATCGACGCCATCTCGGCGTCCTTTGCCCAGCTCGCATTGGAAAAGCCGACATCGCCGATCGAAACGGCAATCGTCGGAAAAAGCGAAAGTCCGATTTCGCCGTCGATCCGCAGATCGCGGCCCGTCCGCTCCTTTACAGCCGCGGCAATCGGCGCCTTGTAGGTCTCCATCGGTACCAGCATCGGCACGACGACCGCAACCGCGACCAGCAGCAGGACAAGGCCGACAAGAATGGCGAAAAGACGGGACATGGGGCGCTCCGATGGTTCAATCCCGGCAGACTGGTGGCCAAACATGGCCGCAGCATGATGCCCGGCAAGACGGGCCAGCGGTATAGAAAGCGTGGATGTTTTACCACACCCGTCGCAATTTCCGGCCCGGAAAAGCCATTGTGACGCGACGGCTGTTCTCATTCCGCCGGAACGGGTGTAAAAAATCGGCGTTCAGGCGCGGAACGCGAGTCGTCCGCCATGTCTGCCGATCCATTGGTCCAGCTCGATAAACAGGGAGTGCGGAATGCAAATCGTAGCAATGCCTTCATATCCGCATCTTTTCCCGGACCGCTGTTGATCTGATCGCCGCGCCCGGGTAATCCGCCGGGCTTTTTTCCGTTCGAAAGCATTTTGCCATGCGGTGCCGCGCGCGCCGCCTCGCGATTTTTTCGATGGTCCCGGTTCCTCTCGAAACCGGATGCGGCGCTTTGCGCTTTTTTCCAGATTTATTCAGGGATACCGCCCGAGGCTTCATCCGGGCGGTCGAAACAGATGAACGATGAAATCACCGCGCGCCGGACGGCCGCGTTCCTGTGGGCCCATTGGCGCCGCTACCCCTTCACGGGAGCGGTCCTCATTGTGCTGATGCTTCTTTCGGTCCTCTTCGACGTCGCCTTCCCGATCGTTTCAGGCAGGCTCGTCGACGCGGTCGCGCAGGCGGGCTTTCCGCCCGCCGCCGAAGACGTCGATCTCGCCGTCTTCGCGCTGCTGCTCTTTGTCGGTCAGGGCCTCGGCTTTCACCTCGCCCGCCGCGTCTCGATGCTTGTCTGGGCGGGCTTTGCCGTGCGCGTCATGCGCGACATCGTCACCGAGGCGTTCCACCGCGTGCAGCGCTACTCGGCCGAATGGCATTCCAACAGCTTCGCCGGCGCGACCGTCAGGCGCATCACGCGCGGCATGTGGGCCTACGACACGCTGGCCGATACAATCTATATCGGGTTCTTTCCCACCGGCTGCGTGCTTGTCGGCATGGTCATCAGCCTCGCGTTTCACTGGCCGTTGGTTGGCCTTTATGTGTTCGTCGGCATCGTCCTCTACTTCGCGCTGACCATCGTGCTGATCAAATACTATGTCGCGCCGAAGAACCGGCTCAACGTCGCCGCCGACAGCGTGGTGGGTGGCGCCATCGCCGACGCGGTCACCTGCAACCCGGTGGTCAAGTCGTTCGGCGGCGAGGAGCGGGAGGATGCACGTCTCGGCGTCTTGACGCAGGACTGGGCGGGCAAGGCGGCGCGCGCCTGGCGCGCGATGGACATCTCGATGCTGGCCCAGGTCGGCATTCTGATGGCGTTGCAGGCAGGCATGATCGGCCTCGTCATCCTGTTCTGGACGCGCGGGGAAGCCACGCCGGGCGACATCGCCTATGCCATGACGAGCTATCTGCTCATCAACGGCTATTTGCGCGACATCGGCTTCCACATGCAGAACCTGCAACGCGGCATCAACGAGATCGAGGATGTGATCCGCTATGCCGACACCGCGCCGGAAGACCATGACGACAAGGGTCTGCCGGCCCTTTGCGTCGAGGGTGGCGCCGTCCGTTTCGACCGGGTCGATTTCCGCTATCCGAACGGCAACGGCGCCTTCTATCGCGGCCTGTCGCTCGACATCGAGCCGGGCGAACGCATCGCGCTGGTCGGCCGCTCGGGCAGCGGCAAGTCGACCTTCGTCAAGCTGCTGCAACGCCTCTATGACGCCGATGCCGGCCGCATCCTGATCGACGGACAGGACATCGCCGGCACGACGCGCGAAAGCCTGCGCCGCGCCATCGCGCTGGTGCCGCAGGAGCCGGTTCTGTTCCACCGATCGATCGGCGAGAATATCGGCTATGCGAAGCCCGGCGCGAGCCGGACCGAGATCGAGGAGGCCGCGCGTCTGGCACATGCGGATGCGTTCATCGGGCGGCTGCCGCAAGGCTACGACACGCTGGTCGGCGAGCGCGGCGTCAAGCTCTCGGGCGGCGAACGTCAGCGCATCGCGATTGCGCGGGCCTTCCTTGCCGACGCACCGATCCTGGTGCTCGACGAGGCAACGTCGAGCCTCGACTCCGAAACCGAGGCGCATATCCAGCATGCGATCGAACGGCTGATGGAAGGCCGCACGACACTTGTCATCGCGCACCGCTTCTCGACCATCCGCCGGATGGACCGGATTCTGGTGTTCGACGACGGACGGATCGTGGAGCAGGGCAGTCATGCCGAGCTGATGGGGCACAAGGAGGGCGCCTTCCGCCGCATGCAGGCCGCCCAGATCGCGACGAACCGCAATGTGCTTGCGGAAAGCGCCTGATCCGGTGGCGTCAAGACGGAGCGGCGGGCGGTTGTTCAGTCGGCGATGAGCAACCGTCCGCCGAGCCCGGCCTGCGGCACATGCCGGGCTTCGATCCAGGCGCGGATCATCGCGTTGACCGCCTCCGGCGCTTCCTGCTGCACCCAGTGCGACACCTGCCGCAGGTAGCGGATCGTGAAATCGCTGACGATTTCATCGGTGCCGTAAGTCAGTTCCTTGCCGAGCGCCGAATCCTCCTCGCCCCAGATCATCAGCGTCGGCGTTTCGAGGATCGGCGGGTCGGTCCACACCTCGGGTTGCGGACCGCGGAACCCGGCGCGGTAGTAGTTGATCATCGCCGTCATCGCGCCCGGAATGAGCGCGTTCTTGCGATAGTGATCGAGCACCTCGTCGGGGAAACGGCTCTTGTCGATTGCCATGCCGCGAAACGCCTCGCCAATGGCATGCGCCTTGCGCGCCAGCAGCAGCTTTTCCGGCAGCCACGGGATCTGGAAGAAGAAGATGTACCAGCTCTTCTTGATCTGCGCCCATGTCCGGATGCGTTTCGCCATCAGCGCCGGATGCGGCAGGTTCATCACAATGAAGCGTTCGAGCGGGCGTATGCCGGCAAGCGCGAACGTCCATGCGATGACGCCGCCCCAGTCATGCGAGACGAGCGTCGCCGGACCGGAAATGCCGCGCGCCCGTGCCGCGTCGATCAATCCGGCGACATCGTCGAGGAGATGCTGCATAGCGTAAGCCTCGCGCCCCTTCGGCCGCGAGGTGCCGCCATAGCCGCGCAGGTTGGGCGCCCAGACCGTGTAGCCGAGTTCGGCGAATAGCGGCATCTGATGCCGCCAGGAATATTTGCTTTCCGGGAAGCCATGCAGCAGCAGCGCGAATTTCTGGCCATCGCCGCACATATCGACTTCAAAGGCCAGTCCGTTGGCTTCGATATAGGCGGTGCGGATGGAATGGGCGTTCATGTGGGTCTCCCGGCCTGCCGGATGCGCGTCGCGGGCGACTATAGGCGATTCCGTCGCTGTCGCGAGGGTCAGGTGCTTGGCGCGATGGACCGCCCCGGCTAGGCTTGTGCCCGCGTCGGTCGGAGGAGACCGCGCGTCTGACAGTTGGGGGTTACCGGAAATGACGACACCGTTCGCGCCGCGGCAATGGTCTTCGCGCTTTGCCTTTTTAATGGCAGCCATTGGCAGCGCCGTCGGCCTCGGCAACATCTGGCGCTTTCCCTACATCGCCGGCGAGAACGGCGGCGGCGCCTTCATCGCGATCTACGGGCTTACCATGCTCGCCATCGCGCTGCCCATTCTCGTTGCGGAAATCCTGCTCGGCCGCATGGGCCGGCAAAGCCCCATCAACACCATGCGCAAACTCGTCGCCGAAAATCGCGCCGCGCGGATATGGATGGTGATCGGTTGGGGCGGCACTATCGGCGCTTTCGTCGTGCTCTCCTACTATGCCGTCATCGGTGGCTGGGCGTTGAAATATGTCGAACTGGCACTAACCGGTGCGTTTGCCGGCGACGATCACGCGGCGACGCTCGAACATTTCCAGAGCTTCATTGCCGATCCCTATGCATTGAGTTTCTGGCAGACGCTCTTCCTGCTGATGACCGTCGGCATCGTCGCGGTCGGCGTGACGTCCGGCATCGAACGCGCGGTCGTGTCGCTGATGCCGCTGCTGTTCCTGCTGGTGGTGAGCATGGCGATCTATGCGACGACGACACAGGGTTTCGGCGAGGCGATGAACTTCATGTTCGCCTTCAAGATCGAGGATGTGAAACCGGAGACGATCCTGGCCGCGATCGGGCAGGGCTTTTTCTCGGTCAGCGTCGCGCTCGGCGCGATGATGACCTACGGCGCCTATCTCGACAGGGATGTATCGATCGGCCGCTCGGCCGTTATCATCGCTGTTGCAGACACCGGCATCGCCATCCTTGCCGGCATCGCGATATTCCCGCTCGTCTTCACCTACGGGCTCGAGCCCTCGGCCGGCCCCGGCCTCACCTTCATCACCCTGCCCATTGCCTTCGGGACCATCGGCGGCGGCGTGCTGATCGGCTCGGTGTTCTTCCTGCTGCTTTCGATTGCCGCGATAACTTCGGCGATCTCGCTGCTCGAACCGGTGGTGGCCTGGGTCGAGGAGGTCGTGCCCTTGTCGCGGCGTGTGCTGGCGGCCATCGCCGGCGTGCTTGTCTGGGTCCTCGGCATCGGCACGGTTCTCTCGTTCAACCTGTGGGCCGACTACTTCCCGCTGGCGCCCCTGGGCTTTCTCGCCGACAAGACCTTCTTCGACGCGCTTGACTATGTGGCGCTGAACATCCTGATGCCCACCGTCGGTCTCATGATGTCGCTTTTTGCCGGCTGGGTGCTGAGCGGCGAGGCGGTCGAGGAGGCGCTCGGTGCGCGCGGGCGCCGCTGGTTCCCGCTCTGGCGCTTTTCGCTGCGTTTCGTGGCGCCGCTGGGCGTGATCTCGATCTTTGTCGCCAATGTGCTGATGTAGGGGTTGGCGGCTCTTCTCGGCCCTTGTCATCGGCGTGGCGGCGAATTAAGTTCCCGGCCAATCGCGGGCGCCCCCTTTTAGGCGCCTCCGCTTGATTGTGCAGCCGTAGCTCAGCTGGTTAGAGCGCTAGATTGTGGATCTAGAGGTCCCCCGTTCGATCCGGGGCGGCTGTACCATTCATCCCTGTAATCCGATCGGTCCCCAAACCGGCCCCGGCCGCCGCTTTTCGTTTCGTCGGCCCTTCATGTTATGGCACCATAAATGCCATAATAAGGGAGACGCACAGATGCCGAACGGGGAATTCGATGCCAGGCCCGCGCCGCGGCCGGGCGTCCTTCGAACGCCGGAAGACCGCTTCGAGGGCATTGACGATTTTCGCTGGCCGCCGCGCTACCACGAGGTCGAGCCGGGCCTGCCCGGCATGAAGCCGCGGGAACCACTCACGCCCGAAGCGCTGCAAGAGATGCTCGGCATCGACTGGCGCGCGACGCTCGGCGAGAACGACGCCATCGATCCCGACAAGGTCAATGCTTATGTGAAGAGCGGCGCGCCGCTCTATTTTCTCGCCTGGCGCGTTTACAGCCAGGAGGTTGAAAGCTTTCTGCCTTCGCGCATCGTTCCGGGCTGGTGCCTGAAGCCGGTGTCGGCCGCGGCGCGGCGCGCCTACGACGCGCCGTTTCCCAACGAGGACTATGTCGCGGGCGCGCGGCGCTTCCCGCTTCTGGTGCCCATCACCGCCGACGATCCGGAGCGGATAAAAAACGATGCCGCATGGAACGTGCTTGAACGCTGGCGGGGACCGCTGCTGACGTTGTGGGGCGATGCCTGTCCGTTCACTTTCACAACGCTGGGGCGCGGATACCGCGAGCGCGTGCCGGGTGCGGCGCTGCCGGGGATCGCGCACAAGGTCTTTCCCGCCGGCCACTTCTCGCAGGAAGACATAGGCGAGGAAATGGCGGAGGAGATGGTGGCTTTCATCCGGAAGTTTCCGGCCGAAGCGTAGCGGAATCGGCGCCGCCATGCGTTTGTGAAATCAGTTTCAGGTGGGCGTCGAGGTGACGAAGGCGCCACCGAAGAGCTGCTCGATTTCGGTGCCGCCCGCCGTCAGCGGCATGATCACCGCATGCATCGTGAGAACGGCGCCGGCGGTGAGCACCGGCGCCTTGGGAAAGATCGGCCGCGCCGCCGCAAGCGCGCCGCCCGCGACATCGGTCCACCGCTTCTGAACCTGCTCGGGCATGAGGTCGGAGCCCGGCGTGGGCAGCATTTCCGAAAAGCGCTGGCCGGTGCGGTCGCACCCCATCCAGTTCGCAAGCTCGCTGCCGAAAAGGCGAAAACGAAAATCGCGACCGCCGCCGATCACTTCGATGATGGCGACCGAAGGCAGCATACGCACGAATTCCGATGGCCGGATGTCGCGCCGGTCTGGCATCGCGCGCTCGCCGCGCTTGGCGTTCCAGTAATCGTAGAGCGCAATCGCGTCGGCGTTTTCGGGCGCATCGAGAAGCGACACCGGCGATGCGGTGTCGATCCGGCGAGGGGTGAGTTCCGAAACGAATGACGACAAGAGCCTGGCTCCGAAAGGTCCCGAGGGCGACCATTCTTCAGTGTCTCATGGTGCCGGTTAATGGAATCTAACGGCCGCTTGCGTCCGGCGCTCCGCCGGTGTTTCCTTCTGGCACCCATATCGCGAACAATCGCCAAACAACCCGGAATTCCGGGCAGGAGAGAGCCGATGACTTTGACCGTTTACGGTGCGAGCCTTTCACCTTTCGTTCGCAAGGTCCGCGTGTTCCTGGCCGAGAAGGGCCAGGACTACACGCTGGAGCAGGTCAATATTTTCCCGCCGCCGGACTGGTTCCTCGAAATCTCGCCGCTGAAACGCATCCCGGTGCTGCGCGACGACAGCATCGGCGCCGACGCGACGTTGCCGGACAGTTCAGCGATCTGCGGCTATCTCGAACGCAAGTTCCCGGCACCCGCGCTCTATCCGGCTGACGCCTTCGCATATGGCAAGGCGCTCTGGTATGAGGAATATACCGACAGCGATCTTGCCGGGGCCGTCGGCATGGGCGTCTTCCGCCCGATGGTCGTCAACCGCCTGATGGGCAAGGAACCGGACAAGGCGACCGCCGAAAAAACTTTCACCGAAAAGCTGCAGGGCAACTTCGCCTGGCTCGAAAAGGAAATCGGCGCGCAGGCGTTCCTGGCCGGCGATACCTTCTCCATCGCCGACATTTCGGTCGGGACCCAGTTCGTCAACCTCGCCCATGGCGGCTACCGGCCGGATGCCGGCGCGTTCCCGAACCTGACGCGCTACCTGACGGCGATCCATGCGCGGCCGGGGTTTGCCGCCTGCATCGCCGAGGAAACGGCGCTTCTGAAAAAATTCGGCCTCTGAATGCCGGCTTCGCCGCCGCGTCGCCTTCAAATCCGCGGCCAAACGCGGTATCTCTAGAACCACAAAAAAACATATGACGGCGCGCCGCGCCTGCAGGGAGAACGACAATGGCCGACAGTGCCGCCAAATGGCCCGCCATGACCATCGAGGAAGCGCATGCCTTCCTGACCGCGCCGGGCTCGCCCTTCGAAATGGAAACGGTCGACATCCGCGGCAACAAGATCCGCACCTACAAGAACACGCCGCCGTCCTTGCGCGCGATCTTCGATCTCGGCCGCGCCTGGGGCGAACGCGAATTCATTGTCTATGAAGGCGAGCGCCTGACCTACGAAAGCCACTACCGTGCCGCGACCGCGTTCGGCCGTGTGCTGAGCGAAAAATACGGCGTGAAGAAGGGCGACCGCGTGGCGCTCATCATGCGCAACTTCCCCGAATGGTCGATCGTTTTCTGGGCCGTCGCTGCCATCGGCGGTGTGATCGTGCCGTTGAACGCCTGGGGCACGGGCCCCGAACTTGAATACGGAATCACGGATTCGGGCTCGAAAGTCCTGATCGTCGACCATGAACGTCTCGACCGCATCCGCCCGCATCTGAAATCGCTTGGCCTCAACGGCCTTGTCGCCGTGCGCACGCCGGCCGACGAACTCGGCGTCGCGGAAGCTTTCGAGGCGCTGGTCGCCACGCCGCAGGATTACGCAAAACTGCCAGACGGGGCGTTGCCCGATCCCGGCATGCATCCCGACGACGACGCGACGATCTTCTATACATCGGGCACCACCGGCAAGCCGAAAGGCGCTCTCGGCACGCAGCGCAACATCTGCACCAACCTGATGAACGCGATGCTGGGCGGCGCGCGCGCATTCATGCGCCGCGGTGAAATTCCGCCGGCACCCGATCCCGCCGCGCCGCCGCGCGCGATGTTGCTGTCGGTGCCGCTCTTCCATGTGACCGGTTGCCACTCGATCCTCGTGTCGACCTATGCGAGTGGCGGCAAGCTCGTCATCATTCACAAATGGCAGCCGGAACGCGCGCTCGAACTGATTGACCGCGAAGGCGTGACCGCGTTCGGCGGCGTGCCCGCGATGGTGTGGCAGGTGCTGGAATCGCCCGAGTTCGACAAGTGGAACACCGCGACCGTCGAGTCGATCGGCTATGGCGGCGCGCCGTCGGCGCCCGATCTCGTGGCCCGCATCAAGAAGCAGTTTCCGAAAGTGCATCCCTCCAACGGCTATGGCCTGACGGAAACGTCGGCCATCACGACGCAGAACCTCGCGGAAGACTATGTGGCGAAGCCCGACAGCGCCGGCCCCGCGGTACCCGTCTGCGACATCAAGGTTGTCGACGAGCAGGGCAACGAATTGCCGCGCGGGCAGATCGGCGAGCTGTGGATCCGCGGACCGAACATTGTGAAAGGCTACTGGAACAAGCCCGAAGCGACGGCGGCCGCGATCACCGAAGGCGGCTGGTTTCATTCCGGCGATCTCGTGCGTATCGACGATGAAGGCTTCGCCTATATTCTCGACCGCGCGAAAGACATGCTGATCCGCGGCGGCGAGAACATCTATTGCGTCGAGGTCGAGGACGCGCTCTACGCGCATCCCGCCGTGATGGACGCCGCTGTCGTCGCCTTTCGGCACAAGGTGCTCCGCGAGGAAGTGGGCGGCATCGTGCAGGTTGCGCCCGGCAAGCAGGTGACGGAGGAGGAACTTCGCGCCCATGTCGGAAAACTGCTCGCCGCCTTCAAGGTGCCGGTCAAGATCGAGCTCAGACACGAACCGCTGCCGCGCAATCCGAACGGCAAGATACTGAAGACGGTGCTGCGCGAAGACATGAAGAAATACGAAGGCTATCGCGCGGCGTGAACCGCGCGCGGGGAGGACGGCTAATGAACATATCGCTTGAAGGCCGCGTCGCGCTGGTGACGGGCGGCAGCCGCGGCATCGGCCGCGCCATCGCGGTTGCGCTCGCCGGGGCGGGTGCCGACGTGGCGGTTAATTATCGCCGCGACGAGGATGCTGCGAACGAAACGGTCGAAGCGATAAAGCGTCTGGGGCGCAAGGCAAAAGCCTATTCGGCCTCGGTCGAGAATTTCGAGGAGGACCGGACGATGGTCGCCGATGTGCTGAAGGATTTCGGCTCCATCGGCATTCTCGTCAACAATGCCGGCATCGCCTCGCGCGGCCAGACGGTTGCCGACACCGATCCGCTGGAGCTCGAGCGCGTGCTGCGCGTTCACGCGATGGCACCGCATTTTGTTTCGAAGCTGGTGATCCCGCATATGCGCAAGGAAAAGCGCGGCGACATCGTCATCATTTCTTCGGTGGCGACGCTCAGCCATTCGGCGCAGGGCGGACCCTACAATATGGGCAAGGCCGCCGCCGAGGCGCTGGCGCTGACGCTGGCCAAGGAAGAGCGGAAGTTCGGCATACGGACGAACATCGTCGCGCCGGGCCTCACCGACACCGACATGGGCTCGCGTCTTGCCGCCGCGCGCGCCGGCAAGAAGGGCATGGACATCCACGAACTCGACGCCAACATGCCCTTCGGTCACGTCTGCAGCCCGGAGGAGGTGGCGGCCGCCGTCGTCTATCTCGTCTCCGACGCCAACCCCTACGCCAACGGTCAGAAGATCAACATCGACGGCGGCGGCCCGATGTGAGGTCGCCAAGGCATGATTTTGGGGTATCGGGGTACCCCAAAACGGCCTTCTGTCATCGAACTGTCAAAAAACTGTCACAAATCCCGGCGCGGCGGACTTGTCCCCGGGTTTATCCCGCAACTTGTGCCGCAATTTGTCCCCGCTTTTGCGATTTCGAACCGGCGGCGCTTGACCTTCCAACAATGGGAAGGTCCACGATGCACCGATGATGAAGACACAAATCCGGATTTCGCTGCTCACACCCGCGAGCCTCGTGCTCGCCGCGACGCTCGCGGCCGCACCATATGATGCCTTGGCGGGAACCTACGACCTGACGGTTGCGAAGGCGCAGATCGAAGTCGACGGGCGCGCGTTTGAAAAGCTGACGGTCAACGGGAGCGTTCCGGGACCGACGCTTCGTCTCCGCGAGGGCGAGAAGGCGACGATAACGGTCGCCAACGAAACCGACGAGCCGACATCGATGCACTGGCACGGCATTCTGCTGCCGGGCATCATGGACGGCGCGCCCGGCTTCAACGGCTTCATGGGCATCGCGCCCGGCGCCTCCTACACCTACACGTTCGATATTCGCCAGAGCGGCACCTATTGGTATCACAGCCATACCGGTACGCAGGACCAGAGCGTCCTCGGCGCCATCGTGATCGAGCCCGCGTCGCCGCCACCGTTCCCCGCCGAGCGCGATTATGTGGTGATGCTCGGCGACATCACGCCGGAAGACTCCGACCGCGTGTTGCACAATCTCAAGGCCGATCCGGGCTACTATAATTACAACAAGCGCACGCTGATCGACTTTTTCGGCGGCGCCCGCGAACAGGGCATCGGCGCCGCGCTGCGCGACCGCCTCGACTGGGGCGAGATGCGGATGGACCCGACCGATCTCGCAGACGTGACCGGCTACGCCTTTCTCGTCAACGGCAAGCAACCGGTTGAAAACGAAACCTTTGTCTTCAAAAAAGGCGAACGCGTTCGCCTGCGGCTGATCAACGGCTCGGCCATGACGCTGTTCGATGTGCGGATTCCGGGCCTGAAGATGAAAGTGGTGGCGGCGGACGGGAACGACGTCGAGCCGGTTGCCGTGGACGAGATCCGCATGGGCGTCGCCGAACGCTATGACGTGATTGTCGAGCCGTCGGAGGACGTCGCCTACACGATCTTTGCCGAATCGATCGACCGCGCCGGCTATGCCCGCGCGACGCTGGCCGCGCGTGAAGGCGTCGAAGGCCCGATACCGCAACGCCGCCCGCGCGCGCTGCTCGCCATGGACGACATGGGCGCGGCGCATGACGGCCATGCCGGGCCCGATATGAAAGAGGAAAACGCCGCGACCGACGATCATGGCGGGCATGAAGATCACGGCGGACATGACAGTCATGGCCATGAAGGGCATGGCCCCGCCATGGAGCATGGCGAGGGCCACATGATGGACCATGGCGAAGGCGGCCATGACGGGCACCAGATGCACGACATGCAGCACGACGGCGCCATGCACGAAGCGCCATCCGCGTCGCCGCGCCCCGTCGGCTGGGCGTCGGGTTTTCCGGCGGGATCGAAAGTCCTTGCCTATGAGGACCTGCGCGCCCGCGCGCCGCGCTCCGACAACCGCCCGCCGGACCGCTCGGTCGAGATGCGTCTCACCGGAAACATGGAGCGCTATGTCTGGACGCTGAACGACAAGCGCTTTCACGAGGCCGCGCCGATCCGCGTGCGCTATGGCGAACGCGTGCGGATCGACTTCGTCAACGAGACCATGATGGCGCATCCGATGCACCTGCATGGCATGTTCTTCGAACTCGAAAACGGCGCAGGGACACATCGCCCGCTGAAGGACACGGTGATCGTGCCGCCCGGGAAGTCGGTTTCGGTCATCCTGACGGCGCGGGAGGCCGGTGCCTGGCCGCTGCATTGCCACCTGCTCTACCACATGGCGTCGGGGATGATGACGGCTTTCATCGTCGAACCGCCGGACGCCGCCGAGGCCGGCATCACGCCGGACGGCGCGTCCCTGCCTCTCGCCATTTCGCATGACGGTCACGGCGGCCACGCAGGGCATGGTGGCATCTGATGCGAAGGATGCTTCTTGCCGCGCTGCTCGGATCGTTTGCCTTTCCCGGGATCGGATGGGCGGAGCCCGGCGACGTCGTGGCGATGGATCACGGGCCGGAGACTTTCCGCAAGATTGTCGTCGAAGCCGATTATGCGGCGCGCCACGGCGGCCTGTGGCGCTGGCATGCCGACGGCTGGATCGGCGGCGACAGCGAACGCGTCTGGATCAGATCGGACGGCGAGATTGAAGACGGCCGTGTCCACGAGGCGGAACTTCAGGTTCTCTACGGGTGGAACGTGCATCCCTTCTGGGACGTGCTGCTGGGCGTTCGTCAGGATTTCGAGCCCGACAGCGAGACTTATCTCGCGGCCGGCGTGACGGGTCTTGCGCCCTATTTCTTCGAGACGGATGCGACGGCCTTTCTCTCGGCCGGCGGCGATCTCTCGGCCCGTTTCGAACAGAGCCTCGACCTTCCGGTCACGCAGAAGCTGATCGCCGAACCGCATGTCGAGTTGAATGCTTTCGCGCAGGATGTGCCGGAACGCGGCATCGGTGCGGGTTTCAGCAGCATCGAGGCCGGCTTGCAGCTTCGCTACGAAATCACGCGCAAATTTGCGCCCTATGCCGATCTTGTGTGGGAGCGGGTACTCGGCGAAACCGCGTCGATCGCACGCGGGCGGGGCGAGGACGTCGAGAACCTCACGCTCCATATCGGCATCAGAACCTGGTTCTGACGGCGTCTCAACCGACCGTCGCGGGCGTCCAGCGTTCGGCGCGGCGGGCACGGCGTAGCTCGGGCGATGAGACGTTTATCGACAAGCCGCCATCGGGATCGGAGGTCGAGAGTGCGCCATGCACACGGCAGAATCCGCATCGGCAGGCACGCACCGGCAATTCCGGCGGCGCAAGGCGGCTGTCGAACTCAAACGAGATATTGCCGCAATGACACCGCCCCCGCAGCATCGCCTCACTCCGCCGGCGAAAACACGCCCGCCGTCCCGGCCTTCGCCCTGCGGCGGAGCGACGGCATGACGTTGATCAGCGAAAGCAGCACCGCCGAGGCATAGGGAACCGACTGCACCAGCAGCACCGCGACCCAGAGCCTGGAATGGCTGTCGGCGAAATCCGGGCTCAGCAGGAAGGCGATCGTCAGACCCCAGAGCACCGCCAGCATCAGCGCTTCCTCCCGCACCTGGATGAAGGCGGCGGCCAGCGGCGGCTTGTCCTCGCATTTCGGTGTGCGGATGAAGGGTTTGCTGGTGGTGATCATGCCGTTGAGCATGGCCTTGGCGACGGTATGCGTGAGGCCGAGCGCCGCGACGCCGGCGCCGAGGCTTTCGAGGAAGGAACAATCGCGAATGCGCACCGCATAGAGCCACAGCGAACGGATGACCTTGAAGGCAAAACTGCCGATGGTCGGAATGAGAAACGCCGCAACCGGCAGATAGACGAGATGCGGCTGGTAAAGCGCCCAGACCGACAGCACGATGCTGGCCGTCGTGAAAAGCAGCGCCAGCCCGTCGGCAAACCACGGCAGCCACCCGGCAAGGAAGTAATAGCGCTGCGCGCCCGAAAGACCGTTCTTCCGCCGCGCCCAGGGCGCCAGCGCATCCCAGTGATGCTTGACGATCTGCACCGCGCCATAGGCCCAGCGGAAACGCTGGGTGATGTAGCCGGCCAGCGTGTCGGGCGTGAGGCCGCGGCCGAAGGAGTGGTTGACATAGACGCTGTCATAGCCCGCGCGATAGAGCTTGATGCCGAGTTCGGCATCCTCGCAGATGCACCACTCGGCCCAGCCGCCGACGCTCTCCAGCGCAGACTTGCGCACCAGCGTCATCGTGCCGTGCTGGATGATGGCATTGAAATTGTTGCGCTGGACCATGCCGATATGGAAGAAGCCGGCATATTCCCAATAGGTCATGTTCTTGAAAGCGCTTTCGTGGCGGTCGCGATAGTCCTGCGGCGCCTGCACGAAGCCGACATCGCGCTTGTCGAAATAGGGAACCATCGTTTTGAGCCAGTTCGGCTCGATCTGGTAGTCGCTGTCGATGACGGCAACGATCTCGGCGTCGGGCGCGGTCTTCTCCATGCCGAAATTGAGCGCGCCGGCCTTGAAGCCCGGCCAGTTCTCGAGGTGGAAGAAACGGAAGCGGGGCCCGAGCGTCGCGCAATAGTCGCGCACCGGCTGCCAGACCTCCGGGTCGGTGGTGTTGTTGTCGAGCACCAGCACTTCGTAGTTCTCGTAGTCGATCTGCGACAGCGCCCGGAGTGTCTCCTTCACCATTTCGGGCGGCTCGTTGTGGATCGGCACATGGATCGAAACCTTGGCGGTCGGACTGACAGCCTTGTCGTCGAAGGGTTTGAAGTGCCGTTCGCCGTGGCGCGTCCAGATCACCTCGACGAACTCGATGGCCTCCGTCAGCAGCACGATGAGGAGCAGGCCTTGCGCGAAAAAGAGGAAACTCCAGACGGTGGCGCCGACCCAGGTGAAATAGAGGCCGGTGACCGAAAGCCCGGCCCAGGCGATGGCCGAGCCCGCGACCTGTGTGAGGATGGCGAAGAAGACGATGCCCGCCGGCCGCACATGGCTCTGGCGCAGGATGAAGAGCATGGCCGGCAGAAGCGCGAGGCCGGCCGCGAGCGACGCCCAGAAGCGCCATTCCGGCGCCTCGGAAATGCCGCCGGCCATCGGGAATTTCGGTTGCCGGTCGGCATTGTAGACGCCCCAGAAGGCGCCGGCCGCGCCTTCTTCCGACGCTTTCCACGGCTGGTCGAAGGCTTCGATGACGTAATAGGTGAGGTCTTCCTGCTTGGCGCGGTTGAGAAACTCGCGCAGGAATGTCGCCTGGTTGACCAGCGACGGCACCGCCTCGGTGTTGAGTTCGGACTCGGCGAGACCGGCATAGGCGCGCCGCGGAATGACCTTGCCGCGGCTCGGCCAGCCGACTTCCGACACGACGATGGGCTTGCCCGGATAGGCGGCCTTCAGTTCGGCGATGCGATCGAACACCGCGTCGACCGCGATGTCGATCGGAATGCCCTCCCAATAGGGAAGGATCTGCACGGCAATAAAATCGACTTCCTTCACGAGCTCTGGATGCTGGAGCCAGATATGCGGCGGTTCGGCCGTCGAGATCGGCTTCCAGATGCGCTGCTTGGCGCGGCGGATATAGGAGATCAGCTCGTCCACCGTCACGTCGCGCCGCAGCAGCGCCTCGTTGCCGACCATCGCGCGCACCACATTGCGCCGCGGCGCGGCCTGAATGAGCCGTTCGAGTTCGACCTCGTTGCGCTCGAGATTGGGCCCGATCCAGGCGCCCGGCGCCACCGACAGCCCGTATTTGGCGGTGAGCTCGGGAATCAGTTGCTGACCGAAGACCATGCTGTAGGTGCGGATCGCCTGCACCGTGCCGGCGAGCAGCTTCATGTCCTCGTCCATCTGCTCGGCGGAAGGGTGGCGGTTCTGGGTCGGGTCCTGGCCTTGCCGGTAGGGGCTGTAGGAGAGGCCGACGATTTCACCGGTCCAGGCCTCGACGTGATGCGGCTGGTTGAAGGCCGCCCAGACCGCGAGATTGGCCGCGATCACCAGCGGCAGCACGATGAAGAAGAAGGCAGCCTGGCGCACAAAGGCCGAGCGGTGCCAGGCGCGCGGGTCCGCTTGCGCCGGCTCTGGCGCGGCGTCGGGGGCAGGCGGCGGCACTTGAGGTTCGTCCATCGGCAAATCCGCGGAAAACAACTATGAAGGGCCGTCCGCCCGGACAGGGGCGCGGCCCCCTCTCTTCCATCCGCTCCGTGACCAAATTAGGGCAAGCGCGGCCGGGCTGCAAAAAAGGCCGGAAAGGGCGGTATAGAAGTTCGAAGACCGCTCGTACCTCCCACCCTCCCCCTGTGGGAGGGTCAAACGGTCGAAGACCGTTTGGGGAGGGGTTGGGGCGGACGCGGCGGGCGGCGCGCTGTCGATTATGCGCCGAGATTCTTCGCTTACCCCTCCCCGAAATTCGTCTCGCCAGCGCGACCCGAATTTCGACCCTCCCACAGGGGGAGGGTGAGAAGGACAGAACTCTATCTGCACGCCCCTCAGTCGGCCGCGATGCGCGCCCCCGCCGGCCGCGCCTGCGCGCCGCGGATCAGCCGGCCGCCGAGCTTGCCCGTCGGCTCGCCGTTGCGGAAGGCGACGGCGCCCGAAACGATGCTGGCGGTGTAGCCGTCGGTCTTCTGGATCAGGCGTTTGCCGCCCGCTGGCAGGTCGTTGACGATATGCGGCGAATGGAGCGTCAGATGGTCGAAGTCGATCACGTTGACGTCGGCCTTCATGCCGGGGGCGAGGATACCGCGATCGTGAAGCCCGACGAGATCGGCATTGCGGCCCGTGAGGCCATGCACCAGCCATTCGAGCGGCAGTTTGCGGCCGCGCGTGCGGTCGCGGCCCCAATGGGTGAGCAGCGTCGTCGGAAAGCTGACATCGCAGATGATGCCGCAATGCGCGCCGCCATCCGAAAGCCCGAAGGCGGTGTTGGGATGCGTCAGCATTTTCTCGACATCGGCGAGGCTGCCGCAGTGGTAGTTCATCAGCGGGAAATAAAGGAGCGCCTTGCCGTCGCGCTCCAGCATCCAGTCGAGCACGACTTCGCGCGGATTTTTCCCCGTGCGTTCGGCAACCGCCTTGGCGCTCGTCTCGGGCGCCGGTTCGTAATCGGGCTTCTCGCCCAGCGCGAACATCTTGTGGTAGCCCACGCAGAGCATTTCGACGATTTCGCCGGCCGGATATTCCGGTTCCTCGGCCAGAAGCCTTGCGCGGAATTCGGGATCGCGCAGCGCCTTCAACTGTTGCTCCAGCGGCGCGCCCCAGATCTGACGGAAGGTCTGGTGCATGATGAAGGGATTGAGCGAGGCGGTGAGCCCGAGCAGCAGGCCGGTGGCGCGCGGCGGCACCTGACCCTTGATGGGGAGACCATCGGCATTGGCCTGTGCGATGTTTTCGAGCACGCGCGCCCAGACATCCGGCCAGCGGTCGTCCTGCTCGATGGTGATCGACATCGGGCGGCCCGAAAGCTCGACCATGCCGCGCAGCATCGCAAATTCGGCGTCGGTATCCTTGAAGTCGGCGATCAGCTGCAAGACGCCCTTGCCGGCCTTGCCCATCGCGCGGGCGATGCCGTGCAGTTCGTCGGCCTCGGCTTTCAAGGTCGGCGTCGAGGCGCCGTGCTTGTCGCGGTGCTTCAGCGTGCGCGAGGTCGAGAAGCCGAGCGCGCCGGCCTCCAGCGCCTCGACGACGAGGCGCGCCATCTCGGCGGTGTCCGCTTCCGTTGCCGGTTCCAGCGCCGGCGCGCGTTCGCCCATCACATAGGCGCGCACGGCGGCATGGGGAATTTGCAGGCCGACATCGACGGCGAGCGGCGAGGCCGCGACCGCGTCCATATATTCGGCGAAGCTTTCCCAGTTCCACTTGATGCCCTCGGCAAGCGCCGTACCCGGAATATCTTCGACGCCTTCCATCAACCCGAGCAGCCATTCGCGTTGCTCGGGCTTGCAGGGCGCGAAGCCGACGCCGCAATTGCCCATCACCGCCGTGGTGACGCCGTGAAAGGTGGAGGGCTGCAGGAAGGGATCCCTCGTCACCTGGCCGTCGTAATGCGTGTGGACGTCGATGAAGCCCGGCGTGACGATTTGGCCCCTGGCGTCGATCTCCTCGGCGCCCGTGCCCGCGACCTTGCCGACCGCCGCGATGACGCCATTGTCGATGGCGATATCGGCCGCGAAGGGCGCGGCCCCCGTGCCGTCGTAAACGGTGCCGCCGCGGATCACGATGTCATGCTGGCTCATGGGGTCATCCCTCCCGGAAATGCTCTGAATGGCGTTTGGAGGGAGGATAGCGGAAATGGGGGGGTACCGACACAGGATTGAAAACACGGGCGCGGTCCGGCCGGGTCTTCAAAACGTCAACTCATATATTGACAAAATGAAGTTACTGTATATGTATAGATAGTCAAAAAATGAGCTACGTCAGCATATAGATATACAAAATGACCGTGAAACACCTTGCCGCCCAACAATATCGCGCCATTGCCGACCGCGCCGCGCCGCTCATGCGGGTGAGCCGGCCGGGCGACGGCTGGATTGCGACCGTGCGCAAGGCGCTCGGGATGTCGGGCGCGGACCTCGCACGCCGCCTCGGTGTGACCCGCGCCCGTGTTTCGCAAGCCGAACGCGCCGAGCGCGAAGGCGGCATCACGCTGAAGGCGATGGAGGATTTCGCCGCGGCGATGGGCTGCCGCTTCGTCTATGCGATCGTGCCGGCCGAAGGACGCATCGAAAGTGTCGTCGCCGCGCAGGCGCGACGGAAAGCGGAAGCGCTGGTGGCGCGGGCGAGCACCCATATGGCGCTGGAACGCCAGGCATTGCCGGAGAAGAAGAACAGGGCGGAAGTGGAGCGCCTTGCCTGCACGTTGATGGAAGACCCGCCGCCCGGCTTCTGGTCGGAGAAATGAGCGGCGCCGCGGACGAACCGGACGGCGCGACGCCGCTCGATCCCGACGAACGCGAGGGTCTGCGCTTTCGCCACGTGGCGACGCGCGGCGAGTTGAACGAACTTCGCCGTGGCGAGCTTTAATCCGATTTCGGAGAGTGCGGTGCGGAAATAGCCAACGAATGCCGGTCCGAAAGCCGCAGCTCCAATTTGTCAACCTGCAAGCGCAAATCACGCACGTCTTGGTTCTCGATGCTAGGTAGGTAGGGATTCAGAAACATCAAAAAGATCTGAATCGCAGTGAAAACTATGGCGATTCCAGCGAACCAAAAGAGAGCCTCGGCGCGTATCCGCTTGAGAGCAGTATCCCCCGCTTCTTTTGCGATTTTCTCCTGATCCAAGAATGTGCTTGGGAACCGCGTCGCTGCTGTCGCCCTTACCTCATTCAAGTAACCTTTGAGGTTGTCCGGGGAAGACAACTTCTCCTTCGAAACAGGCAAATGCTGGAAAAAGCTCACACGGAGAAATTTGCTTCCGACAGAAACGGCATGATCTACTCTGCTGAAATTGAGGAGCGTTGTCGTAACTGGGCCTCTCCACCCAGGATCGACAATGCCAACTGTAAGTGCCCAAATCCCGTTTTTGGTGAGCTCGGTTTTGTAGGTCACATGTCCGGTCACATCGGGCTTGAGATCGAAGACTTCGGCGGAGACCACTTGCACCATATGTCCAGGCTTGAGCACAAACAGATCAGTTGTCTCTCGCCCATCAGGAGTAATTATACTTCCGATGGTAAGATCAACACTTGAGGCTCGAGGTTTGGGAATAGGATGAACAACGCCATATGTTTCACGAGAAAAGAAGTGGCTTGTAATAAGCTGGTCGCCCGAGATCAAAGTCATTTCCCCACCCCCCATAAATTGCTTGTAGTCTAGCATATCGGTTTGACCACGGGATGCCCCATGCTGCTCTCATCCACAGACTGTCTTTTTCTTATGCAATGCGAAGTCGTGAAAGGGGAGAGCCATGACCCAAGTCGACAGGTTGGCGCCGTAATTGCGAGTCCCGCAGGGCATCTTTTAGCGACAGGTTCAAACAGGCCGCCTGAGGTCATGAGGCTCACTCAGCGCGACAGCGTTGCCGCGATCAAGCAAGACCCTGATTGGAAATATTTTATGCTTGAACATGCGGAACGCAACGCCATCAATAATGCACGTGAGCTCGGACACTCTTTAGTAAATGCAACTATGTATGGCACTCTGTTTCCGTGTGCGGATTGTGCCCGAGCAATCGCGGTTGCAGGGATTCGACGGTTGGTGGTCCCATCTCCAGAAAGAAATCGCCTGGGTGACAAACGTTGGGAAGCGCATTTTTATTATGCGCGCATGATTTTAGATATGGCAGGCGTTCAACTGGACTTCTTTCAGCCAGAAGATATCAATTCCATTGAATTGGGAAACGACAGGAGCCTTGGCCGGAAGTAGTGCCCGGCGCTCACGACGTCTGCTGCTTCCCGCGGTTCTGTATGCCCTCGCGGCGCGCGGCGATTTCCTCCGGCGCGACGGACTTGTTGGCGGCGTTGGAGAACTGCCGCTCGGTCTTGAGCGCGGTGCCGAAATCCTGCGCGAAGCCGTCATCGATCAGCTTCTTGTAAGCCGGCAGGCATTGCGGCACGACCGACAGCATGTCGTCGGCGAGCTTGCGGGCCGTCGGCAGCAATTCCTCGGCCGGCACCACGCGGTTGACGAGGCCCCAGTCGTTGGCCTGTTGCGCGCTGAGGAAGTTGCCGGTCAGCGACAATTCCTTGGCGCGGTAGATGCCGATGGCGCGGCTGAGCTTCTGGCTGAGGCCCCAGCCGGGCAGGATGCCGACGCGGGCATGGGTGTCGGCGAAGCGCGCATTTTCCGAACAGATCAGCACGTCGCAGGCGATGGCGAGCTCGAAGCCGCCGGTGATGGCGACGCCGTTGATCGCGCCGATGACCGGGCCGGAGAAACGGCCGATCGAGGTGACCGGGTCCTTGTCGCCGATGGTCGAATTGACGCCGCCCGAATTTCCGCCGACGGCGCTGGCATCGCCGCCCAGTTCCTTGAGATCGAGGCCGGCGCAGAAGGCCTTGCCGGCGCCGGTCAGGATCGCGACGCGGATGTTTTGATCGGCCTCGAGTTCCTCGAAGGTCTCGGCGATGGCGCGGCGCAGGTCGCGCGACAGCGCGTTCATGGCGGTGGGGCGATTGAGCGTGACGGTGGCGACGGCTCCGGACTTCTCGACAAGGATCACGGGTTCGGACATGGAGCTTCTCCTCGATGGAATGGCGTTGCCGCTGTTCTATCGGGATCGGGGAGCGCGGGCAAATGGGCGCGGCGGCCTCACCCCAGCCACTGCGTCAGCGCGACGCCGATGAAATTGGCGACCGCATAGCCGAGCACGCCGAACATGACGCCGGGCGTGACGAGCCCGTGCCAGCGCTTGCCGGCGGCCATCGCCGCCGCCGTGGCCGGGCCGACGGCGACGGTGTTGGAAATGACCAGCGCCTCGGCAAGGTCGATGCGGAAGAGTTTGGCGCCCGCCAGAACCACGGCGATGTGGACGGCGGCCATGATGAAGACGAAAAGGAAGATCGGCATCGCCGTCTCGACCATCAACACGATGTCGGCGGCAGCGCCGATGACGCCGAAGAAGAGATACATGAAGAACATGCCGAGCGTGAAGCCGCCTTCGAGCTTGTGCATCTGTTTGGGAAAGATGTTGGCGATCAGCAGCGCGTTGACGGTGACGAAAAGGACGCCGTATTTCGGGATGCCGAGAAGGGCGGCGGTCTCGAAACCGGCAAAGCAGCAGGCGGCGGCGAGGAAAAGTTGCAGCGCCAGCGCGCCCATATCGAGCACGGGCTTTCTTTCTTCCTCCGGATGTTCATGGGCATGAACTTCCTGCTCGATGATCTTCGAGGGGATCAGCCGCGCAAGCCAGGCGACGCCCGGCAGCATCAGCAGGAAGGCGATGAAGAAGGCGGCCATCACATTGTCGGCCGCCGCGGTCGCCGCCGTCAGCGTGCCGTCGGCGACGAGGCCGTTGGCCGTCGAGACGGCGGCGAAATTCATCGACCCGCCGATCCAGCTCGCGCCGAGCGCGCCGGCGACCATGTGGCCCGACGGTCCCATGTCGATCAGCGAAAAGCCCGCGAGCACACCGGCAACCGTGCCGATGACCGCGATGACGAAAGCCAGCAGCATCTTGCCGCTTTCGGGCAGGATCTTTTTGAGGTCGGCCTTGAAGAGCAGCAGCGGGATCGCCAGCGGCACGACATAGCCCCAGACCATGTCGTGAAACGGCGAGGCGAAGGGCACGATGCGCAGATTGGCCAGCAACATGCCGGCGAATATCGTCAGGATGACGCCGGAGACCCATTGCCCGAGCCGCGTGCGCTCCGACCAGAAGCCGAAAGCGGCGAGGCCGAGAAAGGCGAACATCAGGCCGAACATGTTGTCGGCGGAAATCAGCGGCAGTTCCATGTGGCGCTCCCCGGCGTCGATGCGAGTGCGCCCATCATGCGGAGCGGGCGGCAATACGCAAGGGCGGCTCAATAAGCGACGGTGAGCGCCAGCGAACCGAACTGGTCGGGCTTGGGCTGGCCCTTGTATTCCTTGCTGCGGAAGACATGAGTGAAGCTGAGGCGCGCGCGGCCCTGGACGATGGTGAAGCCGGCCTTGAGGTCGTAGACGAAATGTTCCTTGTCGATGCTGACACTGTCGCGAAACGTGTTGCCGTCGAGGAAGATGTCGCGCGCGACGGCGCGGCCCTCGGCACCGGCAAAGAGATAGCAGTTGCAGCCGGACCTGCCGTCGGTTTCGAACCATTCCGAGCCGCCGGTGCCCGGATAGATGCGCGTCGGACCGAATTCGTCGGGGAGCGCCGGTCCGAAGCGGAAGGTGCCGCCGAGGCCGGCATAGGTCTGCACGGTGCCGAGCGAGACGACGGTGTAGGGAATGACGTCGGTCTGCCAGCCGAGCAGCGGACCGGGCGCGAGCGTCGAGCTGCGCCAGGCGCGCTCGAAGCTGAGATTGACGCCGATCTCGTCGCGGATCTGGTTGTGCCAGCCATTGGCTTGTTCCGCGCCGATGAGGTCGTGCCAGTCGTTCTGCACCCATTCGCCCTGCGCCGCCGGGCCGACCACGCCGACATCGAGTTTCCAGTTGTCCTGCCAGGCTTCGCCGAAGTCGCCGCGCCGGGAGCTCTGCAACGAAAAGGTCAGATGCGCCCAGGCCGCATAGGGCCGCTCGTTCGGCAGATAGACCGCACTCGCCGTGTCGTCGGGCGTGAAGATCGCGTGACCGAAGGCGACGCCGATGCGATGCACGGGCTTGCCGGAGAGGGTCGTGGGAAAAAGCAGCGAATAGAGCGGCGGCGCCGAAATATCGGCGAGCCATTTCGGCAGGTCGTCGCGCGGCGCCGACAGCCAGGCGAGCCGGAGGCCGTTGGTGTAGTGGCGGTCGGTGTTGGAGACGTTGGCGAAGAGATCGTTCTCGACCTGCATCGTCACGAAGGCCCTTTTGTCCGTCTCGCCGCCCGCCGGCGCGGGATCGGCAAGCGCGGGCAGCGTGGCAATGCCGAAGGCGGCGCCGAGAAGCATAGCGCGGGCGGCGGAAAAGACGGTCATCGGGAAAACCCCCATCGGCGATGCGGACGCAATGGGCGTGAAGCGGCTTGACGCCGGGCCGCCCGCGCCTGTCCAATACCATGCTCGAAGACGAAAAACAAAAAACAAGGCGCAAAGACGCCGGCAGGGAGGAAATTTCATGGCGGTTGCGGAAGCAGCGCCCGCGTGGAGCCGCGAGGACGCGGCGGCGGCGGGCATGGTGGTGGCATGGCATGCGAGCCAGGCGCCTGACCGGCCGGCGATTATTTCGCAAGCAGGCAACCGGACCTATGGCGCGTTGAATGCGCGGGCGAACCGGCTGGTGCGCGCGTTGCGGCGGGCAGGCCTCAAAGCCGGCGACGCGGTGGCGCTGCTTTGTTCGAACCGTCCGGAATTCGTCGAGACGGTGGTGGCCTGTGCGCGCGGCGGCTTTCGCCTGACACCGGTGAACTGGCATCTGAAAGGTTCGGAGGTCGGCTACATCGTCGACAATTGCGAGGCGAAAGCCTTCGTCGCCGATGCGCGCTTCCCGGCCTCGGCCGCCGAAGCGGCGGGCAAGGCCAAGGGCCTCGCCGCGAAGCTCGCGGTCGGCGGCGCGCTGCCGGGCTTTACGTCTTATGACGTGGCGGTGGAGGCGGAAGATGGCGCCGACCTCGCCGACCCGGTGCTCGGTACACAGATGATGTATACCTCGGGCACGACAGGCCACCCGAAAGGCGTCTATCGCCGCCAGGCCGCGCCCGTTTCGCCGCTGCTGGTGAAGCTGACCGAGACGGCCGCCTTCCGCGAAGGCGATCTCGCGCTGGTGACGGGCCCGCTCTATCACGCAGCACCCCTGGCGCTGAACATGAGCTTCCCGCTCAATGCCGGCGTCGGCTGCGTGCTGATGGACAAATGGGACGCGGAAGAAACGCTGCGTCTCGTCGCCGAATACCGCATCACGCATACGCATGTGGTGCCGACCATGTTGCACCGGATGCTGCAACTGCCGGAAACCACGAAAGCGAAATACGACACATCGAGCCTGCGCTGGATATTGCACGGCGCCGCCCCTTGCCCGGCGCATGTGAAGGAAGGCTCGATCGCCTGGTTCGGGCCGGTGGTGTTCGAATACTACGCGGCGACCGAAGGCGGCGGCATTTTCGTCGACAGCCATGAGTGGCCGGCGAAGAAAGGCACGGTCGGCAAGCCGCTGCCCGGCGTCGTCGTCGAGGTGCATGACGAGGAGGGCCGCCCGGTGAAGCCGCGCGATGTCGGCACGATCTATTTCAAGGCGCCCGAAACCGGCCGCTTCGAATATTTCAAGGCGCCCGAGAAAACCGACGGCGCCTATCGCGGCGATTTCTACACCATGGGCGACATGGGCTTCATCGACGAGGACGGTTTCCTGTTTCTCACCGGCCGCAGCGCCGAGGTCATCATCTCCGGCGGCGTCAATATCTATCCCGCCGAAATCGACCAGGAGATTTTGAAACATCCGGCGGTGGCCGATGCGGCCGCTGTCGGCGTGCCCAATGAGGAATGGGGCGAAGAAGTGAAGCTCGTCGTCGAGTTGAACGAGGGCTACCGCGCGGACGATGCGATGGCGCGGGAACTGCTCGACTTCGCGGCGGCGAACCTGCCGGGCTATCAGCGCCCGCGCTCGGTCGACTTTATGCAGGAGCTGCCGCGCATGCCGAGCGGAAAGGTGCTCAGGCGCACGATCCGCGATGCCTATTGGCAGGGCGAGAAGAAGATCTGATCCGAACGATGCTCGCGAATAAGGGACGGGCCGCTTTGTAAAAGGCGGCCCGTTCGCCTATATGAAACGCGCTGGACGAGGGATGACGAAAGTAGATATAAAATGAATGCATCCAGCCCGCGCGGAAGCCGCATCGGCTTTGTCGTCATTCTCGGCGCATTGATTGCCTTTGCACCGCTCTCCATCGACATGTATCTGCCGGCCTTCCCCGCGATCGCCGCGCATTTCAATACGACCGCGGGCGCGGTCCAGATGACGCTTGCCGTTTTCTTCATCGGCTTGTCGGTGGGGCAGGGCGTGGTGGGCCCCATTACGGACCGTGTCGGCCGCCTGCCGCCGCTTCTCATAGGCATCGGCCTTTATGTCGGCGCGTCGATATGGGCGGCGCTCGCGCCCGACATCGAAAGCCTCACCGCCGCAAGGCTGCTGCAGGCGCTGGGCGGCTGTGCGGGCATCGTCGTGTCGCGCGCCATGGTGCGCGATCTCTTCGACGAGCGCGGCTCGGCGCAGGTCTATTCGCTGCTGATGCTCGTGATGGGCCTCGCGCCCATTCTCGCGCCGATGATCGGCGGCTTCATCATCCTGCATCACGACTGGCACATGATCTTCTGGGTGCTGGCCGCCTTCGGGCTGGCCTGCGTTCCCGCCGTCGTGTTTGGCCTTGGCGAGACGCTGCCGCGCGAGCGGCGACAGCATGGCGGGCTTGGTCCTGTACTCGGCGCTTATCTGGCGCTTTTTGCCGACCGGCCCTTCATGGGTTTCGCGCTCGCCAATGCTTTCATTTCGGCGGCGATGTTTGCCTATATCACCGGTTCGCCCTTCGTCTTCATCGAGCTGCACGGCCTCGATCCCTCCGGCTATGCCATGCTTTTCGGCGCGAATGCGGCGGGCCTCATATTCGCGTCGCAGGTTAACGCGTTCCTGCTGCGGCGGATTTCGGGCCGCCTCATACTGAAGGTCGCGATGGGCGTTCATCTCGCCGCCGCGCTGGCACTGCTCGGCTTCACGATCTTCATGCCCGGCGCGTTCTATCCGCTTGCCGCCTGCATCTTCGTCGCGGTCGGATGTCTCGGTTTTGTCGGCGCGAACGCGATCGCAGCGGCGATGGCGCGGGCGGATAGCCATATCGGTTCGGCATCCGCGCTGACCGGCATCCTGCAATTCGCGCTGGCGGCTGTCTCCGGCGGACTGGTTGGTGCGTTCAATGATGGCACGGCGCTGCCGATGGCGCTGATCATCGCCGGAGCAAGCATCGCGGCAACGCTGGCGCGGCTCTCGGCGCAGGAACGCGTGGCAGCCTGAGCGCAAAAGCAGAAAGGCCACGCCCTTTCGGGAATGGCCCTTCGCTCCTATCCGCGTCTGTTTTTGTTTTTGACGCCGATTTCGTGTGTCAGCCGAGCTTTGCCAGCGCCTTGGCGACATGCTCCGGTTTTTCGAGTGTCATCAGATGGCCCGCTTCAGGAATCGAGACGAGCTCGGCGCCCTTGATGGTCTTCTTCCAGGCATGCGCATAGACCGGCGGGATCAGCTTGTCGCCGTCGCCCCACACGAGAACCGTCTTCGCCTTGATGCGGTAGAGGCGCTGCGACAGCCCGCGGTCCGGCACCGGGAACAGGATCTTCCCCGCCATGCCCATCTGCCGCGCATTCTGAACCAGAAAGCCCTTCAGCCATTCCGGATCGTCGAGCGCGACGCCCGCCGTCATCAGTGCCGTGCCGGCTTCGACATCGTGGAACAGAACCGCCGGAAGCTCGTAAGGCAGCATCGCGAAAATATCCGGGATCGGATGATCGTCGAGCCACAGCCCCGCCGGGCAGATCAGCCCGAGACGCGACACGTCGTTCGGCGCGATGGCGGCCATTTCGGCGGCGATCATGCCGCCCATCGAATGACCCACAAGAATCGGGTCTTTCAAGCCGAGTGCTGCCACCACGTCCCAGGTATGGAGCGTGATGTCGAGCATCTCGCGCAACTCGCCGCATTCGGCCGAGTCGCCATAGCCCGGCAACAGCGGCGCATAGACGTGATGCGTCTCGGCGAGCTTCGCCAGCAGCGGATCTTCCGCCGTGACGCCGCCGGCGCCGTGCAGGAAGACCAGCGGTTCGCCCTTTCCGCCCTCGAAATAGCGGACCGGAACATGGTGGGTCTGAACAGTTTTCGCTTCCATCAGTCCTTCCCCCCCACAAGCGCCGCATCGCCCTTTCGCTCGTATATTCGATCTCTTCAGTATCTC
>JAVJOG010000015.1:0-122269 GCA_040216885.1 Parvibaculum sp.
GCTTCGCCGCATCGGCGGGCCCCTTCCCTCTCCCCAGCGGGGAGAGGGAGGGAGCCGTCGCCAGACGGCGGAAGGGTGAGGGGCCGCCGCAAGGCCGCCTGACCACCCCTTTTCTCAGCTACGCCCCGCCCCCATATAAGCCCTCTTGCCGGGGGCGGCATTCGGTCACGGCAAGTTGTCCCCGGGTATCCGAGCTGTTTGCTATGATATCGGCTTGGCAGAGCCGAGAGACACCGAGCGACAAAGGGGTTCGACAATGGCCGAGGACGACGCGAAAAAGCCCGCCGGCAAGGCGCTGAAGCCGGCCGCCGGCAAGACGCCGGGAAAGGCCGTGGCGCGGCTGGCCCCGGCGCCCAACCCCGAGGGCTCGCTGTCGCGCTACCTGCAGGAAATCCGCAAATTCCCGATGCTGGAGCCGCAGCAGGAATACATGCTGGCCAAGCGCTGGCGCGAGCACGAGGACGCCGAGGCCGCGCACCAGCTCGTGACCTCGCATCTGCGCCTCGTCGCCAAGATCGCCATGGGCTATCGCGGCTATGGGCTCCCCATCGGCGAGGTGATTTCGGAAGGCAATGTCGGGCTGATGCAGGCGGTGAAGCGCTTCGAGCCGGAGCGCGGCTTTCGCCTCGCGACCTATGCGATGTGGTGGATCCGCGCCTCGATCCAGGAATATATCCTGCGGAGCTGGTCGCTCGTGAAAATGGGCACGACGGCGGCGCAGAAGAAGCTCTTCTTCAACCTGCGCAAGGTGAAGGGCCAGATCCAGGCGATCGAGGACGGCGACCTGCGCCCCGAACAGGTGAAGGAAATTTCCGAACGCCTGGGCGTCACCGAAGACGAAGTGGTGTCGATGAACCGGCGCATGTCGGGCCCGGACAATTCGCTGAACGCGCCCTTGCGGCAGGACAGCGAGACCGGCGAATGGCAGGACTGGCTGGTGGACGACACCGCCGACCAGGAAGTGACGCTGGGCGAGGAACAGGAACTCGAACAGCGCCGCGAAATGCTGGCCGCCGCGATGGAAACGCTGAACGAGCGCGAGATGCACATTCTGACGGAGCGGCGGCTGAAGGACGATCCGGCGACGCTGGAAGACTTGAGCCAGGAATACGGGATTTCCCGCGAGCGCGTGCGCCAGATCGAGGTGCGCGCCTTCGAGAAGCTGCAAAAGGCGATGAAAGCCGCGATGCGCGCCGAAGCCGACGAACGCCGCGAGGCGCTGGCGGATTTCTGATCCGCGGGCGGGACCGCCGCCTACGCCGTGATGCCCACCGGACAGGAAATGCCGAGGCCCCCGAGGCCGCAATAGCCGTTGGGGTTTTTGGCGAGATATTGCTGGTGATAATCCTCGGCGAAATAGAATTCCGGCGCGTCGAGGATTTCGGTGGTGATGTCGGGGAAGCCGCGCTTTTGAAGCTCGGCCGCGTAAGCCGCGCGCGACGCTTCGGCGGCCTTGCGCTGCGCGTCGGAAAACACATAAATGCCGGAGCGGTATTGCGTGCCGACATCGTTGCCCTGGCGCATGCCCTGCGTCGGATTGTGGCTCTCCCAGAAAAGTTTCAGGAGCGCTTCGAAGGAAACCTGCGTCGGGTCAAAGACGGCGAGCACGACCTCGTTGTGGCCGGTGAGGCCCGAACAAACCTCCTCATAGGTCGGGTTGGGCGTGAGACCCGCGGCGTATCCCGCCGCCGTCACCGAAACGCCGGGCTGTTGCCAGAACTTGCGCTCGGCGCCCCAGAAACAGCCAAGGCCGAACATCGCCTTCTCGTGGCCGGCGGGGTAAGGGCCCTTCAGCGCCGCGCCATTGACGAAATGGCGGCTCGCCGTCGGGATTTCGAAGTCGCGGCCCGGCAGCGCTTCGGCCGCGGCCGGCATTTCGGTCTTCTTGCGCAGATTGAACATGGGGGCACCTCCCTTCGAGGGGCGGGAATGGGGGCAGACCTCTGATGTAGGTCAGCTTAGGCCCGCCGGAAAGGCCTGTCAGCCGTCACGTTCGCGCCGCCCCAGAAACGCCGCCAGTTCGGCCCACGGCGCGACCGACCAGTAGCGCGTGGCGGCGCCGGACGGCGAGGTGAGGATGAAGATTTCCGAGCGGTTATGCGGGCGTTTCTGGCGGCCGGGCGCGAGGCGGCCTGTCGGTTCGCGCAGAAAGACGCTGGCCGCCTTCTTCGAGGTGAAGGCGATGGCGCGGGGCGCGGCACGGGCAATCGCTTTTTCGAAGCGCGGCACGTCGAATTGTTCAGGCGCGATTTCGTGGTCCATGCCGGAAGCGAGCTTCGCCATGTCGGTGAAGCCGATGCCGAGTTTGACGAGATCGGGAAACTCGTGCGGCTGGTAAAGACGCGGCGTCAACCCGACTTCGAAGAGCGTGCGCCAGAAGCGGTTGCCGGGATGCGCGTAATAGGCGCCGACCGCCGCCGAGCGCCGCCCCGCCGCCGTGCCGACGAAAACGACATCGAGGCCGGGGACCAGAACGTCGGGCAGCTTCTCGCGGCTGATGGTTTTACGCCAGCGATTGGGCATACGCTCGGACCGCCCCCTACTCCGCCGCCTTGCCGCCCAATGACTTGTTGGCCGCCTTGTTGGCGGCATCCGCCTCTTCGAGATAAATCTCGGACCCGGAGTTGCGGAACTCGCTGGCCTTTTCCGCCATGCCGCTTTCGGCGTAGTCGCGCACTTCCTGCGTGATCTTCATGGAGCAGAATTTCGGCCCGCACATCGAGCAGAAATGCGCGACCTTGTGCGCTTCCTTGGGCAGCGTCTTGTCGTGGAATTCCTTGGCGCGTTCGGGATCGAGCGCGAGGTTGAACTGGTCTTCCCAGCGGAATTCGAAACGCGCGCGGGAAAGCGCGTCGTCGCGCAACTGCGCCGCCGGGTGTCCCTTGGCGAGATCGGCGGCATGCGCGGCGATCTTGTAGGTGATGACGCCGTCTTTCACATCCGCCCTGTCCGGCAGGCCGAGATGTTCCTTCGGCGTGACATAGCAGAGCATCGCGCAGCCGAACCAGCCGATCATCGCCGCGCCGATGCCCGACGTGATGTGGTCGTAGCCGGGTGCGATGTCGGTGGTGAGCGGCCCGAGCGTGTAGAAGGGCGCGCCGCCGCAATGCTTCAACTTCTTGTCCATGTTGACCTTGATCTTGTGCATCGGCACATGACCCGGCCCTTCGATCATGACCTGACAGCCCTTCGCCCACGCAATCTGCGTCAACTCGCCCAGCGTTTCGAGCTCTGCGAATTGCGCTTCGTCGTTTGCATCGGCAATCGAGCCCGGACGCAATCCGTCGCCCAGCGAGAACGACACGTCGTATTGCCGCATGATGTCGCAGATGTCTTCGAAGTGGGTGTAGAGGAAGCTTTCCTTGTGATGCGCGAGGCACCACTTCGCCATGATCGAACCGCCGCGCGAGACGATGCCGGTGACGCGCTTCGCCGTCAGCGGCACATAGGCCAGCCGCACGCCGGCATGGATGGTGAAGTAGTCGACGCCCTGCTCTGCTTGTTCAATGAGCGTGTCGCGGTATACCTCCCAGGTGAGGTCTTCGGCGACGCCGTCGACTTTTTCGAGCGCCTGATAGATCGGCACGGTGCCGATGGGGACCGGCGAATTGCGGACGATCCATTCGCGCGTGTTGTGGATGTTGCGGCCCGTCGAGAGGTCCATGACATTGTCGGCGCCCCAGCGGATCGCCCAGACCATCTTGTCGACTTCCTCGGCGACCGACGAGGCGACGGCCGAATTGCCGATATTGGCGTTGATCTTCACCAGGAAATTGCGGCCGATGATCATCGGTTCGAGTTCCGGGTGGTTGATGTTGGCCGGGACGATGGCGCGGCCGGCGGCGATTTCCGAACGCACGAATTCCGGCGTGATAAATTCCGGGATGTCGGCGCCGAAGCTCTCGCCTTCCGCGAGCTTGTGCGCGGCGTTGGCCAGCGCCTGCTTGCGGCCGATGTTTTCGCGCTCGGCGATATAGGCCATTTCGGCGGTGACGATGCCGGCCTTGGCGAATTCGTATTGCGTAACCGGCCGGCCGGGAAGGCCGCGGCGCGGACGGTTGGCGACCGGGAAAGCGCGGGCCAGATGTTTCTCGCCGACATTGCCATTGTCTTCCGGCTTCACCTCGCGGCCGTCGTAAAGTTCGGTGCCGCCGCGCGCCTCGATCCACGCCTCGCGGTGGCGGACGAGGCCCTTCTCGACGTCGATCTTCGCCGTCGGATCGGTGTAGGGGCCCGAGGTGTCGTAGACGCGGACGGGCGGCTCCTTCGCGGAGGGATGCAGCGCGATTTCGCGGAAGGGAACCTTCAGATCGGGAAAGCCCTCCGGCGCGGTGAATATCTTGGTGCTGGCGGGAAGCGGCCCGGTGGTGACATCGGGGAGTGCGTCCTTGGGAGCGTGAATGTTCATCGTGGATCTCCTCTGCCTGCCATCGGCGCGCGCATGCGGAAATCCGGGAATTCAAGCGGAGGTGGCGGCCATATACGCGGCCAATGCCCGTCCCTTCGCCGGCATGACCCGGATCAGGTTCTAAGGGTTCGGCATGTGTGCGCCATCTCAGCCCAACCCCTCATTTACGCAAAACGGGTTGGACACCCCTCGGATTGCTTCGCAGTGTGACTCTTCGGGCGTTTGAGGTAAAGGAAAAGCGGGGCCAAATCGGGAGACGCCGCATGAACACCGCCGACCGCCTGACACGCCTTCTCGATATCGATCTCGCCATCATCCAGGCGCCGATGGCCGGCGCCTCGACGGCGGAACTTGCCGCCGCCGTGTCGAATGCAGGCGGTCTCGGCTCGCTCGGCACCGCGATGATGACGCCCTCCGAAGTCCGCGCACAGACCGGTGCGCTGCGGGCGCTGACCAACAAGCCGTTCAATCTCAACTTCTTCGTCCATGCCGAGCCCGACATCGCAAGTCACGACGGCGCGGCGATGCGCGGCGCGCTGAAGCCCTATTTCGACGAACGCGGCCTCGGCGAGGTGCCGGAACCCGCCTCGCCGGCACCCGCTTTCAACGACGAGATGCTGGAGCTCGTGCTGGAACTGCGGCCGCGCGTCGCGAGCTTTCATTTCGGTCTACCCGGCACGCACGCGGTGAAGGCGCTGAAGGAGGCCGGCATCGTCGTCCTCGGCAGCGCGACGACGGCGGCGGAAGCCCGCGCGCTCGAAACGGGCGGCGCCGACGCAATCGTCGCGCAGGGCCACGAGGCGGGCGGCCATCGCGGTACGTTTCTCGATCACGTCGATCTCGGGACGGTGGGCACGATGGCACTGGTGCCGCAGGTGGTGGACGCGGTGTCGGTGCCCGTGATCGCGGCCGGCGGCATCGGCGATGCGCGCGGCGTTGCCGCCGCCTTCATGCTGGGCGCGGCGGGCGTGCAGCTCGGCACGGCCTATCTCGCCTGCCCGGAAGCGGGCATCCATACCGTTCACCGCAAGGCGCTCACCGAGGCGTCGGATCATTCGACGGTCGTGACGAAACTTTTTTCGGGACGCCCGGCGCGCGCCATCCGCAACCGCCTGACCGAAGAGCTTCATTCCCTCGAAGCGCTGACAGCCCCCTTCCCGGCGCAACGCGCACTCGTCGCGCCGCTTGCCCGCGTCAGCGCGAAGGAGAACCGCGCCGAATTCATGCCGCTCTGGTCGGGACAGGCGGCGGCGCTGTCGAAGCCGGAACCGGCGGCGGAAAAGACGCTGCGGCTGATCCGCGAGGCGGAAAAACTGATGGGACGGTGAGGAACGCTGCATTCGGTCGCCCGCGGGCGTATGATCGGGATCGAAACGGGACAAGGGGAAAAAGCCGATGACCGTCGAAATCGCCATGCTGTTCTGGGCGTCCGTGCTCGGGATCGTGCAGGTGGGGCTGCAAAGCCTCTCCTTCAAGAAACAGGCCGGCAACGCCTATACGGTGGGCCCGCGCGACGAACCGCTGCCGCCGGCCGGCTTCGCGGGCCGCATGGAGCGGGCGCTCCGCAATTTCCTCGAAACCTTCCCGATTTTCGCGGCGGTGATTCTCGCCGTCTATGCGACCGAACGCACGAATCAGTGGAGCGAGATCGGCGCGCAGATTTATTTCTGGGGCCGGCTGGCCTATATCCCGGCCTATGCGTCGGGCCTGCCCTGGATCCGGACCTTCATCTGGCAGATCGCCACCATCGGCATCGTGCTCTGCATGGTGCCGCTGTTCGACCGGGCGCTCATCACGGTACTGATGGAGTAATCTCCCGAAACAGGCGTCTCGCCCCGACTCACTTTCATCGTTAGGATTCGCCCCGGTGGCAACACAACCAACCGGGGGAGGAAACCCATGACGGTGGAACTCTGGTCGCTCGTATGGGGCGGCGCGCTTCTGTTCATTCTGATTACGCTTTCGGCCAACGCCAATGTGTCGGCGATGGGGATGCCCTGGGGCATCGGCAATCGCGACCAGCCCGCGACGACGACGGGCTGGGGCGCACGGGCGCGCCGCGCCTACATCAATCACCTCGAAAACCTGCTGATCTATGCCTGCTTCGCGGTGCCCGCGCATCTGGCCGGCATCAGCACCGAGCTGACGGTGCTCGGCGCGCAAATCTTCCTGATCGCCCGCATCGCCTATGCGATCATCTATGTCGCGGGATGGACGATGCTGGGCATCCGCACCATCGCCTGGGCAGCCGGCGTGGTCGGCTACGCGATGGTCTTCATCGCGCTGTTGATGAACGCCTGACGCACCCTACACGGACAAAAGAAGGGCGCCGGATTTCTCCCGGCGCCCTTTTTGTTTGCGCAAGCACGCTCAATCCGCGAAGGGATCGGTCATCAGGATCGTGTCTTCGCGGTCGGGCGAGGTGGAGAGCAATGCCACCGGCGCCTCGATCAACTCCTCGACGTAACGCACATATTTGACTGCCGCCGCGGGGAGTTGCGCCCATGAGCGCGCGCCTTGCGTGCTCTCGCTCCAGCCTTCGAGCGTCTCGTAGATAGGCGTGACCTTCGCCTGCGCGTCCATGCCGGCCGGCAGATGATCGATGCGCTTGCCGCCGATTTCATAGGCCGTGCAGACTTTCAACTCGTCGAAACCGTCCAGCACGTCGAGCTTCGTGAGCGCAATGCCGGTGATGCCGCCGGTCTTGATCGCCTGACGCACCATGACGGCGTCGAACCAGCCGCAGCGGCGCTTGCGCCCCGTCACGGTGCCGAACTCGTGGCCGCGCTCGCCGAGACGCTGGCCCACGGCGTCGGTCAGTTCGGTCGGGAACGGGCCTTCGCCGACGCGCGTCGTATAGGCCTTGGTGATACCGAGCACATAGCCGATGGCGCCGGGACCGACGCCGGCGCCGCCGGCCGCCTGGCCCGCGACCGTGTTGGACGAGGTGACAAAGGGATAGGTGCCGTGGTCGACATCGAGCATGGTGCCTTGCGCGCCCTCGAAGAGAATGCGCTGGCCCCGGCGCTTCGCCTCGTCGAGAACGCGCCAGACCGGCGCGACGAAAGGCAGCACGCGCGGCGCGATTTCCTTCAGCGCGGCAACAATGGGTTCGACCGCGAGTTCGTCGAGCCGGTTGCCGCGGCGCAGCGCGTTGTGATGCGCGAGCAGACCCTCGACCTTGATGGGGAGCGTCGCCGGATCGGCAAGGTCGATGACGCGGATGGCGCGGCGGCCGGCCTTGTCTTCATAGGCAGGCCCGATGCCGCGCTTGGTGGTGCCGATCTTGACGCCCGAGTTCGAGCCTTCGCGCATCTCGTCGAGTTCGCGGTGGACGGGCAGGATCAGCACGGCGTTCTCGGCGATCTTCAGATTGTCGGGCGTGACGAGGACGCCCTTCGAGGCGATCTCGTCGACTTCCTTCGCGAAGGCCCAGGGATCGAGCACGACGCCATTGCCGAGGATCGAGAGCTTGCCCTTGCGCACGATGCCCGACGGCAGCAGCGAGAGCTTGTAGGTGACGCCGTCGATGACGAGCGTATGGCCGGCATTGTGGCCACCCTGAAAGCGCACCACCACATCGGCGCGCTCCGACAGCCAGTCCACGATCTTGCCCTTGCCCTCGTCCCCCCACTGGGAGCCGACAACCGCCACATTTGCCATTTGATTCAATGCCTTAGAGAGTGGGTGCCCGGCCGGGTGCCGCCCGCTCGCGGACCCCCAGACAAGCCGAAAGCCCCCTTGGCCTTTCGGGCCGGGGGCTTTGGCATTGTCTAGCGGATCGGAAGGCGGAAGGCTAGAAAGAAAGCACACGATGATCACGAGCGGAAGGAAGTGCGGCATGAGCTGGCTACCCGACGAAGACCCGGTAGCGGGGGACCGCAAATCCTGCGATGCGCTCGAATTCGCGATCGTGCCGCGGGCCCGCGACATCGGCAATTTCGAGGTGCGGCGTGCCTTGCCGCAGGCGAAGCGGCAGATGGTGGGGCCCTTCATCTTTCTCGACCAGATGGGTCCGGCCGCGATGCCGCCCGGCATCGGCATGGATGTCCGGCCGCACCCCCATATCGGCCTTGCGACCGTCACCTATCTCTTCGAAGGCGCCATCATGCACAGGGATAGCGAGGGCAACGCGCTCGAGATTCTCCCCGGCGCGATGAACCTGATGACGGCGGGGCGCGGCATCGCGCATTCGGAGCGGACGCCCGACGCGGAGCGAAAGAACGGTCAGCGCCTTTCCGGGATGCAAAGCTGGATCGCGCTGCCGAAGTCGCGGGAGGAAACCGGTCCGGGCTTCCAGCACTATCCCGAAGCGGACCTGCCCGTCGTGAAGGACGACGGCGTGACGGCACGCGTGATCGCGGGCGGCGTTTTCGGCAAACGCTCACCGGTGAAAACCCTGTCCGACTGGTTCTATGCCGATGTGGCGCTGGAAACCGGCAAGAGCGTTCCGCTCGACACGGACTACGAGGAACGCGCGATCTATGTCGCGGAGGGCAAGATCGAGATCGCGGGCGACATATTCGAGGGTCCGCAACTGCTGATCTTCCGCCCCGGCGATCGCATCACCGTGAAGGCGGCGGCCTTCACCCGCATGATGCTGCTGGGCGGCGCGGCGATGGAGGGCCCGCGCTATATCTGGTGGAACTTTGTCTCTTCCAGCAAGGAACGTATCGAACAGGCAAAGGAGGACTGGGCGCAAGGCCGCTTCAAATCCGTGCCCGGCGAAACCGAGTTCATTCCGCTGCCGGAGAAGTGATATGGCGAGCCGCGTTCACCTGACAAGCAAGGCCGGCGTGTTTCAGGAAATGGAAGCGCGCCAGCACCGGATGACGGCCGACGAGCCGGAGAGCAACCACGGCACCGACAAGGGCCCCGCGCCTTACGAACTGCTGCTGGCGTCGCTCGCGGCCTGCACCTCGGCAACGCTGCGCCTGTATGCCGACCGCAAGGGCTGGGCGCTCGGCACGATCACGGCGGACCTCGTCTTCAAGCGCGATGCGGAAGGCAATGAGCGGATCGAACGCAGCGTTTCCTTCGGCGAAAAGCTCTCCGAAGAACAGATGACGCGCATCCGGGACATCGTCGAGAAGACGCCGGTCACGAAAACGTTAAAACGCGGCACAGCTATTTCGACGCGCTTCGTCTAGAATGTGCCCATGAAAAAACCGACAAAGACCGGCCGCGCCGCGGCCCTGTTCTCGCTGCTGGCGGCGCTGGCCGTCCTGCCCGCTCCGGCCGTGGCGCAGGCGACGCCGGAAGTCGAGGCGCTGGCGGCGAAGATCAAGGCCGAGCAGTTCAAGACCATCGTCAATTGCGAGCGCTGCAACCTCGCCGGTGCCGATTTCGACGAACAGTTCCTGCGCCTGGCGGCGCTCGAACGCGCCGATCTGACGGATGCGCGGCTGCGCGGCGCCGACCTGACCGGAATCCACCTGACGCGCGCAAAGCTGACGGGCACCGATTTCAGCGGCTCCAATATGGCGGGCGCGATGCTGGCCAATGCCGACCTGCGCGGCGCAACACTCGTCGATACGCGGCTCGACGCGGTGCGCGTCCATGGCGCGGACTTCACCGGCGCCAACATCCAGCGCGCCAATTTCCGGCTGCTCGAATATGTGAAGAAGCTGACATTCGCCGGCGCCGATGCGCGCGGGGCGATTTTCCGCCATGCCTTTCTGGGCGGCGTCGATTTCTCGGGCACCGATCTGCGCGGCGCCGACTTCACCCGCGCGACCGGCCTGACCAACGCGCAACTGGCCAAGGCCTGCGGCGACGATGCGACGATCCTGCCGCCGGGCCTCTCAATCCCGCGTTGCGACGGAAGCTGACGCTCAGGCCGCAAGCGGCATGTATTCCATGCGTTCGGGAAGACGCTCGGAGCGAACGAAAAATGTCGCGCCGCGCAAGACCATGTTGATCTCGCCGTCCGGACCGAGAAGCGGCATCTCGACCGCTTCGGTCGTCAGCCAGTGCTGCTTGTGCCAGTCGAGGCGGGCGCGGCGGCTGCGGTCAATGCAGCGGCAGCGGTGCAACGACATAGTGATCGGGCGGCGGATTTTTCGGCGAGGAATAGCTGACGCCGCGCAGGATCATGTTGACCCGCCCGTCCTCGTCGATGAGCGGCAGCTCCATCGACTCCATCGTCAGCCAGTATTTCGGATGCCATGTCATCGGCGAACGGCGGCGATAGGGCCGGGCCTCGCGCGCGACCTGCAGCAGCGAGGCGAAGACGCGGTCTGCCGCCTTGCCGTAGAGACCGGCATCGACCCAGCGCCCGGTCGCGTCGCGGCCGAGATGCTCGACGATCTCGGTGCCGACGAGGCGGTGACGAAAGCCGAGCGGGTCCCAACTCACATCGAGGAAGTTGACGATCGGCAGGAAGGGCTTGATTTCCGCCGGGTTGAAGTCGGCCCGTGTCGGCGCCAGCCGCCGGCCTTTCTTCTCCAGCCAGTGCTCATAAAGCCCGTCGAGACGCCTGTCCCAGAATAGCTCCGCCGTCACGCTTACCCCCACCCCGATACGCGGGCACCGATATACCCCGGTTCAGTTTCGGACAATTATGGTTAAGGGGATGTTACCGGCGGGCAGCAAAAAGGCGGACCCCGGGGGCCCGCCTTTTGATTTTCCAGCCGTGGTGCGGCGGCCTCAGAACGTCAGCGACTTCGCCTGCACGACATGCGGCAGCGCCTGGATTTCGGCGAGAACGGAGGCCGGCACATCCGCATCGACCTCGACGAGGCAGATCGCATCGCCACCCGCCTTTTCGCGGCCGAGGTTGAAGTTGGCGATGTTGATGCCGGACTTGCCGAGCAACGAACCCAGCGCGCCGATGAAACCCGGCTTGTCCTGATTCGTCACATAGAGCATGTGATGGCCGAGCGAGGCCTCCATGTTGACACCCTTGATCTGGATCAGGCGCGGCAACCCGCCGGAGAAGACGGTACCCGCGACCGAACGGTCCTGACGTTCGGTCTTCACCTCGATTTTGATATAGGTCTCGTAGGCGCCCTGCTGTTCACGCTTCACTTCGGTCACCTTGATGTCGCGGTCCTTGGCGATGACCGGTGCCGAGACCATGTTGACATCCTCAAGCTGCGGCTTGAGCAAACCGGTCAGCGCCGCATTGGTGAGAACGCGCGTGTTCATCTCGGCGACATCGCCCGCATATTCGATGGTGACGGCCGAGATGCCCGTCTCCGTGAGCTGGCCCGCGAAAGAGCCGAGCTGCTGCGCGAGCGTCAGATACGGCGTCAGCTTCGGCGCTTCCTCGGCCGACACGGCGGGCACGTTGATCGAATTGGTGATCGCGCCGGTGAGCAGATAATCGGCCATCTGCTCGGCCACCTGCAACGCGACATTTTCCTGCGCCTCGTTGGTCGAGGCGCCGAGATGCGGTGTGCAGATGATCTGTTCCATGCCGAACAGCGGGTTGGATTTCGCGGGCTCCTCCTCGAACACGTCGAGCGCCGCCCCGGCAACATGACCGCTCTCGATCGCCGCCTTGAGATCGGCCTCGACGATCAATCCGCCGCGCGCGCAATTGACGATGCGGACGCCCTTCTTGCACTTGGCAAGGTTCTGGGCGTTGAGGATGTTGCGCGTCTTGTCGGTCAAGGGCGTGTGCAGCGTGATGAAGTCGGCACGCCTCAAAAGCTCGTCGAGTTCGACCTTCTCGACGCCGAGATCGCTGGCGCGGTCGGGCGTCAGGAACGGATCGAAGGCGACGACCTTCATGCGCAGGCCGAGCGCGCGGTCGGCGACGATAGAGCCGATATTGCCGCAACCGATGACACCGAGCGTCTTGGCCGTCACCTCGACGCCCATGAATTTCGACTTTTCCCACTTGCCGGCATGGGTCGAGGCGTTGGCCTGCGGAATGTCGCGAGCGAGCGCCAGCATCATCGCGACCGCATGTTCGGCCGTCGTGATCGAATTGCCAAAGGGCGTGTTCATCACAATGACGCCAGCGGCGGTGGCAGCCGGAAGATCGACATTGTCGACACCGATGCCGGCGCGACCGACGACCTTCAGCTTTTTCGCTGCGGCAAGCACCGGCGGCGTGACCTTGGTCGCCGAGCGGATCGCGAGACCGTCATAGTCGCCGATGATCTTGATCAGTTCGTCGCGGTCGAGACCGGTCTTGACGTCGACCTCGACGCCGCGATCCTTGAAGATCTGCACGGCGGCGGGCGAAAGCTGGTCGGAAATCAGAACCTTGGGCATGAATGCCTCCTGATGGAATTTGCCCGTCACCCTCCACGAACGATGCTCGCGGCACCCTCCGTACGAGAGAGAAAGGGTGAGAGGCGCGTATTGAAAGAAAAGATTTAAGCTGCCGCCTTCAGCGACGCCTTGGCTTGCGCGTAAGCCCAGTCGAGCCAGGGCATCAACGAGCGCATGTCTGAGACTTCGATCGTCGCGCCCGCCCAGATGCGAAGGCCGGCCGGTGCATCGCGATAGCCGGCGATGTCGTTGGCAACGCCTTCCTTGTCGAGCAGATCGGCGATCTTCTTGGCGAAAGCGGCCTGATCGTCGTCGGAAAGCGCGGTCACGTCCGGGTCGACGACCTTGAGGCAGACGGACGTGTTGGAACGCGTGTCGACTTTCTCGGCGAGGAAATCGACCCAGGGCGTGCGGGCAGCCCATTCGGCGATGACGGCCGCGTTGGCGTCGGCACGTCCGATCAGCGACTCGAGACCGCCGATGGAGGCCGCCCAGTCGAGCGCGTCGAGATAATCCTCGACAGCGATCATCGACGGTGTGTTGATGGTCTCGCCCTTGAAGATACCCTCGATCAGCTTGCCGCCCTTGGTCATGCGGAAGATTTTCGGCATCGGCCAGGCCGGCGTGTAGCTTTCGAGCCGTTCGACGGCGCGGGGACCGAGGATCAGCATGCCATGCGCCGCCTCGCCGCCCAGCACTTTCTGCCAGGAGAAGGTGACGACATCGAGCTTCGGCCAGGCAAGGTCTTGCGCGAAAGCGGCGGACGTCGCGTCGCAGATCGTCAGGCCCTTGCGGTCGGCTGGAATCCAGTCGCCGTTCGGCACGCGCACGCCCGAGGTCGTGCCGTTCCAGGTGAAGACGACGTCATTGTCGAAATTGACTTGTGCAAAGTCCGGCAGCTTGCCGTAATCGGCTTTCAGCGTCCGTGCGTCTTTCAGTTTGAGCTGCTTGACGACATCGGAGACCCAACCTTCGCCGAAGCTTTCCCAAGCGAGGAGGTTGACGCCGCGCGCGCCGAGGAGCGACCAGAGCGCCATTTCGACGGCGCCGGTGTCGGACGCCGGCACGATGCCGATGCGGTAATCGGCAGGCACGCCGAGAATCTGCCTTGTTTTCTCGATGGCGTCGGCGAGGCGCGCCTTGCCCGGCTTCGAGCGATGGCTCCGGCCGACAAGCGCATTTTCGAGGTTTTTGATGGACCAGCCCGGCCGTTTGGCACAGGGGCCGGAAGAGAAGTGCGGATTGGCCGGACGCACGGCCGGACGCTCGATGGCGGTCATTTGCAACCTACCCTTTCAGATAGCTGCCCCTCGGTGGGGAGGGGTGTCCCGCCGCCGCGTATAGGCGTGTCGCCGCGCGAAGTCAAATGACGGCCGTGCGACGGAACCACCCGGGAAGCCCGAAAATCCGCATAATCCCTTGCAATTGACACGCGCGGCGCGGGCCAGAAGACTGCCCCTGCACCCCCAGAAACGCAGGACACCTTGCCCGCACACACCCCGTCTCACTGGCTGATGCTCGGCGCGCTGGTCGCGCTGTGGGGGCTGGCATTCGCCTTCGCGAAGATCGCCGTCGACACTGTGGCGCCGGAATGGACCATGGCCGGGCGGCTTTTGACCGGCGCGGCGCTGCTGCTGCCCTGCCTGCTGCTGGCGGGGGGCCGCCTGTTGCGCGACGGCCGCGCCTGGGGCTGGCTCATCGCACTGGCGCTTGTCGGCAACATCGCGCCCTTCTTCACGATCAGTTGGGGACAACAACACATTTCCTCGGCGCTCGCCGGCATACTGATCGGCTTCACGCCGCTGGCGACACTGCTGATCGCGCGCGCCTTCGTGCCCGGCGAATTCATCACGCCGTTCCGTCTCGCGGGCTTCATCGTCGGCTTTGCCGGTCTTGTGATCGTGGTCGGCCCGGACGCGCTTGCCGACATCGCGACGGCGTCGGGCGGCGACGTTCGTCTCGCACAAGCGGCCGTGCTGGCGGGCGCTTTCTTCTTTGCCTGCAACAATGTGATGGCGCGCCTCGCGCCCGACATGCCGCTGCTGGCGAAATCTTCCGGCGTGATGCTGGCCGGCGCACTGATGGGCACGGCGATTGCAGGCACGATGACGCCGCCGGCGGCATTGCTGGAGGCAAGCCCGGCATCGCTGCTCGGCGTGGCGGGGCTCGGAATCTTCTCGACCGGCCTTGCGGCCATCGTCTTCTTCCGCCTGATCGACCATGCCGGGCCGACCTTCGTGTCGCTGACGAACTATCTGGTGCCGGTCTTCGCGGCGCTGACCGGCTATCTCGTCTTCGGCGAGGAACTGCGCGCCGGCGTCCTCGGCGGCTTCGCGCTGATCCTCGCCGGCATCGCGCTCAGCGAGTGGCGCGTCAGAAGCTGATCTCGGCCTTCATGTAGTCGGCGCAACGGCCGCGAATGATCGTTCGCTCGCCGGCATCCGTGCAGCGCAGTGTGCCGCCCCGCGCCGACACCTGCCGTGCGACGAGATCGCTCTTGCCAAGCTTCTTCGACCAGTACGGAACGAGCGTACAATGCACCGCGCCCGTTACCGGGTCTTCGTCGATTCCATGCGCCGGCGCGAAGACGCGTGAAACGAAATCGAAACCCGAACCTTCGTCGCCCGGCGCCGTGACGATCAGCAGCAGGTCGAGCGGCGTCAGCAGCCGCTTCAGCGCACCGGTGTCGGGCGCGAGCGCCTTTACCTCGGCGGCGCTGTCGAATACGGCAAGGAGATAGGTCGACTTCGCCCAGACGCGCGGGCTGGCGCCGAGCGCGGCGGCGATTTCCGCCGGCGCGGGATAGGGCTTGGCCGGATTGGCCGGAAAGTTCATCGAGAGCAGGTCTCCCTCGCGCGCAATGGTGAGCCGGCCACTCTTCGTCTCGAAATGGATTTCGGGCGCCGCATGGCCGAGATGCGCGAACAAAACATGCGCCGAGGCGAGCGTCGCATGACCGCAGAGCGGCACCTCGACCGCCGGCGTAAACCAGCGCAACCGGTAGCCCTCGCCTTCGGGCACGAAGAATGCGGTCTCAGCGAGATTGTTCTCGGCCGCGATCGCCTGCATGACGGCATCCGCCGGCCAGCTGTCGAGCGGCACGACAGCCGCCGGATTGCCCTCGAAAACGCGGTCCGCGAACGCATCGATCTGGTAGAGAACTGCTTTCATCGTCTTTGTTCCGTATTGTATGGGTACAATTCTGAGATCGTTGAACGATATTCTTGCTCCTTGACCCAGAATGTCGATATTGTGATTGTTCCCGGAAGATGATCCACGTCCAGTATGGATTCAATGAGTTTATTGTACCCATGACAATTTCGCTTTTCGATCCGGCCAACATCGCCGCCCGCCCCGGACCCCGCTACAAGGCCATCGCCGACGCACTGAGCGACGCCGTGAAGATGGGGACGGCGGCGTCCGGCACCAAGCTGCCGCCGCTACGCGACCTCGCCTATCGGCTGGGCGTGACGGTGGGCACCGTGTCGCGCGCCTATGCGCTGGCGGCAAGCCGCGGCGAGGTGACGGGCGAAGTCGGACGCGGCACCTATGTGCGCGACCGCAATGCGCGAAGCGGCGCGGACGTCGGCGCGGCGGCATTCCACGCGCTGCCCGACGCGATGCAGGCGGCGATGAAGGCGGCGCTGCCCGCGCCTGTCGGACAGGCGGAAATTCTCGGCGCGGCGATGCGGCGCCTCCTCGACGCGCTGCCGGACATGCCGGGCCGCTCGCCGTTCAACAGCTACCCGCCCGTCGGCGGTACGCTGCATCAGCGGGCGATGGCGGCGAAATGGATCGCGCATGGCGCATTCACGCCCGATGCCGAGGAACTGGTGATCTGTTCGGGGACGCAACAGGCGATCCTGACGGCGGTACTCTGCACGACCGAGCCCGGCGACACGATCCTGACCGAAGCGCTGACCTATACCGCGATGGTGAACCAGGCGGCGTCCGTCGGGCGGCGCGCCGCGCCGGTCGACATCGACGAAGAAGGCCTTGTGCCGCAGGCACTCGACCGTGCCGCGCGCGAGACGGGCGCGCGGACCGTCTTCATCGTGCCGACGCTGCACAACCCGACCGGCGCCATCATGAGCGAGCGGCGGCGGCGCGACATCGCCGACGTCGCGCGAATGCACGGCCTCGCGATCATCGAAGACGACATTTATGGCAAGCTGGTGGACGACCGCCCGCCGACCATTGCCGGTCTTTACCCGGAAGACACATGGTATGCGACGAGCCTTGCCAAGACCGTGGCTTGCGGGCTGCGCATCGGCTTTCTGCGGCCACCGCCGTCGCAAATCGAACGCGCCCGCGCCATTCAATACGGCTTCGGCCAGACCGTGCCGCCGCTGATGGCAGACCTGGCGGCCATGCTGATCGAAAGCGGCGATGCCGATACACTAACCGCGCGGCAGATGGAGGAGACGCGCGCACGCCACGCGATGCTGCGCGAGGCGCTGCCGGACAGCGACATCGCGACCAACGATACCGCGCCCTATGCCTGGCTCGCCCTGCCCGATGCCTGGCGCGCGCATATCTTCGTCGAGGCGGCGCGGGCCCGCGGGCTGGCGCTGGCGGCCGGCGAGGATTTCATGGTCGGGCGCACCGACCGCGCCTCACGCCATGTGCGCCTCGCGCTCGGCCAGCCGCAGACGCGGAATGAACTCGCGACCGGCCTTGCGATCGTTGCCGAATTGCTGAAATCGGGGCCTATATCAAGTGCGCTAGTGGCGTGAGGGTTCTTCGCCGTCGCCGAACGCAGCGAGAAAATTGAGCGGGCCGTTGCCCTGGCCGAAGCCGGGCGCGGTGCGGATCGCCTCATGCACATAGTCGCGCGCCGTCTCGACAGCCAGCGAAAGTTCGAAGCCTTGCGCCAGTAGCACGGCGATCGCCGAGGCCAGCGTGCAGCCCGTGCCATGCGTGTGGCGCGTCTCGATGCGCGGCGAGGAGAAGGTCTGCATCGTCTCCTGCGTCGCCAATACGTCGAACAGCGTCGCGCCTTCAAGATGCCCGCCCTTGACAAGCACGGCGTCGCAACCGAGACCGAGCAGTGCGTCGGCCGCCGCCTTCTGTCCATCGATATCCATGATCGTCCGCCCCGTCAGCACTTCGGCCTCGGGTACATTCGGCGTGACAAGCGTTGCGAGCGGGATCAGCACTTCCTTCAGCGCCGCCACCGCCGGCCCTTCCAACAGGGACGCGCCGCCTTTCGCGACCATCACGGGATCGACGATAAGGAACGGCACTTCGGCGTGATCGCCAAGCTCGGCGGCCACCGCCTCGACCATTGCCGCGCTGTGCAACATGCCGGTCTTCACCGCGTCGGCGCCGATGTCCTCAAGGACCGCCTTCATCTGCGCCCGCACGATCTCGACCGGCACTTCATGGATGCCGTGGACGCCCAGCGTATTCTGGACCGTGATCGCGGTGACGGCCGTCATCGCGAAACCGCCCATCGCCGTGACGCTCTTGATGTCGGCCTGGATGCCGGCGCCGCCGCCTGAATCCGAGCCGGCGACGATCAGGACGCGGCCTTGCATCGATGTGGTCATGGAAAATGTCTCCGGGATCGAGCCGCAAATCAGGCGGCATTATGCTCGATCGCGGAGACGATGTCGTTGACGACCGCTTTGACGAGGCCTTCATCGTCGCCCTCGCCCATGACGCGGATCAGAGGCTCGGTGCCCGACTTGCGGATGACAAGACGACCGGCTTTGCCGAGACGCGCTTCGCCCTCGCGGATCGCCTCTTCGACTTCCTTTTCGCGCAGCGGCTCGCCGCGCCGGAAACGTACATTCTTCAGAAGCTGCGGCAGCGGATCGAAAAGATGGCAGAGCTCGCTGACCGGCTTGTTGCCGCTCTTCAGCACCGCCAGAACCTGGAGCGCCGCGATGAGGCCGTCGCCGGTGGTGGAGAAATCCTTCAGCACGATATGGCCGGACTGTTCGCCGCCGACATTGTAACCATGCTCGCGCATATATTCGACGACATAGCGGTCTCCGACCTGCGTGCGCACAAGACCGAGATCGAGCGAGGCCAGGAAACGTTCGAGCCCCAGATTGGACATGACCGTGGCAACGACGCCCGGTGCCGACAACGTGCCCATTTCTTTCCAGTGGCGGGCGATCAGACCCATGATCTGGTCGCCATCGACAATCCTGCCGTTCTCATCGGCGACGATCAGCCGATCGGCATCGCCGTCAAGCGCGATACCGATATCGGCGCGGCGTTCGCGCACCGCGGCGCACATGCGCTCCGGCGCCGTCGAGCCGCAATCCTCGTTGATGTTGAAACCGTTGGGCTCTGTCCCGACCGGCACAACCTCGGCGCCCAGTTCCCAGAGCACATCGGGCGCCACCTTGTAGGCGGCGCCATTGGCGCAGTCGATAACGATACGCAAGCCTTCCAGCGTCTGCTGCTTGGGGAAAGTGTGTTTGACATGCTCGATGTAGCGCGCCTGCGCATCGTCGATGCGCTTGGTGCGGCCGAGATCGCGCGAGCCCGCCAGATTGTCGGCAAGGCCGTTGTCCATGTGGTGTTCGATCGCAAGCTCGACCTCGTCGGAAAGCTTGAAGCCGTCCGGTCCGAAAAGCTTGATTCCGTTGTCCTCGAAGGAATTATGCGAAGCCGAAATCATCACGCCGAGATCGGCGCGCAAGCTGCGCGTCAGCATCGCGACCGCCGGCGTCGGCAGCGGGCCGAACAGAAAGACGTCCATGCCCATCGAGGTAAAGCCGGCGGTGAGCGCCGGTTCGATCATGTAGCCCGACAGCCGCGTATCCTTGCCGATCACGACGCGATGGCGGTGATCGCCGCGCCGGAAAACGCGGCCCGCCGCCATGCCGATGCGCAGCGCGGTCTCCGCGGTCATGTGTCCGGAATTCGCCTTGCCGCGAATGCCGTCTGTACCGAAATATTTGCGCGACATAAGTCGAACGGTCCTTGCGCCTTGTCTCTTCAATTCCGGCCTGCCAGCGCCCCCCAATATCGGACCCCGACCTGCCCCCTCAATAGCTGCGATAAGCAGCATATGTGGCGGATATTAGAATTCTATGAGCCCATTGCAGTTAACGTTTTCTTGCCAAATCTTTCATTGGCGGGCTTTCAGGGCCGTGTAGACGGCAAGCGCATCGGCGAGCGGCCGCGGCTCGTGGGTGCGGATGTAGTCCGCCCCGCCGATTGCCGCAAGCAGCTCGGCCGCGAGGCTTGCCGCCCCCGCTTCCCCCGGCGCCCGGCCGGTGAGGGCGCGCAGGAAGGATTTCCGCGACACCGAAACAAGCAGCGGCAATCCGAACCGGGACTTGATCTCATCGAGCCGCGCCAGCACCTCAAAGGAAGTCTCGGGCGTCGGCCCCAGGAAAAAGCCCATACCGGGATCGAGGACCAGGCGGTCCCGCGCAATCCCTGCCTTTTCGAGCCGCCCGATCCGCGCTTCGAAGAAGCGGCAGATATGTCCGACGATGTCCCCCTCCGGCGCGGCCCGGCGGTCGGCGTTGCCGCGCTCCTGAATCGAGTGCATCAGGATCAAACGCGCCTCGGAGGCCGCCAGCGCCGGGTAAAAATGCGGCGTATCGAAGCCGTGAATGTCGTTGAGGTACTGCGCGCCATGGGCAAGCGCATGGGCTTGCGTCTCCGGCCGGAAGCTGTCGACCGACACGGCGATGCCGTCGGCGGCGAGCGCTTCCAGCACCGGCCCGAGGCGGCGTATCTCCTCCTCCGGCGGAACCGGTGCGGCGTCGGGGTTGGAGGACGCCGGCCCGAGATCGATCACATCCGCGCCTTCGGCGGCGAGCTTCCGCGCATGGGCGATGGCGGCGTCGGCCGCGAAATATTTTCCGCCGTCGGAGAATGAGTCCGGCGTGATGTTGACGATGCCGAGGATAAACGGGCGTTGGAACATGGCGGTTTCTAGCACGGTGGCGCCGTGGCGGCGAGCGTGGTTCAGTCCGGCGATTTGAGCAGCGTGTCAAAACCGACACCCATGGCGGCGCGGACAAGCTGTTCGATCACGGCATTGAACTCGCGGGGTTTTGCGCCGGAAAACTGCATGAGCGCCACCGTGTGCCCGCCGCCGAGATAGACACGCGCCGCCGCCTTCACATCAAGAGTGGCGGGAATGATCCCTTCCCGCTTGCCGCGCTCCAGCACCTTTTGCGCGATGCCATGCAAACGTTCGAGCACATCCACGTAACGCGGCCAGACATCCGCGCGCACGCCGGTGCTCCAGTCGAGCCAGACCTTGATCATGTCGGGCTTCTCCGTCGCATCGCGTGCGAAGTTGACGGCAAGCGCTTCAAGCGCCTCGGCGACGGTTTTTGGACCGCCAAGCGACGACGAAACGATATGGAGGAGATAGATCTCCACCTCACCCAGAACGGCGGCAACGAGGTCTTCGCGTGTACGAAAATAAGAGTGGACGGCGGGCACCGATACGCCCGCCCGCTCCGCAACATGGGAATGCGTCGCCCGCGCGACACCATGCTCGGCGAAGGCCGCAAGCGCACATTCGAGAAGCTGGGCGCGGCGGGCCGATGGCGAAAGCCTCGTGCGGGCGGTTCTGGCGGCAGTCACGGGGAGCGGTCTCCTTCGGGAATCGGCGGATTTCCGGGCCGAGTATAGACGGATCGGGCTGACACAATCCGACGGTGGACGGGGCATCTCAACCCATATTGACTCTTTGCTCAATTGCTATTGATATATTACTCAATAGCGAGAATGAGGCCATCTGGGAGGAACCGCCATGACCGCACTTGTATCCGCGACCGCCGCTGCCACGGAGGCCGACAGCCTCCCCCTCGACCGGATCGACGTGAGCCGGGCCGAGCTTTTCGAGCGCAACGTCGAAGGCAACTACTTCGCCCGCTTGCGGCGCGAGGATCCGGTGCATTACTGCGCCGAAAGTGCCTATGGGCCCTATTGGTCGATCACGAAGTACAAGGACATCATGGCGGTCGACACGAACCACCAGGCGTTCTCCTCGGAAGCAGGGCTTGGCGGCATCATCATCGAAGACGGCATTCAGAAAAGCAGCGCCGAAGGCGCGATCGATCTGCCGAACTTCATTGCCATGGATCCGCCGAAGCACGACGAACAGCGAAAGGCCGTGAGCCCCATTGTCGCGCCTTCCAATCTCGCCAAGCTCGAAGGCACGATCCGCGAACGCGTCGGCCGCGTCCTCGACGGCCTGCCTGTCGGCGAAACCTTCGACTGGGTCAACACGGTATCGATCGAGCTGACAACGCAGATGCTGGCAACGCTTTTCGACTTCCCGTTCGAGGATCGCCGCAAGCTCACCCGCTGGTCCGATGTCACCACCGCCGAGCCGGGCAGCGGCATCGTCGATAGCTGGGAACAGCGCACAAGCGAGATCATGGAATGCGCAGAATGCTTTCAGGGGCTCTGGAACGAGCGTCTCAAAAATCCGGGCATGGATCTTGTTTCCATGCTGGCGCACTCGCCCGCCACCCACGACATGACTCCCCAGAATTATCTGGGCAACGTGCTTCTGCTGATCGTCGGCGGTAACGACACCACGCGAAATTCAATGACCGGCGGCGTACTTGCCTTGCACGAAAATCCCGCGGAGTTTGAGAAACTGAAAGCCAACCCTCGCCTGATCGACAGCATGGTGCCGGAAATCATCCGCTGGCAGACACCGCTTGCGCATATGCGCCGCACGGCGCTGACCGATACCGTTGTCGGCGGCAAGACCATCCGAAAAGGTGACAAGGTGGTGATGTGGTACGTCTCCGGCAATCGCGATGAGGACGCGATTGCCCGGCCGGATGACTTCATCATCGACCGCGAGCGTCCGCGCCAGCACCTCTCCTTCGGCTTTGGTGTTCACCGCTGCGTCGGCAACAGGCTGGCGGAGATGCAGCTGAAGATTCTCTGGGAGGAAATCCTGAAACGCTTCAGCCGTATCGAGGTCATGGCCGAACCCACGCGCGTTCGTTCCAATTTCGTGCGCGGCTATGCTCAAATGCCCGTGCGGTTGCACGCCTGAGACAGAGGACTGGTATGACCCTGATTAAATACATCGACGCAAACGGAACCGAATATGCGGTGGAAGCCGCTCCCGGTATCTCCGTCATGGAAGCCGCAGTAAAGAACGGCGTTCCCGGCATTGACGGCGATTGCGGCGGCGCCGCCGCATGCGCGACCTGCCACGTCTATGTCGATCCTGAATGGATCGGCACGACAGGACCGGCGGCAGAAGGACTGGAGCAGAGCATGCTGGAATTTGCCGAAGACGTGACCGACCAAAGCCGCCTCGCCTGCCAGATTATCGTCGCCGACAACCTCGACGGACTGGTTCTGAAGCTGCCGGAGAAGCAGCACTGACGGCATCGGGAGACGCCGGACAGGGAAAGGGAGGCTCGATGGAGCCTCCCTTTTTATTTCGGCGCTACGCAATTTGACCGCGGAAGCCCGGAAAAATGCGTTGCGTGGCTACGAACCCCGTACTGACATCATGCCCCCGGAGCGGCGCTAATGGGTACAACAAAGGCGATGAAAAAATCCGTGGGAGAGAGAAATGAGCACAGCAACGCTTGAAGTAAGCCCCGCCCGGTCCGTTCCCCTCGACAAGATCGATGTGAGCAACCCGGACCTCTTCGTAAACGATACGGTGGGCGAGTATTTCGCGAGGCTACGCAAGGAAGACCCCGTGCATTATTGCGCAGAAAGCGCTTACGGCTCTTATTGGTCGATCACCAAATACAAGGACATCATGACGGTGGACACGAACCACCAGGTGTTCTCATCGGAAGCGGGCGTCGGCGGCATCATCATCGACGACAGTAGCGTGCGCAGCGAAGGCCTGTCTCTGCGCAGCTTCATCACCATGGACCCGCCGGACCACGACGCCCAGCGCAAGACGGTCAGCCCCATCGTCGCGCCAAGCAATCTCATGGTGCTGGAAAAGACCATCCGCGAGCGGATGCAGAATATTCTCGACCGTCTGCCGGTCGGTGAGGAATTCGACTGGGTGGACAATGTCTCCATCGAACTGACGACGCAGATGCTGGCGACGCTGTTTGACTTCCCCTTCGAGGAACGCCGCAAGCTCACACGCTGGTCCGACGTGACGACGGCGGAACCGGGCAGCGGCATCATCGACAGTTGGGAACAGCGGGCGAAAGAGCTGCAGGAATGCGCCGCAAGCTTCATGACCTTGTGGAACGAGCGAGTGAACTCAAAGGAGCCGGGCAACGATCTGATCTCGATGCTTGCCCATTCGCCCGCAACGCGGAACATGCCGCCGGAGGAATTCCTGGGCAACATTCTGCTGCTGATCGTGGGCGGCAACGACACCACGCGCAACTCGATGACGGGCAGCGTGCTGGCGCTCAACCGCTTCCCGGAGGAATTCGAAAAGCTGAAGGCCAATCACGCTTTGGTCGAGACCATGGTGCCGGAAGTGATCCGCTGGCAGACGCCACTCGCCCACATGCGCCGCACGGCGCTGCAAGACCATGAGGTCGGCGGCAAGACGATCAAAAAGGGTGACAAGGTGGTGATGTGGTACCTGTCGGGCAATCGCGACGAAGACGCGATCGAGCGGCCGGAAGAACTCATCATCGACCGCGCCCGTCCGCGCCAGCATCTCTCCTTCGGGTTCGGCGTCCATCGCTGCGTCGGCAACCGGCTGGCGGAAATGCAGCTGAAGATTCTGTGGGAAGAGGTGTTGAAGCGTTTCTCGCGCATCGAAGTGATGGACGAACCGGTGCGTGTGCGCTCCAATTTCGTGCGCGGCTATGCCTCACTGCCGGTGATGCTGCACGCATACTGAGGAGGAACGAGAGAAATGACGAAGGTCAACTACATCGAGGCAAGCGGCAGGGCTCATACGGTCGAAGCCGAAAACGGCATCTCGGCGATGGAAGCCGCGGTGAAGAACGGTGTGCCCGGCATCGACGGCGATTGCGGCGGCGCGGCCGCTTGCGCCACGTGCCACATCTATGTCGATCCGGAATGGCTCGCGAAAACAGGTCCGGCGGCGGACGGCCTTGAAAAGAGCATGCTCGAATTCGCCGAGGACGTGAACGAGCGGAGCCGCCTCGCCTGCCAGATCACACTGAACGACGCGCTCGATGGACTGGTGCTGCGCCTGCCCGACCGGCAACACTGACGGGCGCGAATACCGCAATGAAAAAAGGGAGGCCTCACGGCCTCCCTTTCCATTTCGAGGCGAGAGCTCCTAGTCCGCTTTGCCAAGCCATTTATAAACGAGGCCGGCGAGGATCGCGCCCGCGATGGGCGCTGCCCAGAAAAGCCAGAGCTGGTCGATCGCGACGCCGCCCTCGAAAATCGCCGGGCCTGTGCTGCGCGCCGGATTAACCGATGTGTTGGTCACCGGAATGCTGATGAGATGGATCAGTGCCAGCGAAAGACCGATCGAAATGCCCGCAAAGCCCGCCGGCGCGCGTTTGTCGGTTGCCCCCAGAATGACGATCAGGAAACCGAAAGTCAGAACGACCTCGATGATGGCGGCCGATTGCAGATTGTAGCCGCCCGGCGATTTCTCGGCATAGCCATTGGCCGCGAGACCATTGACCCCGATGTCGTATCCGGCCTTGCCCGAAGCGATGAGATAGAGAAGAGCCGCCGCCGCAATCGCGCCGAGCACCTGAACGACAATGTAGGGCAGGAGATCCTTGGCATCGAAACGGCCACCGATATAGAGACCGATACTGACGGCCGGGTTGAGATGACAGCCGGAAATGTGACCGATGGCATAGGCCATGGTGAGAACCGTAAGGCCGAAGGCAAGGGACACGCCGACGAGCCCGATCCCGACTTCCGGAAAAGCAGCCGCCAATACAGCGCTGCCGCAACCACCGAAGACAAGCCAGAAAGTGCCGATGAATTCGGCCGTGAGACGCTTTGTCAGTGCCACGAGTTCCCCCTCAATTTGAACCGCTGTCGCGCTTGCGGCAGACAAGAATAAGCGGGGGACGGATCAATCGTCTATCGGAAAAACAAAGGGCAACGCCACCAGGTACGCTCGACAAACAGAAAAGGGAGGCCAAAGCCTCCCTTTCCGATATCAATTCAACGTCCGGCAACCCGGTTCAGGTGCCTTGCGGAGCTTATGTTCCCTGCGGGGCAGGCGGTGCGCCGATGGGGCCCGTGGTCGGCACGGAGGAAACCGGACCGACATCGACCTTCTCGGGCTCGCCGCGCTCGCGCACCGGCAACTCGCCTTTGAGCAAGCCCGAAATTTCGTCGCCCGACAGGGTTTCGAATTCGAGCAGGCCCTTGGCGATCGTATGCAGATCGTCGATGCGTTCGGTGAGAACTTTCTTCGCCGTTGCATAGCCTTCTTCGACAATGCGGCGCACTTCGGCGTCGATCTGGCGCTGCGTTTCCTCGGACATGTTCTGGTGGCGCGCCACCGAGTGACCGAGGAACACTTCTTCCTCATTGTCCTGATAGGCGAGCGGCCCGAGCTTGTCGCTCATGCCCCAGCGCGTGACCATGGCCTTCGCCATCTTGGTCGCCATCGAAATATCGGACGAGGCGCCCGACGTCACCTTGTCGTGACCGAAGATCAGTTCCTCGGCGATACGTCCGCCCATGGCAACCGCAAGATCGGCCTTGAGCTTGGCGCGCGTCACCGAAAGCTGGTCGCGTTCCGGCAGGCGCATTACCATGCCGAGCGCGCGGCCGCGCGGAATGATCGTCGCCTTGTGGATCGGATCGGATTCCGGCATATGGAGCGCCACCAGCGCATGGCCGCCTTCGTGGTAGGCCGTGAGTTTCTTTTCCTCCTCGGTCATCACCATCGAGCGGCGCTCGGCGCCTTCATCACCTTGTCCTTGGCGTCCTCGAAATCGGCCATGGTGACGAGACGCTTGCCGCGCCGGGCCGCCATCAGCGCCGCCTCGTTGACGAGGTTCGCAAGATCGGCACCCGAGAAACCGGGCGTCCCGCGCGCGATCGTGCGCGGCTCGACATCCGGCGCCAGCGGCACCTTCTTCATATGCACTTTCAGAATCTTCTCGCGGCCGATGACGTCGGGGTTCGGCACAACGACCTGACGGTCGAAGCGGCCCGGGCGCAGCAACGCCGGGTCGAGAACGTCCGGCCGGTTGGTCGCCGCGATCAGGATGATGCCTTCATTGGGCTCGAAGCCGTCCATCTCGACGAGCAACTGGTTCAGCGTCTGCTCGCGCTCGTCATTGCCGCCGCCGAGACCGGCGCCGCGATGACGGCCGACCGCATCGATTTCGTCGATGAAGATGATGCAGGGCGCGTTCTTTTTCGCCTGCTCGAACATGTCGCGCACACGGGAAGCGCCGACGCCGACGAACATCTCGACGAAATCGGAACCCGATATCGTGAAGAAGGGAACATTGGCTTCGCCCGCGATGGCGCGCGCCAGCAGCGTCTTGCCGGTGCCGGGCGGACCGACCAGCAGCACACCCTTCGGGATGCGGCCGCCAAGGCGCTGAAACTTCGCCGGATCGCGCAGGAAGTCGACGATCTCGGTCAGGTCATCCTTCGCCTCGTCGATGCCGGCGACATCGTCGAACATCACGCGGCCGTGACGTTCGGTGAGAAGCTTGGCCTTGGACTTGCCGAAGCCCATCGCCTTGCCGCCGCCGCCCTGCATCTGGCGCATGAAGAAAATCCATACCGCGATCAGCAGCAGCATCGGGAACCAGGAAACGAGCACCCCGAGCAGCGAGGGCACGTTTTCATCCGACGGCTTGGCGGTGATCTGGACGCCCTTGTCGTAGAGACGATTGACCAGCGTCGGATCGGCGGGCGCGAATGTCGAGAACCGCCGCCCGTCGGCGTACTGCCCGGTGATCTTTTCGCCCTGGATCGTCACCTCGCGTACCGTGCCCGCTTCCACATCGGAAAGGAGGCGCGAGAAGTTGATTTCGGTCGACGTACCGCTTTGCGGCGCCGGACCCTGGAAAAGATTGAAGAGCGCGATCAAAAGCAGCGCACCCAGAACCCAGACGGCGAAATTCTTGAAATTGGACAAAGGCTTGACCTTCCCTACCTGAAGACAGGCTCGGCTGTGCAGGGGACGTGCCAGAAGCGGCCCCTGCTCTCGACTGTTTCTAATCTATGAGAAACATAGTGACCACATAAAGGTTTACCAAGCCCTTTGGGTCGCTTTCCAGCGATCATCGAGGGGCGTCATGGACGGGGGTCAACCGGCGCATATGGGCAAAAAATTCGCGCGGGACGAGCGCCGTCCCGGCCTTCACCGCAGCGTCGAGTGTCCCCAAATGAGGCACGGAAACCAGCGCCGGACCCGCCCATAGCGCTGGCAGCGTTGCGAGAGCGGGCCGGGGCGCAAGCGGCAGGGCAAGGCCTGCCGCCGCCAGCAGAGAGAGCCCCTCGGGCCCAAGCGCCCGCACATCGAGATGGGCGTGCGGGCCTGCAGCCTCAAGCCGGACGTCGAAACGGCCATCCCATGTTCCCGCCTCGCCGGGCGCAAGGCGCAGTGGCCGCGATTTCTGCGCTGCCGCGACTTCCCTGACAGCGAGCAGCCGCCCGCGCGACAACGAGAATTTGACGCCGTTAAGCGTCCGCCCCCGGCCCAGCGTGCCGTCGGCGAGCGCCGCATCGAGCGCCGCCAGTCCATCCATGCGCGGCCCGTAGGCGCGTCCGCTCACACATTTCAGGATGGCGGCAAGTGCCCGCAAGCGCGTTTCGGCGGGCGCGCTCGCGAAACCGGCCGTCTCAACCTCGACATGGCCGAAACGCGACAGCACAGCATGCGCGCCAAGCAACGCCGCCGTCTGCGCCTCGAGGGCGGCCCGCGCCCGCGCCATGCGTCCCGCCGTATCGGCAAGGCCGGCGGCATCGAAACCGAGCGCCTCAAGCGCATTCATCGCCTGACGGATTTTGACGCGGTCGAAGCGATCGTTCTCATTGCTCGGATCGAGGACGGGCGTAAGCCCGGCCTGCGCGACCGTCGCGGCAAGCCGGCCGCGCGGCAGGTCGAGCAGCGGCCGCAACAGGCGCAGTCGCGGTGCACCAGCGTCGAGCGGCCGCGCCTCGGGCATGGCCGCCAACCCGTCGACGCCACTCCCGCGGCGCAACCGCAGCAAGAAGGTTTCGGCCTGATCTTCAAGATGATGGGCGACGAGAAGATCGCCCGCGCCTGCCGCGCGGCAGGCCGCTGCCAGCAACCGGTAACGCGCCTCGCGCGCCGCAGCCTGGATACCGCTGCCGGGCTTCGGCTCCGTCCACGTCAAAATGCGGTGGGGCACGCCGAGCGCAGCCGCAAGCCGAGCCGCCATCCCGGCTTCCGCCGCCGAACCGGCGCGAAGGCCGTGGTCGACGGTCAGCGCAACGAGCCGCGCGCCGGGCCGACCCCTGACCCATGCGGCGGCGAGGATCAGCAGCGCCAGCGAATCCGGCCCGCCTGAAAATGCAACGGCAATGACGCTCGACGGATTGTGCCGGTGCAGCCGCTCTGCGAACTCGCCCGGCAGAACGGGAAGGTAACCGGCCGGCGCCGGATCTTCTCGAACGCGCATCGGACTTTTTCCTTCTGCAGTGGCGGCCTTCGGCCGGCGGATCAGCAGCCGGCCTTTTCGCGCTCCAGCTTGTTGCGCGCGACGACGGCGGGCGAGGCTTGCGGGAACCGCGAACCGAGTTCGCTCCATACCGTGCAGGCGGCATCCTTGTTGCCGAGCGCGTTGAGGCTCATCCCGAGTTTCAGCAGGCTGTCGGGCGCTTTGTTGCTCGACGAATAAGTGGTGTAGCCGGTCAGGAAGGCGTCGCCCGCTTCCTTGTGGCGGTTCTGCGCATAATAGGTCTCGCCGAGCCAGTATTGCGCATTGCCCGCCAGCGTGTCCTTCGGATGGAGCTGCAGAAACTCGATGAAGGCCGCGCGCGCCTGGTCGTATTGGCCGCGCTTCATCAGGTCGATCGCAAAATCATATTGGACCTGCGGCGTACCTTGAGGCAGGACGGATGCGACGGGTGCGGCGCCAAGTGTACCTTCGGCCGGCGCAGGCCCGGTCCCGGCCTCGCCGTCATCGTTGACCGGCGCCATGGCGCTGTCCGATGCGGTACCGGACGCTGATGCGCCGCCACCGCCTTGCGCATCCTGAAAGCGCAGATCCGTATCGGCCTTGAAGCGTTGCAACTCCTGGCCCATCTGCTCGATGCGGTGGCCCATCTCTTCCAGATTGCCGTTGAGACGGCGGACCTGCTCTTCGAGTTCGAAAATGCGCGACTGGGCATCGGCCGCGCCAGCGCCGCTGCCGCTGCCGCTGCCGCTGAGCGACGTCGGCGCACCGGTCGATCCGCCACCGCTATAGCTCTGCCGCTGGAGGTCGGTGATTTCGCGCTCGATCCGGTCGAGCCGGTTGCCGATTGCGCGCATGTCGATGTCCCCACCCGACTGCGCGCCAACGCGATCCGCGGCGAGCATCGGCAATCCGGCCAGGACCAGTACGGCCGCGGTCCGCAGGACGGTATGTTTCGGGCGGTACCCGGTGCGCAATCGAACCTCCAATGCGTGCCTCACTCGATCCTCCGCATCCTAGCTGCAACTACGACAAAATTGGGGCGCGAATATTCCGGGCCCGAATCGAAGAAGCGCCCTTCCGCGATGTGCGGAAGAGCGCTCCCGATAGGACGTGCTGCCCGGCAACGAGGCCGTTTAGCTCGCGGCGCCGGACGCAACCACCGTCACGGCACGACGGTTCTGGCCCCAGCAGCCTTCGTTGGAGTCGAGGCAGACCGGACGTTCCTTGCCATAGGACACGGTGTTGATCCGGCCGGCATTGACGCCGAGGCTGACGAGATAGTCTTTGGCCGCGTTGGCACGACGGCCACCGAGCGCAAGGTTGTATTCGCGGGTGCCGCGTTCGTCGGCATGGCCTTCGAGCGTGAAGGTCAGGTTCGGGTAGAGCTGCATCCACGCCGCCTGACGCTGCAGGGTGGCGCGGGCTTCGTCACTGAGCGACGACTTGTCGGTGTCGAAGAAAACGCGGTCGCCGACATTGGTGACCAGATCTTCCTGCGTACCGGGGGTGATGGCGCCTGCCCCTGAGGACGAACCGCCAGTATCCGTGGCGGTCGAGCTGCAAGCGGCCAACATGAAGAAAGCAGCGGCCACAGCGGCAATCCGCAGGCCAGCATTCGGGGACTTCATTCGGGTGATCTCCTTTTGATCTCAGCGGCCATGGCGCCTCAGCGCTCAATCGATTTGCTACTTTTGCACGAGACGCCCCCCGACAAAACAGGCGACGCCCGAATTATCCAGAGAAAATCGCGTACAAATCCTCACCGGCCCCGGTACCCCCGGGGGCCAGCTCGCATCGCCCACAATTGGCCGACGCTGGGGGTTGCTGTACCGCAACAGCATGTGTGCCACAGTACAAAGTCCGGCGCAAGAAGCGCCTGCTATTCCTTGACTTCTAGACCAAACTAACGTGACATTTTTGCATCATCATTGAGACGCACGGCTTTTTGAAACCGTTTTGGACAGCCAATCCGGTTTCCCTTCACTGAATCCGGGGGGACCAGGCCGGGTCGGATGCAAAAGTCGGGGTCGGCGCCGGGCGCTCGTTGTGACCGGTTACGTCGACCGACCAGAGGCTCGGACCGCCCTGTGCACCCCGCGTCTCGCGGAAGAACATCAGCACACGTCCGTTCGGCGCCCATGTCGGCCCCTCATTGTGATAGCCCTCGGTCAGCACACGATCGCCGGTGCCGTCCGGGCGCATCACGCCGATCACGAAACGTCCGCTCGAAATCTTGGTAAAGGAAATCAGGTCGCCACGCGGCGACCAGACGGGCGTCGCATAACTCCCTTGACCGAAGCTGATGCGCCGCTGGTTGGAACCGTCGGCGTTCATCACATAGATCTGCTGCGAACCGCCACGATCGGATTCGAACGCAATCTGGCGCCCGTCCGGCGAATAGCTCGGCGACGTGTCGATGGCGGCCGTGTTCGTCAGGCGCGTCACCTGGCGGCTGCGAAGATCCATCGTATAGATATCCGCGTTGCCGCCGCGTTGCAGGCTCATGATGATCTTCTGGCCATCGGGCGAGAAGCGCGGCGCGAACGTCATGCCCGGAAACTCGCCAACCACTTCCTGCTGGCCGGTCTCGATGTCGAGCACATAAACGCGCGGCGCATTGTTGCGGTAGGCGAGATAGGTGATCTCCTGCGAGTTGGGGCTGAAACGCGGCGTCAGCACAAGTTCGCGGCCATTGGTCAGCATGCGCGGATTGTGACCGTCCTGATCCATGATGGTCAGGCGCTTGACGCGATTGTTCTTCGGTCCCGTCTCAGAAACATAGACGACGCGCGTGTCGAAATATCCGTCTTCGCCGGTCAGACGCTTGTAGATGGCATCGGAAATCAGATGCGCGATGCGCCGCCAGTTGTCCGGCGTGGTAAAGAACTGAAGGCCGGTAAGTTGCTGCTCGGCGTAGACGTCCCAGAGGCGAAATTCGACGCGCAGACGTCCGTCCGACTCCATGCGCGCCTGACCCGTGACGAGCGCCTGCGCATTGATGATACGCCAGTCGCCGAAACGCGGCTGAACGTTGATGTCGCTGAGCTTTTCGATGAAAGCCGCCTTGGGCAGCGGGCGGAAGAGGCCCGAACGCTCCAGATTGTTGGTGACGACACCGGCAATATCGGCACCGACCGAACTCTCCTGATCAGCCGCCCCGAGGAAATCGACGATGGCGATGGGCAGCGGGTCGACATGGCCCTCGGTGATATCGATCTGCAGCGCCGCGCGCGCCGGCATGACAAACGCCATCGTCATAACGAACGTCGCGAGCACCAGTCGATAGAGCCCCCGCCCATCTTGCAGTCGTATGCCTAAATCGGTCATTGCATTTAACTCCCGGATGACGGGCTATCCGCCCAACATTTCTCTTGGATCGAATCTGAGATCTATTTCCCGCCAGTTTGCATATTTGTCCGGCGGCATCGTGAACGGCTGACAGAGGCGAATGGCACGCATGGCACTGTCGGCGGCGGCCTGATAATACGCCCCGCCCGTGATCAGCTTCGTGCGATCCATCAACTCCGGCGGCCGTGCCAGAGACCCGTCCTGGTTGAGATATACCTTGATCCTGACGACCAGTTGCTCGGCATTGGGTGCGCCAGCGGGCACGCTCCAGCACCGGCGCATCTGCACCTTGAAAGCATCCATTTCGCTCAATGTCAGGCGCATCGACGGATCGTCCGTTCGCGGAGCGTCGAAATCTTCCTCGACTCTGGGCGCAGGCTGCGGCTTCGAGGCCGCATCGGGCGCCTTGTCGAGCAGCGCGGCAATCTTGTTCGGATCGAATTTCCGCTCCGGCGGTTTCGGTGGTGCGGGCTTTTCGACCTTCTTCTCCACCGGCTTCGGCGGATCTTTCTTCTTCTCGACGGTCTTGTCCGGAACAGGTTCCGGTTCCTGCTCGGGCGGCGGCGGTGCCGGCATGGGACGTGCGTCGGCCTCCGGACGCTCGATCGCCTTTGGCGGCTCCGGCTCCTCAACCGGCGGCAACGGCTTTTCGACCTTCTCCTGACGCTTCAGGTTGGTCATCTCGTCGATCGTTATCAGCTCCACCGGCAACGCGCGCGTCGACACCGAGGGCAATTCCTCGGGTGAAGGAAACGTCGCCAGCGCAAGCACGAGAACCGCGCCATGCGCCGCGACGGAAAAGAGGACCGAATTGCGCATTCTCGCCGTTTATCTTCTTCCGGACCCGCTCGCCGGCTTGATCTCGGATTCGGTCACAAGCGCGACACGCGTAAAACCCGATGAGCTGATGACACCCATGACCTTCATCACTTCCGAATAAGGAAGAGATCCATCGGCGCGCACGAAAATGCGCTGCTCATATCCGTTCTGGGAAATCGCCAGCAACTGCTCGACCATGGCATCGATCTGCGAAGGCGTTTCCTGCACGAAAATCTCGCCCTGCCCGTTCAGCGTGATCGTTAGCGGTTCGTTGTCTCCCGAAATCGGCGCGGCCTGCGTCTTGGGCAGGTCCACCGGCACGCCGACCGTCAACAGCGGCGCCGCCACCATGAAGACGATCAGCAACACCAGCATGACGTCGACGACCGGCGTCACGTTGATTTCAGCCATCGGCGCCCTTGCGAAACGTCCACGCCGGGCACTCTTGTTTCCAACCGACATACCCATGGATCAGCTCCGCTCGTCGAGCTGCCGCGAAAGAATCGCAGAAAACTCGTCGGCAAAACTCTCCATCCGGCCACCGATACGCGAAACCTGATTGGAGAAACGGTTGTAGAAAATAACCGCCGGAATGGCCGCGAGAAGACCGAGTGCGGTCGCAAAGAGCGCCTCCGCGATGCCCGGCGCAACGACGGCGAGGTTGGTATCGCGGCTGATCGCGATCGACTGAAACGCATTCATGATGCCCCAGACCGTGCCGAAGAGGCCGATAAACGGCGCGGTCGCGCCGACGGTCGCGAGGAACAGAAGCCGGCTTTCGAGATTGACCATCTCGCGGCTGATCGTCACCTGCATGACCTTGTCGACGCGTTCCTTGAGGCCGATGAAGGAACTGGAGGCAATGTCCTGCGAGCGCCGCCACTCGCGCATCGCCGCAATGAAAAGCGCGGAGAGCGGATGCTGCGGTCGGTGCCCCATTTCCTGATAGAGATCGTCCAGCGACCGGCCCGACCAGAAGATGCGCTCGAACTGGTTGGCGCGCCGTTCGACGCGGGAAAATCGCCACCACTTGTCGAAGATGATTGCCCAGGACCAGACCGAGGCGAAGAGAAGGCCCAGCATCACGAGCTTGACGACAATGTCGGCACGCAGGAACAACCCCCACATGGAGAAGTCCATGGCGGCGGCGTCGACCGTCGTCTCTGTAATGATCTGGGCAGTGGTCGCGGGATCCATCAGATTGCCTCTCCGTGCTTACAGGCTCGATGCAAGGAGCGGCACATCGCAGACGCGGCATCCGCATCCGGGCACCCTGCCCGCCGCGCCTCGCCGTTGAATGTGTGCCCCCGAATTGAGGCCGAAGTTAGTCTGTCAATTATGTCATTACCGTGGCGCGTCTTCGGATAACGGGTGGCCCCTCAAGAGGTTAGCGATGCTGTGTTGCGGGCCGACAACATCGTAGGAACGAAACTCTTACGACCGTGTTGAACCGGTTTCGGGGCCCACGAACGGTGCGAGCGCCTGCCTCACCCCGGCCGGAAGGCGGCGCGGCCGGCCCGCGGCATCGAGGCAGGCCGCAAAGACCCGGGCCCGCCAGATCGGCTCCTCATCGGCGCCGTCGGCAAGGCGCAGGATCGTCTGCTCGGCTTCGATCCGCGCGCCGCCCGCCCGCACATACCGCGTCCGGACTTCGAGCCGGTCGTCGATCCGGGCGGGCTTCAGAAAATCGATCTCCATGCGATGGACCGCGAAGGCAAGCGGATCGGCGCCCTCGAAAAGATCGGCGTGATGAACCCCCGCCAGCCGCAGGAAATCCGACCGCCCTCTCTCGGCAAACCGCAGATAATTCGCGTGATAGACGATGCCCGAGAAATCCGTGTCCTCGTAATAGACCCGGATGGGCAGGCGATGCACCTGTCCGTCGATCCGGCCGGCAAGGTCGGGCCAATCGCTCATTCGCCGCCGCCGCCTTCCTCGCCGGTGAAGAGAGCGCCCTGCCCCGCCGGTCCGCCTTCCTGCGGCGCGATGCCGAGATGGACGAAAGCGGCCGCCGTCAGCACCCGCCCGCGTGGCGTCCGGTTTACCAGCGCCTTCTGGATCAGATAGGGCTCGATGATCTCCTCGATGGCGTCGCGCGGTTCGGACAATGAGGCGGCGATCGTCTCGACGCCCACCGGGCCGCCCGAAAAGCCGATGGCAATGCAGCGCAAATAGCGGTGATCGAGCGCATCGAGACCCAACTCGTCGACTTCGAGGCGCCGCAGCGCCTTGTCCGCCATCTTCGCGTCGATCGAGCGCGCACCCTCGACGACCGCAAAGTCGCGCACCCGCCGCAACAGCCGGCCGGCAATGCGCGGCGTGCCCCGCGCCCGGCGCGCGATTTCATGTGCCCCGTCCGGCGTCATCTCGACGCCAAGAACGCCGGCGCCGCGCCGCACGATGCTTTCGAGTTCGGAAATCTCGTAGAAATTGAGCCTGACCGGAATGCCGAAGCGATCGCGCAGCGGCGTCGTCAGAAGTCCGGTGCGCGTCGTCGCGCCGATCAGCGTGAAGGGCGCAAGTTCTATACGGACCGAGCGCGCGCCGGGGCCTTCGCCGATGATAAGGTCGAGCTGGAAATCCTCCATTGCCGGATAGAGAATTTCCTCGACCGCCGGCGCCAGCCGGTGAATTTCGTCGATGAACAGCACGTCGCGCGGTTCGAGATTGGTGAGGAGCGCCGCGAGGTCGCCGGCCTTGGAGATCACCGGCCCCGATGTCGCGCGGAAGTTGACGCCAAGTTCGCGCGCGACGATCTGCGCCAGCGTCGTTTTTCCCAGACCGGGCGGCCCGGCAAACAACACATGATCGAGAGCTTCGCCGCGGGCCCGCGCCGCCTCGATGAAAACCGAAAGATTTTCGCGCGCCCGAGCCTGCCCGACGAAATCGGCAAGCACCTGCGGCCGGAGCGAGCGTTCCAGTTCGTCCTCCTGCCGTTTCGCGGCGCCAAGAATGCGCTCCGTCATCGCGCCAGCTCCTTCAGGCCCTGCCGGATCAGCGCCTCGGCGCTTGCATCGTCATCGAGCCTGCGCGCTGCCGATGAAACGGCGCCGGCCGCTTGCGCTTGCGGATAGCCGAGATTGACGAGCGCCGACACCGCGTCGCGCATCGGTTCGGACTGAGGCGCTGCGTCGGCGCCACCCACACCGTTGAGAACGACGGCAAGCCCGGCGCCAGCGGGCGCCTTGTCTTTCAGTTCGGCGACAATGCGCGCCGCGACCTTCGGCCCGACACCCGGCGCGGCCGACACCGCCTTCTTGTCGTCAAGCGCGATCGCACGCGCAAGATCGGCCGGCGTCAGCGCGCCCAGCACGCCGAGTGCGACGCGCGTTCCGACGCCCTGCACGCCCAGCAGCAGACGAAACCACTCGCGCTCGCCGTCGCTTGTGAAACCGATCAGGCGGATTGCGTCGTCGCTCATCTTTGTCTCGATGGAAAGCGTCACCGCTCCGCCCGGCGCCGGAAGGGCGGCAAGTGTTCGCCTTGAACAAGTCACGTGATAGCCGACGCCGCCGACATCGACGACGACCCAGTCCTCGCCCGTCGAGTCGACCATGCCTTTGAGCTTGCCGATCATCGCGCGGCTCCGGCCCGTAGCAGCGCTGCCGCGATCCGCTCGTCGGCACCGCCCGAATGCGCATGGCAAATGGCGATGGCGAGCGCATCGGCAGCATGCTCGGTGGCAGGCCGTGCACCGGGCAGCAGCATTTCGACCATCAGCGCGATCTGCGCTTTCCCGGCATGACCGGCGCCGACAACCGATTTCTTGATCCGGTTTGGTGCATATTCGGCGACCGGCAGGCCGGCCCGCGCGACGACCAGGAGCGCTATCGCCCTTGCCTGGCCGAGCTTCAGCGCCGCCGAGGCGTCGCGCGCCACAAACGCCTGTTCGACCGCGGCCGCATCGGGCGCATGGCGTTCGAGCACATCAAGGAGGCCCGTTTCGATTTCGACCAGCCGCTGCGCCAGCGGTAGCCGAGCGGCGGAAACGACGGTGCCGTTGGCAAGATGGACAAGCCGCGAGCCGGCAAGTTCGATCACGCCCCAGCCGGTCGCGCCGAGGCCGGGATCGATGCCGAGGATTCTGAGTGGTGCCGGCATGGGCGGCGGGTCCTCCAGACAGATCGGCGCCGGCCGTCTGTCGGGTTCACATCCGTAACGGAAGCCGGAATGCTCGGGCAGGACCGATCCGGAAAGATCGCTCAGGCCGACATTTTCTCCAGCACCGAATCGGACATCTCGAAGTTCGCATAAACCTGCTGCACATCGTCGTTGTCGTCCAGCGCTTCGAGCATCTTGAGCACCGTCTCGGCCTTTTCGTCGTCGAGAGAAATGGTGTTTTGCGGCTTCCAGACGATGCGCGCCGAGCGCGGCTCGCCGAACCGGACCTCAAGCGCCTTGGAGACCTCATGCAGCGCGTCGGGCGCGCTGTAGAGGTCGTGCGTTTCCGGACCCGACTGGCAGTCGTCGGCGCCGGCGTCGATGGCGGCCTCGATCATCTCGTCGGCGCTGGCGGCCTCCGCCGGATATTCGATCAGTCCCAGACGATCGAACATGAACGACACCGAACCGGTTTCCCCCAGATTGCCGCCATTCTTGGTGAAAATGGCCCGCACTTCGCCGGCCGTCCGGTTGCGGTTGTCTGTCAGCGTCTCGACGATGACGCCGATGCCACCGGGCCCGAACCCCTCGTAGCGCACTTCCTCGTAATTTTCGCCACCCTGATCGGTGCTGCGCTTGATGGCGCGCTCGATATTGTCCTTGGGCATGTTCTCGACGCGCGCCGCCTGAATGGCGGCCCGCAACCGCGGATTATATTCCGGATCGGGCAGGCCCATCTTGGCCGCCACGGTAATTTCCTTGGCAAGCTTGGCGAACATCTTGGCGCGCTTCTTATCCTGCGCACCCTTGCGGTACATGATGTTCTTGAATTGCGAATGGCCGGCCATTCCGTCTCCCAACACCCATCGATGCAAGCTGGATTCGGGCGCTTTTATAGAAGCCGCCCCGGCCAAAATCCAGTATGGCCCTTTATCGTCCGAATACACGTATTACGTGTCTAAAAAATATGATACCCTTTTAACGTGTATGTAATGATTCACCCCTAGTTTCGGGTCGTCGCCGGCAGTCTGGAGGTTCGCCCAACCTCCCCACAACACCGGAGACGCAAGCAGCAAGCCCGGCCTCGCGGCCTCGCCCAAGTCCGCAAACCGGGCAGCCCGCGCGCAATGCGTAGGCAGGCCGCCCCGTCCCCGCCTCCTGACCCACCTCGGGAGGCCGGGGCGGGGCGTTGCTTTTTTCGGGTTTCAGCGACCGTGAATTTCGGTCGGCCAGGCGTAATCACCGGATGGAGCGCGGTCGAAAACGGCATCTTCGATAAAACGCGCCACCAGAACCTCGCTGAACAGCGCGTGATAGCGCGTATGGCCGTTGCGCGCGACGCGCTGGCGTTCACCGTCATTCTTCAGAAAATAACGCAACCGCTCCGCCAGCTCGTCGAGATCGCTGTAGAAGACGAATTCGTCGTCGGAAAAAATTTCGTCATATCCGGTCGCCCGCGAAACGAAAACGAGCAGTCCATTGCCGGCATACTGGGCAAAGCGATCCGACGAATAGAGATAGTGGTCCTCGGCCCGGTTGAGATTGAGGCCCATACGCGCCGACGCGATCGCCTCGAAATAGGCGCTGCCATATATGTAAGGCCGTTCCGCCAGTCCGTAGAACGCATAACGTGCCTCCGGCACCCGCGCCGCGATCTCGCGCATGATCTGGCCGCGCCACGGCGTCGTCCGTTCGGTTCCTATCGTGCAGAGGAAATCGAAAGGCTGGTCATCACGGGCGAAACATTCGAGCGTCTCGATGGAGCGGTCGGCCGGATTGGGAATGAAGGCAACCCGATGCGTCGGCGTGACGAACTGGCGCAGATGGTCGCCAGCCGTGGTCAGGAAAGTCGTATCGGCGACTTCGGCAAGCCGGTGAATGCGCCGAACGTTCGCAGGCAGAAAAAGAGCGTCGAGACTGACAACCGCGACACGAAGTGCCGGCAGCATCGCGCGCGCCTGCCGCACGGCATCGTTTCCGATCTTGTCGGCGTGAAAAAGCATCAGCAGATCGGGGCGGAAGTTCTCGCACAGCTCCAACAGGCGCCTGTTGACCTCTCCTTCGCCCGCACGCCCGATGCCGAACCGCCCTTGCTCGCGTGCCACGTCGCGATCGCTGAACGGCATCACCAGATGGCCGTTGCGCACAAACCCGTTCGTCAGCTTGCGCACCGTCGCATAGAAATTGGTGCCCGCCCGCTTCTCGTTGTAGTTGCCCGCCAGCACGACCCGCATCTGCGTCACACCTCAGGCATGATGGGATGAAGGCGTCCGCCGAGGCGAACCGGCTCGACACGCCGCGCAAGCCCCGACGATGCGTCGGTCTCGACGAAAACACCGCACAGCGTCGCCGGCCCCATGGCCGGCTGAAAGCGCCCGCTTGGAATTTTGGTGGTGAAGCGGTTGAGCGGCTCGTCCTTTTCCATGCCGATGACCGAATTGTAGTCGCCGCACATACCGGCATCCGTCTGGTACGCCGTACCGCCGGGAAGTACCTGCGCATCGGCGGTCGGCACATGGCTATGCGTACCGACAACCAGCGACGCGCGCCCGTCGCAGAAATGTCCCATCGCCATTTTCTCCGACGTCGCCTCGGCGTGCATGTCGACGACAATGGCGTCCGCCGCCTGCCCCAGCGGACAGGCATCGAGTTGGCGGTCTACGGCCTCGAACGGGCAATCGAGCGCCTCCATGAAGACACGGCCGAGCGCGTTCACAACCAGCACGCGCGCGCCGGAAGCACTTTCCACCAGCGTCGCGCCGCGCCCGGGCGTACCGGACGGATAGTTGACCGGCCGGATCAGCCGCGGTTCCCGTTCGATGTGAACCAGCGCCTCGCGCTGGTCCCATGAGTGATTGCCGAGCGTGATCACGTCGGCGCCAGCGTCGAACACATCGTCGCAGATGGCACCGGTGATGCCGAATCCACCGGCGGCGTTCTCGCCGTTGACGATGACAAAATCCAGTCTGAGTTGCCGCCGCAACCCCGGCAATTCGGCGACCAGCGCATCGCGGCCGCTGCGGCCCACAATGTCACCGAGAAACAACAGTCTCATCGTCATACTCCGCGCGGCGCGGCGGCGAAAGCGCGCGCGCCTGTTTCGGTCACAACCCAGTCGAGCCGGGCGTCGAATTCCTCTTCAGGCAGGTCTTCGGCCTCCTGCGCCGAAAAGGCAATGCCGACCGCGAGTATACCGGGCTCCTCGCGCCGGAGCGCCGCCAGTGTGCGGTCGTAATAGCCACCGCCATAACCGATGCGCCGGCCGTGGGCGTCGAAGGCAAGCAACGGCACGAGCACGATACCGGGCCGGCATAGACGCGCGTCGGGCGCGGGCTCGCGCGTCCCATGCGCACCGGCGACGAGCGCGTCTCCCGGCTGCCATTGAAGGAAATCCAGAGGCGCATCCCGGCGCGCGACGCGCGGCAGCGCACAGACATGCCCCTTCGCCGAGGCGCGCGCGAGGACCTCCGCCGGATCGGCTTCGCTCCCCATCGCCACATAACCGGCGATCAAGGCCTGCAGTGGCACTGGAACAGCTTCAAAAAAGCGATCGGCAATGCGGGAGGCAGTTTCGGAGCCTGCGGCGTCCCGCGCGGCATCGCGACGCAGGACCGCCGCCGCGCGCACCGCCCGCTTCGCCGCGCTCATGCCGCCGATCCTGAAAAGGGCGAGAAAAGTGGGGCCACCTTGGCCGTTGGAACTTCGTTCCCCGGAGACCTACTAACGTAGGTGGGCGCCGTGTGAAGGAGACCACGGTCTCCCTCAGGGACAGCTCCCTTGAGGACCGTAAGGCCCCGAGAGTATGTGTTCCTGACGTACCAGGCAGCACCCGGCTCTATTCTATCGGCCTTGGAGGCCCTCCGGGTCAAGCGCATAGCGTCCGGACGGAACGAAGCGAGGCTCACGCCGCCTCGATGCGCTTGGCAAGATCCTCGATACGGCGCGCCGCATTGTCGAGCACATCGGCAAGCGCGTCCTCCGCCTCCCGCGACCGGTCCAGCGCAGAGGACCGCGCCCCGGAGAGATTTTCGATCTCCTGATCCAGCATTTTCGCCTTTTGCAGCGCTTCCGACAATTCATCGGTAATCAGCAGCCCGGCCATCAGCAACAGCCGCGCATCGCCCACCTGCCCGACTTCCTGCGCCAGCGCCGTCATGTGCTTGTTCATATAGGCGGCAAGCTCGCGGACGTGATCTTCCTCGCCGTCGCCACAGGCAACGGTGTAGGTGCGATCGTTCAGCGAAACCTTGACCTGTCCCATCGAAATCCCTTTCGGTGCAGCCGCTCTCAGGCGTCCGCCAATACCTCGCGAATACCTTCGATGGCATCCGCCAGCGTCTCCGACGCCCGTTCGTTGAGTTCGTTGAGCCGGCGCGCCTCCGACCGCATCTGGTCGAGCTCCTCGGCAAGCGCGGCCCTGTCTTCCTTCAGCGTATCGGCCTCCGCCTGCAGGCTCTTTGCCGCCTGCAACCGCACGACCTGACGGTTGATCGTCGCTTCCAGCCTGTCGACCGCGCTTGAAAAGCGCTCCATCGCCGAATCGAGTTTGGTCATGCTTTTGTCCGGCTTCGAGGCGCCGTTCGGCCTCGCGGCCCAAGATAGGCGCGGCGGGGAAACAAGGTCAACGGCGGCCCCGCGAATAAGCGCGCGGGAGCCCTGCGAAATCGCAGACCGATATGCCCGAAATGCAGGCGCCGGGACAGCCATTCCGGCATTGACTCAACCGGGTCCCGTGGTCATTGTGGCGCCGCTCTCGGGAGGGCCCGATCCGAGCCAAACTTGCGGTTTCTTGACCCCCGCGACCTCCATGCCCGCTCAGGCCCGCCTGGGCTACAGAGTGACACATGACACCAACCGAAAAATCCGCCCTCGCCGCGACGGCGGAAGCCTCAGCCGGAAAGGCGCCGGCGGCTTCCCATGCGAACCTTGCCAACGCCATACGGGCACTGGCGATGGACGCGGTGCAACAGGCCAATTCCGGTCACCCGGGCATGCCGATGGGCACGGCCGACATCGCGACGGTCCTCTTCACCCGTTTCCTGAAAATCGACCCGCGCGCGCCGCACTGGCCCGACCGCGACCGCTTCGTGCTGTCGGCGGGCCACGGCTCGATGCTGCTCTACGCCGTCAACTATCTGCTCGGCTATGAAGACATGACGATCGAGCAGATTCGAAATTTCCGGCAGCTTGGGAGCATCACCGCCGGCCATCCGGAATACGGTCATGCGGCGGGTGTCGAAACCACGACAGGCCCGCTCGGCCAGGGCATCGCGACGGCGGTCGGCATGGCGCTGGCCGAACGCCTGCAGGCCGCCCGTTTCGGCGACAAGATCGTCGATCACCACACCTATGTGCTGGCCTCCGACGGCGACCTGATGGAAGGCGTCAGCCACGAGGCGATCGGCCTTGCCGGCCACCTGAAACTGTCGAAGCTGATCGTCCTCTACGACGACAACGGCATCACCATCGACGGCGCGCTGTCGCTTTCGGAATCGAGCGATGCGCTGAAACGTTTCGAAGCCGCCGGCTGGAACGCGAGCCGCATCGACGGTCACAACCCCGACGAAATCGCCGCCGCCATCGAGAAGGCTCGCAAGTCCGACCGTCCGACGCTGATCGCCTGCCGCACGGTGATCGGCTATGGCGCACCCAACAAGCAGGGCAAGTCGTCCGCGCATGGCTCGCCTCTCGGCCCCGACGAAATCGCGCTGGCGCGCAGCACACTCGGCTGGTCGGCCGAACCTTTCGTCGTGCCGAGCGAAACGCTGGACGCCTGGCGCATTGCCGGTCTGCGCAACGTCAAGGCGCGCAAGGCCTGGGAAGACCGGCTGGCCGCGCTCGACGCGCCCCTCCGCACCGAATTCGAACGCCGTCTTGCCGGCGACCTGCCCGCCGAACTCGGCAAGGCGATCGCCGCCTTCAAGGAGAAGCTTGTCGCCGAAAAGCCGAAATGGGCGACGCGCAAATCCTCCGAGGAGGTACTGAACGTCATCAACACGGTGCTGCCGGAAACGATCGGCGGCTCGGCCGACCTGACCGGCTCCAACAACACGCGCTCGAAAGAGCAGAAGGTCGTGACGGCGGAGGATTTCTCGGGCTCCTTCATCCATTACGGTATTCGCGAGCACGGCATGGCCGCCGCGATGAACGGCATTGCGCTGCACAAGGGCCTGATCCCTTATTCCGGTACCTTCCTCGTTTTCACCGATTACTGCCGTCCGTCGATCCGCCTGTCGGCGCTGATGGGCCAGCGCGTTATTTATGTGATGACGCATGACTCGATCGGTCTCGGCGAGGACGGCCCGACGCACCAGCCGGTCGAACATCTGGCGAGCCTGCGGGCGATGCCGAACCTTCTGGTCTTCCGCCCCGCCGATGCTGTCGAGACGCTCGAATGCTGGCAGCTTGCGCTCGAAGCGAAGGACACGCCTTCGGTGCTGGCCCTGACGCGCCAGAACCTTCCGGCCGTCCGCTTCGAGAATTCAGAGAAAAATCTTTGCGCGCGCGGTGCCTATGAACTTTCGCCGGCCTCGGCCAAGGCCAGGGTGTCGCTGCTGGCGACCGGCTCCGAAATCGAGATCGCCATGGCTGCGCAGGCGCAACTGGAGAAAGAGGGTATCCCGGCGCGCGTCGTCTCGATGCCCTGCCTCGAGCTTTTCGAGCGGCAATCGCGCGAATTCCGCACGGGCATGCTGGGCGAAGGGACGGTCAAAATCGCCATCGAAGCGGCCGTCCGCTATGGCTGGGACCGCTATATCGGCGCTGATGGCGACTTCATCGGCATGGAAGGCTTCGGCGCCTCGGCGGCGGCGCCCGATCTCTACAAGCACTTCAACATCACCGCCGAGGCGGCCGTGGCCGCGGCCAAGGCGCGGCTGGCGGAAAATTCGTAAGACATCACAAGGCTCGGGAGAAAAAAATGGCTGTGCGCGTTGCGATTAACGGATTCGGGCGGATCGGGCGGCTGGTGCTGCGCGCCATCGCGGAATCGGACCGCAAGGACATCGAGGTCGTGGCGATCAACGATCTCGGTTCGGTCGACGCCAACGCGCTGCTGCTGAAATACGACAGCGTCCACGGCCCCTTCCCCGGCAAGATCAAGACGACGAAATCGTCGATGGATCTCGGCCGCGGCCCGATCAAGGTGATCGCCGAGCGCGATCCGTCGAAACTGCCGTGGAAGGAACTCGGCGTCGACATCGCGCTCGAATGCACCGGTCTCTTCACCGCCCGCGACAAGGCGGCCGCCCACCTGAAAGCCGGTGCGAAGAAGGTGCTGATTTCGGCGCCGGGCGAAGAAGCCGACCTGACGGTTGTTTACGGCGTCAACCACAAGGACTTGAAGAAGTCCCACAAGATCGTCTCCAACGCCTCCTGCACGACCAATTGCCTCGCGCCGGTGGCGCAGGTGCTGCACAAGTCCTGCGGCATCGAACAGGGCTACATGACGACGATCCACGCCTATACCGGCGACCAGAACACCGTCGACACGCTGCACAAGGACCCGCGCCGGGCCCGCGCCGCCGCCGTCTCGATGATCCCGACCTCGACCGGCGCAGCCAAGGCCGTCGGCCTCGTGCTGCCGGAACTGAAGGGCAAGCTCGACGGCACCTCGATCCGCGTGCCGACCCCGAACGTCTCGGTGATCGACCTCGTTTTCACGGCGAAGAAGAAGGTGACGGCCGAAGAAGTGAATGCCGCCATCATTGCCGCCTCGAAGGGCCCGCTGAAAGGCATTCTGGCGACGACCAACGAGCCAAACGTCTCGATCGACTTCAACCACAACCCCGCCTCCTCGACCTTCGACCTGACGCAGACGCAGGTGATCGACGGCAAGCTGGTGCGGGTTCTCGCCTGGTATGACAACGAGTGGGGCTTCTCCAACCGCATGGGCGACACCGCCGTCGCGATGGGCAAGCTTCTCTGATCGGAGCCTGAACGCCAGATGGCCGGTCACAAAACGCTCGACGATCTATTCGCAGCGGCCGATCTCAAGGGCCGTCGCGTGCTGGTCCGCGCCGATCTCAACGTACCGATGCAGGACGGAAAAGTGGGCGACGCCACGCGGCTCGAACGCGTGGCGCCGACACTGACCGAACTTGCGGCGCGCGGTGCGAAGGTCGTCGTGCTGTCGCATTTCGGCCGCCCCAAGGGCAAACCGGACGCCAAATACTCACTGAAGCCCGTCGCCAAGGCCCTTTCGGCCTTCACTGGCGGCACGGTCACATTCGCCGATGACTGCGTCGGCGAGGCCGCCGCGCGCGCCGTCGAGGCGTTGGGCCCCGGCAGCATTCTCGTTCTCGAAAACACGCGCTTTCATGCGGGCGAGGAAAAGAACGATCCGGACTTCGCCGCCGCGTTGGCGAAAAACGGCGACGTCTACGTCAACGACGCCTTTTCCTGCGCCCACCGCGCCCATGGCTCCACCGAAGGCATCACCCGCTTCCTGCCGTCTTATGCGGGCCGCGCGATGGAGGCCGAACTGACGGCACTCGAGGCCGCGCTCGGTACGCCGAAACGTCCGGTGGTGGCGGTGGTCGGCGGCGCGAAAATCTCCACGAAAATCGCGCTCCTCGCCAATCTCGTCAAAAAGGTCGATGCCCTCGTCATCGGCGGCGGCATGGCCAATACCTTTCTGGCGGCGCAGGGCAAGAAAATCGGCAAATCGCTCTGCGAGCCCGATCTTTTCGACACGGCCCGCCATATTCTCGCCAACGCCCGCGCCGAAAATTGCGAGATCGTGCTGCCGACCGACGTCGTGGTGGCAGCCGAGTTCAAAGCCGGCGCCGCGGCACACACGGTTTCGGCGGATGCCGTGCCGGAGGATATGATGATCCTCGATGTCGGGCCCGATACGCTGAAACGTCTGGCCGGCCGCTTCGAAACCGCGAAGACGGTGGTCTGGAACGGGCCGCTCGGCGCCTTTGAAGTGCCGCCCTTCGACCGCGGCACGGTCGAGGCCGCACGCCTCGTCGCGATGCGCAGCAAGCAGGGGGAACTTGTGTCGGTTGCCGGCGGCGGCGACACGGTGGCGGCGCTCAACGAAGCGGGCGCGGCCGACGATTTCACCTATGTATCCGCCGCGGGCGGCGCCTTCCTCGAATGGATGGAAGGCGTGGAACTGCCGGGCGTCGCGGCGCTGGCGAGAAGCTGAGCCGAAAGGCGAGAACTGGGAGAACGATGAAATGACTGAGACCCTTGAATCGATTGCCGAGGCCATGGTCGCGCCGGGCAAAGGCATTCTCGCCGCCGACGAAAGCTCAGGCACGATCAAGAAGCGCTTCGACAGCATCAACGTGGAATCGACGGCCGACAGCCGCCGCGACTACCGCGAAATGCTGTTCCGCACCGAAGAGGCGATGAAAAAATACATTTCCGGCGTGATCCTCTATGACGAAACGATCCGCCAGAAGGCAAAGGACGGCACGCCGCTGGTCGACCTGATCAGGAAGGCAGGCTCGATCCCCGGCATCAAGGTCGATACCGGCGCCAGGGACATGCCCGGCTTCCCCGGCGAGAAGATCACCGAGGGCCTCGACGGCCTCGGCGAACGCCTCGCGGAGTACCACGACCTCGGCGCGCGCTTCGCGAAATGGCGCGCGGTGATCGACATCGCAGCCGGCATTCCGACCCGCACCTGCCTCGAAGCCAATGCCGAGGCGCTGGCGCGCTACGCGGCGCTGTGTCAGCAGGCGAAGATCGTTCCCATCGTCGAGCCCGAAGTGCTGATGGATGGCGGCCACGACGTCGACCGCTGCTTCGAGGTTACGGAAGAGACGCTGCGCATTCTCTTCGACCGCCTCGCGGCCCACCGTGTTCGCCTCGAAGGCACCGTGCTGAAACCGAACATGGTGATTGCCGGCAAGAAATGCGGCAAGCAGGCGAGCGTCGAGGAAGTGGCGGAAAAGACCATCGCCTGCTTCAGGCGCACGGTTCCGGCGGCGATCCCTGGCATCGTCTTTCTGTCGGGCGGCCAGTCGGACGAGGACGCGACCGCGCATCTCAATGCGATGAACGCGATCGGCGGCTTTCCGTGGAAAATGTCCTTCTCCTATGGCCGCGCGCTGCAAGCCGCGCCGCTGAAGGCATGGGGCGGCGAGGCGCAGAACGTGTCCGCCGGCCAGAAGGCCTTCCTGCATCGCGCAAAGATGAACGGGCTCGCGACGCTGGGCGACTGGAAGGCGGCCCTCGAAAAGGCAGCCTGAGACAGGGCCGTGAAGGAACGTGCATGGGCCGCCGCTTCGCGCTACAAGGCGGCCCCATGACCGACCCAAACACCGAAACGCCCTGCCGCCTTTACCTCATCACGCCACCGCGCTTTGAACCGCGGGCCTTCGCCGACACGCTGAAGGCCGCGCTCGACGCCGGCGATGTCGCGAGCCTGCAACTGCGGCTGAAAGACGAAAACGAGGCACCGCCGGCGGACGACGACATCCGCCGCGCGACCGAAGCGTTGATGCCGCTTGCCCATGCGCGCGATGTCGCCTTCGTCGTCAATGACCGGTCCGACCTCGCCATGGAGCTTGGCGCCGATGGCGTCCATGTCGGTCAGAACGACATGTCCTATGCCGAGGCCCGGAAAATCGTCGGCGTCGACCGCATCGTCGGTGTCACCTGCCACGCCTCGCGCCATCTGGCGATGGAGGCGGGCGAAGCGGGCGCGGACTATGTGGCGTTCGGCGCCTTTTACGAAACCGACACAAAAACACCTATAAGTAGGGCCGAACCGGAAATCCTGACCTGGTGGTCGGAGACTTTCGTGGTGCCCTGCGTGGCGATCGGCGGCATCACGGTTCAAAATGCCGCGGTTCTGGTGCGTGCCGGGGCGGATTTCCTGGCTGTGTCGTCGGGCGTCTGGGCCCATGCCGAGGGACCGGCCGCCGCTGTGCGCGCGTTCGATCGAATTATGGCCGAGGAAAGCAAGTCCCGATGAGACATCTGCTTGTTGCGTTGAGTTTGGGCATGGCGTCGGCGTGGGCCACGATCCCCGAAGCGGCCGCACAGAACGCGCCCTCCCCGCGCGCCGCACCGGCGAAGCCCGGTGCGGCCGCAATGGCGCCAGCGATGGCGGCCTATCGGGAACAACGCTACGGCGAAGCGTGGCTCCTTGCCCTGCCGCTTGCCGAAAAAGGCGATGTCGCCGCGCAATTGATGCTCGGCTCGATCTACAACAACGGCGAAGGTGTCGCCCCCGACCGCAACGAGGCCGCCAAATGGTTCGGCATGGCGGCCGACCAGGGCGACACCAGCGCCCAATACGCCCTCGCCATGCTGATGGAGTATGGCCGCATCGACGGCGCCTCGCCGGAGGCGGCGCGCAAGCTCTTCGAGCAGGCAGCCGATCGGGGACATGCCGGCGCCGCCACCGAACTCGGCATGATGTACACGACCGGCCATGGCGGACCGCGCGACATCGACATGGCAGCATCGCTCTTCGAAAGCGCTGCCAAAACCGGCCATGCCGACGCGCAATACTACCTGGGGACGCTTTTTGCCGCCGGGCGCGGCAAGCCGCAAAATCTTGACGAGGCGGCCCGCCATTTCCGGCTGGCGGCCGATCAGGGCCAGCCCGAGGCCAGCTACCAGCTCGGCCTGATGCTGCAGGACGGCGTGAGCCTGTCGAAAAACCCGGTCGAGGCGGCACGGCGCTTCACGGTTGCTGCGGAGGGCGGCCTGCCGGAGGCCCAGACGGCGCTGGCCTTCGCCTATCTCGGCGGCGAGGGTGTCGAACGCAACGACACGATGGCGGCCAAGTGGTTCACCGAGGCGGCCATGCGCGGTGAACCGCTGGCCCAGGACCGGCTGGCCCGCCTCTATTTTCTGGGTCAGGGCGTGGCGCGCGACGTTGCTGCGGCGCTGCTCTGGTTGACGCTTGCCGAGCGAGGCGGATACGAGGACGAGACGCTCCGGAACTCCATCGAGCCCGAAATCACCCCCGAAATCACGGCCCAGGTCGAGGAACAGCTTGCGAAATGGGACAGTGCCGCCGGCGACGGCGCGGCGGCCAACTGACCAGCAAACGTCCGTTCCGAACGGAGCTTTCGGCCGAAAGGCCCTGTCCATTGCCCGCGCATGGTGTTATCAGAGCGCCGGTCGAGCCTCTCTGGCAGGCTCCGACATATCCTTGTCCAGATTTAACGATCTCCGAATTCGAGCATCCCATGAAGATCAACGGCAACGAAATTCGTCCCGGCAATGTCATTGAACACGAGGGCGGCCTCTGGGCTGCGGTCAAGGTCCAGCATGTGAAGCCCGGCAAGGGGGGCGCCTTCGCGCAGGTCGAGTTGAAGAACCTTGTCGATGGACGCAAGTTGAACGAGCGCTTTCGCTCCGCCGAAACGGTCGAGCGCGTGCGCCTCGAACAGAAGGACTACCAGTATCTCTACGAAAACGACGGGATGCTGACCTTCATGGACAATGAAAGCTACGAGCAGATCGAACTTTCGAAGGAATGGGTCGGCGAGCGCGCCGCCTTTCTGCAGGATGGCATGAAAGTGACCGTCGAAAGCCATGAAGGAAAGGCGCTCGGCATTTCGCTGCCCGATCAGGTGGTGCTGGAAATCACCGAAACCGAACCGACCGTGAAAGGCCAGACGGCGGCAAGCTCCTACAAGCCCGCCCTGCTCGAAAACGGCGTGCGCGTGATGGTGCCGCCCTTCATCACCACCGGCGAGCGGATCGTGGTCGACACGAACGAAGTCACCTATCTCCGTCGCGCCGACTGATCCTTGAGCCGGTAAAACGCATGTCCCGTCACACCCCTTCGATGGCCGTCATGGTCGCCGCCGCCCGCAAGGCGGCGCGCGGCCTGCAGCGCGACTTCGGCGAGGTGGAAAACCTGCAGGTCTCGCTGAAAGGCCCGGCAAATTTCGTCACCGCCGCCGACAGGAAGGCCGAGAAGGTCATCTTCCAGGAGCTGTCGAAGGCGCGGCCCGGCTACGGCTTCCTGATGGAGGAAGGCGGCGTCGTCGAAGGCGCCGACAAGTCGCACCGCTGGATCATCGATCCGCTCGACGGCACGACGAATTTCCTGCATGGCATTCCGATGTTTTCGATCTCGATCGCGCTTGAGCGCGAAGGCCAGATTGTCGCCGGCCTCGTCTACAACCCCATCGCGGATGAAATGTTCATTGCCGAAAAGGGCCAGGGTGCGTTTCTCAACGATCGCCGCATCCGCGTCGCGGTGCGTCGCGAACTGGCGCAAGCGGTCGTCGGCACCGGCATCCCGCATATCGGCCGGCCCGGCCATCAGCGCTTCACGGCCGAACTCGGCGCCGTGATGAACGAAGTCGCCGGCGTCCGCCGCATGGGATCGGCCGCCCTCGACCTCGCCTGGGTCGCCGCCGGACGTCTCGACGCCTATTGGGAAGCGAACCTCGCCGCCTGGGATGTTGCCGCCGGCATCATCCTCGTGCGCGAAGCTGGCGGCTTCGTCACCGACCTGACCGGCCGCGACACGATGCTCGAAACGGGTGGCATCATCGCCGGCAACGAAACGCTCCACCGGCAACTCGCCGATGTGCTGAAAAAAGCGCACAAGCCGGCCTGATACGAGCCGTATTTCCGCCCGAATTCTTCTCTACGTCTCATCCGCCAAGGTCTGTTCGCACGGCGCGAACGCGCCTAGACTGGGCTGCGAGAGTTTCAACGCTCACGCCCGCCCACGCCCCGCCCACGGATGACCGCATGATTTCGCGCAGCAGGACCGGACTAGTGGCAATCGCCATCCTCCTTGCGAGCGCTCTGCCGGCCGTGGCCGCCGAGGGACCCTTGCCCTTCCCCGAAACGGCCCTGCTGCGCATCGCCTTTGCGCCCAATGAATCCGCCCTGAGCCCGGCCGCCCACAACGAAATCGCCGATTTTGCGACGGATATCCGGCGGCAAAGCAGCCGTCTCCTGATCAAGGCCTATGCCGGCCCACCCCACGACACTTCCTCGACGGCGCGCAAACTGTCGCTCCATCGCGCCCTGGCGGTGAGGCAAAAGCTGGTCGGCGAAGGCGTTGTCGGCGAACGTATTCGCGTTCGCGCGCTCGGCGGAACATCCGACAGCGGCCCGCAGGACCGCGTCGACATCGTATTGTCCGGCGGTTGACCCATCCGAATATGAAGAGGGAGTGACGACGCATGGCGAAGGAACACAAGGACGGCTTCGCGCTGTCGCGCCCGCACCCCTATGTCACGCGAATGCTGCTCTTCATCGTGCTGGTCTGCTTCGTCGCGGCAATCCTTTTCCCGCAAATCGAAACCGCCTTCATGGCCAATCCGGGATTGAACGGGCTGATCGTCGGCGTGCTCGTCATCGGTATCCTCTATGCGTTCCGCCAGGTGCTGAGCATCAACCCCGAAGTGAGCTGGGTGAACGAATTTCGCCGCGCCGATCCCGGCCTCACCATTCCGCCGGCGCCGCGCCTGCTGGCGCCGATGGCCACCATGCTGGGCGACCGCAAGGGCCGCATGCAGCTCAACACGATGTCGATGCGGTCGATCCTCGATTCGCTCGGCTCCCGCCTCGACGAGCAGCGCGAAATCTCGCGCTATGTCATCGGCTTGCTGATCTTTCTGGGCCTGCTCGGCACCTTCTGGGGGCTGCTGATCACGGTGTCGTCCGTCGCCGGCACGATCCAGAGCCTCAACGTCGAAACAGCCGAGGCCGCGACCGTCTTCACCAATCTGAAAGCGGGACTCGACGGACCGCTGCGCGGCATGGGCACGGCCTTCTCCTCCTCGCTGTTCGGCCTTGCGGGCTCGCTGGTGCTCGGCTTTCTCGATTTGCAGGCGGGGCAAGCGCAGAACCGCTTCTACAATGAGCTTGAGGAATGGCTCTCGACGGTCACGAATCTTGCCGAGACCGACCCCAACGCGCCTTCGATGCTGGGCGAGACGGCGCGGCGCCTGCGCAACATCGAACAGGCGCTGGCGGGCGGCGGCGGCGAAGGCGCCAATGCCTCGCTGATGGCGCTGGCCGGCCAGATCACGGCGCTGACCGAGCAGTTGCGCGGCGAGCAGCAACTGGTCCGGCAACTGGCGCAAAATCAGGAAGCGTTGCGGCCGGTGCTCGAGGAACTGGCGCGCCGCCTCGACGGACGGGGCTGACGCAGCATGGCCCTCGCCAACAAACGTATTCGCGGCCGCGCGCCCACCGCCGATTACTGGCCGGGCTTCGTCGACGCCATGTCGAGCCTGCTGCTGGTGCTGATTTTCCTGCTGACCGTTTTCATGATCACGCAGTTCTTTCTCGGGTTGCTGGTCAGCGACAAGGACTCGGCACTGGACAATTTGCGCAGTCAGGTCGCCGAACTGGTGAACCAGCTGGCGCTGGAGCGGCGCGAAAAAGCCGATCTCGAAGTCACGATCCTGTCGCTGCAGGATTCGCTGGCCGCCGCCACCGCCGAAAGCGAACGCCTCGCCACCATGGCCGAGGACGCGGCCGGCGCCGGCGGCCGTATTGCCGAGCTCGAAAGCCGCCTTTCAGACGAACAGCGCGTATCGAACGAGGCACTGGCGCAGGTCGAACTGCTGAACCAGCAGATCGCCGCCCTGCGCCGCCAGCTTGCAACGCTTGAGGCGGCGCTGGAAGCATCCGAACAGCGCGACCGGGAATCGCAGGCCCAGATCGCCGATCTCGGCCGCCGTCTCAATGCGGCGTTGGCGCAGAAGGTTCAGGAACTGGCGCGCTACCGTTCGGAATTCTTCGGCCGCTTGCGGGCCATTCTGGGCGACCGCACCGATATCGAAATCGTCGGCGACCGTTTTGCGATGCAGTCGGAAATCTTCTTCGCCTCGGGGTCGGCCGACATCAACCCTTCGGGACAGGAACAACTCGACAAGATCGCCGTTGCGGTGCGCGAAATCGCCGCCGAAATTCCCGACGACATCCCCTGGGTCCTGCGCGTCGACGGACACACCGACGCCAACCCGATCGCGACACCGCAATTCCCGTCGAACTGGTATCTGTCGAGCGCCCGCGCCATCGCTGTCGTCGACTACCTCGTCGTGCAAGGCGTTCCGGCGCGAAACCTGGTGGCGGCCGGCTTCGGCGAACATCACCCGCTGGCGGCCGGACGCACGGCGGCCGACAACACGCGCAACCGCCGCATCGAATTCAAGCTCACCGAGCGTTGATCACCAGGCCTTGATTTCCTTCGACTGCGTACAGACGTGAACTTCCGGCTGGAATACCTGTCCGAGCAGCATGACGTCGCCATAGCCGGCCGCAACGCTGATACCTGAAATCTCGGTGCCGAGATTGAGATAGATGGTGCCGGCCTTGCCGCCGCCGTTCTCGCCGGGCTCGACACGCACGACCTGGCTCGGCGACAGCGAGGCCGGGTCGCCCGCATGGGCCATGAAGTCGATGATGTTCGGATGCGCGCCCATCAGCAGCGAGCCGTCGGGTTGCACGTCGATATTGTCGATGCCCGTCCCGAGCCGCGCCATGTCGATCCCCCGAAGGTCGCCGGTCGCCGCATCGCGCGCGAAAACATGCAGGCTCATGCCCATCACATCCGCGACATAGATCCTGCTGCCGTCGGCACTGACATTGATGCCATTGGCATAGACGAAGCCGTCCGTAACGAGGCGCGCCGCCGTGCCGTCGTGATAGACGACATTGGCGTTGCGCAGCAGCAGGACATTGCTGAAAAGCTGGTGCAGCGCGTTCTTCGACGCATGATCGTTGGTGGCATAGAAGCTGTCCGGCCCGACGGCAACCACGTCGTTGAGCGACACGAACAACGGATCGGTGACGCTGGCGGCATGGACGAGCGTTCCGTCCGGCGCAATATCGAAAATCTCGACCGTTTCGGTCCCCGACGCGGGATGATTGACCGCGAAAAGACGCCGCGCACCATCCGCTCCGACATGAAGGTCGATGCCGTGCGGCCGGAAATCGGCGGGGTTCGACGGTGTCACCGGATAGAGCGCCCATTCGGCCTGCGGCGCGTTGAGGTCGATCGCATAGATGCCGCCGCGCACGGCATCCGAACCGGGCAAGCCGGCCTGCACCGCGCGCCTGTCATAAGCCGACACATAGGCAATGCCGCGCTCGTGGTCGATGACGATGTCTTCCGGTCCCGGCACCGCCGCAATGGCGCGGCAATCGGCGGCGATTTCCTGCCGGATGCCCGTGAAGTAGCCCGCCGCCGCCAGGAAACGCCAGGCGATGACACTGGCGACAATGACCAGTGCCAACGCGACGTATCCAACAATTTGCCAACGCTTCGACATGACGTTCCCCCGATTTATTGAACGCGTCCGGCGGCCGCGCTGATCGCGCCGGGCACCGGCCCGGACGGCTCGCCCGAAAGATCGCCGGTAAATTGCAGCCGCGCCAGCCGCGCGTAAAGCCCGCCCTGCCGCAGCAACTCGTCATGCGTCCCGGACGCGACGACACGCCCCTCCTCCATGACGATGATACGATCGGCCTTGAGCACGGTCGCCAGGCGATGCGCGATGACAAGCGTCGTGCGGTCGCGCATCAGCCCTTCGAGCGCCTGCTGGACCGCCGCTTCGCTTTCGGCGTCGAGCGCGCTGGTCGCTTCGTCGAGAAGCAGCACCGGCGCATCGCGCAGGATCGCACGCGCAATCGCAAGACGCTGGCGCTGGCCGCCCGAAAGCGTGACGCCGCGCTCGCCGACCTGTGTGTCGTAGCCGTCCGGCAGCCGGGCGATGAAATCGTCGATGCGGGCGGCCCGTGCCGCCGCCTCGATTTCGGCACAGCCCGCATCGGGGCGTCCGTAGCGGATGTTCTCGGCAATCGTCGTGCCGAAGATCACGGTCTCTTGCGGCACCACCGCGATGCGCGCCCGGACGTCGCGCGGATCGGCGTCGCGCACATCGATGCCATCAAGCGTGATGCGGCCCGATTGCGGATCGTAGAAGCGCAGTAAAAGCTGGAAGACCGTGCTCTTGCCGGCGCCCGAAGGGCCAACCAGCGCCACGGTTTCGCCGGGACCGACATCGAGCGAGAAACCGCGGAGCGCCGAGATGCCCGGCCGTGCCGGATAGGCGAAGGTAATGTTCTCGAAACGGAGTTCCCCGCGCGACGGCGCCGGCAGCGCCAGCGGCGCGGCGGGCGCGGCGATTTGCGGCTCGACATCGAGAAGCTCCATCAGCCGCTCGGTGGCGCCGGCCGCCATCTGCATGTCGCCCCATATTTCCGAAAGCGCGGCCAGCGCGCCGGAAGCAAACAGCGCGTAGAGAATGAACTGCGCGAGCGAACCGCCGGTCATCTCGCCGGCCATGACGTCCTTCATGCCGAACCAGATGACACCGACGACGCTCGAAAGCCCGAGAAAGAAAATCAGCGCCGTCAGCACCGCCCGGGCGACGATGCGCGCCCGCGCGGTGTCGAACGAACGCTCGACCGTGTCGAAAAACTGCTTCCGGTCGTGCTCCTCATGCGTGAAGGCCTGCACGGTCTGGATCGCGTTGAGACTTTCGGTGCCGAAAGCGCTCGTATCCGCCAGCCGGTCCTGCGCCGAGCGCGACAGACGCCGCACCCAGCGGCCGAGAAACACCAGCGGCAGCACGATCATCGGGATGGCGAAGAGAACGAGGCTCGAAAGGCGCGGGCTGGTGAAGACCATCATCGACACCGCGCCGACGAAGAGGAAGAGGTTGCGCAACGCGATGGACGCCGAGGAACCGACCACCGTCTTGATCAGCGTCGTGTCGGCGGTAAGCCGCGACAGCACTTCGCCCGTGCGCGTCAGCTCGAAAAACGACGGCGACAGTTTCAGCACATGCGCATAGACAGCCTGCCTGAGGTCGGCGACCACACGCTCGCCGAGCCAGCTGACGAAATAAAACCGTGCGGCGCTCGCAACGCCAAGCACCAGCGCAACGGCGATCAGCGCCAGGAAATAGCGATCGATGAAGGCCGCCGTCGCGCCGTTGTCGGCCTCGTTTAGGAGATCGACCAGCCGCCCGCCGGCCATCGGAATGGCGAGCGTCGCCAGCGTCGCGAGGATGAGCGCCAGAACGGCCAGCGCCACCATGCCGCGATAGACCGCGAGAAACGGCACGAGCCGCAGGATCGGACGGACCTGCTTGGCAGGGCGTCGCCGTTGCGCCTCTTCCTCGATGGCCTCGACGACCGGGTTCGATGTGTCGCTCATGCCTTGGCGCCGGTTCTTCTTTTTTTGCGGGACCGGCCACACTAGCCGCTCGGGATCACCCCGTGGATAAGTTCAGCGCCCGGTATAGCAATGCCCGCCCCGCCGCCGCAATGCCGGTGCCGCCCGGCCGCCGCGGCATGAGCGCGCAAAGCCTTGATTTCAGGGTCCAAAACGCGCCCCGCATCGCGGCTTGCATGGACCCCGCCCGTTCGCTATAAGCCCCCAATTCCGGCAGCGCGGCGCTTCCGCCGGGGAGCGCCCGGAGCGCGCCGTTTTCAATTCGGGAAGGCGATAAGCCCATGAAGAAAGAGACCCATCCGGACTATCACTTCATCACCGTGACGATGAACGATGGCACGACCTTCCAGACGCGCTCGACCTATGGGTCGGAAGGCGCCACGCTGGTGCTCGACATCGACCCGACGACGCACCCGGCATGGACCGGCGGCGGCCAGCAGATCCTCGATCGCGGCGGCCGTGTCAGCCGCTTCAAGAAGAAGTTCGGCTTCATCGGCGGCAACAGCTGAGCCGACGGCACTATCGAAACATGAAAAAGCCCCGCATTTGCGGGGCTTTTTTGTTGCGGCAACGGGAAAACCTTACTCGGGCCGGCGCTTGCGGCGGCCGAACTGCGGACGCGGGAAGTCGGCGGAAAGGCTCTCGCGGTAGAAGGCTTCGACGCGCTGCATCTGCTCGGCCAGCGGATGGTTGTGCGCCGGGCCGGCGACGGGCTCGCGGAGCCGCGCATCAAGGCGCTCGACCCGCGCATAGAGGCGCTCCGAACGCTCGATCAGTTCCAGCAGGCGCTGCGGCAGTACATCCGCGCCGGCAAAGCGCGGCTGGCGGGCGATTTCCTTGGTGGCGAGCCGGTATTTCTCGGAATTGGCCTCCTCGGCCGTCATCTCGCCTTCATGCACGGCCTTGCGTACCAGCAGCCAGGAGGCGACCTGCATCAGCCGCGTGGTGAGACGCATGCTTTCGCCCGCATAGGCGAGCGAGGCCTCGCGCGGCAGCGCCTTGGCGGCCTCACGACCGGCGCCGTCGAGATAGGCCGAGGTTTCCTCGACCAGCCGCATGCCCTCGCCATAGGTGCGCTGGAAGAGCCCCGACGCCATGAATTCGCTCAAGGTGACGCATTCGGCTTCGGCAAAGCCGATTTCGTCGCCGCCCGTGATCTCGTGAACACTCATCCCTCAAACCCCTGATACCGCCCCATTGCGGGACATTCAGGGTCTGAAGGATCAATATCCGTGCCATCGGAACGGGACAGGCGCCATCCGGACAAAAAAGAGCCGCGGGGAAAGCCCGCGGCTCAAGTTCTAACAGGGAGGCGTCAAACAGAGTGGATAGGAGCCACTCAGAAATCCAGAGAACTGGATTACGCAAGGTCACCCTAGCGACATCACTCCTAACAGGAAGTTAATCTTGTGGCAATTTGACGCGCTGTCAGTTCAGTCGAGAGAGGTCGAACACTGTGACGACGCAACTAAAAGCGCTGTATTTTTAACGTGTTAACTAAGCGTGTCTATTTTTTGAACAATGCCTCGGCCGCCGACAGCGATCCGCGCTTTTTGACGAGCTGGTCCTGAATTCGCGCAATTTCACCTCCAAGCGCGGTGATTCGTTCCTCCAGCTCCTCGATCCCGAGCAGGCTCAAATCCTCTTTCGCGAGCGCTGCCAGCGCCTCGTCGCGCCGTTTGCGCGGCTCCAGATCGTCCCTGTCCATAACACTTGGCCTCCTTCGTCGCTCCCGGTTGCCAGTTTGGGGAGGTCCCGCTAGACCTGCAAGCCGATCCCGCCGCCGGAGGACAGCGCCTTGCCCAACCTGCCCGAGACCATGACGGCCATCGCGATCCGCGAGCCCGGAGGCCCGGACGTGCTGGAAAGCCGAAGGATTCCGAGGCCCCACCCCGGCCATGGCGAAATCCTGATCAAGGTTGCCGCCGCCGGCGTCAACCGCCCCGACACGATCCAGCGCATGGGCCTCTATCCGCCGCCGCCCGGCGCCCCGGAAACGCCGGGGCTTGAGGTCGCCGGCGAGGTCGTGGCCGCAGGACCGGGCGTTTCGATGTGGAAGGCGGGCGACAAGGTCTGCGCGCTGGTGGGCGGTGGCGGCTACGCCGAATACTGTCTCGCGCACGAGACGCACACCCTGCCCGTGCCGCAGGGACTGTCGATGACGGAAGCGGCGGCGCTGCCCGAAACCTTTTTCACCGTCTGGACCAATGTCTTCGAGCGCGGCGGCCTGAAGGCCGGCGAGACTTTCCTCGTGCATGGCGGCTCGAGCGGCATCGGCACGACGGCAATCCAGCTTGCGCGCCTCTTCGGCGCCAAGGTCATCGCGACAGCGGGCTCGGCCGAGAAATGTGCGGCCTGCCTGAAGCTCGGCGCCGACGCGGCGATCAACTACCGCGACGCCGATTTCGTCGCCGAGACGAAGCGGCTGACGGACGGGCGCGGTGCAGATGTCATCCTCGACATGGTGGGCGGCGACTATATAGCGCGCAACATTCAGGTGGCCGCGACCGGCGGGCGCATCGTTTCTATCGCCTTCCTGAACGGGCCGACGGCGGAGGTGAATTTCCTCCCCGTAATGCTGAAGCGGCTGACGCTGACGGGATCGACACTCCGCCCACGGAGCATCGAGGAAAAGGCGGCACTTGCCCGGGCCTTGCGCGAAAAGGTATGGCCGCCGATCGAGGCAGGGCGCATACAACCCTTGATAGATACGGTCTTTCCGCTGGCCGACGCCGCGAAAGCGCATGCCCTTATGGAAAAGAGCAGCCATATCGGCAAGATAATCCTGACCGTTTGAGCCAATTTTTGCGCGGCCTCATTCGCGCCCGAAATCATCACAGTCTCTCCACTAAATCGTCATAAGCCTCCTCGAAGGTCCGGTCCTCGGCGGCATCGCCCGCCGGGCATCGCCGTCCGCGCGATGCCGCTCACGGTCGCAAGACCCGATCTTCCACGACGCAAAGGAGAACACCGATGACGAACCTCAAAAGATTCATGCTTGCCGCCGTCTTTGCCGCGGCAACATCGGTTTCGCTTGGCGCGGTTCAAAGCGCTCATGCGGCAACCGCCGAAGACCTGAACAAGGAAGCCGCACACGCGCTCGACAAGCTCTACGAGACCAATGCGGTCGCGAAGGACATCGGCGAACAGGCGCAGGCGATCCTCGTCTTCCCGAACATCGTCAAGGCCGGTCTCGTTTTCGGCGGAGCCTATGGCGAGGGCGTCCTCAACGAAAACGGCGAGGTGCAGCGCTACTACAATTCCGTGACGGGCTCCTGGGGCCTGCAGGCGGGCGCGCAGTCCTACGGCTATGCCGTTTTCCTGATGAACGACGAGGCGGTGAACTACCTGAAGGAATCGCATGGTCTTGAGATCGGCGTCGGTCCGACGGTGGTCGTCGTCGACGAGGGCGCGGCCAAGAACCTCTCGACCTCGACGCTGAAGGAAGATGCCTATGCCTTCATCTTCGACCAGAAGGGCCTGATGGCCGGCGTCAGCATCGAGGGCACCAAGATCACCGAGATCAAGCGCTAAACACGGCGCCCGCCATTGAAAAAGGCCGGAATCCCGAGGGTTCCGGCCTTTTTTGCGCGCTCTTCACAATTTGGGGGGCCCGCATCATTCCGCTTTCATTGACCGCTTTTTCGCCCTATATAACGCCCTCAATCCAACTCTTCGATGGACAGGAAAAGCGGTTTATCCGGCGGGCTCGCCGGGTGGACCAGAGGAAGCAACATGATTCAGCCCCTTATGCCCAAGGCGACGGCCGTCTGGCTCGTCGAGAACACCGCGCTGACCTTCGATCAGGTGGCCGATTTCTGCGGTTTGCATGTGCTTGAGGTGAAGGGCATCGCCGACGGCGACGTGGCGCAGGGGATCAAGGGCATGGACCCGGTGGTGTCCGGCCAGTTGACGCGCGCCGAGATCGAGCGCTGCCAGCAGGACCCGGATGCGCGCCTGCAAACCGCTGAAAGCAAATACAAAATCCCGCCGATCCCGACGCGCAAGGGCCCGCGCTACACGCCCGTTTCGCGCCGCCAGGACCGCCCGGACGCGATCGCCTGGCTGCTGCGCAACCACCCGGAACTGCCGGACTCGCAGGTCGCCAAGCTCGTCGGCACCACCAAGCCGACGATCCAGAGCGTGCGCGACCGCAGCCACTGGAACGCGCCCAACATCAAGCCGGTCGATCCCGTAACCCTCGGTCTTTGCACGCAAATCGAGCTCGACGCGGCGGTGCAGAAGGCCGCCCGCAAGGCTGAACGCGAACGCAAGAAGGCCAACAAGGCCGCCGGCATCACCGAAACGCTGCTGCCGGCAAGCGAAACCGCGCCCCAGCCCGCCGAACCGCTGCACGCGACCATCGCAGCGCCGGAAAAGAAGCCGGAAGACGAGGAACGCAAGAGCTATGACGCCGACAGCGTTTTCGCGAAGCTGAAAGACGTCAAGATCGAGGAGGACGGCGAGGCGTAATCCCCGCTTTCTGTCATCGAACTGTCACAAATGAAAAGGCGCGGTTTTCCGCGCCTTTTTGTTTTTCGCCCGCGGCTGTCATCGAACTGTCAAAAAACTGTCACAAACATCCGGATTTTTGATCCGCCTACGGACGATAATCGGGGATAAAAATAATTTATCCCCGGTTTTGAGGCCCGCGATGGAGACGCGCGGAACATTTTGCGTTTTTGCGGGGTGCGGCTTGCGAGCCGGGGATAAGTCGCACGGCGGCGTCACGTCCGACGATACCGGGGATAAGTGAAGTTATCCCCGGTTTGCGGGCCGCGCCCTCCCCTACTTCTTCTTCTCCTCGTCCTTCGCCTTCACCGGCGGCTGGGCGAGGTAGTTGAGGGAGAGGCGGCCGCCATCGGCATAGATGGTCTGGCCGGTCATGTAGCTGGCGGCGTCCGACGCAAGGAAGACCGCGATGGAGGCGATTTCCTCCGGCCGGCCGATGCGGCCCAGGGGCGTGCGCGACATCATGACTTTCTGCGCGCGCTCGTCGCTGTTGACGGCGGCGGCCATCGGCGTCGCGATGGTGCCGGGGCCGACCGCGTTGACGCGGATGCCGTAGGGCGCCAGCGACAGCGCCATCGCTTCGGTAAGCTGCTTGACGCCGCCTTTCGACGCGACATAGGCGGTCTGGTCGGCAATCGCGAGAACGGCATTGATCGACGACATGTTGACGATGACGCCGGGCGGATGGCCATCCTCGATCTGCTTGACCATCTGCTGCGCGACCGCCTGGCCGATCAGGAACTGGCCCTTGAGATTGATGCGGATGACACGATCGAACTCTTCTTCTTCGAGCGTCAGGAAACTGGCGCCGGGCGAAACGACGCCGGCATTGTTGACGAGAATGTCGACGCGCTCGAAGGAATCCGTCGTCGCGCAGACGACATTGCGCACGTCGAGCCGCTCGCCGACATCGCAATGCCGGAAGCGCGCCTCGCCGCCGCGGTCGGCGATTTCGGCGGCAACCGCCTCGCCCGCGTCCTCGTCGACATCGCACAGCATCACCTTCGCGCCCTGATCGGCAAAGGCATGCGCCACCGCGCGCCCGATGCCGCTCGCGCCGCCGGTGACGATCGCAACCTTGCCTTTGAGAGTTTCGCCTGCGGCCATGGACTTACTCCGGGTTTCGAAGTGGGGAGGTATAGCATCTGGAGGGTGTGAGGGGGAGGGGCAAGGGGGATTGACGGTGAAGCATCACGCTGCCTGAACCCGACACACAAGTGTCACCCCGGTATTTGTTGCACCTTCGTTGCCCACATATCTCCCCCACTCGTCTTTGCCGGGCTTGATCAGGGTACATCCATGAACAAGAATACTGTGTCACCCCGGCTTTCGCCGGGGTGACACTGAGTTTTTGTTGAGCGCATCGAAAAAATCCGCCCCTCTCCTACCTTCCCAGCCCCGCCTTCAGCACCGCTTCGATTTCGCCGAGCACGGCGGGGTCGTCGATGGTGGCGGGGGTGTCCCATTTTTCGCCGTCGGCGATCTTGCGCATCGTGCCGCGCAGCACCTTGCCGGAGCGGGTTTTCGGCAGGCGCTGCACGATCATCGCGGTCTTGAAGGCGGCGACGGGACCGATCCGTTCACGGATGAGTGCGACCGCCTCACGTTCGATGTCGGCGGCGGGACGCGCGACGCCGGCATTGAGGACGAGGAAGCCGACCGGCACCTGGCCCTTCATGGGGTCCGCGATGCCGATGACCGCGCATTCGGCGACATCGGGATGCGCGGCCAGCACTTCCTCCATGCCGCCGGTCGACAAGCGATGACCGGCGACATTGATGATGTCGTCGGTGCGGCTCATCACGTAGAGATAGCCGTCCTCATCGAGGAAGCCCGCGTCTGCCGTCTTGTAGTAGCCCGGAAACTCGCTGAGGTAGCTCTCGCGGAAGCCCTGTTCGTTCTGCCACAGCGTCGGCAGGCAGCCCGGCGGCAGCGGCAGCTTGACGACGATGGCGCCGGTCGTGTTGGGGCCGACCTGTTTGCAGGCCTCGTCCACCACATGAATTTCATAGCCGGGCAGCGGCACGGAGGGCGAACCGTATTTGACCGGCAGCCGCTCGATGCCCATCGGGTTTGAAACCATCGGCCAGCCGCTCTCGGTCTGCCACCAGTGATCGATGACCGGGCGGCCCGAAAGCGCCTTTTCGGCCCACTGGATCGTGTCGGGATCGGCGCGCTCGCCGGCGAGATAAAGCACCTCGAATTTCGTGAGGTCGTATTTCGAGACGAGTTCGGCCTGCGGGTCTTCCTTGCGGATGGCACGGAAGGCGGTGGGCGCGGTGAACATCGCCTTGACGCCATGCTCGGCAATGATGCGCCAATAGGTGCCGGCATCGGGCGTGCCGACGGGCTTGCCCTCGAAGAGGATCGTCGTGCAGCCATGCACCAGCGGCCCGTAGACGATGTAGCTGTGCCCGACAACCCAGCCGACATCGGAAGCGGCCCAGAAGGTGTCGCCGGGGTCGATGTCGTAGACGTTTTTCATCGACCATTTCAGCGCCACCATATGGCCGCCATTGTCGCGCACCACGCCTTTCGGCTTGCCGGTGGTGCCCGAGGTGTAGAGCACGTAAAGCGGATCGGTGGCGGCGACGGAGACGCAGTCGGGCCGCGCATCGGCGGCGGCGGCCTTGTCCATCTCGTCCTTCCAGTCGAAATCGCGGCCCGCGACGAGCGTTGCCTTCTCCATTTCGCGCTGGAAGACGATCGTGGCCGAAACCTTGTGCGCGCTCATCTCGATCGCCTTGTCCATCAGCGGCTTGTAGGCGATGACCCGGCCGGGCTCGAGCCCGCAGGAGGCCGAGACGATCAGCTTCGGCGTCGCATCGTCGATGCGGGTTGCCAATTCCTTCGGCGCGAAGCCGCCAAAGACGACGGAGTGGATCGCGCCGAGCCGCGCGCAGGCGAGCATCGCGACGGCGGCCTGCGGCACCATCGGCATGTAGATCAACACGCGGTCGCCCTTCTCGATGCCGTGGCGCTGGAGGACGCCGGCAAAGAGCGAAACCTTTTCGAGGAGCTCGGCGTAGGTGAATTTCTTGACGCGGCCGAGCATGGTGCTGTCATAGATCAGCGCGGTGCGCGCGCCGTGGCCCGCCTTGACGTGACGGTCGAGCGCGTTCCAGCAGGTGTTGGTCTCCGCGCCGACGAACCAGCGGGAGAGGCCGTTCTTGACTTCGAGGGTTTGCGTCGCCGGCTTGAACCAGTCGATCTCTTTCGCCGCTTCGGCCCAGAAGCCCTCCGGATCGCGCTTCCAGGCGTCGTAGGTGTCCTTGTAACTGGTCATCGCGTGGGCCTCCCCGGTGAGTTTCTTGTTGGGGAGGTTTTAGCACGGGATGCGGAGAGATTCATGCGCGTGTCCCAACCACAGATGTCATCCCGGCGGAAGCCGGGATCCATCGGCCTTTCCGCATCTGGGGCTTCCGCCCATGGACCCCGGCTTTCGCCGGGGTGACACTTTTGTTTGAGGTGGCGCGGTGCTCAAAATTTGCGCAACGGCATCAACCCCCTTCCCGCCTTGCCGCTGCCCTGCCCCCTTAGTAACGTCGGCGAAGCATCCCCTCCCCCGCGCGCGACGAGGCACTCCCATGACGAACCCCTATGAAACCGGTCTCGACAAGAACCCGGCCAATCACCAGCCGCTGTCGCCGCTGAGTTTTCTGAAGCGGGCGGCGGAGGTTTATCCCGAGAAACTCGCGGTGGTGCATGGGAGCCTGCGGCGCGACTATGCGGCGCTTTATGCCCGTTGCCGGAAGCTCGCCTCGGCGCTTGCCGAACGCGGCATCGGGCTCGGGGACACCGTGGCGGTGATCGCGCCGAACATTCCCGAAATGCTGGAACTGCATTACGGGCCGGCGATGACCGGCGCCGTCGTCAACACGATCAACACGCGGCTCGACGCCGCCGCCATCGGCTTCATGCTCGATCACGGGGAAGCGAAGGCGCTGTTCGTCGACCGGGAGTTCGCGGGGCTGGCGAAGGACGCGCTGGCGCTTGCGAAGGTCAAGCCGTTCGTCATCGACATCGACGATGCGTTTTACGACGGGCCGGGCGAGAAGATCGGCGAGACGGATTACGAGAGCTTCATCGCCAAGGGCGACCCGCATTTCAACTGGCAGTTGCCGGCCGACGAGTGGCAGGCGATCAGCCTCAACTACACCTCGGGCACAACGGGGAACCCGAAAGGCGTCGTCTATCACCATCGCGGCGCCTATCTGCTCGGCATGGGCAATATCGTGACGGCGGGGATGACGGGAAGTTCCGTCTATCTCTGGACGGTGCCGATGTTCCATTGCAACGGCTGGTGCTTCACCTGGTCGCTGAGCGTGGTCGCCGGTACGCATGTGTGTTTGCGCCGCGTGACGGCGGCGAACATCTTCGCCGCGATTGCCGACCACAAGGTGACGCATATGGCCGGCGCGCCGACCGTGATGGGCTTCCTGATCAACGCCACGGCGGAGGAGAAGAAACCGCTGCCGAACCTCGTCAATTATTTCGCCGCCGCCGCCCCGCCGCCCGCCGCGACGATCCGCAAGCTGGAAGCGGAAGGCTTCAACGTGATCCATGTCTATGGACTGACCGAAACCTACGGGCCGGCGGTGGTGAACGCCTGGCACGACGAATGGGACGCGCTCGAAACGGACAAGCGCGCCGAAGTGAAGGCGCGGCAGGGCGTCAACTACGTGGTGCTGGAAGGCATTTCGGTGCGCGACCCGGAGACGATGGAGGAAGTGCCGCGCGACGGCGAGACGATGGGCGAGGTGATGTTCCGCGGCAATGTGACGATGAAAGGCTACCTGAAGAACCCGAAGACGACGGCGGAAGCCTTTGCCGGCGGCTGGTTCCATTCCGGCGATCTCGGCGTCTGGCACGCGGACAACTATATCCAGCTCAAGGATCGCTCGAAGGACATCATCATTTCGGGCGGCGAGAACATTTCATCGATCGAAGTCGAAGACGCGCTCTACAGGCATCCGGATATTCTGGAAGCGGCCGTGGTGGCGCGCCCCGACGAGAAATGGGGCGAGACCCCTTGCGCCTTCGTGACCGTGAAGGCGGGCGCGACGCTGACCGAGAAAGACGTGATCGAGCATTGCCGCGCCAACCTCGCGCATTTCAAATGCCCGAAGACGGTGGTCTTTACCGAATTGCCGAAAACCTCGACCGGAAAAATCCAGAAGTTCAAGCTGCGTACGAAGGCGGAGGAACTGTAGGCGGACGCCCCGAAATGCAAAGCGCCGGGCTTGGGGGCCCGGCGCCGGTCGTTTCACGTGAATGCTGAGTTTCGTGTCAGGCGGCAACGGACCTTTCGCTGCCCAGCCTTTCGATTTCTTCCTTCAGTCGAAGCTTTTGCTTCTTCAGTTCCGCGATATGCAGATCGTCGCTGCTGGGGTGGTGGATCTCGGCCTCGATCTCCAGTTCCAGTGTCCTGTGGCGATCACGAAGCTCGGCAATGTGAGACTCCAGAGCCATCTCATTCCGTCCTTTCGTTAAACTTCCGACCGGTAAAGTGTGACTCTTTTCGGGGCCCTTGTCGAACCCCACTCGCAAAGAAAGCGCGGGCATTGTAAAGGTAGGGTTATGAGCAAATCCGGCCGAACACCGCCCCGTCTTGTTGTGGGAATCTCCGGCGCCTCGGGCGTCGCCCATGGCGTGCGCCTGCTTGAAATACTGGGTTCACTGGGCGTCGAAACGCATCTGGTGATGACCCGGGCGGCCGAAATGACGCTGGGCTACGAGACCGGGCTGAAGCCGAAGGATGTCGAGGCGCTGGCCCATACGCGCTACCGGCTGGACGACATCGGCGCGGCGATCGCGAGCGGTTCGTTCAAGACGCTCGGCATGATCGTCGCCCCTTGTTCGGTGCGCACCATGTCGGAAATCTCGACCGGCGTTACATCGTCGCTGCTGACGCGCGCCGCCGACACGATGCTGAAGGAGCGCCGCCGGCTGGTGCTGATGGTGCGCGAAACGCCGCTGCATACCGGCCACCTGCGCACGATGACGCAACTATCCGAAATCGGCGCAATTATCGCCCCCCCCGTGCCGGCGCTTTATGCCAAGCCTGCCTCGATCGACGAGATGGTGACGCAGACGGCGGCGCGGATGCTCGACCTGTTCGGCCTCGAGGCGCCCGACACGCGGCGCTGGGGCGAGGACCTGAAGGACGGCCGTCGCAGCCCCGTTCGCAAATCGCCGGGCAAACCACGCAAATGACCGAACGCGAGGAACGGGAACTGCGCGAGACGCTGGCGAAGCTCAAGGAAGAGCATCGTGATCTCGACATGGCGATCTATGCGCTGGAGGAAACGCCGCGCCCCGACCACCTGCAGATCAAGCGGCTGAAAAAGCGCAAGCTGCATCTGCGCGACCGCATCCAGGAGATCGAGGATATATTGTTTCCGGATATTACGGCGTAGGACGCATGCCATCATTCCCGCCTTCCCCCCACAGAGGGGTATCTCCCCGGTACAAACAAGGGGGAGAGTGGGAAGAATGAGCGACTTCACTCCTCGCCGCGCTTGGCTTCGTACATGGCCTTGTCGGCGCGGGCGAGCGCATCGGCGGCTTCGTCCTCGCCGGTGAAGGCGACGGCGCCGACCGAAATCGACAGCGGCAATTCCTTGTCCTCGAATTTGAGCGGCCGCTCGGCGACGAGCTTTGCGAGCGCCGCGGCCTTGGCCTTGGCCGTCGCCTCGTCGGCGCGCGCCAGAATGACGCCGATCTCGTCGCCGCCGAGCCGGCCGACAATGTCGGTCTCGCGGATATTGTCGAGGACGAGCTTGGTCAGATGATGCAGCGCCGCGTCGCCCGCCGCATGGCCGTGCCGGTCGTTGACCTGCTTGAAATTGTCGATATCGAAATAAACGAGCCCGGCCGGCTCGCCATAGCGCCGCCCGAAGGCGATGACGCGGGAAAGTTCGCGCACAAAGGCGCGGCGGTTCAAGGCCGGGATCAGCGGGTCGCGGTCGGCGAGCTGCTCGGCCTCGCGCAGCCGGTCCTGCATCGCCGTCATGTCGCGCCGGAGCCGGTCGACCTCGCCCATCAGCGCCATCAGCGCGTCGCGCACGGCGGGCGTGATCTCGGCCTCGGGGATGCCCATGATGCTGGCGCTGTCGCTGACGAGGCGGCCAGCGCCGACACCGCCGGCCTCGCCCGCCCGGCCGCGCTCGCGCTGGGTCGAGGAAGAGGTTGTCGAAACGGGCCGCGTGTCGCCGATCTTCATGCGGGGGTCGCCTGTCGCCTGCGGCCGGAGCCGCGATTCGCCGATAAAAATGCCATTTTTCGGGGCCGAGCGCCATGCGAACCGGAACCGGCGGGGCGCCTCTTCTCCCCGCTGGCGCCCCGCCCCGCGCCTGCCCATAATCGGCGCAACAAAAATGGGGAGCCGCCATGACCGCCGAAACCGCCAAATTCACGCCCGCCCTCGCCACAGGCCTCGTCGCCATCGCCCTGGTCGCCTGGGGCGCCTTCGAGACGATGCGGGGTGCCGCCCCCGGCGGCGGCCCGCGCCTCGCCGCGCTCGAACCCGGCTGGACCACCATCGCGCCCGGCGGCGAAACGTCCTGCGCGCTCGGCACGCCTTTCGAGTTCCACGTGAAGCCGGGGGCGTCCGACAAGCTCTTCGTCTTCCTGAATGGCGGCGGCGCCTGCTGGACGGGTGCCCAATGCTCGCTGGAGGAGGAACCGACGCCCTATATCCCGACATCGCAGATCGACCACAACGACCCGCGCAAGCTGAAGGGCGTCTTCGACGAAAGCCATGCGGACAATCCGCTGAAGGACTGGACGCAGGTCTTCGTCACCTATTGCACCGGCGACGTCCATCTCGGCAACCGCGACGTGGCCTACGACAGCTGGAAAGAGGCGTTCACGGTGCGCCATCGCGGCCGCACGAATGTTCGCGCGGTGCTCGACTGGGTCTACCGCAATGTGAAGGCGCCCGAGCGCGTGCTTGTGGCCGGGTCGAGCGCCGGCGGCATCGCCGCGCCCTGGTATGCCGTCGAGATCGCCGAACGATACCCGGAGGCGGGCATCGCGGTGCTGGGCGACGGCGCCGGCGGCTACCGCGACCCCGCGGTCGCCCCGCTGATGGAAGGCTGGGGTTTCTTCGACGACGCGCCGGTCTGGGTGAGCGAGGGCGGTGCGCCCGGCACGTTCGAGGAGATATGGCGCCGCGCCGCGATTGCCGCGCCGGAGGTCGCCATGGCGCAATACGACAACGCCTATGACGACGTGCAGGAAATGTTCCTGAAACTGCTCGGCACCGAAGCACGGCTGCACAAGCTGATCGAGGCCAACCGCAACGACCTCGCCGCCACCATTCCCGGCTTCCGCTCCTATGTGGCGGGCGGCACGCCCCACACGCTGATCCGCTTCGATCGTCTTTACACGTATGAAGTGGAAGGCGTGAAGGCGACCGGCTGGCTGCGGGCATTGGCGGAAGGCGGTGAGGTGAAGAGCGTCAGTTGCGGGTCGGCGGCGGCTTGTGAGCGGGAGCCGGGGGAGTAGAACAATGGACTGGCGACAGACGCTTGAGTACGTATCACAATTGAGCGACACCTCAATTCTCACGATATTTGTCACCGCCGCAGCTGGCGCCTTCTTCGGCGCATGGGGTGCACAAGCGGTAATTTCTCGTGGTCAACGCTTCGGCGCACTCGTCGCCGAGCTAAATGCCGTCAATACTGCGGTAACTCTATCGTTTATCATCTGCAACGCCTACCTCGGGTTGAAAAAGCAGCATGTGCAGCCAATGTCGAAGCGCTTCTGCGACCTAAAGCAAGAACACGAGAAATTTCTTGAGGCTGCCAAAGAACATAGGGAACCGAAACTCCTCGAATTTCAATTTCAAGCTGATTGGCAAACTCTTTCACCACAAAGAACGCCAAACGAAGCCCTTGAAAGAATACTTCTCGATAAAGTATCGATAGGAGGAAGGGGGCTTAGTGCGTCAGCATATCTCTTTGGCGCAATCGACAGTCTCATTCAGTCCATTACCTATCGGAACACGTTGATTGTCGACCTGCAAAAATCTGGCCCGCATCATCCGAAAGCTTTGCTTGATATCTATCTAGGTCTGTCAGACGCCAACGGCACAATAGACGAACGATTTTCAACCAGCATCGACGCAATATCCGCATACACCGACGATTGCGTTTTCTTTGCCAAGGTCCTCGGCGAAGATTTGCGCGAACACGGTGTCCGCCTGCGTCGCCGAAACAGATGGAAGACTTGGAAGAGATTACCTAAAATCACCCGTATCGACTGGTCCCAAGCTGCCAACGACGGTCTTTTCCCGCCCGATGAGTTGTACAAAGATTGGCTGTCAGGTTTTAAGCAGGATCGGTCAAGACGTGAACGTTTATGCTCGTGGGTCAAATGCAAGCTGTCCGGTATATTCGCTTAGTCCGTGTCAGGTGCCGCCTACAGAACCCCCACATCGTCTTTGCCGGGCTTGACCCGGCAACCCAGTAGCCGCGCAAGCGGCGTCCTTCTTCGTCAAACTCTTACAGAAGTTCCTCGAACAGATCGCGCCAGGACGCGTTCTCTTTTTCGATCAGCGCCATCTTCCATGCGCGCGACCAGTGCTTGATATTCTTTTCGCGCTGTATCGCGGCGCGCGCGGTTGCATGGACTTCGTACCAAACGAGATGCTTCACGCCGTAGCGGCTGGTAAAGCCTTTGGCGGCTTCTTCCCGATGCTCCGAAACACGGCGGAGAATGTCATTGGTGACACCCGTGTAGAGCGTTCCGTTTCTCCCGCTTGCCAGCATGTAGACATAGAAGTCTTTCATCGTCCAAGCATGGCGCCCTTGGTTGCCGGGTCAAGCCGGGTTTAGGGAAGTGGTCTGAGACGAAGCAGAGTTTGCGGTGTCAGGGTTTTGCGAAGCTGGACGGCGCGTACCGCGCCTTCTGGATTGCCGGGTCAAGCCCGGCAAAGACGTGTGGGGGTAGGACGGGAAAGACATTGTGGGGTGAGGCTCTGGCACCCCCTCCCCCCTTCCTTGCCAAGCCGCGCCCCATGCCTATACTCCCTCGCTTTCCAAAGCTGGCGGGGGCGGGCCTCCGGCGGCAGAAATCGGCGGAAAGCATGGCAAAATCCTCCAGTTCGGGCCGGGCTCTTGTCGGCATCATCATGGGCAGCCAGTCGGACTGGCCGACCATGAAACACGCCGCCGAGGCGCTGAAGGCGCTGGATGTGCCCTATGAGGCGCATATCGTCTCGGCCCACCGCACGCCGGACCGCATGGTCGAATACGCGAAGACGGCGCGCGCGCGCGGGCTGAAGGTGATTGTCGCCGGCGCCGGCGGCGCGGCGCATCTGCCGGGCATGACGGCCTCGCTGACCGCCCTGCCGGTCTTCGGCGTGCCGATCCAGTCGAAGGCACTGTCGGGCCAGGACAGCCTGCTCTCCATCGTGCAGATGCCGGGCGGCATTCCGGTCGGCACGCTCGCCATCGGCGAGGCGGGCGCGAAGAACGCCGGGCTGCTCGCCGCCGCGGTGCTGGCGCTGTCCGACGAAGCGCTGGCCGACCGGCTGGATGCCTACCGCGCCGCGCAGACCGACGCCGTCGCCGACATGCCCGAGGACGAATAGTGGCGGCGATCGCACCGGGCGGGCGGATCGGCATTCTGGGCGGCGGGCAGCTTGGCCGGATGCTGGCGATGGCCGCCGCCGAGCTCGGCCACAAGTGCCATATCTATTGTCCGGACGACGAGGTGCCGGCGGCCGATGTCGCCGCCGCGCTGACCCGCGCGGCCTATGACGATGCGGCGGCGCTGGCGCGCTTTGCCGACAGCGTCGATGTCGTGACCTATGAATTCGAGAATGTGCCAGCCGAAACGGCGCGCATCCTGAGCGCCCATGCGCCGGTGCGCCCCGGCGCGCTGGCGCTGGCGACGGCGCAGGACCGGCTGACCGAGAAAAACTTCCTCAAGCAGCGCGGCATCGCCACCGCGCCCTTCGCCGATGTGGCGGACACGGACGATCTGGCGAAAGCGCTGGCCGCGATCGGCACACCGGCGGTGCTGAAAACGCGGCGCATGGGCTATGACGGCAAGGGACAGGCAAAAATTCTCTCGGCGAAAGCGGCCGGCGCCGCATGGGCGGCAATCGGCAAGCTGCCGGCGATCCTCGAAGGCTTTATCGATTTCGAGCGCGAGATTTCGGTCGTCGTCGCGCGGGGGCAGGACGGCGAGGTGGCGGCCTACGATCCGGTCGAGAACCTCCATGCAAACCACATTCTCGACCGCACCTATGCACCGGCCGCGCTGACGCCGGCGCTCGCGGACGAAGCCCGCGCCATCGCCGCGAAGATCGTTTCCGAACTCGATTATGTGGGCGTGATGGGCGTCGAGATGTTCGTCGGCCGCGGGGACAAGCTGCTCGTCAACGAGATCGCGCCGCGCGTTCACAATTCCGGCCACTGGACGATGGATGCCTGCGCGGTGAGCCAGTTCGAACAGCATATCCGCGCGATCTGCGGCTGGCCGCTGGGCGACCCCGCCCGCCATGCCGACGCCGTGATGACCAACCTGATCGGCGCCGATGCGGGCGAATGGACGGCGCTGGCCGCCGAACCGGGCGCCAAGCTGCATCTCTACGGCAAGGCCGAGGCGCGGCCGGGCCGCAAGATGGGCCATGTCAACCGGCTCTTCCCGCTCGGAAAGCGTCCGCCGGTTACGCCCCGTTAACCGCTAACCCGCACCCTGTAGGCAGGATGAAACCCGGCGACAGGCCCGAAGAGGCCGCCGCCGGACCGGGAAGAGCGCCCATGGATTTGGCCGAAAGCCAGACGTTCAATGGTATCGACGAGGACGCGCGCCGCCTCATGGAAGCGCATGCGCCGAGCGCCGGCCGCGCAACGGCCGCGCCCGCATTCGGTCCGCGCGCGCTTACCGATTTCTTCGCCTATTGGTCCTCGCTGCCGCGCGCGAGCAGCGCGCCCGATGCCGCCGGTTTCGATCCGCTGGCGCTGACGCAGTGGCTGCCCGACGCGACGATCCTGGAGATTCACGATACGGACGACATACGCTTCCGTCTTGTCGGCACGCGCGTCGCCGAACGCATGACGCACGATCCGACCGGCACCAACATGCTGGAGATGCTGGCCCCGGCAACGCGCGGCCAGGTGCGCCGCGACATGCATGAAATCGCATGGCGCCCTTGCGGTTATCACGCACGCTACGTGAACGTCTACGGGTCCGGCCGCGTGTCGCATGTGCAGAGCCTCTATCTGCCCTTGAAAGCGCCGGCCGGCCGGTCGCCGCGGCTGATCGCCGTGCATGCGCCGGAAGAGGCGATGGAGTATCAGCAGCCCGCCGACCGTACGGTCTGTGCCACCTCGATCGACGAAATCGTCTGGATCGATGTGGGCCAAGGCACGCCCTGAGCTATTGCCGGTAGCGCAGACGGCCGAGCAGCGCGAAGGGGTCCGGCAGCTTGCCGACAACATCCAGAACCGACGCCTTGGCTTTTTCGAAGCGCATCACATCCTCGATGCGTGCATCGAGAAAGGCCCATGTGTCGGCGAAATCCTCCGAGTTGTCGGCGAGCCAGTAGAGCGTGACGGCGGAATAGACGCCGGCCAGCGTCGCGCGCTTGGTGTAGAAATTGAAATCGGTGGAGGTATCGCCGGCGGCGCGCCAGATCGCGTCGACCGTACGGTAGAGCGCGCGGGGGCCGCGGCCGCCCGACGTCGGCAGCGCCAGCAGCGTGACGGCGCGGCGCACCGCCTCGCGATGCAGGCCATCGGCCTCGATGCGGGCGCGCACGGCATGTGTGATGCGTTCGCGCACTTTCATCGCCGCGAGGTCGCGGGCACCCAGCGCGCCGGCCATGCGCCGGTCGCCATCGGCCAGAAAATAATCGACGAGATCGAGCGCGCCGTCCGGAAAAGCGAGGCGCATTTCATTGTGATCGACGCCGGCGGCTTCCGCCGCCTCGCGCATCAGGCGCGGCGTCCAGCCGTCGAAGGCGACATGGGGAAGCGCGGCGGCGAGAATTTTTGCCCGCGCCGCCTCGGCATGGCGCGCCCGCGACCCATGCAGGCCGGGACGGGGTGTCGTCTTAGCGGGCATCGCCGGTCTCCTTTTCCGCTTCTTTCGCTTCCATCTGGGCCGCCAGCATGGCGCGGGCCTCGCTTTCGAATATCAGTTCCGCCAGATCGTCCATCCGCTGCGGATAGAGAATGCCGTCGAGATGATCGCATTCATGCTGCACGACGCGGGCATGGAAACCGCGCGCGCGGCGCTCGATGGTTTCGCCGTCGGGCGTGACGCCGCGATAGCGGATGTCGAGGCTGCGCGGCACGAGGCCGCGAAGCCCCGGCACCGAAAGACACCCCTCCCAGCCCTTCTCGGTTTCGCCCGACAGGATCTCGATTTCGGGATTGATGAGGACGGTGAGCGGCGCCGTGTGATCGAAAATCTCGGCCTCGTCGACCGCCTCGCCCGCCCGCTCGGCCGGCGCCTGGAAAATGACGATCCGCCACGGCTCATAGACCTGCGGCGCGGCGAGCCCGGCGCCGTTGGCATCGATCATCGTCTCGATCATGTCGGCAACCAGCGCCCGGACCGCCGGCGCGGTCGGGTCGGGGACGGGCCTGGCGATGCCCTTGAGCACCGGATGCCCCATGCGGGCGATTTTTCGTATGGCCATGGGGGCAATATGAGCCCGCCGCCCCCGCCCGGCAACGGGGCGGATTGCCTCGCTTTTCGGCCCCGCGCCGGTGGACAAAGCCCCGATCCTTTGCTAGACAAGCGGCACTCTTGCGGGGGGCGCGGCCCGTCCGCGCTTAACCCATTGAAACTAGACAGGTTTTTCTCGTGCAGGTACTCGTTCGCGACAACAATGTCGATCAGGCCATGAAGGCCCTGAAGAAGAAGCTTCAGCGCGAAGGCGTGTTCCGCGAAATGAAGCTGCGCAACTTCTACGAGAAGCCCTCCGAGAAGCGCGCCCGCGAAAAGGCCGAAGCCATCCGCCGCGCCCGCAAGCTGGCCCGCAAGCGCGCCCAGCGCGAAAGCGGCGTCCCGGCGGCGGCAGCCAAGAAGTAAACCCGGCGCGTTCAATCCGCCGGAATGACAACGCCCCCGCAATGCGGGGGCGTTTTCGTTTGGGCACCCGTCTGACGCTCAGATGCGTTTCGCCATCAATCGCTCATAAGTGCGGTAACCCGCCGCGTCATAGATGCGCCGCGCGCGAGCGTTGCTCTCCAGCACATAGAGCCTGATCTCGCCGATGCCGGCGGCTTTCGTATGCGCCTCCGCGGCTTCAAGCAGCGCCCGGCCGACGCCCTTGCCGCGCGCACCCTCATCGACGCTGATATCCCAGATCATCGCATGGCGGCGATGCTCCGGCCGCACAAAGGTGCCCGGATCCTCCTCGAAGGCGAAACTCAGAAATCCAACGACGGCGCCGCCGCTTTCGGCAACCAGAGTCACACCGCCCTGGGCGGCGATCTCGCCGCTCACCCAGTCGAGATGGCTTTCGGCGGCCGAAGCATCGGCCCGGTTGTCCTCGATCGCGGCCTCGAATTCGTTGAGCGCGCCCATCAGACGAATGAGCGCCGGGCGATCCGCGGCCCGCGCGGGGCGAACGACGACACTCATCTCAGAACCGTTCCTCACCCTGTTCGCGCACCGGATCCGGGAAATCGCGGTAGAGCGCGAACTGGATGCCGGTCACCAGCGAGTTGACGTTGAAATGCTCGGTCTCGACCGGGTCCGCCCGCGTCGCCACCCAGTTGAAGGCGCTGTCGAGTTGCGTCAGGTCCGCGACCTCGACCATGAAATGGAACTCGCCGAGATGCGCCGGCGCGAGACCGAGTTTCTTGCGCATCAGCCGCCAGCCCTCGATGACGCCTTCGCGTTCGAGAAGCTCCATATAGCCGGTGAAGGCTTCGACGAAATCCATGTCGCGCACGCCGGGCTTCAGGTTGAACCAGCCGTGATAGATGTCCATGCCTCTCTCCCCCAATAGCAAACGGGCGGCGCCTATGTGAGCACCGCCCGTCCGATCCGTCCAGCGCGGGGGCTCAGAGCCCCTTGACGATCTCCTCGACCATTTTCTTGGCGTCGCCGAAAAGCATCATCGTGTTGTCGCGGAAAAAGAGCTCGTTCTCGACACCGGCATAGCCCGACCCCATGCCGCGCTTGACGAAGAGCACGGTCTTGGCCTTTTCGACATCGAGCACCGGCATGCCGTAGATCGGGCTTTGCGGGTCGGTCTTGGCCGAGGGGTTGGTGACGTCGTTGGCGCCGATGACGAAGGCGACATCGGCCTGTGAGAACTGGTTGTTGATGTCTTCAAGCTCGAAGACTTCGTCATAGGGCACATTGGCTTCGGCCAGCAGCACGTTCATGTGACCCGGCATGCGCCCCGCGACGGGGTGAATGGCGTAGGAGACTTTCACGCCCTCGGCCTTCAGGATGTCGGCCATTTCGCGCAGCGTGTGCTGGGCCTGCGCCACCGCCATGCCATAGCCCGGCACGATGATGACGGAGCCGGCATTCTTCATGATGAAGGCCGCGTCGTCCGCCGAACCCTGCTTGACGGGCCGCGTCTCGACGGCGCCGCCGCCGGCCGCCGCCGTGTCGCCGCCGAAACCGCCGAGAATGACGCTGAAGAAGGAGCGGTTCATCCCCTTGCACATGATGTAGGAGAGGATCGCACCCGACGACCCGACCAGCGCGCCGACGATGATGAGCGCGAGGTTGCCGAGCGTGAAGCCGATGCCGGCCGCCGCCCAGCCCGAATAGGAGTTCAGCATCGAGACGACGACGGGCATGTCGGCGCCGCCGATCGGAATGATGATCAGGAAGCCGATGACAAAGGCAAGCACCGTGATCAGCAGGAAGAGTTCTGTCGTCTGCCGCGACACGTCCGACACAAGCCAGCCGATGCCGCCGACGATGACGATGGCGATGGCCGCATTGATGACGTGCCGTCCGGGTAGCATGATCGGCGCCCCCGACATGTTGCCGTTGAGCTTGGCAAACGCAATGATCGAACCCGAAAACGTGATCGCGCCGATGGCCGCGCCGATGCCCATTTCAATAAGGTTGGCGGCATGTATCGCGTGATAGGTGCCGATGCCATAGGCTTCCGGCGCCAGAAACGCCGACCAGGCGACGAAAACGGCGGCGAGGCCGACCAGCGAATGGAAGGCCGCGACGAGCTGCGGCATCTGCGTCATGGCGATGCGTCGCGCGATGATCGCGCCGATGCCGCCGCCGATGGCGACACCGACAAGGATCAGCGTCCAGGTCAGCGTGTTCTGCGCCTGCAGCAGCGTCAGCGTCGTGACGATGGCGATCGTCATGCCGATCATGCCGTAGACATTGCCCTGGCGCGATGTTTCGGGCGAGGAAAGCCCCCTGAGCGCCAGGATGAAAAGCACCGCCGATACGACGTAGAGAACGGCCGCTATGTTGGCTGACATGTCCGGGGCCCCCTCAGCGCTGCTTTTTCTTGTACATGGAGAGCATTCGCTGGGTGACCAGGAAGCCGCCGAAGATATTGACCGACGCCAGCACCACGGCGACGAAGCCGAAGCTCTTGGAAAGCCATCCGCCCTCGCCCGCCTGCGCGACATCGAGGCCGACCGCGATCAGCGCGCCGACAATGATGACCGACGAAATGGCGTTGGTAACCGACATCAGCGGCGTGTGCAGCGCCGGCGTGACGCTCCAGACGACGTAATAGCCGACGAAAATCGCGAGCACGAAGATCGCGAGCCTGAAAACAAAAGGATCGACAGCGGCCGCTTCCATCAGTTGCCTCCCTCGCGAAGTGACGGATGCACAATCTGACCGTCGCGGGTCAGGCAGGTGCCCGTAATGGTTTCGTCTTCCCAGTCGATCGCAAGCGCCTTGGTTTCCTTGTCGATCAGGGGCGTGATGAAGTTGAGGAGGTTTTTGGCATAAAGCGACGAGGCGTCGACCGCGAGCTGGGCGGCGACATTGAGATCGCCGATCAGCGTGACGCCGTGCTTGACGACCCGCTTGCCGGGTTCCGACAGCGGGCAGTTGCCGCCGCGCTCGACCGCCAGGTCGACCAGGATCGAACCCGGCTTCATCGTCTTGACCATTTCCTCGCTGACAAGCTCCGGCGCCGGACGGCCCGGAATGAGCGCGGTGGTGATGACGATGTCCTGCTTCTTGATGTGTTCGGCAACGAGGGCCGCCTGACGGCGCTTGTAGTCTTCCGACATTTCCTTGGCATAACCGCCGGCGGCGTCGCCGCTTTCCTCGGATTCGACCATCACGAAGGTGCCGCCGAGGCTTTCGACCTGTTCCTTGGTGGCCGAACGCACGTCGGTCGCCGAAACGATGGCGCCGAGGCGCTTGGCCGTCGCGATCGCCTGCAGGCCCGCAACGCCGACGCCCATGACGAAGACGCGCGCCGGCGCGATGGTGCCCGCCGCCGTCATCATCATCGGCATGGCGCGGGTGAAGGCCGCCGCCGCGTTGATCACCGCCTTGTAGCCGGCAAGGTTCGACTGCGAGGAAAGCACGTCCATCGACTGGGCGCGGCTGATGCGCGGCATCAGCTCCATCGCAAAGGCGTTGACGCCGGCCGCCGCATATTTCTGGAAGCGGGCCTTGTCGTCATAAGGGTTGAGGATCGCGGCAAGCATCGCGCCCCGCTTCATCATCCCGAGTTCATCGTCGGTCGGCGCGCGCACCTTGAAGACGATGTCTGCGTCTTTCAGCGCCTCGGCCGCGCTCGAGGCGATTTCCGCGCCGGCCTCGCGGTAAAGCGCGTCGGAAATCGAGGCACCGTCGCCGGCACCCGCTTCGACCGTGACCTGAAGGCCGAGCGCCGTCAGCTTCTTCACCGTCTCGACCGATGCTGCCACGCGGGTCTCGCCGTCGAGCCGTTCCTTCGGGATCGCAAGTTTCATGGATTCTCGCCTGTTCCCCGAACCGCCCGGCAGATGCCATGGCCGCTCAAGTGAGAATAAGAATTATTCCAATAAGATGCGCTAGCGGACCATTTCAAGCTTGAGTCGCTCGAGAAACGCCCGGGTCGCGCGTGAACGCGCCGTCAGAGAAGGAAGAACGCCATCAGAATGAGAAGCACGGCGATGGCGGCGGTGCCCCATTTGCTCATGCCAATGAAGGCCTCGTAGGTCGAGAGATGGGATTTCACGTCCATCTCTTCGCTCCAGCCGTCCTGCGCCTTGTTCTCAGCCATGCTACCTCGCCCGGTTTCTGCTTTGCCCAAGCCTGTTTTGAGCGAGCCGGACTATAGCAAACGAACCGCCTGCGGCAAGCGCTCAAGCCCCGGTCTCCTGCCCCGGATGCGGGCAGGGGATGTGCATATCCGAACAGGCGGACGGGCTACTCGCCGAAGGGCGAAGGCAGCGGCCCGCCGGCCGCCTTGCGCGACGGGGCGGAATGGTCCCAGTCGGCCAGCAGCGCGCGCAGAGCGGCAACGAAGGCCAGCGGCTGGTCGAGCATCACGTGATGCCGCGCCTGCGGGATCTCGATGACGGGTGCCGCGCGGCCAAGCAGATTGAACATGTACTCGCCGATTTCGGCCGGCAGCAGCACCGAAAATTCGCCGCGCATGATGGCGATGCGGCAGCGCGTGGCGGCAAGCCGCGCGCCCATGTCGCCGATATTGAAACGCTGCCAGATCGCCGGATCGAACTTCCACGTCCAGCCTTCGCCGCCTTCGGGATTGACGACCTCTTTCAGCGAATGGCGCGCAATGTAATCGACGATGTATCGGTTCTCGCAGGGCTGGGGCGGCGCGAGGCGGAAGCGCCCCATCGCTTCATCGAGCGTCGGATAAATGCGATGCGGACGGAACTCGCGGTTGGGCGGGCCGCCGGGCCGGTCCGGCGGGTTGACCGGGCTGTCGACGATCACGGTGCCGGCAAGTCGCTCGCCGTAAAGCGCGCCGGTGAGGATGGTGATAAAACCGCCGAAGGAATGCCCGACGATGATCGGCGGTTCCTCGCAGGCGAAGAAGCCCGCATCCTCGCAGACCGCGATCTGTTCCTCGGCAAATGTCTCGATCGTGTAGCGCTCGCGCCAGCCGCTATCGCCCATGCCGCTGACATCGATGGCGGCCACCGAATATTCCCGCGCCAGAAACGGCGCGACGAAGGACCACCAGCGCGCATGGGCGCCGTTGCCATGCACCAGCAGCAGACCGGGCTTTGCCGGATCGCCCCAGCGCAAATAGTGAACGCGCGTGCCCTCGACTTCGACATGGCGGCTTTCCGGCACGACGGCGACCGCGCGCGTGAACCAGCCCGGCGCAACGGTGACGGTCGGGCCTTCCTCGTCGCCGGGCGCAAGCGGAAAATCACTCACTTCGCCGGCCTCTCGCTGAGCGCCTTGAAGACGGCGGTGCCGGTCATGATCGTGCGGTCGCCGCTCCAGATGCGGCCCTGCACGGTGAAGAAATCGTCCTCGCGGCCGACCACCTCCGCCGTGCCCTCGACCCATTCGCCGATTTTCGCGCCCGACAGGAAATCGGTCAGCAACCGGACCGTCACCCAGTAGCGATGCACCTCCATGGTGATCGCATGGCCGAACGCCATGTCGGCAAACGCCATCAGCATGCCGCCATGGCAGTTGCCCATGCCGTTGGTGTGATGTTCCTGCACCAGAAAGGCGCGCGTGTAGCGGCCATCCACTTCGGTCTTTTCGTAGAGCGGGCCGATCTGCCGTCCGAAGCCGTGGAACCAGTTGAGGTTCTGGTAGCCCTCGGGCAGCGCGATAGAATTTTCCTCGAGGAGATCGTCTGTCATGGCCGGAAACTCTGAAGGGAGCGGGAAACGGAACGGCGCGGGCGCTCAGGCGGCGAGCGGCACGCCCGCCTTCTTTAGCGCGGCGCTCTGGCGCTTGTCGAGCGCCGCGGTGTCGAACGCCGCGATGGCCTCGTTGAAAAGCCGATGGAAATTGAGCTCCGCACCGAGATGCAGGAAGACCGCGCCGAGGCCGATCGCCGCCCTGTCCATGAACACGAATTCGCGCGGCGGCGTCACGGGCCCAAGCTCGCGCAACCGCTTGTGAACCGCGAAGGCTTCCTTGCGGCCATATTCGCCGGGCCTGACGCCGTCGGCGACCGAACGCACCCGGTCGTCGAGCATCGGCGCATAGATGAACCGCGCCCAGACATTCAGCGTGTCGATCAGCTCGGCGGAGAGATTGCGGAAGCCCCAGTTTTCATAGGCCGCCGCCGCGCGGTCGCGGTCACTCGTTTCGAGCGCGCGATAAAGCTCGACGACGCCGGCGACGAAACCCGGCGGAAAGACGCGGATGCAGCCATAGTCGAGCAGGTTGATCCCGAAATCCGGCCGCACCGTGTAGTTTCCGAGATGCGGATCGCCGTGAATGACGCCGAAGCGCGAGAACGGCGTCCACCAGGCCGCGAACATCGTCTCGGCAATGGCGTTGCGCACGTCCATCTCGTGGTCGCGAAAATCGAGCAGCGGCCTGCCGTCGAGCCAGCCCATGGTGAGCAGACGTTTGGTGGAAAGGTCAGAATAAACGTCGGGAACGGCGACACGCGCGTCGCCGGCGAAGATATGCGCATAGAGACGCATATGCGCCGCCTCGCGCTCATAGTCGAGTTCCTCGCGCAATCGCTCGCCGATCTCGGCATACATTTCACGCGTGTCGATGGCGCTGTCCATGCGGCGATGGATCGAAAAAATGAGCCCGAGCTGCCGGAGATCGGCATCGACCGCCGATTGCATGTCGGGATATTGCAGCTTCACGGCCAGCAATGTGCCGTCGAGCGCCGTGGCGCGGTGCACCTGGCCGAGCGAGGCGGCGGCGGCCGCTTCGCGCGCGAAGCTCTCGAACCGCGCCTCCCAGCCCGGCCCGAGCTCGGCGCGCATCCGCCGCTTGACGAAGGGCCAGCCCATCGGCGGCGCCGCCGACTGCAACTCCGCCAGCTCGGCGGCAAACTCCGCCGGCACCGCATCCGGAATGGTCGCAAGCATCTGCGCGACCTTCATGATTGGCCCCTTGAGGCCGCCCAATGCCGATTTCAGCTCGCGCGCGGTGCGGTCGTTGAAGGTGCTGACGCCGAAGAGCCGCCCGCCCGCGGCCCGCGCCGCGATGCCGCCGACGCCGGCACCGACCTGCGCATAGCGCCGGACGCGACGCCCGAGACGGTTGGCTTCGTCGTCTTTCGGCGGTTTCTCCGGCGGCTCGCGCGGCGGCTGCCGGCTCATTCCATCGCCTCAAGTTCGTCGATGAAGCCCCGGATCACCGAAAGCCCCTTGTCCCAGAAGGCGGGGTCCGACGCGTCGAGCCCGAAAGGCGCCAGCAATTCCTTGTGGCGAAGCGTACCGCCCGCCTCCAGCATCCGCAGATAGCGCTCGGCAAATCCCTCCTGCGCCTGCTCGTAAACCGCATAGAGCGAATTCACCAGGCAGTCGCCGAAGGCATAGGCATAGACATAGAACGGCGCGTGGATGAAATGCGAAACGTAGCACCAGTAAGTTTCGTAGCCCTCGCCGAACCGGATCGCCGGGCCGAGGCTCTCGCTCTGCACGTCGAGCCAGATGCGGCCAATATCGTCGGCCGTCAGCTCGCCTTCGCGCCGCGCCGTGTGGACCTGCCGCTCGAATGTATAAAACGCCGTCTGCCGCACGACGGTGTTGAGCATGTCCTCGACCTTGGAGGCCAGCATCGTCTTACGCCGCGCCGCGTCGGGCGCCGACGCCAGCAGTTTGCGGAAGGTCAGCATCTCACCGAAGACGCTCGCGGTCTCGGCCAGCGTCAACGGCGTGTCGGCCATCAGCGCGCCCTGCTTTGCCGCCAGCACCTGATGGACGCCGTGACCAAGTTCATGCGCAAGCGTCATCACGTCGCGCGTCTTGCCCTGATAATTGAGCAGCACATAAGGATGCGCGCTCGGCACCGTCGGATGCGAGAAGGCGCCGCTCGCCTTGCCGGGACGCATCGGCGCGTCGATCCAGCCCTGTTCGAAAAACCGCTCGGCGATCGACGCCATTTGCGGCGTGAAGCCGCGATAAGCCTCCAGCACCGTGTCGCGCGCCTGCGCCCATGGAATGGTCGCGTCGTCGGACTGCGGCAGCGGCGCATTGCGGTCCCAGTATTCGAGTTTTTCGAGCCCGAGCCATTTCGCTTTCATCGCGTAGTAGCGATGCGAGAGTGCCGGATAGGAACGCTGCACGGCCTCGGTCAGCGCCGCAACGACCTCAGGCTCGACGCGATTGGCGATGTGCCGCGACTGTGCGATGTCGGCGAAACCGCGCAGCCGGTCCTCGATCTCCTTGTCCTTGGCGAGTGTGTTGGTGACGAGCGCAAGAAGCGGAATGTTCGCCTTGAAGGTTCTGGCAAGCGCCTGTGCCGCCGCCGCGCGCCTGGCCCCGTCCTTGTCGGACAGGAGATGCAGCGCGCCTTCGAGCGCCAGCGTCTCGCCATCAACCTCGAATGCGAGCCGCGCCATGGTTTCGTCGAACAGCCTGTTCCACGCCGCATGGCCGGTGACGCTCTTTTCATGGAGCAGCGTTTCAAGTTCGTCGGAAAGCTGATACGGCCGCATCGCGCGCAGATCGCGCAACCATGGTCCGTAATGCGCGAGTGCGGGCGTCTCAAGCGCCTGTTCCAACGCCGCATCGTCCAGCCTGTTGAGTTCGAGTGCGAAAAACAGCAACCCCGTCGAGATCGTCGTCACGCGCTCCTGCATGTCGCCGTAGAATTTAGCATGCACGGGATCCGTGTTGTCCTGCGCATAGAGAAGCCCCGCAAAGGACATCAAGCGGCCGAGACGGTCCTCGATCGCTTCGTAGGCGCGGACGGCCTCGGCGAGTTGCACGCCGCCATCGGGCGCGTCAGCCAACGTTGCGATCCGGCCGCGATAGCGTGCATTGAATGTTTCGGCGTCACGCGCCGCCGCCGCGAGATCGGCTTTTACCTCCGGCGCACCGGGGCCCGCATAGAGGTCGGCGAGATTCCATGTCGGCAGGGAAACGGACATCGGAAAGAGTTCCTTCGCGGGAATAAGGGGCGCTGCCATCTATATTGCGCGGGAAGGTCCGTCGTTCAACGCGCAGAATGCCGATTTGCCCGGCGCACAAAAGAAAAGGGCCCCGGTCTTGCGACCGGGGCCCTGATCTTGTCGATCGTCAGGCTTTAGCAGCCCGCAACAACCGCGCGGCGGTTGAGCGGCTCACGCACGCCGTCGCCCGTCTGCACCGCGAGCTGGGTTTCGCCAGCCGAGGAGGCGCTGCAGAGCGACTTGCCCTGCGCGGTCAGCGCGTTGGAAACCGTGTTCGCACGGCGCTGGCCAAGAGCCTGGTTGTAGGCATTGCTGCCCGACGTATCGGTGTGACCGACAACCGAGAGCGAACCGGTCGTCTCGGCGACGATCTGATCGATCACCGACTGCGCGTCCGGCGTCAGGTTGTACTTGTCGAAACCGAAATAGATGGTCCACGGACCCGCGGCCTGCAGGGAGCAAGCGGTCAGGGCTTCGTAGAACGCGGCCTTTTCGGCTTCCACGCGATCCGGCTGCACCGGGCCGCCTTCACCACCGAAATACGAGCCGTTCACACCGAGCTTGTTGTCGCTCGCCTGCTCAACCCAGCCATCGTAATAACGCTGGGCCTTGGCGCAGGCGCAACCGCGCTCGGTCCGGCCGCCATTATCGAGGGCCGCCATCAGTTTTGCCCGGGCGTCCTGCAGCTCAGGCAGATCGCTCGGAAGAACCCCCATCGTCGAGGGATCGAAAGGAAGAACGGTTTCGCCAGCAGCCGCAGCGCGGCCCTTGGCGACAATCACAGCCGTATCGACCCAGTTGCAGTCGACATAAGCTTCCGAAGTCGCTCTGTCCTGATATTCGCGAGCCAGGCACGCGTTGAAGGAGTCGCCCTGAATGTCTTGATGCAGGTACGATTCAGCCGTCCACGTGCCGCAACCAGCCAGCACCAGGAAGGAACCCAACGCTATCAGCCGGGATATCATTTTCATCCCAATCTCCGTCGTTATTTCGCTCTGCCCCCCGACAATACGACGGGTGGCCCGGACCCCACCGGTAAGCCCTCATAAGTCCAATTTCATCGCACGGAAGGCCTTAAACCATCAACCGGAATTGGCGGAATCCGGAAACTTCTGGCGCATGCGTCACATGAGAGCAACACTGTTGCCATGGGAAATCGGCCGGAATCATCCAGCCGGCTCCCGCCTGCCCCTAAAGGCGATGGTCCGGCGATTATCAGCGAAAGGATTAAGGGCCCCTTTACCAATCCGCCCCAATATGAGGCAAATGGGCGTTTTTATTGACGCCTTGCGACCGCACACAATTGAGGCCGAGCATGACCCAGGCGATTTTGATCGTCGACGACGATCCTGCGCAGCGCAGAATTCTGGAGGAAGTGGTTAACCGGGATGGTTACCGCGCGATTCCGGTCGATGGCGGGGCCGCCGCGCTGGAATATCTGGACGGACCGGCCGGCGGCGACATTTCGCTGGTGATTCTGGACCTGGTGATGCCGGGCGTCGATGGCATGGAGGTGCTGAAACGCACCCACCCGGCAAAGCCCAATCTCCCGGTCATCGTGCTGACCGCCCATGGCGGCATCGAAACCGTGGTCAATGTGATGCGCGAAGGCGCCGCCGACTTCGTGGTGAAGCCGGTGAGCCCGGAGCGCCTGCATGTGTCGATGCGCAACGCGCTGAAGGTCAACGCGCTGACAAGCGAAATCGGCCGCCTGCAAAAACGCCAGACCGGCCGCCTGACCTTCGACGACCTGATCGCCCGCAGCGGCGCGATGGACCAGGTGATCCGGCTGGGCAAACGCGCCGCGCAATCGAACATCCCGATCCTGATCGAGGGCGAGTCGGGCGTCGGCAAGGAACTGATCGCCGCCGCCATCCAGGGCGAAGGCGAGCGCGCCGGCAAACCCTTCATCACGGTCAATTGCGGCGCCATCCCCGAAAACCTGGTCGAGAGCATCCTCTTCGGCCACGAAAAGGGCGCCTTCACCGGCGCGTCGGACAAACATGCCGGCAAATTCCAGGAAGCCTCGGGCGGCACGCTCTTCCTCGACGAGATCGGCGAACTGCCGCTCGACATCCAGGTGAAACTGCTGCGCGCCCTGCAACAGGGCGAGGTCGATCCCGTCGGCTCGAAAAAGCCCGTCAAGGTCGATATCCGTTTGATCTCGGCGACGAACCGCGACCTGCTGCAGATGGTCAAGGACGGCGGCTTCCGCGAAGACCTCTATTACCGCCTCAATGTTTTCCCGATCCATGTGCCGCCGCTGCGCGCGCGCAAGGAGGACGTGCCCGACCTCGTCGCGCATTTCGTCCGCCGCCTCGCGGCCGAAGAAGGCAAGGACGTGGTCGGCATTTCGCAGACCGCGCTCGACATGCTGTGTGCCTATGACTGGCCGGGCAATGTGCGCCAGATCGAAAACACGGTCTTCCGCGCCATCGTTCTGTGCGACGGCGAAACGCTGCAGGTCTCCGACTTCCCGCAGATCGCCAGCATGGTGAAAGGCTTCGAGGAAGCGGCGATGCCGCGCGCGGCCGAGCCCGCCCGCGAATCCGCCCCCGAAACCATTGCGTACACGGACGACCGGCCGATCGAATTCGTCTCCCGCACCCATGCGGGCCATGCCGCGCAGACCAACACGCTGGCCGACTTCGCGCGCTCGAACTTCTCCGACGGCATCGCCGTGACGGACGAGGCCGGCAATGTGCGGACGCTGGAGGAAATCGAGGCGGAAATGATCCGCCTCGCCATCGAGAAGTACAAGGGCCACATGACCGAAGTCGCCCGCCGGCTCGGCATCGGCCGCTCGACGCTCTATCGCAAGGTGCGCGATCTGGGCCTTGAGGTGCGCGAAAACTGAAAAACCTGAACCTTCCGTGAGACAGCGAACGGCGCCGGCGCAATCCGGCGCCGTTTCGTTTTGGGGGTCGTTTTGGGGCCCGCGCACCCGCCCGAAAATACCATCCGCCTACGGATCGACGGGCCACTTGCCCACGTTTGTGACAGTTCGGTGACAGCGGTTTTGCCCCCTCTGTCACCGAACTGTCAAAAAACTGTCACAAACCGTTTCGGCGGCCTCTCCGCGCGCCCCGAGCACCCGAAAACCGCCCTCCCGCTTGCGGGATAAGTCCAACTTATCCCCGTGTGGCCGGAAAGACATGTGGCAGGAACACATGTGGCGGGTGGGCAACGGCGGGGATAAGTGACGACCGGGGTGGGCATCCCGAGTTGAATAAGAAGAAAGTGTCAGCTCGCCACCAGAACCACGCCCACATGAGAAGGTGGAAACGTTCCAGGACACGAAGGGCGCAACGCCGGCGGCTCTCTACGTTGGGCATTATGGGGGTGATTTTTTGAAACCGATGGCGAGCAGCTTCGGCTGCAGTGCTTTAATATTGCTGGCAGGAACGGCAAGGACAAACAAGTTGCGCGCGCGTGTAAGCGCCACGTAGCCGATGCGGCCAACTTCGGTGCCAGTGCCGTCCACGAGCTTTTCAACATGATCCTTATTACAAATGTACATTACCCCTCCAATGCTCTCGCCCTTGACCTTATGAACGGTCGAAACTCGGAACCGGGGAGTTTTCTCCTGAGCTAGATCTGAAAGCTCGAAAAGCGGCTTGCCTGTTAGCCCCTTCTTGGCGAGTTTGGCTCCTAGATTTTCGCCCGGCGTGACAGCGAAGTCGTCCTGCAGCTTCGCCACGAATGCTTTTGCGCGGGGCACAAGTAGGCGATGCCACTCGCTATCAGCGACAAGTGTCGCTTTGGGCAGGCCTGTGTCAGTATTACGAAGGAAGCTCCAAATCTCGCGACGAAGACGCATTAGCCAAACGTCTTTGGATGGGCGAACAAGCTGCGCAGGTAAATCACCATGTTTTGGATCAAGCAAGCCTATCACCGCGAGGCATCCGGCTCGGAATGACTCATCAAAGCGCCCTGCCTTGTCTCTGTGAACAGCCGCTTGGGCAAATAGTTTCACGATACCCTGACCTTGAGTATCTTCTTGATCGCCCCATTCGCCTGCCCATTTTTTTGACCGGCAGAGGACAGTAGCCTGTGTCGGTTCGATTTCTGCCTTGACGAGCATGCTTGCGAACGCCGCGAGCACCTTGTCTTTTTCATTCTGCTTATATGGTATGATGTACGCTCCACTTAGCGAAGCGGGTTCCTCGCGGTCTGCCTCGTCATTCCGTCCAGACAGCTTGTTGGCTATCTCAACAATTGAAGGGACGGAACGGAAATTTTTTTCAAGGTTCTTCTCGGCGACGCCAACCACCTTGCCGTAGTTGCCCAGGAAAATGCCGTTAGCCCCGGAGAAGTCATAGATGCCTTGGTGAGTGTCTCCGATCAACGAAAGTTGGGTGCCCCCATCCATAAGCATTCTAAGAATGGCCTCGTGCTCTGCGCCAATGTCTTGTGCCTCGTCAACTAGGATATGGGGGTAGCGCCGTATCAGTGCGCTGAGAACGAAGGGCTGCTCCTTCAAGACCCTTATGGCCCAGTAGCGAGCGAGCGAATGGGTATAGGCCCCCACTTTGCCGAGCTTATCGATCGACTTAATCGCATCGTTTTTTGCGAATTTGGTTTTAAACTCACCCGCGAAAACGAAGTCACCGCCTTCAATGCCCACTTTGATTGTCGCCGTTCGATGCGAGCGTTCTCCGTCCCACACCGTAAATCTCGCGTTGAATGGCTCGCGACCGTCAACAAGAAACGGGCATCGGTCGCACCCCATGACCAAGTGTCCATGAGGACGAACGATGTTCGACGTGATGAAACCATCTACGGTGTCGATTTCGACACCGTGAGGCCGAACAACAGCCTCTCTCGCGCGCAGAAGGCCAATGTAGTCCTTGTTGAAGGTATCGACGGCGACGTTGGAGAATGACAACAGCACGACAATTCCGTGCCGATCATCCAAACGGGAGCGCATTTCAGCAAGTCGTCGGACCGCTGTTGTCGTCTTGCCACTCCCAGCGCAAGCAGTCACGGCAAGGGGCGTGATGGGCGCATCAATTACATCTTTCTGCTGACAGGAAAGAGCGATCATATTGCACACGCGTGCTTAATGGCATCGCGGATGTATTTGGGAACTTCAATGTCGAGATTGTCGTCTACGATCCGTGCGGCAAGCGCTTGAGCAAAGCGTCCCTTTTGAACATTGCCGCTGGGGCGCTCAAACATCCCCTTGAAGAGGGCAGTTGCTTGCTCCTGATCAGTGGCTCGGGCGTCGACTTCACCTTCAAGCGCCGCACCGATTTCCGGATGGATGTCTTTTAGCGCCGCAACCATCGCCGCTCTGTTCTTCTTCGCCAGAGCGAGATCATACTCGAAGGTCTTCTGGCCATAAAATACTTGTAAGAGCGCATCGTTAAGTTTCTTCATGGCGGCTGTGTTGTCCGACACGGCAATTGCCTCTTCAGGTCCCGGATAATGAGGAAGACGGTTTCCCGCTGCGTCGAGCAAATACGGGTCGGCATCCGTTATCACCGATACGGGCACTCCAATTGCTTTTTCGCCGAAGAGGGGCATGAAGGAATCAAAGTTTAGGCCCTCGACGCTGATCAAGCTGACCCCATGATTTCTCAAGTCGCAATCAAGCTTCTTCGCGAGAAGGTCAACGAGCAGAAGCTCAGCTGCTCCTTCAACAAAGATCGCACGTCGGGCGAAAAATAATTCAGCTCTTGTCACATCAAGGTAGCGCTTAAGTTTTTCTTTCTTACCCTTGGCAAAATTGATGGTCCTTGGGTGAAACGTTTCCACCTTGGTGCCAACATCGACCAAGCAGGAAATGGAATTGAGATCGGCATTGCTTGCAAAATTAGGCGAGTGGCTTGTCACGAACACCTGGACTGGTCGCTCGCCTTCGCCAGCTTGAATGCCAGACAAATAACGGAGAAGAACTGCTTGAAGCTGTGGATGGAGGTGCGCCTCAGGCTCCTCAACTATGAGGCTACGATAAGTCGCGTCAGCGTTTTTTGCTAGCTCGCTTAGAACAACCGCCATGAAAATTAGATTGTTGTAGCCGAGTCCATTTCTCTCGATCTCAAACGCGTTGACCAGAAGCGACAACCTGGATGCAAGTTTCGTGAAATCGCTGCCGCTAAGTTCAACCGCGAGAGTTTGCGAGAGCTGCGGCCCTAACATCGCTAGATGGCGGCCCGAAATCGCTTCCTGTGTATCCGTGATCGGCTTGATCTTCTTTAGTTCGTCGTCAAGTTCAACAAGGCGTTTTGAAATCTTTTCCTTACCCACATCGTCGGATAGCAAGTGCAGCAACCGGGAGAGCTGGCTCGACCGGTTTGGACGTAAGCCCTGTTCGGCATCTCGTAGCGGCTGAAGGTAGACACTTCTGAGGTTTTCGAGCATCGTTGCAGTCATTCCGACTTCCTGATGCTCGCCACACCATCGACGAGAACGCAGCCGCCCAGATTTATCGGGATCGTTATAGCTCACGCCGAGCACTGCCTCTATCCGACCGTCCTTGTCCTTTCGCAGGGCGTGCAGAAAATCTGCCTCATCCTCAATTGATAGGTCCTTGAACACATACTCGAAGAAAATTTCGCCGCTGGCCTTTCCGCCTGTTGGTAAATGCAAATCATCCGAATAAAAGCGTGGATACGGGTCATCCGCACCCGCGAGCAGAGCACGCAGGGCATCGACAACGGCTGTCTTCCCAACGTTGTTCGGTCCGAGGATGATATTGAGGCCCGGCTGAAACTCGAAAGTCGCCGATTGAAGCCGTCGAAAATTTTTCACGCGCAAAGTCGCTAAGTACATCATCCCTCCCTGCAGCACTTGGCATCTTGTTTGTCATTTTCTAACGCACTTTTCTCACTCCAAAGTCATTCGTTGGAAGTCGTGACAGACGTGAATCAAAAATATCCAGAAATGGCGACAGAAAAGTCATGAGTAAATGTAACGGAACTTCTGTTACTTCGGAAATGTTAGAATACAGTGCAGAAATCCGCTGGGAGTGCGCGGACGCACGGTTCGCCATTGTCGCAAAGGTGATGTCTTCCTCCGTGCGGCCGATCATGCCGCAATCGATGAGCGCCGTGATATCCGCATGGACGGCTTTCACGTCGCGGCCGATGCGGCGCGATGCACCACCCGGACGGCCCCCTCACCCTTCCCAACACAGCTTCGCTGTGTAGGCGGGCGTTCGAGGACGAAAAGGTCCACTGGACCTTTTCTTGTGTCCTCTCACCCCTCTCCCCGATGGGGAGAGGGAGGCAAGGCGTCGGGCGGTGGCGACTATGTTTCTACGGGCCGATGCTCAAGCCGCCACCCCAATATCCACATCGAGCCGGATGCGGTCGTAAGGGAAGCTGACGCCTTCTTCCGTCCGGTCGATCATGCCGGCGTTGATGAGCGCCGTGATGTCGGCATGGACGGCTTTCACGTCGCGGCCGATGCGGCGCGCGGGCGAGAGTACGCGGCGCGCTCCGCCGGGCCTGTTTCGCGTCATTCGAAAATCGAAAGAACCATCACAAAGACGCCGAAGGCGATGATCGCGTAGGCGAGCCAGACCACGCTGAGCGGAATGAGCGGCAGCAGGATGCGCACGCCGAACCAGGTCTCGAGCAGGCGGAGCCAGAAGATGCCGGCAATGCCGGAGGCGATGATGATGAGGCCGAAGGCCCACATCACGCCATCCGCAAGCCCGCCGAGCAGCCAGGTCAGCAGCAGGAAAGTCGCAACGGGACCGAAAGCGGCAAGCCCCGTCGCCAGCAGAGGGCCGACACCGGCGGTCAGCGACAGCAGCATTTGCAGATAGGTCTCGCGCGCCTGCGCCGCCTGTTCGGCCGCGAGCTGCGCATGCGCCGCCTTGGCGGCCTCCGCGCCTTCGAGACGGCCGGCGACACCGGCCATCGCACGCCCGCCGGCGGCCCCCGCCCTGCGGACCAGAAGCGTCAGATAGCGCAGACCCAGCAGCACCGCCATGACGGGCAGCAGCACATAGGGAATGCTTTCGAGAATTCCGATCATGTCCCATGACACGAGCAGCGCCGCAAGCGGCAGACCGAAGACAAGCCCGAATATGGCGGCAAAGATAAGATTCTTTTTCACGACGCTCTCCCTATGTGGCGGCGCAAATTGCCACGGCGCGAGGCGGAAACGCAAGCCGCGTTCGGGAGATGGAGCGAGGCGCCCCCTACCCCGGCCGCGCCTCGACGAGCGCCCGTAGCTCGGCCAGTTCCGCGCGCAGGGCGCGGACGCCTTCGAGCGTCGCCTCGCGTTCGGCATGGGCGCGTTTTTCGATCGCCGCGCGTTCCTCGCGGGCGAGGCGTTCGCGTTCGTCCTGGGCGCGGTTGTGTTCTTCCTCGTGCAGCGCCTGCATCGAATTGACGATGATGGCGATGAAGAGGTTGAGCACCATGAAGCTCGTCATCACGATGAAGGGGACGAAGAAGACCCAGGCGTAGGGATAGACCTCCATCACCGGGCGGACGATGCCCATCGACCAGCTTTCGAGCGTCATGATCTGGAAGAGCGAATACATCGAACCGCCGATGCTGCCGAACCAGTCGGGGAAGCTCTGGCCGAAAAGCTTGGTCGAGAGCACCGCGCCGACATAGAAAACGAGAAACAGCACCGCGATGATCGAGCCCATGCCGGGCAGCGCGCCGATCAGCGAGGCGATGACCTTGCGGAGCGACGGCACGACGGAGAGGAGGCGCAGCACGCGCAGGATGCGCAGCGCGCGCAACACCGAGAAGGGCCCGGCGGCCGGCACCAGCGCGATGCCGACGATGACGAAGTCGAAAATGTTCCAGCCGTCGCGGAAGAAACGCGTGCGCTGGGCAAAGAGCTTCAGCGCCAGTTCGACGACGAAGATCGAAAGCGCAATGCGGTCGAGCGCAATCAGCAAAGGCCCGGCCGCCGCCATCGCCGAGGCGGAAGTTTCGAGGCCGAGCGTCACCGCGTTGACCAGGATGACCGCGGTGACGAAATGCTGGAAGAGCGGGCGCTCGGTGAGCGCCGCGACGCGGGCGCGCAAGGACGCCGGTTGGGGTTCGGTCGTCGTCATGGAATTCACACCAGATGCTTGACCATGCGGATATGCGAGGGCACGGCATGGGAGGCGGCGATTTTGGGCACGGTCGTTTCGGCAAGCCGCTCGAGCCCCATGCGCTCGTAGAAGCGCACCGCCGGGTTGACGCTCGCGACATCGAGATGCAGCGACGCGCAGCCGGCCGCTTTGGCGCGCGCGAAACAATCGAGAAGCAGCTTTTCGCCGATGCCGCGGCCGCGCGCCGCCGGGTGCGCGGAGAGAAAGAGCAGATACCACGCATCGTCCGGCACTTCGGGAAAGAGCCAGGGAATATGGCCGGCGACGGAGGGGAGATGCGCCAGCAGTTCCGGCGTGCCCATTTCGGCCATCGCCATCATGCCCGTGCCGAATTCCTGTTCGTAGAGCGTCTGCGGGAAACCGAGCGCGATGCCGGCGAGGCGGCCGTCATGCAGCGCCGCCCTGGCGTGGACATGCGAAAACGCCCCGCCCTCGCGGAGCCAGAGCGCCGAGGTGATGCGCAGGTAAGCGTCGAAGTCGCGGTTGTAGAGGCAGTCGAAGACGTAGGAGCCGGTATCGTGGATCAGCCGCGCGGCTGTTTCTTCCTCGGCGGGTTCCGCGTCCGCCAGTACCACCGTCTCCGCATTCATCGTCGTCATCTTCGCCTCCGTATTTTTGCGAGGCGACGCTAGCACAAAGCGGGAATGTCAGAGCGCCGAAAGCGCGCGGGCGACATTCTGTAGCGGCGCCGCCGACTGCCGCACGCGCATCAGCAGCAGCGCGCCCTCGATGGCGGCGAGGTCGAATTCGGCCCGCGCCCGCGCCGCTTCGGGGCCCATGCCGTCGCGCGCGTGGACGGCGGCGATGATCGCCGTCCATTCGTCGAAGGCCGCGCGGCCGGCGGCGCCGATCCGTTCCGATTGCGGCAGCGTTTCAAGCAGCGTCGTCGCAATCGGGCAGCCGTCGCGATAGCCCGATTTCTCGACCCAGCCGGCGAGCAGCGCGCAATAGGCATCGAGGAATGCCGTCGCCGTTTCGGTCGTGTCATGAAGCTGGCGGAGCGTCGCCGTCACCGCCGCGCCGGCCTGCTGGACGGCTTCGGCGCCGAGCTCCTCCTTGCCCTTCGGGAAATAGTGATAGAGCGAGCCCTTGGGCGCGCCGCTCGCCGCCAGGATCTCGTTGAGACCGGTCGCCGCATAGCCCTTCCGCCGGAAAAGCGCGATGGCGCTGCCGATCAGCTTCTCCCTGTGCCGTGCCGCCGCGCCCATCGCCTCATCCTCCTGCCGCTGCCTGCGCGACAGTCTATAGCGGGTGGTCTAGATGACGGCAATCGTCTGGAAAATGCGCCATGGCGCGGGGGAACCCTTGGCGGATTCCCCCGTCCTTCATGGCCACCTAGGGGTGTGCGTCCGGGTTGACGCCTGAGGCCGCCACAAAACTCAGCAGCCCTTGCCCTGATAGATGCCCGTCAGCACCTGACGGCGCACATCGGCCTGCTGCGCGCGGGCCTGCGCCTGCTGGCGCTGTTGCTCGGTCAACTGGCCGGCCGCGCCACCGGCCTGAAGAGCCGTCAGCATGCCGCTGCCGCCGCCCATATGCAGGCCGAGCGACTGTGCGATGCCGATGCCGGCATTGGTCAGTTGCGCGTTGGACTGGCTCTGGTTGGCTTCGGCGACGATCCCCTCCATCTCGCCGATTTCGGCCAGCAGCTCCTCGCAGCTCTTGTTGCCGTCATTGGGTTGCGAGGCGGAGATCGGCGCGTAGGCGGGCGCAGTGGCGGCATTCGCCCCCATCATTGCGGCCTGTGTGCCGGCGCCCGTGGTCTGGCAGCCGGCCAGCATCGCGGCGGCGGCAAGGAGCGCGCATACGGATTTGACGTTCATCGGAATTCCCTCCGGAAGAGACGCGGGCCCGGCACCCCATGTCCAGCCCCGACCGTCTGCCGCCATTGGTAGCGGGCGGCCGGACCGGGCTGAATAGTGCAAATGGACCAAGAAGGAGGGGCGGACGGCGTTAACCGAGAAGGGCGTCGTAGAATTCCTCGCGCACATGCTCAAGGAAGAGATGGCCGACGCCGGGGAAGGTGCGCATCTCCGCGACCTTGAGATCGGTGCGGGCAAGCTGCGCCTGCATTTCCTCCAGCGGGATCACGCCGTCGGCCTCGCCATGCCAGACGACAACCGGCGCAAGGACACCCGAAAAATCGGGCCGCGCCTCGCGCAGCATCAGCTGCGACTCGTGCACGAGCCCCGCCACCGTCTCGCCGATCGACTCCATCGTCTGGTCGATCAGCGACGTGACGAGATCCGCATCGCGTTCCAGCAGCGCGAAATCGGCCGGCGACTTCTCGAAGAAATGAAACACCAGCGAACGCATGAACGGCCGCGACATTTTTGCGCGCAGGATGAAAAGCGTGGAATCCAGCAGCCAGGGGTGGCGGCGCAGATTGCTGAAGAAGTAGTTGACCATGCCGGGCCGGCCCTTGCGCGGCAGCGGCGGTTCGAAGCGCGCCGTCGTCAGCACGATGCGCCGGACGCGGGGCCCGAGCCGCGCCGCGGCGACAAGCGCCAGCGGCACGCTGGAGGAATTGGCGGCGAGGACGAAGCTGTCCATGCCGGTCGCGGCAGTGAACGCCTCGATGTCGCGCGCGAAACTCTCATAGGTGAGATCGGGATCGGGCGTCGACTGGCCGCAGCCCGGCCGCTCGACGACGACGAGCCTGACGCCGCGCGCCGCCGCGATCTCCATTTCCTGCGGCCGGACCAGCGAACTGGCCAGCGCGCTCCGAAGCATCAGGATGGCGGGGCCCGCCGGATCGCCATATTCGCGGTAGCAGAGGCGGCGCCCGTCGGCGAGCGTCGCGAAACGCCGCGGCACGGCGGCCGGGCTCTTCCCCGACGTCTCCACGTCGAGCGCCGGCGCCGGCTGATCGGGCTGGATGAAGGCCGCAAGCTGCGACAGTTCCGTCAGATGACGGATCAAATCGCTCTGCCGGTTGACGCCGAGCTTCTCGAAGACGCTCTTGATCTGGTTGCGCGCCGTGTTGACCGCGATATTGAGTTCGGCCGCCGCTTCCTTCAACGACAGCCCGTCCTTCAGCCGCGCCGCGAGGCGCGCCTCGGCGAGCGTCAGCCCGAAAGTCTCGCGATACATCTGCGCCTCGTCGGCCGCCGCCTCGCGGTCCGGCGCGACGAAGACGAGTGCGCCCTTGCGCGCCGGCTGGACGAGCCCGAGCCGGCGGCGCAGCGCGTCGGGCACCTGCGTCTCGGCGACGACATAACCGAAAACCGCTTCCTCGCCCGTCTCCGCGACGAGCCGGAGCAGCGCCGGACCTTCGCTGGCGCCCTCCTTGCCGGCCGACGCGGCAAGCGCCCGGAAGCGCGCCGCGTTTTCGGGATCGTCGAACGAAAGACGCGCGCCTGTTTCGAGCTTGCCGCAATAGGGCTTGAGCATCGCCGCCGCCGCACCGGAAATGTCGAGCAGGCGCATGTCGCGGCCGATGACGAGATGGCAGTAGCTCGGCGCGGGCATGGCGGCGGCGGGCGTTTCGTGAAGGCGCTGCGCCAGCATTTCGGCGCGCGCCAGATGTTGCCGCACACCCTCGACAACGGTCCTGAGTTCGCCGTCCTCCTCATCCGCGTCGAGATGCGCGAGCAGGCTCGTCATCTCTTCCCAGTTTTCGGGATCGGTCGCATAGGCGTAAATCGCGTCGAGCGCCATCGTCAGGTCGGGGCGCGGAATTTCCGCGCGCGCGACATCGCCTTCCGTTGCCGGAAACGCCTTGTCCTCACGCGAAAGATCGTCGATCCCCGGCCCGGTTACTGCCACACGTCACCCCTGACGGATTGCCCGAACGCACCATCGTTCCGGCGGCCGGCAGTTTAGGCCGGTTCAAGCACCGGGGGGAACCGCATTTGGCAATTAATTGAAGCCCTTACGCGCCGAACGGTTAAGACGTCAGACCATACCCAGCGCGCTGAGATAAAGCTCGAGGATCGCTTCCTGTTCCTGCCGCTCGGCCTTGTCCTGCTTGCGAATGCGCACGACCTGACGGAGCGTCTTGGTGTCGAAACCGTTGCCCTTGGCCTCGGCATAGACTTCCTTGATGTCGTTGGCGAGGGCGGCCTTTTCTTCTTCCAGGCGTTCGATGCGCTCGACGATGGAGCGCAACTGGTCCCTTGCGACGCCGCCATTGTTCACGGGTGTATTGCCGTCCGCCATGCTGCGCCGCTCCATTGGGTCACGAAAATTTGAAGGTCGCGACCGTAGCCGCAAGCCGGGCGGCGGGCAATATCGCCACGCGAGAAAGCTGTGGATAGTCGCCGCTTGTGGCGGTTACCCGTGCGATTTTTTCTGCGCGGCTTCGAAGGCCGTGAGTTGTTCGGGCGTTGCTTCCGCCTGATGCTTGGCCTTCCACTGCGCGAAAGGTTCGCCATAGATGATTTCGCGCGCCTCGTCTTTCGTGAGTGCCATGCCCCTCGCTTCAGCCGCCTCGCGGTACCAGTCGGCAAGGCAGTTGCGGCAGAAGCCGGCAAGGATCATCAGGTCGATGTTCTGCACATCGTTGCGCGCCAGCAGGTGGTCGCGCAGCCGGCGGAAGGCCGCCGCCTCGAGTTCGGTGCGTGTCGCATGGTCCATGATCGCTCTCCTTCGCCCGTCTACAACTCCCGTGTCTATGCGCCGGATATAGGTGACGCAGCGTCCGTATGCGAGCCGAAATGACGGACAGCACGCAGGCCCGGCCGGCCCGCGATCTCGTGCACGAGCCGCGCATAACGCGCCGCCCAGGCCGCCTGTCCCGCTTCGTCTTCGATCAGGTCCTGACGAATTTCGATCAGCGCATGCGGAAGCCCGCGCGCCGTGCCGTGCCGGTAGAGACAGTCGTTTTTGAGACGGCCCGTGTAAGGCTCGTTGTCGCCGACGACGAGACCGGGTTCGGCGCGAAGACCCGCGATCAGCGGCGCCGGCACCCGGTCGTCGCGGTCCCACAGGATGCCGGTGTGCCAGGCCCGCGCGCGGCCGCGCCATGAGGGCGTGAAACTGTGCACCGACAGGACGACCGGCACGACGCCCGCTTCTTCGGCCCGCGTCAGCGCGGCGGCGATCGCTGCATGATAGGGCGCGTGGAACATCGCGATGCGGCGCGCGAATTCATCCGCGTCGCGGCTCGCATCGACATCGCGGTTGGCCGGGACGATCGCGCCGTCCGACAGTTTCATCACGATGGTCGGATCGTCCGGCCCGCGATTGAGATCGACGAGAAGCCGCGAGAAGCGCGCCAGCACCGCGGGCGCCCGAAGCAGCCGCGCCAGTTCGCGCGCAACGCCGGCCGCACCAATATCGTAGGCGATGTGACGCGAGAATTCCGCAGGCGCGAGGCCGAGCGTTCCGTAATCCGGTGGCAATGCGTTTGACGCATGGTCGCAGATCACCAGAAAACCGGGATCGGCGTCGCGGTCGACAAGTTCATAGGGGCAAAGCGCCCCGGGGGAAGCATCGGTTTCGGGCGCGGCGAGTGGCAAATCGTCCATCGGCGCATTATACCGGAGGTGGAGATGCGGGAGAACGGCCGACCATGACGCGCGTCCATGACGATATGCGAGCCCGGCTGCGCCGCCTCTACGACGCGGCGGTGGACGCCGCGCTGCCCGCCCATTGCCTGCCGCCCCACCTGCCGGAACCGCCAAAGCCCGATGCCGGCCGCCTCGTGATCTTCGCCATCGGCAAGGCCGCGGCCTCGATGACGGCAGCGGCCGAGGACCATTACGACCGACACTTTCCCGGCACGCATATCGAAGGCATGGCGCTGACGCGCTACGGCCACGGCCGTCCGACGCGCCATGTCGACGTGGTGGAGGCGGCCCACCCCGTTCCCGACGCGATGGGCGCAGCGGCCAGCAAGCGGCTGATGCGCATGGCCGGGTGGCTCGGGCCGCACGATCTTGCGCTGGTGCTGCTGTCGGGCGGCGGCTCGGCGCTGATGGCGCTGCCGATCCCGGGCATTTCGCTTGCCGACGAACAGAAACTCACCCGCGCCCTGCTCGCCTCCGGGCTCCCCATCGCCGACATCAACTGCGTCCGCAAGCATGTCGACCGCATCAAGGGCGGAAGGCTCGCCGAGGCGATGCACCCGGCCCGTTCGGTGACGCTGGCGATTTCGGACGTCGCCGGCGACGACCCCTCGACCATCGCCTCGGGGCCGACCGTGCCGGACACGACGGCGAAGGCGCGCGCGCTCGCCATCCTCGACGAACTCGAAGCGGATTTGCCGCCGCATATTCGCGCGGCCATCGAGGAAGCGCCCGAAACGCCGAAGCCCGACGCCGATTTTTTCGCGCATGCCGCCTACAAGCTTGTCGCCAGCGGCTCGCAATCGCTGATCGCCGCGGCGGAGCTTGCGCGCAGCGAGGGCTACGAAACACTGGTGCTCGGCGACAAGATACAGGGCGAGGCACGCGAGCTGGCGCGCGAACACGCAGGCCTTGCCCGCATGGCGCAGGCGGAAGGCCGCAAGCTCGCCATCATTTCGGGCGGTGAAGCGGGCGTCGCCTTCCGCGATGTTGCAAACCCCGGAAAAGGCGGACCGAACCAGGAATATGCCCTGGCGCTGATGCTGGCGCTGAAGGCGGCACCAGGCATCGCCGCGCTCGCCGCCGACACCGACGGCATCGATGGCGGCTCGGGCGCCGCCACCGACCCGGCCGGCGCTTTCGTCCTGCCCGACAGCTTCGCCCGCGCCGAAGCGCTGGGCCTCGACACATGGGGCGCGCTCGACCGCCACGATTCGGGTGGATTCTTTGCCGCCCTGGACGATCTCGTCGTCACGGGCCCAAGTTACACGAATGTCAACGACTTCCGGGTCATACTGGTCGACAATCCACCGCCCGATAAGGAAAGCCCGCCTTGATTCGCCGCCGCAACGTCAAAATCATCGCCACGCTCGGACCCGCCTCCGACAAGCCGGAAACGATCCGCGCGCTGTTCGACGCCGGCGCCGACGTCTTCCGGCTCAACATGAGCCATCTCGACCACGAGAATTTGCGCCGCGTCCACGCCGCCGTGCGCACGGTGGAGGCCGAAGTCGGCCGGCCGATCGGCATTCTGGTCGACCTGCAGGGACCGAAACTCCGCGTCGGCGAAATTTCCGGCGGGGGCATCGCGCTGAAGCCCGGCGACCGGTTGCGCTTCGACCTCGATACGGCGCCCGGTGGCGACGGCCGCGCGCCGCTGCCGCATCCCGAGATTTTTGCCGCACTGGCCGATGGCCACATGCTGCTGCTCGATGATGGCCGCATCCGGCTGCGCGTCGTCAAGGCGGGCGACGGCTTCGCCGATGCCGAAACGACGGTGGGCGGCACACTGACCAGCCGCAAGGGCATCAGCCTGCCCGATACCGATTTGCCGGTGAAGGCGATGACCGACAAGGACCGGCGCGACTTCGACGCCGCGCTCGATCTCGGCGTCGACTGGGTGGCGCTTTCCTTCATCCAGCGCGCCGACGACGTGGCCGAGGCGCGCAAGATCGCGCGCGGCCGCGCCGCCATACTGGCCAAGATCGAAAAGCCGCAGGCACTCGCGCATCTCGGCGAGATCGTCGACATCGCCGACGCGATCATGGTGGCGCGCGGCGACCTTGGCGTCGAACTGCCGCTTGAGCATGTGCCGGGCTGGCAGAAGCGGCTGATCCGCGCCGCGCGGCGTGCCGGCAAGCCCGTGGTCGTCGCAACGCAGATGCTGGAATCGATGATCGCCTCGCCGATGCCGACCCGCGCCGAAGTGTCCGATGTCGCCACCGCCGTCTTCGAAGGCGCCGACGCCGTCATGCTGTCGGCGGAATCCGCCGCTGGCGCATATCCGGTCGAGGCGGTGCGCATGATGAACAGCGTCGCGCAATCGGTGGAGGCCGACCCGACCTATCCGGGCATCATCTATGCTCAGCGCAACGAACCCGAGGCGACCGGCGCCGACGCGATCAGCGCCGCCGCGCATTCGGTCGCCGACACGCTGAAGGCGGCGGCCATCGTCTGCTGGACCAACTCCGGTTCGACGGGACTGCGCGCGGCGCGCGAGCGGCCGCTGCTGCCGATCGTCGTGCTGACGCCAATCGAGGCGACGGCGCGCCGCCTGGCGCTGGTCTGGGGCCTGCACTGCGTGGTGACCGAGGACGCACGCGATCTCGACGATCTGTCGGATCGCGCCGGCCGCATCGCCTTCCGGGAAGGCTTCGCCCAGCCCGGCCAGCGCATCGTCGTCACCGCCGGCGTGCCGCTCGGCACGCCGGGTGCCACCAACATGCTGCGCGTCGCCTATGTCGGCCGCCAGCGCGGCGACTGAGTACTCACGCCCGCGCTTCGCGCTCGACGCTGCCATCCGCGTAAATCGTCACCATGCCGTCGAAGGGTGTCTCGCCGCGCGCCAGACGCAGCACGGCATCGGCGACGATCTCGCGCCGCGAATGATGGGGCATGTGCCCTGCCCCCTTCAGCTTGACGAGTTCGGAGCCCGCGACCGCGTTGTGAAACGCATAGGAGTGGATTTTCGGCGACACCGTGTAGTCGGCATTGCCGGTGACGACAATGGCCGGCACCGCGATCTCGCCATAGCGCAGGCTCTGCACGGCGAGCCGCGCCTTGAGGCCGGCCGTGTCGGCGCTGTTGGCGCGGAAATGCGACGGGCGGAAAAGGAGCGGCAGGCCGATGGTTCCGGCATAGCCCTCCGGCGCGGGGTCGGGATGGAAATTTCCCCTGATGCCGGCCGCCGCCAGCAGCGAGCCGCCCGGCACCGTCAGGGTACGGAGGAAAGCGTCGCCGACAAGCGGCGTGCCGACGACCTTGTGATACCAGGCGATGTCGCCGGGCCAGGGATAAAGCGCGCCCGACAGCAGCAGCACGCCCGAAATTTCGTTCGCGAATTCGAGCGCATAAGCCGCCGCCACCGCCGCGCCCCAGCTATGGCCGAGCACGACGGGACGTTCGACGCCGAGTTGCCGCGCGGCCTCGCGGATGGCACGCGCCTGCATCGCGGGATCGGAAATGTCGGGATGCGGTCCTCGCGTGCTCCAGCCATGCCCCGGCCGGTCGACCGCGATGACGCGCGTCTGCTCCTCAAGCGCCGGCACGAGGCTCGCCGTCATGTCGCGCAGATTGCCGCTGGCGCCGTGGATCAGAATGATCGGCGCGACGCCCGGCCGTTGCGCGCCGCGATCGACATGATGCAGGCGGGCGGGCGCGAAGGGCGCGCCGAGTTCGACGAATTCGCCTTCCGGCGGAAAGGCCCGCGCCGCCCGCGCGGCGGCAACCGCCGACCAGACGGCAAGTCCGGCAATGAGAAGCGCAAAAAGAACGAGCGGGATCATCTCAGATGCCGCGCCCCTCGACTTCGAGTTCGAGCGGCGCGATCCGGCCCTTGAGATCGTCGAGCCAGGGATTGAGCGCCAGCGCCCGGCGATAGGCTTCGAGCGCACCCTTCTTGTCGCCGAGTTCCTCCAGAATGATGCCGAGCCCCGCCATCGCCTGATAGTGACGCGGCTCAAGCCGCAGCACATGCTCGATGTCGCGCAGCGCCTCGGCATAATCCTCGCGGATGTAGTGGACGGCCGCACGCTTGTCCCAGCCCTCGGCAAAGTCGGGCGCCAGCGTCACCACCTCGTCGAAATAGAAATAGGCCCGGTCGTAATTCTCCTCGCGCAGCGCGTCGAAGCCGCGCTCCATCAGCAGGTCGATGCTGGGACTGCCGGAATCGAGCCAGATCTCGCGGATCGCGCTTTCGAAGGAGCGGCTCTCGGCTTCGCTTGTCGCCGCCGCCAGACGCTCGAACAGCATGTCGAGCACTTCCTCGCGTCCGGGCGGCGCAACATCGCTGTCGCCGCCCTCGCGCAGATCGTATTCGCGCATCTCCGTTTCGGCCCGCACGGCAGTCGCCGCGAGAAGCATGGCGGCAAGCAACGCGGCGAGAAGGCGAAACGTCATGGGCTGTTGTCTCAACTGTTGATGTCGCTCCGCACGCAGCCGTCGAATTCGGTGATGAAATCGGCGCCGAACACCGATGACGGGGTCTGGTAACCGGGCGTCGCCTCGCCCGCCAGCACCCGGCGCACGATTTCGAGCCCGGTCATCGCGGTCAGCGTGTAGCCCTCCGGTGTCCTGAGGCGCGATACGGCCTTTTCGCCGGCCGCGTTGACGGCCTCGCCGTAAAGCACCGAAAACCCTTCCGCGCGCTGCGCGTCGGTCGGTCCTTCGGGCATTTTCTCGACGCGCTTTTTCAGCGCCCGCTGCGCCGGGCCGAGGCTTAGCAACAAGCGCATGAAACTGCCCATGCCCGCCATCTGTTCGAGTTGCGGGCTTGCCTCGAAATAAACCGTGATGTCGGGAATATGCGTCGAATGCCAGGCGGTGGCGACGTCGCCCCAGCCGATGGCGATGGCCGATTTCGCGCCGCCGCCGAAATCGATTTCGCGGCGCGGCGGCTTCTTCAACGCAAGGATGTGTCCCTCGCGCCGGACCCGCGTGCCGGTGCCGATGCTCTCGACGCCGGTCTTCGCCGTGCCATGCGACATCTGGCCGAGCCCCGAAATGCCGAGCGTCAGTTCGGTCGCGTCCGGCAAACGCCGCTTCATATGCGCGGCAAGGCAATCGCTCGGCACGACGTCGAATCCGACGCCGGGCATCAGCATCACTTTCGCCTCCTTCGCCTCGGCGTCGCGCGCCGCGCAGGCCTCGAAGACGTCGATCTCGCCGGTGATGTCGAGATAATGTGTGCCGGTGCGCAGGCAGGCATCGACCATCGGCCGCGAGGTCTGCGAAAAGGGCCCGGCAATGTGCAGAACCGCGTCGACCTGCGAGAGCCCGGCATCGAGCGCTTCGGGCTCGTCGAGCGAAATCGCCTGGTATTCGAAACCGTGCTGCGCGGCGATCGCCTTCAGCCGCGCCTCGTTGCGCCCGGCCAGCAACGGCTTCAGCCCTTGCGCCTTCGCCGTCCGTGCGACGAGCTTGCCCGTGTAGCCCGTGGCGCCGTAGATCATAAACCGGTCGCTCATGCCGCCTGCCTCCGCTTGCTTGCCTGCCGACACCCTACAGCGCCGGACGCGCGGCCGGAACCCGGCCGATCGCTACCCGGCAAGCGAAAAGGCCGCGCTGGTGAAGCGCGGCCTTTGAATTTCATCGCCGAAGCGCATGAGCCGGTGTCAGCCCTGACGCGCCTTGAAGCGGCGGTTGGTCTTGTTGATGATGTAGACGCGGCCCTTGCGGCGCACCAGACGATTGTCGCGGTGCCGGCCACGGAGCGACCTCAGGGAGTTGCGGACTTTCATGGTTCTACCTCGGACCGGGCTCTGCGGCGGGCGACGATCGCCGCCCCGCCTCCGGCCCGATGCCGGAAAATGCCCTTAAGTTGGCGCGGAACCTAAGGGGCGGAACCCCGCCTGTCAACCGGCGAGACCCCGCCAAACCGCCCGCTTCCGGCCTGTTTTTCCACCCCCTTTCCGAGGCGTCCAAATCGGGCTAGACCATGCCCCGGCCCAAACATGGCGCAGGCGTCATTTTTGGCCGGATTCCCCCGTTTGACGGACAGTTCGATGGCGTATGACAAACCGGAAGAAAAGCCCGACTACCTGAAGGAGCCGGCCACGCGGTCGATCCCCGACGAGGACGTGATCCGCCACCGCCCGCATTGGTTCCGCGAAGCGCTGGCCCATGCGCCCGAGAGCCGCCGCCTGACGGTCGACGGCGCCGAAATCCACTATCTGCGTTGGGGGCCAAAGAACCGGGATGCCGATCCGAAACGCCCGGGCATCCTCTTCGTGCATGGCAACGGCGCCCATGCCTGGTGGTTCGCCTTCATCGCGCCATTGCTCGCCGAGCACTACAACGTCGCCTCGATCGACCTCGGCGGCATGGGCGACAGCGACTGGCGCCGCGCCTATTCGCGCGACACCTTCGCCCGCGAGATCGGCGAGGTGGCGCTCGCCGCCGGCCTTGGGCCGAAACCCGTCATCGTCGGCCATTCCTTCGGCGGCTTCGTCTCGCTGATCGCCGCGAAACATTACGGCGGCAGGCTCGGCGGGTTGATCCTTTGCGACTTCACGGTGCGTCCGCCCGAGGAAGTCCGCGAATGGTTCCTCGACGGCCCCGAACGCAAGCCGACCCGCATCTATCCCGACCTTGAAACCGCGAAGGCGCGCTTCCGCCTCGCGCCGCTGCAGCCCTGCGCCAACGGCTTCATCCTCGATTACATCGGGGCGTTGAGCCTGCGCGAAGTGACGAAGGGCGAGACGCGCGGCAAGCGCACCTTCGAGGAGACGGGCTGGACCTGGAAATTCGATCATTCGATCTTCGACGGGTTGCGCATGGGCGCCGACCACGCCGACATCTATGCGAACCTCGCCTGCCGCGGCGCGACGATGTTCGGCATCGACAGCAAGGACTACGAACCCGCGAGCCTCGACTTCCTGCGCAAACTTGCGCCCGAAAAGCCGGTCTTCACCATCCCCGGCGCGCAGCACCACATCATGCTCGACCAGCCTCATGCCTTTGCCGCCGCCGTCGCCGCGCTGATGGCCCGCTGGCACGCCGATGGCGCGCTTGAGTAAACAATATGGGGCAGGCCGAAGGCGCCTTGAGCTAGACTGACCGGATGGGACAAGGGCTCTCGCTCACCGTGACGCTGATCGTGCTGGCATCGAGCCTTGCCGGCGCGGGCCTCCTTGTCTGGCTCGAAAAGCGGCCCGCGACGCCGGGCCGCATCCGTTTCCTGCCCACGACACCGCTGATCTTCCTGGCGCTGATCGTCGCCGCCGTGATGGCCGCCCATCTGCTGACGCTGCTGACAGGCACGCCCGTCACCGGACGGCAGCGCTTCTGAAGCCGCCTAGTGCAGGCCGATCTCTTCGTCTTCCTCGTCGAAGCCGCCATCGGTTTCGCGCAGGTTTTTCAGAATCGGGTGGAAGATCGCAAACAGCAGCACCAGCACCGACAGCGCCATGCCCAGCATGAACGGCGCCGAATGCAGCATGTAAAAGAGCGGAATGCCGATCGCCGGATTGAGAATGTGGCCGGTCGCCGCTGTCGAACCGATCAGCCCGGCCATCGCACCCTGATCCTTCAGCGACACCGACAATGACGCACCGGCCGAAAGCCCGGCGCGCAGGAAACCGAAACCGAGGCCTGCCAGCGCCAGCGCCGACACCAGCACGCCGTAGGAACCGCCGAACACCAGCATGGCGAAGGAAACGATCATCGTGACCGCGCCCCAGCGCAGCAGGAACTGCACCGACAGGTCGAAACGCTGGATCAGGCCGAGCTGCGCCACAAGCGTCGCCATCGCCATCGCCATCATGCCGACCGAAACAAGCTGCGTCGCCGCCGAACCCTTCATGTCGAGCTCCGCCATCAGGTAGAAGGCGAAAAGCTGCATCATGATCGACTGCATCAGGCTCAATACAACGCCAGTAACGAGCCAGGGCCGGACATTCGGCGCCGACCATTTGAGTTCGGCGCGCTTTTCCTGCTTCTCGCCCAGCATCTTTTTCGGCGCCGTGCGCTCGGGCAGCAGAATCCAGATCGCGGCACCGCTGATGAAGGCAAGCGCGCCGACGGCGAAGAACGGCGCAAGGATGTGGATTTCGGCAAAGGCCGCCGCGACGCCCGGCCCCACCACCGTGCCGAGGCCGAAGGCGGCGCCGATCTGCGCGATGCTTCCCGCGCGCTCGGCCCGCGTCGTGCGGTCGGCGACATAGGCTTGCGAGGCCGGCATCGCGCCCGAACCGAAAATGCCGAAGATCGCCCGCGCGCCCATGACGAGCGGAAACATCAGCGCCATCGAAATCCAGCCGCCATAACCCGCCAGCAGCACCACACCGACAAGCGATATTGACAGCGCAAACCCGAAAACGCCGATCAGGATGACGGGCTTGCGGCCCATGAAGTCGCTGCGCCGGCCCCAGAAGGTACTGGTGAGAATCCACAGGAACGCCGACAGCGAGAAGATCATCGTCGTCTCGAACTCGCTCATGCCGAGATCGGCGGCAATCGGCGGCAGCACCGCGAACACCAGCGTCTGCCCCATGCCGACCGAGAGCAGGCAGACGAAGAGAATGGCAAAGGCGCGCTGGCGCTCCTTGGGCGTCGTCTTGCGGTCGGCGGAGAGCGGTGCTGGCTTGCCGTCGTCGGACATCGGGAAGGCCTTCCGGGATCGAACGCGCGCGGATCGCGGGCACGGCCCTTCCTTTACGTCATCGGGGGCAGCCGACGCAAATTCATCCCGCCGGCTCCGCGCGGGCCGGCCGGTGTTTGCGATAGATGCCCTGAACCCAGGCCGTCCCCGGATGCGCCGCCCAGCGCGAAAGCCAGGCATCGATTCGGGGCGGGCGGGGCGACGGAAGCTTCATGTCGACATGCGGCGCATCGCAGGCCGGCGCCAGCAGCGCCGCCGCCGTCAGGTCGGCGATACTGAAACGGTCGCCGACGAGATAGCCGGTCGGACCTGCCTGCGCGGCCACGAGATCGAGCGCGGCTTGCATCGTCTTGTAGGACGCCTCGACCGCGCCCGGCCTGTCGATCTCCATCGAGCGGCGGATCGTGCCGAGCGCCAGCGGCGTGACGGCGCGGTAGAAGAGCCGTGCCGGCAGTGGCTTTCCCGTCGAGAACACCCGGGCGATATAGCCGGGCGCCAGCACAAGTTCGGAAAAGAGCGCCCGGCGCACGCACGGCCCGATCTCCGCATCGAAATGCGCTTGCAGATCGAGTGCGGCTTTCCGCTGCGCCGGATCGGCGGGATAGAGCGCGGGCGCCGGATGAGCGGTCTCCAGCGCCTCCACGATCGCCGCCGATCCCGGAACGATCGTGCCGCCGATCCTGAGGACCGGCGTTTGCGTCGCACCGCTCAGTTTCGTGATCGCGGGCGCATGCGGACCGGGCAGATACCCGATCCGCCGATGCGGCAAGCCCTTGTAGTCGAGCGCCCAGCGCGCCTTTTCGTTGTAGTGGGAATAGGGAAACTGATGCAACTCGATGACAGGCGGATTGTTGCTCATTGTCCGGTTCTCCCGTTTGACGTGTTCATTCTGCGCCTCCCCGCATGAAATTGCCGCAGCGAAATTGGCCCCGGACGGACCGTCATTTGACAGGCCCAAGCCCCTCGACGCCTACTTCGTTCAAACAGCAGTCGGGAATACGGGGAGGAACGGGATGGAACTCGGGCTCGGCGCGAAGGACGCGGCCTTCAGGGACGAGGTGCGGCGCTTTCTGGACGAAAAGCTGACGCCGGAACTGCGCGAAACCGGCAAGCTGATGACCAGCGTCTATGCCGACTACGAAACCACCATGACCTGGCACAAGGCGCTCTTCGAAAAAGGCTGGGTCGCGCCCGCCTGGCCGGTCGAATATGGCGGCTGCGACTGGTCGGTGACGCAGCACTACATTTTTTCGAGCGAACTTGCCGCCGCCGGCGCGCCCTCGCTGTCGCCGATGGGCCTCGGCATGTGCGGCCCGGTGCTGATCGGCTACGGCACGCAGGCGCAGAAGGATTACTACCTGCCGCGCATCCTCAACGGCGAGGATTTCTGGTGTCAGGGCTATTCGGAGCCGGGCTCGGGTTCGGACCTTGCGAGCCTGCAAATGAGCGCCGTCGAGGACGGCGACGACTTCATCTGCAACGGCCAGAAAATCTGGACGACGCATGCGAATTACGCCAACCGCATTTTCAATCTGGTGCGCACCTCGAAGGAAGACATTCCCCAGCGCGGCATCACCTTCATCCTGATCGACATGGACACGGCCGGCGTCAAGGCGGAACCGCTGGTGATGCTGTCGGGCGAGCACATCCAGAACCAGATTTTCTTCACCGATGTCCGCGTGCCGAAAAGGAATGTCGTCGGCAAGGTCGGCGACGGCTGGACGGTGGCGAAATATCTGATGCAGTTCGAACGCAGCGGCCACGCCTATGCGCCCGGCCTGCACAACCGCCTCGCCCGCATCCGCCGCATGGCCGAAAGCGAACGCGGCGGCGACGGCACACGGCTGATCGACGATACGAACTTCGCGGCGAAGCTCGCCGATGCTGCCGTCGAAATCACGGCACTCGACTATACCGAACACCGCATCATGTCGACGCTGAGCCACGGGCAGGCGCCGGGCGCCGAAAGCTCGCTGCTGAAAACGCGCGGCACCGAGGTAAGCCAGCGCCTGACCGAACTGGCGGTCGAGGCCGTTGCACATTACGTGATGCCCTTCCAGCCCCATGCGGCGCGGCCGGGCGGTCCGGTCCCCGGCGTGCCGAAACCGGCAGGCAACGAAACGCCCGCCGGTCCCGATTATGCATGGCCGGTGACGGCGAAATATCTCAACGACCGCGCCGGTTCGATCTATGCCGGCACCAACGAGATCCAGCGCAACATCATGGCCAAGGCCGTGCTGGGGCTCTGACGCTCACCCGTGCAAGGCCCGCCAGACGCGCGGGCTGGCGCGATGGCATCCCCAGAAAGCGCCGCCCAGCAACAGCAACATGATCGCCGTCAATCCCGGCCAGTTCGCCCGCACCAGGTCGTGTATGCGGTTGGTCGTGAGCTGTGCCGTCTGGTCGTAGCCGTCTGGCACTTCCAGCACGCCGACACGCGCCGCGTAGGCATCGTATTCCGCCATCATCTCGGCAAGGAGCTCCGGCCGCTCTTCCGAGAGATCCCGCGTCTCGCCGGGATCGCGCGCCAGATCGTAGAGATACCAGCGCATGTCGCCATAGGGCGGCGCGTTGCGCACCAGCTTGTAGTCGCCGCGGAAGAGCGCCGCATTTCCCGCCGCCTCGATGCCGACCGCATCCGTCTCGCCGCGCACCGGCGCCGCCGCACCGCTGAGCAGCGGCATCAGCGAGCGCCCGGTCATCGGCTGCACGGTTACGCCCGCAAACTCCTCCGTCGCCGCGACGCCCGCCATGTCGAGAATGGTCGGCGCGATGTCGGTGATGTAGCTGAAGGCATCCGTCGTCTGCGCGCGCGCGACGCCGCGCCCGGCAAGAATCAGCGGCACGCGCAAGCCGCCCTCGCCCGCCTGCATCTTGAAGAAGGCGCCGGGCGACGCCGCCGCACTGGCGAATTCCGGTCCGATAAAGGCATAGGAGCCCTTCTCGCCCAGCGTCTCGAGGTCGCGGCGATAATTGTTCCACCACAGCCATTGCCGGAAACCCGGCATCGCCAGCGGATCGCCGGGTTCGGGCCCGTTATCCGACAGCACGATGAAGATGGTGTTGTCGTATTGCCCGGTCTCTTTCAGATAGTCGATCAGGCGGCCGACATGAAAATCCATCGCTTCGAGCATTGCCGCATTGACGGCCATGCTTTTCGCGAGCAACCGCTTCTCGTCCTCGCTCCGCGCTGCCCAGTCGCGCAGACCCTCCGGCATCGGCCCGAGTTCCATCTCGGCCGGCAGCAGCCCACGCTCGACAACGGCGCGGAAGCGCGCCGCGCGCAGCGCCTCCCAGCCTTCGTCGTAGACGCCTTCGTATTTCTCGATGAATTCGCGCGGCGCCTGCACCGGAATGTGAATGGCCATGAAGGCGACATAGGAAAAGAACGGACGCCCCTCGTCCCGGCTCTCCTCCAGATATTCGATCGTCTTGTCGACAATGAATTCCGACGAATAAAAATCCTCCGGCAGGTCGGCGGGCTTGCCGTCCTCATACCAGGGCGCATCGTCATAGATTGGCAGGTAGGATTTCCTTTCCCAGTTGTCGGCGCCCGACGCTTCAAGCGCGAAGGAACGGTCGAAGCCGCGCGCGGCCGGATGCGCGCCCTCGCCATGACCCAGATGCCATTTGCCGGTCATCGTCGTGCGATAGCCGGCGGCGCCGAGCCGGCTCGCAACGGTGACGACATCGTCGGCGAGTTGTCCGAGATAGCCGGGCTGTCCGCGATGTTCGAGCGGCGCCGATTCCGGCAGATTGCCGATCCCGGCCAGATGACTGTCGACGCCGGTCATCAGCATGGCGCGAGACGGCGCGCAGATCGGCGAGGCATGGAAATTGGAAAACAGTGTGCCCCTCGCCGCCAGCGCGTCGATGTTCGGCGTCGAAATCTCGCTGCCATACGCGCCGAAATCGCTGAAGGCAACATCGTCGGCGAGGATCAGCACGATGTTGGGACGCGCATCCTGTGCCAGCGCGGGTGGCACGACGGCAAAAAACAGCGCAACCGCCGCCATCGTCGCAATTTCAGATGCCTTCATCCGCTCCGCCCCCGCCGTCGTCACTTTATTATGACATTATATATGCCAATATACCGGCCCCGTCGCGCCCGGCAACCCCTTGTGCTACCACTCCGGCCATCGAAATCATCTTCTCCGGAGCGGCCTTCATGCAAGTCGACGATGCGATCAAGGCGCGGAAATCCGTGCGCGCCTTCAAACCAGACCCTGTGCCGCTTTCGCTGGTGAGCGAAATTCTGGAGCTGGCGCGCTACGCGCCGTCCGGCACCAACATCCAGCCCTGGAAGGTGCATGTGGTGGCCGGCGAAACGCGCCGCCGCCTCGAAGCCGAAGTGCTGGCGCATCGCGACACCGACCCCGCCGACAAGGGCGCCGAATTCCCGCGCACCTCGAAGCGCAAGGAGCCCTACACGACGCGCATGCGCACGCTCGGCAAGGAGATGTACGGGCTGATCGGCATTCCGAAGGGCGACCAGGCCGCCAACTGGGCCCAATGGGGCCGCAACTATAAATTCTTCGACGCGCCGGTGGGCCTGATCTTCACCATCGACAAGGATCTCGATGCGATGAGCTTCCTCGACATCGGCATCTTCATGCAGACGATCATGCTGGCAGCGAAGGAGCGCGGCCTCGACACCTGCTCGCAAGGCGCCTGGAACAATTTCTGGAGCGTGACGCGCCGTGTGCTCTCCGTGCCCGACGACGAATACATCGTCTGCGGCATGTCACTCGGCTATGCCGACGAGACGCAGCCCGTCAACACGCTCGTCTCCGAGCGCGAACCGCTGACAAGCTTCGCGACCTTTCACGGCTTCGAGTGAAATCAGAACCGCGCCTGCGGGCGGAACGGGCGCACACTGCCGCCGGTGACGGCGCGCTGCCCCGCCGGCATCGCATGTCCGGGCGCAAAGCCCGCCGATGCCGGAATGAAGATGAAGCCGCGCTCGACGCCGCCCGAAAAGCCGAACGTCTGCACCTGACCCGTTAGGTCGATCCGGTCATCGGCGTTTTCGCCGCCGGCCAGCTCGTCGCCGGCCCAGGGATCGATCCACTGCACGCGCTCGCCCGCCATCGCCGGGCCGGCAAGACCCGCGATCAACGCCGCGAACACGATTCCCGAAAACTGTTTCATACTGAAACATATAGCCCCTGACGTCGCGGAATCAACAAGGAAAAGCCGAGGAATCCTGCCGCTTTGCCAAACTCCGCCGCGCCGCTATCCTCGCCGCCACCGAAATCGAATCCACGCACAAGAGGGAGAGTTTCATGGCGGACTACAATCGCCCGCTGCCCTTGCCGACGCCCGAAACGCAGCATTTCTGGGACGGCACCCGAAACGGCGAACTCCGGCTGCAACGCTGCACCGCCTGCCGCGAAAGCTACTTCCCGCCCCGTCCCTTCTGCCCGGCCTGCGGCTCGCGCGCCGTCGAGACCTACAAGGCGAGCGGCAAGGCGACGCTCTACTCCTACATCGTCAACCATCGTCCGCGCCCCGACTTCGGCACCGAACCGCATTCGATCGCGGTCGTCGCGCTGGCCGAAGGCCCGCGCATGATGACCAACATCGTCGATTGTCCGCAAACGCCGGAAGCGCTGATCCTCGACATGCCCCTCGAAGTCACCTTCGAGAAGGCGAGCGAGGACATCAGCCTCCCGAAGTTCCGTCCGGCGAAAGGGTAAGACGATGAAACAAAAAACAATTGCTGTCGTCGGCGCCGCCGAAACGACCGAAATGGGAAAGATCCCCGGCACCTCGCAACTGATGCTGCATGCCGACGCGGCGCTGAACGCGATGCGGGACGCCGGCCTCACCGCGAAGGACATCGACGGCATCGCCACCGCCGGCGACAGCCCGGTCGAGGTCGCCCACTATCTCGGCATCACCCCCACCTGGGTCGACGGCACCAGCGTCGGCGGCTGCTCTTTCATGCTGCATGTCCGTCATGCGGCGGCCGCCATCAACGAAGGCCTCTGCAACACGGTGCTAATTACGCATGCCGAGTCCGGCCGCTCGCGCGTCGGCGCGCGGCGTTTCTCTCGCGATCCGGCAAGCCTGTCGGGCCAGTTCGAGGTGCCCTTCGGCATCACCAGCCCGCCGACCATGTTCACCATCCCGGCACTGCGCTACATGAAGCAATACGGTGTGACGGAAGAAGACCTCGCCCATGTCGCGGTCGTGCAGCGCGAATGGGCGGGCCGCAACCCCCGCGCCTCCTTCCGCGATCCGATCACCGTCGACGACGTGCTGAACTCGAAGATGATCGCCTGGCCCTTCCGCATGCTGATGTGCTGCCTCGTCACCGATGGCGGCGGCGCGCTGATCCTGACAAGCGCCGAACGCGCGAAGGACTTCCCGCAAAAGCCGGTCTACATCCTCGGCACCGGCGAAAGCTGCGAAACGCCGATGATCAGCCAGATGGAAGACTTCACCTCTTCGAAGGCCTTCCGCGTCTCCGGCCGGAAAGCCTTCGACGAAGCCGGCATCAAGCATGCCGATGTCGACCACCTGATGATCTACGACGCCTTCGCCCATCTGCCGGTCTATGGCCTCGAAGACCTCGGTTTCTGCGAAAAGGGCGAAGGCGCCGCCTTCATCCGCGACGGCCACACGCGGCCCGGCGGCCGGCTGCCGCTCAACACCAATGGCGGCGGCCTCTCCTACATGCATTCGGGCATGTACGGCATGTATGCGTTGCAGGAAAGCGTGCGCCAGATGCGGGGGCTCGCGCCCGCCCAGGTGCCGAACGCGAAAATCTCGATCGCCCACGGCGTCGGCGGCATGTTCGCGGCGTCGGGCACCATCGTCTTCTCCAACGAAGCGCCCTGAACGCACTCTCCCCACCCTCCCTTGGGGTAGGGTGGAAGAATGGAGGGATTTTGCGCCCGCCGCCCGTTTCGCTAGACTGCCGCTATTGGAAACAAGCGGCGCCGCCAGAAGCGCCCCCGGGAGACGTCATGCTGAAAATCTATCACGCGAAGAACACGCGCTCGCTGCGCATCGTCTGGCTCTGCGAGGAGCTCGGCATCCCCTACGAAATCCAGACCCTGAATTTCACGCCGGCCGACCTCCAGTCCGAGGCCTATCTGGCGGTCCACCCGCTCGGCAAGGTGCCCTCCATCGACGATGACGGGCTGATCCTCAACGAGTCGGGCGCGATCGTGCAGTACCTGCTGGCAAAACACGGGAACGGCCGCCTCGAACCGAAGCCGGGCACCGCCGGCCATGGCCGCTTCCTGCACTGGCTGCATTTCGCCGAGGCGACCTTCATGGTGCCGCTCGGCAATATCGCCCAGCACGCCTTCATCCGCCCCGAGGACCAGCGCATTCCGCAGGTCGCCGCCGAGGCGCAGGTCGCGGCAAGGAAGATGCTGTCGATCGTCGATCGCGAACTGGCCGGCAAGGATTTCATCTGTGGACCGGACTTCACCGCCGCCGACACGATGATGGGGTACAGCCTGCATCTGTGTAAAATGTTCGGCCTGCTGACCGACGACTATCCGAACGCCAGCGCCTATTTCGCGCGGCTCGCCGCACGGCCGGGCTTCCGGAAGGCAACGGCCTGACCGCAAACGGGAGGATCATCGCATGGCCTGCAAGACAATCGGCGTGAAACCGGTCTCCGGCGCGCTCGGCGCCGAGATCGAGGGTGTGGATCTCTCGAAGGACCTCTCCAACGAGACCTTCGACGACATCCATCAGGCTTTTCTCGATCATGTGGTGATCTTCTTCCGCGACCAGCACATCAGTCACGACCGGCACAAGGCCTTCGGCCGCCGCTTCGGCACGCTGAACATCCACCCTTACGTCAAGGGCATGGACGGCCATCCGGAAATCATGCGGATCGTCAAGGAGCCGGAAGACCGCGTCAATTTCGGCGGCGGCTGGCATTCCGACATGTCGTTTCTGGAAGAACCGGCCTTGGGCTCGATCCTTTATGCGCGCGAAGTCCCGCCTTACGGCGGCGACACGCTCTGGGCGAACCAGTATCTCGCCTATGAAACCCTGTCGGACGGCATGAAGAAAATGCTGGAAGGCCTGAAAGCGGTCCACACCGCAAAAGGCGAATACAGCGAACGCGGCCACTCGGCGCAGAAGCGCAAGGGCATGGAGGTCGAGGTCGCGGGCGACGACACGCCGTCATTCGAACATCCCGTGGTGCGCACCCATCCCGAAACCGGCCGCAAGGCGCTCTACGTCAATCCGGCCTTTACGGAAAAATTCGTCGGCATGACACGCCGCGAAAGCCGTCCGCTGCTCAATTTCCTCTTCGAGCATTGTACGCAGGAACCCTTTACCTGCCGCTTCCGCTGGACGAAAAACGCCATCGCCTTCTGGGACAACCGCGCGGCCCAGCATTTCGCACTGAACGACTATCACGGCCACCGCCGTCACATGGAGCGCGTCACGGTCGACGGCGACCGCCCCTTCTGATCCTCGCGCCCCTTCTGATCCTCGCGCCCTTGTGATGCGCCGTCATCGGCAGGCCGGGCTATGCTCGGTCGCGTCGAAAAGGAGCCGCGCGCCATCATGGAATCCGTCTACTACGTCCTCACCTATGCCTGTCACCGCAAATGCCGGCATTGCTACGACACGCGCTTTCGCCCCTACCTCCGCGACGGGCTGAAAGCCGTTGTCGGCGAAGGCGTCGACAATTACCGCCGCATCGTCGCCAACCTGCCCGACAGCATGATCTATCGCGATCCCGCAAAGCCCGATGCCGCCGGAAATCCGTCCGAACGCATCGGCCGCATCATCATGGCGGGCGGCGAATTGCTGATCGATCCGGTGCGCGAGGCGCTCTTCTATCCGGCGCTCGATGCCGTCCGCGAGAAATACGGAACCCGCGGCGCCCGCGTCAGCATGCAGACGACCGGCGACGTCGTGACCCCGCAAATCCTCGATGAACTGCGCGAGCGCGGCGTCTGGATGATCGCGGTCGCCAGCATGGACGATTATCACGTCGGCATGGAAGGCGAGAAGCGCCTCCCCTTCATGGAAAACCTGAAAGCGATGTTCGAGGCCGCCGGCTTCAATCCGGTGCCGGACGCATCGAGCGGCCGCGACCACCTCACCGAGGACGGTCCCTTTTATGTTTTCTTCGGCGCGCAGCCCGGCCAGTGGATCGCCGAGCTCTGGCCGCGCGGCCGCGCCTGGGAGAACGGCTTGTCGAAAGCGACGATGGAAACCAATTTCTGCGCGCGCTGGTCGGGCGCGAAGAATTTTCTCAATCATGGCTACGCCGGTGCGGAAGTCGCCATCGAACCGAACGGCGACGTCTTTCCCTGCTGCCTGAAAACCAAACTGCCGATCGGAAACCTGACCGAGGAACGCCTCGTCGACATTCTCGACAGCCTGAAAGGTCATCCGGTCTTCGAGGCGTTGAACGCCGGCGACCCGCTGCACATGGGCAAGACGATGGGGTGGAGCGCCGATGATTTTGTCGAGGCCTCGCACACCACGACGCCGCAAGGCGCGCCTTACGCCAATCTCTGCATCGGCTGCGACCGCTTCCACGAGGAAAAACTCGGCCCGGTCATCCGCGGCCTGCGCGCGCGGCGGTTGAGCGCCCTGAAAACTTCACCCGCAACCGCAAACGGGCGGGGATAAGTTTTTTCTCCGCGCCGCGAGATGTCCCCTGATGCGCTTGCGAGAAAGGATCGACGGCGCTTTTTTTCGCGCCTTTGAACGTGCGCACAAACGCACCGGGAAAAGCACCGTCAAAGGTACGAATGCGGGATAAGTTGCGGGATAAGTCCGCCCGGAAGCCATTTGTGACAGTTTTTTGACAGTTCGATGACAGAAGGGGCTTTTTCAGGCCCGTTTTGCCCACCCGGTCCGTACACGGATAAAAATTCCGGGGCCTTATTCGGCCGGCGCGTGGACATCCCGTCCGGCCTTCGCGGCAACTCGCCGCTCCCGCCAGCCGGCGAGGATCAGATAGACCGTCGGCACCACGAAGAGCGTCAGCAAGGTGCCGAAGCTGATGCCGCCGACAATGACGAGACCGATCGACCGCCGGCTCTCCGCGCCCGCGCCGCCGGCCAGCGCCAGCGGCATCGCGCCCAGCACCATCGCGCCCGTCGTCATCAGGATCGGCCGCAGCCGGAGGCCCGATGCTTCCACCACCGCGTCGTATACGGAACTTCCGCGTTCGCGAAGCTGATTGGAGAATTCGACGATCAGAATGCCGTGCTTGCTGATGAGGCCGACAAGCGTAATCAATCCGACCTGACTGAAGATGTTGAGCGTCGTACCCGTCAGGAACAACAGCAGCAACGCACCGGCGATCGACAGCGGCACGCTGACCAGAATGACAAGCGGATCGAGAAAACTTTCAAACTGCGCCGCGAGCACAAGATAAATGAAGATCAGTGCCAGGACGAACGTGACAAGGATCGTGTTCGACGATTTGACGAATTCGCGCAACTGGCCGTCGACATCGGTCTGCGCCGTCGGCGGCAGCAGGCGCAACGCCGCTTCGTCGAGAAACGCCTGCGCCTCGCCCAGCGAATAGCCGGGTGCGAGATTTGCCGAGATCGTCGCGGCACGAAGCTGGTTGAAGCGATTGAGCGCATTGGGCGCAACGGTCTCGGTGACGGAGATAAGGTTCGACATCTGGACCATTTCGCCCTGCCCGCCGCGCACATAGATGTTGCTGATGTCATTGGGCGTCTGGCGTTCTTCGTCGGCAACCTGCACGATCACATCGTATTGCTTGCCGCCCTGCTCATAGCGCGTGACCTGACGTCCGCCGAGCAGCGTCTCGAGCGTTCGCCCGACAGTCGCGACATCGATACCGGCATCCACCACCTTGTCGCGATTGACTTCGATATCGAGCTGCGGCTTCTGAAGTTTGAGATTCGTGTCCGGATTGACGAAGCCCGGGTTCTGCCGGATCTCCTGCATCATCAGACTCACATACTGCTCGAGTTCCTCATAGGTGCCCGATGCCTGCACCACATACTCCACCGGCAGCGAACGGCCGCTCTGTCCGAGCGAAGGAGGATTGACGGCAAACGCCAGAATGCCCGGAATGCGCGCCAGCTTCGGCTGTATCTCGTTGACGATCTCCTGCTGCGTGCGGCTGCGGTCGCCCCAGTGAATGAGGCGCGAGAACGACACCAGATCGGTGATCTGCGGAAATCCGGAAACGACGAGATAGCCGGCAACGTCCGGAATATCGATATATATCTGTTCGATCTGTTTTGCATAGCGCGCCGAAAACTCGAGCGTCGCGCCTTGCGGCGCCTGCCCGACGACGAGCAAGGTGCCGCGATCTTCCAGAGGCGCCAGTTCCTGTTGTAGCAACATCAGGAAGCCGGCACAGGAAAGACCGACGACAATGGCGACGGCCACAACCGCACGCTGCATCTCGAGCACGCGCCGCAACAGCTTCTTGTAGCCGGCATCGAGTTCGTCGAGCTTGTCGCCGAGCCAGCGCTGAATACGGCCCTGGCTTGTTTCATGCCGCAACAATTTTGAGCACAACATCGGCGTCAGGGTAAGCGCGACGAATCCGGACACGGCGACGGCGCCGGCCAGCGTCAATGCGAATTCAAGAAAGAGCTTGCCAGTGCGCCCCTCGGCGAAACTGACCGGCGCATAAACGGCGACAAGCGTCAGTGTCATCGCGATGACGGCAAACGTGATTTCCCGCGATCCGTCGATGGCCGCCTGAAACGGCGTCTTCCCCATCTCGATATGCCGGTAGATATTTTCCAGCATCACGATGGCATCGTCGACGACGAGGCCGATCGCCAGCACCATCGCAAGCAGCGTCAGCGTGTTGATGCTGAAACCGAACATCAACATGATCGCGAAGCTGGTGATCAGCGCGATCGGGATGGTGACGACCGGAATGAACGACGCACGCACCGTTCGCAAAAAGACGAAGATCACCAGCACGACGAGTGCGATGGCTTCGAGAATCGTCTCGTAGACCGACCGGATGGATTCGGCGATGAACACCGACGTGTCGTAACCGACGAACGAACCCATGCCTTCCGGCAGTGTCGGCGCAAGATCGTCGAGCGTCCGGCGCACCGCCGCGGCAACCTCCAGCGGATTGGCCGTCGCCTGCTTGACGATACCCAGCGATATCGACGTCTCGCCGTTATAGGTGGCCGAACGCCGGACGTCCGCGGCGGCGACTTCCACCCGCGCCACCTGAGCGAGCCGCACCTGGAAGCCGTCCGTCTCCTTGACGACAATGCTTTCGAATTCTTCCGGCGTCTGCAGCGCCGTCTTTGCAAGCACCGTGAACTCGCGGTCGAGACTCTCGATACGGCCCGACGGGATTTCGGCATTCTGCGCCCGGACGGCGTTTTCGACGTCCTGCACCGTGAGGTTGTAGGCGGCGAGCCGCGCCCGGTCGACCCAGATACGCATCGAATATTCGCGGCCGCCGAAAATGCTGACCTGCGCGACGCCGGGCTGGTTCTGCAACCGGTCGCTGACGATCCGGTCCAGGTAATCGGTGATCTCCAGCGACGACATGCGATCGCTCTTGAAGGCGATATACATGATCGGCTCCGCGTCGGCCTCGACCTTGGCGATGATCGGTTCGTCGACATCGTCCGGCAGCAGCCCGCGTGCGCGGCCGACACGGTCGCGCACATCGCTCGCCGCGACATCCGGGTCGGTCGCGAGCGTGAAGCGCGCCGTCACCTGGCTTTCTTCCGGACGGCTCGCCGACGAAAGCACCTCGATGCCTTCGATGCCGGCCATCGAATCCTCTAGCGCCTGCGTGACCTCGCGCTCGACGACCGCCGCGCTGGCGCCGCGATAGACCGTGGTCACGGTGACGACCGGCTCGTCGATCTCCGGATACTCCCGCACCGACAACCGGTCGTAGGAAACGATGCCGATCAGCATCAGGATCAGGCTGACGACGGTTGCGAAAACCGGACGGCGAATGAACAGTTCGGAAATATGCATGGCCGGCCCCGCTATCCGGCCGGATCGGAAGCAGACCGGTCTTCGTTCATCGGCACCGGTTCGACCGGAGCGCCGTCCCGTGTCTTGAGCTGGCCGGCAATGATCACCATCTCGCCCGGCTCGATACCCGATGCAAGTTCGACCTGTCCCGGTTGCCGGTCGCCCGTTTCCACTCGGCGGATCGTCGCGTGTCCGTCGACGACGACGAAGACGGCCTTGCCGCCGGTCTGATCGGTGACGATGGCGGACTCAGGCACAAGAATGGATTCCCGCGTCTCGGTCACGATGTCGACGCGTCCGAAAAGTCCGGGCCGCAATTCACCGCCATCGTTCGCCAGCAACGCGCGAACGCTGAGCGCGCGGCCCTCGATGCTGACGACCGGATCGACAGCGCTGATCACGCCTTCAAATGTCCGGCCGGGCAGCGCATCGAATGTGATGTCGACTTTCTGCCCCTTGCGAATTCGCGTCAGGAACACTTCCGAGACGCGGAAATCGATCCGCAGATTGTCGACATCGGCAAGCGTCGCAATCGGCTCTCCGGCCGTGAGATATTGTCCGAGGCTCACCTGGCGCAACCCGACGATGCCCGCAAAGGGCGCCTTGATCGTCGCCTTGTCGAGCGCCGTCTGCGCGGCCGCAAGTTCGGCTTCCGCCGACTTGAAGTCGTTCAGCGCTTCGTCGCGTGCCCGCGCCGTACCCGAACCCTGACGGACAAGTTGCTCCGCGCGCTGATAATTGGCGCGGGTCAGCGTCAGCCGCGCCTCGGCCTGCGCCAGCCGCGCCTTGAGGTCGTCGTCGTTGAGCCGGAGCACGACCTCGCCCTCTTCGATCCGCTGTCCGTCGGTGAAGTCGATGCTGGTGACGATGCCGGCGATCTCGGGCGTCACCACGATCGACTGGTCGGCCTGCAACGTGCCGAGCGCCGAAACGCGAATCTCGACAGGCGCCTTGCGCGCCTCGACGACCTCGACGACCGCCGGCGGAAATCCGTTCTGCTGCTGCCCCGCGAAACGGTCATAGAGACGATAGAGAAAGAGCAGCGCCAGCATGACGCCCAGCACGGCCAGAACGCCGATGACGATAGTGCGGGGCGGATACTGTTTCAGGGAAATCTGCTTCGGTAACTGCATGAACTATCGCTTGTTGAGGCCGTGCCGCGATTCGGGCGGGACCGTGTCGACGGACGCAAGATGGTCCGGCCGCTCGGGCATTCTGGAATAGGTCATTTGCACGAACAGGAAAATGGCAATTTGCCAGCATCGCCCACAATACGGTCATCGTCGGCGGGCATCGGGGCAATGGTGGGCGTGACAGGGATTGAACCTGTGACCCCTTCGATGTCAAGAAGGGCGGCAGATTCGGGGACCATTGAAAGAAAAGGGAAAAAGCGTCCCCGCTTGGTCCGAAAACGGCGTTTTTCGCGATAGTTGCACCCCAATTGCACCCCAGTGGGCAGGAGCAACACGGGCCGCCCTACTCCCGCTCATAGCCCCGCCTCCGGCGCTCGAACGGCATGCCGTCATCGTCATCCTCGCCGGTCAGATAGCGCCGGAGGCGCTGCCAGACATCGGCCCCCACCTGTGCCGGCCGAGGCATGGACAACAGCGCCAGCCGGCAGCGTTCCGGACCTGTCGCAATGAACGCAACCAGCAGACCGAATGCTTTCGCCGTTAGGGAGGCATCGAAACGGTATTTCTCTGCCTTACCCTCTGCGGCCTCAAGTTTGGGGCCGAGGTCGGCCACCTCTTGCCTCAGGCCCCGGTTCACCTTCCGGAGGTCCAAAACTTCCTTTTCGAGAAGTTGTGCCCGGTGCTGGACCTTGTCCGCCCCGGCGGCGGCCAGTTTGAACGCCTCCAGTTCCGTCAACCGGCTTTCGGCTTTGTTCATGGTCTCTGCCCTCCGTTCTGCGTCTCGTTTTTCGGCCAAGTAGGCCCCGCGAGAGAGACGGCGACGACGCGGCCCCTCGCGTAAGTGTCCGTGAAGCGCGCCTACATGGGTGTGGAAATCGTCCTGTAAATGCCGCATGGCTTCGCAGTAGTCTCTATTGGCTTGCTTGGCGCTC
>JAVJOG010000016.1:0-52575 GCA_040216885.1 Parvibaculum sp.
CTCGCAGCACAAGAACCGCGCCGCCGCCTGGGACATGCTGCGCGCGCGGCTCTACGAGCGCGAGCTGCAGAAGCGCGAGGAGGCCGCCGCGGCCGAGGAAGCCGGCAAGACCGACATCGGCTGGGGCCACCAGATCCGCTCTTACGTGCTGCAGCCCTATCAGATGGTGAAGGATTTGCGCACCGGCGTCGAAACGTCGGACCCCGACCGCGTCCTCGGCGGCGACCTCGACCCCTTCATGGCTGCCGCGCTCGCCGCCCGCGTCAAGGGCACGACGGCGGAAGTCGAGGATATCGAGTAGCGGCTTCCCGAGTTTAATCTGAATCGTCATTGCGAGGAGCGAAGCGACGAAGCAACCCAGAAGCCGCAAACTCCGAATCTGCCGCTTCTGGGTTGCTTGGCTGCGCTCGCAATGACGGTGTTGTTTCCATTTGAAAGGGATGCAATCCAGGGCGGGTCGGAATTTGCGAGCGGTAGCGAGCAAAGTTCGGGGCGGGGGCCGAGGGCACGTTTGCACTTCCGTCTCCCTTCTTCCCCCCACCAGACAGGACCCCGCATGACCGCCCGCGAACATCACGACGTCATCATCCTCGGCGCGGGCGGCGCCGGGCTTTTCTGCGCCGGCGTCGCCGGCGCGCGCGGCCGCTCGGTCCTGGTCCTCGATCACGCAAAGACAATGGCCGAGAAAATCCGCATCTCCGGCGGCGGCCGCTGCAACTTCACCAATCTGCACACCAGCCCGAAAAACTTCCTCTCCGAAAACCCGTCCTTCTGCATCTCGGCGCTGAAGCGCTACACGCAACACGATTTCATCGCACTCGTGAACCGCCACAACATCGCCTGGCACGAAAAGACGCTCGGCCAGTTGTTCTGCGACGGCTCCTCGCAACAGATCATCGACATGCTGCGGGCCGAATGCGCGCGCGGCGGCGCCGCCATCCGCCTCGAAACGAAAATCACCGCCGTCGAAAAAACCGAAACGGGCTTCCGCGTCGCGACAGGCGAGGGCGTGCTTTCCTGCGCCTCCCTCGTCGTCGCCACCGGCGGGCTGTCGATCCCGAAAATCGGCGCCACCGGCTTCGCCTATGACATCGCCCGGCAATTCGGCTTGGCGGTCGTCGCGCCGCGCCCCGCGCTCGTCCCCTTCACCTTCGACGCGGGCCTGAAAGCCGAACTCGACGGCCTCGCCGGCGTCGCCGTCGATGCGGTCGTCACTTGCGGCAAGGCGCGCTTCGCCGAGGCGCTGCTCTTCACCCACAAGGGCCTTTCGGGCCCGGCCATTCTGCAAATCTCGTCATACTGGCGCCCCGGACAGGAAATCCAGATCGACCTCGCGCCGGGCACCGATGTCTTCGCCGCGCTGAAGGAAGCCCGCGCCGCCCACCCCAAGCAGGATGTCGAAACCGCGCTCGCCCGCCTCATGCCCAAACGCCTCGCCGACCGCTGGTGCGCGCGCGCCGATGTCACGGGCCGCCTCGCCGACATTTCGGACGCCCGCCTGCGCGCGCTGGCCGGCAGCGTCAACAACTGGCGCCTCACCCCCGCCGGCACCGAAGGCTACCGCACGGCCGAAGTCACCGCCGGCGGCATCGACACAAGGCACCTCTCCTCAAAGACGATGGAAGCAAAATCCGTCCCCGGCCTCTATTTCATCGGCGAAGCCGTCGACGTCACCGGCCACCTCGGCGGCTTCAACTTCCAATGGGCCTGGTCGTCGGGTTGGGCGGCGGGACAGAACGTCTAAGCGGCATTCAATTCCCTCTCCTCACCAACAAAACTCCACACGCATCCCACCCATAAAGGTCACCCCGGCACTTGTTGCCGGGGCCCATTGGTTCCCTCAGCAAGTGCGACGGCGCATGATGGGCGCGATAACCCAAAACCCGTTGAACGCTTCGGCAAATCGAGAAGCGAGTGGCCCCCGGCAACAAGTGCCGGGGTGACACAGAAGTGAGTGGCGAGGCTGCAAATTGTAATTGAGGACTACCGAAACGACGCCCGGTAATTCGCCGCATCGAGAATGAGCCGGCTCTCCAGCGGCGGCGCGATCTTGAACGCCTTGGGCTCCTTCGCGAAATCATAGAGCCGGAAAATGCGAAAACCGTCCGGCCGCTCCTCGGCAAAATTCTTCTCATTCCGCGAAATGAAAAACGGCGTCTGCATATGTCCGGCCGTCGTCTTCACTTCGAGAAAGCGTTCCTCGCCGCGTGCGGTGAAGGAAAGAATGTCGTAGCCCGCGCCGTCGCCTTCCTCCTGCGCCACCCACTTGACCTTGCGTGCGAGATCGTCGCGGCCCTCGCCGCGCAGCCGCGCCCGCTCAGATGTCAAAACCCGCTCTTCGCCAAGCCGCCCGAGCGCGCGGTTGCGTTCGTCGCGCGCCGCCGGATCGAATTTGCGCACGAGGCGGGCGAGGGCAGGGTGTGAATCCTCCGGCCGCTCGATCTTTTGCGGTGCTTCGCCGATGAACAGCGCACCTTGTTCGGCAAGCGCCATTGCCGTCGCGGGTAATGGCAACACAAATTCCGTGCGCCGGTCGATGAACCGTTCGACACCATCGAGCAACGCCTTCTGAAAATTGACCATCGGCTTGTAGCCGGCGATCCACGGTTCGCCGAGCGACATCAGAACGGCGCTGATATTCTGATGCTTGAACTCGATGGACCCTTTCGACCGCCCCGTCAGCTTCTGCAACTCGGCATTGCGATGCGCCTTCACATAGGGCTCGCCGCGAAGCTCCCGGTCGCGCATGTCGAAATAGTCGGCGACAATCAGGTCGATTTCCTGCGCGTTCCAGTCCTCGCCTGTCCGGTCGCCCGCCGCCATCCGCCCCTCATGAGTCGATGGGCCAGGTTAGGAAGATCGCGCGCCGCTGTAAAACCAGCGCTTTCGTTTTGTGCCTTCGGGCCGTGCGAAGCGCGGACCAAATCCTTCTCCTCTTCTCCTCTTCTCCGCGCCGTCCCGCGCCCGCGCACACGCGCCGTCTCCCGGCGGCGGTCATCCCGCCGGGCCCGTTTGTGACAGTTTTTTGACAGTTCGATGACAGAAGCGAAAGTGCCATGCGGGGATAGGGCTGCAAACCGCTGCGCCCGTTCGGCTTTCGGGTCTTGCGCCCGCGCGCGGCGGATTTCGCAGTTGGCGGCGCCTGTTTTGTGCACCCCCAAAACGAAAAACCGGGGCAGGGCGCGTTTCCGCGCCGCCCCGGTTTTGCCGTTCTCCCCCCGAAGAACGGTCGACTTGTGCTACTGCGCGGCCGGCCGCTTGACGACGACGCCGCCGTCATTGACCACCACCGGGCTGTCGCCGGGGGCGGGGCGCGGTGCCGCACGCGGACCGTCGCCGAGCGCCGGGCCGCCGGTATTGGCCGGTTTCGGCGTCGGGCGCAGGCCGGCGCCCGAGGACGCCTGGCCGATCGGGTCGTCCGAATGGCGGCAATTGCCCTCGAAGAAGGCGCCGGTCTCGACCGCCAGCGCTTCATGCAGGATGTCGCCCTCGACATGGCAGGTCGAGGAAAGCTGCACGCGGCGGCCCCTGATGGTGCCCACGACGCGGCCGCGAATGACGATGTCCTCGGCGACGATTTCGCCCGTGATCGAGGCTTTCTCGCCGATGGTCAGCGACTGGCTGCGGATGTCGCCCTCGACGGTGCCGTCCACCTGGATGTCGCCGGTGGCCGTCAGATTGCCATGCACCACCAGATCGTTGGAGATGATCGACGGTGCGGTGCGGGTGCCCGGGCGCTTGCCGGGGACGGGGGCAGGCGCTGCCATGGGCGCGGCTGCCTTGTCGGTGTCTTTATCCTTGCTTCGCGAAAACATAATGCCCTGCCTCAATGAACTTGGAGGGGTTACGAACGATGCCGTCGAACCAGACCTCATAGTGAAGATGGGGTCCGCTGCTGCGGCCAGAAGACCCTACTCTGCCGATGATCTCCCGGAATGCAACTTTCTGGCCAGTCTTGACGTCCATGCGGCCGAGATGCCCGTAGCGGGTCCGGAAGCCGTTGCCGTGATCGATTTCGACGATGCGGCCATAGCCGCCGCGCCAGCCCGCGAAAGTCACCGTGCCGGCGCCGGGCGCATAGACGCGCTCGCCGTACGGGGCCGCCAGATCCTCGCCCGAATGGAACGCCATGCGGCCGTTGAACGGGTCGCGGCGCGAACCGTAGCTGCTGGTTTTGCGGTAGTTGACCAGCGGTTCGGCGAGCGGCATTTTCGCAATGGATTCCTCAAGATTGGCCATTGTCCTCAGATTTTGGCTGACCCTGTAAAGCTGCTTGTTGAAGCGGTTGTCGCCGTCGCCGCCGGCCAGCGCCTCGTGGTCGGCAAGGCTGATGAAAGGGCCGCCCTGCGCCTCGCCGCCGGCCTTCTCGCGGCGCTCGATCAGCGTCTCCGGATCGATGACCTTGGTCATGCCGATGATCGATTTGAGCTCGCGGACGCGGCGGTCGGTCACTTCCTCGATATTGTTAATCAGGGTCTGCTGCGCCCGGTCGATCTGGGCCAGCCTTGTGTCGATCTGCGCCACCGTGCCGTTCTGGGCGCCGTCGCCGCCGGCAAGGCCGGCCAGCGCCGTCAGCTCCGCGAGCCCCGCGAGATCGACCGTGCCGCCGACATTTTCGGCGCTGTCGATGATGAAACGGTCGGTTCCGGCGAGCCGCCGGGGCCCTGTGGTCGTGTCGGCGAGGTCCGGCCCCTCGGACTGCCGCTCGACCCGCATCAGCACCTTGTTGCCGCGCTCGCCCGCAGGCTTGCCGCCGGCGGTCGCTGCATAGCGGCGGCGCATCGTGTCGAGCTGCGAACTGGCGGTCTGGCGCTGGCTCATCAGCGCCGCGAGCTGGCGGTGCTTGTCCTCGAGCTGCATGGTGGTGGCGAGGAAGCGTTCCTCGGTGATGACCAGCTGGCCGTTGAGCTCGTCATATGCGGACTGGAGCTGCGCCATCCGCTCCTCATAGGCGCCCTGCATCTTGACGTAGCGGCGGTCCTTCGAAGCGATGATCTGCTCCTTGAAGACCACATTGACCGACGCAAAAGCGATCCAGCCGAAAAACGCGAAGGCGATCGTCGCAAAACAGGTCTGCGTCAGCGGCGAAAGCGAGATGAACTGAACATGGCCGTGGCTGCGGATATAAATCTGCCGCTCCACGTACATATGCCGCAGAAAATCACGGATTCGATCAGGCCAACCGGCCTTATGGTGCATGCCCCTCAATGCCCCACAACCCCCTCTGTTGTTATCCCCAATCTCACCCAAATTGGGACAGGATTACAACATACGCCCCTTAACAATTGATGTTAATGGTTAATTCTAATTCACCATAGAGGGTTCGTCGGACCGGATTTCCGCCAGCGGGCCATAAAAATCGGGTTCGAGACCGGCGGCGCGGCGTGCGGTCTCGTTGAAAGGCGGCTTCAGGGTGCCGCGGAAATGCCGCCGCACCAGCATCTGGAAAGTGTCGCGCGGATCGATGTTCCGCTCACGGCATAGATGGGCGAACCAGACCGCACCGGCGCGCACATGGTCCTGTTCATCGCGATAGATCGCGCGTAGCACGGCGGCGCTTTCGGCGTCGTCCGCCGCCTCAAGCCGTTCGATCATGCCGGGCGTTACGTCGAGACCGCGCGCTTCGAGAACCAGCGGCACCACGGCGAGCCGCGCCATCAGGTCATGGCGCGTTTCGGTCGCCGCCTGCCACAACCCGTCATGCGCCGGCAGGTCGCCATAGCGCGCGCCGAGTGCCGCCAGCCGTGCCTGCAACATCGCGAAGTGTCGCGCTTCGTCGTCGCCGACCGACACCCAGTCATCGAAGAATTTGCGGGGCAAGCCGGCATCGGCGAACCGTCCGACAAGATCGAAAGCGAGGTCGATGGCGTTGAGTTCGATATGGGCAAGCGAGTGCAGCAACGCTATGCGGCCGCGCGTCCCCTTGAAGGTGCGCCGCGGCATATTGCGTGGCGCAAGGAGCGCCGGCGTTGCAGGACGTGCGGGGCGCTCGGGCATCGCAATTGCATTGTCGGCCGGCAACAATGTCAGCGCCGATGCGCGCCAGGCATCGGCGACCTGCCGTGCCACACACGCTTTTTCATCGGCATCGGCACAGGCGAGAACGGTGGCCGCACCTTCGACGAGCGATGCGCCGGTCACGCGCTCAAAGTTCCTTGACGGCGGCGAGAACCTCTTCGGCATGGCCGCTGACCTTGACCTTCGGCCAGACCCTGCGCACCACGCCCTTGCCGTCGATCAGAAAGGTCGTCCGCGTGATGCCCATGAATTTTCGGCCGTAGAGGCTCTTCTCGCCCCACACGCCATAGGCCTCGAGCATCTTGCCGTCCTCGTCCGAAAGCAGGCGGACGGTCAGGCCGTGCTTGTCGCGGAACTTGCAATGCTTCTCGACGGAGTCCTTCGAAACGCCGAGCACGACGGCGCCCGCAGCCTCGAATTTTTTTCGGAGCGCGCTAAAGGCGATGGCCTCGGTCGTGCAGCCGGGCGTGTCATCCTTGGGATAGAAATAGAGGACCACATTCTTGCCGGCGACGCTCTTGAGCGTGACGGTGCCGCCGTCGTCGGCGGGAACACTGAAGGCGGGCGCCCTGCTGCCGGATGCCGGAAGATTGCCGCCCGGCGCCGTCTTGGTCTTGGTTGCCTTTGTCTTCGGGATTGCCGTCGCCTTGGCCATGACCTGCCGCCTTCCTTCGCCCGTGATCCTCGCCGCTCCGCCCGGTCCACCGGGCCCGGAGGTGGGCATAATATGGATCGCCGCTCTGCGCCAGGCCAGCCGCGTTAAGCCTGCGCCCGGTCTTTTATCGCCCCGAATGCCAATTTTGGAGACTTGGCGGCGGTCTGCGGCTAGATAGAAGCCCGACTCGCTTTCGCCTTATTTTTGCTGTCTGCATTGGCGGACAAGCACTGGGAGAGATGTCGTTTCTTGATCCGCCGGACAGGTAAGATTGCGTTGGAAGTGGTGGGCGTTGCCGTGGCGGCGACGGCGGTTCTGCTTGCCGTACTGGCCTGGCGCCTGTCCTCCGGCCCGGTCTCCGTGTCGTTCCTGGGCGGCATGATCGAAAATGCCGCCGGCCCGTCGCTGCAGGGCGGTGCGCTCGATATTGGCGACACGGTTCTGCGCTGGTCGGCCGAAGATCGCCGGCTGTCGCTGCGCCTGATGGACGTGCGGCTGACCGGCGCCGACGGCAACGACATCGCATTCGTTCCCCAACTCGCGTTCCAGGTCAGCTTGCCGGCGCTTTTCCGCGGTGTGCTGGCGCCGACATCGGTCGATTTCCATGGCGTCAGCGCCACGCTGCTGCGCCGGCCCGGTACCGGCATCACGCTTGCGATGGCGGGCGCCGACACGCCGGCACAACCGGCCGATCCGGAAGCGGCGGCTTTTGTCGCCCGGCTGATCGAAGGGCTCTCCGCGGGAGACGAGACCGGAACGCCGCTGGACTATCTCACCCATGTTGGCATCCGCGACGGAACGCTGCGCCTTGTCGACGAGGTCAACGGCGTGGCGTTCGACGCGCCGTCAGCAAATCTCGTGGTGTTTCGCGGCGAGGGAGGTCTTGGCGCCACGTTGCGCGCGAACATCGCGATCGACGACACGACCGCGACCATTGAGATGACTGGATTATTGCCCTCGGGCAGCGACATCGCCCGCATCGACGCCCGGGCGGCCAATGTTGTGCCGGCGGCCTTCGCGCGGATGTCGCCGGCCTTCGCCGACTACGCCATTGTCAATGCGCCCGTCGAAGCGCGCGGGGAACTGCAGATCAAGGCGAACGGCGACATGCTGGCTGCCCGGCTGACGCTCGACGCAGGCCGTGGCGAAATCGATCTGCCGGACCCATGGGATGCCTCGATACCAATCGAGAAGGCCCATGCCGAAGTCGAATTCGACGGCGTTGCGCGCCGCATCGATCTGATCGGGCTGACATTCGAAGCGGGACCGCACCATGCCGCGCTCTCCGGCCGCCTCGACTACCGTGTTGCCGAAGGCCTCAATATAGCCGGTGCGGCGGTCGATCTGGTTGCCAGCAACATCCACACCGAAGTGCCCGGCTTTTTCGAAGGCCCCGTCGATCTCGATAACGCGCGTCTCAAAGGCGATTTCGATTTTGAAACGCTGACCGCGGAAATCGGGGAACTGACTATCGAAACGGCAGGCGGTGGTGTTTCGGTCAGCGGTTCCGTACGCGACGGCGAGAGATCGCCGGCAGTTCGCGTTTCCGGACGCCTCGACGCGATGCCGCTCGATGATTTCAAGGCGATCTGGCCGTTGCCGCTAGCCAAGGGCGCCCGCGAATGGGTCGGAAAGAACCTGTCTGGCGGCGACGTCACCGGCGGATCGTTCGAGATCGACATGCCCGCCGGCATGATCGACGACGCCGACAACAGGATCCCGATCCCCGATGAAAACCTTCAGGTCGAGTTCGCGGTCAAGGGCGCGACGCTGAGATACATCGGCGAAATGCCGCCGATGGAAAATGTCGACGCCAACGGTCAGGTGACCGGCAACCGTTTCGACGCCTGGGTGTCTTCGGCCGAGATCAAACTCGACGACGGTGGAACGCTGGCCGTCAGCGAGGGCCATTTCGATGCCGACGAACTGAACAGGAAGGGAGCGCCAGGCCGTATCGCATTCACGGTTGATGGGGCGACGGCCGACATTCTGACCTTGCTCGATCACGAGCCGCTGAACCTGATCCGGAATTTCGGCGTCGATCCGCGCAACGTCGCCGGCGCCGGCCATGTGCAGGGCCGCCTCGAACTGCCTTTGGTCAAGACAGTCACTATCGCCGATGTCGATTTCGGCGGCACCGCCAAAGCCGCCGACCTCGCCATTCCCGAAATTCTGAAGAACGTTTCCATCACCGCCGGCACGCTCGACATCGATGTCTCGCGCGCGGGGCTGGTTGCGCGCGGCCCGATCGGCATCAACGGTGCCCCGCCGCTCGATCTGGAGTGGCGCGAAAGCTTTGTGCGCGAAAGCGGCGTCGGTTCGTCGTATCGGCTGTCTGGCGTGCTGGACGATGACGGGCGCAACGCGGTCGGTGTCGGAGTGGATGATTTTCTCGATGGCCCCGCCGCTTTCGACGCGACGTTCAACGGCGACGGCCGGGAGGTGAACCGCGCCACGGTCAATGCCGATCTGACGGGTGCAGTCGTCAAGCTCGGTTATGCAGGCTGGTCGAAGGCACCCGGCGTTCCGGCCGCCGCCGAACTCCGGCTGGCGTTCCTGACCGGCGGTGGTTTCCGCGTCGCGGATTTCAAGCTCACGGGCGACGAAATCGAGGCGCGCGGCAATTTCTCGCTGGGTCCAGATGGCCGGTTGACCGAGGCGGACTTTCCCGTCGTCAAGCTGGGCCCCGACAATGACTTTGCTTTTGCCGCCGGCCCGGCGGACGACGCGGCGGTTGCGATGACCATGGGCGGTGCGCGCTTCGACGCCCGCCAGCTCCTCGCCGACATCGTCTCGGGTTCGGAGAAAGACGATGACGAGGCGGATGAAGAACCACTCTTGCTGTCACCCGCGATCGTGGCCGACCCCGCGCGCCGCACGACGATACGCGCCGAAATCGCGCGTGCTACAGGCAATAACGATACGATGTTCCGGGCCGTCAGTGCCGACGTTGTCCAGGTCGACGGCCGTCTCTGGACGCTGAACGTGACGGCGGTCGACCCGCAGGAAGCTCCGCTGACGGTCAGGATCGCACCGGACGATGCAGGGATACGCCGTCTTGCTATTGCGTCGAACGACGCCGGAATCGTCTTCCGGGCACTCGATTTCACGAACAGCATGAGAGGCGGTACGCTGAGCGCGACCGGCGTTTACGACGACACGATCGCAGGATCGCTGCTGAAGGGCGTCGTGACCATCGACGCATTCCGCATCGCCAACGCGCCGGTGCTTGCGAACATACTGACGGTTGGATCGCTGACCGGCATTCGCGACACGCTGAACGGCGAGGGTATTCTGTTCAACCGGCTCGAATTACCCTTCGCGATCACCGAAGGCAGCATCATCTTTGACGACGCCCGTACGTCGGGTCCGGCGATCGGGCTGACGATAAAGGGGAATATCGACCGGACGACGGACCAGATCGACATGGAGGGCACGCTCGTTCCCGCCTACACGATCAATTCGTTTCTCGGGCAGGTTCCCGTTCTCGGCCCGCTGATCGTCGGCCGGGAAGGCGAGGGGATTTTCGCCCTGACCTACAGGGTGCGCGGGCAGCCGGACGAACCGTCGGTCACTGTAAATCCGCTCTCGGCGCTTGCGCCTGGCTTCCTGCGCCGGATGTTCGAATTCGGCGGTGCGACGGTGATCGATCCCCCGGTGGCGCGGCCTTCACCGGCGAACTCCTCCGTATTGCCGGACGACACCGCACCCGCAACACCGGCGCCGGACGCTCCCCCCGCACCGCAAAACTGACGGCCCGCGTCGATTCTCGATTGCGGAGTGCCACTCCGTATATATAAAGTCTCGCCATCGCAGTGGCAGTGAAACAAGGCGTCGACGGAAAAGCGGCAGGCAATAGCCGCGGAACGCACACAAAAACAACAAGATCAGGGAGCGTTCAGGAAGAGCCCTCTCCGGGAAACCGGGGAGGGCCTTTTTGTCAGCCCTTCGGCTTCAGCAGCACATGCTTCTTCTTGCCGAGCGAGAGTTTGATAACGCCTTCCGGGGTCAGGTTCTCGTTGACAAGCACCATTTTCTCGTCGCCGACCTGTGCATCGTTGACGCGCACCGCGCCACCCTTGATCTGGCGGCGCGCTTCGCTGGTCGATACGACGAGCCCGGCCTGAACGAGGGCATTGAGCAGACCATGTCCGACCTTGAGCGCATCGACGTCAATTTCGACGGTCGGCAAGTCGGCGCTGATCGCCCCATCTTCGAAGGCCGTGCGCGCGGCCTCGGCGGCCTTCTCGGCTACGGCCCGGCCATGCGCCATCGCGGTCGCTTCGGTGGCGAGTATCTTCTTCGCCTCGTTGACGTCCGAACCTTCCAGTTTTTCGAGGCGTGCAATCTCGTCGAGCGGCAACTCGGTGAACAGCCGCAGGAAGCGCCCGACATCGGCATCCTCGGCATTGCGCCAGTATTGCCAGTAGTCGTAGGGCGACAGCATGTCGGCGTTGAGCCAGACCGCACCGGACGCCGTCTTGCCCATTTTTGCGCCAGACGATGTCGTCAGCAGCGGGCTCGTCAAACCATAGAGCTGCACGCCGTCGGTGCGCCGTCCGAGCTCGATACCGTTGACGTTGTTGCCCCACTGGTCCGAGCCGCCCCTTTGCAGCGTGCAGCCGTACTTGCGGTTGAGCTCCACGAAGTCGTAGGCCTGCAGGATCATGTAGTTGAATTCGAGGAACGAAAGGTTCTGCTCGCGCTCAAGCCGGATTTTGACGCTGTCGAAGGACAGCATCCGGTTGACCGAGAAGTGGCGACCGTAGTCGCGCAGGAAGTCGATATATTTGAGGTCGTCGAGCCAGTCGCGATTGTTGACCATGACGGCGTCGGTCTTGCCGTTGCCGAATTTCAGGAACTTCGCGAAGACGGCTTTAATGCCGGCGAGGTTCTCGTCGATTTTCTCGTCGGTCAGCAGCGGCCGCGCCTCGTCGCGGAAGCTCGGGTCGCCGATCCGCGTCGTGCCGCCGCCCATCAGGGCAATGGGCCGGTGTCCGGCCTTTTGCAGCCAGCGCAGCAGCATGATCTGGACGAGACTGCCGGCATGCAGGCTCGGCGCCGTCGCATCGAAGCCGATATAGCCCGTCAACAGGCCTTCCAGCGCGCGCTCGTCGAGGCTCGCATCGTCGGAGGTCTGGTGAATGAACCCGCGGGCGGAAAGCTCACGCAGGAAATCGGACTTGAAGCTTGTCATAACCGGCTCGGGGTTTCGGATAGGCTGAAAGGCGCGGCTGGTGTATCACGCTTTGGCTGAGGGAAAAACGGACAAAGACCCATGATCCGCGCTTTGGGCCTGATGAGCGGTACCTCGCTCGACGGTATTGACGCTGCCATTATAGAGACGGACGGCGAGGGCGCGGTGCGCGCGGGCGCCTCGCTGGCTGTGCCTTACAAACCCGAGGAACGGTTGCTTCTGCGCCTGGCGCTCGAAGCCGCGAAGAGCTGGGAACCCGACGAGCCGATGCCCGAAGAGGTGGCGGAGGCTGAACGCCATCTGACGCTGGCGAATGCGCTGGCCGTGCGCGCGCTGCTCGCCGAGGCGGGGCTGAAGCCCGCCGACATCTCGGTGATCGGCTTTCATGGGCAGACGGTGCTGCACCAGCCCGAACGCCGGCGGACGGTGCAGATCGGCCTTGGTGACGTGCTGGCGCGCCTGACCGGGATCGACGTGGTCAACGACTTTCGCAGCGCCGATGTCGCCGCGGGCGGCCACGGCGCGCCGCTGGTGCCGCTTTATCACCAGGCGCTTGCCGGCAGCACGGGCATCGTCGAGCCGGTCGCAATCATCAACATCGGCGGCGTTGGCAATATCACCTACATATCCCCCGATGGACCCCTGCTGGCATTCGACACAGGCCCCGGTAACGCGCTGATCGACGATTGGGCGCATGAGCATACCGGTGAGCCGGTCGACCGCGACGGCGCACTGGCGGCGGGAGGCGATGTCGACATGGACGTGCTGGAACGTCTGATGGCGCATGAGTTTTTCGACGCGGCGCCGCCAAAATCGCTCGATCGTTTCTCTTTCTCGCCCGAAGCCGTGAGGCATCTTTCGCCGCCCGACGGCGCGGCGACGCTGACGGCGTTCACCGTCGAGGCCATCGCACGTGGCTTCGCCCATATTCCCGGTGTGCCGTCGCGCTTCGTCGTCTGCGGCGGCGGGCGCCACAATCCGGTGTTGATGGCGATGTTGAGCAAAAGACTGCAGGGCGGCGTACTGCCCGCCGAGGACCTGGGCTGGCGCGGCGACGACGTGGAGGCCGAGGCCTTTGCCTATCTCGCGGTGCGTTCGCTGCGTGGATTGCCGCTCAGCCTGCCGACAACGACGGGCGTACCGAAGCCGATGCCCGGCGGCACGATCCACCGGGCAGGCAGCATTGCCGACGACTGAGGGTCAGGCTTTCTCCGGCGCCGCCGCAAGCCGCTTGTCGAGATAGGCACCGATCGCGTTCGCCAACGGCTCGAGATGCGACTCGAAGAAGTGGTTGGCACCGTCGACCGAGGCATGCTCGATGGTGATGCCCTTCTGTGTTTTCAGCCGTTCTACGAGTTTCAGCACATCGGCCGGCGGCGCCACCTGATCGGCGCTGCCGTTGATGATGATACCGGACGAGGGGCAGGGCGCGAGGAACGAAAAATCATACATGTTGGCCAGTGGCGCGACCGAGATGAACCCCTCGATCTCGGGCCGCCGCATCAGAACCTGCATCGCGATCCAGGCGCCGAAGGAGAACCCGCCGATCCAGCATTGCGCGGCATCCGGGTTCTGAGATTGCAGCCAGTCGAGCGCCGAGGCCGCGTCCGATAGTTCGCCGATGCCGGAATCGAAGGCGCCCTGGCTCCGCCCAACCCCGCGAAAATTGAACCGCAGTACCGAGAAACCCCGGTTCACGAACGCCTGATAAAGGGCATAGGTCACCGGGTTGTTCATCGTTCCGCCGAACTGCGGATGGGGATGCAGCACCAGAGCGACCGGTGAATTGGCCTTCTTGCTGTGGTGGTAGCGGCCCTCGATCCGGCCGGCCGGGCCATTGAAAATCACTTCAGGCATGTCTGGGTCTGTCTCGGGCTGTGCGGCCGGCGAGGCGCGGAACGAGTAATCTCCTACGACGTTTCAAGGAGATATTTTCGCCGTAATCCACCGATTCCTCTGGAAATTCCGTCGCGGGATGCTAAATAGTTGACTGTGGCGCTCGGAAATCATAGAGCCTTGCGCTAAACGCCCCGTCGAGCCGACTACCGGTCCGCCAAGGCGCATGTTCTTAACACAGGCAAAGGCCGATTGTGCAAGCTTTTGACCGCCCTTTGCCAGCCAAACGAAGGAGTTGGCCGTGAAGCTCACCACCAAGGGTCGCTATGCCGTGATGGCCATGGCCGATCTGGCGCGGCATTCGGACGGCAGCCCCGTGGCGCTGGCCGAAATCGCCGACCGTCAGGAGATTTCCCTGTCTTATCTGGAGCAACTTTTTGCCAAGCTGCGCCGGGGCGATCTGGTGAAAAGCGTTCGTGGACCGGGGGGTGGCTATCTGCTGTCGCGCAACGCCGGCGATATCCGGATTTCCGACGTCATCCTCGCTGTCGACGAGCCGATCAAGGCGACCCGTTGCGAACTGGGGTCGCCCAAGGGCTGTATGCCCTCGTCGGGTCGCTGCATCACCCATGATTTGTGGGAAGGCCTGAGCCATCAGATCCAGCTCTATCTGAGCTCGGTATCGCTCGGCGACGTCGTCGATGGACGGATCGCGGAGCGGCAGGCTGCGGGCGTCGATACGCGCCGCAAACCGGTCGGCATCGCCAACGCCGCCGACTGACTGCAGACCTGTCGATAAACGGGAGTCTCGCTACGCGATGACGATGAAGCGCGCCTATCTCGATCACAACGCGACGACGCCGCTGCGCCCTGCGGCGCATGCGGCGGTTCTGCGCGCGTTGGAGATCACGGGCAACCCGTCCTCGGTTCATACCGAGGGCCGGGCGGCGCGCGCGCTTGTCGAGGCGGCCCGCCGCGATGTCGCGGCGTTGGCCGGCGCGAAGCCCGCCGAAGTGATTTTCACTAGTGGCGGCACCGAGGCGGCGCGCATGGCGTTTCATGCCGCGAAGACTGCGCAGGGTATCGAACGTCTGATCGTGTCGGCGGTAGAGCATGACGCGGTGCTGGCATCGGCCGAGGCGTCGGGCCTTCCCGTCGAGATCGCGCCGGTGGACGGCAATGGCCGGCTCGATCTGAACGCGCTGGCGTCGCTCCTTTCGGCGTCGGACGGGAAGGTTCTGGTCGCCCTGATGCTCGCCAACAACGAAACCGGCGTGTTGCAGCCGATCACCGAGGCCGCGGCGCTGGCGCATAAAGCCAGTGGATTGTTGCTTTGCGACGCGGTGCAGGCAGCGGGCAAGGTTCCGCTCGATTTTACCGCGCTGGACGCCGACATGATGATGCTTGGCGGTCACAAGCTCGGCGCACCTTTGGGTATCGGCGCGCTTGTCGTCCGTGAAGGTCTGCCCTTTGCCGCCGATGCGGTGGGCGGCGGACAGGAGATGCGCCGCCGGGCAGGCAGCGAAAATGTTTCGGGCATCGCCGGTTTCGGCGCGGCCGCGCGCGCGGCGTACGATGCGCTCGGGGAATTTGCCGCGCTCGCGGACTTGCGCGACGAAATGGAAGCGCGCCTCACCGCCGCCGCGCCCGATGCGGTGTTCTTCGGGCGGGGTACGCAGCGACTGCCCAACACGAGCTATGTCACGGCGCCCGGCCTCGACGCCGAGACGCTGTTGATGGCACTCGATCTCGACGGCGTGGCAGTCAGCGCCGGTGCCGCCTGTTCATCCGGAAAGGTCGGCCGTCCCCGCGTGCTGGACGCAATGGGCATCGACCCGGTGCTGGCGAAGGGCGCCGTCCGCGTCAGCCTCGGCTGGTCGAGCGCCGCCGGCGACGTCGAGCGCTTTGCCGAGAGCTGGTTGCGAGCTTATGAGCGCAACCGGTCGAAGACCTATACCGATGTTTACGCGAGCGGGGCGTCGCTGCCCCGGCTTGCGGCTGTGGAGAGTTGATATGGCTGCGGTACGCGAAACCGTCGAGACGGTTGGTGAAGTCGAGAAGTACAAATACGGCTTCACCACCGACATCGAATCCGACAAGGCTCCCCTCGGCCTGACAGAAGAGACGGTGCGTTTCATTTCGGCGAAAAAGAACGAACCCGACTGGCTGCTCGAGTGGAGGCTCGCTGCGTTTCGCCGCTGGCTGACGATGGATGAGCCGAAATGGGCAAAGGTCAGCTATCCGCCGATCGACTTCCAGGACGCCTATTACTACGCGGCGCCCAAGCAGTCGGCGAAGCTGAATAGCCTCGATGAGGTCGACCCCAAACTTCTCGAAACCTATCAGAAGCTCGGTATCCCGCTGACCGAACAGAAAATGCTCGCCGGTGTGGCGGTCGACGCGGTGTTCGACAGCGTGTCGGTCGTCACGACCTTCAAGGAAAAACTGCGTGAGGTCGGCGTGATCTTCTGCCCGATGTCGGAAGCCGTGCGCGACCATCCGGAGCTGGTGCGGAAATATCTCGGTTCTGTCGTGCCGACCTCGGACAATTTTTATGCGACGTTGAATTCAGCCGTCTTCTCCGAAGGCTCCTTCGTCTATATCCCCGAAGGCGTACGCTGCCCTATGGAGCTCTCGACCTATTTCCGTATCAACGAAAAGCAGACCGGCCAGTTCGAACGGACGCTGATCATCGCCGACAAGGGCTCCTATGTGAGCTACCTCGAAGGCTGCACGGCGCCACAGCGCGACGAGAATCAGCTTCACGCGGCGGTGGTCGAGCTTGTCGCGCTGGAAGACGCCGAAATCAAATACTCGACTGTCCAGAACTGGTATCCCGGTGACGAGGACGGCAAGGGCGGCATCTACAATTTCGTCACCAAGCGCGGTGACTGCCGCGGTGCAAACTCGAAAATCTCATGGACCCAGGTCGAGACGGGTTCCGCCATCACCTGGAAATATCCGAGCTGCATCCTGCGCGGCGACAATTCGCGCGGCGAGTTCTATTCGATCGCAATTTCGAATGGACGTCAGCAGGTCGACAGCGGCACCAAGATGATCCATCTTGGCCGCAACACGTCGAGCCGCATCGTCTCGAAGGGTATTTCGGCCGGCCGTTCGTCGAATACCTATCGCGGTCTCGTCAGCGTGCATCGCAAGGCCGAGAACGTGCGTAATTTCACGCAATGCGACAGTCTGCTGATCGGCGACCGTTGCTCGGCGCACACGGTTCCCTATATCGAAACGAAGAATCCGAGTGCCGTTCTGGAGCATGAGGCGACGACGTCGAAAATCAGCGAAGACCAGATGTTCTATTGCCGGCAGCGCGGTATCGGCGAGGAAGAAGCGGTCGCGCTGATCGTCAACGGCTTCTGCCGCGACGTGTTGCAGCAACTGCCGATGGAGTTCGCCGTCGAGGCCCAGAAGCTTGTCGGAATCAGCCTTGAAGGTAGCGTCGGCTGACGCTGGAATGTGGAAGAGTGAATATGCTTGAGATCAAGAACCTGCATGTGTCGGTGGACGGCAAGGAAATCCTGAAAGGGATCGACCTCAGCATCCGTGCGGGTGAAGTCCATGCCATCATGGGTACGAACGGCTACGGCAAGTCGACGCTTTCCTATGTTCTCTCTGGCCGTGAAGGCTACGAGGTGACCGAGGGCTCGATCCGCTTCAAGGGCCGGGACCTGTCGGAACTGAATGTTGACGAGCGCGCCGCCGCGGGCATCTTTCTCGCCTTCCAGTACCCGATAGAGATTCCGGGTGTCACGACCATGACGTTCCTGAAAACGGCGTTGAACGCGCAGCGCAAGGCGCGCGGGCAGGACGAACTCGACGCTGTGCGTTTCCTGAAGCTTGTGCGCGAAAAGGCAAAGCCCCTCAACGTGCCGGACGAGATGCTGAAACGGGCATTGAATGTCGGATTTTCAGGCGGCGAGAAGAAGCGCGCGGAAATCCTGCAGATGGCGTTGCTGGAGCCCGCGCTCGCCGTGCTTGACGAGACGGATTCGGGGCTCGACATCGACGCACTGAAGACGGTTGCGGAAGGCGTCAACGCACTTCGAAGCCCGGAGCGCGCGATGCTGGTCATCACGCATTATCAGCGCCTGCTCGACTATATTGTGCCCGATGCGGTGCACGTGCTTTCCGGCGGGCGCATCGTCCGGAGCGGCGGCAAGGAACTGGCGCATGAACTCGAGAAGTCGGGCTATGCCACCTATGGCGCCGATGCGGCGTGAGGAAAGAATGAACGACAAGGCCGCACAAAGTTTCGCAGCAACATATGACCGGGAGCGCGCGGCGCTGCCCGGCGCCGACGGCTGGCTGGCGCGCCGCCGCGACGCGGCGCTGAAGTCGTTCAGCGCCGCAGGTCTACCGCATCGCCGCCTTGAGGAATGGAAATATACCGACCTGCGCCAAGCGCTCGAAAAGTCCGCCTTTACGGCTGCTCCGGTGCACGCAGGAGCAGTCGTCCTGCCAGACACGGCCGCGGCATCTGCCTTCGCCGCGATCGACCGCCATGTCGTCGTCTTCGTCAATGGTCGCTATCGCGCCGATCTTTCGAAAGCGGTCCGCTTGCCGAAGGGCGTCGAGCTGCATTCGCTGGCCGATGTGCTGCACGAGCAATGGGCAAAGGAGCTTGTCGAACGCCGTTTCGACGATGCACGCCAGTCGGAAGACATCGTCGATCTCAACACGGCTTTGATGCGCGACGGGGCGGCTCTGCGTATTCGCAAGGGCGTCCGCCTCGACAAGCCGCTGCACCTGCTTTTCCTCGCCGCCGATGGTGGTGCCTCGCACACCCGTAACCTGATCCTGCTGGAAGAAGGCGCGGACGCGACGATCTTCGAAAGTCATCTCGGCGCCGGCGTCGCGTTCGCCGACATTGTCACCGATATTGCGCTGGGCGACGAAGCGCACCTTGCTCATGTGAAGCTTCAGGACGAAGCGGCGAGCACCGTTCATCTGGCGACCTTGCGCGCCCGCCTTGGCGCAAAATCCCGCCTGTCGAGTTTCGCGCTGACGCTCGGCTGCGGCGTCTCCCGAACGCAGAACTTCATCCTTTTTGCCGGCGAAGGTGCGGAGGCGCATGTCAACGGCGCCTACGCGCTGAAAGGCGCGCAGCATGCCGATCAGTTCTGCGTGATCGACCATGCGGTACCGGGATGCACCAGCCATACGCTCTTCAAGGGCGTGCTGGACGGCGCCTCCGAGGGTGTCTTCCAAGGCAAGGTTATCGTGCGGCCACATGCCCAGAAGACCGACGGCCGCCAGATGACGCATGCGCTGCTGCTGTCGCGTGACGCGGCGATGAACGCCAAGCCCGAACTCGAAATTTATGCCGACGATGTGCAATGTGCACACGGCTCGACGGTTGGCGAACTCTCGCGCGACGCGATTTTCTTCCTGCGCTCGCGCGGTATTCCGGAAGCGTCGGCGCGCCAGCTCCTCGTGTCGGCATTTCTCGATGAGGCACTGGATCTCGTGCCGCATGAAGCGGTGCATGAGGCATTGAAACTGCTCGCCGCCGGCTGGTTCGCGGATGGGGAGGGTAGGGCATGAACAGTCCGGTTCTGAAATCCGCAACTTACGACGTAGGGCGCATCCGCGCCGACTTCCCGATCCTGTCGCGTGAGGTCTACGGAAAGCCGTTGGTTTATCTCGACAATGCCGCCTCGGCACAGAAGCCGCAATCGGTGATCGACGCCGTGACGCATGCATATGCCAGCGAATACTCGAACGTCCATCGCGGCATGCACTACCTCGCCAATGCCGCGACCGAGAAATTCGAGGAAGCGCGCGAAACGGCACGGGCGTTTCTGAATGCGGCTTCGACCGAGGAAATCGCTTTTACCTCGGGGGGTACCGATGCGATCAATCTGGTTGCGTCGTCATATCTGGCACCGCATATCGAGCCGGGCGACGAAATAATCCTTTCGGTTCTGGAACATCATTCGAACATCGTGCCCTGGCATTTCCTGCGTGAACGGCACGGTGCCGTGTTGAAATGGATTCCGGCGACCGACAAGGGCGATCTTGATCTTGACGCCTATGAAGATCTTTTCACGCCGCGCACCAAATTCGTCGCCGTTACGCAGATGTCGAACGCACTCGGCACGATCACGCCGATGAAGACAATGATCCGGATCGCGCATGAGCGCGATGTGCCGGTGCTGGTGGATGGCTGCCAGGGGATCGTTCACCTGCCGACCGATGTGCGCGAACTCGATTGCGATTTCCTCGTCGGCACCGGACACAAACTCTATGGGCCGACCGGCATCGGCCTGCTTTACGGCAAGTCAACGCATCTGAAGGCGATGCGGCCCTATCGCGGCGGTGGCGAGATGATCCGCGAGGTCGGCATGGACGATGTCACCTATGCCGCGCCGCCGCACCGCTTCGAGGCCGGCACGCCGCCCATCGTCCAGGCTATTGGCCTTGGCGCGGCGCTTTCCTATATCGAAAGTATCGGCCGCGAGCGGATTGCCGCGCATGAGGCGGAGTTGAGGGACTATGCGACCCGTCGCCTCTCGGAGATCAACAGTCTGCGCATTGTCGGGACGACGAAGATGAAGGGCAGTATCGTTTCCTTTGTAATGGACAATGCCCACCCACACGATATCGCGACCGTCATCGACAGAGCGGGCGTCGCGGTTCGGGCAGGCCATCATTGCGCGCAGCCGGCGATGGAACGGTTCGGCGTCGGCGCGACGACGCGAGCCTCCTTTTCGATGTACAATACGTTCGATGAGGTCGACCGGCTGGTCGATGCGCTGATCGACAGCAAGAAGTTCTTTGGATAAACGGATCATGGCCGAAGATGCGAACATGATGGAAGACGCGGAAACGGTGCCGCCCGGCGCCGAGGGGCCCCCGCGCGCTTCGGCGATCCCGCAGGAAGAGATCGATCAGATCACCGACGACATCATTGCCGCGCTCAAGACGGTCTACGACCCTGAAATCCCGGTCGATGTCTATGAGCTCGGCCTGATCTACAAGGTCGATATTTCCGACGACCGCGACGTTGTCATCGACATGACGCTGACGGCGCCGGGCTGTCCGGTGGCCGGCACGATGCCGATCATGGTCGAGGACGCGGTGCGCACCGTCGAAGGAATCGCCGACGTGCGCGTCAACATGACCTTCGATCCGCCCTGGGATCCGAGCCGTATGTCCGACGAAGCGCGCGTTGCGTTGAACATGTTCTGATGGAGCCGACAATGGCGCGACAAATGCCCAAGGCGATCACACTGACCGAAGCTGCTGCCGCGCGCATGAAAGAAATCATGGCCGCGTCGGACGGCAAATATATCGGCGTGCGTATCGGCGTGAAGAACGGCGGCTGCGCCGGCATGGAATACACGATGGAATATGCCGAAACCGCCAACCCGCTTGACGAGGTTGTCGATGATCGCGATGTCCGCATCCTGATCGACCCCAAGGCGATCCTGTTTCTGCTTGGAACTGAGATGGACTACGAGGAGGACAAGTTCGCCTCCGGTTTCCGCTTCAACAACCCGAACCAGACCGACGCCTGCGGTTGCGGCGAAAGCGTGACCATCGTCCCGGCGACTGTCTGACCGTCATGGCCGTCAGCCCCGAATACAAGGAGTTTGTGGCCGAGCAGCTTGAGCCTCTAGGGTCGGTCCGCATTCGCAACATGTTTGGTGGAGCCGGCGTTTATCTGGACGATTTGATGTTCGGCCTTATTGCCGGCGAAACACTCTTCTTCAAGGTCGATGACCGCAACCGTGCCGATTACGTAGCGGAGGGCAGTGGCCCCTTCATTTATGAGCCGCCCTCGGGCAAGACGATTGCCATGTCGTATTACGAGCTGCCCGAACGGCTCTATGACGAGCCTGTTGAATTGATCGACTGGGCCCGCAAGGCGCTCGACGCCGCACTGGCGACCAAGGCTGCAAAGCCCGTTCCCCGGAAAAGCTGGAACACGCGAAAAAAGGCCGCGCGCCCTGGAAAACACGACGCGCGGCTCGAAAGATAAAAATGCCTCACATGATTTTCTTCATCGCCGTGATGTTCCTCGCCCTGCTGGCAAGCTGCATCATCGGCTAATTGCCCTTGAACTGCGCCGGACGCTTCTCGAGGAAGGCGCGGACGCCTTCTTTGAAGTCGTCGCCATTGCCCGCGGTCCGCTGAAGCTGCCGCTCGAGATTGAGCTGCTCTTCATAGGTGTTGTCAGTGCTCTCCCAATAGAGCTGACGCATCATGCCGAGCGCCTTGGTCGGGCCGTTTGCGAGGCCGGCGGCGAGCTTACGAGCCTCGGCCATCAAGGTCTCGTCGTCGAACACCCGGTTGACCAGGCCCCACTGCAACGCCGTCTCTGCAGACAGCTTTTCGCCCAGCAGCGACAGTTCCATCGCCCGTGCCTTGCCGACGAGACGCGGCAATATCCAGGTCGAGCCGCCATCCGGCACCAGACCGATGCGGCAGAATGCTTGCAGGAAATACGATGACTTCGCGCACAGCACCAGATCGCCCATCAGGGCGAAGCTCATGCCGACGCCAGCCGCCGGACCGTTGACGGCGGTGACGAAGGGCATCGGCAGGTTACGCAGCCGCCTCAGAAAAGGATGGTACATCGTTTCGAGCGCCGAGCCGGCGTCCGGCCGCGCACCCGAATTGTCGTCGCGCCCTTGCAGGTTGGCGCCAGTGCAGAAGCCGCGGCCTTCACCAGTCATCACGAGACAGCGCAACCCGTTCTTTGGATCCTCAACCGCGTCCATCGCGCGCATCAAGCCGCCCAGCATCTCAGGCGAAATGGCGTTCATCACCTCGGGGTGATTGAGCGTCAGCACGCCGACATTGCCGTCGACATCGAGTTTGACCCGCTCGAATTCCATCTTCGCCTCCTTGTTTTGAATGCTGTTCGGTTGATGAGGTCAGGCCTTGAACGCCGGTTCCTTCTTGGTCAGGAACGCCTTGACGCCCTCGGCAAAATTCGGATGGTCATCCAGCATGCCCTGCACGTCGCGTTCATAGTCGAGTTGCTCGGCATAGCCGTTCCGCGCTCCGGCATCGATGGCTTTACGGATTTCGGCAAAGGCGCTGGTCGGCCCCTTGGTGAGTTTTGCCGCCAGTGTCATTGCCTCTTCCATCAGCGCCGTATCCTTGACGCATTTCCAGATCATGCCTCATTCGGCGGCTGTTTCCGCCGGCAGCTTGTCGCCGGTCAGCGCAAGGCCCAGCGCTCGCGCGCGCCCGACAAGGCGCGGCAGATGTCAGGTGCAGCCAAGATCGGGTATGAGCCCGAGCCGCGGTCCGAACACCTGCACGAAGGACGCCGAATGGGAGGCGATCACAATGTCGGCGGCAAGCGCGACGCCCTGGCCGATCGTCATGCCCTCTTCGCGCTGTTCTTGTGCGGCAAGATCGGCGCCCGCACAGAAGCCGCACCCGGCGCCGGTGATGACGAGCGCCCGTGCATCGGCATTCTTCGCGACTTCCGCCACGGCCGCGCGCACCTCTGCAATGAGCTTGGTGTTGATGCTGTTCAGCACCTCGGGCCGGTTCAGCGTCGGCAGGGCGACGCCATTTTCGATTTCGAAGGTGATGGTTTCCATGTGACGCGCCTTCCCGGATTGCCGGGCGATTTTCGCCGTTTGGAGGCAGCATAGTCATGCGCCGGGCATGACGGAAGGCCACCCGGAAGGCATTCCGGGCGTATCAACGTTCCGTCGCGTCGATGATTTGGAGGCAGGCGTCGCGCGGGAGCGGTCGCCGTCAACTCGCTTTCGCCTGCGGAACCGCCGTCTCGTGCAATTCGGTGATGACACAATTGCGGCCCGCATGTTTGGCGGCGTAGAGGCAGCCGTCGGCCCGCTCGATCAGGCCGGCGCCGGTCTCGCCGGGCCGGTAGAGCGAAATGCCCATCGACATGGTCACCCGCCCGAGCGACTCGCCCGTCGAACGCTTCACCAACTCGCGTGCCTGCACGGTTTCGCGAATCTTGTTGGCGATCGTCTCTGCGAGTTCGATTTCGGTCTCCGGCATGACGACTGCGAATTCCTCGCCGCCGTAGCGCGCGACGAAGTGTTGCGGCATGGCGCCCGTCTTGAGACAGTTGGCGACGAGCTTCAACACTTGGTCGCCGGTTCGGTGACCGAATGTGTCATTGAATTTCTTGAAATGGTCGATGTCGCCAATGACGAGGCAGAGCGGCTTTCCGTCGGCGCCGACAGTAGCCATTTCGCGCGCCAGGGCTTCGTCGAAAGCCTTGCGATTGTTGACGCCGGTCAGCCCGTCGGTCCGCGCCTCGCTATGTGCTTTTTCGAGGTTCTGCTGCAATTCGTTGAGTTCGCTCTTGGTCGCATGCAGCGTCTCTTCGAGTTCGGCGCTGCGCTCTTCCATTTTCCGGGATGCAGCGATAATCGCCTCCACGGCATTTGCCACATCGTTCGGGGTCGACTGGTTGGTCAGCGTTTCGCTGGCCGCACGAACCGATTGTCCGAAGGTGCTGGAGTTTCCGGCCGTTTCCTCGATGATCCTCAGGATGCGGTCGACTTCGGTGTTGAGCTTGGCGCCGGTGTTCAGCGTCATATCGGTCAGTTTGCCGTCGCCCATGAAGCGCTCACGCAGCTCTGCCGTGGCTTCCACGTTCACGGGCTCCTGCCGGGCGATCCGCGCATCGATCTCCTTGTTGAGCTCGGGTGTGCGGCCCGACGCATAGCGGAACCAGATGGCATAGTTGTCAGGGGAGGGCGGAATACCGTTTTCCGCCATGTGCCGAAGTGCCTGCGCGCTCCATTCGGCTGCAAATTCGATTTCTTCTCCGTCCATCGCGAACACCGTCCCCCCGCTTGTCGCCAGCGCTGCCGCACCTGCCTGTCGGAAACCCTAGGCGAATTCAGTTACCCCACCGTAAATCAGGTCGGAAAACTGCCATTTTTCTGTGGGTAACGTTGCGGCGGTGCCGGTATGGCGCGGTTATCGCGGGAGGGGGCTCTCAAAGCGCCTTTCCTTATGTATATTGCAGAAAAATTACGGGCCGCGCTTAAGCGGACCCGCCTCACAAGCCGAAAAGCGGGGCCGTGCCCCCCGGATCGGCCCCGGACAGGCTCAAAATCGGGCCAACGTATCAGGAGGAATTCAAATGAGCTTGGCGGAGCAAACCACCCATGAAGCGGATTCGGCCACGATCGGCGCCTCGATCCGGGCGATCCTTGACCGTCAGAAAGCGGCACACATCAAAGACGGGCCGCCCAGCGCCGAACGGCGCATCGACTGGTTGGATCGTGCCATCGCGCTGATCGTCGACAATCAGAAGGAAATCGCCGAGGCCCTTGCTTCCGACTTCGGCCATCGCAGCCATGAACAGACCTTTCTGACCGATGTGATGGGGTCCGTCGGCCCGCTGAAACACGCCAAGAAGCATCTGCGCCAGTGGATGAAGCCCGAGAAGCGCAAGGTGCAGTTCCCGCTGGGCTTGCTCGGTGCGAAAGCGCGGGTCGAGTACCAGCCCCTCGGTACCGTTGGCATCATCAGTCCGTGGAATTTTCCGGTGAACCTCACCTGGACGCCGCTTGCCGGAGTATTCGCGGCCGGCAACCGCGCGATGATCAAGCCGTCGGAGTTCACACCGGCGACCTCCGAGTTGATGGCGCGCATGCTACGTTCGGCCTACGACGAAACCGAAGTCGCGGTTGTCACCGGCGGCCCGGCTGTCGGTGAGGCGTTCAGCCACCAGCCTTTCGATCACCTGCTGTTCACCGGCGCCACCTCGATTGCCTATCACGTGATGCGCGCGGCGGCCGAGAACCTCGTGCCGCTGACGCTGGAACTCGGCGGCAAATCGCCGGTCATCGTCTCGAAGACCGCGAAGATTGATGAGACTGCCGCGAAAATCATGACCGGCAAGACGCTGAATGCCGGTCAGATATGCCTCGCGCCGGACTATGTTTTCGTGCCGGAGAGTCGCGTCGACGAATTCGTTACGGCGGCCACGAAGTCGGTTACGAAAATGTTCCCGACTATGAAGGACAATCCGGACTACACCTCGATCATCAACCGGCGTCACTATGAACGCATCAACGGCTATATCGACGATGCGAAAAACAAGGGCGCGAAGTTGGTCGAAATCAACCCGGCCAATGAGGACTTCAGCCAGCAACAGGCCCACAAGATTCCGCCGACGCTGGTACTCAATCCGACCGATGACATGAAGGTGATGCAGGACGAGATTTTCGGCCCCGTGTTGCCGGTCAAGACCTACAAGCACCTCGACGAGGTGCTGGGTTATGTCAATGCCCATGACCGCCCGCTGGGCCTCTACTATTTTGGCGAGGACAAGGCGGAGGAGCGCAGCGTGCTCGACCGAACCACCTCGGGTGGCGTGACCGTCAATGACGTCATCATGCACGTGTCGATGGAAGACCTGCCGTTTGGCGGCGTCGGACCGTCCGGCATGGGCGCCTATCACGGTCTCGATGGCTTCCGGACCTTCAGCCATGCGAAGGCTGTCTACACACAATCGAAGGCGAAGATGGTCGCCGAAATGTTCCGGCCGCCCTATGGCGAAAAGACCCGCAAGATGCTGGCTTCGCAGATCAAGAAGTAGGCCGGCGTACCGCGGGCATGCGAGAAACAGAAAGGGCGGCTCGTCGGAGCCGCCCTTTTTTGTACGCAAAGAATGTGCCGTATCAGGCTTCCTCGGTCTCGCTCTCCATCTCGTCGTCGCTGTCCTTGCTGCTCTTCTTTGGCAGCTTGACGGCACGCAGCATGAAGGCCGGCACATGGTCGCCGAGCCCGACGACGCGCGGTCCATCATCATCGTCCCGTCCGCGGCCACGTCCGCCGCGTTCGCGCCGCGCGGGCTTCTCGTCGCTATGCCGGTTCGCTTCGCGCCGGTTGTTTTCACGCGCCTGCGACCCAGGCTCCTGCGCACGAACATCGGCCGCCGGCGCTTCTTCTGGCTGGGCTGGTTCCGCAACGGTATCCGCTTCGACCGGCATGGTTTCGGCCTTCGCCGCCGCGTCCTTGTCCTTGCGGCCACGTCCGCCGCGTCGTCCGCGGCTTCGTTTTTCGCTCGCCGGTTCCGCTGTGGCGGTATCGCTAGTCGTTTCGGCGGTCTGCCCGGTCGCGGCTGCCTCGCCCGGCACTTCCGGCGCGGGCTGCGGCGAGGCGCTATCCGGGCCGGGGATCGGATTGCCGATCAGGATTTCAATCGCGGAAAGGTATTTTCCATCTTCGCGCGTCGCCAGCGTGTAAGCGGTGCCGGTTTTGCCCGCGCGGCCTGTGCGGCCGATCCGGTGAACATAGTCTTCGGCATGGCTCGGCACGTCATAGTTGAAAACATGGCTGACATCGGGAATGTCGAGCCCGCGCGCCGCCACGTCGCTTGCGACCAGCAGGCGGATTGTCCCGTTGCGGAAGCCTTCCAGTGTTCGCGTCCGCGTCGCCTGGTCGAGATCGCCGTGAATGGCGCCGGCCGAAAGCCCACTCTTCGACAGCGCGCGCTCCAGCGTCGAGACGTCGCGCTTGCGGTTGCAGAAGATGATCGCGTTCTTGACGTTCTCGTCTTCGATGATCTTCTGCAGCAGATCGCGTTTTCCGTCGCGCGTGGTCTTGACCAGAACCTGCTTGATCGTCGCGCTGGTCGACGAGGTGCGCGACACTTCCACGCGCGCCGGATTGTGCAGGAACGTCTCTGTCAGCCGGTGAATTTCAGGCGGCATCGTCGCAGAGAAGAAAAGGGTCTGACGTGTAAAGGGGATTTTCTTGCAGATTTCCTCGATGTCCGGGATGAAACCCATATCGAGCATCCGGTCGGCCTCGTCGATCACGAGAATTTGCACGCCGGTCAGCAGCACCTTGCCGCGACCGCAATGGTCGAGCAGGCGGCCGGGCGTTGCGATCAGAACGTCGACACCGCGGTCGAGTTTCTTTTCCTGATCGCCGAAGGAAACGCCGCCGATCAACAGCGCCATCGAGAGTTTGTGATATTTGCCGTATTTTTCGAAATTCTCGGCGACTTGCGCGGCGAGTTCGCGCGTCGGCTCGAGAATGAGCGAGCGCGGCATCCGCGCCCGAGCCCGCCCACGCGACAGTTTGTCGATCATCGGCAGCGTGAAGGAGGCGGTCTTGCCCGTCCCCGTCTGGGCGAGGCCGAGTACGTCGCGTCCGGCCAGAACATGGGGAATGGCCTCGGCCTGGATCGGCGTCGGCGTGGTGTAACCGGTTTCGGCTACGGCTTTCAGGACCTCAGGCGTGAGGCCAAGTTCGTCAAATGTCATCCAGGATGCCCTATACACCAATGTTGCGCTGCCCGTGGTGGCCCACTTTCAGGGCCCGTGGACGGACCTCCGCGAACGGATCGGGGAGGGTGAGCAGCAAATTGCGCGTTGTTCTGCGGCCGCGCCGATCCGCTTCGAATCTTGGCCGGACCATAGGCGCTGCCATCCAATTGTCAACAGAACCACGGCCCACAGGGGGTGCGGCCAATACGCTGGACGCCGTCCGGGCATGAGATTGTGATCCATTGTGACGAAAACGGCGCACCTCGGACCGCGCGTGCGGCATGGGGATTTCCCGAAAGTTAATGCTTTTGGCGCATTCTGCCGGGTCAGAACGGCGTAAAAAGGCCGATTGCAGGTATGACCGAACAACGCACAACCGAGCCGGAGCCGCTGAGCGATCTGGATGCGGGAGAGGCCACGAGGCGTGGCGGCCGGCGCGGGCCGCTGTCCGTCGTTAATCGTCTTCTCGGTCGTTTGTCTATTTTCGCTACGACGGCGCTGCTGACGGGCGTTGCTGTCGTCATCGCGGTGTCGCTTAACTGGATGCTCGGTCAGATCGGCTTGCTCGAATTCACCTGGCGCATCTTCACCGCTGCCACAGTTGTCACCATCCTCACCGGCGCGCCGATCATTGTCTATTCGCAGTTCATCATCCGCGAGATGAAATCGTCGCGCCGCATGCTGCGCCAGATGACCGAACGCCTCGCCTGGGCCTTCCACAATGCCGAGCGCGCCAACGAGGCGAAATCACATTTTCTGGCGAACATGAGCCACGAGCTTCGCACGCCCCTGAACGCGATCATCGGTTTCTCCGATATCATGCGCAACGAGCGCTTCGGACCGCTGAACAACGACCGCTATCGCGACTATGCGCGTGACGTCAACGAGAGCGGTATACACTTGCTTGGCATCATCAACGAAATTCTCGACCTCGCGAAAATCGAGGCCGGTCACGCGACGATGGAAACCGAGACTCATTTCGAGATCGGTGCGGTGATCGGCAGCGTTGAACGCATGGTGCGGCCAATGGCGGATGCGCGCGGCGTGCGTCTTGCGATCGACGCGAACAACGGCGGTCTGCGGCTCCTCGCCGTCGAACGCATGGTCCGCCAGGTGCTCATCAATGTACTCTCGAACGCGGTCAAATTCACCGAAGCCGGTGGGTTAGTGACGCTCTCGGCCGAATACCGCCCGCACGGAAATTTCGTGATCTCGATCGCCGACACCGGAATCGGCATGTCGCCCGACGAAGTTAAAGTAGCGCTGACGCCCTTTGGTCAGGCCGACAACACTCTGACGCGCCAGCACGTGGGTACCGGCCTCGGCCTGCCGCTCGCCAAGGCGATGATGGAGTTGCATGGCGGCCGACTGATGGCGCGCAGCGAAAAGGGCGCCGGCACGGCCATTATTCTGGTTTTCCCGGCCGCGCGCGTCATCGAAGAGCCGTCGCCGGCCCGTACCGCCCGCGCAAGCTGATCCGCTTCTAGATATCGAGGTCGTGCGCGAAGGCAGCGTGTTCCTGAATGAACTGGAAGCGTAGCTCCGGCTTGTTTCCCATCAGCCGTTCGATGGCGTTGCCGGTTTCCTTTGCCTCGTCGGCGGGCACGACAACGCGCAACAGCGTGCGCTTGCCGCGCGCCATCGTCGTTTCCTTAAGCTGCGCAGGCATCATTTCGCCGAGCCCCTTGAAGCGGCTGACCTCGACTTTGCCTTTGCCTGAAAATTCCTTCGTCAGAAGTTCGTCCTTGTGCGTATCGTCACGGGCATAAAGCGTCTTGCCGCCCTGCGTCAGCTTGTAGAGAGGCGGCGCGGCCATGTAGAGATGGCCCTGACGGATCAGCTCCGGCAATTCGCGGTAGAAGAAGGTGATCAGCAGCGAGGCAATGTGTGCACCGTCGACATCGGCGTCGGTCATGATGATGACCTTGTCGTAGCGCAGATCGGCTTCGCGGTAATGCGAGCCGGTGCGCACGCCGAGCGCCTGGATGAGATCGGAAATCTGCTGGTTCTGGGCCAGCTTCGCGCCGCTGGCGCTGGCGACGTTCAATATCTTGCCTCGGAGCGGCAGGATCGCCTGTGAGGCGCGGTCGCGCGCCTGCTTGGCCGAGCCGCCGGCCGAGTCGCCCTCGACGATAAAAATCTCCGAACCGTCCGCCGCCGACTGGCTGCAATCGGCGAGCTTGCCCGGCAGCCGCAGCTTCCGCGTCGCGCTCTTGCGCGCCACGTCCTTTTCCTGCCGCCGCCGCAGTCTTTCGTCGGCGAGGTCGATCACCCAGTCGAGCAACTTGTTGGCCTGTTGCGGCGCTGCCGTCAGCCAGTGATCGAAATGGTCGCCGATGGCCTTCTCGACCAGCCGCTGCGCTTCGGGACTCGACAGCTTCTCCTTTGTTTGTCCCTGAAACTCGGGCTCACGAATGAACACCGACAACATGGCCCCCGCCGTGCCGAGCACGTCGTCGGCCTGTATCTGCCCGGCCTTCCGATTTCCCACCATGTCGCCATAGGCCTTGAGGCCTTTCACCAGCGCCGCGCGCAGGCCCGCTTCATGTGTGCCACCCTCGGTCGTCGGCACGGTGTTGCAATAGGAATGCAGAAACCCGTCGCCACCGCCGAACCACGAAATCGCCCATTCGACCGAACCGTGACTGCCAGCCTTCGAAACCTTGCCGGTGAAAGCGTCGGTCGTCACCGTGTCGTAGCCGTTGAGCGACGCTTTCAGGTAGTCGACAAGTCCGCCTGGAAAATGCAGAATCTCGCTTTGCGGTGTGTCGTCGCCGATCAGCGCGGCCGCGCAGGTCCAGCGGATTTCGACGCCGCCGAAGAGATAGGCCTTCGAGCGCGCCATCTTGTAGAGCCGCTTGGGAATGAACCGCGCGCCTTTGCCGAATATCTCGGGATCGGGGTGGAACGTGATACGCGTGCCGCGCCGGTTATGCACCCGTCCCTTGTCGACGAGCTTGCCCGTCGGCGCGCCGCGCACATAGGACTGGGTGTAGAGTGTCTGGTCGCGCGCCACTTCGACCTCAAACCGGTCCGACAGCGCATTGACGACCGACACGCCGACGCCATGCAGACCGCCCGATGTCTCATAGGCCTTGCCGCCGAACTTGCCGCCCGAATGTAGTGTTGTCAGGATCACTTCCAACGCCGACTTGTTCTTGAACTTCGGATGCGGGTCGATGGGGATGCCGCGCCCGTTGTCGGCCACTGTCAGGCTGCCATCCTCGTCGAACGTCACCTCGATCCAGTTGGCATGGCCCGCCACCGCTTCGTCCATCGAGTTGTCGAGCACTTCGGCAAAGAGGTGGTGCAGCGCCTTCTCGTCGGTGCCACCAATGTACATGCCCGGCCGCCGGCGCACGGGCTCTAGCCCCTCCAGCACTTCAATGTCCTTGGCCGAATAGGTCCCGTCGCCCTTCGCTGCCTTGGCGGTCGCGGGCTTGCTGGCCTTCGCCGGATTGGCGGCGAGGGAGAAGAGATCGTCGGTATCGGCTGGTTTTCGCGTCTTGGGGGCGGCCATGCACTCGAAACTTTATGAAAGAGAATCAGTCGGGATTGTAGGGCGGGGCGTCGATGCGCGCCATGCCGTCGGCTTCCTTGTCGCTCCTTGAAGCAGCTTGCCCGTGTGCCCGAATATGCGACAGTCGGGCATCGCGCAATTCGGGAGAGAATGATGTCCACGTCTATATCCTCGCCACTGACGCTGCCCTGCGGCGGCACGTTGAAAAACCGTCTCGCCAAGGGCGCCATGACCGAAGGGTTAGGCGATCCTTACAATCGCGCTACCGAAGCCCATGTCCGGCTCTACCGCCGCTGGGCCGCGGGCGGGGCGGGCATGCTGCTGACCGGCAATGTCCAGGTCGACCGCCGCTACATGGAGCGCCCCGGCAATGTGGCGATCGACGGCCCCCAGTCGAACGAAGCGATCGCGGCGCTCCGCGACTACGCGAAGGCGGGCACGGAAAACGACACGCATCTCTGGATGCAGATTTCCCATGCCGGCCGCCAGACTCCGGCCTCGGTCAACAAGGAGCCGGTCGCGCCCTCGCCAAAGCCGCTGGAAATGCCCGGCGCGCAGTTCGGCAATCCGCGCGCCATGACCGGCGCCGAGATCGAGGACACGATCCGCCGCTTTGCACATGCGGCCACCGTCGCCCGCGACACCGGCTTCACGGGCGTCCAGATACATGGCGCGCATGGCTATCTGATCTCCGAGTTCCTCTCGCCTGACGTCAACAGCCGCACCGACGAATGGGGCGGCAGCCTCGAAAACCGTGCCCGCCTGTTGCTCGAAATCGTCCGCGCGGTGCGCAAGGCGGTCGGACCCGACTTTCCGGTCTCGGTGAAATTGAACTCCGCCGATTTCCAGCGCGGCGGCTTCTCCCACGAAGATGCGATCCGGGTAGCCACCTGGCTCGACGCCGAAGGCCTCGATCTCCTTGAAATCTCCGGCGGCACTTATGAGCAGCCGCGTCTTGTCGGCCTCGACGACCTGACGTTGCATCCCGAGAAGTCCGAGCCGCGCCGCGAGAGCACCATCGCCCGCGAAGCCTATTTCCTCGAATACGCAAAGGACATCCGCGCGGCGGTAAAAATGCCGCTGATGGTGACCGGTGGCTTCCGCACTGCCGCCGGCATGAATGCGGCGCTCGCGAGCGGCACGATGGATGTGGTTGGCCTCGCGCGCCCGCTCTGCGTCGATCCGGCCATCCCCGCAAAGCTGCTCTCCGGCACGGCACACGAAACACCGGCTTATGAGAAAACACTGCGCATCGGTCCTGGCATTCTCGGTCCCCACAGCCGCATCAATCTCGTCAAGGCATTGAACGGCTGGGGCCAGCAGGGCTGGTTCTGCCTGCAGCTTCTGCGCATGGGCGCCGGGCAGGACCCAGATCCGCGCATGGGCGTATTCTCGGCCTTCCGCAACTACGCCAGGAATGAAGCCGGCGCCGCGGCGGCCCTGCAACGCGATTGACGGAGGCGGCGTGAAAATCGCGGATCGATGGTTCGAACGGCGGGAGATGGGCGACGGCGTCACCCTGATCTTCGAGCCGCATGTCCATGCTTTCATCCGCTGCAATATCTGGTTCGTGCGTGGCCGCGACCGCGACCTGGTGATCGATACCGGCACCGGCGTCTGCTCGCTGGCCACCGAGATCGCCGGTCTCACCGGCAAGCCGCTGGTCGCCGTCGCGACCCACATCCATTACGATCATGTCGGTTCGCTGCACGAATTCGAGAACCGCCTGATGCATCCGGCCGAAGCGCCGCTGATGGAACGCTATGCCGAATTCGCCGCGCTCTCGGCCGCCGCCTTCCCTGAAGACATCCGTGAGGCATTGGCCGGCTACGGCCTCGGTCGCGACGACGCGCTGATCGACGCGCTGCCACACGAAGGCTACGACATCGCGTCTTACGGCGTCGTCTCGACATGTGCCACCGGTCTCATCGGCGAAGGCGACGCCGTCGATCTCGGCGACCGCCGTTTCGAGGTGATGCATCTGCCTGGTCACTCGCCGGGCTCGGTGGGCTTGTGGGAGAAAAAAACACAAACACTGTTTTCCGGCGATGCGGTCTATGACGGCCCCTTGCTCGACGAACTGCCCGGGTCCGACATCGACGCCTATGTGAAAACAATCCACCGCCTGCGCGACATGGCTCCCCGCATCGTTCATGGCGGCCATGACCCGAGCTTCGACGGCGCCCGCCTCATCGAACTCTGCGACGACTATCTTGCGCGGCGCGACATCTGAATTTTTGACGATTTTCATACGGCGCAACCCCGCTCTAGCGGAAGCCCCGGGTTTTCCTGTCGGGCGTTCCCTCGCGGGGTTGCTTTTGGATGTGCTACTCGCACTCGCCCGCACTATAAAGCCGGGCTTATCTCCGTGCCTTCTGCCCGCGCGCTCAATTAGCGTCACGCTGGCGTCAGTGTTTATCCGCGCTTTTCCCTTGGCCTAAACGGTTTACCGACCGGTCACGCATGAGAACAGCGTCGGGTCTTGGCAGAGGATCGTGGTCGTCCATTTTTTACAGGGATTCTGCCTGCGTCGGTGGAGCCATCTTCAAAACCTCCTTCGTGAGACATGAAAATGCTACGCCTCTATTCGCAAAAAGGTCAAGGGAAATAAGGGTTTCCGACAAGTGCGATTGAGTCAGGAACGTTGACCGATTTTCACATGAATTCTGTATGCAGAACAATTATCGGGCGTCATGGTAACGAAAAAGGCCGGCGCGTCCGCGCCGGCCTTCCCTTCGTCTGTCCCCGGAGGATCAGACCGAGTAGTACATGTCGTACTCGACCGGATGCGGCGTCATTTCGTACCGCATGCATTCTTCCCACTTCAGCTCCAGATAGCCGTCGATCTGGTCGTCGGTGAAGACGTTGCCCTTGGTCAGGAACTTGCGGTCGGCATCCACCGCCGTCAACGCCTCGCGCAGCGAGCCTGAGACGGTCGGAATGTTCTTCAGTTCCGCCGGCGGCAGGTCGTAGAGGTTCTTGTCCATCGGCCCGCCCGGATCGATCTTGTTTTCGATCCCATCGAGACCGGCCATCAGCATCGCTGCGAAAGCGAGATAGGGATTGGCCGTCGGATCGGGGAAGCGGATTTCGATGCGCTTCGACTTCGGCGAGGTGCCGTGCGGAATGCGGCAAGAGGCCGAACGGTTGCGCGCCGAATAGGCCAGCAGCACCGGCGCTTCATAGCCCGGCACCAGCCGCTTGTAGCTGTTGGTCGACGGGTTGGTGAAGGCGTTGAGCGCCTTGGCGTGCTTCAGGATACCGCCGATATACCAGAGGCACTCCTGGCTGAGGTCGGCATATTTGTTGCCGGCGAAGAGCGGCTTGCCATCTTTCCAGATCGACTGATGGCAATGCATGCCCGAGCCATTGTCGCCGAACACCGGCTTCGGCATGAAGGTTGCCGACTTTCCGAAGGCCTGCGCCACATTCTGGATCACATACTTGTAGATCTGCATGTGGTCGGCGGCCGTCGTCAGCGTCTGGAATTTCGTGCCGAGCTCGTGCTGGGCGGCGGCAACTTCATGGTGATGCTTTTCGATGGTAACGCCCATCTCCTGCATGACCGTCAGCATTTCGCCGCGAAGGTCCTGGCAGCTATCGATCGGGTTGGCCGGGAAATAGCCACCCTTGGTGCGCGGACGGTGGCCGAGATTGCCCGTCTCGTAATGCGTGTCGGTGTTGGTCGGCAGTTCGACCGAGTCGACCTCGAAGCCGGTCTTGTAGGGCGAGGTCGAGAACTTCACATCGTCGAAGATGAAGAATTCGGCTTCCGGGCCGAAGACGATCGTGTCGCCGATGCCGGTCGACTTGAGATAGGCCTCGGCGAGCTTGGCTGTGCCGCGCGGGTCGCGGGCATAGGACTCGCCTGTGGACGGCTCCAGAATGTCGCAGAACACCGCCAGCGTCGTTTGTGCATAGAAAGGGTCGATCGTCGCCGTCGACGTGTCGGGCAGCAGCACCATGTCGGATTCGTTGATCGCTTTCCAGCCGGCGATGGACGAGCCGTCGAACATCGTGCCTTCCGCGAAGAAATCGTCGTCGCAGAAGCCGATGTCGAACGTGACGTGCTGCATCTTGCCGCGCGGGTCGGTGAAGCGCAGGTCGACGTACTTGACGTCCTTTTCCTTGATGATCTGCTGAATAGGTTTGCCGGCCATTTGATCCTCTTTTCCCTGTTGTCCTTTAGGGGTTCGTGCGTCGGGCGCGCGCCCTCTTGCTAAAATCGCGCGCGAGCCTTGCGGACCGCGGCGCGTCTTGGTCGTCTAGATCGTGTTGTCGGTCAATTCGTCCCGTTAGATTGCCTCCACGCCGGTTTCGCCCGTGCGGATGCGAATGGCTTCCTCGACGGACGAAATGAAAATCTTGCCGTCGCCGATGCGGCCCGTGCGTGCCGCCTGCTGGATCGCCTCGACGGCCTTTGCCACCAGATCGTCGTTGAGCACAACCTCGATCTTCACCTTGGGCAGGAAATCGACGACATATTAGGCGCCGCGATAGAGTTCGGTATGGCCCTTCTGCCGGCCGAAGCCCTTGGCTTCGGTCACGGTGATGCCCTGCAGTCCCACCTCCTGCAGCGCTTCCTTTACCTCGTCGAGCTTGAACGGCTTGATGATCGCCTCGATCTTTTTCATTCGCTCACTTCCTTGCTTCCTGGGCTTGCCGCCCTCCGTATTGTCTTTCAAGGATAGCACGGCTCATGCCAACCCGGGGAAAGTCGAAAAATTGAAATATAACAATATGTTATGCGTTCGGAGGCATGGCGCTGCCTGGCTTTTATGCAGCATGAATGCACTTAAAATAGGCAGTATGGACGAAAAACAGGCAACAACTTAACCAAAGCTTGCCAACGGGGGAAACCCGCCCGAGCCGGCCACATTTTTCCCGCGATTGACAGCCCGCCCGCGCCTCGCGACAAACACCTCACATTTCAACCGGGGCCGGTCGGGACAAGGCGGATGCAGGCGGCAAACAGAGTCTTTTCGAGCCTCGGCACGACGATCTTCACCACCATGTCGGCGCTTGCCGTCGAGCATGGCGCCATCAATCTCGGACAGGGCTTCCCGGATGATGAGGGCCCCGACGACGTGCGGGCGGCCGCTGCGAAAGCAATCATCGAAGGCCCGAACCAGTACCCGCCGATGATGGGCCTGCCCGCGTTGCGACAGGCGGTTGCCGCCGCCAACAGGCGCTTTTACGACCTCGATATCGACTGGCAGTCCGAAGTCATGGTCACCTCCGGCGCCACCGAAGCGCTGGCCGACTGCCTGATCGGCCTCCTCAATCCCGGCGATGAGGCGATCGTCATCGAGCCAGCCTATGACAGCTACAAGCCTGTCATCGAGGCGGCGGGCGCGAAGGCGGTCCCGGTCTCCCTCGAGCCGCCGCATTGGTCGCTGCCGCTGGAGAGGCTCGCGGCGGCCTTCTCCGACAGGACCAAGCTGATCGTTCTCAACACGCCGATGAACCCGACCGGCAAGGTCTTCACCCGCGCCGAACTCGAGGCCATTGCCGCGCTGCTGATCCGCCACGACGCCTATGCGGTCTGCGACGAGGTCTATGAACATCTGGTCTTTTCGGGCCGCCGCCACATTCCGCTGATGACGCTGCCCGGCATGCGCGAGCGCTGCCTTCGCATCGGCTCGGCCGGCAAGACCTTCTCGCTGACCGGCTGGAAAGTCGGTTATGTGACGGGCCCCGCTCACCTGCTGCAGACAGTCGCGAAGACCCACCAATTCGTCACCTTCACGACGCCCCCGGCGCTCCAGTCGGCGGTCGCCTTCGGGCTTGCCAAGGACGACGCCTATTTCGCGGGCCTCGCCGCCTCGCTGGAGGCGAAGCGCGATCGGTTGGCGCAAGGATTGGCCGAAGCTGGCCTCGATGTTCTGTCCACGGACGGAACCTATTTCATCTCGGCGGATTTCCGCGCCCTCGGCTTCATCGGCACCGACGAGGAGTTCTGTCGCGACATCACCATCAAGGCGAAAGTCGCCGCTATCCCGCTCTCGGCCTTCTACGCCGACCCTGCCAAGGCCCCGCGCCACCTCGCTCGCTTCTGCTTTTGCAAGCAGGACGCGGTGCTGGAGGAATCCAGCGCGCGGCTGAAGGCCTACGCAAAGGGACAGGGCGGGTGACGCTCACCGCGCTCCGCCGTCCCGCCGCCTCAGGCAAGCCCGAATGGCTGGTCGTCTTCCTGCACGGCTACGGTTCCTCCGGTGCCGAGTTGATGTCCTTCGCCGACTACTGGCGATCCTCGATGCCGAGCGTCGCCTTCGCCGCGCCGGACGGACTGTCGCCTGCGAAAGACGGCGGCTTCCAATGGATTGGCAAGCGCCCCGCCGGCGATCCGCGCCTTTATGACGACGCGGTCGCCGCAACACCCGCGCTCCAAGCATTTCTCGACGCCGAACTCGCGGCACACGATCTCGGGCCCGAACGCCTTGCGCTTGTCGGCTTCAGCCAAGGCACGGTGATGGCACTGCATCTGGGCCTCCGCCGCGCCGTCGCGCCTGCCGCCGTGCTCGGCTATTCCGGCGGCCTCGTCGGCGCAGATAAACTGAACGACGAAATTATATCGAAGCCGCCGGTCATGCTCGTTCATGGCGAGCAGGACGCGCTGGCGCCGCTCTACGGCATGATGGCGTCTGTAAAGGTGCTTTCGGCGGCGGGTGTCGTCTGTCAGGGCGTACCCGTTCCCGGCCTGGGCCATGAGGTCAACGCCGACGCGCTGATCTATGGCGCGCGCTTTCTGCTTTCGGCCTTCGCCTTCCGCGAGAAACACGGCGCCTGACGCAGCGGCCTCGCCGTGCGCACGCCCCGCGCTGGACAGCGCACACCGAGCCGCTATTCTCGCCGCCAATCGTTAGTATCACGAACTAAAAAATCTTCAGGGAGCCCTTCGTATGTCCGACAAACTCGATCCCCGCATGCCCATCCTTGTCGGCTGCGGCCAGTTGGTCCAGAAGGAAAAGGACGTCGAGAAGGCGCTCTCGCCGATGCATCTGATGGCGGACGCCGCCCGCGCTGCCGCCGCCGACACCGGGCTTGGCGACAAGCTCTGGGCCGCCATCGACAATGTGACGACGGTGCGCTTCATCACCGACAGCCCGGATTCAGGGAGACTGCCCTTCGGTCGCTATCCGAATGCCTCGAAGACGCTGGCCAACATGCTGGGCGCGAACCCGGCAAAGACCTGCCACGGCCCGACCGGCGGCAACACGCCGCAAATGCTGGTCAACCACACCGCCGAGCTGATCGCCAATGGCGACACGCAGGTGGCGCTCGTCGCCGGCTCGGAATGTTTCGGCACGCTGATGCGCGCACTGGGGCAGGGCAAGCAGCTTCCCTGGCACGACGAAAATCCCGGTGGCACCCGCATCGACATCGGCAACGAGAAGGCCGGCGTCACCGAAACCGAAAAGCGCCACAAACTGCAAATCCCGGTCAACATCTATCCGATGTTCGAAAACGCCATTCGCGGCGCCAAGGGCCGCTCCGTCCGCGATCACCAGCTTGCCGTCGGCCGCTTGATGGCGCCCTTCACCGAAATTGCCGCGAAGCATCCGCAGGCCTGGTTCCCCATCGCCCGCACGGCGGAAGAAATCGCGACACCCACCGACGACAACCGTTATGTTGGCTTTCCGTACACGAAGTATATGAACGCCATCATGCAGGTCGATCAGGCCGCTGCCGTCGTGATGATGTCGGTCGAGAAGGCGCGCGAGCTGGGCATTCCGCAATCGAAATGGGTCTTCCTGCATGGTTGCGCCGATGCCAACGATCTCTGGTATCCTACCGAGCGCGTGAATTATCATTCATCGTCGGCAATCCGCATGATGGGCAGGAAGGCTTTCGCGATGTCGGGCTGGAAGATCGGCGACATCGACTATTTCGACCTCTATTCCTGCTTCCCGTCAGCCGTGCAGATCGGTCGCGACGAACTGGGGATCGCCGAGGACGATCCGCGCCCGCTCACAGTCACCGGTGGCCTGCCGTATTTCGGCGGTGCCGGCAACAACTACGTGATGCATTCGATCGCGACGATGATGGACAAACTGCGCGCGAAGCCGGGCAGCAAAGGCCTCTGCACCTCGAACGGCTGGTACGTGACGAAGCACGGCCTCGGCCTCTATTCGACGACGCCGCGCGAAGGCAAATGGGAGCGCGAGAACCCGGCCAGCTATCAGGCCGAAATCGACGCGGAGAAACACCCGAAGGTCGAGGAGAAGCCGAACGGCAAGGCGAAGGTCGAGACCTACACCGTGGTCCATGGCCGCGGCGGCGCCGAATTCGCGATCCTGTTCGGCCGCCTTGCCGACACCGACGCGCGCTTCGTCGCCCATACACCGAACGACCCGGCAACGCTTCAGGACATGCTGACCCGCGACCAGCTCGGCCGCCCCGGCAGCGTGTCCTCCCCCACCGACGGCAGCGTCAACATCTTCACGCCGGAGTGAGGCGGGGCCGCGACTTCACCACCACCACGTCTCGGGATCGGGCACCGGCTTGCCGTCCATCGCCAGCATGAAGCCTTTGATGAGGCGGATCAGCAGCCACACCAGCGTCGCCAGCAGGATCAGCACACCGATCAGGATGAACGTCGTGATTGCGCCGATGACGGCTAACAGAATGCCGATCCAGAAGGTGCGGATCAGATAGGTGAGGTGAGACGCCGCCGCTGGCGTCGCCTCGCTCCGCTTGAGATAGGCGACGATGACGCCCGCGATAGCAGTGATACCGATGACGAAACCAATGAAATACAGGATGTAAACGAGCTTGGCCGTGCCGAACTCGTCGCCGGGCCGTGCGGCCGGGGTGGGCGCTTCGCTCATGGGATGCCTCCTCTGATGAGTCGCGTCCCTGAAAGGCTAACCCCTCATCCGCCCCCTGACCATCGGCTTTCCCTTGCCGGAACCGCCTTGGGGCGCTACTCCCTCGGCAACGAAATTGAATGTTAGGATCGCCCATGCCCCGCATCTACATGATCCGCCACGGCGAGGCCGCCGCCGGCTGGGATGCCGACACCGATCCGGGCCTCAGCGACAAGGGCCGCGCGCAATCCGAAGCTGTTGCCCGCGAAATCGAGGCCCGCGTCGGTCGCAAGTTGCCGCTCCTCTCTTCGCCGCTACGCCGCTGCCGCGAGACCAGCGAACCGCTGGCCGCTAGCTGGGCCGCTGCGCCCGCCATCGAGCCCCGCGTCGCCGAAATCCCGTCGCCGATCGCCGATGTCGCCGAACGCGGCCCCTGGCTGCGCCGCCTGATGGCCGGTACTTGGGCCGAGGCGCTGACGCCGGAAAACACCGGCCACGGCAAGGTCGATCTGGCGGCCTGGCGTCAGTCGGTCGTCGACGCGCTGACAGAGCGCAAGGAAGACACGGTGATCTTCTCCCATTTCATCGCCATCAACGTCGCGGCAGGGTTGGCGACGGGCGATGATCGCCTCGTCACCTTCCGCCCCGACAATTGCTCGGTCACGATCTTTGAAACATCCGGCACGTCGCTGAAACTGATCGAGCAGGGCAGGGAAGCCGACACGAAGGTCAATTGAACCTCTCGCCGCCGTCCTGAGCGACAGTTCGACGCCGGGCGCCCGCGCCGCGAATTTTTTCAGCACCCGCGTCAGCCCGCTGCTCGCCAGAGTGCCGACGGTCGCGATCGAAACCGGCCCACCATCGCCCGTGTCGAACGGGACTACGGATTTAATCTGGAATAGGGGTCGCCGCATTCCGTCGCGCGGAATCCGGCCAATGAGCCCTTGTCCCGCGCATCTCGCTCGCACTAATGTAATCCATTAGAACGGCACCGGGGAGGAACGCGACATGACCTACAAGCATCCGTCGGGCGAGGAGTTTCACGGCGTCATCGGTCGCACCGTCGCGGAATCGACGCCTTGGTGGCCGGGGCCGAAGCTCGGCGCCGGCGCCCCCGACGTCGTGATGGTCGTACTCGACGACACCGGCTTTGCGCATCTCGGCTGCTATGGCTCGACCATGGCGACTCCCAACATCGACGCGCTGGCCGCCACGGGCGCGCGCTTCACCGGCTTCCACACCACCGCGCTCTGCTCGCCGACCCGCGCCTGCCTGCTCACCGGCCGCAACCATCACGCGGTCGGCATGCGCGGCGTTTCGAATTTCGACACCGGCTTTCCCAACATGCGCGGCGCGATCCCGAAAAGCGCCGCGACGCTCGCGGAGATTCTGCGCGACAAGGGCTATGCGACCTTCGCCACCGGCAAATGGCATCTCGCGCCGATGAGCGAATGTTCCGCCGCCGGCCCCTTCGCCAATTGGCCGCTGCAAAAGGGTTTCGACCGCTATTACGGTTTCCTGCAGGGCGAGACCGACCAGTTCTACCCCGAGCTGACGCATGACAATCATTTCATCGGCGTACCGGCCCGCGTCGAGGACGGCTATCACGTCTCCGAAGACATCGTCGACCGTTCGGCCGGCATGATCCGCGACATCGTTTCGCTGGTCCCCGAGCGCCCCTTCTTTCTCTACTCGGCCTTCGGCGCCATGCACGCCCCGCATCAGGCGCCGCAAAGCTATCTCAATAAATATCGCGGCCGCTTCGATGCCGGCTGGGATGTCGAGCGCGAAAAATGGTTTGCCCGCCAGAAGGAGATGGGCGTCATCCCGGCGGACACCGCGCTCGCCCCGCGCAATCCCGGCGTTCGTCCGTGGGAAGAGCTTTCGCCGAATGAAAAGGCCTTCGCCGCGCGGCTGCAGGAAGCCTTCGCCGCCATGCTCGAACACACCGATCATCAGATCGGCCGCCTGATCTCCTTTCTGAAGGAAATCGGCCGCTGGGACAACACGCTCTTCATTCTGCTCTCCGACAATGGCGCCAGCCAGGAAGGCGGGCCGAAGGGCGTCTTCGACGAGATGAAATGGTTCAACGGCATTCCCGAAAATGTCGATGCCGCGGTCGCCCGTCTCGACGACATTGGCGGGCCGGAAAGCCATTGCAACATTCCCTGGGGCTGGGCGCAGGCCGGCAACACGCCGCTGAAATGGTACAAGCAGAACACACATGGCGGCGGCGTCCGCGATCCACTGATCATGCACTTCCCCGCAGGCCTCGACGCGCCGGGCGCCTTCCGCCGCCAGTTCTGCCACGCGGTCGACATCGCGCCGACAGTGCTCGATATCATCGGCATCGAAACGCCGTCAGTTGTTGCTGGCGTGACGCAAATGCCGGTCCATGGCGTCAGCCTCAAACCGGCACTCGCCGACCCCGAAGCGAAAGTGGAACGCAGACCCCAGTTTTTCGAAATGCTCGGTCATCGCGGCATCTGGAAGTCAGGCTGGAAGGCCGTCACGCGCCACGAACAGGGCAAACCCTTCGACGAAGACCGCTGGGAGCTGTACCACCTCGCCGAAGACTTCTCGGAAATGAACGATCTCGCCGCCAGCGAACCCGCGCGGCTGAAGGAGTTGATCGAACTCTGGTGGGCCGAGGCAGAGGCGCAGGGCGCGCTGCCACTCGACGACCGCAACGGCATCGCGCTCTTCGCCGCCTCGCGCCGCCCCGGCATGCCGACCTCGCGCAAGCGCTTCCTCTATCGTCCGCCGGTCTCCCACATCGTCGCCGACGCCTGCCCGCCGGTCGGGCGCGGCTGGCGCATGACCGTCGACATGGTGCATCCGGCATCGGGGGGCGACGGCGCGCTGGTCGCCCGCGGCAGCATCAATTCCGGCTTCGTCCTCTACATCAAGGAGGGCCGCCTGCATTTCGACTACAACTGCTTCCACGAACATACGCGCGTCGCGGGCGCCGCGCCGCTGTCGCCCGGCGCGCGCAATGTCGAACTTGTCGTCACCCGCCGCGCCGATGGCGGCGGCGATGTCGCGCTCGCGGTCGATGGCACGGAAGTCGCCTCCGGAGCGATCCCGAAACTCGTGTTCATGCTCTCCTCGATCGGCATGGACATCGGCCGCAGCCTCGCGCCGGTCAACCGCGACTATGCCGAACCCTTCGCCTATGGCGGCACGATCCGCACCGTCGCCTTCGACATCCCCTCGCTCCGCCCGCAACAGGGAGAAGCGGTGGCTCAGGTCCGCGCCGCCTACGCGCAGCAATAAGGAAGGGGGCAGCGCCCGCTTTCCAGCCGCAATCGCCGGTCTATAGTGGCGGCATGACCGAGGCCACCGATTCCCTGTCGCCCGAAATCCTTTCCGGCGCGCTCTTGACCGTCGCCGAGATGGCGCGCGCCGACGCGCTGACCATCGCGCGCGGCCGCGCCGGTTCGGTCCTTATGGAAAACGCCGGCCGTGCGGTCGCGGAGGCGGTTACCGCGCGTTTCCCGCAAGGTCCGGTCGCGGTGCTCTGCGGTCCCGGCAACAATGGCGGCGATGGTTTCGTCGCGGCACGCCTGCTGGCGGAACAGGGCTGGCCGGTGACGCTCCATCTTCTCGGCGCCCGCGAAAACCTGAAGGGCGATGCCGCCGAAGCAGCCGCTCGCTGGCAGGGCCCCGTCCACCCGCTCACCGCCGACGCGGCCGCGGGCGCCACGCTGGTCATCGACGCGATTTTCGGCGCCGGTCTCGCCCGCGACGTCGAAGGCGTCGTCGCGGACCTTATCGCCCGCGTTGCGAAGTTGGGCGTCCCTGTCGTCTCGGTCGACGTTCCTTCGGGTCTCGACGGCGACACAGGCGCGCCGCGCGGCGCGGCCTTCAAGGCGGCGCTGACTGTCACCTTCTTCCGCCTGAAGCCCGGCCATTTGCTGCTGCCCGGCCGTCTCCTCTGCGGCGAGCTGAAAGTGGCCGACATCGGTATCCCTTCCGATGTGCTCGAAGAGATCGCGCCACATACCTTCATCGATCATCCGCCGCTCTGGGCTGCCACCTTTCCGCGCCTGAAGGTCGATGGTCACAAATACACGCGCGGCCACGCCGTCGTCGTCTCGGGCGGCGCGGCGCATACCGGCGCGGCGCGTCTGGCCGCGCGCGGTGCCTTGCGGGCAGGGGCGGGCCTCGTCACCGTGGCAACCCCGCCTTCGGCGCTTCTCGTCAACGCCGCGCATCTGACCGCCATCATGCTGGCGCCCTTCGACGGTGCTGATGGGTTGACGCAAATTCTCGAAGACAAGCGCAAGAACGCCCTGCTGATCGGCCCCGGCGCGGGCGTCGGCGCGGAAACGCGCGAAAACGTGCTGGCGGCGCTCTTGTCCGGCACCGCGATGGTGCTGGACGCCGATACGCTGACCTCCTTTGCCGAAATCCCGCGCGACCTCTTCGTTGCCATCAAGGGCTATTTCGCAGGCCCCGTCGTGCTGACGCCGCATGAAGGCGAATTCGCGCGCCTTTTCCCGGCGCTGACTGGGAGCGGCGAAAGCAAACTCATCCGCGCCCGCCGCGCCGCCGCCGAAGCGGGCGCCGTCATTCTCTTGAAGGGACCGGACACCGTCATCGCCGCGCCGGACGGCCGCGCCGCCATCATCATCAATGCAGGCCCCGAGCTTGCCACCGCCGGTTCGGGCGACGTGCTGGCAGGCATCATACTGGGCCTTCTGGCACAGGGTATGCCGCCTTTTGAAGCCGCGGCCGCGGCGGCCTGGCTTCATGGCGAGGCCGGTGCCGCCTTCGGTCCGGGCCTGATCGCCGAAGACCTGCCCGAGATGCTCCCTGCTGTTCTGCGCGATCTGCCGCAGCAATTCGGTTGAGGCCTGGCAGGTCCGCGCTCTTTTGCTGGCAATCGCCCAAACCCCTTGATATAGAGAGCGCCAAATTGGGGAGCGGCTGGCTCTTGTCGGGCCTCGTCGTCGGCCCATGGCGGGCGTGGCGGAATTGGTAGACGCGCTGGATTTAGGTTCCAGTGCCGCAAGGCGTGGGGGTTCGAGTCCCTCCGCCCGCACCAGACCGAAACCCCTTTAAGTACAATGGATTGGAAGATGCAGGTCACGGTCACCAACACGGACGGTCTGAAGCGCGAATTGAAGATTCAGGTTCCCGCGCAGGATCTCGAAGCCCGCCTCGGCGCCAAGCTCGAGGAGATGAAAAACCAGGTTCGCCTCAAGGGCTTCCGCCCCGGCAAGGTGCCGGTCAGCCATCTGCGCAAGACCTTCGGTAAGCAGGTCATGGGCGAGATCATCCAGGAGACCGTCGGCGAGTCGAGCCAGAAGGCGCTGGCCGACGAAGCGCTCCGGCCCGCCTTTCAGCCGTCGATCGATCTCGAGGGCGAAATCCAGGAAGTCATGGACGGCAAGGCCGACCTCACCTTCAAGATGAGCTTCGAAGTCGTGCCGACCTTCGAACTGGCAGACTTTTCAAAGGTTTCCATCGAACGCCTCGTTGCCGAGGTGAAGGACGCCGACATCGACGAAGCGTTGAAACGCCTCGCCGAGAACCAGAAGAATTTCGAGCCGCGTGAGGAAGGCGCCAAGGCGGAAAACGGCGATCTGCTGACCGTCGATTTCGTCGGCAAGATCGACGATGTCGCATTCGAGGGCGGTTCGGCGGAAGACGCCAGTCTCGAACTCGGCTCCGGCCGCTTCATCCCGGGCTTCGAGGAACAGCTTGTCGGCGCCAAGGCCGGCGAGGACCGGACCGTCAAGGTCGCGTTCCCGGCCGATTACGGCGCCGAACACCTGGCCGGCAAGGATGCCGTCTTCGAGGTGAAGGTGAAGGAAGTGAAGGCGCCCGCCGAGGTGACGATCGACGACGAGCTCGCCAAGCGCTTCGGTTTCGACGAACTCGCCAAGCTGCGTGAGGCGCTCGCCGACCAGATCAAAAACGACTACACGCGCATGTCGCGCATGCACCTGAAGCGCGCCATGCTCGACAAGCTCGACGAGCTGCACGATTTCGAATTGCCGCCCTCGATGGTCGAGCAGGAGTTCGGGCAGATATGGAAGCAGTTCGAGCATGAGCTGCAGCACCAGAACAAGACCGCCGCCGATCTCGACGAACCCGAGGAAGAGGTGAAGGCCGAGTACCGCAAGATCGCCGAGCGCCGCGTCCGCCTCGGCCTGCTGTTGGCCGAAGTCGGCGAGAAGAACAACATCTCCGTCACCGAGCAGGAATTGAACCAGGCGCTCGCCGAACGCGCCCGCCAGTTCCCCGGCCAGGAGCGCCAGCTCTATCAGTTCTACCAGCAGAACCCGCAAGCCGTGCAGGAACTGCGCGCTCCGATCTTCGAGGACAAGGTTGTCGATTTCATCGCCGAACTGGCCGACGTGACCGACAAGACCGTCGACCGCGAGACGCTCTTTGCCGATCCCGAAGCGGACGAGCATGAGCACGTCCACGACGAGAACTGCGACCACGACCATGATCACGATCATGGTGAGGCGAAGCCGGCAAAGAAGGCCGCCGCCAAAAAGCCCGCCGCGAAGAAGCCGGCGGCGAAGAAAAAGAAGGAAGACTGATGCGCGAGAAGCGCCGACGGCACAGGCCCGGAGCAACCCTCCGGGCCTTTCGTTTTTCGCTCTCACAATTCGGCCACAATTGGCGGCAGGCGCATTAAGAATTTGTTAGCAAAAAACTTTGCCCAAGGCCCAATTACCTGTTGCGTGGACTCAGGGATACCTATATCTCCGCGCATCACAAGACGCACACGCACGTGCCGCTGGCCCCTGGCAGGTTTATGCAACGACGGAAGCGTCCTTTTTGGATCACGCCGGTCTGAGTACCGGATCTGAAAAAGGGTGTTGACGATGTTCGCTTCCGAGCAGGGCCCCCGTGCCCGTTCGCGCAATTCTTCCAAAGCAATCGCGAAGTCCGGTCCGTCCACGAAGACGGCGAAGGGCCGCAAGCCGCGTCTGCGCCTCGTGCCGCAGGCGGCCGAGCTGCCGTCGGAGCGCGGCGGTCTGCCGCCCAAGATCGCGCGCTACATTGCAACGGCCGACTTGCCGTCGCCTTGTCTGATCGTCGATGTCGACATCGTCGCCCACAACTTCGAGGAGCTGGCGCGCTCGCTTCCAGAGGCGCGGGTCTTCTACGCGGTGAAGGCGAACCCGGCCGACGAAATCGTCGCGCGGCTGGCCCGTCTCGGCTCGGCCTTCGACACCGCCAGCATGGGCGAGATCGACCTTTGCCTCGCGCATGGCGTGTCGCCGGATCGTCTCTCCTTCGGTAACACGATCAAGAAGGAGCGCGACATCGCCGAGGCTTATGGAAAAGGCGTGCGCATGTTCGCCTTCGACAGCGAGCCCGAGCTCGAAAAGATCGCCCGTGTCGCGCCGGGATCGAAAGTCTATTGCCGGGTATTGATGGAATGCGAGGGCGCCGAGTGGCCGCTGTCGCGCAAATTCGGCTGCGAGCCGGCAATGGCGGTCGACCTGCTGGCGCGCACCAAGGCGCTCGGCCTCGACGCCTATGGCATTTCCTTCCATGTGGGTTCGCAACAGACCGACCTCACGCAATACGACAAGGCGCTCGAACTCTCGGTCTCGTTGTTCCGCGAACTTGAAGCGCGCGGCGTGACGCTGCGCATGGTCAACATGGGCGGCGGCTTCCCGTCCCGCTACCGCACCGACGTCCCCTCGATCCCGGCCTATGGCGCGGCGATCCGAGAGGCTCTGGCGCGTCACTTCGGCGACAACATGCCGGACGTGATCGTGGAGCCTGGCCGCGGCGTCGTCGGCGATGCCGGCGTCATTCAGGCCGAAGTCGTGCTCGTGTCGCAGAAGGGTGGCGGCGACGATCGACGATGGGTTTATCTCGACGCCGGCAAGTTCCACGGCCTTGCCGAAACCATGGACGAGGCGATCAAGTATCGCCTGCTGACCTCGCGCGATGGCGGCGAAACCTCGCCTGTCGTCCTGGCCGGCCCGACCTGCGACAGCGCCGACATTCTCTACGAAAAGACCGATTACCGCCTGCCGATGGCGTTGGCCGCCGGCGACAAGGTCTGGATTCTGGCTACCGGCGCCTACACGACGACCTACTCGGCCGTCGGTTTCAACGGTTTTCCGCCGCTCGCCAGCGTCTGCATCTGAGGAATTGACGGCCAGGGCCACCTGACGTAGCGGCAAAAGCCCCTTATGTCGCAGGGGGCGAAATCGCCCGTAACTGATCTTATATTCCTCTTGCGGTAGAGTTCTGAACCGTCCATTTACCGAATCGGGTTATCCCGGCTTGAGGCGGGATGCGGATCGTATTGCGCCGCAGCCATCTCAGTGCCGGAAACGGGCCGACGCTCAGGAGAGAGAATGAAAGACCCCATCGAAACCTACATGAACCTCGTGCCGATGGTGGTCGAGCAGACCAATCGCGGCGAGCGCGCCTATGACATTTTCTCGCGCTTGCTGAAGGAGCACATCATCTTCGTCGCCGGTCCGGTCGAAGACGGCATGGCGATGCTGGTGACCGCGCAGCTTCTCTTCCTTGAGGCCGAGAATCCGAAAAAAGAAATCTCGATGTACATCAACTCGCCGGGCGGCATCGTCACGTCGGGTCTTGCGATCTACGACACGATGCAGCATGTGCGCCCGCCGATCGCGACGGTGTGCATGGGGCAGGCGGCGTCGATGGGATCGCTGCTGCTGGCGGCCGGCGAGAAGGGCTCGCGCTTCGCGCTGCCCAATGCGCGCATCATGGTTCACCAGCCGTCGGGCGGTTTCCAGGGTCAGGCCACCGACATCGAAATTCATGCCCGCGAGACGATCGCGATTCGCGAACGTCTGAACAACATCTATGTGAAGCACACCGGTCAGAGCCTGAAGGCGGTCGAAGACGCGCTGGAACGTGACAATTTCATGAGCCCGGAACGCGCCCTCGAATTCGGCATTATCGACCATGTCGGTGTGGTGCGCGGGCCGCAGGAAGACGCGAAAAAGGCGTGAAACAAACGCTTTTCGAGCGGCAGGTCGATCGCGCCGCCAGTGCGGCGCCTGCCGAATTCGTCGGCAAATGCGCGGGAATCGGGCCCTTCACAAGCCGTGCTGCCGCGACGGAAACGCGGCGTTCGGCCGTTTGGAGGGTAATGAAATGTTGATCCCTCAACGAATAACATGCTCGTATGTCTGCAAGATGACCGGCAAGGCATCCGAATTTCGCGCCGCGGCGTACAAGGATTACGGGCAGCTTGATCGGGTATCGGAAGGCAGGCACGGTTGGTGCACGGGTGGCGAGCGAGACCCGACCCGGCTTGCGGGTTACTAAGGAGTTTTTATGAGCAAGGTGAGCGGCGGCGACTCCAAGAACACGCTCTACTGTTCCTTCTGCGGCAAAAGCCAGCATGAGGTCAGGAAGCTGATCGCGGGACCGACCGTCTTTATCTGCGACGAGTGCGTCGAACTGTGCATGGACATCATCCGCGAGGAGAACAAGAGTTCGCTGGTGAAGTCCCGTGACGGTGTTCCCTCGCCGCAGGAAATCTGCGCGGTGCTTGACGACTATGTGATTGGCCAGATGCATGCCAAGCGCGTGCTGTCGGTTGCCGTGCACAACCACTACAAGCGCCTCAACCACGCCGCCAAGAACAACGACGTTGAACTCGCGAAGTCGAACATTCTGCTGATCGGCCCCACCGGTTGCGGCAAGACGCTGCTCGCGCAGACCCTTGCCCGCATTCTCGATGTGCCCTTCACGATGGCGGACGCGACGACGCTGACCGAAGCCGGTTATGTCGGCGAGGACGTCGAGAACATCATTCTGAAGCTGCTCCAGTCGGCCGACTACAATGTCGAGCGCGCCCAGCGTGGCATCGTCTATATCGACGAAGTCGACAAGATCAGCCGCAAGTCCGACAACCCGTCCATCACGCGTGACGTGTCGGGCGAGGGTGTGCAGCAGGCGCTGCTGAAGATCATGGAAGGCACGGTCGCATCCGTGCCGCCGCAGGGCGGCCGCAAGCATCCCCAGCAGGAATTCCTGCAGGTGGATACCACGAACATACTGTTCATTTGCGGCGGCGCTTTCGCGGGCCTCGAAAAGATCATCGGCCAGCGTGGCAAGGGTGCGGGCATCGGCTTCAGCGCCACCGTCCAGTCCGTCGAGGACCGCAAGACCGGCGAGCTTCTGAAGGATCTGGAACCGGAAGATCTGCTCAAGTTCGGCCTGATCCCGGAATTCGTCGGCCGCATGCCGGTTCTGGCGACGCTGGAAGATCTCGACGAGGAGGCGCTCGTCACCATCCTCACGCAGCCGAAGAACGCGCTCGTGAAGCAGTACGAACGCCTGTTCGAGATGGAAAACGTCAAACTCACCTTCTCGGAAGAGGCGCTTCGTTCGATCGCCCGCAAGGCGATTGAACGCAAGACCGGCGCGCGTGGTCTTCGGTCGATCCTGGAGGCGATTCTGCTCGACACCATGTTCGACCTGCCGACGCTCGAAGGCGTCGAGGAAGTCGTCATCAGCGCGGAGGTCGTCGAGGGCAAGGCCCGCCCGCTCTACATCTACGCAGAGCGGCAGGGCGACGTCGGTACAGGTGCCTGACCCGAACTGAACAACGAAAAACCCTGCCCTGGCAGGGGTTTGAAGGTGGCCTTGAAAGCGGAAGCTCTCGGGGCCATTTTCATTTTAACCAGTAGGCCCGCCAACGCAGCGCGCCGGCCGGAACACACGAGGTTCCGGCGGACTTTTCGTCCGGAACCGCTTCAATGAACGGGGCGGTCCACCCGAATCCCGGTATTCTGGACGAACAAGCGGCAGATCAGCATTCATTCAGATTCGAATGGTAGGCTGGAGTTTCGTTGCGGGCGGCAGCATTTGTAAGGCAGGTATCCGAGCATGACAGACACAGACGAAAACAGGCAGACAGGCGGATCGGAGAAGGGCGGGGCTCTCGTTCTTCCGGTGTTGCCGCTGCGCGATATCGTCGTCTTTCCCCATATGATCGTGCCGCTCTTCGTCGGTCGCGAAAAGTCGGTGCGCGCGCTGGAAAACGTGATGCAGGACGACAAGCAGATATTGCTCGTCGCCCAGAAGAACGCGGCGGACGACAATCCGGACACGGACGATATCTACGAAATCGGCACCGTCGGTTCGGTGCTTCAGTTGCTCAAGTTGCCCGACAACACCGTCAAGGTGCTGGTCGAGGGCGTCCGCCGTGCGCGCGTCAAGCGCTACACCGGCAACGACGAATTCTTCGAAGCCGAGGTCGATGCGATCGAGGAAGCGGATGGCGAGGGCGAACAGCTCGAAGGCCTGTCGCGTTCCGTTGTGTCGCAGTTCGAGGGCTACGTGAAGCTCAACAAGAAGGTGCCGCCCGAGGTTCTGGGATCGATCGGCCAGATCGACGATCCCGCGAAGCTCGCCGATACCATCGCGAGCCACATCAACATCAAGATTCCCGAGAAGCAGGAGCTTCTCGAAATGGCCTCCGTCAGCGAGCGTCTGGAGCGCGTCTATTCTCTCATGGAAGGCGAAATCAGCGTCCTTCAGGTCGAGAAGCGTATCCGCTCGCGTGTGAAGCGCCAGATGGAGAAGACGCAGCGCGAGTACTATCTGAACGAGCAGATGAAGGCCATTCAGAAGGAACTCGGCGACGGCGACGAGGGCAAGGACGAGATGCGCGAGCTCGAAGAGCGCATCCAGAAGACCAAGCTTTCCAAGGAAGCGAACGAAAAGGCCATGGCTGAGCTGAAGAAGCTCAAGCAGATGAGCCCGATGTCCGCCGAAGCGACCGTCGTGCGCAACTATCTCGACTGGCTGCTGTCTGTGCCGTGGAAGAAGCGGAGCCGCGTGAAGAAGGACCTTCTGAACGCCCAGCAGATCCTCGACACCGACCACTATGGTCTCGACAAGGTCAAGGAGCGCATCGTCGAGTATCTCGCCGTGCAGACCCGTTCGAACAAGCTGAAGGGGCCGATCCTCTGCCTCGTCGGTCCGCCCGGCGTCGGCAAGACCTCGCTCGGCAAGTCGATTGCGCGTGCGACCGGCCGCGACTTCGTGCGCATGTCGCTTGGCGGCGTCCGTGACGAAGCGGAAATCCGCGGTCACCGGCGCACCTATATCGGCTCGATGCCCGGCAAGGTCATCCAGTCGATGAAGAAGGTGAAGCACACCAATCCACTCTTCCTGCTCGACGAGATCGACAAGATGGGTTCGGATTTCCGTGGCGATCCCTCGTCGGCCCTGCTTGAGGTTCTCGACCCCGAGCAGAACAACGCCTTCGCGGATCACTACCTCGAAGTCGACTATGATCTCTCCGA
>JAVJOG010000018.1:0-80125 GCA_040216885.1 Parvibaculum sp.
TCCTCCGACGCTCCGCGCACGGCGATTTTGGGGACCCTCCGCCCGAAACCCAGCGGTGCTCCGGCTTTTATCGGCCGGCCGCTTGCGGATCCTAGTGTCCGCTCCCCATCGGGCCCTCCCGGGACGCACGGTCCGTTACTCTATGCACCGCAGGACGCCGTTCCCTCTCCACGCAACCGGCCGTCCGGACGCGCCCTTCGTGGAGCGAGATGGATTTAATATGGGGGCGGAATATTGGAGGGGGATAAGTTTATTTGAGGGCGCACCTCTCTACACCACCCTCCCCTTGGGGGAGGGTCAAACCGCTGCAAGCGGTTTGGGGCGGGGTCGCGGCCGGGCTGCAATCACAAGCAGACAAAATTCATCGAGATGGACGCAGAGCCCCCGCCCCGAAAAATTCTTCGCGTTCCGCTCGAATTTTGTCGACCCTCCCCCGAGGGGAGGGTGGCAGAGAGATTGAGATCGATGCTTCCCTACGCCGCGCCGGCGAGTTCGCTCATTGCCGCCTTGACCGCGTCGAGCGCTGCGTCGGCCTTTGCCGCTTCCGGCCCGCCGGCCTGCGCCATGTCGGGGCGGCCGCCGCCGCCCTTGCCGCCCATTGCGGCCGCGCCGGCCTTCACCAGTTCGACCGCGTTGTAGCGCGCGGTGAGATCGTCGGTGACGCCGACCGCGATGGCGCCCTTGCCGTCTTCGGAAATCGCGACCAGCGCCACGACGCCGGAGCCGAGCTGCTTCTTGCTGTCGTCGATGAGGCCGCGCAAATCCTTCGGGTTCACGCCTTCAAGCTTGCGCGCGATGAGCTTCACGCCGCCGAGTTCCTGCACCTGCGCTTCCGGCGCGGCACCGCTGCCGCCACCGCCCCCCGACATGGCGAGCTGCTTCTTCGCCTGCGCCAGTTCGCGCTCGAGCCGCTTGCGCTCTTCCATCAGCGAGACGACGCGGGCCGGCAGATCTTCCGTCGAGATGCGAAGCGCGCCTGCGGCTTCCTTCGCGATCCGCTCCTGGGCGACGAGATAGGCGCGCGCGCCCTCGCCCGTCAGCGCCTCGATGCGGCGGATGCCCGACGCGACCGCGCTCTCGCTCACGATCTTGAAGATCGCGATATCGCCAACGCGGCGCACATGCGTGCCGCCGCACAGCTCGACCGAATACATGCCGTTGGCGTTCCCGTCGTCGAGACCCATCGCCAGCACGCGCACCTCGTCGCCGTATTTCTCGCCGAACAGCGCCAGCGCGCCCGCCTCGATCGCCTGGTCGGGCGTCATCAGCCGCGTCGTCACTTCGGCGTTCTGCCGGATCACGCGATTGACGATCTCCTCGACCTCCGAAATTTCTTCCGGCGTCATCGGCTTGGGATGGCTGAAGTCGAAGCGCAGCCGCTCCGGCCCGACCATCGAGCCCTTCTGCGTGACATGGGCTCCGAGCACGCGGCGCAGCGCCTCATGCAGCAGATGCGTCGCCGAATGATTGGCGCGCGTCGCGTCGCGCAAATGCTTGTCGACCTTCATCTCGACGATGTCGCCGAGTTTGAGCGTGCCGCGCGCGAGCTTGCCGAGATGGACATGCAGCGCGCCGAGCTTCTTCATCGTGTCGATGACGGGAAATTCCGCACCGTCGGCGGAGAAGACGATGCCGGTATCGCCGACCTGCCCGCCGGACTCGGCATAGAACGGCGTCTGGTTGGTGATGAGCGCGGCTTCCTGCCCCGTCTCCACCTTGTCGACGGGTTTGCCGTCCACCAGCAGCGCGACGATCTTGCCTTCGGCGATCTCGCTCTCATAACCGAGGAATTCGGTGGCGCCGACCTTGTCGCGGAGTTCGAACCAGACGGCTTCCGTCGCCTTCTCGCCCGAGCCCGACCAGGCGGCGCGCGCATCCTGGCGCTGCTTCGCCATGGCGGCGTCGAAGCCGGTCTGGTCGACGCTCATGCCGCGCGAGCGCAGCGCGTCCTGCGTGAGATCGAGCGGAAAGCCATAGGTGTCGTAGAGCTTGAAGGCGACCTCGCCCGCGAGCACGCCCTTGCCCTGCTGCTTCTCGATTTCCTCGTCGAGCAGCTTGAGGCCGCGCGTCAGCGTTTCGCGGAAGCGCGTCTCTTCGAGTTTCAGCGTCTCGGTGACGAGCGCTTCGGCGCGGCGAAGCTCGGGATAGGCGTCGCCCATCTGGCGGACAAGCGCCGGCACCAGCCGCCACATCAGCGGCTCGGCCACGCCGACAAGCTGCGCATGGCGCATGGCGCGGCGCATGATGCGGCGAAGCACATAGCCGCGGCCTTCATTGGACGGCATCACGCCGTCGGCGAGCAGGAAGGAAGACGAGCGCAGATGATCCGCGATGACGCGGTGGCTGACGCCATGCGGCCCGTCGGGATCGCTTTTCGAGGCTTCGGCGGAGGCGACGATCAGCGAGCGCATCAGGTCGGTCGAATAATTGTCATGCGTGCCCTGCAGCACGGCGGCCATGCGCTCCAGGCCCATGCCTGTGTCGATGGAGGGCTTCGGCAGGCGCGTGCGCGAGCCGTCTTCATGCTGTTCGTACTGCATGAAGACGAGGTTCCAGATTTCGATGAAACGGTCGCCATCCTCGTCCGGGCTGCCGGGCGGGCCGCCGGGCACCTTGTCCCCGTGATCGTAGAAGATTTCGGAGTTGGGGCCGCAGGGACCCGTATCGCCCATCTGCCAGAAATTCGACTTGGCGCCGAGCCGGATGATCCGGCTGTCCGGCACGCCGGCGATCTTTTTCCAGAGCCCGTGCGCCTCGTCGTCATCCTCGTAGATGGTGACCGTGAGGCGGCTTTCGGGCAGCGCGAATTCCTTGGTGATCAGGTTCCAGGCGAATTCGATCGCCTCGGCCTTGTAATAGTCGCCGAAGGAGAAATTGCCGAGCATCTCGAAGAAGGTGTGGTGGCGCGCCGTATAGCCGACATTGTCGAGGTCGTTATGCTTGCCGCCCGCGCGCACGCATTTCTGCGAACTCGCCGCGCGCTTGTAGGGCCGCGTCTCCTGGCCGGTGAAGACATTCTTGAACGGCACCATGCCGGCATTGGTGAAGAGCAGCGTCGGGTCGTTGTTCGGCACGAGCGGGCCGGAGGCCACGACCTCATGGCCCTGCGCCCGGAAGAATTCCAGATACTTGCTTCTGATCTCGTTGACGCCGGCCATTTTCCGCTCGTTCCCGGAACATACGGGACGGCAGGCCCGAAGACCTATCCGCCCGGTTTCATTAAGGAATATAGGGTGTCAGCTTTTACCTGTCGCCCCGGCCCCTGTCCAGAAAGGCGGACGCCCCCGTTCCGGCCCGGCGCCCGGGCCGTTTCCCCGGCGGCAAGGCCCGGGGAACAAGGAACAGGAGACAAGGAAAAGGCGGCGCCGGAGGGTACCCGGCGCCGCCTGCACATTCGGCTAGAGAACCGAAGGTAAACTTTACGCGCTGGCTTCCCCTACGCGCTGGCTTCCATGTCGCCGCCGTCCTCGTCGCCGTCGCTGTCGCGCTCGCTGCCCGGGACTTCCATGATCTTCTCGGCGATCAGGCCTGCATTCTGGCGGATGGCGGCTTCGATCTCGGCGGCCATGTCGGGATTGTCCCTGAGGAACTGCTTGGCGTTCTCGCGGCCCTGGCCGATGCGCTGGCTGTTGTAGGAGAACCAGGAGCCCGACTTCTCGACGATGCCGGCCTTGGAGCCGAGATCGACCAGTTCGCCCATCTTGGAAATGCCTTCGCCATACATAATGTCGAATTCGACCTGCTTGAAGGGCGGCGCGACCTTGTTCTTCACCACCTTCACGCGGGTCTGGTTGCCCACCACTTCGTCGCGTTCCTTGATCGCGCCGATGCGGCGGATGTCGAGGCGGACGGAGGCGTAGAATTTCAGCGCATTGCCGCCGGTGGTCGTTTCCGGGCTGCCGAACATCACGCCGATCTTCATGCGGATCTGGTTGATGAAGATGACCATGGTGTTGGACTTGGAAATCGAACCGGTGAGCTTGCGGAGCGCCTGGCTCATCAGCCGCGCCTGCAGGCCCGGCAGGCTGTCGCCCATCTCGCCTTCGAGTTCGGCCTTGGGCGTCAGCGCCGCGACCGAGTCGATCACCAGCACGTCGACAGCGCCGGAGCGGACCAGCGTATCGGCGATTTCAAGCGCCTGTTCGCCGGTGTCGGGCTGGGAAATCAGCAGGTCGTCGAGCTGCACGCCGAGCTTGCGGGCATCGATCGGATCGAGCGCGTGCTCGGCATCGACAAAGGCGCAGACGCCACCCTTCTTCTGGGCTTCGGCAATGGTCTGCAGCGCCAGCGTGGTTTTGCCCGAGGATTCCGGCCCGTAGATTTCGATGACCCGGCCGCGCGGCAGGCCGCCGATCCCGAGCGCAATATCGAGGCCGAGAGATCCGGTCGAGATCGATTCGATCTCGACGATCTGCTCGTTCTTGCCGAGCCGCATGATGGAGCCCTTGCCGAACGACCGCTCGATCTGGCTCAACGCGGCATCCAGCGCTTTCTTCTTGTCGCTATCGTCTTTCACGAGGCTCACAACATTCTTTGACATGACCGGTTTCCCCTTATTCCATTGCCCGTCGAGTCGTGCAATGCGGTTAATGTACCGGTTTTGTTCTCCATGGCAATGAAATTTTTAAGTATATGATTCTACTATATTATTACGATTGAGTTCGCGAGACGTTCCGCCTACTTCGCCTTCATCACTTCCTTGACGGCCGCCGCAAGCTGCTTCAGCGAGAAAGGCTTGGGCAGAAAGTGAAATTCCTGTTCGGGATCGAGGCTCTTGGCGAAGGCGTCCTCCGCATAGCCCGACACGAAGATGATCGGCGTGTCCGGCAGCTTGTGCTTCAGCTCCTTGGCCATGGTCGGCCCGTCCATGTTGGGCATCACGACGTCGGACACCACGAGGTCGATACGGCCCTCATGGGCATCGACCACCGCAAGCGCCGCCTCGCCGCTTTCGGCCTGCAGCACCTCGTAGCCGCGCGTCGCCAGCGCCCGCGCCGCGAAGGTGCGCACGGCGTCCTCATCCTCGACCAGCAGGATCGTGCCCTTGCCGGTGAGGTCCGACGGTTCCGGCGGCGCGGCGGCGAGCGAGATTTCCTCCTGCTTCCGGTCGGCCGCCGTTTCGACATAGCGCGGCAGATAGATGCGGAAGGTTGTGCCCTTGCCGACCGTCGAATAGGGAAAGATGAAGCCGCCCGTCTGCTTGACGATGCCGTAGACCGTCGAGAGGCCGAGCCCCGTGCCCTTGGAGGGATCCTTGGTCGTGTAGAAGGGCTCGAAAATCTTGCCGAGATTTTCCTTCGGAATGCCGTGGCCCGTATCGGCAACCTCGATCAGCACATATTCGCCATGCGGCATCAGCGCGTGATCGAGCGCCCGGCTGTCGGCTTCCGACACATTGGCGGTGCGGATTGTCAGACGCCCGCCCTCGTCCGGCATCGCATCGCGCGCATTGACGGCGAGATTGATGACGACCTGCTCGAGCTGGTTCTGGTCGACCTTGACGAGCCCGAGATCGCGGCCATGCACGATCTTCAGTTCGACTTTTTCGGTGAGCAGCCGCGCCAGCAGGTTCTGCAGTTCGGCCAGCGCGTCCGTCAGCGACAAAACCTTGGGGCGCAGCGTCTGCCGCCGCGAGAAGGCAAGCAACTGCCGCGTCAGGTTGGCGGCGCGGTTGGCGTTCTGCTTGATCTGCACGACATCGGCGAAGGACGGATCGCCCGCCTGGTGGCGCGCCAGCAGCAGATCGCAAAAACCGATGATCGCCGTCAGCAGATTGTTGAAGTCATGCGCGACGCCGCCCGCGAGCTGGCCGACGGCCTGCATCTTTTGCGACTGCGCGAATTGCATCTCGAGCGATTTCTGCTCGGTCGCGTCGACCAGATAGACGACCAGCGCCGCGCCCTCGCCCGCATCGACGCGCGCGGCGTAGAGCTGGCCGACCCGCTCTGCATTGCGCAGCAGGTGAATATCGACCGCGGCCCCCGACAACTGGCCCGTTCGCGCGCGGCCCAGCAATTCGTCGACGGCCGGGCGATCGTCCTCGGCCACGAGATCGGCGAGCCGCATCCCGCGTTCGACGCCCTCGCCGACATAGCCGACAAAGGCGCTGTTGGCATTGTCGATCCGGCCGTCCTGATCGACCGTCGCAATGCCGATCGGCGCATTGTTGAAGAAGCGCGCAAACCGCATCTCGGCATCGCGGGCCGTCACCTCGGCCTTTTCGCCGGTCGTCCGGTTGAGCACCAGCGCAAAGATGTGCGCCGGCCGGCCGCGAACGCCGTCGAGCCGGCTGCGGATGATGCGGACCGGAACGGCGCGCCCCCCCGGCCCCTTCAGATCGAGATCGAACGGCGTCATTTCACCGTCCGATCCGCCGTCTCCGTCGGTCAGTGCCGGTGCTTCGCCAAGCGCCAGATCGGAGAGCGTCAGGCCGCGCCCCGTAACGTGCGCCGGCTCGACATCGAGCCACCGGCCGAGCGTCGGATTGAGATAGACGATGGCGCCGCGTTCGGCATCGGCGGCGAAGAAACCGACAGGCGCGTTCTCGACATAGGAAATGGACCGCTTGTGCATTCGCTCGGCGAGTTCGGCGCGGTCGCGCTCCACCGTCAGATCGCGAAACAGCCAGACGGCACCGCCATCGGCACCGCTCAGCGGCCGCACCACGACCTTGTAGAGGCGCTCGACACCGCCCGGCGTCTCGAAACGGACATCTTCCTCGGCGGCAAAGCCGGTGCGCGCGGCCTGCGCCAGCCGGAAGGCCACCTCCGCCATTTCGCCCCGTCCCGCCAGAAGCCGCTCCAGCGGCGCCGGCCGGTCAAGATCGAAACCGCCCGCCAGCATCCGGTAGGCTTCATTGGCAAACAGGATCGCGCCGCGCCGGTCGGTTGCATAACAGGGGTCGGGCAGCGCGTTCAGCGCCTCGCCGGCGGCCAGCGGCGACCGGCTCAGCGCCTCGGCACTGCTGCCGGAAAAGCTGTAGAGAACGGCAACGGCAATCGCGAGCAGACCGAGCGCCGTCAGCGCGCCCGGCACACCGAAAGCATGAACGCTGGCCGCGTCGAGCAAAGTGGTGACGACACCGATTGCGACGGCCCCGAGGACGATCCAGCGCCTCGCCGGCATCACCCGGCCGGCGCCACCGCCCGCCGCCAGCGGATCGGCGGCCATGCCGTCGATCGTGTCGGCGTAATCGGCCGGCGTCTCGGCCATTCCCAACTCCCGGTCTGGTTTGCCGTCAACCGGCTTCTTGTCGATATCTGCGGCGTAAAGCCATCATCCGGCCCGAATCACTTCCGGCCGCGTCCGCCGGTCATCTTAGCCTTAAGCCGCATCACATAGCCAATCACCTCGGCGACCGCCTTGTAATGTTCCGGCTTGATTTCCTGATCGACATCGACGGTCGCATGCAGCGCACGGGCAAGCGGCGGATTTTCGATAATCGGCACGTCGTGCTCGATACCCATCTCGCGGATGCGGAAGGCGACCGCATCGACGCCCTTGGCAACGCAGAGAGGCGCGCCCATGCCCTGCTCGTATTTGAGCGCCACGGCGTAATGGGTCGGGTTGGTGATGATGACGGTCGAGGTCGGCACGGCGGCCATCATGCGCTTGCGCCCGCGCTCGACGCGGATCTGGCGCAGCTTCGCCTTGACCGTCGGATCGCCTTCCATCTGTTTGTATTCGTCCTTGACCTCCTGCACGGTCATGCGCTGCTTCTTCATCCATTGCAGCCGCTCGAAAAGATAGTCGAGCGCCGCAACGACGGTCATGACGGCGATCACGCCGGCAAACATCTTCAGCGCCAGCTCGCGCACCAGCGGCAGAAGCTGGGCGATCTCCCATGTCATCATCAGCACCAGCCGGTCGCGCTCCGGCCAGACGATCATGATGGCGACGACACCGACAACCGACAGCTTGACGATGCCCTTGGCGAGATTCATCAGGCTCTTCGCCCCGAACAGGCGCTTCAACCCTTCCTTGGGCGAAATTTTCGACAGTTTCGGTGTCATCCGCTCAGCGGTGAAGACCGGCGCATGCTGGATGACATTACCGATCAGCGCCGCCAGAATGAGGACCGCCAGCGGCGGCAGCAAGACGCTGAACATCGCATTGCCGAGGTCGAGCCAGATTTTGCGCAAGTGATCCGGGTCCATCGGAATGGCTTCCGGCTGGGCCAGGAATATCTTGAGCGTGCCCGACAGCGAACTCACCGTCGACGTGCCCATCAGCGCGATCGCGATGGCGGCGCCCAGCATCACGAACCAGGTGCTGACCTCCTGACTCTTGACGACGTCGCCCTTCTTCTGGGCTTCTTCAAGTTTTCGGTGTGTTGGTTCTTCTGTTTTTTCCGAATCGTCATGTTCCGACATCGGCGAACCCTCCGCCTAGCCGACAAACATGGAAATCGTCTGCTCGAAGCCCTGCAGGAACCATGTCATTATGGCGCCGAGCAGCAGCATCAGCAGAACGAGCCCGAGCCCGATATTGGCGGGCATCGCGATGAAGAAAATCTGGATCTGCGGCATCAGCCGCGAAAGAATGCCGATCCCGAGATAGAAGATCAGCCCGAAGACCAGAAACGGCGCCGCAAGCTGCAAGCCGAGACGGAATGCGCCGGACATGATCTTGACGACCATCTGCGTGAAATCGCCGACCGGCAACGCCCCGCCGGGACGGAAAATCTCGTAGCTGTCGCGCATGGCGGCGATCAGCAAATGATCGAGACCGGTCGCGAAAATCAGCGTCACCGCGAGCAGCGACAGAAAATTGGCGATCATCACGCCTTGCATGCCCTGCGTGGGGTCGACGTTCTGGGCGAAAGCAAGGCTCATCTGCAACGCGATGATGTTGCCGGCGACATGAAGCGCGCTCATGACGAGCCGCGCCGCGCTGCCGATGAAGAGGCCGACGACGATCTCGTGAACCACCATGAAAACCAGCGCCGGAATCGTTTCCGGCAGCGTGCCGTAGGTCCCGGCCACAAGCGGCATCATGATGAGAGACAGCAGCAGCGCCATGATGAGCCGCGCCTGCGCCGGTATACTTGCTTCTCCGAGCGCCGGCATCATCATCAACATCGCCGCAACGCGCGAAAACACGAGCAGGAAGATGAAAGCGGTTTGCGGCAGGAAGTCGACGGTGATCATCATGGCATCCCCGGCGCGATCAACCGGAAACGATCTTTTGCGCGATCAGGTTCATGAATCCGCCAAGCGAAGACCCCATGAACGGCAGCGCAACGAGCAGCGTGACGAAGATCGCGAGAATCTTCGGCACGAAGACCAGCGTCATTTCCTGCACCTGCGTCAGCGCCTGCAGCAACGCGATCGCGAGGCCGACCGCGAGCGCGACGATCATCATCGGCGCCGCCAGCGTCAGCAGCACATAGATGGCCTGCCGTGCCAGGTCGAGAATTTCCGGTCCGCTCATTTTGTGATTACGCCCCTCGCCGCCCCAACCGCCGATCGTCAGATCGGCATACGCATGATTTCCTGATAGGCCGTGATCACCTTGTCGCGCACGGTCACGACCGTCTGCAGCGTGGCTTCGGCTTCCGCGACCGCCGTCACGACATCGACGATGTTGCCTTCGCGGCCGCTCGTCGTCGCCGCGATCTTGTGTTCGCTGGCCTTTGCGGTTTCCACCGCTTCGTCGAGCGCCTGCTTCAGAATGTCGCCGAAGCCGCCAGCGCCGTCCTTGACTCCGCTCGCCTGGCCCGCCGGCGCGCCGGCGCCGACGCCGGCCGCGCGGGCATAGGCGTCGAGAGCGAAAGATGCAGGAATTGCCATGACCCGTTACCTCTTATTTCCGCAGAATTTCGATCGTTTGCGAGATCATGCGGCGCGATGCCTGGATGAGATTGAGATTGGCTTCATAGCTGCGCTGCGCCTCGCGCATGTCCATCGACTCCACCATGCCATTGACGTTCGGCATCTTGACGTAGCCGTTCTCGTCGGCGCCCGGATGGCCGGGAATGTATTTGAGTTTGAATTCGGCCTTGTCCAGAGCCGGCCGGCCGAGCGATACGACATGCGTGCCGATTTCGCGGTCGAGATTCTGCTGGAAAGTCGGTATCCGCCGCTGATAGGGGTCGCCGCCGGGTACGCGCGACGTCGAATCCGCGTTGGCGATATTCTCGGCGATGATGCGCATGCGCCCGCTCTGGGCCTTCAGCCCCGAAGCCGCAACCATCATCGACTTGATAAGGTCCATGGCGCTCATGTCGATCGTTTCCCTTCAGGCCCGAAACGCTCAGGAGCGTCCGAGCGCAATCCTGATGAGACCGAGGCTCTTGGAATAGAGCCCGGTCACTGCCTGATAATCCATCTGCGTCTCGGCGACCTTGATCATCTGCTCCTCGAGGACAACCGAATTGCCGCCGGGCGTCGTCTCGAAATCGGGCCGCTTGAAGATCTGCCCGCCCGTCGCCTGTCCGGGCCGGAAGCCGGCGCCCATGACGGGGCTGCCGATATGCGAAGCCTGTGTCGCGACAGGCGCAAGTACAGGCCCGCTCCGCTTCACCATCCCGCCGAAATCGAGTTGCTTGAGATCGCGCGCCATGTAACCGGGCGTGTCCGCATTGGCAACGTTCTGCGCGAGCACCTGCTGACGCTGCGTCAGCCACTGCATGCGCTGCTTCATCATCTCGATGATCGGAAGACTGCCGATTGTCATAGCCCGCGTGCCCATCAACCGGTCTGTCGAACGCCCTCGTTCTGGGCGCAATCGGGACCGGGTCCGAAGCCACGCATTCCTTGGCGGCAAGTCCGAGTTTTGCCCCGGAGAGTTAAGATCGTGCTAACGCGGCAAAATTGTCCGGGTGCGTTCACAAACGGATAACCAGTGGACGCCTTGCAATCCCTCGCCCTTAACCCGGTATTAAGCCTGAGGCGGCAAATTCTTCCCATGACAGGGCCGGCCGGGCGGCCGCCCTCAGGTGGGGTTTGCGGGCAATGGAAGTCTCCGAAATTTTGCGGTTCGTCGCCGCGCTGGTTTTCATCATCGGCCTGATCGGCCTGTGCGCCTTCGTTGCGCGCCGCATGGGCTTTGCGGCCGGCGGCATCGTGACGCCAGGCAACCAGCGGCGTCTTGCCATCGTCGAGGTGAAACCCGTCGATGCGAAACACCGTCTGATGCTGATCCGCCGCGACGGCAAGGAACATCTGATCCTGCTCGGCGGCGATCAATCGCTGCTGATCGAGACCGGCATCGACGCGCCGGCGCCGGTGGCGCTGGCCGACACAGGCTCCGGCGCGGCGGTCCAGCCGGCGCCCGTTCTGCAATTCCAGCGTATCGTCGATTTCATCAAGGAGCGCCGCGCGTGATCCGTTTTCCTGCAATGTCGGCGCGCGGCAGACGTCTGCTGGCCGGCCTCACGACCACACTCCTGTCGTTCGGCCTTGCCGACCCGGCCTTCGCCAACCAGATCCGCCTCGATCTCTCCGACGGCCTCGGCCTCACCGATCACGTTGTGCAGATCGTCGCACTGGTGACGATCCTGAGCCTAGCGCCCTCGATCCTGATCATGGTGACGTCCTTCGTGCGCATCATCGTGGTGCTGTCGCTGCTCAGGACCGCCATGGGCATGCAGCAATCGCCGCCGAACGCGGTTCTGGTCAGCCTCGCGCTCTTTCTGACCGCATTCGTGATGACGCCGACCTTCACCAAGGCCTATGACGCCGGCATCCTGCCCCTGATGAACCAGGAAATGGAAATGGGCGAGGCCTTCGACAAGTCGAGCGAGCCCTTCAAGACCTTCATGCTCTCGCAGGTGCGCAAGCAGGACCTGAAACTCTTCGTCGACCTGTCGGACATCGAAGAACCCGAACAGGCAACCGACATCGGCCTTCAGGTGCTGGTTCCGGCCTTCATGATCAGCGAGTTGCGCCGGGCGTTCGAAATCGGCTTTCTGGTCTTCCTGCCCTTCATCATCATCGACATGGTGGTCGCGTCGGTGCTGATGTCGATGGGCATGATGATGCTACCGCCGATCATCATCTCCTTGCCGTTCAAGCTGATTTTCTTCGTGCTGGTCGATGGCTGGTCGCTGATCGCGGGAAGCCTGGTCCAGAGCTTCGGCACCTGACGGCACCCCTGCCCTAGTTGATCGCCGACGGCACGTTGTCCTTCAGCGAGCTCACGAACCGCTCCATCGTGTCGATGGATGCGATGCGGCTGGCCAGTTCGCGAAACGCGACGCCCTGCTCGACGATCGGATCGGAAACCACGGCGAAGGCGCCGGCATCCGCGCTGCGGCTCATCGCCTCGCCAAACTTGGTTCGCATCCGCGACAACCCGTCCTCGTCGCCAGCCAGCGAGTAGGCGACCGCGGCCCGCATCACCTGCAGCCGCATGCTGTCCGAAAGCGCGCCCTCGGTCTTCCAGCTATCGCCGAGCATGCCCTCGAAGGCGCCACCTGCCTCCTCCCAGCGCCCGGCGTCCCACAACACATCCGCCCGCAGGGCAACGGAAAGTTCGTCATTCCGGTCTTCGAGCAGGTCGAGCGCGTTGTCGTATTGTTTGATCTCGGCAAGCGCGCGCACCTCGATCAGCAGCCGGCGGTCGGCCAGCGCTTCGGGCAGAAGATTCTGCTTGGTCGCCCGAAGCGCTGCCAGCGCATTTTCGGGCTTCTGGTCGAGCAGCAGGATCGTCGCAAGCCGCGCCGCAACCTGCGCCTTGGCGACGCCGCCATGCAGGCGATTGGCAACCTGATAGTCAAGAAGTTGCGCCGCCTGCAGCAGCAGATCGGCTTCCACCAGACGCTCGGCGAGATGGCGGATCATCTCGTCGCCGCGCTGACCGATGGGTGTCAAATCCTTGAAGCCCTCAAAGAAAGCCAGCGCCTGCAACGGTGTCATGTCGCTCGCGTCCTTGCCGAGGAAGAAATCGGCAAAGAGGTCGGACATCTGCATGTTCATCCGGTGCGCGTGATCGCTGTCGGGATAGTTCGCTGTCGCGATACGCATGGTCTTCAGCGCATCGACGATACCCCCCGACTGAAGGTGAAGCGCTGCCAGCTTGCTCAACACCTCGAGTTCCAGCGAATCGCCGCGCCACGCATAGCGCAGGCTTTCGAGATCATCCTTCAATGCGTCGTTGTCGATCTTCCCGAGATTGTTGAGCAGCACCGCCTTGCCGAAACGCGCCCGCGCCGCGATCGGCGGGTATCCGTTCTCGATGGCGCGGTCGTAGCGGACAAGCGCCTCGTCGGTACGGCCGAGCCGGTCGGTGATCAGCGCGTCGACGAGCATGATTTCGGCTTGTGCCCGGCGGCCTTCCGGCGCTTCGGGAAACGCTGCTGCGTGGTGTTTCGCGCCGTCGACGTCGTTCGCCGCCAATGCGGCCTCGGCCGCGCGCGCCCGGAAAATCGTCCGCCAGTCATCGTCGAATGAATCCATGACGGCGCCCGCCAACGCAAACTGCGCACGCGCCGCGTCCCAATGCCCGAGTTCCGCTCGCGCGAGGCCGCGCCAGACCGCCGCATGCGGAATATTGTCGAGCCCGTTGCCGCTGAGGCTGCGGATCGCATCGACATAGCGCCCGCTCATCGCTTCCGCGACGCCCTTGATCCCGCGAAAGGCGGCGTCCTTGACCAGCGCGACGTCTTCGATCGCCGCCGCATTGAGAGCCGCCAGCGCTTCCGGCGCAAGCCCGTAGCCCAGCAGGAACTTCGCATAGTCGAAGCGCGCCGTACCGATCTCCTGCGCCGTCGCCACCGCCAGACGGTCCAGATGATACTGGCGCCGCTCGATGAAGCTTCTCCCCGGCGCTTCGCGCCAGGCGGCAAATTCCATCACCGCCGGAAGCGCCGTGGTGCTGGCCAGAATGCCGCCGGAAACGGCGTTGCCGGCATCGCCCGAAAGCATCAGCCCGTCCTGGCGCGATACCACAACGTTGTCGGGCGCCGCGGCGACGATGAGATCGTCGGCAATCGGAACGATGGCAATGCCTTGCGACGTCTGAAGCGCCTGAAACTCCACAAAGCTGTGCGGCGTCTGAACGGCCTGCGACGGGCCGCGCGCCGTCGCGACGATCAGCATGTCGCCGACCCGCCTGTCCTCGAACTTGAACACCTTGCGCGTCGTCTTGAGATCGAACGTCACGCTGCCGCGTCCGTCCTCCCGCCAGTTTCGCGAAATCGCAATCGGCCGCCCGGTCGTCTGAAGCGTTTCGCCGGCGGAGACACGCCAGTCCGCGCCATCCTCGACGACACTGACGAGCAAACGTTCGTTCAGCGGCAGAACGAGCGCCACGCCACCGTCGAAACGGACGACTTCTGGTTCACCGAACGGCGCGGACGCGTCAGCGTCAAAGACCAGACCGGACGTATCGATCGGCAATACCGCGTCGAAAACCATCCACAAACGATCCGCGCGCTCGAAAACCGCGGCGCCGACAGGTTCCGGCCAGGAGACGACAATATCGGCACCACCATTTCCCGCCCGAAGGCTCGCAACCGCTTCACCCACAGGCCGCGCGCCGGCGGGCATCGGCCCGACCTCGGCTGCCGGCGCGGCATCGGCCGCGGACGCATCTTCGAGTTTTGCCGCAACCGCTTCGGTCTGGACGTCGCCAGCGACCGCAACGTCTTCTTCCGCCGGTTCCTCCTTCGCTTCGGGCCGCGCGGCTTCGGGACGAATATCTTTCGGGCCGGCGGCGACGGGCACCTCGGTGCTGTCCCGCGCATATCCCGGTTTGAGGTCGAGCACGACCGCCATGTCTTCACGGAAATCCTTGACGATGACGCCCGGCTTCAGCGTCAAAATCACCGCAAGCCGTCCCTCATGTTCGATGGCCGACGCATGGCTGAGATAGGGCGGCGGATCGACACGCAAGGACGCAAGGTCGACCGTCGCCGTCCGGTCGAAGGTGATGGTCGCAAGTCCCTGGCGCTGCACCAGCGAATAGAGCACCGGCTGGTTCCAGTCGAAGACGAGACGCGTGATCCCTTCCTGGCGCGCAACGCGCACGTCGAGATCGGGCAACGGCACATCCGGTTCGACGATGCCCTGCGCCTCGGCCACGGCCTTTGCTGCTTCCGCGGCCTTTTTTTCCTCGGCGGTCGCAGCGATACGCGCCTGAACCTCGGCCGGCAGCGGCGGCGGCGCATGGGTCCATTGCGACGGCATCAGGTCGACATAGAGCGCGTTCTCGGCCTGTTTTGCATCGCCCCAGAAATCGGCCTTGAGCGCAAAACGCAGCGCCTTGCCGTCGTCGTCCTGACGGGCTGTTGCGATATAACTCGGCATCTGGCGCGTGAACTCGTCGAGATTGACCGGAAAGGAACGGTCGAAGGCGAGCACCAGGATACCGGCGTTGATTTCGATCCGGTGTTTGGGCACGGCCCCCTGAAACGAGAAGATCATGCGGCCATAGCCGTCATTCTCGCTGAGATCGAGCCGATCGAGCGCGGCTTGCGCCCAGGCGCCGGCCGGCGCCAGCAGCAGGACAAGGGCAAACGCCAGCGCACCCGCGAGGTTGCGATGCCCCGTGCCGCCCGTCATATGTCGATGGATTTCGCTCACACCCGGCGCGCGCCCCTGCAGCTTCTGCCAAAATCGCACGGCTTCCTGCCGTGCATGGACGCAGTCTACGGGCCTGTCGGTTAAACGGTGCTTAAAGTGTGGCGTTTTTTCGCGGATTAGCTGGCGTTTTTGTCCGCCGGCATGGCCGCTTCAGGCGCCGGCACTGCAAGCGGCGCCGGGGTCGCCGGTATGTCGATCAGGCGCCCGCCGGTTGCCAGTTCGACAGTCAGGTCCTGGGCCACCACAGGGTCCATTGCCGCCAGCACGGCCGACATCTTGCGCGGCTGCATCCGCTCGACGACATCGAGCAGCACGCCCATGTCGAGCCGTTCGAAAATTTTCGCGGCATCCTTGGGCTTCATGCCCTCATACATCGCAACCAGCGACGCCATTTTTTCTTCTTGCGCCGCGTCTATTTCGGCAATCTGGCTGTTGATCTTCCGGTCGATCTCCTTGAGCTCGGCGATCCGCTCCTCGACGCGCTTTTCGGCGGCCGCCAGAACCCGCTCGCGCATATCGAGCGCCTCGGCCCGTTTGTTGAGCTCCGCACGCCGCGCCGCGAGGCTTTCAAGCACCGACATCTCCGCCTTGCTGAGCCGCGGGTCGCCCGGCGCCGCGAAGTCTTCGGGCCGCACCGCCTCGTCGGCGGCCGCTGTTTCTCCGCCGTTCCCGGCCGCCGCCTTTTCGGCGCTGGCAGTCTCGGCATTGGCGGTCTCGGCCTCGGGGGCTTCGGCCCGTGCAACCGTTATCGCCGCGAAGGACTGCGTACCGGCGCCACCTGTCGCCAGGTCGGCCAGCTTCAGGCCCAGCAGCATTGAAGCGCAGAGGATGACGATCGGCAGCAGTCGGAGACGGTCCAGCATGATTCCGGTTGCCTCACCGCGCCCGCTTCAGCGCATCGAGCAGCGGATGCGTTGCGCGGGATGAATTGTTGGTGTCGCGGGATACGCCTGCCTGTGTCTGGCGCGGACCCGCGGCGGGTCGCACGAGCGGCGGTTTATCGCTCCTTTCGAGCCGGTCCGCGATACGGTCTCCAGCCTCCAGCATTAGCGCCAGCTCGTCGGCGAGCCCCCGCGCGCGCCGGACGCGCGCGCCGAGATCTTCGCCGGTAGCGGCGCTCGCCGTTTTCAGATTGTCGATGGCGGCTGCCGCCTGCGCCGTCGCTGTGTTGAGATCGCGAATGAGGTCGCGCAACCCGTCCTGGCCTGACCGCATCGCCCGCAGGCGGCGATCCAGCATCGCGCAATAGGCGATGGTTGCGATCAGGAACAGACAGACGATGCCCTCAAGAAGAACGCCGAACGGTACAGCCTGAAAAACGGTCATTTGAACGCTCCCGTAATTCTGGTTTCGACAGCTTTCTTTTCCGGCTCCACAAGCGCGGCTCGCTTGTGTTTGCGGATAGCCTGTTCGATGCGCACCGCGACATGATTTCCGACGCGTCCCATCCGGCCGGTCGCGACATGCACCCCGCCGCAACGCATATCGATCGCGCCATCGGGCGCATTGTTGAACATCAGCGTCTGGCCGACCTCGAAATCCATGACATCGCGCAGCGTGAGTTGCTGCTGGTCGAGAACCGCTTCGACCGGAACGCGCGTCGACCAGAGCTCGGTCGCGAGATGTCCTTCCCAGATCGTGTCGCGGCCGAATTTCTCGCCCATGAACATCTGCAACAGCAGTTCGCGGATCGGCTCCAGCGTTGCATAGGGCAACATCAGCTCGATGCGTCCGCCGCGATCTTCCATGTCGACGCGCAGCTTGACGAGAATGGCCGCATTCGCCGGACGCGCGATCGCCGCGAAACGCGGATTGGTTTCCATGCGATCGAGTTCGAGCGTCACCGGCGACAGCGGCTCGAACGCGGCCTGCACATCCTGCAGCACGACTTCGATCATGCGCTGCACGAGATTGAGTTCGATGGTGGTGTAGGGCCGGCCCTCGATGCGCATTGCCGCCGTGCCGCGCCGCCCGCCGAGCAACACGTCGACGATCGAATAGATGAGGTTCGAGTCGACCGTGAACATGCCGTAATTGTCCCACTGCTTCGCGCGGAAAATCGCAAGAATGGCGGGCAGCGGAATCGAATTGAGGTAATCGCCGAAACGGATCGACGACACGTTGTCGAGCGACACTTCGACGTTATCGGATGTGAAATTCCGGAGCGACACGGTCATCAACCGGACGAGCCTGTCGAACACGATCTCGAGCATCGGCAACCGCTCGTAAGACACGAGCGCCGAGTTGACGATGGCATCGATGCCGTGCCGGTCCTGCACCTGCCCGTCTTCGACCTCGAAGCCGAGCAGGCTGTCGATTTCGTCCTGGTTGAGCACGCGCTCCGGTGCTTTCGCCGCGGCCTGAGTGGCGGCGGCGAGCACGCCGGCGTCGTTGTCCTTGACGTCTGTGGTGGCCATAAAACGGTCCCCGAACCCTTTACTGAACGATGATTTCCCGAAACAGAATGTCCGTGACGAGCGGCTTCTGGGTCGCAAGCGTCAGGCGGCGCATCAGCTCTTCCTTCAGGCTGAGCATGCCTTGCGAACCTTCGAGGTCTTCCGGCCGCAGATCGCGCAGAAATGTCTGGAAACCATCGAGTACGCGCGGCATCTCGAGTTCGAGACGCTTGACGGCTTCGGCATCCGTCACCTGCAGCGACACGCGCATCTTGAGGTAATGCGCGGGCGGCGGACCGCTGAGGTTCACCAGAAAGTCCGGCAGGTCGTAGAACACCGGGTCGGCGACCACCTCCTCGACGGGCGTTTCTTCCCCGCCACCGCCGAAAATGCCGGACATGTAGAGGCCCGCGCCGGCACCGATCAGAACCAGCGCCGGCAGCGCGACATAGAGAACGAGCACCTTGCCCGCGATCCGGCGTCGTGCCGGCGTTTCGGAGGCTTCCTCGTCTTCTTCTTCGGCAACTTCGGCGTCGACTGCAGCCATCGTGAAATATCCCACCTCGTGGACGTCGCGATGCCTTCGCCCGCGCCGTCCTTTGCCCTTTGTTCGTCGCGTCGCAGCTTCTTTGCGACACAAGGGCGATGCTCTCGCACTTTGGTTAATGAAGCGTTGTGTCCACGGCTGTCCGAAGCCCTCTCAAGCGAAAACGGCCGGAGCACCGCCAAACCGGCAGAAACTGCCCGGTATTCCCTGCCGCCGGATGGCGATCCGCCACGGGCGAAAGACATTATCCATTTGATTTTATTGACATTTTTATCTGGCACAGGCCCTGCACATCGCTTGGCGGGCCGCCCGTATCCGTGCCCGCCAATTGAACCGGACGACCGACGCCGCCATGGAAAACGCCCTTCTCATAGCTCTTTCGCGCCAGATGGCGATGACGCGCGAAATGGCGGCCATCGCGAACAACCTCGCGAACATGAACACCGCCGGCTTCAAGTCGGAGGCGATGCTGTTCGAGCAATACGTGATGAAGGGTGCCTCGGAGAGCGGCCAGGCGGCGAAGATCACCTTCGTTCAGGATTTCGGCCAGCACCGCAATCTGAGCGACGGCACACTGCAGACGACCGGCAACCCGTTCGACGTCGCGATCAGCGGCGATGGATTTTTCAGGGTGCAGACGGAAAACAACGTCATGTATACCCGCAACGGCCACTTCCGCCTCGACGATGCGGGCCAGCTCGTGACCGCGAACGGCGACCCGGTGCTGTCCAGCGCCGACGCACCGATACTCTTTGCGCAGGACGAAACCGACATCACGATCGCCCGCGACGGCACGGTCTCCTCAAGCCTCGGCCTCCGCGGCAAGCTCTCGATCGTGACCTTCGAAAATCCGCAAGCCATGCGCAATGTCGGCGGAACTCTTTTGGGCACGCTGCAGGACGAACAGCCGGTCGACGAGCCGCTCTTGGTGCAGGGCGCGCTCGAAGGCTCGAACGTGCAGCCGATCGTCGAGATGACGAACATGATCGAAGTATCGCGCTCCTACGCAAGCGCACAGAAGCTCATCGACCAATCCGACCAGATGCGCCGCAAGGCGATACAGGACCTCGGAAGCCCGGCCTGACGCCGCTTTCGATATGACACAAGGGTAAGGAACAAGTCCCATGCAGTCGCTCAGCATCGCCGCCACCGGCATGATGGCCCAGCAGCTCAATGTCGAGGTGATCTCCAACAACATCGCCAACATGAGCACAACCGGCTTCAAGCGTCAGCGCGCGGAGTTTCAGGACCTGCTCTACCAGAACCTGCGCCGCGTCGGTACCAATTCGTCGGATGCCGGCACCATCGTGCCCGCCGGCGTGCAGATCGGTCTCGGTGTCAAGACGAGCTCCGTCTACCGCGTGATGACGCAAGGCAACATGGACAACACCGAGAACAAACTCGACCTCGCCATTCAGGGCCGCGGGTATTTCCGCGTCGAACTGCCGAGCGGCGAGGATGCCTACACCCGCGCCGGTTCCTTCCAGATCAGCGCCGACGGCCAGCTCGTGACCGCCGACGGCTACACGCTGGCGCCGGGCATCTCGATCCCTGCCGAGGCGACCGACCTCACGATCAGCCGCGACGGCCAGGTGCAGGTGATGATACCGGGCCAGACGGCCTCGCAGGTTGTCGGTCAGATCGAACTGACCAACTTCGCCAACGAGGCCGGCCTCGATCCGCAGGGCGATAATCTTTTCCTTGAAACGGCCGCCAGTGGCGCGCCGCTCATCGGGACGCCCAACAACGCGGGTTTCGGCGGCGTTCTTCAGGGCTTTCTCGAAACGTCGAACGTGAATGCGGTCAGCGAAATCACGTCGCTCATTACCGCGCAGCGTGCCTACGAAATGAATTCCAAGGTCATCACCGCTTCCGACGAGATGATGTCCGTTGCCGCGAACGTCAAATAAACGGTGATTGAAATGTATGCGCGTATCGCTCTCACGATCGGAACATTTTCCGCCGCACTCTTCGCCGGTGCCGTCGCCGCCGCCGAGTTGCGCCCGAGCGCAACCGTCGCCGGCGAAACGGTAACGCTGGGCGACCTCTTCGACGACGCGGGCGCTGCCGCCCATGTCGTTGTAGCCAACGCGCCGGCGCCCGGCCTGAAGGGCGAGATCTCGGTCTCCCGCATTTCGCTCGCCGCGCGGCGCAACGGCATCGAATGGCGCAACAATGCAGGCCTGACGCATATCGTCGTCGGCCGCAGCGGCGTGGCCGTGCCCGAAGAGGAAGTCGCATCGGCCGTGGCGGGCGCCATAGAAGCGCAGTCCTCCTCGCTTCCCTCCGCGGCGATCCTGCAAGTCGATTTCGCCAATGGCACCGCCGGCATCCAGGTCGCCGAAGACTCGGAACGCAGCGTTCGCGTCGAACAGCTTTCCTTCAACCCGCGCAGCGGCGCCTTCACCGCGGTCGTTCGCGCGCCTGCAAACGACATGATGAGCCCGTTGCGCCGAATTTCCGGCCGCGCCTATCCCGTCATCGACGTACCGGTGCTGACACGCGACATCGTGCCGGGCGACGTCGTGCGCCGCACCGACATCGACTGGATCCGCCTGCCCGCATCTCGGGTCAGCCAGAACATCGTCACATCGCTGCCGCAGCTTGTCGGCATGTCGCCGCGCAAGCCGGCCCGCGCCGGCGAGCCGCTTCGCCTTTCCGACATGCACCCGCCGCTCGTCGTCGAGAAAGGCGCGCAAGTCGACATGACGTTCGTTTCCGGCGCATTGACGCTGACCGCGCGCGGCCGCGCCCTCGACAGCGGCGCCATCGGCGACATCGTGAATGTGCTCAACAGCCGCTCCAACCGCACCGTGCAGGGCATCGTCGAGGGCCCCAACATGGTTCGCATCGACGCCCCAGGCACAGCCCGCGCCGCGGTCGTGCACAACGCCGCCGGCGGCAATTCCTGATCGCGACACCAAAAGTTCCGGCCGAAAAGGTTCAAAAGATGTTTGTCAGTTCCACATACCGTCTCGTTGCCATCGCCCTCGTCGCCGCGACGCTGGCCGGCTGCAACAGCGCCGATCGCATCGCCAACATCGGCAAGGCGCCCGGCATGGCACCCGTCGGCACGATCGAGCCGCGCGTTTCGATGCCGATGCCGGCGCCCGAAGAGATCGTCTACCAGCCGAATTCGCTCTGGCGCTCGGGGTCGCGCGCCTTCTTCCGCGACCAGCGCGCCGCCCGTGTCGGCGACATCCTGACGGTACTGATCAACATTTCCGACAACGCCAAGGTCGACAACACGACCAAGCGCAGCCGCGCCAATGCCGAGAACGCCTCCGTCGACAATCTGCTCGGTTATGAGAGCTATCTCGGCAAGGTCTTCCCGAATGCCGTCGACAACACCAGCCTTGCCGACCTCGGCAGCAGCAGTTCCAGCTCCGGCGCGGGCTCCGTCGACCGCCGCGAAAAGATCGAGCTGACCGTCGCCGCCGTCGTCACCCAGGTCCTGCCCAACGGCAACCTGGTCATCTCCGGCCGCCAGCAGGTCCGCGTCAATTTCGAAGTGCGCGAACTTGACGTCACCGGCATCGTCCGGCCCGAGGATATCTCGAACATCAACACGATCCAGCACACCCAGATCGCCGAAGCCCGCATCGCCTATGGCGGTCAGGGCCAGATCTCCGACGTGCAGCAGGCGCGCTACGGGCAGCAGCTCATCGACATCCTGATGCCGTTCTGACGCCGGTCCCGAAAAAGCAAAACGCGGCCCCCTCTTCGGGCCGCGTTTTCGCATCGTCGTACCGCAATCGGCTCAGTCGTCGCGATAGACCTTCTCGCGGCGTTCGTGACGTTCCTGCGCCTCGATCGAAAGTGTCGCGATCGGCCGCGCATCGAGCCGCTTCAGGCTGATCGGCTCGCCCGTTTCCTCGCAATAGCCATAGGTGCCTTCGTCGATCCGCCGGAGTGCCGCGTCGATCTTGGCAACGAGCTTGCGCTGCCGGTCGCGCGTACGCAATTCGAGGGAACGCTCGGTCTCGGAGGAGGCGCGGTCGGCGAGATCGGGATGCTGCGCGCTGTCGTCTTGCAGATGCTGCAGCGTTTCGCGATTCTCGATGAGGATGTCTTCTTTCCACTTCTCGAGCTTGCGGCGAAAATACTCCTTCTGCCGTTTGTTCATAAACGGCTCGTCGTCGGATGGCATGTAGCCCTTGGGTAGTCTTACGGCCATTCGCGGCAATCTCTCCAGCACGCGTCCCTTGCGGAAACGGGCCGGACTATAGCGACCGGTCCCACGATTCTCAACAGCGATGGACCCGCCAAGCCAGTGAAACATCTGTGAAATCCGGAGGATGAGCGGCGCCCGGAAGGGCCTCGAAAACCTAGCCTTTGGTATAGGTTCCGAACTTGGCCAGCTCGACCCGCGCCCTGAGCTCGATCTGGTCGAGAATCTCGCGCAAGCCCGGATCGGCGATGCCGCCAAGCTGCCGTTCGACCACCGAAAGAAGACGGGAAAGCTTCGATTTCGGCACCTGGCCCATCAGCAGCGCCAGCTTGATGTCGTCGAGAATATCGAGCATCTCCTCGGCGCGTGCGACGGCTTTGCGGCGCGGCGCATGGAGCGCATCGTCGGCCCCGCCGGTTTCCTGAAGCGCCAGCAAGGCATCGACGGCGCCAAGCGAAGCCGGTCCCGAAAGCCCGGCCGCCCCGCGTGTCGCGCCGGCGCCGGCAGGCGCAAAGCCGCTGCCGCCGCTGCGAACCGAAGCGCCGCGGGCCGCGCCGCTCTGGGATGTCGCTCTGGTATTGCCGATCTTCATTTCGCTGCCCCACCGCGATCCGGCAGATGCCGGTCCGGTTTCATTCCCTCCAAAATGAACCGTAGGTCTTAAAGCGGCGTTAATCTTAACTCGCGCCGCAAGCCCCCGCGGCAGGATTTGCCGCCCCGCGGCAGGAGATGCCTGCAAGGCCCTTCAAAAGCCCGGTTTTTCGGTCCCGCGAAAACAAAAAAATATATATAAATCAAGCAGTTGGGTCAGGCCGCCGAATGGCATGCCTTTCGCTAGAAGAACGCCGTATCGCAAGCGATTGATCGGTTGGTCCATGTCCTGGCTTATTGCCCTTCGTCTCCGCTCCCTCCTGACGCTCGTGCTCGCCGCCTCCCTTCTGACCGCCACCATGCCGGTCGAGGCAGACGCCAGTTCGCGCATCAAGGACATCGTCGATGTCGAAGGCATTCGCGACAACATGCTGGTCGGCTACGGCCTCGTGGTCGGCCTCAACGGCACCGGCGACACGCTCCGCAATGCGCCGTTCACGCAGCAGAGCCTGATCGGCATGCTGGAGCGCCTCGGCGTCAATACACGCGGCACGACGCTGAAAACCGCCAACGTCGCCGCCGTCATGGTTTCGGCCGATCTGCCGGCCTTTGCCGCCCAGGGCACCCGCATCGACGTGACGGTCTCGGCGCTCGGCGACGCGACCAACCTGCAGGGCGGTGTCCTGCTTGTAACGCCGCTGATGGGCGCCGACGGCCAGGTCTACGCCGTCGCGCAAGGTTCGGTCGCCACCGGCGGTTTCTCGGCCAAGGGCGAAGCTGCCTCCGTCGTTCGCGGCGTGCCGACCAACGGCCGCATCGCCAACGGCGCCATTGTCGAACGCGAACTCGAATTTCAGCTGTCCGACCTGCGCGCGCTGCGCCTCTCGCTGCGCAATCCGGACTTGACCACGGCCCAGCGCGTTGCCGCCGCCATCAACACCTATCTCGGCACCAGCACGGCAACCGCCGACAATCCGACCACTGTGCAACTCCGTATGCCTGCCGGCTATCGCGGCGGTGTCGTCGGCCTTCTGACCGACATCGAACAATTGCGCGTACAGCCCGATCTCGCCGCCCGCGTCGTCATCGACGAGGCATCCGGCGTCATCGTCATGGGCCAGGACGTCCGCGTCAGCCAGGTTGCGATCGCGCAGGGCAACCTCACCATCTCGGTCAGCGAGTCGCCGCAGGTCAGCCAGCCTTCGCCCTTCTCGACGCAAGGCGACACGGTCGTCGTGCCGCGCACGGAAGTCACGGTCGACGAAGAGGGAGGCAAGAAGCTCGGCATCATCGACGGCAGCATCAGCCTGAAGGAACTGGTCGACGGGCTCAACGCGCTCGGCGTCAGTCCGCGCGACATGATCACCATTCTCCAGGCGATCAAATCCGCCGGCGCCCTTCAGGCAGACATCGAGGTGATGTGATGGATATCGCCGCCCTCCCCGTCCCGCCTCAACCCTTTGCCCACGCCCCCGCGCCGAAGCCGGCCGCCGACGCGCGCGACATGCGCGCCTGGGAAACCGCACGCGACTTCGAGGCCCAGTTCGTTTCGGTGCTGCTGCAACCGATGTTCGAGGGAACCGGCGAAGACAGCGCATTTGGCGGCGGGCCCGGCGAAAACATGTTCCGCTCTCTGCTCGTCGAACAATATGGCCGCGAAATGACCAAGAGCGGCGGCATCGGTCTGGCCGACGCCGTCTATCGCGAAATACTGAAGATGCAGGAAGAGCCCAAATGACCGCCGCCCGCCGCACCGCCGCCGAAGCGCTGACGCCCGTCGACCTGGTCGAGCGCATGCTCGAACTGACGGCCGGCCTGACCGCCATCGTGCGGCGCGAGACGGGCTTTCTGCGCGACCGCGCCCGGTCCGAAGTCGCCGCGCTGCAGCCGGAAAAAATCCGCATCGCCAACGACTACGCGATGGACGCCGACGCGATCCGCCGGCGCAAGGACCTGATCGACCGTGCCCCGGCCGAACGCGTCTCGAAGCTGAAATCGGCGATGATCGAGCTCGACCGCGCACTGGCCGAAAATGGCGAGGCGCTCAGCGCCGCCCGCTCGGTATCCGAAGGACTGATCCGCATGGTTGCCAATGCGATGAACGAGCGCGCCGCACCGACGCTCGGCTATGGCCGCGACGCCGCCCCGGCTACCCGCCGCGCCGGAAACCCGGCCGCACCCGCCTCGCTCACGCTCGACGCCAGAATCTGACGCAGCTGCCGGCCGCCGTTAACCCGGCGGTAACCATGTCTGCCCGCAGATAGGTACTCGACATCGAACGGACGGGATACGGGGGCGACATCCGGCATGTCTGCATTGAAGAAACAGCGCGTCGCGGAAAACGACGAGATCGAAAAGAAATTCGCGCAGGGTCAGCGGTTGCAGGCCCGCGAGCGCTTCGCCGACGCCGAACAGCGTTTCCGCAAGGTCCTGGCGCTCGACCCCCGGCATCTGGGCGCCCTGGCCGGCCTCACCCAGTGCCTGATCGCCCAAAAAAAGCAGCAGGAAGCGATCGCCACGCTCGACCGCGCCGCGGCCGACGCGCCTGCGGGCGACGAAGTCTGGCTCTTCGAACTCGCCGGTATCTGCGCGACGGTGAAATATCTTCATCAGGCCCGGACGCTCTATGAGCGCGCGTTGGAAATCGCGCCCGACATGTCGTCATCCCTGATCAATCTCGCCAATGTCGTCGAGGAACAGGGCGATCTCCAGAAATCCATCGACCTGCTCTCGCGTGCCATCGAGGTTCACCCGGCCTCTGCCAGAGCCTATGGCAATCTCGGCAAGGTGCTGACGGGAACGCATCTGCGCGACGAGGCGCTCGCCTGTTATCGCCGCTCGATCGAGCTCAACCCCAACATTTCCCAGACCTGGACCAATCTCGCCGCCCTGTACGAAATCATGGGCCTGCACCACAAGGCCATGTCGGCCCTGCAACAGGCGCTGAACCTCGACGCGGACTGCGACGCGGCGCGCTGGAACCTCGCGCGCTCCCTGCTGACCGTCGGCGAAATCGAAGCCGGCTGGGACATGTACGGCTTCGGATTTTCCTGCCGCGAACGCAAGCCCTACCGCCCCTTCCCGGGCCTGATCTGGGAAGGCCAGGATCTGACGGACAAGACCATCATGGTCTGGCGCGAACAGGGCCTCGGCGACGATCTGCTCTTCTCGACCTGCTACACCGACCTGATCGCCCGCGCCGGCCACGTCATCATCGAAACCGAGCGGCGCCTGGTTTCGCTCTACCAGCGGACATGGCCGCAGGCGACGGTGCGCGCCGAGACATGGACTTCGACGGGCCTTGAAAACTACGGCCCGGTCGACTTCGACTACACCGCCCCGGCCGGCCTCGTCGCCGCGCGGTTGCGCCGCGGACTTGCGGATTTCGCCCGGCCGCGCCCCACCCTTCAGCCCGATCCGGCGCGCATCGCCGATTGCCGGGCCTGGCTCAATTCGCTCGGGCCGGGACCGAAAATCGGCATCTCCTGGACCTCCAGCAAGGTCAACGATGTCCGTTCGCTGAGCTACACGAAGCTCGCGGACTGGAAGGACCTCTTTGCCATCGAAGGAGCGGCCGTCGTCAATCTTCAATACACCGACGTATCGGAAGAAGCCGAAGCCCTGCGGCGTGAACATGGGCTGACGCTGCAGCGCATGCCCGGCCTCAATCTCCGCGACGACCTCGAAGGCGTCGCCGCCCTGACGGCCTGCATGGATGCCGTGGTCGCGCCATCGAGCTTCCCGATGATGATGGCGGGCGCGCTCGGCCGTCCGGCGTTTCACTACATACGCCGGAACTGGACGATGCTCGGCACCGATGGCTCGCCCTGGTTCCCGCAAATGCGCTGTTACCTGATCGACGATACCGGCACCAATTCCGGTTTCGTGAAGCGCATCGCGACGGATCTGCGCGCCTTCCTTCAGGTCTGACAGCACCGTCGGCCCGGCAAAACTTTCCCGCTCGCGGCAGTTCCTGCCAGCACCACCGGGCACACCCACTATATAAACCATTGATTTTACTTGGATTTCAAATTGGCCCGGCCTTTGCGGAGAGGATGGCAGATGAAATCGCGGGTGCGGAACGGCCAATCAGATTGCCTCATGCCCCCGGTTCGACGGTGAAGAGACGGACGGCCTCCAATCGGTGGATCGTCGGTCAAATCGAAAAGCAGTTCGGACTGTTTACGTCGAATTAATGATTAATGCCGAGTGTAGTGCCCGTGCCGCCATGAGACGGCCGAGCCAAACCCTGGAGGGTAGAGACAATGGCTGATGTGGTCCTTTCCGGTGCGATCCGGTCGAATCTGCTCAGCATGCAGAATACAGCGCGGATGCTCGATGAATCGCAGCTCCGCCTCGCAACGGGTCTGAAGGTCCGCAGCGCGGTCGACAGCCCGACGGCGTTCTTCACGGCGCAGGGCCTCAACAACCGCGCTTCCGATCTGAACAACCTGCTCGACTCGATGGGCCAGGCTGTGCAGACGCTGGAAGCGGCGGATCAGGGCATCAAGTCGATCCTGAAGCTCGTGGACAGCATGAAGTCGGTTGCCAACCAGGCACTCGAAACGAAGGTCAAGGCAACAGTCCTGACCGGCAACGCGGACACGCCCCTTACCGGTGGCGTCACCCTCGCCTCTCTCGGCGCGCTCGGCACCGGCGACACGATCACGATCACGGTCGGCGATGTCACCGAGACCGTCGACATCGGTGCCGACTCGACGGAAGTCGCAACAATCACCGAGCTGATGGCTTGGGTCGGCACAACTTTCGACGGTGACGAGCCGCTCGCCGCCACGCTGACCGCCGAAGGTCAATTGCAGTTCACGGCCGCCAACGGTCGCGACATTGCGATTTCGGCCAACGACGGCGGTACGCCGCTCAGCCTCGATGCGCTTCTCGGCAGCCGCACCACCGCAACCGATGGCGTCAACCGCGACAAATACGAGCGCGACTTCAACAATCTGCGCGAACAGATCGACCAGTTGGCCGCTGACGCCAGCTACAAGGGCGTCAACCTGCTGAAAGGCAACGACCTGCTCAGCGTCTTCTTCAACACCGAGCAGACGAGCCAGCTCGACATTCAGGGCGTTTCGCTGACGCCGGATGGCGCGCTGAACATCGCCGAGGTCGCCAATGAATCCGGCGATCACGGCTTCGCCGCCGACGCCGCGATCAAGGCCTTCGTCGAAAACCTGAACGCCGCCACCAATGTGCTGCGCCAGCAGGCCTCGACTTTCGGCGCCAATCTCGGCGTCGTCCAGATCCGTCAGGATTTCACCAAGTCGCTGATCAACACGCTGGAATCCGGTGCCTCGAGCCTCGTCGTTGCCGATACCAACGAGGAAGGCGCCAAGATGCTGGCCCTCCAGACGCGCCAGCAGTTGGGCACCACGGCGCTCTCGCTGGCCAACCAGGCCGAACAGGGCGTCCTGCGCCTCTTCGGCTAAATCCAGGCCATACAGGCGACACGCGACTTCAAGGGCGGGTCTTCGGACCCGCCTTTTCCATTTTTGGAACGATCTGAAAATTTTTCGAAATGATTAGAAAAAAAACGATCCGTTTTACCGGCCTTTAACAGACGCCGCTGCATGATCGCGTCATGGCTCAGAAAGAGCCGCGAGTACTAGGTCCTAGGAAAGGAACTGAACTATGGGTGATATCACCATTTCGAGCGCCGTGCGGACGAACCTGCTCACGTTGCAGAACACCGCTCAGATGATGGCGCAGACGCAGAACCGCCTGGCCACCGGCCTGAAGGTTTCGTCCGCTCTCGACAATCCGCAATCCTACTTCACGGCTGCCGGCCTTTCGAGCCGCGCGACCGACATGAGCGCCCTGCTCGACTCGATGAGCCTCGGCGTTCAGACGCTGAAGGCCGCCGACGAAGGTATCAAGTCGATCCAGAAGCTGGTCGACCAGGCCAAATCGGTTGCCAACCAGGCCCTTCAGTCCAAGGCGACGGAAACGTCGGTCACCGAGACAGTCGAAGCCGCGGCGATCGCAGGTACGGCCGGTGCCCGCACGGTCACCTTCCAGATCGGCACGGCTTCCGCCGTCAGCGTGGTCTTCGGCACGGCGACCTATGCGTCGGCTGCTTCTTCGGCCACGGCCATCGAATCCGAACTCGCCGGTCTCGTTTCCGCGGGCGGCACGCTTGCCGGCCTGACGGTTTCGCGCAGCGGCGGCGACCTGACCTTCACGGTCGCGTCGGGTGAAGACCTGACGATCGCCGGCACTGCCGCGGCCACGGGTGCGGCCGGCTTCGGCATCGCCGGTGCCACCACGAACGGCGAAACGCTCGCCGAAGCCCGCACGGCCTTCTCGACGGACTACAACAACCTGCTCGCGCAGATCGATCAGTTGTCGCTCGACACGAGCTTCAACGGCATCAACCTGCTCGCAGGCGACGACCTCTCGGTGATGTTCAACGAGTCGAGCACGTCGAAGCTCGATATCGAAGGCGTGACGTTCAACGCCGCCGGTATCGGCCTCACGGAGACGACCTTCTCCGACATCAACGCGGAAGTGACCAAGCTGAACACCGCGACGTCGACGCTGCGCAAGCAGTCCTCGACTTTCGGTGCGAACCTCTCGGTCGTGCAGAGCCGCCAGGACTTCACCAAGAACATGATCGACGTTCTGGAAGCCGGTGCGGGCAACCTGACGCTGGCCGACACCAACGTCGAAGCGGCGAACCTGCTCGCCCTGCAGACCCGCCAGTCGCTGGCCTCGACCTCGCTGTCGCTGGCCAACCAGTCGGAGCAGAGCGTCCTCTCGCTGCTGCGCTAATCGGGACCGCCCTCGGGCGACACCCGGTCACGGAAAACGAGCGGCGGGGATCCAGGTCCCCGCCGTTTCTCTTTGAAACCGCCCGATAGGCCTGCCAACGCCTGCCGATTCGCGCTAGACTGCGGCCGATTCAACGCCAAGCGCATCGGAACGGAACGGCATGGCCCTCAAAGTCGAACTCAAGCCCGGCGAACGCTTCATCCTCGGCGACAGCGTCATCACCAACGACGACCAGCGCACGCGCCTGTTCATCGAGGGCGACGCGCCGATCCTGCGCGAGAAGGACATCCTGCGCGCCGCCGACGCCGACACGCCCTGCAAGCGCGTCTACCTGCTCGTCCAGATGATGTATCTGTCGCCCGATCCGCGCCCGCATCACGAAATCTATTTCCAGATCGTTAAGGATGTCGCCGAAGCGGCGCCCTCGACACGCCCCCATCTCGACGCCATCAACAGTAAAATCTTAACCGGCGAAATGTATAAAGCTCTCAAGGAAGCTCGAAAACTGATCGAGTACGAACGGGGGCTGCTGGAGAATGTCAAGACCGCATGAGGCTTATGCCAACGCGTCGCGGATGACGATTTCGGATCCGCGCGAGTTCGAGGCATCGATCCTCACCCGCGCCGCCGGCCAGCTTCAGCGCATCCGCGACAACTGGACCGCCGAGTCAAACGCCACGCTGCGCGACGCCCTTCTCTACAACCGCCGCATCTGGACCGTCTTCGCCGCCTCGGCCGCCGAGCTCGAGCATCCGCTGCCCCGCGAGATCAAGCAGAACATCGCCAATCTCGCCATCTTTATCTTCAAGCGCACCGCCGAGATCGAAGCGAACCGCGAGCCCCAGCCGCAACTGCTCGACACGCTGATCATGATCAACCGCGAAATCGCCGCCGGCCTCTACCAGAAAGGCTGAACCGTTCCGCGCAACGCGCCAACGAAAAAAGGCCCGGATTTCTCCGGGCCTTTTTTGTCGTGTGAAGTTTTCTACAGATAATTGACCAGCGACATCCGCGACAGCATCGCCGTCACCTGGTAGCTCGCCTCAAGCTGCGTCTGCAAGGTCGTCAGCTTGACGCCAACCTCGTAGGGGTCGGCGTTCTGGATATCGCCGAGGATCCCGTTCGCGACCGACATCATGTTGTCGTGCCGGTCCTGCGTGTTGGCGAGCGTCGCCGCCGTCAGGCCGAGCCCGGTCACGATGCTTTCGACCGATTGCTTGCCGGCGAAATTGAGCGTCGTCCCGACGCGCGTGGTCAGCGCCTTGTAGGAAGCATTCGCCTCCGCCCCGTCATCGGCATATTCGACCGCCGTCATCAGCGCCGCCGCCTTCAGCGTGTCGCGGATCGCCTCCTGGTCGGCGCGCGCGCCATAGGCCACCTGCCGCCCGTCGTCGATCTTGGCGATCGTGTTGTTGCCGGGCGTGCCGGTCTGGTCGCCGCGATACCAGAACACCGTGTCGGCGTCGGTACCGTCGCGAAGCGCCGTCGCCGTGCCGAAAGGCGGCCCGTCGACGCGCTGCGGCGCACCGCCATTGGCATAATCGAAGAAATTGTTGGCGGCCGCCACGGCCGAGGCCGCGGTCAGCGTGGTCAGGGCTTCGCGCTGGATCGCGGTGTCGAGCGCCGCCTGGAAATTGGTCGCCGTCTCGGTGGCGTCGGCGCCGATCGTGAATTCGCCGGCAGCCGGCGGATTGGCCTCCGTCGCCGTCAGCGTCACCCGCGTCGTCGTGCCGTCGGGCAGCGCGAGATCGAGCGTCAGCTTTTCGCCGGCCACCGGAATGCCCGTGAAATCGACCTCGATTTCGGCAGGCAGGCCCACCGGGCCCGTGACCGTCGCGTTGGAAAGCGTCGAATTGGCATCGGCAAGCTTGAAGCCGAAGACACTCGGCGCGGCGTCTTCCGCCAGCGTCACCGCATTGCCGGTCAGGTCGAGTTCGAGCCGTCCGCGGCCGTCGACGCCGAGATCGGCCTGCCCCCGCTCGTCGATGAACTGCTTGAGGCCGGCCTTGTCGTCCACGCCGTTCATCATCGCATCGGGAACCGCCACGGGCGGCGTCTGCGTGTCGCGCCCGCCAAAGAGATAACGGTCCTCGATATTGAGATTGAGCAGGTTGACGATCTCGTCGAACTGCATCGCCGCCGTCACCTGGGCGCTGGTCTGCTTCCCGTTCACAAGCTCGAAACCGGTGGTCAGGCTCGTCGTCTTCATCGTGCTGGCGATATCGGCAACGCGCGTCAGCGCATCCGACGAAACCTCGATACGCATCTGCGCCTGCGAAATCGTCTTGGTATAGGTCTGGAGCTGGCTCAGCTGATGCGACAGCGACAGCACCATGTTGCGGTCGGTGCCGAGCTTGGCGTAGCTGTCGGCCTTCAGCCCGGTCGCAAGCTGGCGCTGGAGATCGTCGAACTGCGCCCGCATCGAATTGATCGAACTGCGCAGCGCCATCGATTGGGAGAGCGTTGAAACCTGCATGGAAATTACCTGCCGATGCTCATGAGCACGTCGAAGAGTTGCTTGACGGTGGTGATGACGCGCGCGTTCGCCGAATAGGCATTCTGCAGCAACAGAAGGTTCGACATCTCGTCGTCGATATTGACGCCGGTCTGCGCGTCGAAGCGATCCTGCAACGACGCCGACACGACCTGTTGCGCTTCCGCGTCGCGCTGCGCATTGGCGGCCTGTGACGACTGGAACGAAACGAGGCGCCGCGCAAAGCTGTCGATGGTGCCGTTGAAGGGCGAGGCGGTGCCGCCAAGGCCCGATTGCGGCGCGAAATAGCGGCTCCGCCCGGTCAGCCGGTCGATAAGGTCGTGCGCCCGCGCCGCGTCGCCCAGCGGCACGTCCGCGTCGTAGGCGACCAGCAGCGTATCGTCGGCGATGACAGCCGGGTTGACCTGGATGCGGCTCGCAAAGCCGGTCTTCTGCGGCGGATTGTCGAGGCTGTTCGAAAAAATTTTGCCGTTCGGCCCGTCGACGAAAAGCGCCATGCCCGTCGTGCCGTCGGCAAGGTCCGCCGGCGTCACAAGCGCCGACAGCCCGTTGATGTCGCTGGTCGCGCCGGCGCCATCATCGAGGAAGCGGATCGTCTCGCCGCCGGGGTTCGACACCACGACTTCCGGCGGCAGCGCTGCCTGCAACGCCGTCACAATGTCGGCCATCGGCTGGTTGAAATTGACGCCGACGACCGTGTCGTTGGGGTTGGCGGTCGCCGCATTGGTCAGCGGCAGCGTCGCCGGATCCTCGACGCGAACGATCGTCACCGTGGCCGGAACGCCATTGACCGTGTAGCTCAACGTCATCGAATTGCCGGGCAGCAGCGCCGCCGTGTCGATCTCGAAGCCTTCCGCGGCGCCGTCCACGGCCGCCTCGCCCGGCACGGTCTCTTCCGACAGCGCCAGCGCGAGCTGCGCGGCCAGTTCGTCGAGCTGCGCCTGCGCCTGCGTCAGCACCGTGTCGCGCATCTCGACATAGCCGGCAATCGCGCCGGAGCGGATGGCGCCCGCCGCCAGCAGGTCGACGCTCGTCGTCCCCGCGCTCAGCGTGATCGTACCGGCGCCGCCGTTCGCCAGCGACGAGGTGGCGTCGATCTGCGTCTGCTCGTTGAAGCTCAGTTCGACCGGCGTCCGGTCGAGCAGCAACTGCCCGCCCGAGGTGAAAATCGTCACCGTGCCGTCGTCGCGATTGTTGACCTTCACGTCCATCAGCCGCGACAATTCGTCGATGGCCATGTCGCGCTTGTCTTGCAGGTCGCCCACCGGCTGGTTCGACGCCTGGCGCTGCGAAATCTGGTTGTTGACCTCGGCAATCGTCTTCAGCAGCCCGTTGGCCGCCTCGACTGCATGGGCGATGTTGCGCTCGGCCTCGAGCCGCATATCCTGCACGGTCTGCGACATCGTGTTGAGCTGCGCCGCGAAGTTTCCGGCCTGGTTGAGCAGCGCCTGCCGCGCCGCCGGCTGTTCCGGATTGCCGGCCAGTTCCTGCAGCGCCGTCGCCAGCGCGCTGATCGAACCGGCGATGGAGGCGTTGGAGTCCGGGGTGCCGAACAGCGCATCGACGCGGCCCAGCATCGACGATTTGACGTTGAGGCTCGCCGCGCCGGCCGAGGCCACGCGCAACTGCTGTTGCAGGAATTCATCGATCTGCCGCTGCGCCGCTTCGCGCCGCACGCCGATGCCCTCGGCGCCCGCCAGCGCGTTGACCTGGTTCGGCACCTTGCGCGTATAGCCGGGCGTCCCGACATTGGCGATGTTGCGCGCGGTAACGTCGATGCCCGACTGGGCAACGTTCAATCCGCTCAATGCGGCGCCGAGTGCGGTGGAAAGGCTCATCTGGCAACCTGAAAACGAGAGAACGGAACTTTAGCGCCGGGCGCTTCCGCGAGGGAAACGCCCGCCGCCTGAATCTGTTAGCGCTTCATGTTCAGCGTTTCGCGGATCAGCTCATCGGCCGTCGTCACGATGCGCGTACCGGCCGTATAGGCCTGCTGCGTGACGATCAGCTTCGAAAACTCGTCCGCGATGTCGACATTCGAGGCTTCGCGCGCCGAAGCGATGATGTCGCCGCCGGCGCCGAGAATGGCCTCGCCCGATTCCTGCGTCGCCGCGAAGGCCGTGCCGTCGAGCTTCTTCAGCTTGTCGGGCGCGTTGAACTTGACCAGCGACACTTCGGCGATATCGACCGCCTTGCCGTTGGAATAGGTGCCGACAATGCGCCCGTTCTCGGACACCGCGATGCTGACAAGCTCGCCCGACGGATAACCGTTCTGGTCGATCGTGTTGACCGCCACGGTGCCACCCGTGCTCTGGAACTGCGTGATGTTCGAGGCGCCGTGATTGACCGTCACATCGCCGAGATTGATGCCGTTGACGGTGAGAGCGGTGATCGTCGTCGAATCGACCGCCGGATTGAGCCGGCCCTGCGCGTCGAAAGCGTAGGACTGGCCGATATTCAGCCATTTGTCGGCGGCACCCGTCGCGGCGTCGTCGGTCTTGTAGAACAGGTTCCACGCATCGCCACCGCCGGCGGCATTGTCGACCTTTGCCCAGCGCAGCTGGACGTTGACCGGCGCGCCGAGCGCGTCGTAGCCGGTGATCGCGCCGCCCGAGAGCGAGTTGTCGAGGAAAACGTCCTCGCCGCTGGCCGGAATCGCGCTCAGGTCGGCGAGCGGCGGCGTGAAGCGGCCGATGGTCAGCAATTCGCTGTCGGCAATGTCCGGATCGGCGTTCACCGTCTTCGGCCAGGCCGGCAGGTTCGCCGTATAGCTGATCGACGAAGTCGTGCGCGCCGCCAGGAAATCGCGGTCGATCTGGATGCGGCCGGGCGTGTCGCCGACCGGGTTCCCGGTCATGGGATCGATGGCCAGTCCCTGCAGCGCGTAGCCGGCGCCGTTCACGAGATAACCATGCTTGTCCATCGCGAAGTCGCCGCGCCGCGTGTAGTAGTTGACGTTGTCGAAGACCGGCTGGTTGTCGACGGTCGCAATCGTCGACGAGACGATGAAGAAGCCCTCGCCATTGATCGCCATATGCGTCGGCACTTCCGAGGCGTCGATCGATCCCTGCACCGAATTGGTGAAGGACGGCGCCGCCAGAACCGCGCCCGGCAGGTGGTTGCGGCTGGTCGAAGCGGTCACGATGTCCTGAAAGCTCGTATCGGTGCGCTTGAAGCCGACCGTCTGCGAATTGGCGATATTGTCCGAGATGTGACCAAGCGCGCTCGATTGGGCGCGAATGCCGGTAAGGGCGGTGGTCATCGATCCAAAGAAACTCATGGGCTCATCTCCATGCGGTGGGTTCCAGCGGGGACTCCCGCGGAACGCGTGCTGCCAGCAAATGAGCAAGGAGCGGGCCATCGATTTTATATATTTAAATCAATGGGTTACGATTTGTTAACCAGTCCGGCGCGCAGCAGCCCCTGCCCCCTGCCCGGCAGAAATTGCCGCAAGGGCAGCGGCCGCGTCAGCGCCATGCCGCTCGAAATCGAATGGCGCGACTGCCGCCGGTGCACAGGCCTTTTCCTTGAACCGGCCAAGGTCACACATTAGTTTCTCAGCCGTTCAGCAATTCGGTATCCAGCGGCCTGCGCTTGGCTCAAGCGTTTGTTGCCGCGTCCCAGGGGAAAGCCATTTCGATGAAATTTGAGGGAACGAAGGATTACGTCGCCACCGACGACCTGCGTGTGGCGGTCAACGCGGCAATCACGCTGCAGCGTCCGCTGCTGGTCAAGGGCGAGCCCGGCACCGGCAAGACGGTGCTGGCCGAGGAAGTGGCGAGGGCGATCGACGCCGAACTCATCACCTGGCACATCAAGTCCACCACCAAGGCCCATCAGGGCCTTTACGAATACGACGCCGTCTCGCGCCTGCGCGACAGCCAGCTCGGCGACGAGCGCGTCAAGGACATCCGCAACTACATTTCCAAGGGCAAGCTCTGGGAGGCCTTCGAACGCAAGAAGCGCCCGGTGCTGCTGATCGACGAAATCGACAAGGCCGACATCGAGTTTCCGAACGATCTTCTGCAGGAACTCGACCGGATGGAGTTCTACGTCTACGAGACGAACGAATCCATCAAGGCCGAACTCCGTCCCATCGTGATCATCACCTCGAACAACGAGAAGGAACTGCCGGACGCCTTCCTGCGCCGCTGCTTCTTCCACTACATCAAGTTCCCGGAAGAAGACACGATGCGCGCGATCATTGATGTCCACTTCCCCGGCCTCAAGGGCAAGCTTGTGCAGGAAGCGCTCAACATCTTCTACGAGATCCGCGAAGTGCCGGGTCTGAAGAAGAAGCCTTCGACCTCCGAACTGCTCGACTGGCTGAAGCTGCTGCTCTCGGAAGACATCTCGCCGGAAACGCTGCGCGAGAAGGACCCGACCAAGCTGATCCCGCCGCTCCACGGCGCGCTGCTGAAAAACGAGCAGGACGTCCACCTCTTCGAGCGCCTCGCCTTCCTCGCCCGGCGCGAGAGAAACTGACTTCTTCTGTCTTCCCACCCGCCCGTCCGCCTTGGTGGACAAGCCACCAAGGAATAGGGCGGGTCGAAAAATCCATTCGGGTTTTTCGGGGCGGGGGAGCCACACGAACATCAAAGCCCGCGCCTCACACGCGCGGGCTTTTCTTACGCCTAAAACAAAGTGTCATTCCGGCGAAAGCCGGAATCCATGGACCTCGCGGCCAGGACACGCCTCAAAGCATCTGGCCCCACCGCGAAAACAGTCGCACTCTCTCATCGGACATTTGGGAGAAAGACGTGACGCCCCACGATCCGAACACCCTTGCCTTCTACGACGCGGAAGCGGAGGCCTATGCCGCGCGCGGCGACAGAAGCAATGTGAGCGGATCGCTTGGCCGCCGCCTGGGTCGCGGCGAGCGCATACTGGTCCGAAGTGGAGATCGGGGAAACCGGCGGCAGCGGCTATGATGGCAAGCCGACCGAGTGGCTTTTTCTGCGGGCGGTGAGGAACGAATAACGTCCCGCCCCGAAAAAACTTGTCCCCACCCTGTTATGAGCCCCCATCTTATGTGTACCGCCTTCAAGAGGGATGCTCCGGAGCGTCCATTGCATGAAGGACGGGCGGCGCCTGCGCCGCCGGGGAGGTAACGCACCCCGGCGCCCCGGGGCTCCCGATGCATGAAGGGCGCGGGCACTATGACCCGCTCGGCAAGACGGTTCCTCTTCGGACGAACCCGAAGCTGTTGGGTGGAAGAGGGCATCGGGGCAAAAACGTCGTGCGCGGAGTGTCTTCGGGCGCTCAAAAAACAAACAGAGTCGCGGTCGAAGTCACTCCGCGCCCCTCTATCTCTCGCCAAACCCGCGCACGCCTCGCGGGGCGGTTTCCGCGCGCCTAATCTTCCACTTCGGGCACGATCAGCGGCTCATCGCCCAGAAAATCCGCCAGATCCGCTGCCCGCTCCATCGTCGTTTCCGTCATGCAGGCCGCATACATTTGCAGATACATCGTCCCCATCGGCAGCAGGAAACGCTGGCAGCGCGCCTCGCGGTAGCGTTCCCAGGCGATGCCGCTGACCTCCACATAGTCGGTCAGCCGCTGGTCGTCGATCGCGAAAACGGCTTGTTCCCGCGCTTTTGCGACGCCCTCCCAATAGCCGAGCGCCGCCCCCTGGCACTGGTTCATCGCATGGGTCGTCCAGTCGCCGGCCTCCGCGCAACCCGTGAAATAGACGTCGCTGCACTGCTTCGGCGCATCGCCCCCCTCTTCCTCGCCCGACGCGGCGACGAGGCAGGCCTCGATTCGGGCTTCGGCCTCACCCTCGGCGAGATAAGGATTGTCCGTCGCCGCAGCGGACGCGCTAACCCCAAGCAAAAAAAGGAAAATTACTGGCAACACGCGGTCCATAAATGAACACTCCCGCCCCTTCATTCCGGGCACCATAAGCCCTAGACTGCACCCAAACGCCATTCAATCCTTTCGGGAATGCCCATGTTCGTCCACTTCTTCCATGAACTCAAAAAAGCCAATGTGCCGGTCAGCCTGCGCGAATACCTGACCCTGCTCGAGGCGATCGACGCCGATGTCATCGAACGTCGCGTCGAGGACTTTTATTATCTCTCCCGCGCCGCGCTGGTGAAGGACGAACGCAATCTCGACAAGTTCGATGTCGTTTTCGGTCATGTTTTCAAGGGCCTGGAGCTGGTCGGCGACGGCGAGATCGCCAACATCCCGGAGGAATGGCTGAAGGCGCTGACCGAAAAATTCCTGACCGACGAAGAAAAGGCGCAGATCGAAGCGCTGGGCGGCTGGGAAAAGATCATGGAGGAGCTGCAGAAGCGCCTAGAGGAACAGAAGAAGCGCCATGAGGGCGGCAACAAATGGATCGGCACCGGCGGCACCTCGCCCTTCGGCGCCAATGGCTACAATCCCGAAGGCGTGCGCATCGGCCAGAAGGAAGTCGGCCACGGCAAGGCGGTCAAGGTCTGGGACAAGCGCGAATACAAGAACCTGGACGACCAGGTCGAACTCGGCACCCGCAACATCAAGGTGGCGCTGCGCCGCCTGCGCCGCTTCGCCCGCGAAGGCGCGCCGACGGAACTCGACCTCGACGGCACCATCAAGGCGACCGCGCATCAGGGCTATCTCGACTTGATCATGCGCCCCGAGCGCCGCAACAAGATCAACGTGCTGATCTTTTTCGACATCGGCGGCTCGATGGACAGCCACATCAAGCTTTGCGAAGAGCTGTTTTCGGCGGCGCGCACCGAATTCAAGAATCTCGAATATTTCTACTTCCACAACTGCCTTTATGAAGGCGTATGGAAGGACAACCGCCGCCGCCATGCCGAAAAAATGTCGACTTGGGACGTGCTCCACAAATATCCGTCCGACTACAAAGTGATTTTTGTCGGCGACGCCACCATGTCGCCTTACGAAATCACCTATGCCGGCGGTTCGGTCGAGCACTGGAACGAGGAGCCGGGCGGCATCTGGCTTGAACGCGTCAACCAGATCTATGAAAGCGCCATCTGGATCAATCCGATCCCCGAGCGCCACTGGGAATACACGCCCTCGCTGCAGATCATCAAGCAGATCATGGGCGAACGCATGTTCCCGCTGACGCTGGAAGGTCTCGACCACGCGATGCGCGAGTTGAGCCGCTAGCGCCGCGTATCGCTGTCGATTCGTCCGTCGACCAGATGCACATTGCGGGGCGCGGAATCTGCGAAGTCCTTGTCATGCGTCACCGCGACGACGGTGCGGCCCTGCTTTGCGGCAAGATCGGAAAAAATGCGCTGCACGATTTCACTGTTGCGCATGTCGAGATTTCCGGTCGGCTCGTCGGCGAGAATCACCGCCGGATCGTTCGCAAGCGCCCGCGCAACGGCCACACGCTGACGCTGCCCGCCCGACAGTTGATCAGGACGCTTCTTCGCCTGATCGTCGATCTCGAAATCCTTGAGCAGCGCCATGCCGCGCGCGTGAATTTCATCGTCGTCGAGTTTGCCAAGCCGCTGCATCGGCAGCGTCACGTTCTGCAGCACCGTGAATTCGGGCAGCAGGAAGTGAAACTGGAAAACGAACCCGAGCTTTGCGAGCCGCACATCGGCCAGCCGGTCGAGCGAGTAGCCCGACGTGTCGATGCCGTCGATCAGCACGCGGCCTTCGGTCGGCAGGTCGAGCAGCCCGAGCAGATAGAGCAGCGACGACTTGCCCGACCCGGACGGCCCGGTGACGCTGACGAATTCGCCGCGCCGGACGACAAGGTCGATGTCGCGCACCAGCGTCACAGGCACCGCCTCCTGCAGGATACGCGTCACGCCCTTGAGTTCGATGACCGGCGCCTCGCCGCCCGCGCTCATGTCGCACCCCGGATGATATCGACCGGTCGCACGGCCGCCGCCTTGCGCGCCGGGAACCACGCGGCCACGACTGCCGAAAGCAGTGCGAAGAGCCCGCCGACACCAAACTGGAACGGACCCTTTTCGAGCGGCAGCTTCTGCGCGTCCATAAGGCCAGGCACCGTTATTTCGACCGTGCCGAGCATCTGCAACAAAATGAGTCCCAGACCCCAGCCGAGAAACATTCCGATCAATCCGACGAAAAATCCCTGCACCAGGAATATCCGCTCGATGTCGCCGGCGCGAAAGCCCATCGACATCAGGATCGCAATATCGCGACGCTTTTCCATCACGACCGTCGAGATGATGTTGAAAATGCCGAATGCGGCAACCGCCATGATCGCGCCGACGATCGAATAGGTGATGATGTTGCGGACGATGAAGAGCCCGAGGAAATCCCGATTGACCTCCTGCCAGGATTCGGTGCGATAGCCCCAACGGCTTTCGAGCTGCGACGCATAATCCTCGGCCACATCGGGATCGGTTATCTTGATACGGATACGGTTGGCGATGAACGGCTTGTCGAGCAGCACCTGCGCGTCCTTGATCAGCATATAGGCCTGCCCCTCGTCGAGCAGCAAATTGCCCGTTCGGAAGATACCGACCACCTTCATCCGGCGAACAAGGCCGGCCGGCGAGACGACGGTTGCGAGATCGTCCATGCCGAGACCGAGGCGAACCGACATACCCTGGCCGATCACGATGCCTTGCGACGCCGTCTTGAGCCGCATCAGGCTACCTTCCACCATGTCGGATTCGATGGTGGTGAGAAAACGCTCCTTCTCCGGATCGATCCCGGCAACGCCGGCACTGGCATCCTTCGACGCATAGCGAATGATCGACTGCCCCATCAGCGCGGCTTCGGCGACGACGCCAGGCTGGCGCGAAAGTTCCTCGACCATCGCACCGTGGTTCTTGATACCACGGAGATATTCGCGCGGCTTGGTGTTGGTAAGTGTCACGGCGCCTTGCGGAAAGGCCATGAACACGGGCTGCGGCGCAGCCTCGCGAAATTCGTCCTTGATGGTGATATGCGGCGCATTGTCGAGCAGCCGCCGCACCATGTCCTGCTCGGATCCAGACATCAGCGCCGAGGTCGCGACGAAGAAACCGACACCGAGCGCCACACCCAGCGTCGAAACGAGAGTCTGGCGGCGCCGATGTTGGAGTTGCGCCGCCGCGATACCCATGCTGACGCGCCAGAGCATTGCCTACTCCCGGTCGGCGTCGTTCGGGCGGACGCGGTCGCCCGCGGCGATCCCCGCTGCCGGATTGACGACGATGGTGTCTTCGTCCGAAAGGCCAGACAGAATTTCGGTGTCCGTGTTGCCGACGGCGCCAAGCGTCACCGGCCGGAGTTCCACGCGCCCGCCCTCGACGGCCCAGACGGCGCCGCCCCTGATGGCCGACAGCGGCACGAGAAGCGCATTTTCCTCGCGACGCACGACGATATTGATCTCGGTCGTCATGCCGGAAGCGAGCGGCGTATCCCCGGGCAACTCGATATAAACGCGGTAGGTGCGCGCCACCGGATCGCCATGAGGCGTGATACCGCTGACCGTTCCCTCAAGCACCTCTCCGGCAAAGGCATCGGCCCGGATCAGCGCATCCTGTCCGCGCTCGACCTTCAGAATGTCCTCCTCGTCGACTTCTGCATCGATCTGCAGCGCCGCCGCGTCGCCGACCATGAAGAGGACCTGGCCCGGCTGCGCCATATCGCCGATCTTGAGCTGGTTTTCGGAACGCAGGATCGTCCCGGCAATGGGCGCGGTGATGAAGTGCTCGTCGAGCCGCGCCTGCGCACCCTGCAGCGCCGCGACGGCCGCGGCATGTGCCGTTTCCATCTGGTCGAGAACGGCGGCGCTGACGTGCCCCGAGCGGCGCAACGTGCGGGTGCGTTCAAGTTCGGAAGCCGCGAGTTGCAGCCTAGCGCGAAGTTCCTGCACGCGGGAAATTTCCTCACGTGCGTCGATCACGGCAAGGACATTCCCGGCCTCGACGGTCGCACCCTCCCGCGCCACCACTTCCGTCAACCGGCCGGAAATCTTGGTGCCGACCCGGGCATAGGAAATCGGCTCGACCGTTCCCGTGGCATAGACGGCCTCCACCGCCATTCCGCGCGTCGGCGCCGCCACCTGAACGGCAGGCGCACGCAGAAACAGGAAGTAGACCGCAAGCAATAGAAAGGCAACGAGCGCGATGCTGCCACCCCAGATCATGCGCTGTCGCAAAATGCCTCCGCCGCTCTTCGGGCTGTTCACAGATGACGACTTATATAGCAGAGTCGACGGCAGCGCGCGCGCCGGAGCAACAGGCGCAATATCGCATCGTGAAGGGGGAAAAAGATGAACGGAAGAAGCGATATCGAGACAAGGGTGATCCGGGGCTTCGCCTGGGCCGACCTCGCAATCACCTTGCCATTCGCCCTGCCCTTCATCGCCGAAGCGGTGATCTCGCTGATTTATTTCATCGACAGATGGCTCGGCTTCGACACGCCGTCGATCATGTTCGAGGCCGGCCCCTTCGGCCTGATGTTCGTCCATATCATGGGCGTGCTGGGCGTCGTCTGGGCCCTGACGCGGCTGCGCCGTCCGGAAGCCGACTTCGCGCGGATGGATGCCCGTGCGCGTCTCGCCGTGACGGCGCTGATCCTTTATGCGATTGCGCTGGGCGCAACGCCGGTGCTGTGGCTGTTCGTGATAAGCGAAGTCGCTGGCAGCGCGGCGCAGTTTGCGGTCCTGCGGAAGAAACGGGTTTAGTGAAAGTCTCGGCTTTTCGGCACGAAGCGCGCGGCGCGCAGCCGCCGTTCTTCGTGCCGGGCCGTGACAACCTCACGCGGATCGTACGACGGTCGCTTCACCTCGTCGACCGGCGACAGCGCCGCTTCACCAATATCGCCGATCTCGGAGAGGCCCGCCAGTTCATGCGTCAGGTCTTCGAGCTCTTCGGCCACGACATGAACGACAATCCCTTCCTTCTGCACGCGACCCTTGACCAGCAGCAACCGTGACGTGATGACGATGCGCCGCCGCGCCTCGAAAAGCTTCGGCCAGATGATGATATTGGCAATACCCGTTTCGTCTTCGAGCGTCGCGAAAATAACGCCGCTCGCCGTGCCCGGTCTTTGCCGTACCAGCACCAGCCCCGCCAGCGTCACGCGGCGGCCCGCCTCGATCGTCTTGAGCCCGGCATGAGGCATCGCGCCCCGCGCCGCAAAGCGCGACCGCAGGAAGGAAACCGGATGCGCCTTCAGCGACAGCCGTAGCATCGCATAGTCGAGCACCACATGCTCGCCGAGCGGCATGGCCGGCAACGCCACTTCTTCCTCGCACTGGAACCCGCCTTCTTCCAGCGCCGCGAACAGCGGCAGCGCGGCCGGCTGCTGGCCGGTACTCCCACCGCCATAACCGCCGAGCCCGCGCACCGCCCACAGCGCCGCCCGCCGGTCGAGCCCCAGCGAGCGGAACGCATCCGCGTCCGCCAGCCGCTCAACGACGCGCGGGCCGAGACCGGTCCTCAACCAGAAGTGACGCACTGAATCGAAACCGCCGCTGCGCGCGTCCTCGACGATCCGGCCCGATGCCTCCTGAAACCCCTTCACCTGCCGGAAACCGAGCCTGACGGCACACTTATCCCCGGCACGCTTTTCAAGCGTACAGTCCCAGTCGCTGTGATTGACGTCGACCTCCCGTATCTCGATGCCATGTTCCCGCGCATCGCGCACAAGCTGGGCGGCGGCATAAAAACCCATCGGCTGCGCATTGAGGATCGCCGCGCAGAACACATCCGGATAATGATGTTTGAGCCATGCGGAAACATAGGCCAGCAGCGCGAAGCTCGCGGCGTGACTTTCGGGAAAGCCATAATCGGCAAAGCCCTCGATCTGCTTGAAGCAGCGCTCGGCGAAATCGGCCTCGTATCCGTTGGCTAGCATGCCCGCGATGAACTTGTCGCGATACATGCCGATCGTGCCGGACTTGCGGAACGTCGCCATGGCGCGCCGCAACTGGTCGGATTCGCCCGGCGTAAAACCCGCCGCGACAATCGCGATCTTCATTGCCTGTTCCTGGAATAGCGGCACGCCATAGGTCTTGCTCAGTACATCTTCCAGAACCTTGGAAGGGTAAGTGACCTCCTCTTTCCCATTTCGTCTTCGTAAATAAGGATGAATCATGTCGCCCTGAATGGGCCCCGGCCGGACGATCGCCACCTCGACCACGAGATCGTAGAAGCAGCGCGGTTGCAGCCGCGGTAACATTGACATTTGTGCGCGGCTCTCGACCTGGAAGACGCCGATGGCATCCGCCTCGCACAGCATGTCGTAGACGCCCTTGTCGTTCTGCGGCACATCGGCAAGTCCCATGCAAATGCCGTAATGTTTGTCGAGCAGGTTGAAGGCGCGCCGGATGCAGCTCAGCATGCCGAGCGCCAGCACGTCGATCTTGAGGATGCCCAGCGTGTCGAGATCGTCCTTGTCCCACTCAACGAAAGTACGGTCGTCCATCGCCGCGTTCTGAATCGGCACCACGTCTTCGAGCGGCCCCTTGGTGATGACGAACCCGCCCACATGCTGCGAAAGATGGCGCGGAAACCCGATCAGCTCCCGCGCCAGCACCAGCGCCTGCTGCAAGTTCCTGTCGCCGGGATCGAGCCCGGCTTCGCGTGCATCCTTTTCCGAGATGCCGTTGTTCGACCAGCCCCATGTCGAGCGCGACAGCGCATTGACGACATCCTCCGACAATCCGAAAACCTTGCCGACATCGCGAATGGCGCTGCGCGAACGATAGGAAATAACGGTCGCGGCAATACCCGCGCGATGCCGCCCGTATTTCGCGTAGATATACTGGATCACCTCCTCGCGCCGCTCATGCTCGAAATCGACATCGATGTCCGGCGGCTCGTTACGGTCTTTCGACACAAACCGCTCGAACAGAAGATCGATCTCGGTCGGATTGACCGACGTGATGCCGAGACAGAAACAGACGGCGGAATTGGCGGCCGAGCCGCGCCCCTGGCAGAGAATCTTCTCTTGCCGCGCATAACGCACAATGTCGTGCACGGTCAGAAAGTATGGCGCGTATTTCATTTCACCGATCAGCGCCAGCTCATGTGCGATGGTCGCCTCGACCTTGGGGGCAATACCGTCGGGAAACCGCCTTGCGGCGCCCTCCCATGTCAGCCTTTCAAGAAGTTGCTGCGGGCTCTCATGCTCGGAAAAATTGTCGGCCGGGTATTCGTAACGAAGTTCATCGAGCGAGAACATGCAGCGTGCAACGATGTCGCGCGTCGCGGCCAGCGCCTGCGGCGTATGAGCAAGCAGTCTTGCCATTTCCGCCCCGCTTTTGACATGCCGCTCGGCATTGGCCGCGAGCCGAAACCCCGCCTCCGCCAGGGTGCAATGCTCTCGGACGCAAGTCACGACATCGGCCAGCGGTTTGCGGTCCGGCGTGTGGTAAAGCACGTCGTTGGTGGCGACGAGCGGAACGCCCGCCTCCCGCGCCATGCGGTCGAGAAGAACAAAACGGCGCTTGTCGTCGGCGCGGTAGAGCGGCGCGAGACCGAGCCAGACCGAACCTGGAAAGGCTTGCGCGAGCTGTGCAAACGACGCGGCGAAATCCTTGCCCGGCACGGGCGGCGGCATGGCGATGAAACATTGCCCCGCGCCATGCGCCAGCACATCGCCGAGCATCAGGTGACATTGTCCCTTGGCCGCGCGGCGGTTGCCGAGCGTCAGGAGCCGCGTCAGCCGTGCATAGGCCGCCCGATCCTGCGGATAGGCGATAGCCTCGAACCCGTCCATCGTCGCGAGCCGCGCGCCGACAAGCAGCCGCAAGCCTTCTTCCTTCGCCGCCGCATGCGCGCGCACGACGCCCGCCAGCGTATTGCGGTCTGCAACGCCGATCGCCGCAAGCCCCTGCGCCTTCGCCGCCAGCACCAGTTCGTCGGCATGCGATGCCCCGCGCAGGAAACTGAAATTGCTCGCAACCGCGAGTTCGGCATATGACGCGCTCATTCGAACACCCCATGCAGATACCAGCGAGGCCCTTCCGTATCGCGCAGGTAAAGCCCGTCACGGTAAAGCCAGAAGCGGCGCCCCTCGGCGTCCTCCACGCGGTAGTAATCGCGCGTCCGCCTTTCGCCCCGCCGCCACCATTCGGGCGCAATCCGCTCCGGCCCTTCGGCCCGCGTCACCCGATGCGTAACGCGCCGCCAGCGGAAAATGCGCGGCGGCCCTTCCGGCACTTCGGCAACGGCTTCCACAGGCTCCGGCCGTGCCAGCAGCCTGAGCGGCCGGGCAAGACTTCCCGCCAGCGCCGCCGCCATCTGCTCCTCGGCCTGCGCCCGCCAGCCGCGCATTGCCGGCGTCGTGCCGCGCACCGCCGGGACAACGGCCACCGCTCTTTCGGGGGTGTGGCTGGCGCGCGGTTCGAGCCGGACGATGCGCTCATGGCCAAGCCGGGCGCCGAGCCGGTCGATGATCTGGGCAAAAGCTTCCGCACCAACACCTTCGGCATCGAAACTGTCCTGCGCCGGTGCCAGCGGATCGGCCGCGATCGCGGCCAGCATCGCCGCTTCGATGCCGAAGCCTGCATCGAAATCGTCGCCGGCTTGCGCAAGTTTTTCGCGAAAAAGCCGCGTCAGATGCGCAGCGTCGTGCGAAGCGGCGGCGGTGCCTGCGAAAAGCCGCGTCACTTCTCCATCGGCGCGAAAGAGCGTCAATTCGAGCCGCCGCGCCCCGTGCCGTTCATGCGCAAGCAATCGGCAAAGCTCGCCGGCGAGAAGCCGCACCGCCTCTTCGATGTCTTCGGTCCGCGTCAGCCCTTCGGCAAAAATTCCACGCGCACGGAAAGGCGCGGGCGGATGCAACGGCGAAATCGGTTCGCGTGCGAAACCGAGCGCTTCGTCGAGACGTTGCGCCACATGCGGTCCAAACCGCGCCGCGATGGGCGCGCGCGGCTTGCCATAGAGATCGCCAGTGCGCTTGAGGCCGAGTCGCATCAATCCGTCGACCGTCGCACCGTCGAGCCGGAGCGCCGCCACCGGCAGTTTTTCGAGCACCACCGCTTCCTCCCCCGGCGGCAGGATGCAAACGGACACAGCGCCGAAGCGTGCCAGCGCCCAGGCCGCCCCCGGCGTCGAGGCGGCCGCCACCCGTACCGTCAATCCGAAGCCATGAAGCCGCTTTTGCAAATCGGCAACGAGCGCCGCCTCGCCGCCGAACAGATGATCGCAGCCGCTGATGTCGAGCAGCAATCCGTCAGGCTCCTCGCCAATTCCCGCGGGGTCGACCGCCGTCCATGGCGTATAGCGCCCGCACCAGAGGGCAAGCCGCTTCAGTACCGCCCGGTCGGCCGCGAAATCGGCGGCCCGCAATTCAAGCTCCGGACAAAGCGTCATCGCATCGGGCACAAGCTGCCCCGGCGCGACGCCGGACGCCGCCGCCGTCTCGTTGCGCGCGGTCACTCGGACGCCTCCCTGCCCCGGCGCGGCCAGCGCCAGCGGCGCCTTGGCTACCGAAACCTTGCCGCGCATCGTCCGGTGAAGCCGCTCCACCGGCCAGTGCGGCAGCCAAACCGCGGCAATCCGCCTTTTCTCGTCCATACGCATTGTCGGCAAGATTCGCTGAAATAGAACAAATAAAGAACAGTTACTTTGGCCCAGCCCGGTCCCGAAGGCGAGTCGAATCTCACCCCGCCCTGTTTTTGCCCGAAAAACCCGTAGGATGAGTTCAGCACACTCGAAAGGCCCCGAAAGGCATTCGCCCATGACGAAGCATCCGCTCCTCATTCTCGCGCTGGCCATCCCCTTGGCGCTGGCCGCCTGCGCCGACCCGCAAGCCGAGCAGGCGCGCCTCGATGCGCTCGATCACAAGAATTGCACCGATCTCGGCTTCGAGCCCGGCACGGAGGCCTATGGCAATTGCCGGCTGAAGATGAAGGAGATTCGCGCGAAGGAAGAAGGCAGCCGTTCGCCGACCTTCGGTTTCGGTCTGGGCGTCGGCGTCAGCAAGGGCTTCTGACACAAGGAAGCAAGCGGGAGAGTTCGTATGAAGATCGCGAAGACAACTCTGTCCCTTCTGGCTTTTCTCGTACTTGCGGCTTGCACAAGCCCGCAGGAGCAGGCAGCGCGTGCCGCGGCGCAGACACAAGCCGACAGCGCCGAATGCGAACGGCTCGGCTTCACGCCCGGCACCGAAGCCTTCGCCAATTGCCAGTTGAAGCTGAAGGAAATTCGTGCCCAGGAGCAAAACACGCAAGCCCTGCGACGCGCACAAACGCCGCCGCCCTTCTGGGGCCCATGGCCGGGTTACTACCCCCACCCTTATCCTTACAGGCGCTGGTAACTCAGGCGCTTTGCCTGAACGCCATCACGCGCGTCTCCGCCGGCACGGGCGGTTCCTCAGGCATGGGCACAACCGCATCGACAAGCATGAAGCCTTTGTCGCCCGCATGCCACGCCACGTTCCATGCACCCGGCACGCCGCCGCGAACCCGCGTCAGCGCCGCGCGCCAGCAGGGCGCACCCGCCAGCCCGTCGAATTTTTCCGTACCCGGAACAATGAGGCCCGGAAGAGCCGCGATGCGCCAGCGCGTGACGGCCACGCTGGCCGCGCCACCGCCATGACCCGTAAACAAAAATGCTGGCGTTCCCTTTTCTTCCGCCGCCAGTTGCAGCCGCCGCGTCGCCGTCAGATCGAGTGCGGCGGCGCGCCTGTCCACCTCACCGATAACGGCGGCAAAGGCGCCGGACCGCAATGCCTCTTCCATCGCCCACAGGCAATCGGTAACGCTGCCCGGTAGCACAAGCACAAGCCGCGCCGGATCGAGCCCGAAAGCGGCAAGCCCCGGCCCATAAAGCGCGCCGATGTCGAAAGGCGGTTGCGCCGACTGGCACCAGAGCACGAGGCCCGGCCCGTTTTCGATAAACCGCGCGGCGAGCGCCGCCAGAAAACCCGTCGCCGCGCCCATGTCGCGGTAATCCTCGGCGCCTATTTCATGCAAGGCCCCGGCTTTCAGCCCGCCGCCCGGCAGCACCGCGTCGATCGTCCCGACACCCAGTGGCACAAAACGCCCGTCCCCCGCATCAAGCCCCGCCGATGGTCCGGCAATCCGAGCCCTGAGATCGGCGACAAGCGCGGCTTTGGCATCCTGTTGTGAAAGCGGCAGCATGAAACAAAACCTTTTGTTCGTGTTTTGTTCTAATTCGTCATCGCCAAGAGGTCAAGAGCGCCTACTCCCTCGACATCGTCAGAAATTCTTCGGTGGAATTGGTGCGCGGAAACGCGCCCTCCGGCACGGCAACCCCCAGGAACCGGCAAAGCGGCTCCCAGCCCTCGGCCACATCGAACACGAGCAGCCGCCCGGGCGCGATCGTGCGTTTCACTTCCGCTTCGTGCCGCGCCAGCACATCGAGTGCATGCCCCTCGTCGGTGCGCCCACCGAAGGTTTTTTCCTGCACGATATATTTGGCCATGCCGAGCACGGTCTGCCCCGGCCCCGCAGGCGGCGGATTTGCCATTACCCTGAAAATCGTTTCCGAAATGCTTTTGTACCAGCGCTGTGGATCGCGTGTCGAAAGGATCACCTTGGCATCGGGATAATGCGCCGCCAGTTCGCGCCAGAAATGACAACTCGGCCAGTCGACGCTCGCGTGATAGCCATCGAGCAAGGCATCCCAGTCGATCTTCTCGCCGCGCGCCGCCGCATGCCAGATCGGCGCCTGATCCGGATTGCCGAAGACTTCGACCATGTGATGGCACGGCGCGAACCCGAGCTGTTCAAGCGCCAGTTTCAGCGACAAGGTTCCGGTGCGTCCGAAACCGGCGCCGACAACCGAGAGCGACATCGGAATCTCCTCGAAACCCGGTCAGGCCTGCGCCACACCCCAGTAATTGAAACCGGCGAAACGCGGCGTCGACGGTAGATACATCGTCTGCAGGTCGGCGATGCGGAACCCGCCTTTCTCGATCAGCGCCGGCATCTTGCGGTTGAGATTGCAGCCGCCGAACAGCACTTTCCACACCGGATTGATGCGATCCTGCCATTTCGCCACGCTCTCGTCCGGCGCCGCACCATGCTCGCAGAAGACGAGTTTCCCGCCCGGCTTCAACACCCGCCTCATACCTTCGAGCGCTTTCACGGGATCTGGAATGGTGCAAAGGCTGAAAGTGCAAAGCACCGTGTCGACGCTTCCGTCATCGAGCGGAATTTGTTCGCCCGGCAAGCCGATGAACTCGACCGGGAAGGAAATATCCTTCGCCCGCTCGCCCGCCAGTTTCCACGACGCTTCGGAAGGATCGAGCCCGATTACCTTCGTTACTTTCGCGGGATCGTAATAAGGCAGGTTGAGGCCGGTGCCGATGCCAATCTCGAGCACCGTCCCCTCGGCCATCGGCACCACCTTCTTGCGCTGATAGCGGATCGGCTTCGTGCCGCAGGCGCAATTGATGATATGCGGCACGATCCGGTTCTCGTAGAAGCCCATGGCAGTGTCCCCCTTGCGTCGAGCACTGCGAAGTATGACATCGCCCTTTCGCTAGCGCCACTCCGAAACGCCGAAGCGCAGCAGCCGATCACCATCGACGGGGCCGACGGTTCGTCCGCGCCCCTTGAGCCCCAGCGCCGCTGCCCGCAACAGCCGCTTCTCGCGCAAGGCGCTGGCCCGCCGGACGGCCGCCGAAAGCGCTTGCCAGACCTCCTCCGGTTCGATGAGCCCTGTCCCGCCCGTCACCCGCCGTCCCTTCCAGCCCATATCGAAAAGCCTGTCGCGCAGGCGCGCCGGTTCGCGCGCCACACTTGCCACGTCCGTCGCATCGGCAAGAGCCGATGCAACAAAGCCCGCCAGCGCCGCGCCGCGCGTCTGCACAGCAACGAGATCGGCAAGTCCTGAAGTCGGCACCGGCACATGAAGCCCGCCAAGCGCAACACCCCCCTGCAACTCGTTGCCGAGTACCGCGGAAAATTCCCGCAACACCGGCGGCAGGCCGAGGTGCGGTGGAACCGCCGACCCCGATTCCCGGTGAATCGCAACGACACCGTCGAGCGAGACGAACAAGGAGGCTGTCTCGCATCGCGCGCACATCGCGGCGAGAACCGTATCGCAAACCGCCCCCGGCAGCGCCGCGAGCACCGGCGGCAAACTGTCTGCGGGCAAAGCGTCGCGCACGGTCTGATATGCCTCCATCGCCAGGCGGCCCGCTCTCCCGCGCGGCAGCACATCGGCGGATCCGCCTGCGAGCAGTTCCGCATCGGCAATCAGCGTCTGCGAAACCTCGCGCGCCGCGTCCATGCCGGCATCGAGCGCCTCTCGCGCACCGTCGCCGGCCGCCTCCATGCGAAGCAGGCCGGGCCAGACTTCAAAATCTTTTTCAACGAAGCTTTCGGTAGCCAGCATGAGAGAAACTCAACAGACAGGGATCATTCGACAATACGAAGCGGCGCCTCGGTGTGGAAAACCGATTTCTGGCCGAAGCGGTCCATGTATTCGGTCTTGATATCCGCAAGAGCCACGGCAGCTTCCGGCGTCTCGCTGTGAACGACAATGATGATCTTGGTCGCTTCCCGAACGATCGGCGCATCTGCAAGCGCCGGATCCCGCCATTGACCATAGGCGTCGACAACCGTCAGTCCATCCGGAAAGCGCGGCGTCACGACCTCGGCCAGAAACCGCGTCCAGTCGCGCTCGCTGACCGTACCGCCGTCGGAAAGTTCGAGCCCGAAATACAGCGTTGACTGCACGGCGCCCGTCGTCGGGTCGGCGAACGCCGTACGCGGCAGCGCAACGGCAAGCACCAGAACGACAAGAAAGATGCAAGTGAATCGGCGGTTCATGGTCCCCACTCTGGACCCTGCGGCGGCCGTTCGCCAGCCCTCAGGCCGCCTCGCTCAACGCCACACCGGCGATGCGCAACCGCAGCCCGTCGAGTTCGGCCGACATGATGAGCTGACAGGAAAGCCGAGACCAGTCACCGCCGTAATTCTGGTCGAGCATGTCGACCTCGTCCTCGCGCGGCGGATGAAGCTTTGTCGTCCATTCGGGATCGACCTCCACCTGGCAGGTGCCGCAAGCGCAGGCGCCGCCGCATTCGGCGACGATCGGAAAGCCATAGTCGCGGATGATTTCCATCACCCGCCAGCCTTCGGCGGCTTCAAGCTGATGCTCAAGGCCTTTCTGGTCCACAAGAACGATACGCATTTCTTGCTCCGGCCGTTCGATGGTTCAGGCAACGCCCAGCTTTTTTTGCAGGCTGGTCGACGAGGTTGTGTACTGGAAGGTGAGCTTGGCATCCGGGTTGGCGTGACGGAACGCCGCCTGCGCCATCAACGCCGCCTCGTGGAAGCCCGAAAGAATGAGCTTCAGCTTGCCCGGATAGGTGTTTATGTCGCCGATGGCGAAGATGCCCGGCACGTTGGTCTGGAACTTCTCGGTATCGACCGGGATCAGGTTCTCGTGAAGATTGAGGCCCCAATTGGCGATCGGCCCGAGCTTCATCGTAAGACCGAAGAACGGCAGCAGCGTGTCGCACTCGATCTGGAAATCGTTGCCGTCATTGCCTTTCACGGTGACGCCTTCGAGTTGTCCGTTGTCTCCGTGCAGCGCCGTGATCTGGCCGAGATGGAACTGCATCTTCTTTTCGTCGACCAGCGCATGCATCTTTTTCACGCTGTCGGGCGCGGCACGGAAGCCGTCTCGGCGATGGATAAGCTGCATGGACGCCGCAACCGGCTGCAGGTTGATCGTCCAGTCGAGCGCACTGTCGCCGCCGCCGGAAATCAGGACGTTCTTGCCACGGAAGGTTTCCATGCGCTTGACCGCATAGAAGACCGACTTGCCTTCATAGGCCTCGATGCCGGGGATCGGCGGTTTCTTCGGCTGGAAACTGCCGCCGCCCGCCGCGATCACGACGACCTTCGCCTCGAACACGAGACCGCCATCGGTCTTCACCCGCCAGCGGCCGTCGGGCAGCTTCTCGAGTTCCTCGACCATTTCGTTGTAGTGGAATTCAGGCTTGAAGGGCGCCGCCTGCTCCATCAACCGGTCGGTCAGTTCCTGGCCGCTGACGACGGGAAGCCCGGGAATGTCGTAGATCGGCTTCTCGGGATAAAGTTCCGCGCATTGCCCGCCTGAGCGGTCGAGAATGTCGATCAGATGGCACTTCATATCGAGCAGGCCGAGCTCGAACACGGCAAACAGACCGCAAGGGCCCGCTCCGATGATGACCACATCCGTCGAAATCGTTTCTTGCGTCATAGCCGGCATCCGTCTGGTTTTGCCCCGCCATCGGGACCAAAATAACTTGCAAACTTTGTGATTTAATATATTTCACAAGCCGCGCCGCTTATATAGGGGTGCGGTCCCCCGCCGCCAAGCACAAATTGCAAAATGGCGGCGTTCCGCGTCGATTTGCGGCGGGCAGACCGCGTGACATTCGGCCGGGTCACCTTATTTTATCGGGGACATGAGCCCCGGACGCGGAGACGAGAATGGTCAAGTGCAACACGATGGCGGATGTCCGCCGCGAGATCGACCGGATCGACCGTGCGCTCGTGAAGCTGCTGGCCGAGCGGCAGACCTATATCGAACAGGCCGGGGCGATCAAGGGCGAGCGGACGAAGGTGCGCGACGAGGCGCGGATCGAGGAAGTCGTGCAAAAGGTGCTGGCCGAGGCCGACCGCGAAGGACTGTCGCGCGCCATCGCCGATCCGCTGTGGCGGCTCCTGATCGAAAAATCGATCGAACACGAATACGAAATTTTCGATGCAAAGCCGCGCGCTACCGGTACCGGCGACTGACAGCCGCCGGCATCGCGGGCTCAGCCTTTTTTGGCGAGCGCCATTTCTTCCGACAACGCACGCGCGACGCTCGGCCGCTGCGCAAGATCGGCGTAGTAGGTTTCGAGCACCTGCCATCGGCTACGATCGATACCGGCAAATCCGCACAGCGTCAGAACGAAAAACGCATAGGCGTCGGCAACCGTGAACCGCTCGCCGATCAGATAGCGCCGTCCCTCCAGCATCTTTGCCAGCGCACCGAACTTGATGGGCGCGACCTCATCGCGTGCAAACGTCTTCGCCTCGGGCGGCGACGTCGGGTTGAAGATCGCGGCGAGCACCTGCTTGTGCAGTTCGGTCGCGATAAAGTTGAGACACTCCTGCAAACGGTAGCGCTCCATGGTTCCGCCGGCCGGCGCCAGACCGGCATCGGGGTTGCGGTCGGCGACATATTGCAGAACAGCCGGACCTTCGGTGAGCAATTGCCCGTCATCGAGCCGCAGCGTCGGCACCTGCCCTTTCGGATTGATCGCGTAGAAGTCGGAACCGTCCGCCAGCTGCTTGGTTGCAAGCGTCACCGGATGGAATGAGGTGGCGTCACCCTGCCCCGACTCGTAAAGGGCAATGCGTGTGGCGATCGAACAAGCCATTGGTGCGCAATAGAGATCCATGATTGTCCCCGCGGGTTGAATTTTTGTACCGATCCGAATAATATTGATTCCGAGCCTGCCGTCAATAATTTTTTGCGAGTTGGTACAAAATGTTGAAAAAGCCCCGCGGACGGCCACGCGCCTATGACCCGGAGGTCGCGCTATGGCAGGCGCTGGAAACATTCTGGGCGAACGGTTTCAGCCGTGCGTCGCTCGATGCGCTGGCCGAGGCGACGGGCATGAACCGGCCGAGCCTCTATGCGGCGTTCGGCGACAAAAAATCTCTCTACCTGAAATCCTTCGAATGCTTTGCCGGACAGTTGCGCGCCGCCCTCGCCCGCACCGCTGAGAGCGAAGCGCCGCTCGACGCGACGTTGCGCAACTTCTTTCACGAGGCGACCGAGATTTATATGTCGGGTCCGGACGGTCCGCGCGGTTGCTTCATCATCTGCACCGCACCGGCGGAAGCCGCGATGGATGCCGACATTCGCGCGGCGCTGAAAACGGCGCTGGAGGAAATCGACAGGGGACTCGAAATTCCGTTCGCGAAGGCAAAGGCCGAAGGGCACCTGCCGCCCGATGCCGACACCGCCGCGCTGGCGCGCCTGGCGGCTTCCGTTCTGCACAGCCTCGCCGTCAGGGCACGCGCCGGCGAAACGAAGGAAGCGCTGCACGCCCTGACGCGCCAGACCGTGCAATCGCTGTGCTGACGTAAGGGACAAAAGGAAAAGACGTCTCAGAACTGCTTTTCGGGCAGGTTGACCACAAGCCCGTCGAGCTCGTCCGTCACCTTGATCTGGCACGACAGGCGCGAATTCTCGCGCACGTCGAAAGCGAAATCGAGCATGTCTTCTTCCATGCTCTCCGCCGGCCCGACTTTCTCCTTCCACGCATCGGCCACATAAACGTGGCACGTCGCGCAGGCGCAGGCCCCGCCGCAATCGGCATCGATGCCGGGTACCGAATTCTTGATGGCGCCTTCCATCACGGTCATGCCGTTCTCGACATTGATCGCGTGTTCCGTGCCGTTGTGTTCGATAAAGGTGATCTTCGCCATCTTGATTTTCTTGCCGGTGTTGGAAGGCTCCCTGGGGGCCCCGCGAGAGGGCCGGCACATAGATGCCGCAGCGGCTTCGGCTTTTCAACCCCTCAATCCGGTTAACCCCCGCATAAGCCGCCGACAAGACGCCGCACCCCCTGTTGTCGGCCTGTCGCGGGCGGCGCATAGTCTGGAACAACAACGAAAAACCGGCGGGAGCGCAACGGAAATGCCAGAGCCCAAACAGGCGCCCATGAACGTCCTTTTCATCACCGCCGACCAGTGGCGCGGCGAGTGCCTGTCGGCCCGCGGCCACCCGATGGTCAAAACGCCGAACCTCGACGCGCTGGCGGCGGACGGCGTTCTTTTCCGCAAACATTTCGCCAATGCGGTCCCTTGCGGCCCGTCGCGCGCGTCGCTCCACACCGGCATGTATCTCCAGAACCACCGCTCCGGCACCAACGGGACGCCGCTCGACGCGCGCCACACCAACTGGGCGAAGGAAGCCGCGCGCATCGGCTACGACCCGGTGCTCTTCGGCTACACCGATACGAGCCAGGACCCGCGCGAGGAAGACCCCGAAAGCCCGTGGCTGCTGACTTACGAGGGGCCCCTGCCCGGCATCCGCCCGATCTGCATGATGGGCACCTGGCCCCATCCGTGGACGGATTACCTGAAGGAACAAGGCTTCGAGGTGCCGGCCGACATCCGCTATGCCTATGGCCACCGCGCGCCGGGCCCGGAGTATGAGGACGGCGCGCCCCACGCCCGCCCGCTCGTCTATCCGGCCGAACACGACGACACGTCCTATCTGACGAACCGGCTGATGGAATTCATCGGCGAAACGGAAAAGCCTTTCGTGGCGCATCTTTCGCTCTTGCGCCCGCACCCGCCCTTCGTCGCGCCGGAGCCTTACAACGCGATGTACGACCCGGCGGACGTGCCGGGCTTCGCGCGCAAGGCGACGGTGGAAGAGGAAGCAGCGCAGCATCCCTGGCTCGAACACCAGCTCGGCCGCAAACTTTTCCGCGCGCCGGCCGACGAGAAAAAGCTCCGCAGGCTGAAGGCCGTCTATTACGGGCTGATGTCGGAAGTCGACGCGGCGCTCGGCCGCGTCTTCGCTTTCCTGAAGGAAACCGGACGCTGGGACAACACGCTGATCGTCTTCACCTCCGACCACGGCGAACAGATGGGCGACCGCTGGTTGCTCGGAAAATGCGGCTGGTTCGACGGCTCCTATCATATTCCGCTGATCGTCCGCGACCCGCGCCCCGCCGCCGACGCCACGCGCGGCACGGCTGTTAGTCAGTTTACGGAGAATGTCGACATCATGCCGACCATGCTCGATTTCATCGGCGCCGAAACGCCGGTGCAGTGCGACGGCAAATCGCTGATGCCGTTTCTGCGCGATGGCAAAGCGCCCGCAAACTGGCGGCGCGAAGCCCATTGGGAATATGATTTCCGCGATCCGGCCGACGACACGGCCGAGAAGCGCCTCGGCCTGACGCTGCACCAATGCACGATGAACATTCTGCGCGGGCCGCGCTACAAATACGTCCACTTCACGCATCTGCCGCCGCTCTTTTTCGACCTCGAAAAAGACCCGCATGAACTCGAAAACCTGGCGGCAAAGCCCGAATATCTTCCTCTGGTGCTTGAACATGCGCAAAAGCTGCTTTCCTGGCGGATGAACCACGACGAACAGACGCTGACCCATATCGCGCTGACCGACGACGGACCCGTGGAGCGCAAATCCGCGCGCTATTGATCCGTGGACGGATTTTAAGGGCGTGGCGGAGGCCGGGGATAAGTTTTTGAAGGCAAAAAGCGGGGATAAACCGCCCGACTGTCATCGAACTGTCAAAAAACTGTCACAAATGGACTTCGGCGCGAGTTATCCCCGCCCGCCGGCCGCACTTATCCCCGGCGGTGAGCGGTTTTGAGAGACGAATTCGGAGACGATTTGAGAGACGGGCGCGAAGACCGGGACGGTGCTTTTGACGGAGACATGTTGGGGGTGTTTTCCGGTGCGATTGGGCGAGCGGATTCCGGTGTCCGGCTCGATACGTTTCAAAGTGACAGGCAGAGGGCTGAATTGAGCGTGGTTGAAAGAGACGATTTCCTAGCCGTTCGGGATACGTGCGCGGACGCGAGAACATTCGCGGCGGAAGACCCCTCACCCTTTCCTCCTGCGCGCCATGAGGCGCTTCGGAGGACAGGCCCACCTTCGGTCCTGAACAGGCCAAGGTAGAAGTGGAAACCCACCCTTGACCGACACGCATGAAATCGAAGCCGTGGTGATCGGCGCGGGCGTCGTCGGCCTCGCCGTCGCGCGGGCGCTCGCCAAGAAAGGCCGCGAGGTTGTGGTGCTGGAACGGCATGGTGCCATCGGCACCGAAACATCGTCGCGCAACAGCGAGGTGATCCATGCCGGCATCTATTATCCGCAAGGAAGCCTGAAGGCGCGGCTTTGCGTCAAGGGGCGCACGGCGCTTTACGATTTTCTCGAAACGCGGAAGCTGCCGCACAAGCGCATCGGCAAGCTGATCGTCGCCGGCGATGCGGCGGAGGCCAAGGCGCTGGAGGGGATCGCGACCCGCGCGCTGGCGAACGGCGTTTCCGATTTGCGCGTACTGACCGGCGCCGAAGCGCGCGCGATGGAACCGGCGCTCCGATGCGAGGCGGCGCTGCTGTCGCCCTCGACCGGCATTGTCGACGCGCATGCCTATATGCTCGCCCTGCGCGGCGAGATGGAGGATGCGGGCGGCGCGATTGCCTTCAACACCGACGCCGCGCGGATCGAAACGGCGGCGGACGGATTTGTGGTTCATGCGGGCGGGACGCGGCTGACGACGCGGCTGCTGGTCAATGCGGCGGGCCTGCGCGCGGCCCGCGTGGCGCGGACGATCGAGGGGCTCGATGCGGCGCATGTGCCCGAATTGCATTTCGCGCGCGGCAATTATTTTTCATGTGCATCGCGCGCGCCGTTTTCGCGGCTGATCTATCCGGCCCCTGCCGGCGATGGCGGGCTCGGCGTGCATCTGACATTCGACATGGGTGGGCAAGCGCGCTTCGGGCCGGATGTCGAATGGATCGAAGAGACGGAGACGCCCGACTACACCGTCGATGCGGCGCGGGGCGAGAGTTTTTACGCGGCGATAAGGCGCTACTGGCCGGCGCTGGAGGATGGCGCGCTGGCGCCGGCCTATGCCGGTGTGCGGCCGAAGCTTGCGCGCGGCGAGAGCGATTTTGCGATTGCCGGGCCGCAGGTGCATGGCGTGCCGGGCCTCGTCAATCTCTTCGGCATCGAAAGCCCGGGCCTGACGGCCTCGCTGGCGATCGCGGATGAGGTTGTGGGGATACTGGAGGGTTTTTAAGGGGAAGAAGGACTCACGCGGAGACGCGGAGGCGCGGAGAAGAGAAGAATGGATCACGCGAAGGCGCGAAGACGCGAAGAAGGGAGGATGGTTGCGCCTGCGGCGCGAAGAAAAACCCAATCTTCATTGCGAGGAGCGTAGCGACGAAGCAACCCAGAAACGACAAGTTCCGTGCTCGCGGTTTCTGGGTTGCTTCGCTTCGCTCGCAATGACGAGTGCGGGGAGTGTATCGGGGCAACCGCAAAAGCCCTTTGACGCGAAGCTCAGAAAATCATCTTCGCGCCTTCGCGCCTTCGCGTGCAAAAACCTCTACGCGCTTCAGGCGTCGACGACGCTGTCGATGAAGCTGTTGACGGCGGCGATGGCGTCGCGGAGGCGGGCGAGGATGTCGTCGCGGCCTTCGCCGTCGACGGCCATCCATTCGGCTTCCTCGGCCAGAGCGGCAAGCGGCCAGGCGCCGAGGCCCTTGGCCGAGCCTTTCAGGCTGTGCGTCGCGTTCTTCCAGTCGAGGGCGGTGACGGCGCTTTCGATGCGCTCGATATAGATGCCGGCCTGGGCGCGGAAGAGACCGAGAAGTTCGATCTCGAGCGCCCGGTTGCCGAGCGTGTATTTGGAGAGATGCACGAGGTCGAGCGGCCGGCGCGCATCCGGACGCGGCGTCTCGCCGGCCTGAAAATTCAGGCCCGCGCCTCGGGCCGCCATCGCTGCTGTCGCCTGGGGTTTCATCGCACCCGCTCCATCCCGGTTTGCCGTTGCGGGGGAGTCTAGGGGCGCAGGCGCTGCGGAATCGTTAAGCGCCGGGCGCATCGGCGCGCACCAAAGCCGTTATGGGCCGTTATGGACGCAATCGCCATTGCAATTATGGTTAACAAAGGCTTAAGGTGAGCCTGCCGGTGCGCATGACGGTCCCCAAGAGCCGCAGGCCCGCGCCGGTAAGCCCCCCTTTCGCCCCTCGGCATGCCCCCCGTGCCCAGGGGTTTTCTTTTTGAAGGAGCGGGTTTTTCTTTCGGGAGGGCTTATGGTTGACGGCGCGGGGGCCATCGGACAGGCTGGAACAGTGCGGCGGCGGGGATGCCCGGATTGTGGCCGGGGGAGGCCGAAAACCTTATGAAAAACAAAGATTTGCCGTCCCCGTCCGGGGCGGCCGAAAGCGCCGATGCGAGCCCGGACGCGGCCGGGCCGCGCGTACGCGCGGCCAATGAGGACAGCCCGACCGGCGGCGCGCTGATGAAGCTGATCCAGCGCCGCCCCTCCCCGCGCATCCTCGGTACGGCACTTGTCGCGAGCCTTGGCGTGCTCGGCGCCGAGGCCGCCTTCCTCTGGGGACAATACGGGATCGACGGCCTCGCGGCGCTGACGCAGCTCGAAACCGGGCTGATCGCGGCCGCCGCGGTGGCGCCGCTGACGCTGATCTGGATGCTGGCCTTTGTCGTCTGGCGCGGCCAGGAAATGCGGCTGATGGCCGACGCGCTGGCGCGCACCGCGATCCGCCTGTCGGACCCGGAGGATTTTGCCACCGGCCAGATCGCGACGATCTCGGGCGCGGTGAGGCGCGAACTCGGCGAGATGCGCGACGGGCTCGACGCGGCGCTGAAACAGGCGAACGAATTGAAGGAACTCGTGACGCGCGAGGTCGAGGAAATCGACCGGGGCTCCGGCCGCGCCGAATTCCGTACACGGACGATGGAGGAACTGCTCGGCCGCCATCGCGAAAGCCTGGAGGAAATCGCCAAGACGCTCGGCAGCGAGAGCGACGCGATTTCACGCGCCATCCGCGAACAGGTCGACGCCGTGCGCGGGCTGACCGGCAAGGCCGAAAGCGACCTGAAGGCGGCGGGCGACCGCGTTTCCGAACAGGCCGAAACGCTCGGCCGCGTCAGCGAGGCCGCGCGCGCCGGCGCCGACCAGACGGCGACGATGCTCGACCGGCAGTCCTCGCGCCTCGAAGTGGTGGCCACCGACGCGCTGGCGAAAGCCGACGAACTCGGCAAGCGCTACGCGCAGCAGCGCGCGGTCATCGCCGATGCCGCCGACCGGCTGGGAAGCGAACAGGCGCGGCTGGCGGCCGTGTTCGAGAGCCACCGCGAAACGATGCGGGAGGCCGACGCCGCGCTTGCCCGCCATACCGAGGAAATCGGCCGCGCGGTGGAAGGCCTCGGCGCCGGCATCGAACTGACCTTCGAGAACGCCGCGGCGCGCGCCACCATCTTGCGCGAAACCATCGCCGGGGAAATCCGCACCGCCGCCGACGAAGCCGAAAGTGCCTCGACCGCCGTCAGCCGTTCGGCGGGCGCGGCCACGCGCGCCATCGGCGCCACCGTCGACGAGTTGAAGGCGGCGACCGGTGCGCTCTCGACCGATGTCGCGCGCGCCGCGACCGAGGCGATTGAAAAGACCACCGACAAGGTGAAGGCCGCGACCGTTTCGATGAGCGAGGAAGTGACGCGCGTGACGACGGCACTGACGAGCGAGCTTGCCGGCCGCACCGGCGAGATCCGCGGCCTGATCGAGGCGACGGCAGCCGAAAGCGACAACGCGGCCGAACGCTTCAACGCCGCGATGATCCGCCTCGGCGGCACGGCGCGCGAGGCCGGCCGCGCGCTGCACGAGGCGACCGACGAGCTTGCGCAACGCATCGACGAGTTGCCGGGCGAAGCGGTCGAAAGCGCGCAGGCGCTGAAGGATGTGTTGCAGGAGCAGGTGTCGGCGCTGGCGACCATCGCCGAGATCGTCGTCCGCCATGCGCGCACGCTCGACCGCTCGGCACCGGTTCGCGAGACGAGCGCCCCAATGGCCGCGCGCCCCGCCCTGCCGCAGGCGCCGCGCGACAGCGAACGCCGCTCAAGCATGTCGGAACTGCTGGCCGCCGCCGAGCGCCGGCCCGCCGCATATGAGGCCGACATGGCGGGCGGCGGCGACCGCGACTTCCAGCGCGCCTCGCTGCATGTCGTCGAAACGTTGCAGGCGCTGGCGATCGATCTCGATGCGGCGCTCGAACAAAGTCCGCCGGCGGAATTGTGGCAGCGCTACCAGGCCGGCGAGCGCAACGTCTTCACGCGCCGCCTCTACAACATGGCCGGCCGCGACCTCTACGACCGCATCGCCGCGAAATACCGCAAGGATGCCGAGTTCCGCACCCATGTCGACCGCTTCATCGCAACCTTCGAAAACCTGCTGGGTGCGGCCGCCGCGCGCGACCGCGATAACATTCTGGTGCAGACCTACCTGACGTCCGACACCGGCAAGGTCTACCTGATGCTGGGACAGGCGACGGGGAAGCTGGGTTAGCTCGACGCCCGCTTCGGATAGGCCTCTGCGCCGGCAGTGGCGTTGGCTCCTTCCACTCACCACACTCGTCTTTGCCGGGCCTTCCTTTGCAATCAAGGAGGCCCGCAATCCAGAAGGCGCGCCAGCGCCGTCTCTCTTCGAAAACTCTTCAAGCAGCAAGCGCGAAGGCCGCAAGAGTTTCTTGTGAAGAGAGACGCCGCCGCCTTGCGGCGGCTTCTGGATGCCCGGATCAAGTCGGGGCAAGACAAAGTGGGGGGTGGAACGGGCAAACGCCAACGCCCGCGCCGCTGGAGTTCTTCTCTATGACCCCGCGCGTTTCGGAAACGCCTTCGCGCCTTCTTCCAGCGTCCAGAGCGCCAGTTCGGAAAGCACCTGGCCGAGCGCGGCGTCGTAGGCCGCGACGATGTCGACCATCTTGCCGCTGGACGAGGGAACCGAGGCGCTGAATGCGCGTGCCGCGACGATGGAACGGTCGGACGCCCGCAACAGCCGGGCGAAGAACATCACCCGCACTTCCGTTCCCGCCTGACCGAATCCTTCGCGCGCCGGCCGCGTCGCGGCGAATTGCCGGATGTCGCCGGTAAGCGCGAGATCCATGCGCGCGCTGCTGCCCGAACCGATGGCGGCCGGAAAGCGGCCGGTATTGTGCAGCGTCTCGACCGCGAGCGCGGCGATCATGCGCGGCGCCCGGTCGCTCCAGCGTGCGCCGGCATAATATTTGATCTCGTTGGGCGACGGCTGGAAGACGATGCGCGCCGTGTCGACGGCGGCGGGCGCCGAGAACGTCTCGACGACGATCTGCGCGGCGGCGTTCGCCGTTCCGTCCGGTGCCTGCGGCGAGGGCGCCGTCAGCACATAGAGGTCGGGCGCCGGTTCGCTGGCGACATTGGCAAGCGCACAGGCGCCGAGCGGCGCGACCGCGAGCAGGAGCACCCCGGCGCGCAGCATCTTTCGCAAACTCATCCCCCACCCCCTCATTCGGCCCGGACCTCGGGCACGTTGTTGCCGATCAGAAAGCGCGCCGGATCGTCCTGCGCGCGCGAGGCGACGCGTTCGAGCGAGGCGACAAGCGCCCGTGTCTCGGCGACGAGTTGCGGCAATTGCGCCATCCCGGCGCCGATGCCCGGCCCGCCCTGCTTCAGGATTGCCTCAAGCTCTTCCGCCACCAGACGATAGGAGTGAGCCGCCTCGCGCGCGTCGGTGAGGAACAGGCGTACATCGTCTTTCAGCAGCGCGTCGGCGTTGCGGCTCATGCTGTTGAGATGCACCGACGCCTCGGAAAGCTGTTTGATCGCCCGGCTCATATCGGCCGAACTGCCGGCGAGCGCGCCCGAAATCGTGTTCATGTTGTCGAGCGCTTCGGCGATCGATTTCTGGTTCTCGGAGACGACCGTGTTGAGATCGCGGATCAACTGGTTGGCGCTTTGCAGCGTTTCGGGACCGCTCTTCAGAAGATCCTGTAATGTCGATGGCGCGGCGCGGATGATCGGATAATCCTGACCGGGCCGTGCTTCGAGCGGCGCGGAATCTTCGCTGCCGCCGGTGATCTGGATGAAGGCGACGCCGGTGAGGCCCGAAAGTTCGAGCTGCGCCACGGAATCTTCCTTGATGGGCGTGCGCGCATCGACCTCGATGATCGCGACGACCTTGTTGGGATTGCGCTCCATCAGCCGCAGGTCGATCACCTTGCCGACCGGCAGCCCGTTATATTGCACCGGACCGGAAACCGAGAGGCCGGACACCGAACCGTCGAAGATGATCTTGTAGTGGGCGAACTGGCGGTTGAGTTGCACGCCGTTGAGCCAGAGGATGAACAGGAAGATGCCGGCTGTCGTCAGCAGCGTGAAGGCGCCGATCAGCACGTTGTTGGACTTGATTTCCATGGCTCTCACTTGCCCGCAAAGGCGGCGCGTGCGCGCGGCCCGTGAAAATATTCGTGGACCCAGGCGTGCCGGCTCAGCAGCATATCGTCGATCGTGCCGATGAGAATAACACGCTTCTCGGCCAGAACCGCTATCCGGTCGCATGTCGCATAAAGCGTATCGAGATCGTGGGTGACCAAAAACACGGTGAGGCCCAGCGTTTCCTTGAGATCGCCGATCAACTCGTCGAAGGCGGCCGCCCCGATCGGATCGAGGCCGGCGGTCGGCTCGTCGAGAAAGAGGATTTCCGGGTCGAGCGCCAGCGCGCGGGCGAGCCCGGCGCGCTTGCGCATGCCGCCCGAGAGCTCCGAGGGATAAAGCCGCGCCGCTTCCGGCTTCAAACCCACCATCCCGATCTTGACGGCCGCAAGTTCGTCCATCAGCGCTTGCGAAAGCTGAAGATGTTCGCGGTAGGGCACCTGGACGTTCTGTGCGACGGTGAGCGAGGAAAAAAGCGCGCCGTCCTGGAAGAGCACGCCCCAGCGCCGCTCATGGATGCGGCGCTCCTGCTCCGGCATTTCGGCGAGATCGAGACCGAAGACGCGGATGCGGCCGGCGTCGGGCTTCTTGAGGCCGAGGATCGTGCGGAGCAGCACCGACTTGCCGGTGCCCGAACCGCCGACAATGCCGATCACCTCGCCGCGTTTCACCGTGAGGTCGAGATTTTCGTGAACGACATGGTCGCCGAACCGCGTGACGAGACCTTCGACTTCGATGATCGGTTCGCCCTTGCGCATCGTTATATGTCCACCGCCGTGAAGAACATCGCAAAGAGCGCGTCGAGAATGATGACCAGGAATATCGACCGCACCACGGAGCGCGTCGTCTGCGCACCGACGGATTCGGCGCTGCCAGTGACCGACATGCCGGCACGGCAGCCGACCAGCGCGATGGTGGCGGCCATGAACGGCGCCTTGACGATGCCGACGCCGAAGGTCCAGAAGCCGACCGCCTCCTGCACCCGCTGGATATAGACGCCCGGCGACATGTCGAGCATGAGCTGCACGACGACACCGCCGCCGATAAGCCCCATGATATTGGCAACGAAGGTGAGCAGCGGCAGCGCCACGATCAGCGCCAGCACGCGCGGCACCACCAGCATGTCCATCGGATCGAGGCCGAGGGTGCGCATCGCGTCGATCTCCTCGCGCATCTTCATCGAGCCGATTTCGGCCGTGAAGGCGCTGCCCGACCGGCCGGCGACGATGATCGCGGTCAACAGCAACCCGACCTCGCGCAGAAAAATGATGGCAATGAGATTGACGGTGAAGACCTCGGCGCCGAACTGGCGAAGCTGCACCGCACCCTGCTGGGCGACGACGGCGCCGATCAGAAATGTCAGCAGGCAGACGAGCGGCAGCGCGTCGAAGCCGGCCTTCTCCATATGGTGTACGAAGGGGATGACGCGCAGGCGGCCCGGATGGGCGATGGTGCGGCCGATCGTGGCGACGACGGCACCGACAAAGCCGAGCATGCCCAACGCTTCCTCGCCGATGGCGCGCACCGCCTCGCCGACCCTGGCCGTTACCTGGATATAGAGCGGCTCGGATAGATGGCGGACGGGCTCCGGCATCCCGCCCGCGTCGATCTTGTCGATGAGAATACGCTGGGCCTCGCTCATGTTCTTGAGATCGACGGTCAGGCCCCTGTCGCGGAGCAGCGCCGCCGTGCGCGCCAGCACGCAGGCGCCCGCCGTGTCGAAACGATCGATCGCCGCGAAGTCGATTTCGGCTTTCCGCGCGGATGGCGGCGCGGCCAGCAGCGCGCGCAATTGGCGGTCGACCGGATCGAGATGGACGATCGACCAGTCGCCTGCCGCGACGATGTGCAGGGTCTGGCCTTCGACGCCGGTCTCGCAAGAGGCCGGCGATGCGACGTCGGCCTCCCGTCCCGCTGAATTGCGCATTCCGGCCAAACCGTCCCCGCCTCTCGCCTCACCCTGCCAACGGGGCCACTTTGCCCGCCGCCCCGGCCTGCGGCAAGCCGTCCCGGTCCCCTGCCCGGCCTTCCCTTCGCGGCAAATTCGTTTAGCCTGCGCCCCGTCCCGGCGGATTCCCGGGCGCGGTTTCGGTTTCCGGTCTTCAGGAGGGTGTTTCGATGCGCGGTCTCTATACGGGTTTGGCGGTTCTGGCTCTGGCTTTCTCGGTATCGGGCGCGGCGAGCGCCGAAGAACCCGACCTGGCGCTGGGCGAAAAGCTGTTTGCCCGCTGCAAGGCCTGCCACACGCTCGACGAGGGCGGAAAAAACGTCATTGGCCCCAATCTCCACGGCATTTTCGGCAAGACGGCCGGAACACATGAAGGCGTCACCTATTCCAAGGCCATGAAGGCCAAGGGCGAGGAAGGCCTGGTCTGGACCGAGGAGACGCTGATGACCTATCTCGAAAAGCCCTCCGCAATGGTGCCGGGCACCAGCATGGCCTTTCCCGGCCTGAAGAAGCCCCATGAACGCACCAGCCTGATCGCCTATCTGAAGCGCGAGACCGGCGCCGAATAATCGGCGCACTATATCGCCATAATATGAGGCGTCTGCGCCGGCCCCGGCGCTGGAACGAATGCTGCAGCAAAAGCAGTGGCGGCTTCCGTCTTTGTCCCGTAACAAGACAAAGGCGGGGTCGAAAGTTTCAATATGGGGCACCCGTTCCGGCATTTTGTCCGGGGCGGTCGCAGTGAGACATGAATCCGACGCCTGCATTCCGCAGACTTTCCGCGATCCTGCCGGGCCTTGTGCTTGTGCTCGGGCTCGCCGCCGCAATCTACGATCCGCGCGGCGCGGGGAGCGTCTTGCAGAACGAGGTCTTCGACCTCTATCAGCAGATCCTGCCGCGTGAAGCCGAAGCCACAGGCCCGCGCGCCGTCTATATCGACATCGACGGCGAGACCGCGAAGCGCTATGGCGCCTGGCCCTGGCCGCGCAAGCGCCTGGCCGAGCTTGCCGACCGCGTGCGCGACGCCGGCGCCTCGGCCATCCTGATCGATGCGGCGCTTTCCGAACCCGACCCGACCGCGATCCGTGAACTGATGCGCCTCTGGACGCCGCTGCCGGCGGAAAGCGACTTTATCGGCGCGTTGCAAAACCTGCCCGACCACGACCGGGAACTGGCCGCGCGGCTTCGCGAGACGCCGTCGATCCTTTCCTTCGTGCCCGGCAAAACCGCCTTCGACGGACAACACGCACCGGCCCTGCCCGCAGCGGTTGCGCCGCAGGGCGGCGATCCGCGGCACTACATGCACGACTACAAGACCTGGCGGCCAACGCTTGCGCCCTTCGAGGCGGCGGCACGCGGTGTCGGCGCGAGCCTGCCGGACGGCGCGCCGGGCGCACGCGTGCGCGAGCTGCCGCTGCTCGTCAACCTGAACGGAAAACTCCATCCCTCGAACGTGCTCGAAACGCTGCGCGTGGCGCGCGGCGGCACGGGCTACCGCGCCATCGTCGCGGCGCCCGAGAGCGGCTTCTCCTTCGAGATGGAGCCCGGCATCGAGCGCGTCGAGATCGACGGTACGCCGCTCGTCGCACAGACGACGCGGGACGGCAAGCTGCGGCTCTATTTTGGACGCGACGACACGCGAAGCGCCGTTTCCGCCTGGAAACTGCTGGCGCGAACTGCGGATGTGCCGCCGCTCGAAGGCCGTGTCGCCGTGATCGGCGTGTCGGCCAACGGCAGCGAACGCCTTTTCGACACGCCCGCCGGCACCGCGCTCGCCTCCGGCGCCATCGCCGCCAGTGCCATCGACCAGATCGCCGGCGGTCATTTTCTGGTTCGTCCGGGTTGGGCGGCAAGTGCCGAACAGCTTTTCATTTTCCTCGGCGGCATCCTCGTCATTCTGGTCGTGCGACGCTTCCGCTTTCGCTGGGGCTTCATCCTGACGCTGCTGCTGATCGCCGGCGGTGCCTATGGCTCGTGGTGGGCGTTCGAGAACCATCGCTGGCTGATCGACCCGGCATTGGGCGGCACGACGCTGCTGCTGGCCTGCCTGACGGGCGCGCTGATGACCCGGCTGCACACCGAAGACGAGATCCGCTTCGTCGAAACGCAGTTCGGCCGCCGGCTCTCGGCATCGGGCCTGGCGAAAATGAAATCCAATCCGCGCCTGATCCGCGCCGAGGGCGCATTGCGCGACGTGACCTCGGTGGTGGCCGGCCTGCGCGGCTTCAACATCATCGCCGACCGCTATCTCGAGGATCCGACGGCCTATGCCGACATTCTGAACCGCTTCTTCTCGCCGATGACCAAGATCGTGCAGGACCGCAACGGCATGGTGGATCGCGGCGTCGGCGACACGCTTTATGCGGTCTGGAACGCGCCGCTCGACGTCTCCGACCACGCCTCGAAAGGCTGCGACGCGGCGCTGCGCATGGTCGAAAACCTCGAAGCCCTTAATGAATTCCTCGAGGAAGACGCGCGCCGCCAGCATCTGAGCCATGTGCCGCTGAGCCTCTCCATCGGCATCGATACCGGCACAGCCATCACCGGCAACATGGGCGCCGTGCAACGCTTCGACTACGGCGTGCTGGGCGAGCCTGTGAGCTTTGCCGCCTATCTGCAGCGCAACGCCCGCCACTACGGCCCCGCAATCATCGTCGGCGAAGGCGCGCAAAAGGCCGTCGGCGCGCGTTATGCGCTGCTCGAAATCGACCTCGTATCGACGCCACGCCATCCGGAAGGCCGCCGCGTCTATGCGCTGCTCGGCGATCCGATCATGCGCGCCAATCCGAAATTCCGCGCACTTCAGGAAGCCCATGCGCTGATCTTCTCGGCCTATCGCAACCAGCGCTGGGCGGAAGCGCGCGCTGCCATCGCCGAATGCCGCAAGCTCAACGGCGCCATCCCGACGCTCTATGATTTCTACGAAGGGCGCATTGCCGCCTATGAGGCCAATCCGCCCGGCGATCACTGGAACGGCGCCTTCTTCGCCGGTCGCGTCTAGCCGCCCCGCCGTTCCAATACGGGGCTTGGCGGCGGCGCGCCCGCGCGCCATGATCGCGCTTCGATTCCAATGGGTAACGAGGCCGCCCCCCTCCATGCGCGAGATCGACGCCGACATCGAATCCTGGCCGATCGCCGGCGCCTTCACGATTTCGCGCGGTTCGAAGACCGAAGCCCGGATCATCGTCGTGAAACTGCGCGAAAACGGCGTGACGGGACGTGGCGAATGCGTGCCCTATGCGCGTTATGGCGAAACCGAAAAGGACACGCTGGCCGCGATCCGCGCCCTGCAACCCCGGATTTCCGACGGGCTGACGCGCGAGGAGTTGCAACGCGCGATACCGCGCGGCGCGGCGCGCAACGCGATCGACTGCGCGATGTGGGATCTCGAAGCCCGGCAGGCGCAGTGTCCGGTCTGGAAGCTCGCCGGCCTCACCGAACCGGGACCCGTGACCACCGCCTACACGCTGAGCCTCGCCGCGCCCGACGCGATGCGCGAGGCGGCGCGCGAAAATACGCACCGCCCGCTGCTGAAGCTGAAACTCGGCGGCGGCCCGGACGACATTGCCCGCGTGGAAGCGGTGCGCGACGGCGCGCCGAACGCGACGCTGATTGTCGATGCGAACGAGGGTTGGAAGGCAGACGACGTGTTGCCGATGGCCCGCGAACTGGCGCGGCTGGGCGTGGCGCTGATCGAGCAGCCGCTGCCGGCAAAGGACGACGAGGCGCTGCGCGGGATCGGCTCGCCCGTGCCGCTCTGCGCCGACGAAAGCGCGCATGGCCTTGAAGGCATGAAGCGGCTGGTGGGCCTCTACGACTTCATCAACGTCAAGCTCGACAAGACCGGGGGGCTCACCGAAGCGTTGTCGGTGGTGCGCTGCGCGAAGCTGCGCAAGCTGCGGGTTATGGTGGGCTGCATGGTCGCGACATCTCTGGCCATGGCGCCGGCCATGCTGATCGCGCAACAGGCCGACTATGTCGACCTCGACGGGCCGTTGCTGCTGGCGAAGGACCGCGCGCCGGGCATGCGCTACGAAGGCAGCACCGTCCATCCGGCGGAACGGGAACTCTGGGGCTGAATGCCCTCAGATGTTCAACACGATCTTGCCGAAATGCGAGGCGCCCTGCATCAGCCGGAACGCCTCCTGCGCTTGCGCCAGCGGGAATCTTTTGTCGATGACCGGGTGGATGTCGTTCTGTTCGATGGCGCGCGACATTTCCTCGAACTGCGTGCGGCTGCCGACCGTGATGCCGCTGATCTTGAGGTTCTGCGCGAAAATCGCCGCGACATTCACATCCTTGGTAAGGCCGGTGAGAATGCCGATGACCGCGATATGACCGCCGACGCGGGACGCCGTGATCGAGCGCGGGAAGGTGTCGGCGCCGCCAACCTCGACCACATGATCGACGCCGCGCCCGCCGGTGAGCTTGCGCGCTTCCATTTCCCAGTTCGGGGTTGCCTTGTAGTTGATCGCATCGTCGGCGCCGAGCTTCTTCGCCCGTTCGATCTTCTCGTCCGACGAGGACGTGACGATGACGCGCGCACCCATCGCCTTGGCGAATTGCAGCGCGAAAATCGAAACGCCGCCGGTTCCCTGCACCAGCACCGTGTCGCCGGCCTTGATGTTGCCCTCGACCACCAGCGCCCGCCAGGCGGTGAGCGCCGCGCAAGGGAGACAGGCAACTTCGGCATCCGACAGGTTCGACGGCGCCTTCGACATGCCCTCGGCGGAAAGCACCATATATTCCTGCGCGCAACCGTCGATCGGGCTGCCAAGCGCCGTGGCGCCGAGAAGCTCGGCGACGGGCCCGCCGGAAATCCAGCCCTGGAAAAAGCTCGGCGCGACGCGGTCGCCTTTTTTCAGGCGCGTGACGCCCTCGCCGACTTCCACCACTTCGCCGCAACCGTCCGACAGCGGCACAAACGGCAGCAGTTTCGGATTTCCGCCGAAGGTGACGGTGGCGAGATCGCGGTAGTTGAGCGAGCCGGCTTTCATTTTCAGAACGACCTGTCCCGGCCCCGCCTTCGGAACGTCGCGGTCCTTGAGATTCAGATTTTCGATCCCGAAACCGTTTTCGAGCACCAGCGCGCGCATGAGATTTCCTCCAACAGACAATGCTTTTGCAGCAAAAACTGGCGCATCCGCGAGCAAAGTCAATCAGGCGAAATTTGACGTAAGGTCGCGCTGGCCGATGTCAGCGCGGCGCATCGCCCTTGATCTGGGTGCGGTGCATGACGCGGCGCTCGCGCCCGTCGAAACCGTCGCGACGGTGAATGGCGCAGCGATTGTCCCAGATCAGCATGTCGCCGACCGCCCATTGATGCGTCCATGAAAATTCCGGCTTCGCGCAATGCGCCCACAACCGGTCGAGAAGTTGTTCGCTTTCCTCGACGGGAAGTCCCTCAAGATAGCCGTTGAGACGGCGGCCGAGATAAAGCGCTTTGCCGCCGGTCGCCGGATGGGTGCGGATCGTCGGATGCTTTGCGCCAGGCGCCGTGCGCACATCGAGAACGGCATCGGCGCCGGCACGCAACTCGCCGACACTGGTGGTGCTTGCATCGTGATTGCAGCTGCGGCCATCGATGGCGGCGCGCAAATCGTCGGGCAAGGCTTCGAGCGCCTTGTACATATTGGCGAAACTGGTGTCCCCGCCGGTCCTCGGAATTTCCAGCGAATAGAGCACGCTCGCCATCGGCGGCGCCGCCACATAGGACATGTCGGTATGCCATTCGGCTTCCTTGTCGCCGAGCGCGCCGATGGGCTTTCCGTTTTCGAGCACGTTGGAGATGATCCAGATTTCCGGCCGCGACTTTTCCTGCGCGCCCGCCATGTCGTTGGCGCTGGCGGGCGCGATGTCGAGCTCACCGAAATGCCGCGAAAACCGGATCAGGTCGTCGTCGGAAAGATTCTGGCCGCGAAACAGCAGCACGATATGGTCGTACCAGGCCTGCTGGATCGCCATGAAGGCGTCATCGGTCAACGGCTTTGCGAGATCGACGCCGCGAACCTCAGCACCCAGGGCGGACCGGCTTGGGATAATCTCGATTGTCATGTTCTTCGTCGTCCTCGGTTTCCTCGACCAGCGCGCCGCCGTTCCAGCGTGCCGCAACATAGAGCGCGCCCGCAAGCCCCAGCGCGCCGGCCGCCGCCGACAGCAGATAGGCCTGCGGCCCATAGACCTGATAGATGGGGCCGGCGATCAGCGTCACTACCCCCATGATAACGCCGGAAGAGAGCGCGCCGTAAAGGCTTTGCGCCGTCGCGGCCAGCGACTTCGGCGCGGCGGCGGCAACAAAATACATTGCCCCCAGATGCGCGGCGCAGAATGTGAGCGCATGGAGGATCTGCAACCCGAAAAGCGCCCAGAGCGGCGGATCGAAAGCCGTGAAGGTCCAGCGCAGGATGGCGGCCCCCGCAGCGATGGCAAGCAGCGAGGCGGCACTGAAGCGTTTCAGCACCCGCGCGGAGAAGGCAAAAAGGATGATCTCGGCGACGATGCCGACCGCCCAGAGAATGCCGATCAGATTCTCGCCATAGCCGAGGCGCAGCCAGTTGAGCGTCCCGAAGGCGTAGTAGACTGCATGGGTCGACTGGATGAGGCTCGCCGTCAGCAAGCCAACGAAGAAGATCGGGTGCCGCGCGATGGCGAGCGACGCCTGAAGCTGACCGCCCGGCCGACGTTTGCGCTTCTTCGCCGGACGTTCCTTGACCAGCAGATGCGCGCCGGCAAGGCCGAGCGCGATCGAGCCGATCATGCAGAGAATGACGATGGAGGCCGGGTTCCATTCGAGCAGCCAGCCGCCGCCCGTCGCCGCGATGATGAAGGTGATCGAACACCAGAGCCGGACGCGGCCGTAATCGACGCCCTGCTCCTGCGTCGCGCGCATCGCGATCGATTCGAGAAGCGGCGTGACCGAGGGCCAGAGCGACATCAGCAGCGCCGCGACGATGAAGATCGGCCAGAAGCCGTCGGTCAGCAGAAAGAGCGAAACGGTGGCGAGCGAGGCCCAGGAAAGTGCGATCGCGACGCCACGCCGGTTTTCCCAGCGGTCGGCGACGAAGGCGAAGACCGGCCCCGCGACGATGCGCAGGAACATCGTGGCCGCCAGCACCAGCGCGATGTCCTCGGGACCGAGCCCCTTCGACTTCAGCCAGACCGGAAAGAACGGCAGGTTGATGCCGCCGAAGAAACAAAGCGAGCCGTAGAAGATCGACAGGCGGAGGGAGAGCGACATGATGCGCGGGGTTCCGGTGGGACCGCACACTCATAGCGCGCCGGACCGGGCGGCGGGAAGCGGGATTCGCGCGGGGGGCGCTGCCGCCCTACCCCAATGAAGGGAAGGGCAGCTTCCGCCGCTCGGTTGCGTCCACGAGATAGTCCCAGATGCGCGCCTCGAGCGGCCCGGCCCAGGGCGCCTTCGATGCCTCGACATATGTTTGCAGCGCGACAAGAAGTCCGGTGAGCGCCGCATTGGCCAGATCGAGCGCCTTGATGCGCAACGAGGCGTCGCGCGAGGCCGGCATCGCGGCGCTGATGCAGGCCGGACGCTAGATCGCATTGCGCGCGGCGCCGCTTTCGCCGATGCTCAGGCAAACGGAATTGCGGAGGAAAATCGCATGCGGCTCTGGCTGACCATCGGCGCATTGAGCGGGCTTTTGTCGGTGGCGCTCGGCGCCTTCGCGGCGCACGGCCTGCAGGCACGTGTCGGCCCGGCGGAAATCGCCGCCTTCGAAACCGGCGCGCGCTACCAGATGTATCATGCGCTGGCGCTGATCGCGGTCGCCTGGGCGGCGTCGCAAGGCGGCGGCAACTTCGCGCAGGCCGCAGGCTGGGCCTTTCTTCTCGGCACGATCCTCTTTTCGGGCTCACTCTACTATCTCGGCCTCACCGGCAGCCGCGCGCTGGTGCTGGTCACGCCGATTGGCGGCATCGCCTTTCTGGCCGGCTGGCTGGCGCTCGCCCTCTCGGCCTGGACCATGAAAAGCGGAAGTTGAGTCGCCGCCTCTTGTAATAAAATAGACTACGGTCTATTTTCTGCCCCGGGGCCAAGAGTCGAGGCGGAGGCGAGAGCATGGGCGAACGGATTCTGGTGGTTGGCGGCGGCATTGCCGGATTGTCGACCGTGCTGGCGCTGGCCCGCGCGGGCAAGGATGTGACCGTGCTGGAGCGCGACCCGCCCCCGCCGGACAGTTCGGCCGACGAGGCCTTCGAGCGATGGGAGCGCAAGGGCGTCGGCCATCTGCGCCACAGCCATGCCTTTCTGGCGCGGCTGCACATGCTGATCCGCGACAACTACCCCGAATTGATGAAAGACCTGCTCGACGCCGGCTGTCGCGAAATCCACTTCGCCGACAATCTGACGCCAAAGCTGCGCCAGCAATACGTGCCGGCACCCGGCGACGAGGACATGACGATCCTGACCAGCCGCCGCACGACGCTGGAACTGGTCATGCGCCGCTACGCGGCACGCCAGCCCGGCATCCATTTCGAGACCGGCGCGCTGGTGCGCGGCATCCTGACCGACCGCGCGAACGGCAAGTTGCGCGTCACCGGCGCCACGGGTGAACAGAGCGGCGAGCGGCGCGACTGGCCGGCCGACATCGTGATCGATGCCGCCGGCAAGAACAGCCAGATGATCGAATGGTTAAACGAGGCAGGCGCCGGCATCACGGAAGAAAATGAACGCGCCGGCATCCTCTACTTCACCCGCCACTACCGGCTGCGCGACGGCATCGCCGAGCCCGAGCGCGGCAAGGTGCCCGGCGCCGGCGACCTCGGCTTCATCAAATACGGCCTCTTTCCGGCCGACAATGGCTGCTTCTCGATCACGCTGGCGGTGCCGGAAATCGAAATTGAGATGCGCAAGGCCGTCGTGCGCCCCGAAATCTTCGACGCCGTCTGCGCGCAACTGCCGGGCATCGCGCGCTGGACGTCGGCGGAAACGTCGGAGCCCATCAGCAAGGTTTTCGGCATGGGCGAACTCATCAGCCGCTGGCGTCACATGACGGTGAACGGCGAGCCGCGCGTGCTCGGTTTCTTCCCGATCGGCGACAGCGTCATCCGCACCAATCCGCTCTATGGCCGCGGCTGCTCCTTCGCCGCCATCGCCGCCGAGGCGCTGCGCGACGCGCTGGACCGCAAGGACCCCGCCGCGCGCGCCGCCTATTATCACAAGCGCCTCGCCCTCGATCTTCGTCAGTACTATGACGATATGGTGAAGCAGGATCTGGCCGCCACAAGGCGCGCGCGCAATGCGATCGATCCCGACTACAAGCCGGGCGTGAAGGTACGCGTCATCAAGAGTTTCGCCGAAGACGCGATCCTGCCGGCGGTGCGCAGCGACATCGAACTGCTGCGCACCTTCATGCGTGCTTTCCACATGGTTGAGCGGCCCAATCTCTGGCTGCGCGACCCGCGTAACATCTCGAAAATCCTTGCCACCTGGGCGCGCGGCAAGAGGCGCAATGCCGACTACTATCCGCCGAAGCTCGGGCCCGACCGCGACGAGATGATGAAGGTGCTGGGCCTGTCGCCGACCGCCGATGTCGAGCGCCTGAAAGCCGCATAAAAATCAAACGAACAATCCGCAAAACCGGGAGGGCACGGCCATGAAATTTCCTGAGCCGCATTACGTCGACACCAACGGCATCAGGATGGCCGTCTACGAACAGGGGCCGAAGAACGGCGTGGCTGTGGTGATGTGTCACGGCTTTCCGGAACTCGGCTATTCCTGGCGTCACCAGCTCCCCGCCGTCGCGGGCGCGGGCTTCCGCGCCATCGCGCCGGACCAGCGCGGCTATGGCAACACCGGCGGCCCGAAGGGACCGGACGCGGTGCCGCTCTACGACATCGCGCACCTGACGGACGATCTGGCGGGAATGCTCGATGCGCTCGGCATCGACAAGGCGGTTTTCGCCGGACACGACTGGGGCGGCATGGTGACCTGGCAGATGGCGCTGCGCCACCCGGACCGCGTCGCCGGCGTCATCGGCGTCAACACGCCCTTTATTCCGCGCGGTCCCATCGACCCGATCGCCGGCATGCGCATGGTCTTCGGCGAGGACATGTACATCGTCTACTTCCAGAAATTCGGCATCGCTGAAAAGATTTTCGATGCCGATGCCGCACGCTCGATGCGCTTCTGGTACCGCAAGAGCGCGATGAAGCTCACCGATTTCGATGCCCTGCCCGCCGACCAGAAAAACCTGTCCTTCCTGAAGAGCTTCGACACCGACGAAAGCACCTGGCTCGGCACGCAACTGCTGAACGCGGAAGAACTCGACTACTACACCAAGGCCTTCGAGAAATCGGGCTTCGAGGGCGGTATCAACTGGTACCGCAACTTCACGCGCAACTGGCAACTGACCGAAGGCCAGACCGAAAAGATCGACGTGCCCTGCCTGATGATTTCGGCCGCCGACGACATCGTGCTCCGGCCCGAAATGACGGCCGGCATGGAAAACCACATCGCCGACCTCGAAAAGCACGTCATTGCCGATTGCGGCCACTGGACCCAGTCGGAAAAACCAGACGAGCTGAACGCGCTGATGACCGACTGGCTGAAACGCCGCTTCGGCTGAAGACGCTCGCGCCGATGTGACTTGCCGCCCGCCCCGAAATGACCAGACTGACCAAATTGTAACATTTGGTCAGTCTGGTCCGGGGGGAGCGTCGGCATGGAATGGACGGAGCGCCTGCTCGCGGACCCCGCCCTGCCGCGCGCCTTTCTCGGTTGGCTGATCTTCGTCAATTCGCTGGCGGTGTTCTTTTTCTTTCGCCATTTCGCGGCCCGCGCCGTGCTGGCGGTCTGGCTGGCCAACCTGGCGCTGGTCGCCGCGGCGCTCGGCGGCGGTATGGCGGCGCTCAGCCATGCGCTGTTCTGGACGCCGCTGCTCGTCTGGCTCGTCTGGCGTAACCCGCAGTTCCGCCCGGGATCGCCACTTGGATTGTGGCTGGTCGCGGTCTTCGCCTCGAATCTTGTCGGCCTTGCGGCTTCCTATGCCGTGCTTCTGGCCGGCCACGGAAACGGCGCCGCAATGCTCGCCGGGCTCTGAAAGCCTGCTAGACTGGACGCCCGGCCACAATCCCCCGGCAACCTCCATGTCCATCGACCGCGATCGCGCCGCCCTGCTTTTCGCCAACGAGACCTTTTACCGCGCCTTTGCCGGGCGCGACGTGACGCTGATGGGCGCGCTCTGGGCCGATGTCGAGCAGGTGACCTGCCTGCATCCGGGCTGGCCGCCGGTCGAAGGGCGCGACGCGGTGCTGCAAAGCTGGCATGCGATCCTGACCGGTCCGGCGAGCCCCAACATCGAATGTCTGCAGGCGCGCGCCAACCTTCACGGCGACACGGGCATCGTCATTTGCTACGAGCGCATCGGCCCGGACTACCTGCTGGCGACCAACATTTTCATCCGCAGCGGCGACGGCTGGCTGATCGTCCATCACCAGTCGGGCACAGCGCCGGACCCCGACGAGGAGACCGCGACGCCCCGGCGACGCCTGAACTGAGACCTGAATCGAGGCCCGGAGAGCCCTCGCTGACATTCTTGTTAGTGGGTTGTTGCCTTGGCCCTATGCCGTTATGATCCGCCGCGCTTTAATGCGGCGCAATATGGGGTATACCCCTCCGGCCCATCCGGACGCCGCCTCCGGCGCGCATCAAATAGAGACCGAGGAAATCTGTATGTCGCAGGCGCTGGAGCGCAATGAGACGGATGACGCGCTGGCCGGGCCTGCGAAAAAATCCACCGCCGAGACGCCGAAGCTCGCCGCGATTTCCGGCGACCGGCCGCTGCGCATCCTGCTGCCGAGCTACCGCTCGAACCCGACGACGGGCGGCCAGGGCGTCTATATGCGCCACATCGCCAAGGCGCTGGCCGAACTCGGCCATCAGGTCGACGTCATTTCCGGACCACCTTATCCCGAAATCGATCCGCGCGTGAGGCTGATCAAGCTGCCCTCACTCGACCTCTATGCCAATCCGCATCCGATCAAGTCCATCCGGCCCTGGATGTTTGCCTCGCCCATCGACCTCTTCGAATGGTGGAGCCACGCGACGGGCGGCTTCTCGGAGCCCTACACGTTCGGCGAGCGTATGGCGCGCTATGTACGTGGCACCGTTGCCGACTACGACGTCTGTCACGACAACCAGACGCTTTGCTGGGGCTTGCTTAAAATCCGCGACATGGGCCTGCCGACCGTCGGCACTATCCACCATCCGATCACGATGGACCGGCGCATCGACATCGAACATGCGCGTACCCTGCAACTGAAGCTGCTGAAACGCCGCTGGTATTCCTTCCTCAACATGCAGATCAAGGTCGCGCGCCGGCTCGACCCGCTAATCGTCGTGTCGGAAAGCACGCGCCGCGACGTCGCGCGCGAATTCGGCGTCGACATTTCGAAGACGCGTCTGGTGCTGCACGGCATCGACCACATCCAGTTCCGCCCGATGCCGGAGGTGAAGCGCCGCGACGACCTGATCGTCGCCTGCGCCAGCGCCGACGTGCCGCTGAAGGGGCTGATCTACCTGATCCGCGCCTATGCCGAGCTGCTGAAGACGCGGCCGAACCTGAAACTCCGCGTCATCGGCCGCCTGCGCGAAGGCAATACATCGCATGAGCTGCGCGCACTCGGCATCATGGACAAGGTGGAGTTCGTCGGCGGCGTCAGCGACGACGACATCACGCGAATCTACAACGAGGCGACGATCGCGGTCTCGCCCTCCGTCTATGAAGGCTTCGGCTTCCCGGCGGGAGAGGCCATGTCCTGCGGAACGCCGGTGATCGCGACAGACGGCGGCTCGTTGCCCGAAGTCGTCGGTGACGCCGGCATCGTCGTGCCGCATTCCAATCCGCCGGCGCTGGCGCGCGCCATCGCCGCCATGCTCGACGACCCTGAAATGCGCGCACGCTACGGCGAGGCCGGGCGCGAACGCATCCTCGCCAAATTCAAATGGGAACGTGCGGCGCGCGAATGCGTCGAGATTTACAGGCAGACAATCGCAGATGCAGACAATCGACTTGAACGTGCTCGGGCTTAGGGACGGCCAGCGCGCGCTTGACCTCGGTTGCGGCGCAGGCCGGCATGTCCATGCCATGTACTACCACTCGCAATGCCATGTGGTCGGGCTCGACCTCGGCTTCGAGGACGTGCGCAATACACGCAACGGCTTCGGTTCGTGCCCCGACATGGACCCGGATACCAAGCGCGCCTTCTCGCTGACCGTCGGCAATGCGTTGTCGCTGCCCTTTCCGGACGCCAGTTTCGACAAGGTAATCTGCTCGGAAGTGCTGGAGCACATTCCGGACTACGAACAGGCCGTCGCTGAAATCGACCGCATCCTGAAGCCGGGCGGCACGCTCGCCGTCAGCGTACCGCGCTACTGGCCGGAGTGGGTCTGCTGGGCGCTGTCCGACGACTATCACAACGAACCGGGCGGCCATGTCCGTATCTTCCGCGAAAGCCAGCTCAAGGGCTCCGTTCAGCGCCGTGGTCTCTCTTTCTTCCACCGGCATTTCGCGCACGGGCTTCATTCGCCATACTGGTGGCTGAAATGCGCCGTCGGCGTGAAACGCGAGGATGTGAAGATCGTCAATCTCTACAAGCGTTTTCTCGAGTGGGACATCCTGCAACGTCCGTGGCTCACGCGGACGCTGGAGAAGATCGCCGGTCCTCTGATGGGCAAGAGCGTCGTTCTCTATTTCACCAAGGGAGCGGCGTGAGCGGATGGTGCATCTGACCTGGGGCGACCGGCTCCCGGAG